>JAIYCY010000032.1 GCA_027487775.1 Planctomycetaceae bacterium
AGGGGTCGCGCTCGCGTGCCAGGGGTCGCGCTCGCGTGCCAGGGGTCGCGCTCGCGTGCCAGGGGTCGCGCTCGCGCGCCAGGGGTCGCGCTCGCGCGCCAGAGGTCGGGCATCACAGGTCGTGTCCCTGAGACACCATCAATCCGATGGCTCACTGCAATGAGCTCAGAGGTTGACCAAGTGATCAGCCCAGCGGTCAACACTGATCACTGCGGCCAGCGGTAGGCGTGCGGGTCGAGTCGCTTGTTCAATCCCTTATTGAACTCGTCATCGCTGAGTTTGCGAATGCGATCGACGTATCGCGCGTATTGCGGGTTATTGCTCATGCGTTCGAACGCATCAAGTCCTACCACGCTGTAAAGCGTAGCGCCGGGTCGACTCCATCGCGGCAGATTCTTTTCGACGGTGGCGGGGATCCCACGCGATGTGAGAAGGTCGGCCACCGACTGGGCGGTCATTTCGTCCGGATAGCTTTGGACGATGACGTAGTTCACGCCACCCGCGCGGGCAGGCACTACGCCGGGATTTCTCTGAACCTCCGCCTGCACCGGCGCGGAAGCCACGTTGGCCACCCCGCTCGCCGAACCTCCTGTGTGCCCGCCGACAGGGGCACTCGACTCATTCGACCGCACGCGCGACCGATCGCTCGCAACAGAACCGGCTGATGTGCGCAGTTCAGCACCCGCGTCGATCGGCCCGGCGATATCCAGCACGTCCGGCCTCGTCGAGCCGGATTCGCTTCCAGCCCGCAACATCACGCGACCAAGTCCGAAACTGAAGACGAAAAGGCCTGCCAGCGGAATCGCAAGAACCGCCCATCGCATGGTCGGGATCGACGCGACCTTCACGTCCGATCGATGAGTCGAATCGGATGCAAAATCGCCCGAGGGCCGATCAAGCGCGTGTTCGGCGTTGGCAGCTTGTCGATCGATTGCGGCGTGTCTGCTTCGCGGGGCAAGCGTAGACAGTAAACGCCCCACCCACCCCGCCACGCTGCGGATCGAATGGCCGATCGCACGCATCCGCATTGCCCATCGATACCGAAGTCCCGCGATGGCTGTCTCAAGCCAGCCCGGCCCGCTTGAATCGCGTGATGCACGTCGATCTTCGTTCACGGCGTGGCCGGCATCGCGTTGAAGCAACTTCTTCTTCGATGCGCGAGATTCGGTTTTCGCCGATCCGTTCACGCTGCGACTTTGGTTCGCACTCGGGCGGTCGGATGATCGATCGTCGGAGTCGAGATCGACATCGCGTGAGCTTTCAAAATAGACCGCTGACGTGCTCGAGCCATTCGCGCGTAGTTCGTTGCGTAAACGCTCCATTGCCGACAATGCCGGCCGACGGGTAGCGCTGCCGGCCATCAGTCCGCTTCGTGCATCTTCAGATGACCGCGCGAGGGACACAGCCGAGCAATCGGCCGTCCCTTCATGACGATCGGGCCGCTCGGTCGGTGGGATAGCCGACGTGGATGTCGGTGTGGATGTCTGTGTCGATGTCGTGTCTATGGCATCAGCATCATTGGCTCGGGCGAGGAGCACGTCGGATGAGGAATTGGCGAGTTGGTCTGATTGCAGATCACTGGCCGACGTTTCAGATCGTCCGGATCGGCGTGCCTCCATGATGCGCATCGCGCGGCCGATCGGGTCGGCCCCTGCGGTCGGGTCGGCCGCGCGGGTCGAGTCAGATTCTGCGGTGTCAACTGCGTGAGCTGCCCGGTCATTGAGAGCAGGTCCGGCGTTCGATGTTCTGTATGCGTCCGCGGGCCGGTTTGCATTCGTGGGGTTGGCGCGGGCTTCGACGCCGGGCTCGTGACGAGATTTCTCGCCGGCGGAGGGATTTCCAAGAAGCCATAGGGCAACACGTGTGCGTAACCCGCCCCGCGAGACGACAGGCGTATCGGCGGACTCATCGCGTTGCGGTCGCTGGCGTTCTGAAGGCGTTGATGATTTGGGCGTATATGCCACCGGGTTTCCACGGTGGATCACGTCGAAGAGTGTGACAGGTTTGCGTCGTCGGGCCATCCTTGACCTTTCCATGCGGACGCGGTTCCGAGCATCAGGCCGGCGGACTCCGTCCAACCGGGACGAATCTGCTGCACCCCGTCGCTGGAAGATTCGCACGAGCGAACCACATCCGATGGAGCACCACGAGTTCGTCAGGAATCGACCACGCCGATCCCTCTGAGTCTTTCAGGACGGACGCTACGACTTATCCATGTTCACGTCAAGATGCGTCAACCATTGTGGAGCGATTTAGACGACCGGTTTGCCACTGAGTGAAAGTGATCCGCCTCGTGGATGGGCGATCCCTATCCAGCACGACTGTCGCATACCGAACGACCGATTGAAATGTGCCCCGCGTGTGTTAGCTTGTAGTCCTTGAAGGGTTAACAAGTTTGATTCCGTGTCAGAGCGCGTCCCGACGCCAGCATGATGTACGGAGTAAATCTTGGAGTTCATGCTTGCAGTATGGCTTTGATTACACGGAAGTTGTCTACCGTTTGCTAACGAGGAGTCGTCATGGGTATTCGTGAAACGCTGAACAAGAATCCTGCACTCACGACGGGGGTCACCGGCGGGATCATTGGCATTGCACTGATCTACATCCTCTACAGTGTCATTTTCTCTGGAGGCGGTGGGAGCGGTGGGACATTCACGCAAGCCTACTACTCCATCGACGACGGTAAGACGTTCTACGCCGACGAGATCGATCTTGTTCCGCCGCTTCAGAAGGACGGCAAAGAGGCGGTTCGTGTTTTCGTTTTCACTTGCGACGGCGGTAAGACAAAGTTTGTCGCGTACATGGAACGCTTCACGCCCAAGGGAAAGAAGGCGCTCGAAGACGCCCGCGCCAAGGCCAAAGCCAATCCCAATCAAGACATGTCCGCCGAGTTCATGGCCATGGAACAGATCCAATTCACCGAGCGTGAAGTCAAGAAGCCCGGCGAAGGCAAGTGGGTGAAGGCGAGCAGCAACGAATCTGGCGCCGTGATGTCGATCAAGTGCCCCGAAGGTCAAAGCGATGAAAATCTCGAGCCCGTCCTGCCTTGAGCCGGATGAGTCCGGTCGGCTTGGTTCGATCGAATCTGACCCATTAAGCCGAATGTTTTTGATCGCGTAATCTTCATTCGACGACGTGGCTCAACAGGAACGTGTCATTGCACAGGAAGTAGTCGATGCGGATCCTGATTATTGGTGGCACAGGCCTGATCTCTGCGGGCATCGTCAAGCATCTGCTCCTGCGCGGCGCTGACATCACTCTGTTTAATCGTGGCCAGCGATCGACGAAGCCCGGCGCTGCGTCGCTGCCGGGAGAAATTCGACAGCTCGTGGGCGATCGAAATGACTTTGACGTCTTCGAGCGTCGTTTTGCAGCCGAGCGATTCGATGTCGTCATCGACATGATCGGCTTCACGCCACAACAGGCGATGAGCAGCGTGCGTGCGTTTCGCGGGCGGTGTGAGCAGTTCATCTTTTGTTCGACTGTGTGCGTTTATGGTTCGAAGATCAGTTCGCACGCGATCATCGACGAACAGTTTCCGCGTAACCCTGTCAGCGAATACGGCCGAAACAAGAAGGTTTGCGAAGATTTGCTTCTGGATGCCGATGCACGAGGCGACTTCCGCACGACGATCATCCGCCCGAGCAGCACCTACGGCGAAGGCGGAAGGTTGATCGACAATCTTGAGTTTGATCCCGTCGCATGGGACCGGATTTGCAAGGGGCTTCCAGTTCTTTGTGCTGGCGACGGACTTGGACTTTGGAACAGTACGCATCGCGACGATGTCGGCAAGCTATTCGCACACGCCGCGCTTAATCCGGTCACCTACGGCGAAGCCTACAACGCGACGACGGAACGGATCTTTACCTGGCGTGATTACTATCGTGAAGCCGCGGCCGCTTTGGGAACCACCGCACAGGTCGTCCTGATGCCTGCTTCCTGGATCATCGATCACGACCCCGCCCGCTTCGGACTGCTGCGCGAGATCACGCAGTTCCATGGCCCTTACACCAGCGTTAAGGCCCGACACGATGTGCCTCACTTCTCCTGCGACATCGATTTCCGCACCGGCGCACAGCGCACGCTGAACGCCATCCGCGCCGCCAACACATGGCGAAGCTCCGACAATGATCCGCTCTATCAAGCGATGATCGATAAAGCCCAAAGCATCGGCGTACGACCGATCGAAGCCTGACACCTCTAGTCGAATCAGGGCATCGGATCACCCTGTGACGCTCCGATACGCGCCATCACGCCGATGTCATCACTCTTGCTGTTGTCCCCGCTCGCACCGTTCGCCGACGAGCTTCTACCTGGTTGCTGCGGATTCCAATACGCGAGAATCTCCGGGTGCGGCCCGTCCACACGAATCGTGATCGATTCACCCGGTCCCAGCAACCTATCCGGAACGAAACCCTCCTCTGTCATCATCTGTTTCGAGATGTCATCTTCCCCGAGCCACGCACGGATCGGGCCCATCGCCCGCAACGCCGGCAGGCACGAGACATCACCGCTGTTGGTGAGTGTGACGGATGAGGTCGCCCCGACGAGTGTTTTGGTCAACGTCATACTCTGGCCGATACCCTTGAGATAGCGGATCGCGTGAGCGGTCATGTGCGTCATGGAGCCTGAGTGCGTTTCCGGAACGATCCGGTGCGGGCCGTCATACCAGCTTTCAAACAGATATCGATCCGCGCGTCCGCCGTCGAGTTGATATCGAATCAACGCGAGCATCGATCGATCCGCGTACATCGCATCAGCATCATCGTGCGGAAGATTCCTCCAATCGATCGCGCTGTCGTTGCAAATGAACGTATGTTTGAACCCGCGCGACTGGAGCCACGATTCATACGCGCGGATACGCGATCGATGCCGCCTTTGCGCTTCGGGATCCGCCCACTCCCATGAATAATGAAACGGGCTGTCGGTGACCACGCCGATCACGCCGCGGCGATGTTCACGATCGAACGCTCTCGAAAAAAGATCAAGCCCCTCGAAGAAGTACGATCGCGGTTTTCCATCAACCAGAAGCGGATCGCTCTTGTCATAGTCAGGCCATCGTCCCGATCGCAGCGGCGACGGCGTCATGGTCGTTCCGTAGGGCCTCTCACCGCGCCAAGGGAGTTGCACTGGCGTGAAAGTCATTTTCATGACAAGCGTCGGTCGTTCCGAACGCAGCGCGTCGACGTACTCACCCCATTGCTTCACGACATCGGCGATGATCTCTTCGGAAGTACGCTCAGGCGTCTGTTGGGCAAACAGTCGGAAGACCCACAGCCGGAAATCGACTGACAGCTCGTCGATGGTCAGTCCACGCGACTCCAACTCCGACAGCCGTTGAAGATGGTCGGCGGCGTAGTATCGGCCCATCGTTGCGAATCGATCCGCAGGCTCGAAATGGTGCGGCCAGCCGGTCTCCAAAACCAATCGCATTCGACTGCGATGTAAACGCGTGTGTGATTCGTCTGAAGCGACGCGCGCCATCGCAGCGGGCTCATCCGCCACACCCTCTCGCAGCCGCTTCGCAAGCCGCTCTGCGACCGCAGGCGCACTGGGATCATGCGTCCAGTACGCACCATGCAGCAGGATTCCGTCCGCATGTCGACGCACGAACGCCCAGTCATCAATCCCCGCATCCGCCAACTGCTGCATGTTCCGATACGCACCAAACACGATTTCAGCAGGGCGATATGCACCCGGAATTTTCGGTGCATCCGCGCCCGAAGGCGCATCCGATCGCTGCCCCGCCGGGATCAATTCAGCGGTCACACCGCCTGGTTTACACATGACGATGAAAAGCATCATCCACGCCCAGCCCATCACTGATCGCCATCGTCTTCGGCACATTTGGTTCTCCTCAATCTTTTGCCTCATCGCACGGACCAGCGATCCGTCCGAATGACGCCGGCCACTTTCTGCGACGGGTCGTTGGAAATCATCGTGACTTCAAGTCCCTTGGAATCGCCGCGAACAGTCAAACGAAGTAATTCCGATCGATCTTCGCCTGTCGATCGAATGCTCAACTGAACCAAGCCCATTGGGTCATCAGGGGCGAAACCGCGTTGCTCGACCGTAAACCGCCCGCGCGTCTCGGGTGCCTCGACGACGCCCATGACCGTCCATCGCACATCGCTCCGGCCCGCTCCGACGTGCGCCTCGTTTGCATCGTCGCGGGGGACTTCGGACTCCGAGAAAGACTCTCCGAGACGCGATCGCAATTCCAGCATGGAGCGATCCGCGAATGCGTGGGCGTCGCGTGGGATCGATTGCGTCAGGAGCTCGGCATGTTCGATCGAATCAGAGAACCGCAGATCCAGATTCGCACCGCTCGGCCATCGCGTTGTGAGCGATCCCGCATCCAGAAGTGCTTGGCCGGGCGAGAGTCCGAATCGACGCGTCAACTCGACCTCACGCGGCCCGTCGATCACATCGACCACAAACATTCGTACATCACACTTGTCACCACCTACGCCCGGCGGCACGAGCACCACCACGCGTCGATGGGTCGCGACTCGGCCTGGTCCAAGTGCATGCCGAATCCTCACCCCGCCCACTGCCGCATCCGTTGGCCCGTCGCCCTCCTTGGCTCCATCCGTCTCCTCGTCTCCATTGTTCTTGCGTCGCGTGATGTTGAACAGTTGCGGCTCCGCCCGCGCACTCATCGCCCCTCCAACATCCACGACATTGTGAAACGCCTGACCACGAAGTTCAACCGACTGCTTCAAGCTGTAGTCACACATCCCCGCATCCGTGAGCAGAAATCTCCCGCCCGATACCGATCCCGCCCACAACAACACCTGCCCGGCATCGGCATGACTGTGCCCGCCCGCATAAGTTGCACCGTCCAACATCGCCCAGACGTCGCGCCTGTGATCCCATCCGCTGCGCATGACATGATATCCTGCATGTTCAAATCGATGCTCGCGCCGATTCGGCATGACTCCTTGCAACTCGGCATAACGTTCAATCGCGCCGAGCCCGAAGGTCCGCAGTTGTGTCTCGTCAAGGGTTGGCGAACCAAGCCATCGCAGATCCGCACGCCCCGTAAAGACTGCGCCCATCGTCGCGTGCGATCGCACACGCCCAGCCCTCGCATCGCCAATTCCCGGCATCCATCCGTCCGGCGTCGCCATGCCGACATACACCTCAAACATCCGCTCCAGTCGCCCGCGATCCAACGACAATGCCACGCCATTCATCTCCGCCAACGCATACATCGCTGTCAGGCGCGACACCACCCAGCCGTGGTACATCGGTGTCCGCTCCATCTGCCATCCATCCTCAAGCACGTCCCGATCTACGGCCTCTTTCAGATATCGATCCGCCGTCGCAAGCCAGCCACGCGACTCCTTCACCTCCGGGAGCATGATCGCCAGCTGCAAAAGCCCCGTCGCCTCAATGATCGGCCAATTGCCCGCGCGATACCCCTCAACACGTAGAAGCATCTCCAGGTACCGCCCATGCTCGATCAACAGACGCGTCAGGGTCCAGATCGCCTCATCGCTCACACCTTCCGAAACCACAAACAGATCCATCGCCTCAACTAGATTGCTCACTCGAATCCCAACGCACAGCGATCGATAATGATGCCATCCCGGCGCGAGCGCAAATCGCTTAAGCGGCTGTCGAATATCGTCGCGCTCGAACAGCCATTGCTTCTCAACCATCGGGTTCGCGTCGGCCCATGACTTCACCTGCGCATCAAACCAGCATCCGATGATCGCACCGCTGGGCATCGCGCCGTCGGCCGCCACGACACTTCGATGGGCCCGCCCTACCGCCACCCATTCGTGCAGGTGGTTCAGGATCTGCCGAGATTGCGGGTGAATTCTGGCATCATGCCAATCGAACGCACTGTTTGCTGTTCCGTCCCATGGTTTCAGTTTCTCCTCACGTCCGCCGAGGTTGTATCGACCGGCGAGAATCCGATCGCGCATCTCGAACAACCTTGCCGCGCCATCTTCGCCAATCGAGTTCGCGAGTTGAATATGCTCATCACGACCGATCACCGCGCGAGGCGTTTGTCGACGCTTCAGATGATCCCTCCACACCACCTTCAGCCGCACAACATCCCGCGCCTCGATCGCCTCTTCCATCGGCCGACCGACACCCGGTCGATGCACGTCAAAGAGATCAAACATCGCCTCATCCGACTGGATCGGCAGCTCCACGGACTCATCGAACGCCTTTAGATCACGCGGTTCGAGCAGACCTTCAGCATGGCTCGCAGGTGCGATCATCAGAATCACCAGCAGCAGCCAGAGCGAAATCAAGGCGAATCGGCGACTCACGATCCACCCCATTCGACATCGTCGTATTCGATCCACGAATCCCGGCTCGGAAACGCCCCACCTCCGCCGGGAAAGGTTTCGAATCGCACACGGTTAATGTTTCGACCCTTCTCCTGCGTGACGAATCGGATATCTGCGACATCGATCATGAGTTCCCCGTCGCGCCATACGCGAATGCGACCGTCGGCAGCACTCGCGTTCGACTGCATCGTGACAGTGAGTTGAATCTCGTGCCACTTTCCGCGAGAGAGTTCAAACTTCCGGGCTCCATGAGGGCCGCCGTACGTGCCGGTCATCTGACTTTGATAGACGTACAGGTTGTTGGTGACGTGCTCTGGATTCGAATCGAACTGCAGTCTCACGCTCCAGCCGTCGCCGTTCTCGCGTGCCTGCTGTCCTCGTCCGCCGTCGTATCCTGCACCGCCCGACAGCCCGAGTTGTTTGCCATGCAATCCCGGCTCAAAGTCCTCCGGATATCGCACGCGAAATCGCAGAGTCATCTCCCGTGCCGGTTCGACGGGGACATGGGCGCTGTACCCCGTTTGATTGACCTTCTGCCCCTGAACCAAGGCGACACGCAGCGCGCCATCGACCACACTCGCAAACGCCCTCGTCGCGGCAGGCGGATTGGCACCAAAATCAGCTCGATGCATCTCGCCCGTGTATGGCCCGTCAGGATGATCAAATGTGACGCGTGACATCTTCAGTGCATCGCGCGACCGATCAATCGCCGATCGGTTCTCATCGGCATCACACATCAATCCGGAAAATGCAGGACGCGAAGAAGAACCAGACCATGCGGATGATACCGCTGCGAAACACGCCCACACCACGACCAACACACGACTCAGCAACATTGCATGAAGCATCGAATTGAACACTGTCATACCTTTCGCCTCCGGCCGACAACGTCTGCGTTCGGAACAAGAGATCGGAAACCCGTGGATTTGCGTTCATCGAAACGTCAGTTTCACCTGATCGCCGCGCAGTGGATAGCCTGGAAATCTGATGCGCTGAGTCTCGGCACCGATCCCGATTGAAATCTCGTCGTCCGTGCCGAGCGGATCTGAGACAAAGACAATCAGCCCGCCCTCCCGATTCTCGATCACGATCATCAGACAGGCTCGACTCACTTCAATTCGTCGCCCCGCCCAATCAATCTGGCCTGCTGTATGGAAAGCTGCACCCAGCCAGCGATTCAACGGAACTTCGACGGCCTGCACTCTCGGACTGTTCGCCAGTACGCGCCAGCTGCGCTCGCGAAACAATTGCGGCATCTTCGAGCGCTCGACATCAGGCAACACGGCCCACTCGAACGCGAGGCTCGGTTGATCTCGACCATGATCCGACCAAATCGAGAAGACCTGCTTCTGCGGCTCGCCCGGCTGCATCACGTCGCGAATCGTCTTCACGCCATCGATCGGCGGAATGTAACCATGTCCGTCGTGCCACACCCACGCGACGTCCCTATCCTGGATGATTTGGTTACGGCGGACTGTGCGAGCGTCCTCGGGACTCGATCGCAGGGCAAAGAATGTGACTTCATCGTCGCTCTCTCGTTGTTCGACGTTCGTCAGCGTCGATTCGGGATGCCGCAGGTCAAAACTATTGCCGAGATGAACGACCGCATCATCAAGAAGAAACGTCGCCCGTCGCCCGTTGACAGACAGGTCCGTGACCTTGTGTTCGCCCGGCCGATCACGATCAACGTTTACATATCTCGATTGCCACCATGACATCAACCCGCGCTGCCCATCGACGACGCCGCCGGCAAACGGTGTTCCGCCGAACACCATGCGAACGGCGTAGCCGTCTCGATCGCGATTCCATGCCGCGGCGAGTTGCTCACCGGTCAGTTGTCGTGTCGTCTGGCCCGGCCATCGTGAGAAGTCCATCGCGGTGAAGACCCCGCCGGTCTCGACGTTTTGATATGCACGGGTGTCGCGACGTATGAGGACTGTCCCCAGCGGCATCATGATCGACTCGATCGCCCAGCGATTCTTAGGTTCACGCTGACTGAATGTCTCCATGCCATGCGTGCGTTCCGAGACCGCTCGAATGCTTGCGGTCGATCGCGCAAACTTTTTGGTCATGAAATCTGTCGTGTGGTAGTAACGAATCGACCGTTCCGGGAAAGGCCAATCCGACCTGCCCGGTTCCCAAGCGCGAATTGCGTCAACCTCGGCGCGTCGATGCTCAGACGCGGCGCTGAAGGCATCAAGCCACGCTCGAAGACGTGCATTGCTGCCCTGACGCGCGTTGAGCCAGATGAGCGGATTCGCAAGGTTCGGATCAATGGCGCCTTGATAGCAATAGGCGACGCTGTCGATCAGAACGTCGATCCAGTGTGCGTTGAGCGAGGCGGGCATCTGCCAACGTTCAATGCCTTGGATCAAGTCGCGATACTCAACGACGGCATTGATGTACCATTCGCCGTAGCTGCCCATGGCGGGTGCAGCGTGTTCGCCAAGCATGCCGTCGACGGTGAGCCTTTCGATTTGTCCGAGTTCCCCGCGTGGGCTTCTGACGGTTTGTGAGTTCCAGACGTGGGCCATGTATCGATCGATGGCGCGGATGCGAAGCGACTGATCCGAACTCACCAGATACGGGACGAGATCGCCGCGCACGGCCCAAAGAACGTTGGCCCCGCCCTCCCAGAGCGGTCGCGGCTGTGTGAACTGCGTCGCTGGGTCATCGCTGGGTTCAAAAATCGGGTGCAGACTCCGTGCGGTGATGTGATTGGCCCATCGTTCGACGTCTACTTGCTTGAAAGTCTGTGGATCCGACCTTGCAAACAGGCAGATGCGCCCGATGCGATTGTTCTCAAGCAGATCGGCATACGGATGTCCGAATCCCCACGTGTCGTTGCGATCAAACGGCGCGGCGAGGTAGTGCTCGATCGTTAAGCGACCCGCCTCAGCCACGCGGGCATCACGATGGTATTGCGTTCCGGGCGTCCGCCAGACTGTGAACAGATCCACCGACCGCAAGAGATGTTCGCCCCATCCGCGTCCACCGTCGCGTCCGGTGACCATCGGGCCGTAGTCAAGATCACTGAAGCTTCCGTCATTGCTTACAAGCGGCAACAGCTTCTGAGTCTGCGTGTCGAGTCGCTCAATCTCCTTCGAGTCACTCGGCTTCAGATATTGTTCGGCCCATCGAGCCTCCAAAGCATCGGCCTGCCGAATCAAATCGGGCGCAGGCTCACTCAAAGCAACACTCGACACCATGCTCATGACCACCGCCAAGCCAAAGATCCTTGAACGCATCGTCTGCTCCGATCAATGCCGCCTACCCAACCTAGACTTCGTTTTCTTCGGTCGTCGGTCTATCGGTCCACTTCCGCGTCGGGTTCGGACTCGAAGCGGATCACATAGTCCAGCGCATCATTGGCATCGAGCAACACCATCACGCGCTGATAATCGGTTCGGCCGCGCAATGCCGGAGTGCGTTCCTGCAGGCGGGCGGATGTTTTAGGACTGAGTTTGAGGATCATCCGATCCTTGCCGCGACGCAGCGTGATGGCATCGCCGGCGGTGCTGAGGTCGTCGTCGACGCGCACGATCAATGGAATCTGTTCGGTGAAGGCCCCCGTCTGGCGTACGCGGACCCGTATCGAATCTTCGGCGAATGTGATCGTCTTTTCCCCTGCGGGCATGGAATAGTTCGCGACGAGATCACCCTTGGGCAGATCGGTCCAACCAGCACTCATGGGAGCTTGCCTTTGCCCGACGCGTATCGAGGCCGCGACATCTTCCGTTTCGCGCAGCTTTGAGTCGATGCGCGTGCCCCAGAGATTCTCTGTGCCTGCGACGCCTTGGATGACGATGCCCATCGCATCGTTCCAGACGGTGCCGAGTCCGAATCCCTGGCGTTGTTGCGGCTTGCCGCTGACAAGGCATGCGTAGTAGCTCGGCCGTCGGATGTAATCGAATGCCCATCCGCGCCGCGTGTCCATCGCGCGTGTATTGAAGTTCACGGAACTTAGATAGGGCAGTGATGCAATCGATGTTGCACGCTCGGCTTCGCTCGGTGCACACCAATTCACGCCACTGGTGGCAGTAAAGAACTCGCTCGGTGTGTAGCTCCAGCTGGATGGCACAACCAGTTCAGGAAACTTTGGCCAGTCGCGTTGAAGAACCTCGCGACGGTTCTTTCGACGCTCGATGCGTTCGGCGTCCGTGAGCATGAACGCCCGCCATGATTCGACATGCTCTGCCTGCGGCCAATCGCGCAGTTCTTGATAGGCATGGCTCGTGCGCGTCTGTGCCGAAGCATTCACGAAGTACTCGGGCCGATCACCGGGCTGCTTGAGCAGGTTGAAGCTCAGCCATCGCCCCCATGCTTCTTCTTCGGGTCGCAGCGTCTGCGTCAGCGTGGGATCGGTCTGGATGAGGTGATAGGCGTAGGCGATGAATCGCTCGTGCACACTCGAATAACCGATGTCCATTCCGCCGGCTTCGTAGAGGAAGCCGGTCGGGCTTTGGATCACTTCGACGGCGCGCTTGGCTCCAGCGTGCAGAGCGCGGCGGAGTTCGGCGTCGTTGGGATCGTGCTGGAGATGGATGAGCGCAGCTCGATAGACGCCGGCAAGTTGATTGCTCCAACTCGACGCATGCCTGAACATGTCTTCACGCGTGAGCAAGGCCATGATCGCCTTGCGTTGTGCGGCTCGAGTGCGCTCAAGCACGCCGGCATCGATGGCCGGGCCGTTCGAGTTGGCAGCGTTGTGAAGAAGTTCAAGTGTGCGCGACATGTGCACGACACCGAAACCGGTCGGCGCCATGCTCCAGTTGTCGGGGGAATACTCGGCAAATAGGCCGGTCTCCGGATTTTGGCTGCGGCACCAGAAGTCGAGCATCGCTTCCAGCCGCGCACGAACGCCGACATCGCCACGATAACGGTTCCATGGTCGATCGACTGTGTAGAAGTAAGCGAGCGCCAGATTGTTTTCGAGGATGCGGGCGTTGTAGGGCTTGTTGTCCTTCGGATCACGGTTGACGGGCAGATCGAGAAATCCACGATGCTCGCCGGTCTCAACGACGGCATTCGCGACGCGATGGAAGTGATGCAGGAGGTACGGGATCTCCAGTTCGCTGTCATCAAAATCACCCGGCGAGATGCCCGACCAGTCCATCGCTGCAACTTTCGGCCAGGGCGATTGGGCGCGAGCGTTGGGTGTCACGAGCATCATGCATCCGATCCATATGCAGATCCACTTCATCATGATTCATCCTCCGTGAGACGATCTGATTGCGAGAGAGTCAAAGGGAACGAGCAGAGTTACCTTCCGGGCCAGATATCGACCAACTCAGAAGACACTCGTCATGTTGATCTTTCGAGTGATGACCGATGCGGAGAAAGCGATCAGGTCACCGGGCACTTTTTCAGGTAATCGAGTAATTCAGAGAGCGGCGCGGTTGCCACGCCGACATATTTATCGGCGCCGCCGTAATAGACATAGAGCGTGCCGTTGATCACGACTTTGCCACAGGGGAAGCAGACGCCGGGATAGAAGCCGTTGAGTTCGTAGTCCATTTCCGGCTGAAGAATCCAGTCGCGTGTTCGATGGGTGACGCGGGTGGGATCCTTGGGATCCAGTACCAGCGCGCCGAGTCGATAGAGTTTGTCCGTGCCGACAGCATGGTAGAGCGTGAGCCATCCCAATTCGGTTCGAATCGGCGGCGTGTTACCGCCGATCTTTTTGTTTTCCCATGGGTACTCGGCTTTAGCGAGCAGTTTCGCGTCGTTGCATGAGAGCAGGTCATCGCCGGAGCTGATCCACATGGCCGGGTATTCGGTGCCGTACTCGGGTCCGGTCCAATTCATGGGCCGATGGATCATCCAGTATTTGCCGTTGATTTTTTCCGGGAAGAAGTAGACATCGCGATCGTCGACTTTGGGGTTGGTCAACCGACCCGCGCGGTACCACGATTTGAAATCTTGGGTGAGTCCGAGGTATGTGGTGGTCGCGTTCTGGCGAAGATGCCAGGGGAAATCAGGCGGGCAAGCCGGCGGACGATGATGACGACCGCCATCGAGCCAGTATTGTCCTGGCGGGAAGGGTCGGGAGGCATAGGTGACGTAGTACCACTCGCCGATTTTGATGATGCGTGGATCTTCGACGCAACCGCCGTCGAATCCGAGTTCGCTCGGGCTGAGCACGGGTTTGTCGAAGGCGCGTTTGAAGTGGATTCCGTCGGTGCTGGTCGCGAGCCCGAGATGAATCTTGTGCTCCAGATCGTCGCCTGCGGCGCGATAGAGCATGTAGACCGTCTTGGATGCTTCGTCGTACCACGCGCCAGGATTTGTCGCGACGGTCGATTCCCACCAGCTTCCGAGGACGGGTGAAAGGATGGGATTGCCGTCGAACCGCTTGAGTTTCACTGCTGAACCTTTCGATCAGAAAAACGTCCGGGCGGGCGGTTGACCCGCCAAGACGTGAGGAGGAGTCTGACACGACATCAGCGACGACGACGAAGAGCGAGGATGCCGAGGCCTGCGATCGCACCGAGCGTGGCCGGCTCGGGGATGGGCACGAGCCGGATCGCGTCGTTCGACCCGTCGCCGTAGTCGATTGCATGCGTCGGGGGCAGGCCGGACGAGGTGCTGAACGCGCCGGTCAGCGTTCCGGTGTAGCTGACCAGCGTGTAGGTGACCAACGGACTCGGCGTGCCGGAGATCAACAGCGCGGTGCCTCCGAAGCCGATACTGAGGTTCCCATTCACAGCCAAGAGGTCGCTCGTGACGGCGTCGAGGTCGTTCGACAGTGCGCCGTTGAGGGCGAGGTTGCCATTCATGGTGAGCATGCCGATGGAGTTGCCCGGAGCGATGTCGGCGCCGAATGCGACGGTGACGCCTGAGGTGGCGTTGATCGTTCCATTTCCGCCGAGCGTGCCGGCATTGACCAAGAGCGATCCGACGCTGGTGGTGTTGTTGAGTGAGAGTTTGCCCGAGCCGTCTTTGGTGAGCGTGTTGCCAGCGCCGGTGATCGGTGCAAAGGACGTGACCGTGGCCGACCGGACGGGGTCGACAAAGATCGTCCCGCCGGAAGCGCCGATGACGATGCTCAGCGCGCCTGACGAAGTCGCATTCAGGCCGTCAAGCAGCAGGTTGGTGGATGCATCTCTGTTTTGAAGTGTGCCGCCGTTGATGTTGAGTGTCCGGACCGAGGCTGGCGCGAACGTGCTGCCCGATCCGGCACCGATGGATGCCGCCTTAAGCGTTCCGCCGGTGAGGTTGTAAGTCGGTCGAAGTTCCGGGGCACCCAATCCCGCATCTGATCCCATGACGATCTGGCCAGCGACGACGGTTCCGCCCGACTGATTGAACGTCGCGGTCATCACCGGCGTTCCGCCATTCGTCTTTTCCGCGAGTCTAAGGACAGCCACATCGAGTGAACCTGCGGGCATGGTGACGGTGCTGGTGTCGTTGACGTTCGCGTTGGCGATATGGCGACCGACCGTGAAGTTAGTCACCCTAGCGTCAAGCGACCCGCCGGTAAGATTAAGCACACCTTCACCGCGACGCGTGCCGGAGCTGGTCTCGCCGACCGTCACCGTGGGCATATCGCTTGAACCGTCGGCGGCACGGAGCTTGAGATTGGGGTTGGTCAGGCTCGCCTGGAAGTTCACCACTCCGCCTGCGTTGAATCCACCGATCAACAGTGCGCCCGCGTTGACAACGTTGGTCCTCCCGAGCCGCAGCGTTGCGGTGTTGCCGTTGTTGCCGTCCGAGTTGCCGCCACCGACCAGGAGTTGGGTGGCCGTGATCGTGTTGGAGTTATTGGCCAGTCGCATTTCGGCCTGCGTCGTGACCGATGCGGCGTTCACGGCTTGGAAATTCATCTGCCTGTTCGATCGATTGAAGACGAAATCGCTGAGTCCGCTGAAGTCATACACCACGGCGTTGTTCGCACTGAGTTGGAGGTTGGCATCACCGTTGACGGTGAGCGATCCACCCGCGCCAGTCACGGTGCGATTGGCGGTCGTGTTATCCATGACGATCGTGCGGACGGTCTGGCTCGTCGAGCCGACGTCGAGGGTGGCAGCAGCGGGCTGATTAAACCGCAGGTTGTTACCCGAGGGCAGCAGCGCCGGGCCGGTGAGCGCAAGCGTTCCGCCCGCGATGCGTGTTTCGCCGGTGTAGGCGATGTTGCCCGCGAGCGTGACGCGTCCGGCATCGGTCTTGACGAGCCCGTTGCCGGCGACGCTTTCACCCATGTCGCCGTTGATGACCATGTTGACGGCCGCGTTGTTCGATCCGAGTTGCGACTGTGCGCCGAGCAGTGTGATCGATCGCGTCGAAGGGAGCGTGATGGTTCCGCTGTTGCTCCCTGGTTCAGCGAGCAATCGCGCTCCGTTACCGATGAATATGTCGTTGTTGTCGTTTCCGAGGCTTCCGTTCTGGTTGATCCCTAGAACGCCGGCGGTGATCCGAACATCGCCGCTGTAGGTTTGATCTGCGCCGTTGAAGCGGAAGGTGAGCTTTCCTGCGCCGGTCTTATCAAAGCCTTGGGTGCCTTCGAGGTTGGCATAGTAAAAAATCGATCCGTTACTGTTGGGGATCGAGAACGTCGGCTGCCCGCTTGCGACCTGAGCGCGGAGGATGTCCGTGGTGACGGAGTTGTTCCCCAGTACTACGCTGCTCGACGTGATGCTCGTGGAGAGTGAGCCGAAGATGAAGGGGTAGCCCGCGCCGGGGTTGGTGATGTTGACGGTATGAGCCGAGTTGATTGCGACCGCGGCACCGATGGCATTGGGTACAGTCGCGGGGCTCCATTTTGTGTTGTCGCCCCACTGATCACCCGTGGCCCCGCTCCACGTCTGCGCTCCGACGGATGCGGGTATGACCGAAATCGCGGCCAAAGCGACCGCCGATGACAACCGCGTACGATTCGAAGTCTTCTGCATGTGTTCTCCTCCAAAACCGATTTTCCGCAACAATCCCACGCAAATCACTTCCGACCTACGCCCCCTTGCCGGAAATGAGGCTCCTCAAAGCCAATAAGATTGTGACACAACCTCCAGAAGCTTCCACGGCGAAGCTTCGATCTTTCACGCTGTTTTCTACAGTTTGCCACCCTTGATGCCCCGGAAACCACGCCAAGACCTCAAATGCGGTCGATCCGGGGGACCAATCCACGCATCCGACTGAAACGCTCCAGCAGACCGTCGTTGTGCTCCGACATCCAGCCCGCCAGCACCATCCGACCCTCGTGAAGTCGCCCCGCGTGGGCCGATTCATGGGCGAGATTCCTCAGCTCGTAAGGATCTTGGCTCAGATCGTAAAGCTCGTCCGTCTCGCCGACATTGAAGACATACTTCCAATGCCCCCATCGCACCGCCCGCTGGCTGGCCTGCAGAAAGTCCAGACCCGCAGACTCAGTGACGATCCGCTCGCGCCAATCCGCCGGTTCATTGTGAAGCAGAGGTACGAGGGATCGCCCGTCGAGTTCGGATTCCGAGCGCGGCAGACCTGCGGTTTCCAGAATCGTGCTGTAGAGATCGCACGTTCCGACGAATCGTTCTTCGGCCGTACCGGGCTTCGGGATCGATCCCGCCCCACCGGCATTCTTGTTCTGCGGGCCGCGAATGATGAGCGGGATGCGATTGGTCTCTTCGTACATGAAGAGGCTTTTGTCGGTCAGGCCTCGATGGACTCCGAGTGCGTCGCCGTGATCTGCACTGAAGATCACGAGCGTGTCATTCAGCACGCCTCGCGATTCGAGATGGGAGAGCAGTCGACCGATGTTGGCGTCGATCTCGCTGACGGCGGCGTAGTACATGCGCACCATCTCCTCAAACTCAGGCCATGCCCATCGCGCAGTCGTTTCGGTGCGATGCGCGTGATGGATGGCCGGCTTGCTGGAGACATTTTCATTAAAACTCGGCCAGGGTTCGATCTTCAGATGGCGATAGAGGTCAAGGAAAGGCGTGGATGCGTGATAGGGCGCGTGTGGGCCCCAGTAGTTGAGCATGTAAAACCACGGACGGCCGCGGTCGATGAATCGATCGGTTTGAGCGATTGCCTGATCGGTGAGCATGTGGCTGACGACCGTTTCCGGGCCGCTGGTCACTTCGTAGATCTCGGGGTATCGGTCATGGACGACGCGGCGTGTTTGGGGGATTCCGATTCGCTTGAGATACTCGCGAAACTGACGCGTATGCGACCCGCATCCGCCGTGCCCGGGATAGTCCTCGCCCTCGTATCCGATGGTGCTGGGTAGACAACCCTCGAGTCGAACACGATCAAGCGAAGGCGTAGCGCGGATGTGATGTTGGTACTCGCCTTGACTCTCACGATTCTCGCCGAAGCCGAGGTGCCACTTGCCGGTATAGCCGATCTGGTAGCCGAGTTGCTGCAATCTTCGCGAGAGCAGCGTTGGATGATCTGGTAGTTCGTGAATCATGCAGCCGCGTGTGTAGATGTTGGTCTGCATGCCGTGATGTGAGGGGAAGAGTCCCGTTTGCAGCGAAGCGCGTGCGGGCGTGCAGATGGGCGTGATGCAATAGGCGTTGTCGAAGCGTTTGCCTTCGCGGGCGAGTCGGTCGATGTTCGGCGTCTGGCATTGCGTGCTGCCATAGCAGCCGATCGACCCGGTCCAATGTTGATCGGTGAGAATGAACAGGATATTGGGCTGGATCATGATCGGGATGGGTAGAAGGGAAACGGTGGATATCGTCGGAGCGGTGGATTGAAACATCGACGTCGTGTGACTCACGTGGCGGGCGATGAACACGACGGACGTGCGGGCGGTCAACGATCGGGCGACGTGGTGTGCAGCGGTGGGTCAGTCAGCCGTCAGTGGGCGTGAGTGAGCCGGATCGGCGGGGCTTTTCGCTGCGGATTTGGTGAAAGGCAGCGGGCCTTGCGCCGGGTCGATCGGCGCCGGACTTGTTTTGTTCCTGCGTCGGATTGTTGCCGGAAGGCTGGACATCTTTGCCTGTAAGGATGCTGTTTCGGAAATCGCTTGGTGTGGTGTTGAGTTTTCGCATGAAGACACGTCCCATGCGATCGGCGCTTCCGAAGCCGCTTCGTCTTGCGACTTCGGTCATTTTGAGATCGGACGATGCTAAAAGTCGCTGGGCGTGTTCGACGCGTCGGCGTTCGAGTTCCTCGGCCATGCTGTGACCCACATAGCGTACGAATGATTCATGGAGCTGCGTGTAGGAAAGCGGGATCTCGGCGGCAACGCGAGTGGCGTCGATGGGTTCGGTGTAATGCTCCCAGATCATTTTGAGCGCGCCGGCGACGTGTTCGTGGGGGATGGCGAGGATGTTGGTGCTTTGGCGCACGATCACGCTTCGTGGAGGGATGAGCACAGGCCGATCGGGAGGTGTTTCGCCGTCGAGAATTCGTTCGAGCAGCCGTCCGGCTTCGTAGCCGATGCGATCTTCGTCGTTGTCGATGCTCGAGAGTGGTACTGAGGCAAGGGGGCAGAGCAGATCATCATTATCCACGCCGAGCACCGCGACCTGCTCGGGCACACGCAGACCGGCGGCGAGGGCGGCGTCGATCACTTCGATGGCCAGGTCGTCGTATTCTGCGGTCACTGCGACGGGCTTGGGCAGCGCCATCAGTTGTCTGCCGACGATTTGTTCGGGTGTGAGACCGCTCGTCTTCATGCCCGAGAGACGTGCTGTGGGCAGGCCGATGCGATGCACTTCGTAGCCGGCTTGCTTGAGCGTTTGCTCGAAGCCATCACGTCGAATGACCTCGCCGGGCAGTTGTCGAGTTTCGAAGAATGCGAAGTGGCGGAACCCGCGTGAGATGAAGTGTTCTGCGGCCATTCGACCGACGGCGGCAGAGTCGGATGCGACCGAAGGCACACCGGGCGGCGCGTTGTATCCTACGTTCACGACGGGAACGCCCATGCGTTTGACGGTCGCGTCCATCGACTTGTCGACACCGAGGACCGCAATGACGCCCTGCCCGCGCCATTTGTCTGCGATGACACCACCTCGGACATAGCCTCCGTCAACGATCCATCCGGCGTCATGGGCAAACCGCGTAATCCCGCGATGAATCGCCACCGAGTACCAGGCGAGAGCCAGCAGCACGCGCCGGCGTGGCTTTGATGAGATGTCCAACGCAGACTGCACTTGCATCATGCCTCCATACTCATCGCGTCGATTGGGTGCCAAACTTCGCTTGAATTTCAGTTTTCCATTTCGATGCAAGCACCGCGAGGGCACGTGGATCGGGATGACGAAATCGGCCGCGGAAGTTTCCTCCCGCGGCCGACGTACGGGCACACGAATCTACCAGAACTTCAGCCCGATCGATCGATTCGTTCACCGACGGCGACGCAGACCGATCAAGCCGAGGCCTGTGATGATACCCAGTGTCGCGGGTTCGGGAACCATGGACATGGCCAGAGCCCAGTCGGCGGCAAACTCGGCATTCATGGCCGCGAATTCGCTGGGCAGCGCCTGACCGTAGTTACGAGCCAGCGCGAGCAGATCGAGGAAGTCGGTCTGCCCGTTGTAGTCAAAGTCACCTCCGCCCCATGTCGTGCCGGGCTGGTTGTAGTTGCGGGCCACTTCCACCAGATCGGTAAAGCCGACCGCGTTGTTCAGATCCGCATCGCCGACGAGTGCGAGTTTGATCCGCACTGCGGTACCGGATAGGTCGTATCCGAGCCCGAGCTTGGGCGAGGTGCTGGCGGCGGCATCGGAAGAGGTGTATCCGATGCCGTCCCACGTCCCGGCGTTGTAGCCGGCGACGATGCGCGGGAGAACATCGACGACTGCAGCGCCTTCGATGAGTACGGTGGCGTTGACGTCAAGAAGTGCCGGGATCGCGCCGTTGTTGACGATCAGCCGACCTTCATCGACGGCGATGCGGACGCCTGCGTCGATCGAGCCATTGATCACCAGATCGCCCGCGCCGGTTTTGTGCAATGTGTAGATCGGGGCGGGTTCTTGTCCCACGGTCGGCGGAGGTGGAATGCTGATGACCCGCGTGTTCTGTCCGAGGGTCACGGTACGACCCGCGTCAGCCTTGATGCCACCACCGCCGGGTGTGGCGCGGAGGGTCACGAGGTTACCGGTGGTCAGAGGGTTGGCATCGAGATCTGCTCCGCCGTTGACGAGAAGATCCTGACCCGCGAGATGTGTCAGTGATCCGCCGCCGAAGTTGAAATTGCGCTGCGTGTCGGTTTCGTTGTAGGCGGAGGCATAAGTGCCAGTGAGGTTGCCGACCGCGCCGGCCTGCAGTTCACCGCCGTTGAGATTGAAGTTGATGTTGTAGCGAGTCGGTCCGGGATTCGGCCTGCCGGCGTTGGTGCCTTGCAAGGCATCGCCGAGCAGAACCGTCCCTGCTCGCATGATTCCGCCGCTGAGATTGAGCGTGGAATTGAGGGTGGGCTCATCAAAGGTCGGGGAAGGAGGATTTGCGCCACCGTTGATCTTTTGACCCATGATCAGGCGTTGGGTGTTGAACAGCCCTGCGCCGATCGAAAGTGTCGATTGTTCACTATTGGCGCTGGCGGCGATATGTCGGCTGATCACGGTGTCGACGACCAACGCATCAACAGTGCCGAGCGACAGGTCCATATTGCCTGCCCCGCTGCGCACCCCTGAGCTCGTTTCGCCGATCCGGAGGAACGTCAGTGGAGCTACGCCATCGAGTGCACGGAGCTTGATAGAGCCTGTGGTCGATCCGGTCGGAAAGCTGACGCGGCCCGTGCCGTTAAATCCGCCGAGTTGGAACACGGAAGTATCGCCTGCGGTTTCAACACGGGTGATGTTGAAGACGTTTTCGCCGGTGCCGAGGACGAGCCGACCTTCGTGGTTGAAGCCCTGACTGGTGCCCGACGCCCCACCGACTTGAATGTTGTTGACCTTGAACAGATTGTTCTGGGCCAGCCTCATCTCGATGATGGTTCCGGTGGTGTTGGTCGCGTTATTGATGCTGGTGGGCAAGATGCGCATCCCGCGATTGGATCGATCCTGCGTGAACTGGGTCAAACCGGAGAGATCGACGACCAAACCGTTGTTGCCGGTGATGTCGAGTTGGACATCGGCGGAAAGTGAAAGGCTGCCGTTGGTGACGATCGTGGGCGCTGCGACGGCTTCAGTGAAGTTGCTGATCGTTCGCGACGTTCCGCCGAGATCGAGTGTTGCGGGGACGCCTGCGTTGTTGAGATAGATGAGGTTAAGGCCGTTGGGGATCGCAGCGCCCGGGCCGACTTCGAGCGTACCGCCGGATAGACGGAGTTTGGCGGTGCCGGTCCAGTTGTTCACGCCCGTCAAGCGAAGCGTACCTGAGCCAAGTTTCGAGAGATTGAAGTTTTGACCGGCCGTAAGGCCCGCGATTTCGACCGGCGCTGTGGCATTGGTCGTATCCACTCCGATGCCTGCGTCGTTTCCGAGTGATGCGTTGGCAGCCAGTGCGTTGAACTCTGCGGTCGTCCATTCGCCAGTGCCGCCCATGCGTGCGACGACCGAGCCCGATCCCGTGCCGACGACGCGACCTGCGACGTTGTATCCCGGAAGAGAAGCGGCGCGGGTGACGATGAGAGATCCAGCGCTAACGGTTGTGGTTCCGCCGTAGGTGTTGTTGCCACTGATCACGACCGGACCGGCGCCTGACTTCGTCCAACCGAAGTTTCCGCCGTTGTCGGTGATATTGGCCTGGACAGCGAGCGTGACAGCGGCGGCATTGGTTCCGCCGGTGGCGAGTTGAGCGCCCGCACCATTGAGGTTGATGGTTCGCGTGGTCGGAATGGTGATGGTTCCGGCATTCGAACCCGGTTCTGCAACGATCGTCGCCGTCGAAGAAATGCCGTCGATGGCGCCGAGGAACAGATTGTTGGTTGCTGCGCCGAAGCTGGAATCCTGGTTGATGCCGAAGGTTCCGCCTTCGATGCGAACGTCTCCGGTATAGACTTGGGGCGTGCCGTTGAATCGGAACGTTGCCTTACCGTCGCCGCGCTTGATGAAGCCCTGATTGCCGAAGATCGAGTGATAGAGGAAGACGTTGGCAGACGCGCCATAGGTACTGATTTTGGGCTGACCGGTGCTGGTGGCGAGCGTCAGACCTTTTGCCGGATCCATGCTGATCGGCTTGGTTGGTAAGGTGGTGGACTGCGGATTGAAGGATTCGAGTTCGCCGATTGTGAAGACGCCATCGATTTCGATTTCGGTGTTGGTGGAATATTGGATCGACGCGATGGCATCGACGGCGTTGGGGACGCCCGCGGACCAGTTCCCAGAGAGGCTCCATTGGTTGGTGCCTGCGGTCTGGGGTCCGACATAGACGCTTTGAGCTGATGTAACGCCCGCGATCATGGCCATCGTCGCAGTCGCGATGACCGCCGGGGCAATCACGACGTGGAGGCTACGGGTCGGCTTCTTCTCCGAAACACCACGCATACGACAAGAGATCGATCGAAACATGATTCTTACCCTCCAACAAAAAACTGATGCGCAACGATTCCGGCCAGAACCTGACTTCAATTCTGCAGGTTGCCAACCGTGGCAAGACTCCGGGACCGCCAAGTCCGGAGAAGAATCTCACCTCGTCGGATATCATGCCCGACAAGGCGTAGGCATCTACGCATAAACTGTGAATCCATCCGCCGATTTATAAACCCTGGTTTCAATTCGTTGGCGGTGTTGTCCACACGCCGAAGATCAGAAATCGCGAAAAATCCACGAACGAAGGGTCAACCAATCGATAAATCCGTAATAAACCGACATATAAGTCGGATGTTCGTGTGTCATTTCGAACAGCTGTGACGCGTCCGTGTGAAGCAGTCCCCGTGAAACTGAAAGAAACGGCGTATAGATCATTCGTTTCAACGTTTCATTCTGCGGATGCCGTGCCATGATTTCGGTCGAGGCGGAATGGTTTGGAGTGGAAGATTTCACGGATCAGCCCGGCGGAGGGTTGATCGGCTGACGCTCTAAACGCGGCGCAGAGAGAGAGGCATTCGATGCCGCGATCTTTGCATCGGTCATGATGGCTGGGTGAGGATCCGATCCGGTTCAGGATAGGAGCGGTTTCCATCCTCTGGCCACATCATGCATCCCGCCGGCAATTGGCCCGACGACGGGCATATCCATGGAGGATCGTCATGAGAAGTCGTACTTCCGAACGCGCTGGCAAAGACTCGAATTGCAAGATCGAGGGTCGTGGTTCGCGAAGCGAGCGGCCTCAGCTTCCCAAGCGTCGTGCATTTACGCTTGTCGAGTTGCTGGTGGTGATCGGCATCATCGCGTTGTTGATTTCCATTTTGCTCCCGGCGCTCAGCCGAGTGCGTGAGTCGGCAGCGCTGACGAAGTGTTCGTCGAATCTGCGTCAAATCGCGCAGGCGGCACTGATGTACGCCAACGATCACAAGGGGACGTTGCTGCCGGTGTATGCGGTGGAGAACCCGCTTCACTCCGAAGCCAACGGCCCGCTCTATTGGCCGCATTTGCTGATCCGGGGCCGATATCTTCCCGAACCGCCGCGTCTGCCGACGACGCCACCCCCGCAGGCTGTTCCGCCGTTCAACTTCAGCACCACGTTCATGTGCCCGAGCGTGCAGGACGTCGGTCAGGTTGTTTGGCCGGTAGTCAACTACCCGGACGTTGCCGGTCGTGATGGCGTTCAGCGATTCAATTTCCGATCCGGTCCGTTCGTCGCAGATACGCGTTACGTGGATACGTCGTACGCGATCAACGGCACAGACAACCGTCTCAACGAGCCGGCCAGCCGCATGCCCAATAACGCCGTGGGAGAAAATCGGCGAGCACCCTACAAGCTCAACGACGTTCGACGCTCGGCCGCGATTATTTTGGCGGTTGATGGCAGCGCTTACAACCTGCTGAATCACCCATTCCGTATGGCATCCGGTCGTCATGGTGGGAAGGAATACAAGTTCACCGATCCGTGGCGCACCGGCCGCGTGAATGTGGCGTTCCAGGACGGACACGTCGAAACCGTGAATCGTGTCGACATGCCGTTCCGTTGGTCCGACATCGGCCTCGCACGTTATATGTGGCCGAAGTTCTACGTCGATCAGCCCTGATCGCTCGACGATCCTCCTCCGCTGCGACCGGCGTTGCCTCCGCGCAACGCCGGTCGCTTTCTGTGCCGACGGGCAGAGCCTCGTCACTCATCCGGCGTCATCGTCACAGACCGGAACAAACGACGTCTCAATCCCTCAAAAACGGCGTCGCGCGGCCTTGTTTCTCGTTCACAATCAGATCGAGAATCTGCATCATCTGGTGTGCCCGCGCATGAGTGAAGCAGTCGGCCGACCGGCTTGATTGAGGTGCTCCGTCTGACAACACGGTTCCACAAAGATTTTTGATTCGCCCCCATCGAAACAACATCCACCATGCGAAAGTCCAACCCATCCCGAGCAAGGCCCCGCCTCGAAGGACTTGAAGCGCGAAGGCTCCTGTCGATCACCGTGAACGGCGACGCAGGCGGGATCGCGCGTGATGACATCTTTCTGCTGAGACGCTCCGGGAGCACTGGGCAAATCTTTGTCAACGGAAACTCCGTTGCAAGCGCATCATGGGACGTCAACGTCTCTCAATCAGTCACCATCAACGGACTGCTCGGGAACGATCGGCTCACCATCGACCACGTCAACGGCGACCCGCTCAACCCCACAGGTCTTACTTTCAACGGCGGCGCTGGCGATGATGAACTCATCCTCAGCGGCGGAAGCGTTGCTGAAAGTGTCGCGCTCTCGTCGTCGCAGGTTGCACTCAACGCGCGACTTGCTGTCTACCAGGCAGTGGAACGACTCACACTCAATCTCGGCGTGGGCAACGACACCGTCAGCGCGAGCGGCAACGCGTCAGTGACGGCCGGCGTGTTGCGTATCAATG
The DNA here is from genome assembly GCA_027487775.1 of Planctomycetaceae bacterium. GTDB lineage: Bacteria > Planctomycetota > Phycisphaerae > Tepidisphaerales > Tepidisphaeraceae > JAIYCY01. Next base: position 26,129 of record JAIYCY010000032.1, read on the forward strand.
TCACGGGCGGTTCAGTCAGACCCGCCACTGGCACGACGTTCCCCCAGTTCACCGATCTTGATACTGCAAGCAACGCGACGTTCAACCTCCGCGCGATCAACACGCAGGTGAACAATCTCACCGGCACCGGTCGCGTCCAAACCGATGACGGCAACGCGACGATGACTCTCGGCGTGAACAACGGTTCAAGCACATTTAACGGCGTCCTTGCCAACGGAAATGCGACGCTCGCACTGACCAAGCAGGGTACAGGCCGAATCACCCTCGGCGGAAACAACTCGTTCGGCGGCGTCACCAACATTCAGAACGGTCAGCTTCGCATCACTCACGACAACGCACTTGGCAGCACCGGCGCGCGCACGATCGTCGCAGGCGGAACCAATACTGGACTTCTCGAACTCATCGGCGGACGTATTCTCACCGAGCCGCTCGAACTCACCGCCAAGAGCGCCGACGCCAACTCCGAGATCGCGGCTCATCTGCTGAGCGTGAGCGGCTTGAACACGATCGTCAGCAACATCAGTCTTCAGGGCGGCGGTACCGGGCACACATTGAGCGTCGACACCGGCACGCTTCGCATTGCAGGCCGCGTCGATCGGCTCGACGGATCGACATACCATCGTCCGTTGCACCTTCGCGGGGCGGGCGAGGGTCGCGTTGAAGGTGGAGCGACCACTGCCTCATCAACATGGGGTATTCACTTCGTCAAGCGCGACTCTGGCATGTGGAGCGTTCGGGACAATCCATCGCTCGGCCACGCGAGCGTGTTCGACGGCACGCTGCTACTCCGACGCATTCCCGGAAACGCCGCCGCGGTCATTCAGGGCGGCTCCCTCGGCTTCATCCCAGGTATCCGCCCCGGCGACGTGCATGCTTCATCCACGCTCCCGTCCGTCAGTTTCACAGGAACATCGGGCCAGTTCGATCTGTCGAATCATCTGCTGGTGGTGGATTACGATTCAAGCAGCCCGATTCAGCAGATCCGTGCGCAGCTCTTTGCCGGATCGAATGGTGGTGCATGGAACGGTACGGGCATCGTCACGTCGCGCGCCGCGCAGGAATCGAACATGTCGATCGGGTACGCCGAAGCTTCCGGCCTATTCACCAGTTTTCCCGCGACAGTGGCGGGTCGCACGTTGGATGCCACATCGCTGATCGTTCGGTACACGCTCGCCGGCGATTCGGATCTTGATGGATCGGTCGGTTTTGCCGACCTGCTGGCAGTGTCGAGGAACTACGGCATCAATGCCGGGGCGACGTGGTCGCAAGGCGATTTCAATTACGACGGTCGGGTCGACTTTACCGATCTGCTTACACTCGCGCGTCAATACGGGCAATCGATCGAGTTCGCCCGCGCGTGGGGCAGCGTGCCCGCCGCCAGTTTCAATTCGATTTCGCCCTCGCAGTTCGTCAACTCTGAACTCGATCTGGTTCTGCCCCTGTATCATTTTCATACGCTGGCCAACTCGATTCAGGAGACCGGACCGTATCGCGGTTTCATCAATGCGAGCGTTTGGCGAGATCCTCAGGATAACGAGCCTTACAACGCGCGTGTACTGGAGAATCATGTGGCGCTCGCCTCGTTCTACACGCTCAATCGCGCATGGAATCCGTATCGGGGCAATCGAGATGTGCGCGATCGACTCGAAGCACTTCTCGATTTCTGGATCGAGAGCCAGGACGATCGCGGATGGCACGCGGAATACGGGTGGACCAATTTCAGTCTCGCGCCGACGGCGTTTGGATTGAAGGCGATGGTCCGTACGTTGGAGCTGCTCAATCAATCCCGCGACGCCGGCGGGCCTGACATCGAACCAAGCCTCCGAACGCGTCTCGAGGCCGCCACGCTCAAGGGCATCCGGGCGATGACCGTCGACGACACGATGTTGAACCTGGGCAACGACTTCTCGAATCAGTACAGCGCTATTTGGGGCGTTGCGCTTCGCTTCGCGTCGCTTTACCCGCAACATGCAGCCGAGATCAACACAAACCTCGCCGCCCGTCTGCCGCAAGCCGAGACGCGTCACCAAAGCCCCGCAGGATTTCATTACGAAGCCGGCGGAGTCGATTGGGCTTACACGCTTGGCACACACGGCACGAATCTGATGGTCGGTTGGGATCTCATTCGAGGCAGTTCACTCCAGAGCACGCTGGTCGATGAAGCGACCGCGTGGTTCGACTTCGCCTCGTACAATCTCCTGCTCGCCGCCGATGGTGCGGGATATGTCACGAATATGGGTGCGGCCTCCCGACTCGTTCAGCGTTACGTCCAACCGACGTACACCACGCCTTTGTCTGAGTTCGTCCCCGATGCGCGAATCCTGAATCGGACCACGGTCGAAGAATCATCACGTCTCAGCAGCCAGCGTGCCAGCCTGACAGGAAGTTGGAACACGTGGGGCTCACTCAATACCAATTCCAGCAGTTCCTACACGCCGGGCCCGTTCAACGATATCGATCGCGTTGGCTGGCGGCCCACGGCACAGCAGCGGACCGATGCGGTCAACGCCCTGCCTTACATCGCCGAGTCGCAGTTCATCCAGCAAAACGTGGACTCGCGTCGTCCGTTGCAATTCACCTACGTGCGCAATCCCAGCTACTACGCCACGCTCAACACCGGCAACGTCCTCACATCACAACAACGCTACGGACTCGGCAACCTCTGGAACCCCGCCATGGGCGCTGTCATGCAAACCCAATCCGGCAGCGACAACGCCGCATGGGGCACACGCGCAGCTGGCGCGGCTCGCGTTCATGAAGCATCGACGATTTCGGGCTCATTTAATCTCAACGGGTCAGGCCTCACCACACAAACCGGCAGCCGACGCCTCGCCAATGGCACGCTCGTAGTCACCTACTCCATGGGCAGCGGTCGATCAAAGACTGTTTCGTTCGACTCCACCGGCGTCACCGTCAATGTCACGCATCCTGGAAACTTCTCTGAAGAGTTCCCGCTCCTGCTACGCGGAAGTGAAGTGATCAACATCAACAACACGACCGGCTCCGCCACACTCACGCGGAACGGCACAAACATGGTCATCTCCTGGGGCCCCGGAAGATCCGCTTCGGTCGTCAACCCGAACATCGCATCGTTCGGCGGACACAACCTGCGAACCCTCGTGGTCAACTCCGCCGACACATTGTCCTATCGAATCGAGTTTCTCTCCGCGCGCCCCGCCGAGAACGCACCAACTGCAACAAACCCTCTCCTCAGCGCGGCACGATCGACGTCATCGAGCATTCGTACTGATGGTTCGCGCGCTCAGATTTTCGCGCAATCACCAGTCATCCAGACTCGCACGGCCACGAACATCTTCATCTCAAACCATAGTCCGAACCTCTTCCATGATTCGAATCGCAACGCCTCCGATAGAAGCGACAGGACTTCGGCATCGCGTCTAATCGTTTGATGCGGACGCTGTCCGATCAGTCTGCGATGGCTCGTCAGTCGATGAGTCGTCGTTGCCCTGTTGTGATTCGCGCGATCCAACGGGTTGACGCATCGATCGGACTGAAGCATCGATGAATTGGTCGATAGATGTAGATCGGCTGATCAACCGTTCCACTGCGTGTGGATGAATTCGCCCGGCTTTTCGGAGCGTTCGTAGGTGTGAGCGCCGAAGAAGTCTCGCTGAGCCTGAATGAGGTTGCCCGGCAGTCGTGCGCGGCGGTAGCTGTCGTAGTAGGCGAGGCTGCTGCTGAACGCAGTCAGACCGATGCCATGATCGATGCCGAGTTTCACCACGCGTCGCCAGGCGTCCTGCTTGGCGTTGATCTTTTTCTTGAAGTTCTCGTCCATCAGCAGATTGACGAGGTTGGGATTTTTCTTAAACGCCTGTGTGATGTCTTCAAGGAACACGGCGCGGATGATGCATCCGGCCCGCCAGATCATTGGAATGTCGTCGAGGCGGATTTTGTAATCGAATCCGCCCTTTTCTTTTGGGAGATTTGCCGCAGCGAGCAGCGCCATGCCTTGGGCGTAGGAGCATATCTTTGAGCAATAGAGCGCATCTTTGATGTCGTTGATGAGAGAGGCTTGATCACCGCCGACTGTCGACGAGATCGCCTTGGGACTAGGCCCGCCGAGTTGTGTTGAGGCGGCGACGCGCTGGTCTTTGAGCATGCTGATCTGCCGCATGTCCACGGCCGCTGCCATGGTCGGTACGGGCGTGAGCAGGTTGAGCGCGCTTTGGATCGTCCACGTACCCGTTCCCTTCATGCCAACGACATCGCGAATCTGCTCGACGAGTGCGCCCTTGCCTTGAGGATCTGGAAAGTCGATGACTTTTTCCGTGATGTCGATGAGGAAGCTCTGCAGTTCCCCGCGATTCCATTCGCCGAAGACGGCCTTGAGCGCCGCGTTGTTCAGGCCCGCGACATTCTTCAAAAGGTCGTAGGCTTCGGCGATGAGTTGCATGTCGCCGTACTCGATGCCGTTGTGGACCATTTTGACAAAGTGCCCGGCGGAGCGTTCGCCGCAGTAGGTGACGCAAGGCACGCCGTCACTGGGTGCCTTGGCGGCGATTTTTTCGAGGATCGGCTTGAGGTATTCATACGATTCACGGTCACCGCCCGGCATGATGGAAGGCCCGTGTCGCGCCCCCTCTTCACCGCCGGAGACACCCATGCCGAAGAACTTGATGCCGGTGGGTCGCAGTTCATTTTCACGACGCTCTGTGTCGCTGAAGAGGGCGTTTCCGCCATCGATGAGGATGTCGCCCGGCTCTAGATGAGGCTTGAGTGATTCGATTGTCGCATCGGTCGCGGTGCCTGCCTTGACCATGAGCAAGATCTTGCGTGGCCGCTGGAGCAGCGCGACGAACTCCGCTGGTGTGCGGCCGACTTTGATATTTTTTCCGGGATTGTCTTTAAGAAACTCGTCCGCCTTTGAGGTGGTTCGGTTGTAGACGGCAATCGGAAATCCCTTTTCCTCGATGTTGAGCGCGATGTTGCGTCCCATGACTTCGAGTCCGACCACGCCGAAAGTCTGCAAGCTCGTCTGTGTGCTCATAGATCTTTATTGATAGAGCAAATCGCCACGCGAGTCCACGACCCGCAGCCGTGGGCATCATCTTCGCGCCGCCGATCGCAATTTCTCCAAGGACTTGCTCCCAGATCAGTTGCCTCGGCCCGGATTCATGCGACAATTTGAAATGCTATAACAACACTTCTTGTGGAGGACGGATGTCACATCGTGAACTTGAAACGGATGTCTGTATCGTCGGCGGGGGCACCGGAGGCGTCGCGGCGGCGATTGCATTGTGTCGCGCGGGGGTTCGCTGCGTGATGAGCGAACCGACCGACTGGATCGGCGGGCAGTTGACCAGCCAAGCCGTTCCTCCGGACGAAAATCGTTGGATTGAATACGAGATGGGCGTTCCCGCCGCCACCGGCTCCTACCTGCACTATCGCGACGACGTTCGGCAGTATTATCGCAGTCATCGACCGCTCACACCCGAAGCACACGCCAATCCGCGTCTGAATCCCGGTAACGGCTGGGTCAGTCACCTGTGCCACGAGCCGACGATTGCGCACCACATTCTGTCACAGTTGCTCGCGCCGCACCTGCTGAAGGGTACGCTGACACTGCTGCTCGAAACCGAACCGACCGCCGCCGACCGGACGGGCGATGCCGTCGGTGCGGTGACCTTCCAATGTTCCAAGACCGGCGCAGAGACGACCGTCCGAGCGAAGTACTTCCTCGACGCGACCGAAATGGGCGATCTGTTGGAGCTGGCATCGGTTGATTATCACGTCGGATCGGAGTCATCGGCGCGGTACGGAGAAATGCACGGCCACCCCGGCGAAGGCGACGTGCGTGACATCCAGGCGATCAGCTATTGCTTCGCCATCGAACATCGCCCGGGCGAGAATCACACGATCGATCGCCCCGCGAATTACGGTTTTTGGCGTGACTATGTTCCGCCGCTTTCTGCGCCTTGGCCGGGCAAGCTTCTGAGTTGGACGGTGGTGGGCGGAGAGAATCATGAAGCGCGTACGTTTGCATTTCGTCCCTGGCCGCAGGAGCCGGAAGGGAACGAGCTTGAGATGTGGCGATATCGCCGGATCGTGGACCGATCGATCTATCGGAAAGATGCCTCCGACGCCCCGCCGGACGTGGCGCTGATCAACATGGTTCAGATGGATTACTGGCTCAGTCCGCTGATTGGTCCGCCGGGCGTCATCAGCAGGCAGCAGCGCGATCGTGCAGTCCAGGAATCTCGTGAACAGAGCCTGTCATTTCTGTATTGGATGCAAACCGAAGCGCCGCGGTTTGATGGCACGGACGGTCTCGGATACCCGGGCTTGAAGCTGCGAGGCGATGAGCTGGGTACGACCGACGGATTTGCCAAGGCTCCTTACATTCGCGAGGCGCGCCGACTCGATGCGATGTTCATGGTGACCGAAGTCCACGTGGGCCTCGAACAGCGCCGTGCCGACGGCAGGCCCGGCATGAACGCAAGCCCGCTCGGCATGGCCGAGTGTTTTGCGGACAGCGTGGGGATCGGACATTACCGACTCGATCTGCATCCGAGCTGCGCGCATCGCAACAGCGTCTATGCCCAAAGCTGCCCGTTCCGGATACCGCTCGGCTCGCTGATTGCGAAGAGGGTCACAAACGTGATCGCAGCCGGCAAGTGCCTCGGTGTGACGCACGTGACCAACGGCGCGTACCGCCTGCACCCGGTCGAATGGAACATCGGCGAATCCGCAGGCGAACTCGCGGCTTTCTGCCTATCGCATCAGGTCGTTCCGCAGGATGTCCGCAATCGGATCACACTCCTTCGTGAGTTTCAGTCACAACTCAGCCGCCACGAAATCACGCTCGCCTGGCCTTGGGAAAAGGGTGAGAATCTTTAAGCACATGCGTCAACTCGTGCGAAAGCGATGCGAAGTCGATTGGAATCCGAACAACGAAGTCAATGGGATGCAGAGATGAAAGATTGTGACCGACATGAATTGAAATTAGGCGAACTTTAACGCGTCCGCTTGCGTGGATGTGCGCGGTGCGGTACACCATCGGTCGTGCATGATCCGTGACGCGGCATCAGGGGCTGCGTCAATGTGTCACACCAAATGCCTTTGACGTTGTACCGCTCACCGCGAGAATGCGTCTTCGGCTGCGGGGTTATAAACCCCGGAACAAATCCTATGCGGGCGTTTCGCATAGGAGGCATAGGTCTGGCATGAAACCGCCACTTCTCACGCGGCTTGTTCATGCGGTTTGTGCTCGCTGGTCGAAAGGTATGGAGGCTTTTCCGGCGGATTCTACTTCAGCAAAATCACGACTTTTCTCTCGTTGACTCGGTTCTTGTCGATGTGAATCGAAAGGACACCTGGACGAGAAATCGGTCAAACCATTGCCTTCTACTTGAAGGCCTGATTGCTAACTGTTTTCTTCAGTGTGTGGACAAGAATTATGTCAGACTCTTCCACTCCCAAGCCTCGTCCGATGTTTCCGCGGTGGGCGAACTACCTTCTTCCGCTGCTGGTGGTCGGGGCATTTGGTGCGGCGCTGTATCTTCCTGCACTCGTTACGCTCGGTCTTTCTCCGAAAGCAACCGACGTAGGGTATGCCCCAGAGCAACCGATCCCATATAGCCACGCATTGCATGCCGGGCAGCTAGGGATGGATTGCCGCTACTGTCATACGACAGTCGAAAGGGCAGGCTTTGCAGCAGTCCCTGCAACCCAGACGTGCATGAACTGCCACTCATACGTGAAGAAGAATGACGCTTCGGGCAATCCGAACAACAAACTCGCGGCCCTGTATGAGAGCTGGCAGACCGGCAAGCCTGTGGAGTGGGTCAAGATTCACGATCTTCCCGATTACAGCTATTTCAACCACTCCGCACACGTCAACAAGGGCGTCGGCTGCACCACCTGCCACGGCCGTATTGACCGCATGGAAGTTGTCTATCAGGCAGAGCCCATGAACATGGCTTGGTGTTTGGAATGTCACCGCGAGCCTGAGAAGTTCCTTCGCCCTGCGGATCAGGTGACGAACATGGGCTTCCAGGCCGAAGACGTGGATCTGACCAACCCCGAAATCGCCGCTGAAATCCGTCGAATTCACGAAATGACTGCCGATCAGAAGATTACGCAGGACGCTCTCGGTTCACACCTGAGGGAAAAGTACGGCATCAAGGGCAGCGAGTTCATGACAAGCTGCTCGACGTGCCACCGCTGATCCTTTGTCTCGGTGGTTCTGCGTAGCCGGCGGTTTTGGTCCGGCGTGTGCGAGTTGTCGGGTGACGATTGAAGTTTCATTGAAGGCTCCGAAATCAACATGAGCGACCGTAAGCCTCAACAAGCGTATTTCCGCAGTTTCGAGCACGCCGCGGGCACCTCGCAGGCGATCGAGACGATCGACGCGGAATTCCCGGGTTACAGCCCGAAAGACATGTCCTCGATGCCTAGGCGAAGGTTCCTGAAGTACATGGGCGCCTCGATGGCGCTTGCGGGCCTTGCAGGAACCGCCGGCTGTCGCCGCTGGCCAAAGCAGTACATCGTGGCCGCGGTCGCGGGTCAGCGTGGCCAGACGCCTGGTGTGCCGGACATTTTCGCGACAGTCATTGAACGCAACGGCGTTGCGGACGCGATTTGGGTGAGCAGTTTCGAAAATCGCCCGATCAAGGTCGAAGGCAATCCGCTTCATGCGCTTTTCAAGACCGCAGAGGGCAATCCTGACACGCTCCACGTGCATGGCATCGGGGCCGCCGACGTGTTTGCACAGGCGAGCTTGTGGGAGATGTACGATCAGTACCGCAGCCGAGGTCTGATCAAGCGTAGCGGCGAGTCCAGTTCCGCCGGTTCATGGGACGGATTCCTCGCCGAGTTCTCGCAAAAAGTTGCAGGCCTGCCGGGTGGCAAGGGGCTTGCGATTCTTGCCGAAGCGTCGAGTTCGCTCACTCGGGCAGACCTCAAGGAGAAGTTGCTTGCCAGATACCCGCAGGCCGTCTGGGCGGAATACGAACCCCTGACGCGCGACGAAGAACTCGCGGCCGGCAAATTGAGTTTCGGCCAGGCAGCCCGTCCGGTTTACCATCTCGCCCGCTCAAAGGTCATCGTCAGCTTGGATTGCGATCTGCTCGGCACGCACCCAGCCAAGACCTACCACGCCGCCGGATGGGCGGCGGGTCGGCGCTCGGCAGATGAGTCGGGCACGATGAATCGTCTCTATTGTGCCGAAAGCGCGATGACGATCACGGGAGGCGCCGCAGATCATCGACTTCCGGTACGCGCCAGCCGTGTCGGTGCGATCGTGCTGGGCTTGGCCCGGGCCCTCGGCATCGGACGCGTGAGCGACGTGCAACTCAACGAGGCCGAAACCGCATTCGTCAACGCCGCCGCCTCTGATCTTAAATCCGCTGGTGCAAACGCTGCCGTTGCAGTCGGCACGCACCTGCCGCGCGAAGTCCAGGCACTAGCCGCCGAACTGAATGCCGCGCTCGGTTCCATCGGCACGGCCGTCAGTTATCACGCGCTACCCGAACAGCCCGCCCACGTCGCATCGCTTCGCTCGCTCAAAGACGAGATGCGATCAGGCAGCATTCAAGCCCTGCTGATCGTCGGCGGAAACCCTGTCTATGACGCTCCGGCAGATCTCGATTTCGCCGGGGCACTCAAGAATGTCGGTATGTCCGCCCACCTGAGTCTTTATGACAACGAGACGAGCCGCGCATGCTCGTGGCACCTGCCCCGCTCACATGCCTTCGAGTGCTGGAGCGATGCTCGCGCCTGGGACGGCACTGTCAGCGTCCAACAGCCGCTCATCCTGCCGCTCTTTGACAGTCGTTCGCCGATCGAATTGCTTGCGATCCTTGCCGGCGATGACTTGACCGACGGGATGGCCCTCGTGCAGCGTTCGCTGAAGAACCTCGCGGGCGACAACACTGCATGGCGGACCGCCCTTCACGACGGACTCATCGCGGGCTCTTCATATCCAACCATCAAGACCCCGCCACAGCCCGTCACCGCTGTCGCACCGGCGGCCCCGCGTGACGGAGAACTCGAAGTACGATTTCTCCCCTCAATGGCTTACGACGGTCGTCACGTCGACAACGCATGGCTCCAGGAATGCCCTGAAGCCATCTCCAAGCTTGTGTGGGACAACGCTGCCTACATTTCGCGGCATGATGCCGAAACACTCGGAATCAAGCAGGGCGAACTCGTCAGCATCACCATTGGCAACGCCACGCTCGCCGAAATTGCTGTCTACATTCTCTGGGGTCAACCGCGCGGCGTGATCGGTCTGCCCCTCGGTTACGGCCGACTCGCATCCAGCCCAATTGGTCAGGGTGTGGGCTTCAACGCGTACCCCCTGCGTCGATCAGATGCCCTGTACACCGACACCACCGGTGCCAAGGTGACCAAGCTCGGCAGGTCGCACAAGCTCGTCACCACGCAAGAGCACCACCTGATCCAAACCGGCGATTTCCCCGGGAACAGCGCTTACCAAAGGCGCATCGAAGGTGATCCCAAGACCGGCGATCAAGGCTTGATCGTTCGTGACGTCAGCCTTGCGGATTACAACAAGTCCGGCGCTGGCGCGGTCAGCAAGGGCATCCTTGCCCTGCCGCTGTTGCAGCTCTTCGACACGCCTTACAAGAAGCCCAAGGCTCACCCGGACGCACCCGAAGCATTCAACTACCCGCATGCATGGGGCATGGCCATCGACATGTCCGCCTGCATCGGCTGCAACGCATGTGTGGTGGCATGTCAGTCGGAAAACAACATCCCTGTGGTGGGCAAGGGGATGGTCGAGATGAATCGCGAGATGCACTGGATTCGACTCGATCGTTACTTCAAAGGCGACGCAGAAAACCCGCAGGTGGTTTATCAGCCGATGATGTGCGTGCAGTGTGAAAACGCACCGTGCGAACAGGTCTGTCCGGTCGCGGCGACCGTGCATGACACCGAGGGCCTGAACACGATGGTTTACAACCGCTGCATCGGCACGCGTTACTGTGCAAACAACTGTCCCTATAAGGCCCGACGATTCAACTATTTCGACTGGCACGCACGCGACCCGCGTACGGGATATGGATTGGGCCTGCTCTCCAGCATGTGGCTCGGCGTGCCGGATACGCAGCAGGTCAAGGGCGTGGACGCGATGTCCAAGCTCCGCAACAACCCCGACGTGAGCGTCCGCATGCGCGGCGTGATGGAAAAGTGCACCTACTGCACACAGCGGATCAAGACCGCGACCATCAAGCGAAAGAACCAGTGGAACCGCGGCGAGCGCGGCAACTACACGATCAGCGACGGCGATGTCGTCACCGCCTGCCAGCAGAGCTGCCCTACGCAGGCGATCGTTTTCGGAGATCTCAACGATCCGAACAGCCGCGTTTCCAAGCTGCATAAATCACAGCGGAATTACGTGATCCTCGAAGAACTCAACACGCGTCCGCGTACGACCTACCTAGCCAAAGTCCGCAACCCCGCCGAGGGCGTCGGATCATCGGTCTCGGAGTCGAATGCGTAGCGTGATGAAGATAGGCGAGGGGACATCCGCGTGGTCGGATGTCTCAACGATGTGAAAGTCTTGTTGTTGTATTGAACCGACCGTGACCATCTAACGAATCGATCCCATGGCGACCATTCAATCCGGACCCCTGATCGGCGGACTCGAGGTGGACAACACCTACGACGACCCGCGTGAGCGAGCCCCGCTGGTGCTCAACGGCCGCAGCTTCGGCGATGTGACAAACATCGTCATGAATGCCCACGAGCGACCGTGGAGCAAGACCTGGACGATCATGTTCGCGATCAGCCTCGCACTGCTGTCGGTGCTGACCGCCACACTCGGTTTCCTCTTCTCGACCGGCGTCGGCGTATGGGGCAACAACCAGCCCGTCGGCTGGGCCTTCGACATCATCAACTTCGTCTTCTGGGTCGGTATCGGTCACGCCGGCACGCTGATCTCGGCGATCTTGTTCCTGCTACGACAGAACTGGCGTACCAGCATCAACCGCTTCTCCGAAGCCATGACCATTTTTGCGGTCATCTGCGCCGCGATGTACCCGGGCATTCACGTCGGTCGTCCGTGGCTCGCATACTGGCTTCTCCCGATTCCCAACCAGATGGGCATGTGGCCCCAATTCCGCAGCCCCTTGATGTGGGACGTATTCGCGGTGTCGACCTACTTCACCGTTTCACTCATGTTTTGGTACGTGGGCATGGTGCCGGATATCGCCACCATGCGCGACCGCGCGAAGACCAAGCTCGGCTACTACGTCTATGGATTCCTCTCACTCGGTTGGACCGGTTCGTCTCGCCACTGGCACCGCTACGAGCGCATGTACCTTCTGCTGTGCGCCCTCTCCACACCGCTGGTCTTGAGCGTGCACTCGGTCGTGTCGTTCGACTTTGCCACCAGCCAACTCCCCGGCTGGCACACCACGATCTTCCCGCCCTACTTCGTCGCCGGAGCAATCTTCGGCGGGTTCGCGATGGTACTGACCCTCGCAATCCCCGCCCGCAAGTGGCTCGGTCTACAGGACCTCATCACCATGCGGCACATCGACAATTGTGCCAAGGTGATGCTCGCCACCGGGATGATTGTCGGATACGCCTACGCCACCGAATTCTTCATCGCCTGGTACTCCAACTACGGCTACGAGCAGTTCGTCTTTATGAACCGTCCGATCGGCCCGTATTGGCCCTATTTCTGGGCGATGGTCTTCTGTAACGTCATCAGCCCGCAGATCCTTTGGTTCAAGTGGGCCAGAAACAATCTCTGGATCGTCTTCATCGTCGCCAACTTCGTAAACGCAGGAATGTGGCTCGAGCGGTTCGTCATCATCGTGACCAGCTTGCATCGGGACTTCACTGTCGGTGCTTGGGGCATGTACGTGCCCACCTGGATCGATATCGCGATGTTCGCAGGCAGCTTCGGACTCTTCTTCACCGGCTTCCTCGCGTTCCTTCGATTCCTGCCGATTCTCGCGATGGCAGAAGTGAAGACAGTGATGCCGCAGGCCCACGCCCATCCGCCTCATCATCATGGTGAATCGGACGACCATCACGCCGCCCGCGAGCGTGACTTTGCCGCGACCGATTACCGCCCCGATGAAGCCGGCGGAAATGGCAACAACGCCCCGAAACCAGCGACCGACAATCCCGGCGACAAACCGTGGCGTGGCGGAAACTGGTGAAATCTAGCCCATCAGGAGGCCCTGGGTCGCCTGAATGTCCGTTGACTGAGTCGATGCAATCAACCATCCGATTTGATCCAACAAGACTGCTGAACTTCAACACCAATCGCCATGAGTATCCTCGAGCAACCCAGCCTCACACGTGACCCATCGCTCGACGCCAGTGTCGATATCGAACCGACCGAGACCGTCGCGGTCATGGCCGAGTACGAAACGGTCCAGGACGTCGTCGACGCCGCAGACACAGTTCGCCGCGCCGGATACACGCGTTTCGACGTTCATAGCCCCTTCCCAATTCACGGCGTTGACGGCGTGGTTGGCATCCGCATGACCAAACTCCCGTGGATCGTCCTCTGCTGCGGTCTGACCGGCCTTGCCACAGCAGCATTTATCACCCACTACGCCAACGGTTTCGAAATCCCCTTCCTCGGACAGTTCGGCGGTTACAAATATCTGATCAGCGGCAAGCCCTATCTGAGCACCGCTGCGTTCATTCCGGTCATGTTCGAGTTGACCATTCTCTTCAGCGCCTTCGGCGCGGTCTTCGGCATGCTTCTGCTCAACGGCCTGCCCATGCACTACAACCCGCTGCTTCGCTCGCACCGATTCAAGCGGGTCACGGATGACCGATTTTTCATCGTCATCGAAACCGGCGATGCCAAGTACGACGAAGTCCAAACCACTCAGCTTCTTCGCTCAACCAAACCCGTCGCTCTCGAACGGGTCGAAGATTAGGCATGTCCGCTGACATCCAGTCGATCGAGTCAAAATGAAACTGAGCCGTCCGAAGTACGAATCAACCTGACCAGCCGAGCCAAACGCCATGTCCCTCCCCATCGAAAACAATCCCGGCCGCCTCCGCTTGCGGCACTCGGACCCGACGACCGCCATCGCATGGGACGCGATCCGAAAGGTACGCATCCCGCTCTGGCTGAAGCTGATGTTCATCGGCGTGTTTGTCGCCGGCTTCATCCCGCTTCTTCTTGCCATTCGTGGTCGATTCGATCTCGCCAAGCCCGAGCCACGCATCCATCCGATCCAAGACATGGACAACATGCCCCGCTTCGGCGCACAGGCCGCCAGCGACATCTTCGCCGACGGTCGAGCCAGCCGTCCGTTGGTGGCGGGTACCGTAGCTCGCGGGCAGCTCAACACCGACCCGCACTTTTATCTCGGTTACGAACTTCAGGATGGGCAGGCCAAGTTCTTTGAGGCCTTTCCGGAGGAACTCGTTGTCAATGAGTCCTTCATCCGACGCGGCGAGAAGATGTTCAACATCAGCTGCTCGCTGTGTCACGGCAAGGACGGTGCGGGTAACGGCCCGATCCACCTGCGTGCACTCGCGGGTGGGGCAGCCGCCACGGGTTGGGTTCAGCCGACGAGCCTCCATTCCGAGCAGGTTCTCGCGCGGCCGAACGGACACATTTACAACACGATCAACAACGGCATCCGCTCGATGGCAGGCTACGGCACGCAGATCGAGCCTGCTGATCGTTGGGCGATCGTCGCCTACATTCGCGCCCTTCAGCTCAGCCGCTCCATGCCCGCGAGCCAACTCACAGAAGAGGACAAGCAGCGTCTGCGTTGATCAAGCTGAAAGTCGTTTGCGTCAACCCTAAACCGAGTCAACACGAAACTGACGAAATCAAGTCACAACTGAACCGAACCGCAGGCGTCGACTATCGATTGAACCGTTGAACGAGACCGAATCGACAACCCCCCGAAGCACCCGAACCCACGCAACATCATGGCTTCCAACCATCCAACCACAAAGCCCGACGAAAAGCTCTATCTCCACGAGGCCAGCGGCGCGGTCTTCTTCCCAGCCGCGGTCGTCGGTGCAGTCGGGATCCTTCTCGCCGTCGTCTTCGGACTCATCACCCCGCGAGACCCTGGCGTGGGTCGCTTTTATCACGCCTATCTCGTCAGTCTTGCGTTCATCATGGCGATCAGCCTTGGTTCGCTTTTCCTACTGCTGGTGATGCATCTCCTCAAGGCCGGCTGGAACGTCACCATCCGACGCATCCTCGAAACCAACGCAGCCGCTATCCCTTACGTTGGGCTGCTTGCGATTCCGATCCTCGTCAGCGTCCTGAGCCAGAACGCCTCCCTCTATCCTTGGGCTGTCGATCTCAAGAGCGACGAAGCCAAGGCATATAAGGCCAAGAGCGAACACGCCTTCGTCGTCCCCGCTGACGCTCCGGTCGCTGCCGCCGGCTCGCCTCTCTCGACGGGCACATTCATCGTGAGCGCCGATCCGGCACACGCTGCCTCCGAAGCCGCCGGTCACGCCGAGGGTCAGTCCAAGGACGCAGCCCACGACAAAGGTCACGGGGCACACGCACCCAAGCCCGTCGGCTATCACGCCAAGTACGGCTACAAAGATTTCGGCGACTTCACCATCGCCAAGCAGCCTTGGCTCAATCCCTACTTTTTCGCCGTTCGTATTGTGGTCTACTTTGCGATCTGGACGCTGCTGGCCCGCTGGCTCTATTCAGCCAGTCTCAAGAGCGATCAGACCGGTGATCCCGAGATCAACAAGACCCTGACCAAGCGTGCGGCCATCGGCATCATGCTGTTCGCGCTAACGGTCACTGGCGGAGCGTTCGATCTACTGATGAGTCTCGATCATCACTGGTACAGCACGATCTTCGGCGTCTACTTCTTCGCCGGTGCGGTCATCAGCGCGTTGGCTTCCTGCATCGTGATCGTCAATGTACTTCAGCGAGGAGGATTCCTGACTCGCTCCGTGACGACCGAACACCTTCACGACCTCGGCAAGCTGATGTTCGCCTTCACGTTCTTCTGGGGATATGTCGCCTTCAGCCAGTTCATGTTGCAGTGGTACGCCAGCATCCCCGAAACGACACCCTGGTGGGCACGCCGCGGGGCCAACCTATCGAGCGAAGAGATCAACGGATCCGTTCCGGACGGACAGTACGGTGCGATCAGCCTTGTGCTCCTGTTCGGCCACCTGTTGATTCCGTTCGCATTCCTGCTCAGTCGCCACATCAAGCGAAGCCGAGAGTTGCTTCTGCTGGGCGCGGGCTGGATGCTCGTGATGTGCTGGCTCGACATCTATTGGCTCGTCATGCCCGAGCTCGATAACGGCAAGTTCTTCCTTGGTCTGCCCGAAATTGGCGCTGCTCTCGGCTTGATCGGTATCTTTGTCGCCGTCGTCACGCGAATGCTCTCCAATCATCCGCTTCGTCCGCTGAAGGATCCGCGGCTGCCCGAAGCACTCGCCTTCCACAACATCTAACACCGTTCACATCATCTAAATACCGTTCACATTGGCGATCGTTAACCCCTCATCACCCTTCAGCCCGAACTGACCCCGACTTTCACGCATATTGACATAAGTGACTGGCCCGAAAACGTCGAGACTACTTACACTGGTACATCCACATGGCCCTCAAAGACGACATAGATATTCCCCTGGTCTCCGCCCTCGGATTCGTGACGACCGCCATCGTTGTTTGCGTCGTCATCGGCACGGAAGCCCTCTTCTACAAGGTCGAAAAGGACTTCTCCGACAAGCGTTACGAGACGCTGGAAGCCACCAACGACACAACGGTCAATCCGCGGCTCGTCTGGGCCAATCAGATTGAAGACAACAAGAAGTACGCCTGGGTCAACCCCGAAAAGACACACGCGCAGGTTCCGCTAGACGTTGCGATCAAGAAACTTGCCGAGAACAACGGAGTCAAGCCCAAATGATTTTGATGCCCACCGTTCATGGCGGGCAATCTTTAGGCAACCAACACTTTTTGGTCCCTCACTTTTGCCGGTCTCTTGCCATGCGTTCCCTCCTGTTCATCTTCTTGACCCTCCTGATGCCGAGCCTGGTCCTTGGTCAGATGGGCCCTAGCGCTCCCATCGAACGATCGCCAGCCCTCGACGGCTCGCTTCGACCGGAGATGAACGTAACGACCGACGTCATCGAAAAGCTTGGCGAAATGGTTCCCGCCGATGCGACTTTCAAAGACGACACCGGCAAGGCCGTTTCCATCGGCGATTACCTCAATCGGGGTCGACCAGTCATTTTGCAGCTCGGCTATTTTGAGTGCCCGATGCTCTGCGGCCTCGTGAGCAAAGGAATGGTCAACTCGCTCCGGGACATCAAGCTCGACGCCGGGGCCGAGTATGACATTCTCTACGTCAGCATCAATCCAGGCGAAGTTTGGGAACTCGCCCAAGCCAAGAAGCGGAACATGCTTCGCGAGCTCGGCCGCCCGGGCGACGCTATCGGCTGGCACCTCCTCACCGGCGAAAAGGAGCAGATCGATCGAATCACCGCCTCGGTCGGCTTCGAATATCAATTCATCGAAGACATCCGCGAGTACGCTCACCCCGCAGTCCTCGTCGTCCTCAGCCCCGAGGGCAAAATCACGCGATATCTTTACGGCGTGGAATTCGATCCGAAGGTGCTACGCCTGAGCCTTATCGAAGCGTCGGACGGACAGGTTGGCTCCACCATCGATCGCATCCTGCTCACCTGCTTCCGCTTCAATCACGCCACAGGAAAGTATCAGGCGTTTGCTGTCGGCATGCTCCGCCTTGGGGCGGCCATCACCGTGATCGTCATGGGCGCGATTTTCCTGCCGATTTGGATCAGGGCCTTTATCCGCTCACGTTCAAACAAGAATTCAACCCCAAAGCCGATTCCCAGCAACTGACTTCGCCCCGTTCACAATTGACTACTGGCTACTGACACACTTGTTCGCTGACATCAACTCACTGACATCAACTCACTGACAAGCCATGCTTTCACCTCACCAACTCCTCGCCGCCAGCCATCAGGGCTTCTTTATGCCCAAGCAGGCCTCCTCGATCGCCCCGCACGTCGACTGGCTGATGTGGTTCATCAATGCCGTGTCGATTTTCTTCACGGTGCTGATCTTCGGTCTGGTGATCTACTTTGCGATCCGCTACCGCGCAAGCCGTAATCCCGTTCCCGCGCCCGCCGGGCATAACAACATGCTTGAAGCGGTTTGGACGATCATCCCATCGATCATCGTGCTGGTGATCTTCTTCTTCGGTTTCCGCGGTTACATGGAGATGTCCGTGCAGCCGGTCGCAGCACATCAGGTTCGCGTCATTGGCTTCAAATGGGGCTGGACGTTCGAATATCGCCATCCCGTGGACGGCACGCCGATCAAGCTCGATCGACTCATTCTGCCCGAAGGTGAACCTGTCCAGTTCATCATGGAATCGACCGACGTCATCCATAGCCTTTTCATTCCTTCCATGCGAATGAAAAAAGACGTGGTCCCCGGCCGATTCAACAAGTTCTGGGTGCAACCCACGCGTGCGAACGAAGTCAACCCCTACCTCCTGCCCACCGACGAAGAGAAGGCCGCCGCTTGGGCAGCCGCCTACGACGTCTATTGCACGGAATACTGCGGCACGAAGCACTCAAAGATGCTCACCAAGGCGCTGGTGCTTCCGCCCGATCAGTATCGTGCCGCTCTCATCATCGAGGGCAACATCTTCGAGAAGGACGGCCAGCCGCTCCCGCTCGAAATCGTCGGCGAAACCCTTTACACACGCCGCGGATGCAATCAGTGCCACTCCATCGACGGCAAGTCCGGAATCGGCCCGACTTGGAAGGACCTTTTCGGTGCTCAACGCCAATTCACCGACGGCACCAGCGCTGTCGCTGACGAAAACTACATCAAAGAGTCGATCCTTTACCCGGGTCGCAAGATCGTTGCTCCGTATGGAAACGTGATGGCCAGCTACCTTGGTCAGCTTAACGATCGCGAAATCGGAGCACTGATCGAGTACATGAAGTCCGTCTCCGCCAAACATCAAACGCTGGGCGGTCCACAATCCAACGCCGACTGAGCGACGTTAGACGAACCCAAGAGTTGAATTTCAGGAACCCAATCGTTCGATTTGTTACCCGCCAATTGAGGCAAATGTCATGAGTACGATCGCCCCAGATATCCGCGTGCCGAGCCAGCCTTCCGGCGAGGCACCCAAGCATCATTACCTCAACCACACCAAGGGCGTGCTCTCCTGGTTGCTCACGCTCGACCATAAACGCATCGGCCTGATGTATATGGTCGCGGTGTTGGCTGCGTTCCTGATCGGCGGGATCTTTGCGGTCCTGCTGCGTCTGGAACTCTTTCACCCTGACCCGACCTTCAACTCAGATCCCACCAAAGCGTGGGACCTCTACAACCACTTCTTCACGCTCCACGGCGCGGTGATGGTTTTCATGTTCATTATCCCTGCCGTCCCCGCAATCCTCGGGAACTTCGTCCTGCCGATCATGCTCGGCGCCAAGGACGTCGCTTTTCCACGGCTGAATCTCGCAAGCTTTTGGGTCTACGTTCTTGGCGGGCTCTTTTTGCTCTATGTTCTATTCGGTGGGGTTCTTTACATTGCGACCTACGACGAGATCACCGGAACCGGAATCCGTCTGCCAGGCGGATTCGGACTTGATACAGGCTGGACTTTCTACACGCCCTATTCGACCAGCGCCGGCGGAACGCAGTCGGGCGTCATTGCCGCTACAATGGGCGTCTTCATCCTTGGTTTCAGTTCCATTCTGACCGGATTGAACTTCATCGCAACCATTCACATGCTGCGTCCCAAGGGCATGACTTGGTTCCGCCTGCCTCTGTTTCTGTGGGCGCTCTACTCCACATCGCTGATTCAGGTGCTTGCAACGCCGGTCCTCGCGATCACGCTGCTTCTCCTGCTCGCCGAAAGAATTCTGCGGATTGGCATCTTCGATCCGTCCATCGGCGGTGATCCTGTTCTATACCAGCACTTTTTCTGGTTTTACTCACACCCTGCGGTGTACATCATGGTGCTGCCGGCGCTGGGCGTGATCTCCGAACTGATCACCACCTTCAGCCGTCGCCATATCTTCGGCTACCACTTCATCGCCATCAGTTCTGTGGCCATCGCGTTGCTCGGGTTCCTCGTATGGGGCCACCACATGTTCACCAGCGGCCAGAGCGCGTTGACCAACGCGATCTTCTCGCTGATCACATTCAGCGTCGCGATCCCATCGGCGGTCAAAGTGTTTAATTGGGTTGCAACCCTTTGGGGAGGAAGTATCCACCTTCGCACACCGATGATCTACGCCCTCTGTTTCATTGGGCTCTTCGTCATCGGCGGACTCACAGGTTTGCACCTTGGTACGCTCTCGACCGACATCCACCTGCACGACACCTATTTCGTTGTCGCCCACTTCCACTATGTCATGGTCGGCTCTTCGCTCTTTGCCTTCCTCGGCGGGATGTATTACTGGTTCCCGAAGATGTTCGGCAAGATGTACAGCGAGCGTTGGGGCATCGTCGGTGCGATCATCACCTATGTTGGCTTCAACCTCACCTTCTTCGTGCAGTTCATCGCCGGTGCTCAGGGCATGCCGCGCCGCTACGCCAGTTACCCCGACGGCTATACGATCTACCACCAGATCAGCACCGTCGGTGCACTGGTTGTCAGTGTGGGTCTGTTCATGATCCTCTTCAACTGGCTGCATGGTCTGATCAAGGGCAAACCTGCACCTGCGAATCCTTGGGGCGGAAACACACTCGAATGGCAGACCTCCAGCCCGCCCCCGCATGACAACTTCGCAACCACCCCCGAGGTAGGCGATCCGTATGACATGCACGAATGGGAAGAGGACAAGCGAACAGGTGCGTGGACGAAGGTGCCAGGCAAAGCCGCTCCAGCCCATGCCCACTGATCTTGTCCAAATGACAACCTTTGTTCGATCGATACCCACACTGGACTGAAGAACGAAACTCAAAAGTCCGCGGCACACGACCCTAAACGATTCAGGAATCCCCATGAGCACCGCCCACGCCGATTCTCATGCAGCTTCGCACAATGCCTCCGGGCATGGCCACGAGGCTCACCCGGCCCATCTTGCCCACCATTTCGACACGCCCGAGCAACAGCTTTTCACCAGCAAGCTCGGCATGTGGTCCTTCCTCGCCACCGAAATCCTGATGTTCGGCGGACTCTTCGTCGCCTACGCGGTGCTGCGTCACAACAACCCGGACGTGTTCCTCTGGTCGCACAAGGCTCTGGACACCAACCTTGGCGCGATCAACACCGCCGTCCTCCTCGCCTCCAGCTTTACCATGGCTTGGGGCGTTCGAGCCGCCCAACTTGGTCAGCGAAGGCTCCTGCTCCTGATGCTCGCGCTGACCTTCCTCGGCGGAGTCGGCTTCATGGCCATCAAGGGCGTCGAATACAAATCCAAGTGGGAAAAACACCTCTTCCCCGGCAAGCTCAACGTGCTCAACGCGCAGTTTGCCTACGGCGACGGCTCGCCGGAAGCGATCGCGGCAGTCAAGGCCAAAACCATCACCTATGTGGATTCGCACGGATCGACCCCGCACGGTGATCACCACGCCCCCGTTCAAGTGAAGATCGGAACACCAGTCTATGATCCCAATCGCGGCAGCAGCGATGAGGCGAAGGTCGTTCCTCCCACATTCGTCCCTGGCGGCACGAATCTCTCTGCCTTGGGCACGGACAAAGGCGGACATCAGTACGCGACCTACAACGAGCTCCAAACCCCGGACCAAAACAAGATCAACTCGTTCTTCAGCATTTACTTCATGATGACAGGCCTGCACGCCATCCACGTGCTCATCGGTATGGGCCTCCTTGCCTGGCTCTTTTTCCGGGCACTCGGCGGAGCCTTCTCACCTGCTTATTACACGCCCGTCGATCTCGGCGGGCTCTATTGGCACTTGGTCGACTTGATCTGGATCTTCCTCTTCCCGCTTCTCTATCTCATCCACTGATCTTGTCCGAGAGTACATTGGCCTGATGAAAGAAGTCCTAAGTCTGAACGGTTGGAGTTGCGTCGGCCGGTCCCATTCAAACCCTTTCTCGCGAATTCTCTATGTCACACGATCACGCATCCGCTCAGGGCAGTTCTCAAGTGGGCAATGATGGCCATGGTTCAGGCCATAAGGCCGGCCACACCGCTCATGCTCATCACATCGTTCCGCTCTGGTTACTCACTGCCATCTTCGTGGCACTGCTCGTACTGACCTATCTCACAGTCGCGGTCACGAAAGTCGACGGAAATCAAATCAACATCCCGTCGTTCAACATTATCGTCGCACTGCTTATCGCCGTTGTGAAGGCTGTACTCGTCTGCCTTTACTTCATGCACCTTCGTTGGGATTCTCCATTCAATTCTCTACTTGTGATTGGCTCAATTCTTTTCGTGGGGCTGTTTATCGCCTTCACCATCATCGATACGAGCAGCTACAAAAAGACCTTCACGCCGCCTGGTGGATTCAGCCCGCCCACTCAGATCGCGCCCCCCGCGGCAACAGCAGAGCCTGCCCCGGCGGCCTCTGAGGCTCCTTGAGCAGCGTGCATTCCGCACTCTATCGTCATTCGACAAAGTTCGAGCCTGAAAGGTGGCGCCCGGCAAACGGCACCACCTTTTTCGTTTCATGACCTTTGATATCAACTGCGCGGCCGATGGGCCTATCATTTGGCAGTCATATCTGTCGTACATCCAACCATTCGCAGGCGTAACAATGACACTCGGCACACTTTTGAATCCCGGCCCACAACAGCCTCTGCCCCGCGGCACTGGAACGCTTGCCCTTTGGTGGTTTTTGAGTGGGCTTTCGATGCTGTTTGGCGCGAGCATGATCGCGTACATCATCATTCGGATTGCCCGGGCCAACGTTGAACGCGCCGCTGAGCTGGGCGTGCCAGCCATCCCCTTTGGCACTTACGAACTCCCGCCGGCTCTCTGGCTTAGCACCCTCCTCGTGCTGGCGGCCAGTGTGACAATCCAGCTCGCTGTTACTTCCGTGCGACGCGAGCGTCAGACTGAGCTGCGTCGTTGGACGCTCGTCACGCTCATTCTGGGCGCGGCGTTCTGCATCATTCAGACCCCAAGCATGATCGATCTGGTTCGCAATCACTACGCCGAGGTCGAACGCGTGAGCGCCATCGCCACCGCCGCGGGCAGCAATATTGCACCGTCTCCCCTGCTCGGCGTGATCTTCGTCCTGATTCTGCTGCATGCGTTACACGTCGTCGGCGGACTCATTCATCTCGTTGTGATCCATGTCGGAGCGATGCGGCATCGTTACGACCACGAGTTTTACGCTCCGGTCAAACACGCGGCCCTTTACTGGCACTTTCTTGATGTTGTATGGATCTTCATGTTTGCGACGCTTTCGATCTTTGGATAATCCAAGAGATCAAAAGCGCGAGTCGCACAGACGAATCGACGCGAGCATTGTCCGATTCCAAGCCGTCACGATCTGATGCTGGTCTTTGGGCAGCGACATGGCCCGCCACATGATCCTGAACCAAGCCCGCAGCGTGACTTGTGGTTCTCAATCCGGACTTCACCAGACAAGCGGCCGCTCGGATTCGCGTCCATCGATCCCAAGCCCCCTCAAGATCAGATCGCAGAGCCCCGAAAGTGGCACATTGCGTCCTGACCGCACCGATTCATAATGATTAAGCAACCGCCTCCACCGATCCACGCGGGCCGCGTCGACAAGATCGCACTTGCTGAGCACGCACTTCACGCGATCGAATCGATAAAGCATCTCGAGTTGCAGTTTCGCGTCGATTGATCCGCCTTCGGGATCGATCGAAACGTCGATCACAAGCAAGACGACCCCTGCCTGTTCGATTGCACACCGGCTCGATTCAATCGCCTCGGCTTCGATCGTGTCATTGGTCTCGCGTACGCCAGGCGTATCGAGGAGTCGAACGCGCACCCCATCAAGCTCGGCCTCATGTTCGACCCAATCCCGTGTGGTGCCGGCCGTCGGGCTGACAATCGATCCCTCCCGCCCGAGCAAGCGGTTTGCAAGCGTGCTCTTGCCCGCATTCGGAATGCCGACAATCGCGACAGTCGGCGAACCACGTAGCCCCAGCAGATTCCCCATTGCACGATCCGACCTGATGAAGTCGAGTTCTCGCCGCTTAAGCGCTTCCCAATCGACCGGATCTGACTCCATCGTGCGCCTTGCATCGCGCCATCGCATGATCCGTGCCCGCCACGCGCTAGTTTGCGAGAGGAGCACCGACAACGCCCTCTGCGTCGGCGCGATCGACACATCCGCTTCGATCTTCCTTTCCAGTTGCTGAGCGAACACCCGCTCGTCTTCACAAACCTGATCCACACCACGCGGGGTCAGCACAACATGCCATGGAAGATCGATCGACGCGGCTTCGTGGTGTTCCAGCATAAAACCGTCGCGCAAGGCTAGCCGGATCACGGCCTCCACCACCCACGCACCGCCGTGCAAACTCAGCTCAAGATCATCCTCTGCATGCCGCAGCGCGACGGGATCATCGATCACGCCCTCCTCGTCGCAGAGTTCGACGTGCGTCAATCGCCCTTGAGGGACGTCGCGCGAGATTCGTCGCCGAATGAATTCAGCGACGCGATGCCCGCGAATTCTTACCACCGCAATCGCCGCAGTTCCCGGCGCAGTGAGGAGCCTAACGGAGTTGCCCTGGGCCTTGTCAGACATCGATTCACTTCAGGCGCAAAGACTCAACATCCGCCGGTAGCCATCTGGCTGGGTCACGCAACGATCGGCTCACCGCATCTCGATCGGCTCGCCATGCAGCAGGATCGCGGCGAGTACATGCATGAGAATCGGCATACCAACGATCATAAAAAGACAGACAGCCAGCACGATCCACTTCTTCCGACGCATTCGACGCTCGTCGTCGGTCAATTCGTTCTGACGATTGGTTGGATCCAGCCCGTTGCTCACTTCCGACCCTCGCTTCGATTCCAGCCCGTCATTCATCGCTCCGATTCGATGGTTACTTGATGTATCCCTTTTGTCGAAAGTATGCGGAAGCTTCATCAAGGCTCTTGAAGACTTTGTTGGCGGTCTCGGTGATGAACGGACTCGGGATGCCGCGACACGCCCAGACGACGTAGACCTCTTTGCCTCCCTCGAAGGCGTGATGCAATTCACGTTCAACGCCGCTCGACAAGGCGGGCTTGCCGTTGGGGAGTTCGGGCACCAGACTCACGATCATGTCTGACTGATCGACCATCTTGAAATCACGTGCATAGATCTGGCCCATGATGTCGCCGGAGATTTGCAGGACTTCATCGGTTGAGAATGTGGTTTTGCCGAATGGTGTATCGACTTCAAGAGTCTCCTGGCCTGCTTCCTTTGCCTTTGTCGCCTGCAGGTGCAGAACAAACTCATCCACATCGCCCGGATCAAACGTAATGAAGTGCTCAGCCAGTTGTGCACGGAAGGCGTCGATTTCGCGAAGCGTATCTGGCAAATCCATCACGTGACTCATCGGAAAACTCGGATAGACCTTCTTTCGTTTTTCACGCTCAAAGATCAGCCGATACGCCGTCTTGCTTGTCATCTGCCCTCGGCCGCGCGATACGACGAAGAAATGTCCATGCCCCCTGAGAATGTTGGCCAGGATTTCCGTCGCCAGCGTCTCTTCTTCACGCCACATCATGATGTCTTTAAGCGTGTGATCGATTTCGTGATCCGTGCTGAGCCGATGATGAACCGTCTCGGCATTATCCATCAGGCTGAGATAGACATCGGCGTTGAACTCCTTCATCTGGTCATAGTCGAATGCACTGAATAGTCCGTGGCGCCAGCGGAAGGTCGCGTGCGTATTGACGATGACATGCTCATGCTTGTCGGCGATCTTCAGGACCTCTTTGAACACCGCCCGACGAAGCGTGTTAAGTCGCGAGATGGGGAGATTCAGAATCCGTCCCTTCGGAACGTCTGGCGCCTCGGCATACATCATCTGTCCGATGTGGCACACCTTGACGTCGATGCCATTCTTCCTGGCCTCTTCTTGAACGGCATCGAGGTAAGCTCCCTTATCCACGCCAACTTGACCGGTCACGATCGCACGCATACTTGAAACCTCTCGCTCACGCAGCGCGCCGGACCGGGCCAACAGGCCAAGTCGAGGCTGCCGCTCGATAGACCTGTGATGGTATCCTGCCTGCGGGTGATCATAAAGGAGAAATCGAAATCAACGACCGCCGACCATCTGTTGATCGCGTTACGATTTCTGATCACCAGACTGACCGTAGTAGGCTTTGGCACCGTGTTTCCGCAGAAAGTGCTTGTCCAATAATACTTGCGACACCGGCAGCAAATCAGGCTTGAGCATCAGGCTCTGCATCGCCATCTGGGCTGAGAATTCGAGCACGATCGCATTTTCCACCGCTTTAGCTGGGCTACTCCCCCATGCGAATGGAGCATGGCTGGCTACCAACACGCCGGGCACTTGCATCGGATCGATCTTGGCTTGTTCGAATCGCTCGACGATGACCCGACCTGTATTCAGTTCGTAGTCCGTCTTGATCTCATCAGGACGCATCTCGCGGGTCACTGGAATCTCGCCGTAGAAGTTATCTGCGTGCGTTGTCCCGAAGCATGGTATGCCTCGTCGTGCTTGTGCAAAGCTGGTCGCGTGTGTCGAATGCGTATGCACAACTGCAGCGACACCGGCAAACGCGCGGTAGAGATGCAGATGCGTCGGTGTGTCTGACGAGGGCCGAAAACGCCCATCGACGACCTCGCCGCTCGCGATCGAGAGCACGACGATGTCGTCCACCTTCAGTACGTCGTAGGGCACGCCGCTGGGCTTGATCGCCATCACGCCAACATCCCGGTCGGCGGCGCTTGCGTTACCCCAGGTCAGCACGACGAGCCCCGCCTTCACCAGATCGAGATTGGCACGGAACACTTGTTCTTTAAGTTGCTCGTACGCCATCACACATCTCCCTGATGAATACTCGTCCACGCCGCTTCACTCGATTGAATCGTCACATCAAGCCCCAAGCCCGGGCACTAGATGGTAGAACACTTCGTTGTTGCGCAGCGTCTGACGGAGCGATTCGAGCCTGGTGTCGGCGTCGATCGTCACGATCTCCACACCGGCGATTTCTGCAAAGTCGCGGAAGTGTTCGGTCGAAAGTGCATAGCTATAGACCGTGTGATGCGCCCCGCCGGCATAGATCCACGACGCGAGTGCCGTCTTGAAGTCCGGGCGGCATTTCCACACCGCCCTCGCGACCGGCAGTTTGGGCAGCGGCTCAGGCGGATCGATTGCGTCCACCTGATTGACGATCAGGCGAAACCGATTGCCCAGATCGATCAACGACGCGTTGATCGCTTCGCCCGCCGGAGCGTTAAAGACCAGCCGAACGGGGTCTGCCTTCCCTCCGATGCCGAGCGGGTGACATTCCAGCATCGGCTTGCCGCTCGCAATGCTGGGGCAAATTTCAAGCATGTGAGAACCGAGCACCAGCGGATTCTTTGGATCCATGTGGTAGGTGTAATCCTCCATAAAACTCGTGCCCAGCTTCAATCCACGCGCCATCGTCTTGCTCGCACGTAGCAGGGCGCACGTCTTCCAATCACCCTCCGCCCCGAATCCATAACCATCGTGCATGAGCCGTTGCACGGCTAGGCCGGGCAGTTGCTTGAGCCCGTGCAGGTCTTCGAATGTCGTCGTAAAGCCTTTGAATGCGCCCGAGGAAAGAAACGCACGAAGCCCCAGCTCGATTCTGGCACCCTCGCGAAGCGATTCATGCCGCGATCCGCCCTTCCGCAAATCTGTCGAGATGTTGTACTGATCTTCATAGGTCGAGACGAGTTGGTTAATCGCCTGATCGCTGACATCGTTGATGAGCTTCGCGACATCGCCCACACCAAAGCCGTTGACCGAGAATCCGAACTTCGCTTCGGCGGCGACTTTGTCTCCTTCGGTGACGGCGACAAATCGCATGTTGTCGCCGATACGAGCGATTTTCGCCCCCTGCAGGTCCGCCCATCCCATGGCCGCCCGCGTCCAGGCTGCCATGCGTTCCAGTGCTTCTGGATCGGTCCAATGTCCGACCACGACCTTTCGCTTCAGTCGCATCCGAGTATGCATGAACCCTGCCTCACGGTCGCCGTGCGCGGCCTGATTCAGATTCATGAAATCCATGTCGATCGTCGACCACGGAAGATCGCGATTGAACTGCGTATGGAGATGCAGCATCGGTTTGGCAAAACCCTGCAGCCCGCCGATCCACATCTTGGCCGGAGAGAACGTGTGCATCCACAACACCACGCCGATGCACGATGTCGCATGAGCCGCCTCCATGCACGTCGCTCGAATCTCCTCAGGTGTGGTCAGGATGGGTCGCGCCACCAGCGTCACCGGCAACTTGCCCGACGCATTGATCCCCGCGACCAATTCACGCGCGTTGGCAGCCACCTGCTTGAGCGCTTCTGGCCCGTACAGATGCTGACTTCCGGTCAAGAACCAAATCTCCTGCTTTACGGTTTCGCTGTTCATTTTGTTCTCGTTCTCTTGAGTATGCCCATCAAGTCTACATCGCCACGTCGATACGATTTCGCAGAGTCTCTTCAAGCGACTTCGTCACGAATCGCAAGCAACTCCTTCATCAGCATCGACAAGTCCGCACCGTGTCCTGCGATTCCGAATGCGTCGTGCAGTCGTCGATAGACTCGGAACAATCGCTCATAAATCGTCGCCGCGGTCGGATCGGGCTTGTAGACGTGCGGTTGGACGCCCGCCATTGCTTTCATCGCGCCGTTGAAGTCGTCGTACCCGCCGCCCTTCGCGCCCGCCACCACAGCGCCCGCGATCGCCGATCCTAGAGCGCAGGTTTGCAGACCCTTCGCGATCGCCATTGGACGATTCAGCACATCCGCATAGATCTGCATCACCATCGGATTTCGCGCAGCGATTCCACCGCAATTGATCACCTGCTTCACAGCGACTCCATACTCCTCAAATCGCTCGACGATCACTCGCGCACCAAAAGCAGTCGCCTCAACAAGCGCTCGATACATTTCTGCAGGCGTGGAGTAGAGCGTCATGCCGAGCATCAATCCTGTCAGTCGCTGATCAACCAATACCGTTCGATTTCCGTTATGCCAGTCAAGCGCGAGCAGGCCGCTCGCCCCTGGTTTGAGTTTCGAGGCACGCTCCGTCAACCGCGCATGCGATCCCTCTTCAACGCCACCCGGTTCGATACGCTGAACGAACCAGTTAAAGATATCACCCACTGCCGACTGACCCGCCTCAAGTCCGTAAAAGCCTGGAAGGACAGACTCCTTGACGATCCCACAAAGGCCCGGCACATCCACCAAATCACGGGATGTCGGGCTCACCATGATGTCGCACGTCGATGTCCCCATCACCTTCACCAGCGTGCCATCGCCGATCCCCGCGCCCACGGCACCGAGATGC
This sequence comes from Planctomycetaceae bacterium, assembly GCA_027487775.1. Classification (GTDB taxonomy): domain Bacteria; phylum Planctomycetota; class Phycisphaerae; order Tepidisphaerales; family Tepidisphaeraceae; genus JAIYCY01. The sequence continues at coordinate 55,543 of JAIYCY010000032.1, forward strand.
GCGTCAAACGCACCGATCGCCACCGGAATCCCCGTCTTCAGTCCGAAGCGCCCTGCCCATTCGTTAGACAACTCGCCGGCGCGATCGGAAATGTTGTATGCCTTTTCCGGCAGCGATCGCCTGATGCGAGCGAGTTCCGGATGCAGCTTGGCGAGAAACGTCTCGTCCGGGTATCCGCCCCACGCGTCGTTGTAAAAAGCTTTATGACCGGCCGCACACACACCGCGACGCATGGCGCTGAGCGATGTGTTCCCCGTCAGCGTGGCTGGGATCCAGTCGGCGATCTCGACCCAACTATGCGATGCCGCAAACACGCCCGGCGCAGTCCGAGCACACTTGAGCATCTTAGCCCAGAACCATTCTGATGAATAGCGCCCCCCGCACTTCGCCAGATAGGCCGGCCTGTGTTCACCGGCGATCTTCGTGATTTCCCCTGCTTCGTTGTGGGCGGTGTGGTCCTTCCATAACCACGCAAGCGCAGCCAGTTCATTTTCGAATTCAGGCTTCAGCCCGAGTGCAAGACCGTTTGCATCCACAGGAAGCGGCGTACTGCCTGTTGTGTCCACGCCGAAACCGATCACTTTCGATGCGTCAAAGCTTCGATCCGACGCCGCGTTAGCAAGAGCGTTTCGGACCGCATCGGTCATGCAATCGAGGTAGTCGCGTGGATGCTGTCTGGCGAGTTCAGGATCGGTCGGATCGAGCAGAATGCCCGCCTCCCCTCGCCGATAGTCAACGACCGCCGACGCCACCTCGCGCCCGTCGGCCACATCCACAACAACCGCTCGCACGGAATTGCTGCCAAAGTCCAACCCGATTGCAAATCCCTCAGCCATAGGTCCGACTCCTCGTTCGACGTTCGACCTCGCATCGCCGGGGTCTACTGCTGGGAATCTATGAAAGTTTCATCGGACTGCAAATCGCCGGCAACATCGGCGATTTCATGCTTGCGCGTGTCTCTTGAGGTTTGACCGAATCGAGTCAAACGGCACCTCCACGCGCGGATAGAAGTCGTCGCTAGCGATATAGGAGCAAAGCGATCGCATCATCTGTCGGCATACCGGATCGTTCGCCTCTAGCAGGTCAGCGGTGCAAAGAAGCAGTCGACCCGCGCCGACCTTGGCCTCGAAGACAAGACCAAGTTTTCGACCCGTCACCCAGTCGTCCACCACCTGCACAATGGGTGTCAACTCTCTCGGCAAATCGTCCATCACGAAAGCACCTGCCCGACGAACGAGATACCACCACTGCCAGTCGCTGTGAAACGATGTGGGAAATCCAGCCAAAGCAGGATGTTTGGGATCGCAAAGCACGCCGAGCGTGTGAGGCTTCTGCCCGCTCGTCCAAGCCGTATTCCAAAAGATCGACGAAAAGCCAAGACCAACATCCATCGCCAATCGCTCGGGTGACAGCATCAAGAATACTCTTTCTCCGCGTTCCAATCGCCGCTCAGCGTCGGCCGGGTCTGTAGTGATCGTCGAGCGCCCCGCCATCGACTCGCCCTCGTTCGCGTAGACCCACACCGAATATGAATTCGCAATCGCGGCCCTGCGTATTTGCAGGTCAAGCGACCACCGTGCCGAGTTCTTGACAGAATCGATCGCACTACTGATCCGTCCCACTCGCGTGGATTCGCCCTGGGCAACGTCGACTGGTCCGACTTCGCCTTGTGCGACAACATCACCATCCACATCGCGCAATATCCAATCGACCATCACCGAACGAAGGTCATCACGTCCGTAGTTCGACAAATCAACATCGGCTGTGATCGAATCACCTGCCGTGAACACACGACGCGGCAATCGCGCGAGTAGCACGACTGGCCCGCAGAATTGTCGGAACTCTTCTGCTGTGACGTATCCCTTCGATTCCCAGAACGGATCAACAACACCCACCAGTGCCGTGCCTTGACCTGGAAAGTCCTGCAAACCAAGCAATTGAAATCCGCCAAACTCCGGCGTCCGTAGTGCCGATTCGATCTCCTCGCGATAGCAAAGCGCCTGAAGCTTGCCCGACGCCATCAGAAAATCGTTCGCCTGGTGCAACAGACCGTTTCGGTCGAGTGTGTCGCGAAATATCTCGAAGTTTCTCGGCTTCAGCGGTCCTTTGTACTTGCCGATCTCTTCAAGATTGGGAAAGACGCACCATTGTCCGATTTCATGACTGATGACCGGCACATCCCTGGCTGCGACAAAGACGCGATAGTCGGACACTGTCGACGGCTCTGTCGAATTGATTCGACTTTTCAATTCCTCGCCCCATTGCTGAATGCGTGGCGCGGGCAACACGTGGTAGTCACTATCAACATGTTCCGGCCAACCGGATGCGACCGTGTAGATGCGTCTCCGATCGATCGACTTCACCCACTTCAGCCATTCGCCGAGAAACTCGACATGTCGCTCTCCCGCCGGTTCATTCCCAGAGGCCATCATGACGAAGCTGGGATGGTTTCCGTATGCGTTGAGGATTGCCTCCGTCTCGCGCATCAGGAACGAATCAACGAACTTGCCGTCCCCGATGGTTGTCGATTGATTAGGCCATGTCGAAGCTTCAATCTGGAGGTAAATTCCCATCTCGTCCGCCGCTATGAACGCCGCCTCTGGCGGACAGTAGGAATGAAACCGCACGTGATTCAGTCCATGCGCCCTCACCACGCCCATCACACGCCGCCAAGAGTCGACATCCGTCGGTGGATGCCCAGTCAACGGGAAGATGCAACAATCCAGCGTGCCTCTGAAGAACTGAATCCGCCCATTGATCAGGATCCGTCGCCCCTGCGTCCGAACGTCCCGCAGTCCGAACGTTGTGGTTCGCGGTTCAACGTCATCATCGCATTTGCTCGATTCAGATGAAGGCAGGTCAGGCACAACCTCCAAGCGATAGAGCGTCTGATCAAACTCATCCCAAAGCCGCGCCGATTCACCCAGCGACAGTTCAACATCGAATCGACCTTGGTCATCGAGGGAGACTCGCCCCGTGGTGATCACGCGACCAACTCCATCGCCGTAGCCAAAGCCCTTTGCCCCTGCGCGATACATTTCTGTAACGTTCAGTCGCACACCACTCGCGCGATTCAAACCCTCCGCGGTCTGGACTTGTCCCCACACGCGAACAGACTTCGTCTCAGCCTGTCCATCGACCATTAACTTTTCTACCCAGCGTCGCCGCGTCGCGCGGAGTTCGATTCGACCCACAACACCGTTCCAATTCCCCTGCGTGTGATCCGAGATACTGTGCGAGTTCTCCCCAATATCCATCGGCGAGTTATCCACACGCACGAGCAGTCGATGGGTACCTGGGCGAACATCACAACCCACTTCAAAGACATGTGGCGTGGCAAGCGAATCACGCTCACCCAACTCGCGCCCATTCCACCAGACCGTCACTTTCCCGTGCGGACGTTCCAGTCCCAACACCACTCGCATCCCTTCCCATCCCGAGGGCACTTCAACATCACGCGCATACCACGCAGCCGCCGCATAGTAAGTCTCCGGCTGCAGCCAAAAGGGTACCTTCACACGCCCCGCCTCCCGATACTTCGAGTACCGCGCTTCGGTGAACCATGACCGATCAAAGATCGAGCCGACCCAACGGGTCGACGCTTCGATCGGGTCTCCAATCCCCTCGACCGTCATCGATCCCGGCAGTCTCATCGTCATGGGCCATTCGCTCAGATTCGTTTCCCGCAAATCATCCGCCTTCAATTGTCCTTTCGGATCCAGCCGCAGGTACCAAACGCCGGCCAAATTGATTTTCGACATCTCTTATCCTTGTGGTTCGAGCACACACCGACCCTCATTCACATCACGCAACAAATCGCTCACAGTTCCGTTGCTGGGATCCATCGAAATGGCCGTGTCCAATCGCTGCATCGCCTCTGATCGATTCCCAAGTGCGAGAAGCGCCTGCCCCTGCATCAACAGCGCATGCACACGCTGCCTAAGCTGCAAGTCGTCGTTAAACAGCAACATGGTCGGCAGCGACGTCGCAAAGTAATCCACGTGCGCCGGGGCATGCTCCAATCGGATCGCCTCAGCGAGAATCGACCGAAACAAGGTCTCTGCGTCGCTTGGCCGCCCCATGGCACGCATCGCAAGTCCCGCGTAGACGGACAACTCTGAAAACGCGCGAACGCTCATATTCTGAAAGTCGCCTGGGCTCTCTGCGGCCGCGAGGAAATGTTCAGTCGCTTGGGACTCAATTCCTTCCCCACGCGCAATCATGCCAAGTGCAAACTCAATGTCTGCCATGTTCGACAATGGATGACGCGCTTCGCCTAAAGATTCCGGCAATCGCACCGCCGACTCGACCGCCTCTCGCGCGGCCTTCCAATCCTGACGCCTCATAGCCTCCCGTCCGATCGCCAGCTTGGCTCGGGAATACTGTGCAATCGCCATTCCCTCGCCGCCCTCCCAAGGTTGAAATCGCCGGCCCTCCATCGTTCGCGCCGCATCCTCAAACCGTCCGACCTGATTCAGCAAACTCACCCACTCGATCGTCAAGTCATCGCGTTCTGAAACAACATCCAAACGCTTCTCAAGCCGCGTCAATCGCTCCATCGGCGCAACACCCACCCGCTTCCACAGTTGATCCTCCTCGAACAAAATCCTCGCATCTCCCGGCGATATCTCACTCGCACGTGCGAGCGCGTCCCGCGCCCGCTCAACATCCCCCCGAACGTTGAAGAACGCGATCCCGAGATTTCTCCAAACAACCGAATCGCCAGCATCAAGCTCGGCCGACTTCAACCAGTGCTCAATCGCCTCTTCCCGTCGCCCGAGATGATAAAGCTGCGTGGCCAGCAACTTCGTCGCGATCGCATCAAGCGGATCCCGTTGAACGGCTGCCTCAAGCATCTGCAATTGATCAAGCCCATGCGGGAAACACCAACGCAGCGACATCTCCTGCAATCGATGTCTCATTTCAGACGACGTCACGCGATTTCCGCGACGCTCTTCGAACCATGCAATCGCATAAACGACCAACGGGACGGATCCATCCGTTGCGGCCCAATCCGCGCGATTCAAAATCAGGACAGCCTCATCCACAAGTCCCGCCCGTGCCACATCAAATGCCACGTCCAGCCGCACGCGGTTGTCCGTCGCCCATGTCGAATCATCCCGAGTATGCCCCGACAGAAACTGACAAACCTTGTCGAGTGGATCGAGTCGAAGCGCCTCCAGGAGTTCGACATGAGATGCGTCCACGTCTCCGATCCGACGCAACGCAACCGCAAGCAACCCACGGGCGGCCGTGTCTTGCCGGTTTAGATCCAATGATCGCCTCAGAGAGCGTGCCGCCTCTGCACTTCTTCCCCGCGACAGGTCGATCTCTCCCATCGCTCGGCAGGCTGCAGCGCTATACGCCTGATTCCACGACGCCTTGGCAAACGCGTCATACGCCTCATCCATTCGCCCGAGCCGCCGCAAGACCTCGCCCAACAGGTACAACGCTTCTCCGTCGCGCGGATTCGCATTGCGGCTTGTCATTCTCTCGATCGCCACGTCCAACAACTTCTTCGCGTCGGAGAACTCTCCGCGAGAAAGAGCGATCTCCGCCAGTGCAATGTTGCATCGCGTATCCAGCGGATCCCGACGAATCGCTTCTTCGAAATAGCCTCTGGCATCTCGCGTCGCGTGGCGGTATTGCTTCAGATGCACGCCGATCACATACAATTCGTCCGCCGTCGCTACATCCGTCGGTGGCGGCGGCTCGGTCGCCGGTCGAAGGTCCTCATTGCCCAGACCAATCGGTTCGGAGTCGCGATCACCCATTCCACTGCAACGCATTTCCCGACGCACAAGCTCCCGCCCCGTCTGATCCCGCACCACCAACTCCAGCAACCTGCATTCGTCGGAAAGCCCGAATCGATCACCTTTCCACGGCGTTTGAGGCGTAAGATCCGACGTCCAAACTCTTTCGACCACCCATGAACAGTCATTTGATCTTCGCGACCGAAGGGTGATCGACGAGCGATCGAACACGCCTGTAACTGATACGCCGATCTGAATTGACCGCTCTGAGCCCTCCGACCGTTGGACGCTGATCGCAGCGTCGGTCGTCGCGGCATGCGCCGGGCCGATCTCCTGGATCGGATACCAATACTGCGAAAAGCACCGTGTCTCGTACGGCATCAGATAACTAAAGTCGGGCTGATTGTCCGTAAACACACCCGCCATCAATTCGATGTATGGCGCGTAGACGCTCGATTCGTCGGCGTCCGTCAGATTTCGATCCCAGGCGTAACCAAAGGCGTGGTTGCCCCACGTCCACTGCTTCTTACCCGGACTGACGCGATGATCCGCAACATGGACGATCCCCGCCCGCTTGGCGTGATCGTATCCGCCAAAGAAATCAGCCTTCGAGCCGACAGCCATGTAACTCGTCGGCACGGGAATGTTCGCATACCAACTCAGATCGTCCGGCGAGTACACACCAGGCGGCGGCACAAAATGGCTCGGTTGTTGCCTTCGATCGACCCCATCTTTAACACGTCGCCCGTAATCCACGCCGTAATACGATCCCCTGCATCGCGGAAACGAACTCGTCGCACGCCTTGCATGGTCAAAGACGAATCGAACATCGTCAGGAAAGAAAGACTGATACAACTCATGAACGCGCGTTGCCACGTTCGCCCACCAAAGAAACGTCTGCACACGAGGCGTGCGGTTGTAAAGGCGCACGCGCAATTCCAGAAACGATCGTCCCGGCCTGAGGCAAACACCGTGCATGGCCTTCATCCGCTCCAGCGGATCATGATCCGAACACCACACCGTGACCGACCCGTCTGCGTCCCGTTCGATCATCGTCTCCACCGGCATAAACGTTGCTGGACGATGATGTTGTGGCCAGTTGAACTCGATCCCGCCGCTCAACCAGGGCCCCGCCAATCCCACCAGCGCAGGCTTGATCACGTCCTGCCGATAGATCACGTCATAGCCATTGGTTTTGTCTCGAAACAGATGCACGCGCCCACCGATCTCCGGCAGGATCATCACACGCACAAACTCGTTCTCCAGATGAATCGCACGCCAGCTTCGATCCACGGGCTTTGTTGCAATCCGGCTATACACCGGCAACGGATAGACCGCACCGCTGCTGCCCTGATAGACACGCCGATCAAGATACATCGGATGCCGATCCGGCTCGGCGGGCTCATAAGTCGGTATCACCACCGGCTCTTCCCACCCCACAACACGCCCTCCCGAATTCGCGTTGCCAGTTGAGGCGATCCATTCTGACTGCGGTGCGTCGGGAAGTCGCAGCGGCGTGGTCGAGATAACTTTGCCCATACGGCCAATCGTGACTGACTTGTCCCTGCTGCACCATGACATTTTTACGACTTCACATGGACGATTCTCCGGTATGATTGATTCCATGAAGTCGACCGCCAGAAAGCTCCCCGCGCGCGCTCACGGCTTTGCCGGTCAGCGAATGCTCGTACTGCCTCGACCGATCATCGATCGATTGCTATCTGGCTATCGAACCCCGACTCGGCAGACAGAGTTCCCGCTCCCGCTACTGACGACCGATGTCGGTCATTTTCCGCGCGCCCAGTCCCACTGGATCTCGCGACCCACCGGCCGACCGGAGTTGATCCTGATCCTCTGTTTAGGCGGCCAGGGCTGGGTCGCGTCCTCGACATCTGTTCCCGAGCACGAGCGTCGGCTTGTCCGTACCGGGCAACTCGCAGTGATCGCCCCCAATTCGCCACACGCTTATGGCGCAGCTCATTCAGACCCGTGGACCATTTCGTGGTGTCATGCCGCAGGTCCATCGACCGAACTGTTCTCGAGATTGCTACTAGGATCGACAGCGTCGAATACTACGAACACCGACATGGCAGTCTTCGGCGTCGCTGATCCGCTTCGACTTGCATCCTGCTTCGAGGCTCTGATTAACTCGCTTCGTCACGGCTATGGTGCCGACGCCATCCTCCACAGTTCTGGAGAACTCGCGCGGCTTCTTTCACTTGCAGTCCGCTTCATCCGGTCACCCAACACCGACGCCGGCAGCCTCGAGCGCGTGCGTGATATCGTGAGTCATCTTCGTGAGAGCCCCGCCGACCGCTACACCATCGCGACGCTCGCCGAGCGAAGCAGGCTCTCACTCTCGCAGTTCAACGCCATCTTCCGGCAAATCACTGGCTATCCCCCGCTCGATTTCATCCTTCGCGCACGCGTTCAGCATGCCTGCTCGATGCTCGCGACAACCGATCGACCGATCAAACTCGTTGCCCGCGAAGTTGGATTCGATGATCCGCTCTATTTCTCACGCGTGTTTCGACGCATTCAGGGGACGTCGCCCAAAGACTTTAGAACCACACTGCGCGCCACTGATCGTCAGATCGCTTAACGGCGAATACTCATGAGCACGGCACAGTAGCCACAAGCATCAAAGCGGCCACGAAGGTAGACGATGAATCGATTACAATCATTTCGATGACTGCCACAACCATGCCCCGATGGAGTAAGCCCAACATCGTGCTCATCCTGATCGATGATCTCGGTGCGCGCGATCTGGGATGCTTCGGCTCGAGTTTTTACGAAACCCCCAACCTCGATCGACTCGCTGAGGCGGGCGTTCGGTTCGATCGTGCGTACGCATCCGCGCCTGTCTGCTCACCCACGCGCGCTGCGATCATGTCGGGCAAGTACCCTGCCCGCGTCGGCATCACCCAATGGATTGGCGGACACCTCGACGGACGGCTGCTCGATGTCCCCTATCTCCATCATCTGCCTACCTCCGAGACGTCGCTCGCCACAGCACTTCGCGACGGAGGATATCAAACCTGGCACGTCGGAAAATGGCATCTCGGCGACAAGCCTTACCTTCCCGAGAATCACGGATTCGACATCAACATCGCCGGCCGGCATCAAGGAAGCCCGAACGGCCCCAACGGCTACTGGGGACCGTACAACATCCCCGGGTATACCGGCCCCGCAGGCGAGTATCTCACCGATCGAATCACCCGCGACGCCGTCGAGCTCCTCCAGCGCCGCGACACACAAAGGCCATTTTTCCTGAACCTCTGGCACTACGCGGTCCACACACCTCTGCAAGCGCCGCCCGAACTGGTCGACAAGTACAAGGACAAAGCCAAACGCCTCGGACTCGATCGTATTGATCCGATCCAACCGGGCGAGTTGATGGAACTCGCACTCCCGGACGGTCAAAAGCCGCGTCAGATCATGCGACGCATGTTCCAGAGCCATCCGATTTACGCAGCCATGATCGAGAATCTGGATGCCAACATAGGCAGACTCGTCGACGCCATCGCCGCGGAAGGCGAACTCGAAAACACCATCTTCGTCTTCACCAGCGACAACGGCGGACTCGCGACCTCGGAAGGCTCGCCCACCTGCAACCATCCGCTCGCCGAAGGCAAAGGCTGGTGCTACGAAGGAGGCAACCGCGTCTGCCAATTCATCACTTGGCACGGCAAGATCAGGCCCGGCTTCTGCGATGAAAATGTCACCAGCACGGACATCTACCCCACGCTCCTCGATGCCGCAGCGTTGCCCGCCCGACCAGAGCAACACATTGACGGAAAATCCCTCTGGCCACTCTTGAATCGCACCGCGGAGACGCTCGATCGCGACTTCATCTTCTGGCACTACCCGCATTACTCCAATCAAGGCGGTCGCCCCGGTGCCGCCGTCGTCAGCGGCGATTTCAAACTCATCTGGCACTTCGAAGACGATCGCTGCGAGCTCTTCGATCTGAAGAATGACGTCAGCGAATCCCGGAACCTCGCGCCGACCCATCCCGAAGTCGTCGGGCGCCTCAAGGGATCGCTGGAATCATGGCAGCGGGACGCCCGCGCGGCGATTCCCCGGCCAAACCCCGCTTGGCCGGCGAAGACTGCCGATTGAAGCGGATTATGTTGACGGTGATTCCATCCACGAATCATGAACGATCTGCCTTCACGCCCCGCCCACGCGCGGCTGCGGTGCTGGCTCACGCTCAAGATCCGCATCAATCAACTTCCTGAGCATCGCATCGCGCACGTCGCGCGCGCTCGGATCGTCAAACAGATTCTTCAGTTCGTTCGGATCAAGCTCCAGATCAAACAGTTCGCCCCACTCGCGACCGCGATAGACCGTGAGCTTGTAGCGATCCGTCACGATGGTGCGCAAATGCACTGCCCGCCCGTTGTGGTGATTTTCGATGATCGCATGGTCGCGACCCGCGCCCGCACCGCTCCAATGTCCTAGCATCGGCTTGCCCTGCATGTCGATCCGACTCGGCAGGCCCGCCGTCTCGAGGAATGTCGGTGCGAGATCGACGAGGCTCTGAATAGAGTCGCTTGCCCGTCCTTGCGGTACGCGCCCCGGCATCGAGACGATCAATGGCACGCGTATCACATCCTCGTAGTGGAAGGGCCCTTTGGCGATCAGCCCGTGCTGGCCGACGAAATGTCCGTGATCCGACGTGAAAACGACCAGCGTGTTGTCGAGTTGCCCAAGCGCTTCGAGCCGATCCAGCGTCCGCCCGATCCAGTGATCCATGAAGCTGATCATGCCGTAGTAGACTGCGCACATCTTCTTCAGCATCTCGCGATCATGCAGATGCGAGTGACACCCGTGCGATCCCCGGCCGTCTTCGTTCAATGGCAGGAACGGCGTACGGTCCGTGCCGCGCGTCCACTGGTGCGGCGGGGGCATGCGATCGAATTCACCTTCGACAAATGCCCCCACCTGATCCTCCATGTCTGCCGGGTCATACATACTGAACCACGGATCAGGCACTGCGTAAGGTGGATGCGGATCGTGATAACTGCTCCAGATGAAGAACGGTCGATCCGCCTCATGTGCCCGGTCGATCGCCGCGATTGTGCGTTCGCCCGTCCACGCCGTGTAGTGAAGCTCCTGTGGCAGCTTCCATGGCGCATACTCTCTGAACCCCGCACCGACTGACTCAAGAGAGACCGGCGCATGAGGCGACTTGCGATGACCCGTCGGATCCTGCGCCCAAGGTTGAAAGTAATCACGCCAATCCTTGAGGCCCGTTTCTTCCATCCAGATCGCGTAGTGCTGTCCGACGTGCGCTTCGTCGGTGTGATTGCGTGCGGTCTCGACGTGATCGAATCCATACCAAGGCGTTCCGCGGCCGTTGAATCCGCGCCAGAAATCCAAATCGCGCAGGATCGGATAACTCTCGATGGACGGGCAATCGGGCGTGTTTCGCAGCGGTTGAAAATGCGCCTTTCCGATGAGCGAGTTGTAGTACCCGACCGAACGAAGGTGCTCGCCGACCGTTTTGTGTCTTTCATCGAGCTTGGTTCCAAGCGTGTACGCACCGTGAGCCGAGGGATACAGACCCGTCAGGATCGACGCACGCGTGGGCGTGCACGTCGGATTCGGGCAATACGCCCGATCAAAACGAACCCCGCGCGAAGCCAGACGATCCAGGGCGGGCGTACGAACCGCAGGATTGATGCATCCGAGTGTGCTGAAGTGTTGCTGATCGGAGGTGATCAGCAAAATGTTCGGCGGTCGCTTGGCGTGTGTCATGGTGATAAGCAGCCTAGAGTCTGCGCGAACAGAATCAACCATCAACTGCCCGAATCAAACGATTGACTCATTCCATACGGATCCACGGATCGCCTGCCTAGGTCGCTTCCCACACCCAACTGAGCTCATCACTCGGCCGACCGATTCTCTATCCGGTTCGCCTCGATCGCTTCATACCCAGCGTCATGCGGAATCTCGATCTTGAACCGATCAAGCAGGCGTGCCCTGGCACGCTCGCGGACGCGCGGGTCCGGCTGGTGCATCACATCAAGCAAAAAATCGAGATCATCACGCAACGAATCCACCGAACGATGCGAAAGTCGCGATTGACGTGCGAGCAGTCGATCGACCACGACGCGAGCACTCGGCGAGAGTGACGCGCGATCCACGCGCAGAAGCGCCGGTATCGCCGAAGCGCCGAGCGAGGCGATATCCCGCTCGGCGGTCAATCGTAACACCGGGTCCTCGTCAGCAAGCCGCGACACCAGCATCGATACCTCAAGCGACATCGCAGACGTCGACTCGATGTCATTGAAGACGCGATACACATCTCCCGCACCCGGCCCGAGCAAAAGCGGATGTGTCCCAAGGCCAGCCAAAACGGGCCTCACAAATCGCCTGGCCACCGATGGCCTTTCCTCAAGCAGGCCGAACAGACCTGATCCCTGCCACTGCTCGATCAACTCCGGCTTCGCAAGAGGATCACCAGGTTCGGCGGTCAGATGAATCAAGACCGTGCAGCCGTCTGCATCGTGCTGGGTGATCTGAACATCGTAGCGACCCTCTTCGAAGAATCCGGACGCATTCAACGTTACCGCCTTCGGTGCCGCCTGAACTTGTCGTAGCAAAACAAGACCCGCGGGAGAAGGTTCGTCGCTCACGGTTCTTGCCAGGATTCTTCGCTCTGCCCCACGACGATCGGGCGTCCACACTCGACCTCGCGGATCAACGATCCAGGCCCACACACTCTCATCGAACTCGACGAGCGGCGTGCGACCCCCCATAAACTGCACCGCCAGTTTCTCGCTCGGCTCGACTTGAATATCGAGTCGGTCGTCGACAAAGCTCACGCGAAACAAGTCGCGCATTGAGATCCGCGCCACGGGTCTCTGCCAACGCCCCTCGACCAATCGCCAACCCGCGCGAATGTAGTTGCGGGAAAGTTCTTCCGCTGCAGCGGAAGGTGGACGTTGCGACGGCGGGATATGGACATCCGATTCAGCAGACGCATTGAGAGGCAGGACCACACCTGCGCTCAGTGCCGTCACCGCCAAAAGATCTAATCGTCTAGTCGCTCTGCGTGTCGTTCGCGAAGTCATGTGTTTCAGCATCGACCAAACGCCCGGTTTCGTCGAGAGAAATCTTGGCCGAGAAGCTAAAGCGATTTCAGGAGCACTTTGACCACTTTGTTCAGTCCCGACTTCGTATTGCTGACAAATGCGTGGAAGATTTTGTTCGTCACTTCCATGAACTCCTGCATGCTTTCGAGTCGCTTGCGTGTAATCGCGACCGTCTCACTCCGTGCCGCCGACCCTATTGCCTGCTCGTCCAACATGGCCTGACACTGCTTGATCGTTTCAAGCACCGGGTCCATTTCGCGGCGTTTCCGCTCGGCAGCAATGATCGAAAACATCTCCCACACATCACCGAGACTCTCAAAATACTCGCGTCGCTCACCTCGTCGATGGAAGCGTCGGATAATGCCCCAGTCGCACAGCGCTCTAAGGCTCATGCTCGCGTTACCGCGTGAGATGTTCAATCGCTCCATGACATCGTCTGTGCACTGCGGCGTGCCAGTGATGTAAAGCAGCGCGTGCAACTCTGCCATCGTTCGGTTGATACCCCAGGTCTGCCCCATCTCGCCCCACTTGCGGATAAACTCATCCTGCACGCGTCGCAGTTGATCCTGAGCAGACATTGTCCTTGAAGACCGACTTGCAACTGTTCCATCAGCACTCATGCGAAGACCTCCATCGACTTCAGACATCTCTGAAACATGGTAGGCCTCGCACCCCAGCATCGGACAATTTCAACGGAGTTGAAAGCTGAGTTATCCACCCATCTACATACACCTGATGTGACGTGTGTCTCCGCTTCGCTTCCGTCGCCTGCTGGGAAAAGAAAAGCGAGACTAGAGCACTTTGTGGGCAAGCGGCATCATCCCGTACAACATCGCCGTCAGCGCGATGACAAGAAGGTCGCGGCGATCCTTCGAGAGGCTCAGCACCCAAAAGCCAAGTCCGATCGAAACCCCCGCCACGGTGAGCGGGGGAAGCGACTGTACCCACGTCGGCATGACTTCCATGACTCCCAGATACTGCTTACAAATCCAGTCCGGCATCACAGCCCCTCCTTTCCAATGACGATAGAGACCGTTGCCTCTTCTGACGTACGATTCGATCGGCAAACACGCCACCTGTGGCAAATCAAAACTCATGCGTCGTGTGACTCAACGCGCCGGGCCGATAACCACGCGTCGCTAAAATCGCACGACTTGCACGCGATTGTTCCCGCTATCCACGATAACAACGCGTCCGCGACGATCCACCACGCTTGCCCACGGATACGTCAGTTCCCCCGGCCCCTTCCCACCGCGCCCCCACGACGACAACGCCCGACCATCCCGACCGATCTGCTGCACACGCGTCCCGCCAAACTCCGTAACAATCAGATGCCCGTCGGGATCCGTCTCCAGCCCGTAAGGAAAACGAAACTCGCCCGGTCCACTCCCCGATCGACCGAGATTCCGCACATGCTCACCCGCTGTCGTCCAGACGCTAATCCGATGATTGCACGCATCTGCAACAAAGATCTCGTGACCGATCAATGCAATCGATTGCGGCCTCGCGAACTCGCGCTCGCCTCTGCCGAACGTTCCAAAACTTCTCAGAAAGGTCCCGTCCTGTCTGAACACCTGAATGCGATCGTTCCCGCCATACTCTGAAACGTAGACCAACCCCTCCGCATCAAATGCGATGTCCGTCAGCAACAAGAACTCGCCGTCACCTCGCCCTTGCCTGCCAAACGATCGCAACAATTCACCACTCGGTGAATAAATCATGACTCGGAAGTAGTGCGTATCCGGAACCCACAAATTGCCGTCCGGACCCACACTCAGACCGACGGGCTTCCCATTTGTCCATTCCGGCATCTGCCAGCCGTTTATGAATCGACCTTCGCTGTCGAATCGCTGCACCCGCGCCGTTCGATCAACGATGTAAAACCAGTCGTTCACCGCGTCGTACGCGATCGCCCGTGGATAGATCAATTCCCCCTCACCGCGCCCACCCGAAATCGCCCCACCATGTCTTGAATCATCCATCCAAATCGCAAGCGGCCTGTCCACATCATCGCATCCAACGAGTGGCAAACTCGCGCCCAACATCAACCCAAGAAAGATCGCGCGCGCCCATGAACGCGCGGCCCGCACGCCAACCGATCTTTTCTCAAGGCGAAGAGTCATTTGCCCACACGTCGCAAAAGCCAACCCGACATCAGTCCGAGCATCAAGACCAGTGCACCAAGCACCATACCAACTTCGATCAATGGATCGTAGCGTTGAATATGTACCCATCCCATCATCAGCGGCACAAGCGATCCGCTCGGCTGGAGCAGGACCGTCGATGGTACTTCGGTCATCGACAGGGCCGCAAAGATCAACAGCCCCGCCGCAGCGGCACCCGCCGTCATCGGGCCGATCACCCAGACCACCGTCTCCGCTCGACTCGCGCCGTCAACTCGCGCCATCTCACGCAATCTCATCCCGCCCTCACGCCAACTCACCATCGAAACCGCCATCACGATCCATCCAAATCTCGACAGCATCGCCATCACCCAAGCACCGGGCGAATCGTAAATCCATTCAAAGAGCCATCCATCGACGCTGTTTAACATCCGAATCCAGACCAAAGCGATCCATTGTCCACCCACCAAAAAGGCCCCGATCGATGCCAGCACAACCCAGCCGCCGCGCACAAGCAGTCCCGCCGCCAGCAGCAGTGCCGAGAGTCCCGCGGCCATCAAGGTGTGCCACGCGCTCGCCACAACATGCGGCCCGAACGCCCGCCACGCATCAATGATCGACAACTCACCGCTATGCTGCCTCGCCAAAAGAACGAGCGTTCCCAAGCTCGTCCCGATCGACAACACGATCGCTGCGTATCGCATCCACCCACGCATCCGCCAACCCGCACGAGGCTCATCATCTCCAACATCCACCCGCCCGCGCCGCGCCATCCACGCGCTCGCCAACGCGATCACCACGCACATCAAAACCAGCGGCATCGATACCCACGCCGCCCGCGCCAATCGCTCCGGCTGGCTCCGCGTAAAATCGTCCAGCGTCTCCCGAACCAGCACGCTCGACACCATCACCCCCGTCGTTTCGTACACACTAAACTCCTGCACTGCGAGCACGAACGCACCACACCATCCCAGCAGCATCGGCGTCACCATCAACCTCGCACCGACGCGCACGACCGCCCCATCCAGCCGCATCTGCCAGACCAACGATTGCCCCAACGACCTCATCCACAACCCGACCACCAAAGCCGGCACCGGCCAAAGCCACAAGCCGAGCGTCATCGCGCAACGAAGCGCATCCAGAATCGACCCCGGCCGGGCAAGAATTCCAATATCCGCGAGTGTTTCGCGCCACGCATATCCCATCAACACGCTCGGCACCAAAAGCGGCACCGCGCACATTGATACCGCAATCCATCGACCTCGGACCCCCGCCGACGCAATCCACATCGCAGGCACGATGCCCAGTCCGAGCGCCAACGTCGCAGCGGTCCCGTTCCAAGCGAGCGTGCGCAACAGGGCCGTGCGTGATCGCTCATCCCAGACCGGCACCGCGGCATCTCCTGACATCGCGCCGATTGATCCCAACCATTGCCACCCAAGCCAAATCATCGGCAAAAGACACACCACCGCCATCCCCGCAAGCAGCAGGCGCGCAAGGCTCATCGGAATATCGCGTATCCAGAACACCGGCCGGCATGTTATCGCGCCGAGCGCTCTTCGACGATCATCAGGCTCACCGTATCCACCTGCGTGGATCGGTCCGTTTCAATCTCAACGCGATTCACTTCACGCAGCCATGCGACAGGAACCAGCGCCTCGGCAAGATATGGATCACGTGAAAGCCGCACACGCTCGCCGTTTACGCTCACACGCAATCCGCTCGCCGGTCCGGTCATGGTCACACGCAGCCGCGCATGCGTCGCCGAAGCGATCAACTCACGCTCCAAGCGGATTTCACTCGTCCATCGTTGCTCCGGCAGGACCGCCGTCAGAAATCGATTCGCAAATCGCTGTCGCTCGATGCGTTCGGTCTGAGCTCCAGGTTCGCCATCGCGACCAGTTGTCGGGATCACGATGCGCATCGGCGCACGCGCGGGAATCGTCAGGTCCAATTGAGTCCTACCCTCCGTCATGTTCGTCACGTGGATGGGCTCCGCCGTCTCGCGCATGGCTAGCGTTGTCGGATTCATTTCATCCACGACAATATGTGCCTGCCGGATTTCCACCGCATTTCGACCGGGCGGAATCTGAATCACCACCCGTGCCTCGCGCGGCCTCGCGGTGTCGTTGAACAACACCACACACACCTCGCCCGCATCATTCAGACTCGCAACGCTCCACAAGTCCGTATCCAGTGATTCAGTCCAGAGCAATCTCCCACGAAGCGGCTTTAACAGTCGAAACGCCCATTCGTCTCCGCCGTTCTGATGTGCTTCGTGCGCGTAGCGGGCATGAGCCTTCTCTGGCATGTGACGCAGGAGATACAACAGGTCCCGCGTCGTGTAGGTGAACGCGCCGATCGCCCGCGCGGGCTGCTCTGCGTTCCAATTCGTCGCCGCCGGCGTGTCGGGGCGCTGCGGGTCAAGCATTCCACCTGCCTCGGTGTTGAACACACGCAGCCGCTTTCCGTGTGTCGCGAGGGTATAGCCGACGATCAACTCATAGCTCCCCGCCACACGTCGCGTGTCTTCGCCGTAATGATGCTCGTCAACAGCGTCGATGTATCGCCATGCCGTGTCGATCATCGGCTTGAAACAGCTTCTAAACGAATCCCACGACCCTTGATAAAAGTGAAAATCGAATCCTCCAACGATCTTCACATCAGGATTCACTTCCTTCGCCGCACGTGCGAACTCTTCCAGCATCTCACGATAGAGCCGACTATTGAACTGCCCTGCCCAGTAAGAAGGCTGCGAGGTGTCCACCACCAGCCAATGCTCCACGAATTGCATCCGCTTCTGCCCGCGCCAGACATACTCATCCCCCGCCCGCACCGGTCGCTCCACACCGTTTTCCAGCATCGTCTTTGGTGCGTACCCCCACGCGAGATAGTGCTTGGCACCCGTCTCAGCGTCGACGGCCATCAGCCCACGCGACCAGATCAGATGCGGAATCGCCTCGTCCGATCCGCGAAAAAACACCGGACCACCGACGATCGCGCGCGATGTATCAAAGTGATCTCCGTCGTAGTTGACGCCCGGCTTTACTGACCAGTTCAGATAAGGCTCGTTCCAGAATTCGATGACCGATTGCGCTTCCTGTCCGCGTGCATGAGCGGCAAACGACTGGCCGAGGTTGCGGAGTCGTTGGCGCCAGGTCGACGGCTCAGTGAGGATCAGTGCCGGCTGATATCGATCGAAGTAGCAATCCAGCACGCTCGATATCCCTCTCAGATTCGCGCGATCACCGACGCCGGGTGTCGTCGGAACACCGCTCGGATTCTGGTGCAGGAGGCGCACCGACTCCACACCCCATTCGGCAATCCGCTCAGGCGATAGCTCGGTCGCGTGCACGCCAAAGAGCATCTGCGGAATCGTCGATTGATCTTCGACGACTCTAAAGACGCCATCAATGCGGACATCCACAGCTTCATCCTTTTGGCTCGCGTCCATCGCAGCAGGCTCGGCCATAGCGCATCCACTACCCAGGAGTAAAAGGGAAAGAGATTGAATGAAAGTCTTCACCATGATGAGCGGTCGGTCAGGGTTTGTATGAATCATCGCATGACGATCAACTTGGACGAGTCAAAATCAGAATTGCGTCGCCGGCATGAACTGCTGCACGCGTGGCTCATACCCCGCCGCCGCCATGCCCGCGCCGAGCAGTGCGAGGATTCCCGACGCCACGACTTCCGCTACGATCACGCCAACAAAAAATGGCTTGGCCGATCGAAACAGACTCGCCCCGCCGAACCGAACGATCAACACCTTCACGAGCCAGCCCAGCAGAATGCTGAACCACAATCGTCGCATGGGAAAACTAAAGACCATCAGGAATCCGATCGGATGCAACGGCCACCACGGAACTCGAAGCTGCATCACCGCAAGCAGCCCCGTCACACCCGCCCCGCCCGCCACCCAAGGCCACGGCTCGTGCTGCTGATTGCTTCCGGTCAATCCAGTCTGATGCGTGCGTACCGTGTGATCGACGAGCCACTTGGGCTGTCCGTCCAGGACCTCTTTGTTGATCGGACTTTCACGCACCGAATCCAGGCTCGTACTGAAATGGTAGTAAGCTGCCAGTGTGCTCACATGCCCCACGGCATAGCTGACCAATAACGCCAGCACCAATGCGACGATCAATCTCCGGCCCTGCGGTGCCGATGACGGATCACACCGATCGATTCTATCGCTTGAATTCGAGATCGCCCGCAATGCGTGAGTCTTGTAGACCGCAAGCTGATCCGAGGCATAAGCCCACATCCCGCCGACCGTTTGCACCATGAATTGGTTCGATACGTGCCCACTAACACCCGCCGCGGAAGCCGCCTCGGTTCCGCCGGGATTGGGGAACAACCCTACAAACCACTCGCGTGGCCCGGACATGGTGACCGCCACCGGCAATCCAGCGTGCGCCACCACGTTTGCCATCACCACCCACGTCATCAGCAGCCCGATCACCAGCAGCAATGCTCCGACGATCGTCATCCCGCACATCATCAGCCACGCGACACTCACGCTCGTTCCCAGCAATACCACCCATCCACAACCCGCCGGCGAGGCAAACCATCGTGTCGGCGCGGCTCCTTTGACAAACATCCCGCGCAGCACGCGGAGGTAGTATTCTCGCCCTGTCCAGAGAATCATTCCGACAAATGCAAGCAACGCGCCAAGGTTCAGATCGCGTCGCTCAGTCGAGTCCAGATCGTTCCCCGATGATGCCATCGCCATGATCGGTATCTGCGACGCAAGCACGAAGAAGACGAGGCTGAAGCTGATTCGCGTTGCCATGAAAAAGGCGATTGCGATCACGAGCGGAAAGATCGTTGCATAAGTGACGTATCCGTCCATGAACCCGAAAGGCGGATCGACGATCAGATGCCGAAGCGAAAACGACATCGGAATCTCCGGCACATAGCGCGGGTGATAATCGGACAGGGTGTTCCAACCTCTAAGCAACAGCACGCCCACGAACGCCATGAGAAACGGCCTGGAGTTGATTGTCGTGTTGAATCGCTTTCCGGGTGCGGGGGTATCGATCAGAAGGCTCTGCACTTCGCCGAGCGGGAAGGCGATGCGTTCGTTTTCGATCCATTGTCGGGCGACGATGAAGCTGATCGCACCGATGGCAGCGAAAATCGCAAGGAAGAAGACGCCCCAGCCGAGAAACGGCGGAGCCCAGGCGACGAGCATGTCGCCGAACGATCCGTCCGGTGCGTCTGGGGGGATGCGGTCATAGAACCATGCCGTCACCGGATCGGTTAGGGCGTCCGTTGAATCGGATGTGGGGAAAAACCACGTTGGCAGATCGAGAGACTCGATGACGTTCCGTTTGGTCGCGTTGTCGGCGGAATGCCAGGCGGTGCCGACGAGCGTCGGTTGCCAATAGCGCATCAGGCCACTCGTCGGGATGGCGCATGCGACCAGCACCATGCCGAGGATGAGCGTGAGTTCAGATGAGGCAAGGCGACGATCGCGCGAGCGAGAATGAGGTTTCGGGTCTTTGTCGGGCTTTCGGAGTGCGTTGACGACGATCAAGCCCAACAACACCAGCACCGCCGCCACCGGAAACGATCCGCCGACGAGCGGGGAGTTATTGAGCACATAATCATTGAACGGCGCGACCGCAGCAACGAGAACCGCCCCTCCCAACCCGATCAGCATCGCTCGAATGGTCATCGACGATCCATGTTGCACTGATCTTCTGACCAATCAATCGACAAGCCGACCTCACGCAAATCGCGAAGACTCGGGTTTCACGATCCTATACGGGATTCAGTTCAAATCTCCACCTTGCGGGAAGGTCGGCGAGAGAGAACCACGTGACGGAACGGTGTAGCTGGAGAACCAATCGCGAGCAGTGCTTGAATCCTGGGTGTATCCATTGAGCACTTGATGATTCCGTGGGGACATCAGTCCACCACTTTCCGCAAACTTCGTCGTCCAATCGCGAGGTGTGTTGTTGTTTCCTTCGACATACTTGAATGGAATCCATTCAACTGATCCGTTTACGTAAGCGACGTTTCCACCTAGAGGAATCGGGTTCCCGCGGTTCGAGAGCCGAAAGTGGTTCGTTTGCACTGTATGCCCGTGAGCCCCTCCGGTAATTGCGGGGAAAACCAGAACATCGGTCAACAGCGCATTTCCGGGCGGCAATAGTGACAACTTCACGAAGTAGTACCGCTGGACCCATGTCGCCTGCGCGGGATTATCCTTCCATCGAATGTTCGATGAACCATAAAACGTGTAGAACGAGAACCCCTTTTTCCAGAAGTAGATATTGCCCGGATCAAAACGACGCTGGTCTGCAGAGTAAGCACCGTCAGGTCCGTATGCAGGACAGCGCATCAGATTGATGAGCCGATCGTTGTCGCGGTCGTAGGTGTGATTCTGATCGCGCTGAAACATGTAGAGCAACCCTGGAATCATGACTCTAGCGTTAACGCCGCTGCCCGGATTCGCATTTGCCCAGTCTCGGAAGTGATACCACTCCTGTCGCAGCCCGTAGTTTCGCCCGCTTATTGGGAGATATCCCTCGTTCTCTGACGCATATTGATACGTCATTTGATGCAGCTGCCGAAGATTGCTCGCACAGGAGATCTGTTGCGAGACGCTGCGTGCACGACGCACCGCTGGCAATAGCAGCGCCGCCAGGATCGCGATGATCGCGATGACGGTCAGAAGTTCGGTGATCGTAAAGCCAGCCTTGCGACCGTTTCGCCGAGCTATTCCACGAATCGAATTCACGACGTACACGCAAGAGTCCCAGACGCGAGCATCCATGTTGCCTCCTCGCACCAGCGGAATACAGACCCCCAAACAGATCACCTTAAACAGTCAGATATGAACGAGCCGAACCCAATCGCTTGCCGGGTTTTATCCATCCGCTTCATTTCTCGCTAGCCGCTTTAACGTATTTGTCGTACACTCAAGCGACACGCTTCCAATCGAACGATCGACCGGAAGCCGCAATTTTGAACAATCTTACCTAGAATTCGCGTTCATCGTGTACAGTATTGCGGAAATGATCTACGCACTTGCGACAATCGCCGTGCCGACCCGGCGGGAGAGGCTCCACATCTCCCCGAGATTCGGAGAATCCCTATGAGTCGCTCTGCTCCCACTCCGGGTGCGATACCGCCTAAAAAAGTCCCTAGGGTCGTGCTGCAGCTTCCTTTGGACATCACCTACGGGCGCGACATCGCCATCGGCATCGCGACGTATGCACGATCGCACGGGCGCTGGTCGTTTGCGCGTGGCGCTGGCTCGAGTGGGACGCTTCCGATTCCCTGGGTCGAAGACCTCCGACAGGACGGGATTATTGGGTTGATTTACGGCCCTGACGTGCGCGACAAGTATCTGTCACTGGGCGTGCCGGTGGTGAACTGCTCCGGGCGGCTCGTCGATGTGGATGTTCCGAGCGTGCTTCCGGACGACGATGCAATCGGACGGATGGCGGCAAGTCATTTCATTGATCTGGGCTATCGCACGTTCGGATATGTAGGCGTTCGCGGGTTCGGATTTTCCGTGCGACGAGGCGCTGGCTTTCGATCGGCGTTAAGCGAGGCGGGGCTTGATGGGCATCTTCACGAGTCTGCGATCGATTACGCGCCCGGCTGGAGCTATGAGGGCCAACAGACCGGCTTGACCGAATGGGCCAAATCGCTGCCCAAGCCGGTGGCGATCTTCGCGCCGAATGATCAGGTTGCGGCCCATGCGTCGGATGCGTGTCGGCGGGCTGGTGTGATGATTCCTGAGGATGCGATTTTGCTCGGCGTGGACAATGACGTGCCCGTGTGCGAGTTCAGCGATCCACCGCTCAGTTCGATCGATTCCAACATTCAGGTGGTGGGCTACCGCGCCGCTGCGATGCTCGACCGACTCATGCACGGAGAGAAGGCCGACCCGTTGGTCGAGGTCGTTCCGCCGCGCGGGATCGTGGCCAGGCGGTCGAGTGATGCGATGGCGCTAGACGACAAAGAGGTTGCCGCCGCCATTCGATTTATTCGCGAGAATGCGCATCGGGACATCGATGTGGAAACGATCCTGAGCGAAGTTCCGATCAACCGTCGCAGCCTCGAGCGCCGGTTCCGCAGATCGCTCGGGCGGACACCCGCCGCGGAGATTCGACGATGCCGGATCGAGCTTGCCAAGAAGCTGCTCGCTGAGACCGACAAATCCATGAGCGAGATTGCCCGCGCAAGCGGATTTCTTTATCCGCAGCACCTCGCCAGCGCGTTTCTACAAATCACCGGCATGACGCCATCCGACTATCGACAACGCGCCGGCTCAACCCCAAAGCCCGCCAGCGTTTCAACCAGACGCTCCCAATGAGCGATCGTCGGCGATAAGCCGGTACGAGAGATCAGCATCCAATTCCAGCAAGCAACACCCATAGGCCCGCAACATTCTCTAGCTCACAACCCTCGCAACACGAAATGCCAAACGAATCTTCTCCAACGTCATCTGCTCAACCGCGCGGCGAAGAGTGGCGCGGTACGGATGAGGCGGCCCTTCCCACGCATGCCCACGATCGCGAGAGCCAGGCGATCCTCGCGGATGCCCGCGCGAATATTCCAAGGCTTCGACAACGGGATTTTTCGCTGCGCATGATCGATCAATTGGGGCAACCGATTCGACACACCCGGTTCCGACTCAAGCAAACACGCCAGGCCTTTCCATTTGGCGATCAGACGTGGGCGCTCGATCGCATGATCCGCTTCGGCGAAGATCGCCACGACAAAGCTGTGTACTGGAAGCGACTTTTTGCCGACGTTTTCAATCACGCGACGACGCTCTGTTACTGGACGGAAAAGTCGATTCACGACGGGCCGAAAACCGAGGACATTCAAGGTCATCCGCGTTCGGAGGCGTTCGACGCATGCTGTCGATGGGCGGCCAGCGAGGGGATGGGCGTTAAGGGTCATCCACTTTTCTGGAGTATCGACAAGTGTGTTCCGTCGTGGCTTGATCGGTACGACATTGAGACATTCTGGAGGTTTGCCGAGGTGCGTGTGCGAACGCTGATCGCGCAGCAGCGCGGGCGGGTGTGCATGTGGGATGCGGTCAATGAAGCACTGTGGGAGGCCGCACCGCAGAACTTGAAATCGCGTCATTGGCCCCACATGGAATCTGCGGACGTGATGGCGGACTACATCGCGCGCGTGCTCGGCTGGTGTCACAGCGAAGCTCCGGAAGCGACGTTCATTCTCAACGATTACGGCATGGAAGCCGACCCCGTCCGCGGAGCGCCCCGATACACCGACGACACGCTCGTGACGGCAGAACGTCAACGACTAAGGCAGATCGAACTGATCGAGCGTCTGCGGGATCGTCGCATACAGCCCGACGCGATCGGACTCCAGGCCCACACTGCCGGCTGGATCAGCCCACGTGACCAGTGGGCGGTTTATGATCAGTTCACAGCCACCGGGCTACCCATTCACATCACCGAGTTCTGGGCACCGCACGATAAATCAATCCAGTCCGACCCGGCCCGACGCGCGGAGTACGACGCCCGCGTCATCGATTATGTCGAGGAGTATCTGACACTCGCCTTCGGCCATCCCGGCGTGGATGCGTTCTTTTTCTGGGGTTTCATGGAGCACGCGATAGAGTGGAAGGAATACTCCGCACACCTTGCACGCCCGATCTATCACCACATCCGAAAACTCCTGCGCGAGACATGGATGAGCTGCATTGATTTCTCGACCGATGCAGACGGTATTGCCCGCGGGCGGGGATTCTTTGGCGACTATGTGGTGTATACCGCTGACACGGAGTCAAGGCCCAGCGAATTGCGTCGCTCGACGAGATTGTCGATCGAGCGCGGCGTCGAGGGCTTGCAGACGATCACGCTCCCGGCGGTCGTCGCCAGATCGTAACCCCGCCACTCTCGCAGCGTTTTTGTCCGATGAGGAGCGTCGCACCTTCGGGCACCGGTGCATCGACCGATCGCTCCGAAAAGTTGAGGAAAACATCAATTTCGCGAAGCCGATGCAGACGCGTGCGTTTGGGAACAATCGTCACGGGCATCCGGTGCTGCTCGGCGACATATTCAAGTACTGCGTCCGCAAGCGAGCCCTGATCGATCGCACCGACAAAAGTCACGCGACCCGCGCCGAGTCGATTTTCGGTGATCGCCGGCGCTCCAGCATAGAACTGATCGGCGAACGTGCCTATCACGCTTGCCGTCGTCGGCGTGACCTGCTCTGACCAGACCTGCCAGCGATGCTTTCGCTTCTGAAAATCGATTTCGCCGAATGTTTCGTCGGGTAGCGAATCGTAGCCGTCAATGCGTGCACCGATCAGATCGAAGAGTCGATGCCCATATGCACCTTTTGGGGCGCGATTGTTTAGATCGGTGGTGAACGAGCGTGCAGTGATGACGAGATGTCCGCCTGTCTCGACGTACTTACGCAGGGTCTCGACCATCGCGTCGCTTGCGATCTGAATCGCCGGCGCGACGAGAATCTTGGTTTGGCTGAGTTGCTCGACGGTCGCATGACGATCGAAAACCTTCACGCCGAGTCCGAGCCGTTCGATGGCTGCATGGTACTGCACGACGAGCTTGCTCTGGCTCCATGCCTTTGCCTGCGGCTGCGTAAGCATCGCAAAGACCTGATCCTGTTCATGGAAGAGCCCGATCGTCGGATGCGTTGGATCGGCATCGAGGGGAAGATGGTCATTGCAAGTCACGCCTGCGACTTGGGTGCTAAGTGAACGAACTTCTTCGATGACTTGGGAGAACTCGCGACCGCCCTGACTGGCGGTGGTACCGTCCCAAGTCACGAGTCCGTCGTGCCACATTTCAATTCCGAAGCGTGGCTGACGGAAGCGATAGACGGTGATAAATTCGCACTGATGCGCGATCGCCTGCCAGAGCAATTGCCTGACAGCGCCGGGCATCAGGCGAACGGGCACGCCGGTCCAGTTGACCTGGCCGGGCTGCACTTCCATGAGTGCCCAGCGACCGTTGTAGCTCTTCATCTGATCGTGCATGAATCCGACGCCCGACGGATCGGCCAGGCGGAATCGTTCATCCTTGAATTCCTTGCCCCATCCGGTAATGGGATAGGTGTCCCATGAGTAGAGTGAAAGCTGATCCGAGAAGTCGCGCGGATCGGTGTTCTGATGAAAGGGCATGAAGTTGGTCGTGATCCATCGGTTGCCGACATACTTCTTCAGGATGTCCGCCTGAAGGCGGCTGAAGTCGGCGAACGCCGACGCCCAAAATCGCATACCGTCCAGGCACTGATGCGGATTGCGATATGCCGGATCGTGGCTGGAGGGAAATTTGATCTGCGAGAAGCTGGTGTAGAAGGTGTTCCAGAAAGCACAGCCCCATGCGTTGTTGAGTTTCTCGATCGTTCCGTATCGGGCTTCGACCCATTGCTGAAATGCGCGATGCGTGATCTCGGCTTGATCCATCGGGCCATTGAATTCGTTGTCGATCTGCCATCCGATGACCGACGGATGATCGCCGAATCGTTTGGCCATCGCTTCGACGACCATGGCGGATCGCTCGCGATACAACGGGTGGAAATGATTGGCATGCCTGCGACCACCGAACGGGATGCCCTTGAACAGGATGCTCGGATCGCGATCCACCATCCAAACCGGAACGACAGCGGTCGGTGTGCAGAGGACCACATCGAGGTTGCGCTCCTGAGCGAGTTCAAGGCACGTTTGGATCCAGTCAAGTTGATAATCCGACTCGCGTGGTTCGATCGTCCCCCATGCGAACTCAGCAAGGTGAACCACCTGCAGGCCCATCGAGGCGATGCGGTCAAAGTCACGAGTCCAATCCGATGCAGGCCATTGTTCTGGGTAGTAATACGTACCGATTTTCATGTGTGATTCGATCTTCTAAAATGAGTGGACACCAATGAGCAAAACAAAAAACGCCCCCGCGAAGGGGGCGATGGATCATCGGAGACGTAGGGTTGGATTGCAAATCCCATCAGGGTCGAAAGCGGCTTCGCTTTCAGCATGAGGGCAGCATCACTTTTGCATACTTGAGCCACTCATGCAATCTCCGAAGCGATGCATGGGCGTGAACCCGCATGGGAAAGTAGCCGAGCGAGAGCGAAGCTGAGCGACCGGAGCTTGAAAATCAGAAGCCGCTCCGAGGCTTTGCAGGCACGATGTTAAGTCGCGTAGCCGCAAACTTAGACCCGTTCGATCCGACCAAGCAATCCAAGTCGAGCGATCGACAACCGGCCATTGAGACGACCAACCTTGATCACGATGACTTGAATCGCGTGGGTTTGTTGCGGGGACTCGGAACTGAATGTGCCCGGGAGCCGAATCAGTCAGCGGACTTGGCGTCGCCCTTCTTACCGGCTTTGGCCACTTCGGCAAGTCGTGTTCCCTTACCGACGCGATCGCGGAGGTAGAAGAGCTTGGCTCGGCGGGTCTTGCCAGCACGCTTTTTGACCACCTTGACGACGTTCGGGCTGTTGGTCGGGAAGATGCGTTCGACGCCTTCGTTCATCACGATGCGACGCACCGTAAAGGTCCGCGTCAGGCCGCGCCCGTTGAAACAAAGAACCGTGCCACTGAAGACCTGCACGCGTTCCTTGTCGCCTTCCTTGATCTTGCAATGCACGTCCACCGTGTCGCCGACGGCAATCTCGTCGGTTTTAGCGGCCAACTGGGGCTTTTCGATGAGTTCGATGTACTTATTCATCATGATACTTCAACCTGCCTTCAAACTTGGATCGACGCCCGTCGACCGCGACTTGTCGTAAACATCAAATAGGTCCGGACGCCTTTTCGCCGTCCGCGCCTCACGCTCCCGCAGCCTCCAGTCGGCAATCTTTTTATGATCGCCCGACAGGAGAATCTCCGGAACCTCGCGACCGCGAAACTCTCGCGGCCTCGTATACTGCGGATGCTCCAGCAAACCATCGCTGAAGGTCTCTTCATCCGCACCACCTTCGGCTCCCAATGCACCGGGCAGCAAACGCACAACAGCATCCACCACCGCCATCGCCGGGATTTCACCGCCGCTCAGGACGTAGTCTCCTACGCTCAGCTCCAGCGGTTCCAGCTCATCCATGATCCGCTCGTCAAACCCTTCGTACCGACCGCAAACAAGGAGCAACCGACTCTCTTTCGACAATGCTTCAGCCACCGACTGATCAAACCTCCGACCCGCCGGCGTCAAGACGATCCGACGCGATCGTCGTTCGTCTAAGGCCTCTGCTCGCTCCACTGCATCGACGATGACCGGAGCCATCATCACCATCCCGGGCCCGCCTCCGAACGGCTTGTCATCCACTGACCGATGCGCGTCGGTTGCACTCGCCCGTATGTCATGCAGGTGATAGCTCACCAAACCCTTCTCCGCAGCCCTCTTAGGAATGCTTGTACCCAGAACCGGGCCAAACATTTCCGGGAAGAGCGTAAGAATGTCGATCCGAAGCGACATATCAGTTCCGCCGTCCCCAAGTCCAATCGCCGCACTGCAGTTCAAGACCATTCGACGCGGCAGGGTCGGCTTCAGACTGCACACCAAATCGCAAGATCACTCGGCCTTGGCTTCGGCAGCCTTGGGCTTACCCGGCTTGGGCAGCCGCAGTTGCTTGTGCTCGAGCCCTTTTTTCTTCAGGAGCGAGCTCACCGTTTCGCTCGGACGCGCACCAACATCGAGCCAGTACTTCGCGCGATCCAGATCGACGATGAACTGCTTTTCAGCGTTCTTCTCGATCGGGTCATAGGTGCCCAACTGTTCGATCACCCGACCGTCCACCGGGCTGCGGCTGTCCACCGCATGCAGTCGATAAAACGGCCTATGAATTCGGCCCATACGCTTTAATCTCAGGCTGACCGCCATGGATCCATCTCCAGAAAAACCGTCCTCGCTCGCCGAGGACTAAGAACGAGCGCCAACTTCGACTCACGACTCCTCTCACGCCCACGCCTTTCGACACGGCCGCTCGATCGGTTGCGAATCGTTAAAGATACACGCCCACCGCATTTTCAGCAAGTACCCTGCCTCACCCCTGGAAACGATCTTGCCCTGGCAACGACCAGCCCCAGCCGCACACCGCCAAATGCACCAGACCGCCAACCGACGCCCCTGACGACGTTGCCTGACGACGTTGCCTGACGAAAATCAACGATTTTCAGTCAATTTCGAACGGAGAGGGAGGGATTCGAACCCTCGGTACGGACAAGCCGTACACAGGATTTCCAGTCCTGCTCCTTCGGCCACTCGGACACCTCTCCAGAGCCGGGCAAGCATATCGATCCGTCGCCCAACTGCAATCTTTCAGATTCGTCTAATTCAGCCGTTCTTCTTCGCGAACTCGCCCATGAAATCTGCCAGCGCCCGGCATCCTTCCACCGGCATCGCGTTGTAAATGCTCGCGCGGATCCCGCCCACCGTTCGGTATCCCTTCAGGGCCACCATCCCTTCAGCGGCGGCCTGCTTGATGAACGCTTCGGTCTTGGCCTCGTCGGGCAATCGGAAGTTCACGTTCATATGACTGCGCTGCTCGGGCCTGCTCACGAATGCAGAATAGAATCCCGAGTGACCGTCAATCGCGTCGTAGATCAGTTTCGCCTTCGCGGTGTTGCGAGTTTCGATCGTTCGGAGTCCGCCTTGCTTTTCGATCCAGCGGAAGGTTTCGAGCAGGGTATAAATCCCCAGCGTCGGCGGGGTGTTGATCATGCTCTTGTTCTCCGCGAGTGCGGCGAAGTTCCAAAGCTTGCTCGGCATCTTGCTTTGCTTTGGGTACATGTCCTTCCGCATGATCACCAATACAACACCCGCGGGCCCGAGATTTTTCTGTGCGCCCGCGTACACCATGGCACACTGATTCACCGGATGTGGACGGCTCATAAACTCGCTGCTCGCATCGACGACTAGATTCGGACTCGCATCGACAGGCCAATCCACCATTCGATGTCCGTGCACGGTTTCATTCGTGCACACGTGCAGATAGTCTGCCTGATCGCACAATTTCCAATCGCTTCGATCCGGGCAATGATCAAAGTTCGTCGTTTCGCTCGTCGCAACCACGAACGGCTCGCCGAGCCCCTTTGCTGCATCGGCGGCCTTTTTGCTCCACTCGCCGCTCACCAGATAGTCCGCCGACTTGTGCTGAAAGTTCATCGGGATCAGCGTAAACATCTGCGTCGCCCCGCCCTGCATGAAGAGCACATCGTGCGTATCAGCAATCCCGAGTAACGCGCGGCATCGAGCGATCGTCTCGTCAAGCACCCCTTCAAATTCTTTCCCGCGATGGCTGCACTCCGCGATCCCGAATCCGCGACCCTGATAATCCAGCATCGCAGCCGCGGTAGCTTCCAAGACTTCTGTCGGCAACATCGCCGGCCCGGCACTGAAATTGAAGATTCTGCCCATGAGTCGCTCTTCCCTTTGATGACGTTGAATTGACTCGCTCACTTGATCAACCGCTACACGCCGCCTCAAGCCTTCGCCCCCTTAAGCCATTGCCCCCTTAAGCCTTTGCCCATTGTTCACGCAGATACTTCAGCACGCGTGGCCCGTCTTGCATGATGTCCATCCGCGCTTCCACGGTCGCCACGCCGTCGTAATTCAGTTCCTTGAGAATCCGAAAGACCGCGCGGTAATCGCTTTGCCCACTCAGGCCCGGCCCGAGCCGGCCGATCTTGTCCGCAAGATGCACGTGCTTCAGAAGGCTTCCGCAACTTCGCAGCGCCGTCAGCGGTTCGGCTTCGAGCCACGAATGATACGAATCAAAGAGCTGACGGAGATTCGGATGATTCACCTCACGCACATATTCAAGCGCCTCGCCGACCGTATTCAAAATGTTGCATTCCGATCGATTGAGCGGCTCCACCACCACGGTCACACCATGTTCCGCCCCGATCGGCGCGATCAGTTTGAGGAACGCGATAATCTGACGTTTGGCTGTTTCGCGATCGAATCCGTCGGGCACATGTCGAGCAACGCCGGATCCAAAGACCAGCGTTCGCGTCCCAAACCTGGCGGCTCGGGAAAAAGTCCTTCGGATGTAAGCTTCGATTGCCTCTGAATTCACGCTCGGACCACATACCTTCAGGGTTCCCGGCAGGAGCATCGCACCGGATGGCATCGGCAGCGGGCACTTCGCAAGCGCGTCCGCGCCGGTCCACTCTTCGTCTGATTTCAGGCCCTCAAACACCGCCTGAATCGGGACGTCGATGTAGTCCCAACCCTGCGACTTAAGAGCGTCAGCATCCTTCAATCCCGCACATACGCCGAATTTCACGAGAATCACCTCCAACGTCCGACCACGGACCATGGACACTCTATGGGTTTCAACCCGCGCCGCAATCACACACCAGAGCCTTGGCCATCGCTTGCGTGCCGAGCCTACCCCCGCCCTGTTGCTGAACGCGTTCGAGGTAGGCTAGCGCCTGTTGCAATCCGCGCAATTCAAGGTCGTTTGATTCCGCACTGGATGACACCATCCGCAGATCCTTCACCGCAAGATCGATCATGAAGCCCGGCGAGAAGTCACCCGATGCAATCCGCGGCCCGAGCTGCTGCAATTGCCAGCTCGCCGCCGACCCCGCGCCAAGTGCATCGAGCAGACGCGTCGCATCGATCCCGCTCGTTCGGGCAAATTCCATCGCCTCACACACACCCATCAACGTCACCAGCACCGCGATCTGATTCGCAGCCTTCGTTGCCTGACCCGTGCCACTCGGCCCCATGTGCAAAATCGACTTCCCCACCGCATTCAACACCGGCCTGACCCGCTCAAGTGCCGACGCCTCGCCTCCCACCATCACCGAAAGCGTCCCGTTCTTCGCCCCCACATCCCCCCCGCTCACCGGCGCGTCGAGCAGTTCAACGCCCTTGGCCCGGAGCCGCTTGGCAAATGCCCGCGTCGCATCCGGACTGATCGTCGAATGATCGACCACGACCAACCCGGGATGCGCACCAGCCTCGATCCCATTCTCACCAAACAAGATCGCCTCAACATCCGGCGTGTCGGTCACGTTGATGCAGACCACATCGCAGGCCCCCGCCACCTGCTCCGGTGATGACGCGAGACTCGCACCCATCGCCCGCAGCGCGTCGCACCGAGCGGCTGTGCGATTCCACACCACCATCTCAAAACCCGTGCGACGAATGTTCATCGCCATCGCGGATCCCATGATCCCCAGGCCTACATAGCCGACTTTCATCTTGGCCACCTTTCAGGGGCGAGTCGATTTTCATCTGCCGAGCCGACGCAAGACCTTCAGGTAAAGCCGCTCGGTCGCCTCAGCCAACACGGGCCAGGCATATCGCGCCCGAACCATCGCTCGCGCGCGGGCCGCGAGTGTAGTCGTGTGCGCCTCCGATGCCAGCCCCCGCGCGATTCGCTCGGCCAGTTGATCGACATTCCCCACATCAAACAACAGGTCATACCCCTCCACCTGTTCCATCAGTTCCCGATGCGGCGGGATGTCACTCACGATCGCACACACATTCCGATCCATGCACTCGAGTAGACTGCTCGGCAGCCCCTCAAGTTCGCTGGCCGACAGATACAACCGCGCGCTTCGAAAGAGCGTCTGCAACGCATCCCCGCCGAGTTTGCCGGTAAAGACCACCCGCGGGTCGCCTTGCGAAAGCTTCTTGATTCGCTCGACATAGTCCTGAGAATTCGTGCCCTCTCCCACAATCGCAAGCTTCCAATCGCCCGGGATCTTCGCGAATGCCCGAATCACATCGTCGTGTCGCTTTTCCGGCACAAGCCGACTAATCGTCACCATGAACCGACCCGGCGTAAGCCCGAATTGCTGCAAAGTCGCAACATCCGGCGAAAATGCATCAGCGACCGGATGAATCCCGTTCGGCAACAAAATCGCATCGCGCAAGAAGTTGTCGCGATAGTAGCGCACGATCGTGCGATTCACCGTCACGATCTCGGCCGCGTACTTCAGCATCTCGCGCTCCGCCTGCCGGATGATCCGCGCACCGATGCCGCGCCACTTCTCGCGTTGATGATCCAGCCCATGCACGTGCGAAATCGTCGGCACGCCCGCACGCGCACAAACACGCTGTGCGAGGTTCGGCGGAATCGCGTGAAAACTCACCAGATCAAAGGGCTTCCCGCCGGCATGCACATCACCATGCCGCATCGCATGACGACAGCTCATCACGGTATGAATCGGTGTCTCCATCGGCCCGCCAAAGGCTGGCGTTCGCACGAGCCGGATATCGCGATAGGTTCCCGTCGGCTCGCTCAATATCGAGGGCCTGCAATAAACCGTCACCTCATGCCCACGCCTGGCAAACTCTGCAAACAGATTGTCGCAGATCGTCTCCACGCCCGAATACGTGCTCGGCACACCGCGCCCACCCACGACCGCGATTCGCATCGGTCGCCACTCAACCCGCTCGGCCAACATCGCATCGACATCCACGATCGGCCCGAACTCGCGCTTCACCTGACTCATGCCGCATCCTTTCGCACGCTTTCACGTTCAATCACGCGTCGATAATGCCCCGTCAGCCGTTCGTAGTAGATGTCACTCGAATACTCCGCGATCGCCTTGGCCCGGCCCGCTTCGCCCATTTGCCTTGCCATCGCCGGATCGTCCCATACGCGCTGGAGTGCGTCCGCCCACGCGCCCGCATCGCCCGCCTTGACTGTCAAACCTGTCACGCCATCGTCCACAACCTCAGGCAGGCCGCCCATCCGACTCGCGATCACCGGCAACCGATACGCCATCGCTTCAGCACACACGATCCCGAACGCCTCATACCAAATGCTCGGCACGGCAAGCATGCGTGCCCGCATCAAGAACTCCGGCATCGCGCTGCGTGCAACGCGCCCGACAAACTCCACATTCACCGGCACGTCTCTGAGCAGGTCCGGCATCGCGCTCGCGTCCCCGGCGATCTTGACCGGCAGACCCGTTCGTCGCGCCGCCTCGATCAACACCGGAATCCCCTTCTCCGGACTGATCCGACCCACATACGCCACATATTCACCCGCCGACGTGCGTTCGGGTGCATCGGGCAGATCGCAAAAGTTGTTAAGCACATGCACACGCTCCGCCGGCAAACCGCCGCGCACATGCTGATCGGCAACGAACTTCGAACAGCAAAGAAACGCCGCAACGCCGTCATGGATCGTTCGACGCCTGCGATGCCATGCATTCCGCACGGCATACGCCACGCTCATCGCGCGCGATCCGCGACAGTTATGAATCGCACACCATTGTTCTCGCCCGCCCAGGCATTTTTCGCACACCTCGCCGGCGCGAAGATGCTGCGCGGTCGGGCAAGTCAGCTTGAAATCCTGAACGCTCATCACCACCGGCACGCCTTCGTCACGTGCAGCCTCCAAAATGCTCGGCGAGAGTTGCGGATAAAGATTGTGTACGTGCATCACGTCGGGCCGCGCCTCCCGCAGGATGCGCCGCACCTCGTCACGAGAACTGCGTGAGTAAATCATCGAGCCGAACGCATTCAGCTTGCCTGAAAGTCCGCCGATCGATTTATTGTCGCGTTCCAGCACCACGACTTCATCGCCGCGCGATCGCAAAAGGGTTGTGATCGCCTCAAACAGCACTTCCATCCCGCCCGGCCCGGCGTGTCGATTATGAACATTCAGCACACGCATCACGCCCACCCCCGATCGACCACCTCGCGATGAAACGCGATCGTCGCCTCCGCCACTGCGGGCCAAGTCACCCGCGTCGCCGACACTCGCGCCGATTGCCTCAGACGTCCGGCCAGCTTTGGGTCGCTCAGCACGCGTTCGATCCCATCCCGTAACGAATCGACGTCCTCTGGCATCACAAGCTCGAGATCAAACAACTCTCGAATCTCCGCGGGTGTACTCGGCCCGTCCGTCGTCACCACCGGCAGCCCGTGCCCGAGCGCCGCCAGCATGCTGCTCCGGTTGGTGCTCGTCCCCGAATAAAACGGAAGCGCCGCCAAATCCGAAGCGTGCAAACACTCACTCACACGATCGAGCGACGCCCCCCGTGCCCAAGACACGTAATCACGTTTCAATTTCTCTTCCAGCGGCCCGCGCCAGTCTGCCTCGCGGTCAAAGTCACCGATGGCCACCAATCGCAATGGATGCCCGCGCTCGCGCAATTGCCCAACGGCATCGATCAACTCGCCCAGCCCTTTGTGTGGATAGATGATTCCGAAATACGCACATGCGATCTCGTCAGCTCTGATGCCAAGAGACGCCCGCCATGCCGCTCGCGATGATTCATCTACCGGCAGCACATCGACGTTGCTGGCGATCGGAATGCACGCACGCGGCGGTTCACCAAAGGTCAGCCAACTCTTGAGTACCGGCCAGTCTCCGGGATCGACGTGAATGATCCCGCGCACGGTATTGAGCATCGGCCACGTGCGAAGCCGCCATCGCCAGCGCATCACCCGCGCGTCGTGGATCGTCACGATCCCCGGTGCCGCGCGATTTCGCTTCAGCATCGCCGGCAAAAGATTCACCATCGGACTTCGTCCGTAATGAACTCCCGGATACTGAATGTTGACGATGTCGTAGTCCCTTGCGACTTCGACAACGTGCCGGAGATGCGACATTGTGAACTCCGGAATCTCACGCCGCACGGCATAACCTGTCGGATCGGCTTCGGTTGATGGTTCGGCATCAGAAAGTGTCAGCACATCCACATGCTCGCCGCATGCACTCATCGCACCGGCCAGGCGATGTGTGTAGTCGCCTATGCCGCTGATGAAGGGTGGAAAGTCAGGTGCAATGATGAGGTGACGCATCAGGCCAAAACCTCCCGCCGACCTGCATGCGATCGTCCTCGTTCTTGTGGACGCTCACCGGAACGAATAGGTCGATAGAAGGCACACATCGTCATGGCGGTGAACGTGATGAACGTCGCGAAGTTGGGGTCGATGGTAGATGACTCCGAGATACCGTGAACGAGTGCGAACATCAGCATTCCGGCAAGGAATGCGAACGACGCATTTCGACGCTGCCTCGCCGCGATGCTCCACGTGGCAAGCGATGCCAGAAGAGCGACCACATAGCACGCCAGGCCGATCACGCCGAGGGTCAGGAGCGAATCGAGGTAAGCGCTATGCCCTTCGGAGATATGGAACTGCACGCGTGCCGATACATACGAAGCAGCCGACGCGCTCCAGAACGATTGATAACCTGCTCCTGTAAGCCATCGCGCTGTGTCGCTGCCGACAAAACTGATTGCCGCCGCCCAGATGTCGCTTCGTCCTGTCAGTGTCGTGATGTCACTATCTTCACGACCCATCAACAGCGCGCTCCAGACCGGTGGAAGTAGTCCCGCGACAAACAACGCAAAGAGCAAAGCGTTCGCCGCCACCAGCGAGAGCCCCACCATCAATGTTCGCTTGATCGGCCAGCGCAAAAGGCACATCAGCGCCATTGCCACCGATCCCGCCGCAAGCGATGTCCGACTCTTGGTCAGAATCAGCACCACGACCGCAATACCGAGCACCAGCAGCCAGCGCTTCTTTTTCTCACTTTCCCAAAAGTAGAACGCCGAAAGAGCGAGGATGACCGCATTGATGCCCGCGTGATTCGGATGCATCGTCCCTGCAAATCGGTAGCCCCACTGCCCTATGGACGACCCAAGATGGAACAACTCGGTCGCCAGTCCCATGATCATGATGATCCCGCTGCCCACCATCGCAAGCAACGCAAGATCGCGTGGTCGATAGAACCTCGCAAACGCGACGATCGCACTGGCCATGCATCCAAAGACGATCAGTCGCTTGAACGTCAATGAACGCTCAACGCTCCAGTAGATGCTCATCGACGCCCATGCTGCGTAGATCGCGATCGCGAGCATTACGATAACGGTCGGCCTGAGCTTTCGATCGGCGCGTCGGATGACCAAAAGACTTGTTCCGATCGCGCCGAGGGCCAGAAAGCCGATTTGCCGCTGTGCACGTCCCTGCTCGAGTCGATCTGTGAGTCGATGAACCTCGGACTTATCGAGCGAGAACCATCGCGTTCGTGCCCCCGGATCGGTCGTAGCGATGATGTAGCACATCGCGATGAGCAATACGACGAGCCAGGGCCTGCTCGATCGAGACTCGCGCAGCGGTCGGTCCAGAACATTCATCTGCAACGCCGTCATGCCTGCAACTCCTCTCGAGTCGACGCCTGAGCCCGCGAAGACTCACGCAGAAAAGCCACGGTGCGATAGAAGCAACCGAACCCCATGCCAATCAGCAACGCGACCGCCGCGCCGAGAGCGCCGAATCGCTGGGTGAGCACGATCCCCAGGCCGACCAGTGTCACCAGTGGAGCGAGGTTTGCGTGCAGGTCCACACGCGCAAAGCCCAGGGAAAACAGTCCTCGCGACATCCCAAAGCTGATCGCAAAGAAGACCAGTGAAAATACAAGCACCGCCGCCACGCTTCCATTTCCCGCGTAGTCGGCATGAAAGAGCTTGACAAGCAACCACTCGCTCGCGATCGCCATCACGATCGCAACCGGGAGGACCGCAACGGTAAAAAGCCCTGTCATCTTCAGCACATATCCCCTAAACGCTGCGAGGCTCAGTTCCACATGCGCATGCGCGATCTGCGGCCCCAGGTAATTCTGCACCGCCATCACAAGCGGATTTCCCACAGCGGCCAATTGCCAGCACACGCCCCAGATGCCTGTCTGATCGCCACCGGCAATCATGTACACGACCCAAGGATACAGATAAATGCCTGCCGTCCATGTCAGGCTGCTGGCCAGCAGCCATTTGCTGGTCCCCCAGTTTCGCTTCGCATCCGCGACGGCTCGTAGATGACTGAAGCTGAACAAGTCTCGGGTGACCAAAAAGAACCCGACTGTGCCGATCAAGTTCGCCAGTCCCACTGCAAGCAGTGCATTCCACCATTCGAGTCGTCCGGAAAAGAACAACAGCAGCACCACCCCCAACTGAATCGCACAAACGCATACATCCAGCGTCAATGCGCCCCCGGCCTCACGTCTGGCAAAGAGCAGATTGCGAGCGAAGTTTCGTAATGAGATCGGAATCGCACAGAGTCCCGTCAGGAGCAGCATCCATGCGTTCTGCTCGCTTCCAACAAGCCACGCAATGCCCGCGGCCATCAGAATGAGAAGCACCAACACCAGCGATACGATCGCCTGAATCTGCAACATCGATCCGTTGAAGGACAGTAACCGACGACCGGACAATCGCGGACTTTGCAGCATATGCGGCGTGGAGACGATGCTGTTGCCAACCTCTCCGATCGCGATGAAGAGCGTTAAGGCGAGGTAGTAAAGCGCGACTTCACTCATGGCGCTGCCCGCTGCCTTCGCGGCAAGCATTCCAGTCAGGAAAGTCACCAGACTCACCACACCCTGATCCGCCAACGATAGAAACAACCTGCGACCCTCGCGGCGCGTGCCCGAAGTTGGCGTGACGGGAGATTCTTCCAGATCGAGAGACATCTACGAAGGGATCATCGGCGAAATCGCCCCGCAGCGCAAGCGCCGAAGCGCTTTCCCTGCGGGGCGATGACCCAAAAGACGAGATTGATGAAACAATTTGCGGAAAAACCCCGCGCGGATCAGAACCACCGATAAAGCGAGTCTGGAATCGGGTAGGAACGCTTGTTCAGGATCGTGCCCAACAGATTCACGCCCGCCTCTTCAAGTCGAAGCACCGCCTGTCGGACCACTTCACGATTGGCAGCGTTGCATTCGATCACGAGGATCGCAGCATCGCAAACCGCCGCCATTCGGGCAGTCGCCTCGGCGTGCTCCATCGAAGGCAGATCGACGACGATCGCCTGATGCCGACTCGACGTCGCACCGACAACCGCATCCGTCCATCGTCCCGGCTGATGCCCAGCCAGCGCAAGTCCTGCGGGGATCAGATCAAGATTCGGCACTGTCGTCGGACGGATCATGTCGGTGACCGGCCGGGCGCTCAGGCCCGGCTCGCTGATCCACTCTGCAACGCCAGGCGTCGCAGCCACATCGAGCAGTCGATGAACGCCGGGTGCCGCCACGTGCGCGTCGAGTAGCAACACGCGATTGACTCGGTCTTCTGACGGGGTTGCCGGCAGATATTCCGTAAGCGCCGCAGCCAAATGCGTCGCGATGGTCGTTGCACCCTCGCCCGCAGTCACTGAAAACACCGCAATGCTCCGCGGCATCTCCATCTTGCCCGCCGCCACGCGCGAATAGACCAATCGCTCCAGCACCGCATGCGCTGCATCCAGCACACGAGGAACCAGCATCGGTCGACCAAGCTCGATCGGCGCGGTGCTGCCGATATTGCCTCGAACGGACAAGACATCATTCGAAGCGCTCGAACCGCTCGCGGCCGCTCCGACCTGTTCCGCACCGATCGCAACACGTTGCGGCAGAATCGTCACATTCGGACGGCTCGTGCTACGGACAAATCGCGTCGGACGAATCGCGTCAGCAAGAATCGCATCCCCCGCGGTCGGAGGACTGTTCTTCTCGACTGGCTCGCCGCTTCGCGGCTCACCGGTGAGTCCACGGGTCATTCGAATCACCGGAATCGGCACGATCGGATTCAATCCCAGATGACGCAGATCCTCTGGACGCGAAACGCGCAGATCAAACGCCTCGGAGACAAATGCGGTTCCGATCGCACCGCAACCGGCCAGAAACAGTCCGAACAGCACGAGCAACTTCCGGTTCGGCGAGCTCGGATTAGAGTTAAAGGTCGCCGGCTCGTAGACGCTGATGTTGCTGATACGATCAGTGCCCAGAGCCTCGTCGGTTCGAGCGACATCAAGGCCCTGCGCGTACTTCTTCATGATGTCTTCAGCGATGTTTGCTTCACGCGCAAGTTGGCGAATCTTCAGGTCCGCATCGTTGAGCGAAGCCAGTCCCGTTTCGGCCTTGCGACGATCTGCCACGAGCTGCTGCAGACGCGCGTCGAGCGAGTCGCGGGTCGCATACTCGTTTTCCTTGCGGGTCTTGAGATCTTGATGAACAGGATTCAGCCCCGTCACTTCCGATCCGCCGCGTTCCTCGACGCCGGCAAGCTGCTCCTCTGCCTGCTTGAGTTTCTCCTGCAGCATCACCACATTCGGACTCGTATCGAAGAATCGCGTTCGCAGATCAGCAAGGTCCAGCCGCATTTTGTTCACGTCGCTGCGGAGCTGGTCCATGCTCGTCATCGCCTCGCCTCGGCTGCTGGAGAGTTGCGTGCGCTCAGGCGTCTCTGCGAGTCTGGCTTCGAGCGTTTCGATCACTTTCATCGAACCCGACAGGTCTGCATTCGCGTTGTCGATCGAATCCTGCAACCCGGCAATTCGATTCAGCAGGATTTGCCGCTGTGCGTCCGGGTCTGCCACGCCGGTCTGATCCTTGAGTTCACGAAGCTGCAGTTCGATCCGCGCCAGTCGCTCACGTGCTTCGCGCGACTGTTGGTCAAAGAAGCCTGTCGATCCGCGGGTCCGAAGCATCTCAGCACGGACATTCAGGTAGGCATTCACATACGCATCAACAACTCGGCGGGATGTTTCAGGATCACCAGACTCGTAGCTGACGATGAGCGTTGTCGAATCTGGCGCACTTTTGACTTCCACTTGTCGGGTCAGTCGGTCTGCCGCCTCGGTCAGATCGGTTCCCGTTCGAGGCTCTGGGCGGTCGGACTTGGGGTCTTGATCCAGCAGTTTGATCGCCTGCTCGGCGACGGCGCGCGATCGAAGAATCTGCGTCTCGCTGTTGATGATTTCCGCACTCCTGCTGACCATTTGCACCATGGTCGGACCGATCACGCTGGTCGCATCCAAACCGACAGACTGACGGCCGGCGTTGACCTGCATCTTGGCGGTGCTTTCGAACCGGCTCGGCAGAAGCACCGCCGCCGCGAGCGCGAGCGCCGCGATCACGACACCGACCGCGACTGCTTTGACCTTGTGCTTGAACAGCACGAACAGCAGGTCGCGCAGCGAAAGGAATCCGCTCGGCTGAGGTCGATTGACACCCCGACGCCGGGGTCGTCGCGGCGACGCAACGCTGCGCGGTTCACTTCGGATCATGGCATCTTGGTCGTTCACGTTCTGCTCCACTTCTTGTTACTTCCATCACCTGTCATCCCTGACACTGACCATCCAATCGATTGAATTTCGACAACGTCACGCATGGTGGACCGATCCAGCCTCGATCAGCGGCTGGTGTCCACACCGATCGAACCATTCGAGAAATCTCGGCGATAGAAGAGGCCGATATCCGGAACGACGCCGTTGATGTATTGCTCGATGAACAGGTTTACATCCGAGATTCCGCTTCGCGGCACATAGACGATATCGCCCGCGGCGAGCATGAACGGCTTGTAGCTGCCGCCCTTGATCGCGTTTCGCATATCGACCGCATAGCCGACGCGTTCGCCTTCGGCATTTTCGCGCATGATGATGACCTGCTCCTTGTTCGCACTTTCGGCGGCGAATCCTCCGGAGAGGATGATCGCCTCCATCAGGCTCAACTTGGCGGGCATCTCGATCGCGCCCGGTCGCTGCACTTCACCGCCGACCAGCACGCGTTGGGTGTAGCTGCCACGCACGATCACTGCGATCTCGGGATAGCGCAGCTTGTCGCTGTACGCTTCCTCAAGGCGCTGATCCAGTGCGGCCGGCGACAGGCCCGCCGCGACGACGTCACCCACGAGCTGCATGCTGATGCAACCGTCCGGGCGAATGCGCTGCTGCGTGTTCAGTTCCGGCGCATAGTAAAACTTGATCTCCACTTCATCGCCGGGCCCCAGGATCGCACTCGGCGCGGCCGCTGCGGGAGCTTCGGAAGCCGGCTTGGCCTTGGTTTTGTTGCACCCGTGCGCGATCGCAACTGACAAGACCAGCGACAACGCCAGGAAAATCCGTCCGCCCCATGTCCGATTCGATGTCATGACCAGAACCTCGAAGATGTCCGAGCGAGCCCGACGTCCGGCAACACGCCGAAAGACCGAAGCTACGACTCTCTACATCCATCGACCGGTCCGACTCATCCGGCAATCATTCAACACGCCGATAACGCGCATTTGATGATTTTCTGACCCCAAACATGCCCGCCGGCGAAACAGACGTCACATCTTCACATCCAAGCCGTCATGCCCCCGGCTGTATGCGAAGCCTAAGACGTCGAACCGACGATCACATCACGCCCGCGCCAGCCAGTCGCATACGCAACATCAGCAAGGCGGTCGAGAGTTGCGGATCGGTCTCCAGGAGTTGATTCTCCAGTTGGTCCTGCTCTTTAACGGCCGTCTCGCCTTCCTGAGCACTGTCATGCAGTACATCAAGCGACTGACGCACGCGATTGGCTTCGCGCATCTGCTCAGGCGTCATATTGATGATCAGGTCGGGCTCGACGCCCCACACGGTCGAATCTTCCTCGCGATGGATGCATCGACCGCTCGGCAGGTAGTAATGGCTTGTTGTCAGCTTGAGATAAGCAGTTCGATCCGCCAACGGGAACAACTCCTGAACGCTTCCCTTGCCGAAAGTTCGTTCGCCGACGATCAGGGCTCGACGATGATCCTTGAGCGCCCCGGCGACAATTTCGCTGGCACTCGCCGAATACTGATTCACCAGCACCACGAGCGGGATGTTCGGCAAGTCGTCGCGATGCGGAACCGCAGTCACGGCCGGCGGAGGATTCAGATCACGCTCGCCTCGTCGGCTTACGATCACGCCATCGCTGAGGAACTTATCCACCACCGCGGTCGCAGCCTGAAAAACGCCGCCCGGATTGTGACGCAGGTCCAGAATGATCCCCTTGACATTCGACGACGCCAATCGCGCCACCGACTGATTCAACTCTTCACCCGTATCCTTGGTGAAACTCGTCAGACGCAGATAGGCAATCTGACTCTCCGGGTCGATGTAATAATCCCAGCCGCCGCCCGGCTGATGACTCCATCCACGCACACTTGGCACCTTGATCAGATCACGCTTGATCAGAATGTCGCGCGACTCGCCTTCCGGTGATCGAATCGTCAGCAGCACACTGGTCCCGCGCGGTCCGGTGATGTGATTCACCGCCTGGCTCGTGTTCACGCCCCTCGCGAATTTCCCATTGATGTGTGTGATCAGATCGCCTGGCTTGACCCCCGCGCGATACGCCGGCGTACCTTCAAAGGGCGTGACCACCTTGAGCCAGCCTTCGTCGTCCTGCGAAATCTGTACTCCAATACCGATGAACTCGCCCTGCGTCGACTTCTGGAAGTCTGCGAGGTCGTAGGGCCAGATCACGTTGCTGAACGGATCGAGCCGGGAGAGCGCGCCGTCTGCAAACTCCGCGATCATAAGTTCCGGCGGCAGGTTGATGGTGAGTCGATTGGCTTCCAGCACGGCCGTGATCGATGCATCGAGTTTTCGGCGATCAGACAATTGCTGGATTGCGTTCTGCAATTCGTCCAGCGCTGCGCGGAACTCCGCGACACGCGCTTCGTCCTGGAGCTGCGGGAAACTCGTTTCCAATCCTCGCGTGCTGACTACTGCACGAATCGCCTGCATCGCGCCGGTCAGCATGTCGGTCGGATCGCTGGTTCTCCAGTACGCCTGCCGCGCATCTTCCATCGCGTCGCGCAGCATGAATGCATTCACGCCTTCGAGCGTCTTTCGCCAATCGACTTTGAAACTCTCGTCCATCTCCTCGTTGCGCACGGCACGCGGCGTGGGGTTGCGTTCCGGATCGGCGATCAACCGGACCGCCTCGATGACGTCCGTTTCCTTGTCGTACATTTCATCCAGAATCTTCGGTGCATAAACAGCAAGCAGACGAAGTCGCCGCGACACGTCGTTCAATCGTGTACGCCAGAGCGGTTGTGTAGGCTCGATCGCGCTCAAATCACCGTAAATCCGTCGTGCGGTGAGCCATTGTTCGGCATCCTCCGCTGCCTGTGCCATGGCAGTCGCCTCGGCGATCATCTCTCTAACCCACGGCTCTTTGGCGAACGCATCACGGTCCGTTGCGTAAAGCGAAGCTGCCGCGAGGAAATCGATCGCGTACGCGTCGTGCCCGGCTTCCTTGACCAGTTTGATCTGACTGACCGACTTCTCGAACTCGTTTGACCGCTGCTGCCCCACCTTCTCCTGCCTGACACGATGTTCTTCGAGCCATCGCGACATGGTCTCGAGCGCCGGGTCCGATTGCAGTTCGATCGCCTGTGTGAGCAATTGGCTCGTGACTTCAAACTGTCCGGTCCGCGCGGCCTCGAAGGCTTTGGCCTTCAGCGACTCCACCTGCGCAAGCTCTGCCGGCGGGTTGGTCGCCTGCCCCATCGCCAATGCCGTGGTCCCCGCGGATGTGAACACCGCAACGACCAAAGACCACATCGCAACCCGCCTCGCCGCTCGTTGCACGATACGCCGTGCGCTCGATGCAGACACCGGATCGACTCCCACGACATGCTTTTTCACATTGCTCATGCGATCTTTCACTCCAAAACTCGAAAAACTTCAGGCTTGATCAAACTCGGCCATTCGGATGGGCCAGATTCAAGCCCACTCCGCCGCACCAATCCTAACCCGCCGGCCCTGTTAATCGATACAAAACTTACAAACGAAACTTTTGCCAAGGCCTTCAGCAAAGGTCAACACTTCACGCAACAACAACTGACCGGTCGTCCGATCGACCGGCCGTCCCATCGATCCGTCGCCCGCGGCAAGTTCTCTCGTGCGTTGTGTCACGAAGATCGAGCGGGACCATCGGTGTACCGATAGTCGATCGGTGTAACGATAGACGATCGGTGTACCGATAGACGTCACCGGCCGTCCCGTTCCAACGGAATAATCGCGTTGCACAGATAGAACCATCCATGAACATGCCCGGCTTTCCGGAAAGTCGCATGTTTCTCGGGCAACGTCCAATCGAAATGATTCCGCCGAAATGCATGGGCGGCGGGTGCGGAGGCCCCATCAACCGACATTCGTGTTAAAGCCCCTGCGGTTTGACGCCTGCACGTCCCATTCATATAGTCGCAAGGCTCAAAGCTTGGT
Organism: Planctomycetaceae bacterium; assembly: GCA_027487775.1. GTDB lineage: Bacteria > Planctomycetota > Phycisphaerae > Tepidisphaerales > Tepidisphaeraceae > JAIYCY01. Next base: position 100,464 of record JAIYCY010000032.1, read on the forward strand.
GTGACGATCTCACGCTCGGCTTTCTCGTCGAGTCGATTCATAAACTGCTCACCCACGGCACTTTCGAGGTGGTCATGACCCAGACAGCACCCGCAATCAAACCCTCAGGACTCGAAGGCGTCGTCGCCACCCAGAGCGCGATTTGTTTCATCGACGGCGAAGCCGGTCGTCTCGTGTATCGCGGTTACGACATTGGCGATCTTGTCGAGAATTGTTCATTCGAAGAAGTCGCTTATCTGCTTTGGAACAACGCGCTTCCCAATCGCACCGAACTCGAGAAGCTCAAGCGCAACATCGCCGCCGCTGCTAATCTGCCGCCCTCGATTCTCGCCGTCCTTCGGGCTTTGCCCTCGACCAGCCAGCCGATGGACGCCCTGCGTACTGCATGTTCAGCGCTCGGCTCCGAGGATCCCGACCTTAAGCTCAACGACCCGGAAGCCAACTACCGCAAGGCTGTCCGGCTCACGGCGCTGCTCCCCTCGGTCGTCTGCGCCTTCCACCGGATCCGATCGGGTCTTGAGCCGATCGCTCCCGATCCCAAGCTCTCCATCGCGGCGAACTTTCTTTACATGCTCAGTGGCAAGGCCCCGCACGAAACCGTCGTTCGAGCAATGGACGCCGCCCTCGTCGTTCATGCGGAACACGGGCTGAATGCCTCCACCTTCGCCTGTCGAGTCACCGCCGCAACACTCGCTGACCTGCACGCCGCCGTCACTGCTGCCATCGCCGCCCTTAAGGGTCCGCTCCACGGCGGGGCCAACCAGGACGTCATGGAAATGCTCCTCGAAGCCGGCGACGCCAACACGCTCGAAGCCAACGTCCGCTCCGCACTCGCATCCGGCGGTAAGATCCCCGGATTCGGTCACCGCGTTTACAAGGTCTTCGATCCACGCGCCACCTTCCTTTCCAAGATCTCCCGCGCCCTCGGTGAAGCCGCCGGCAACACCAAGTGGTATGAGATGTCCCAACGCATCATCCCCGTTGTCAAATCGCTTAAGAATAAAGACCCCAATGTCGACTTCTTTAGCGCAAGTGCCTATTACACCATGGGGATTCCCATGGACCTCTTCACCTGTATTTTTGCCATCGCGCGCGTCACCGGCTGGACCGCGCACGCCATGGAGCAGCACGCAAACAACCGCATCATCCGCCCGCTTGATGAATATGTCGGGCCCTTCGATCGCAAGGTCGCACCACTGGATCAACGCTGATGGATCAACGCTGATGGATCAACGCTGATTTCATGCAATACTGATTCGCTTCGTCGTTTCTCAATGGCATCGCTACGCGGTAACATCACCGCGGGAGAAGCACGCAATGGCCTACACCGTCCTGGCCCGGCGATATCGCTCGGGAACTTTCGATGAACTCATCGGGCAGGACCACGTCGCCCAGACGCTCAAAAAGGCGATCACCTCGGGCCGTATCGCTCATGCCTACCTCTTCACCGGCACGCGAGGCGTCGGCAAAACCTCCTCCGCCCGCATCCTCGCCAAGGCACTCAACTGCCTCTCCACCGAAGGCCCCACCGTCTCCCCCTGCGGGACCTGCTCGAGCTGCGTTGCAACCTCAAGCGGCGAAGACATCGACGTCATAGAAATCGACGCTGCCAGCAACACCGGTGTTGATAACGTCCGTCAGATCATCGAGAACGCCCGCTTCAAGCCCGCCCGATCCCGCTTCAAGGTCTACATCATCGACGAAGTGCACATGCTCACCAAGCAGGCCTTCAACGCCCTGCTCAAGATCATGGAAGAGCCTCCGGAGCATGTGAAGTTCATCCTTGCGACCACTGAAGTCGATAAGATTCTTCCCACCATCCTTTCGCGTTGTCAGCGCTACGATTTCCGCGCGATCCCCACACGCGAAATCCACGGCCACCTCGCGCGGATCTGCCGCGAGGAAAAGGTCGATGCTGACGACGAAGCCCTCGCTCAGGTCGCCCGCGCGGGCGCTGGCTCCATGCGCGACGCGCTGAGCCTTCTCGATCGACTCCTCAGCGTCGGCGAATCCAAACTCACCAGCGAAGTCATCGAACGCCTGCTGGGCGTACCCCGACAGTCCGCCATCGAATCCATCGTCGACGCCATCGCATCCGCCGACGTGCGCCTCACGCTGGAGGGTGCCAATGCCCTTCTCGACAACGGGCTCTCGACCGACACGCTTATCGCCTCGCTTATCGATCATTTGCATCGCCTGCTCGTTGCTCGAACCTGCGGACGCGAATCTCAACTTGTCGATATCGCAGGCATCTCCGCGGATCGACTCTTCGAACAGGCTGCCCGCTTTGAACCCGCCGGCCTGAGCCAGAGCCTTGTCCTTTTGGAAGAATTGCGTCGTCAGATGCGATCCTCCCAAGCGGGTCGCGCCCTGCTCGACGCTTCGCTCGCCCGGCTCGCGATGTCAGGCGAATTCGATCGCATCGACGAACTTCTCGCCCGAATCGATCAGCCCAACACACCCGCCCCACGCAGCGCCTCACCACAAGCCTCACCACCAGCCTCACCACAAGTCGCAGCGCAGCGTTCCGCGACCTCTCCTCCCCCGGTGCAGCGATCAACGATCTCCGCCCCAACGTCCTCCGCACAGGCCTCATCGAGTTCTCCGCCGTCTCAGGCTTCGGTCTCGGACCCCGAAAAAAAAAACGCTGAACCCGAACGAACCGCCGTCGCTGTTCTAGAGGCAGCCGACGCGATCAAGCCTTCCAACCTCCAGTTCGGTGATCTTGATCAACTCCTCGCCGGCCTGATCCAGAAGTTTCCCCCGCGTGCACAGCCTCATCTCGCCGGCGCGAAGCTCCGCAGCTTCGCAGCAGGAGTGATGAAGCTTCACTACCCGGCGGCCCATGCCGAGTACGGACTGCTCGTCCGCGAAAGGCGATCTCAATACACCAAGCTTTTCGCCGAGCACATGGGGCAACCCGTCACGCTCGAAGTCGACGTCGAAGAACCTCTCCCGACCGAAGTCGTCCCATCCGATCGCCCGCGCGAGCCGCTCCGCAAGTCCATCACACCCGCGGCGCCCAAGCCCGACATCGAAGCCGTCGCCGCCTCGATCGATCCAGCCGAAACGGAAGTCAAAGCCGACTACTCTGCCTACGAAGCGATCCCCCTCGTCCGCGCCGCCATCGACGCCTTCGAGGCACGCGTCGTTCGAGTGGATCCGCCCGATTGAACGAATGCCCCCGCCGCCGCTGATTCTCTGACGCGTCGCCATTTGCACATCGCTTCGACCGCGCGATCTGACCACGGCACGCCTAAACTCGGTTGTATGTCCGAACCCGCATGGACCGATCCACTGCTCCAAGCCCCTCACGAGGCCGCCGACAAACAGGCACGCGTCCGCGCGATGTTCGCCTCCATCGCACGGAGCTACGACCTAAACAATCGCCTGCACAGCTTCGGCCTCGATCAACGCTGGCGGTCGCGTGTTGTCAAGCTTGCAAAGCTCTCGCCTCACGATCGCGTTCTTGATGTCGCTTGTGGCACGGGTGATCTGACACTCGCCTTTGCACGCGCACTTGTCCGCAGCGGCAACGGCAAACTCGAATCCGATCAGGTCATCGGCCTTGATTACACCCCCGAGATGCTCGAACTCGCCCGCCCCAAGGCGCCCGGCATCACGTTCATCGAGGGCGACGCTCGACAGCTTCCATTCGCGGATCAATCCTTCGACGTGCTTTCGATCGCCTTCGGTATCCGCAACGTCCAGGGCCCTGTCGCAGCGATGACAGAATTCGCCCGCGTCCTCCGACCCGGTGGTCGATTGCTGATCCTCGAATTCAGCGAACCACAACAACCCATGATTCGCCGACTTAATCGCTTCTACACGCACAGCATCATGCCGCGTACCGCATCATGGATCGCGGGCGATCGATCGGGGGCGTATCGCTATCTGCCCAAAAGCGTCGAAAGCTTCATCTCACGCGACGCCATGCTCGCCATGATGCGCGATGCCGGCCTCATCGATCAGCGTGCCTGTCCGATGACTTTTGGTGTGGCTGTCTGCTATGTCGCCATCAAGCCATGACCAAGTGCGGGCCCCGCCTGCTTCGCGAGACATTTCCTGATTTGGCATCAGTCGACTTCATGCCACAAAGCGAGCTTCCATACGCTCGTCCGGCGCCGACAGGTCCAGCTTTTGCGCCGCAGCCGACGCGTTGCGACGACCGAGTTGTTCCATCAGCATTGCCCATGTCTCGCGTTGATACTTCAGAATTTGCAGCGCTTCCTCGACGGCCTTGCGATCACGCTGCGTGTTGGCGTCGATCAACCGTCGATAGCACCACATGTACAAAGCGCCGAGGTTTTTGCACAGTTCCGGCGCGATATCCTTTTTCAGACCCGCATGCAGCTCAAGCAGAATCTTCTGAGCACGCGTCAAAGCGTTGTGGCTGCCTTCAAAATTGTTGTTGTCGAGCGCGAGCAACCCCTGCTCACAAAAGCGAACAGCCCCATCGTAGAGCAACATCTGAAGCTGCTCCGGCGTGGCCGTCATCACCTTGGCCTTCAAATACTCGTTGGCGGCACGTGGATTCATAAGTCGAGGCGAACCTCAATCGAATTATCGACCGACACCCCGTCCTGTCTTGAACGAAGTTTGCTCAGCATTCCGCAGTGCGCCGATTTTGCCGAAATCCCGCATCGCCTCTGGCACGCGCGTCGTCGGGCACGCACTCGGGTTCAAATCTTCTCTTCGACCATCTTGATCGCCCCGCAGGGGCATTCCACCGAGCAGAGTCCGCAACCCTTGCAATACTCGTAGTTGAACTCAAATCGATTGCCAGGGCCCAGCTTGATCACTGCGTTATCCGGACATACGCCATAACAGTTGTCACATTCAAAGCAGTTGCCACAACTCAAACATCGTCGACTTTCGTGCATCGCGTCGGTCTCATCGAGTCCCGAGACGATCTCGGCAAACCCGTCCAGTCGACGAAGCCCCGCCAATCGCTCCTGAATGTGTTTGGGGGCGTCGGTGTAATACCATGGATTGAGCCGATCAAAGCTGGCGATCTCCTTCACTTTCGGATCGAACACTCCATCATCTCCGCGCGCAGATCCGAGCGTGTAGGGCTTTTCATACACACCACCGGCGAGGAAGGCATCGATGCATCGGGCCGCCTTTTTCCCGTTCCCCACGCCGTTGGTCACGGTTCGTGTCGCCGGCGTCATGTCTCCGCCCGCAAACACGCCCGCCACGCCGCTCATCATCTGCTGGTCGACCAGCAGCGATCCATCCTTGTCAAACTGCAGGCCCGGCATGTTTCGCAGGAATCCGGTCTCGGCCTCCTGTCCGATCGCCAGGATCACCGTATCCGCACCGAGTTCTTCATACTCGCCCGTCGGCTCGGGTTGACCCTTGGCATTCAGCTTCATTTTCTCGATGCGGATGGTATCCCGCCCCGGATCGGCCTGCAGATCAGCGATCGTGCTGAGCCACTTCATCTTCACGCCTTCTTCTTCCGCGTCGATCACTTCGGAGCTGTGCGCCGGCATGCGTTTTCGGTCCCGCCTGTAAACCAGCACCACTTCCTCCGCACCCAGCCGAAGCGCACTCCGCGCGGCATCCAGCGCGGTATTGCCCCCGCCATACACCGCGACACGTCTGCCCAGCATCGGCGGGCTGTCGCTCTCGATGTCACGCAGCATCTTTACCGCATCGATCACGTGACGCGCGTGCCAGTTCGGAATGTCGATCTTCTTGGAAAGCCCGGCCCCGCAGGCAAGAAACACTGCGTCCGCTCGATCGGTCTCCATCAGCTTCGCAAGATCATCGATCCGCGCACTCTGCACGAATCGAATGCCCATCCGCACGAGCAGATCAAGCTCCGCATCCAGCACCTCGCGCGGCAAACGATACTTCGGAATCCCATACCGCATCATCCCGCCGGGCTTTTCTCCGGCGTCATAAATCGTCACATGATGACCGAGCCGGGCACAATGATACGCGCAGCTCAAGCCCGTCGGCCCCGAGCCGATGACGATGACACGCTTGCCAGTCGCGGGCTTCATTTTCGGCAGCCAGCCGTGCTTGATCGCCTGATCACCAAGGAATCGCTCGACGGCATGAATGCTGACGGGCTCGTCGAGCTTGGTTCGATTGCACCCCGACTCGCACGGGTGATAGCAGACGCGTCCATGAATGGCGGGGAACGGATTGTCCTCGACCAGGGCCTGCCACGCCTCTTCGTAGCGCGCTTCTTCGGCCAGGTAGAGCCACGCCTGAATGTTCTCGCCCGCCGGGCACGCGCGATTGCAAGGCGGAATCCGATCGACATACACCGGACGCTTGGTTCGCCAGGATCCGGTCTTGTTGGCCAACGACGAATCGAGTTCGAGAGAAATCGCAAACGGAAGTTGGGTATTGGTACTCATGACGAATCTCGATTCCATTTCAATCAAGGAGAATCACATCCACGACATCCATCCGACGAACGACCCACCAAGCCAGATCACGATGACACAGTTCAAATCTGCAGCGAGATCGGCGGATCTTCGTGCGAATCCAGCAGGCCGTAATCTTCGATGTTCGCGTCCGCGATCGCCTGAATCCGATCGATCGCCGCGACGTTCGGCGTTTTTCCAAACAGGTGCGCGAATCGTTTCTGCGGCTGCAGGTAGTCCGTGACCGGAACCTTGCGTCTGATCTTGGTCGCCTTGACGAGTCGACCGTGCCGCGCTTCATAGAGCGGGAATAAACCCGACTGAACCGCCGCTCGTGCGATCTGAATCGTCAGCGCCGGATCACTCCCCCAGCCGAGCGGACACGGCACGTGAATGTGAATGTACCGCGCGCCACGAATGCCGACCGCCGTCGTCACCTTCTCTTCGAGGTCGCGCAGGTCGGCAACTGATGCCGTTGCGACATAGGGAATGCCGTGTGCCATCGCGATCCGTGGCGCGTTCTTGCCTCCGCCAAACTCCTGACCCGGATGTTCGCCCACGCCCTGTGTCGTCGCGGTAATCGCGGTCGGCGGGGTGCTGCCCGATCGCTGCACGCCTGTGTTCATATACGCTTCGTTGTCGTAGCAGATGTAGAGCACATCGTCGTTGCGCTCGAACATTCCAGACAAACACCCGAATCCGATGTCCACGGTTCCGCCGTCACCTCCCTGACCGATCACCGTGACCTTCTTTCCCCGCACGCGCATCGCCGCACTCACACCCGCCGCGACAGCAGGCGCATTCCCGAAGAGCGAATGCAACCACGCCAGCCGCCAACTGCTCTCTGGAAACGGCGTTGAAAACACCTCGAGGCATCCGGTCGCGTTCACCGCAATCGCCTGCCCGTTCGTCGCCCGCATCACCGCATCCACTGCGTACCGCGCCCCCAGCGCCTCGCCACACCCCTGACAGGCGCGATGCCCGCTGTTGAGCGAATTATTCCGATCCACCGTCGCCTGCACACTCCGCATCTCGTCGGAGAGCAGTCGATTCCCCACGGTAAACGTGCCCGTTTGATAGAATTTTAGTCTTTGCGATTTCATCACTGCTGCCCTCGATCCGTTGATTCGACTGTCGGCTGGGGACTGTTGCTCAACTCTTTCGTTCCATCACTCACGCGCCTGCGGTTCTCAGGTCGGCCCCTTCACCGCACAGGCTTGGCAACCTCGACGCCGCTCACGCTTCGCAGCACACGCTGCGCTTCGGACTCTCGCCGTTTGACCAATCCGCGGTTGTTGATCGCCTCATGGATCGCCGGCCAGTTCATGTCGAGGAAATGCGGTTCCTCGACCTCGCCGGTCTCGATCTGCCTGAACGCACGCACCACCGACTTCTTGGGAATCGGCCTGCCACCGAGGCCCGCGATGATCGTGTTCACCGGCGTATTCAAACCGCGCAGCGCCATCCGCGTGTTGCTGGCCAGAATTCCGCCCAGGCCCGTCGCGAGATTCTTCTCAAGGATGATCACGCGTTTTGCGCCCTTGAGCGCTTCACGCAACGCCTCAAGCGGAAACGGTCGATAGCTGCACAACTTCACCGAGCCGATGCGATGACCTTCATCACGCATCTCATCGACGGCCTCACGGATCGTCCCGTTGATCGATCCCATCGCCAGCACCAGTGTCTCGGCATCGTCGGCGCGATACGAACTCACCAGCCCGCCGCTGTCGCGTCCGAAATGTCGCTTGAACTCCTTACGGAGATTCTCAATCACTTCGACGGCCTGCAGATGTTTGTGATGCAGCAGATATCGCACTTCCATGTACGCATCAGGCCCCACCATCGCGCCGATCGTGATCGGATCGGAGGGATCAAGGACTTGCTGCGGCACGAACGGCGGAAGAAACGCATCCACCTGTTCCTGCGACGGCATGTCGACTTCTTCGTATGCGTGCGTCAGGATAAAGCCGTCCATGCAGACCATCACCGGGCAACTCAATTGCTCGGCCAGCTTGAATGCCTGAATGTGAAGATCGAGCGCTTCCTGATTGCTCTCGGCGTGAAGTTGAATCCATCCGCTGTCGCGGAGTGCCATCGAATCGGAGTGATCGTTCCAAATGTTGATCGGAGCGCCGATCGCGCGATTGCCGATCGTCATCACGATGGGAAGACCGAGGCCCGACGCGTTGTAGACCGCCTCAGCCATGAAGAGCAGGCCCTGACTGCTCGTGGCGGTGTACGTGCGAGCGCCCGCGGCGCTGGCACCGATCAACGCGCTCAGGGCGGCGAATTCGCTTTCAACATTCATGAACTCGCAAGGTGAAAGCGCTCCGGACTTCACCATCGCGGACAGACCTTCGACGATGTGCGTCTGCGGCGTGATCGGGTAACAACTAATCACCTGAGGCCTCGAGAGGGCGATCGCTTCTGCGACTGCGTGGGAGCCTTCAACCTGCTTGCGACCGGGCATAAATGTGCTCATCGTGCCACCTCCAACACCGCCGAGGTCACCCCGTTGCCCGCCTGCGCCGCTTCATAGCTCGCACGGGCGGCCGCATGATTTTTTTCCGCGATCGCCGCGCTGAACTTCTCGCTGATCGCCTGCAGAAGGCTGTCGAGTTTGAGATATCCCGTCGCAGCGAGCAGTGCGCCGAGCATCGCCGCATTCGGTAGCGGTCGCCCGATGTATTGCCGCGCGATCGCGGTCGCGGGCACGAATCGGACGTGTCCCTTCGGCAGATGTTCAACAACCGGCCCGAGTCGCGACAATTCGATCGGCGCGGACGCGTTGATCACGACAAATCCCTTCGGATGCAGACCGGCGCACAAACGCGGATCCGAAAGGAGCGTCGGGTCTTGGATCACGAGCGCGTCCGGCTCGGTGATGGGTTCACGCAATCGGATCGGACGATCATCCATCCGACAAAACGCCACGACCGGAGCACCCATCCGCTCCGAGCCGAAACTCGGAAACGCCTGCGCCGCCCGCCCTTCTAGAAACGCCGCCACCGACAACAACTCCGCAGCGGTCACTACACCCTGGCCCCCGCGACCGTGAATTCTTACCTGCACCATGCAGCCTCCATGTCACCGGACATTTTAGTCTTTTGATCGATCGATTTCAAAGTCCAATGTTGACTGTGTCAACTTGTCGCAACTTGCCTTGAGCTGGGTGGTTCGCGACGACGTTCATACGCGAAAACGCCTGCCTCGTAGTTGGAGGCAGGCGTTTGAGTTGTGATCAGATTCTGTTTGACGTGGCGGGTTACTTCTTCTTACCGAGTACGAGCCCGACGACGAAGAAGATGAGGGCAGCCACCGCGCCTCCGCCGAAGACGAAGTACCACGGCGTCGCGGCTGCGTTGCTCGGGGCGGTCAGGTCGCTGATGAAGGTCTTGGTTCCGGTCACAGCGCCGGCGACAGCGAGGATGCCGACGAGCAGCACCACCACAGAAGCCGCAAGCGCCGCAGCGCCGAGTCCCGATCCGACCGCGTCCGGGGCACTCACATACACCGGCGCGCCGCGGCTGGGCATCGGCAACGGAAGCGCCGCCCCGCCCGCTGCTCCACCGATCGCGCCGCCGATTGCAGTGCCCATTCCGCTCAGGCCGGTCTTGCTGCCACCTTGAATATCTTCGATGACCGGCGCGCCCAGGCTCGTGTCGTCACGTTCGCGCGAGAGATCGAGCAGGCCCGAACCCGAGCCCATCGCATCCATGTTGATGCCTGAAAGTCCTGAAGACGGACTGACGGACGTCTGTGCCATCGGATCCGCACCCGCGCCTGAATCGCCGAGCACGTTGATGCCGCTTCCCGAACCGACACGCGACATTGAAGGCGAAAGCCCGAGGTCTGTGGCCGTGTCGTCACGGCTTTGCGAATCGGCGAGGCTGATGACGCTTCCGCCAGCGGTTCCTCCGCGTGAGTCGGCGAGTCCGACCATGCCCGCGCCGGTATCGCTCGGTCCGAGGTCGATCTGGTCGCCACCCGCCAGACCCAATTCCGCCCGCAGGGATTCGACCTGATCGGCCTTGTAACGCACCTGTCCGCCGTCACGGAACTCGCGAAGGCGGTTTTCCAGCGTGAGCTGCCGGAGGTCGGCTTCGCTGAGGTTCAAAAGCTGCTGCGTCTCTTCGGACGTGTAGAACATCTTTGCCATCATGGTGCGGGACTCCCGATGAAAGTTTTTAGCATGATACCCATCGCCGTCCATGCGCCAAACGAGAGCATCTCAAGTGACGCATCCGAGCCGACTTCAGTCTATCGCGAATTCGGTGATTCAGGGGAGGCGGGCGTTACACCTGCCGGCGGGGTCTCCACTGTGTTATCGACTGTGTTATCGACATTCGGGGGCTCAGATGAAGGCGACATCGCGGGGGGCAATCGATCCCGATCCCGCTCAAGCTCCAGAAGCTTCTGCACATCACGCGGGGCTGGGAACGTATTGTAGTCACGGAGCTGACGGTCAAAAACGAACGACCGCGCCGCGACAAGCCGGAGCGATCGATCCGACGGATTGTACTCATACGCAACAAGCGTCTGGGCGTCGACGTCCATCACGTAGCAACCCCACTTGTTGCTCGCAAACTGTGCCGGCATCAGAAACAGACCTGCCCCACCGGCGATCGGTTGCGGTACCTGCTGCGCCAATGCCTGCGACTCGAAAAGCCCCAGCGATCTGACGGCCCCACGCCCGGCAATCTGCCACGCGATCAATCCGAGGAGTGCCGCATTCAAGAACAGCCCGACGCGCAGCCAGGTCTGCTTCCGCTCGACTTGCATGCTCGTCGTTGACATCATTTCTCCTGGTCGATTCCGCATGACGCAGAGCCTGGCCCGCCTCAGCATCGATCAGACGCCTTGGATTACCAGCCGCTCCTGCCGAAATCGAGACCGCCTTTGAGCATCGACTGACGCTTCTTTTCCTTTTTGAGGTCGGTCGGCGTCGGTTCGGGTGGCGGCGCGTAAGTGCCGTCGGTCTGCTTGAGGCTCAGTGCCATGCGACGCTGTTCAAGATTCAATTCGAGCACGCGAACTTTGACCACATCGCCGACCTTCACCACATCCGTGACGTTTTTCACACGACGGTCTGCCAGTTCTGAGATGTGCGCGAGTCCTTCGACATTGGGCTCGAGTTCGATGAACGCACCGAACTCAGCAGTTCGCAGCACCTTGCCCTCGTGAACTGAGTGCTTGGCATACTTGACCGTCGCCTCCGCCCACGGATCGGCACTGGCCTGCTTCAGGCTGAAGGTCATGCGTCGGCCGGCGGTATCGAGTGCAATGACGACCAGCGGGATGGTCTGGTTGACCTGGACGACCTGAGCGGGGTTTCGTACGCGTTGCCAGGTCATTTCGGAAAGCGGGAGCAGACCTTGGATTCCGTCTTCGACTTCGATGAACGCGCCGAAGCTTTCGACCTTCACGACGCGTGCGGTCACTTTCGTGCCGACGGGATATTTGGTCTCGACGTCCTTCCAGGGGTCCGACATTGCGGCCTTGAGGCTCAGGCTCAGCTTGCCCTTTTCGCGATCGAACTTCAGGATCTTGACTTCGACCATGTCACCGACCTTGACGAGGTCGGCTGGCTTTTGATGACGCGAGTAGGTCATCTCCGAGATGTGGATCAATCCATCCATTCCACCGAGATCGACGAACGCTCCGAAATCCATCACCGATCGCACGCGACCTTGCCGCGTTTGGCCTTCTTCGATTTCGGCGGCGAGTTTGGTCTTCAGTTCTTCGCGTTCGCGTTCGATGATTTTGCGGCGTGAGACGACGAGTTTGCGATTGTCCTTGTCGAGTTGTGTGACTTCGACGAGGAGCTTTTGCGAAAGGAAGACGCTGATGTCTTTGTGGAACTCGATATCGACCTGGCCCGCGGGCATGAAGCCGCGAATTTGACCGACTTTGATTTCGAGTCCGCCTTTGTTCATGCCGTTGACGACGCCTTCGACGACGCTGCCGACGGTGAGCGAGTCCCAGTCGGTATTGCTGGCGGCTGCGCCTTTGGGCGTGAGTTGATAGAGTCCTTCGCGTGCATCGAATCGTTCGACGATGACTTCGACGGTGTCGAAGAGTTTTGGTTCGGTGACGAACTGACTGAAGCGTGCCATGCCTTGTGCTTTTCCGGAGAGTTCGACGAGGACGAAGTCCTTGTTGATGTCGATCTGCTGGATCGAGCCCGCCTGCAGGCCGCGAAGCTTGCCCTTGGGCTGTTTGTCAGGCGTGGCGTCGTCCAACATCTTTTCGACGTTGACGCCTTCGAGCGCGGCATCGAGCTGCGCTTCGACGGCGGCGTCGGACGGGGGGACGAACTTCTCTTTCGACTCTGTAAACGTGGTGTCGCTCATACTCGCTTCATTCCAAATCCGCCGTCCCGACGCACGCACGCCGACGACGACAAGGGTTTGATCATAACAACGCCTCATTCGACACGAAAGCACCTTGTTACCTCCCGTCCGGTTTCTCGCCCGCCCTTGCGACTCACACCCTCCCACTCCCCGCCGAGGTGGACTTCGCCTACCATCCGGCCATGCAGGCCCAACCTCCTTCCTCGCCACGGCTCGTTCGCCTCGATGCCATGCTCCAAAAGACGCCAGGCGATCCCTTCCTGCACTACGCCCGGGCACTGGAACTCAAGAAGCTTGACCAGCTCGAACCCGCACTCGAAAGCCTTGCTCAGACGATCAAGCTCGACGCCCACTACTGCTATGCCTACTACCAGCAGGGCCAGATCTTTGAGCAACTCCAACGACCCGCCGACGCTCGGAACGCCTACCGCACCGGACTCGACGCCGCCCACCGCGCCGGCGATGCCAAGGCCGCAGGCGAACTCGAGGCGGCCCTCGACATGATATCGTAAACCCATTCCTATCAGTACCTAAGAGCAACCAATCCACACCCGGTCGTCGCTCGATGCCCTTTCCAACATTTCAGTGGCAAGCGAAAATTGCAGCTCTGCCCCTCGATTCTTCTGGCATAATTATACAACTTGTGTAATATTCCGAAGTCATCGAGCGTTTGACATCAGGCGCGTTGTGAAGTTTGGACGGGCCCAGTCTGCGCTCAGGGATCATGATCGGGAGGCTTTTGTGAAACCCAAATCCAGCACGCTCGAACCCGTGACTGCCGAACCGGGTCGACCGCTTTATCTTTCCGTCCGCGACTCCCTCCGTGCCGCCATCGATCGCGGGGCGTTTACGCCCGGCGAGCAGATGCCTTCCACCAAGCAACTCTCTGAACAACTGTCGGTATCGTTGGTGACCGCTCACCGCGCCCTTCAGGAACTGGTCGCTTCCGGTGTTCTTCGTCGATCGCAGGGCAAGGGTACCTTCGTCCACGACCGATACCTCCAGCGACGCGAACAACTCAGCCGCTGTCGCGTCGGTCTGGTCCTGCACCGAGAAGCCTCGATCGCCGACTATTATCACGGCCAGATGCTCGAAGGCGTTCGCCGCGCATCGGACAAGCTCGGCGCGGATCTGATCCTGCTTCGGTTCGGTGAAGATGTGCGTAACGAGTGCAACGGATTCCTCTACGTCAATCCCCTTCCCGACGAGCTCGCAGACATCGCCGCCACAACGCGTCGTCAGCCGACGATCATTGTGGGTGCGCGCGTCAGCGAAGGCCCGATCGGATGCGTTGACGTGGACAACATCGATCTCGGTCGTCGTGCGGTCGAACATCTTGCCTCTCTGGGTCATCGCAACATCCTTTTTGTTGGGGGTGACGAACAGCTCTCCAATTCACGCGATCGACGCAGCGGATTCGAACAGGGCTGTCGGCAATACGGGATCAGCTACAACCGCAACAGCATCTTCAACGCCGCAAGTTGGCGGCTTACTGACGAGGAGCGTTCCGCGCTCAGTCAGCGACTCCGTTCGAATGATCGCAACAATGCCGAACGTCCCACCGCGATCTTTGCGGCAGGGTATTACCTCGCGCTTGACGTCTACTCCGCTGCCCAGCAAGCCGGCCTTGACATACCCGGTGATCTGAGCGTCGTCGGCGTTGACGATCCGCCTAGCGCTTCGCATCTCAGCCCGCCCCTGACCACGGTCCGTCAGCCCCTCGTCGAACTCGGCGAAGAAGCCGTCGCCACACTCGTGAACGCCATCGCAGCGGGCAACAACAACCTCCCCATCCGCACCCTCGTAGGCGAACTTCTCCCGCGATCCTCTGCCCGATCGCTAGCCTGATCACGCGCCCTCGTCGCCCACCTGGTCGCCCGCTTGGTCGCCTGCTTGGTCGCCCACTTGGTCGCGGCCTTCCGATTGACGCTGCAATGTCGGCGTATCTCGTGCATTTGCGGGTCTCGATCGTCAGGACATCTCCACTTCTACTTGCGCGCTGCGCATCTGCGTCCGCACCTGCGCAGCGCGCCACGCGAAAATTCTGGTCGATCCTCGATTTTTCGCACAATCGATGGTTTCGATGACCTGCTTTCGGTGCGATCCTGACACGATCGAGTTGTTGCATCGGCGTGAGAAGTCGATTTCGACGCGCTCAAAACCGATTTCCGCGCCGCCGCGTGCGCGTTTGGAGTGGCCGCGCACACCACGATTCTGAACTCGCTTAGGCCGAATCTCTGCATGACCTGTTTCGGGCAGGAGCTCCAGTTTTCGAGTTCGTCCGGAACCGAGTTGTCACCTGGGATTGCCTGGATCGTCAATTCGGTTTCTCTGGATTGTGTCGTGCATGCGGTTTGCTTGTGCGTTGGAGTCGATCCCTCTACAAACGTCGGAATGCCACGAACGTTCCTACGCGACGCACAGGCCGGCGACTGGATCGAAGACGTCTTTGTCATCACCCAGAAGCAGCTTTCCACCACCCAGACGGGCAAGCCTTTCATCAAGTGTCTCGTCGGCGATCGCTCGCGTCAGATTACCGCCCGCATGTGGAACGCGAATCCCGGGATGTTTAATGCGATGCCCGACGGCGGGTTCCTGCGGATTGCCGGGCGCGTTGAAAACTATCAGGACAATCTTCAGTTCATCATCGAGCGATTCTGGATCGTCGATGACCCGACCGAGGTCAACCTCGAAGAACTCCTGCCCACCACGGAGCGGAACATCGACGAGATGTTCACGCACCTCAAGTCGCTGCTTGCTTCGATCACCCAGCCGCAGCTCAAGGCCTTCGCCGATGCGTATCTCGCGGACGAGTCGCTCATGGTCGCGCTGCGTCGTGCGCCGGCGGCGATGAGTTTTCATCACGGCTATGTCGGCGGTCTTCTGGAACACACGCTGGGGATGTGTCAGGTGGTTGATCGCATCGCGCCGCTTTATCCGAAGCTCAATCGTGACCTGCTGCTGGTCGGCGCATTCATCCATGATCTGGCCAAGACGTGGGAGCTTACCTATGCAGCCGGCTTTGGTTACTCCGACGGCGGACAACTCGTCGGTCACATCGCCAAGGGCGCAGTCTGGATCGAGGAAAAGGCCAAAGTCGCCTCGGAAGCCCTGGGCTCACCGATCTCGCCCGAACTCGTCATGGTCCTGCAGCATTTGGTCCTCTCTCACCACGGCCTGCCCGAACACGGTGCTGCCAAAGTCCCCGCCACACCCGAGGCACTCGCGCTGCATCACATCGACAACCTCGACGCCAAGCTCTATATCTCCCTCGCCGCCCGCACCCCCGCCGCCGGTGACAACAGCAGCTTCACCGACTTTAACAAAGCCCTCAACACCCGCATCTACCGCACCGACCCCGCACCCATGCCGTCCGAACCCAACTGATCGCCACTCCACAATTCAACACCCGCGTTGATGCCAAGCAACGAGGAATTTGACGTGAAGTACAGAGAATTGATCAAGCTAATCAAGTCGGATGGGTGGATCCTCGAGCGGACGACAGGAAGTCACATGATGTTTGTCCATCCAACCAAACACGGCCCGGTGGTGGTACCAGCGGGCGGTAAGGCAGGACAAGACGTTCCCAAAGGCACGTTGAATAGTATACTCAAGCAGTGCGGACTGAAGTTCGATTGATGTTCGACAGACCCGCGCCCAGACTCTCTGATAAGGACGCGGCTGGTGTCATAGTCTGATGTAGGATGTCGTTGAAGAGCGTGATTTAGCAGGAGCATTGTCGTGCCAAACCGAAGCTATGCCTACGTCATTGAGCGAGCCGATGATGGCGGGTATTGGGGTTATCTACCCGACCTGCCCGGGTGCACGACGACTGGGGAATCTCCCGAAGAAGTCGAGCGAAATCTTCCCGAGGCGGTTGAATTGTACTTGTCTTACTACCGCGATCGTGGCTTGCCTACTCCCGAGCCACGCTCGCGCGTCGGGACGCTCACCGCTGCCTGATGGGTGATTCATCACCCGAATCAAGTGTTCATGGCAGCTTCCGAACTGAAGCAAGCCGACTTCAAAATGGAATGATTGTCTTCCGCCAAGATGAGTCGAGTGAGGTCGGCGCGAGACATGATTGACTTGGTATCAGATTCATCCAGTGTCGACCTGACGACCTCTTGAATCCAATCCGTCGCCTAAACAATGTGATATCAGACTCCCCCGGTCGCCGCCGCCACCAATCCGGTCGGTCCTTCGATTCCCACCACCGATATCCCCAGTCGCTCGGCCTGACTGATCACGCTCGGGCGATCGAGGATCAGCACTCGCCCTGCCTCCAGCGCGATCGCTCCACAGCCCGCCTTCGCCAGCTTTTCCAGCGTCTGCGTGCCGATCACCGGCACATCAAATCGCGGATCGTTTTTCGCGTTGCCAACTTTTACAAACGTCCACCCGCGCGTCCGACACAAGGCCCCTGCACGCTCGATCATCGCATCGGTCCCCTCCATCGCCTCCACGGCAATCACGTCCCGGTCCACCAGTGCGAGCGCCTGCCCGACATCTTCATTGGAGAGCAACCGACACAGATGATATCCATACCGCGCGTCGGACCATTGCCGTTCGGTCGGCGGATGCCTCGTCATTGCTCCGACGCTTGCGATATGTTCTTTCACGAATCTTGTTGAATCGATCAGCATCAGCCCATCCTCCGCCAGCGCGTCGGCCACCGCGTGCAGGACGGCGTGGTCGCGCTTGTCGCGTCTGATCTTACCCACATAAAGTCGAATCGTTCGCAGGTCAGGTACAAACTGCAGCCATCGTCCGATCGCTCCGCCGGCGTACATCGCCTGCTTGGGGACGCGCCCGACCATGATCGTCTCGCGCACGCCGTGCCTTCGCAGGACGCGCGACCATTGTCCGAGCCGCATCAGACCGACTGACGCACACACGTCAACCTCGGATCGCAGTTCATCCGATGCGAATCCACCGAGCGCACAACAGACCACCGATCGACCCGCCGCGCGCGCGCCCCGCGCAACCAAGAGCGGAAAGATCCCCTCGCCCGCGATCAGTCCCAACGGTTCTGACATCTCGCGCTCCAGATCGACCTCGTCAACAATCTCAATCTGACATCGGCACGTCTACGAAATCGGCCCGACGTGCGTATCGAGAATCGCGTGCAGCGCTGCACATCCTCGTCGCCCGACATCGAGCATGGAGAGCAACTGTTCGTGCGTGTAGCCGAGCCCGTTCTCCGCCGCCGCCTGGATTTCGACGTAGCGGCCCGCGCGTGTGTAGGCGAGATTCAAATCGACCTGAGCACGCACATCGAGCGCGTAATCCAGATCCAAATAGGCTTGTCCCTCGATGATCCCGACACTGACGGCGGCGACCGGGTCGAGAATGATCTTTGACTTTTCGTAGGCCTTTTCCGTTTCGGTCGGCTGGCTCGGATCGCGAGGTGTGAGCGATTCGGGCAATGTCGCGACAGCATCACGCAGGGCGAGGAATCCGGCGCAGATCGCGGCGGTTCGTGTTCCGCCGTCGGCCTGCAGGACGTGGCAGTCGATGTGGAGCGAATGCGGTCCGAGCTTGGAGAGATCGATCGAAGCGCGGATCGCGCGGCCGATCAGACGCTGAATCTCCGTGCCGCGGCTGTCGGTGTGTCCGGTCTTGGGCCAGGGTTTTCGCGAGGGCGTTGAGCCGGGGAGCATCGTGTATTCTGCGGTCACCCATCCGCCGAGTTGTCGCGTACCAAACCAAGGCGGCAGGTCGCGACTGAGGCTGGCGGTGGCGAGGATGATGGTCTGCCCCTGCTGCCAGAGCACGCTCCCGGCGGCGGTCGTCGTAAACTTCCGCTTGACAGAAATCGTCCGCAATTCTTCAACGCCACGTAAGCTCATCATGCAAACTCAACTTTCATTTCAGAGAATCGATCGAATGCGATGTTCCACACGTCCGATCGCAGACACTTCGATTCGCCCGTTCTTCGATTGTTACGTCCAAGCCATTCGCCTGTGGCACTCAAGCCTTGGGCTTGCGAGACATCGCCTTCATCCGCCGAGAACCTGCCTTCGGTTTCTTGGGCCACACCGCCTGCTTTCGCGACTTTCGCGTTGGCGCCTGTCCGGACGTCTCGGGGTTCAGGTCAACCACTTTTCCATCCTGCCAGACGATGAACGGCGTACCCGTCGCGACGGAGAGGTTCCAAGCCTCCTCCGAAGCCTCCCGAAGCGCGGCCAGCGCCTTCTCGGCAATATCATCCGTCGAAATCGGCTTGTCTTGCGGTTTCTTCATTGGTTGCTCGTGATCTGAATGGGAGACGGTCCAGCGTTATCATAAATGATCCACTTGTCGACGAGTTGTTTGTAAACAGTCTCAAGCATCAGTCGTCCGGCATCAAATCGACGCCTAATCACGTCCTCGGCAATGTTGTGTCCTCCCTGACACACACGAGTACGCACCCGCTCGACAGCCATATCAGCAGAAGGAAGTCCCAGGAAAATGAGTTGCACGGCAAAGCCTTTTTCTCGCCAACTCGTGATGCGGCGAGCATAATTCCTTCCGCTCAATGTTGTTTCAAATCCGAAATTTTTGCGTTCACGCACGCGTCCCTCGATCAACTCCAGCATGAGTTTTCCCGCTTGCAAGGCGGCTCGGGACGGATCAAAGGGCGACAGGCCCGCTGCGATGAGATCGGCATTGACAAACTCCGTTACGCCGAAACCCGGCAGGAACTTCCTCGCAAACGTCGTCTTACCCGAACCATTCGGTCCGGCGACGATGATGATGAGCGGCTTGGTGTGTTTCACGTTGCTTCTCGCTCAACGCATCTAATTTGAATCGTGTCTCACCGCGCGTATTCCACGGTTCGGACTTCTCGGAGAACGGTCACTTTGATTTCGCCGGGGTAGGCCATGTCGGTTTCGATTTTCTTGGCGATATCGCGGGCGATTTTCGCGCTGACACGGTCGTCGATGCGGTGGGCGTCGACGATCACGCGCACCTCACGGCCGGCCTGGATGGCATACGCCTGGCGCACGCCATCGAACGCGCTGGCGAGTTCTTCCAATTCGCGGAGACGCTTGACGTATTTTTCCAGACTCTCGCGACGTGCGCCCGGACGGCTCGCGCTGATTGCGTCGGCGGCCATGATCAGCGGGGTGTAAGGCGTGCTCGCGGGCACGTCACCGTGGTGGCCTGCGGTCGCATTGAGGACTGCTTCGGGCTCGTTGAACTTTCGCAGGAACTCCATGCCGATGATCGGGTGTCCGCCTTCCTGTTCATGGTCCATTGCTTTGCCGATGTCGTGCAGGAGGCCGGCACGTCGGGCGAGCGTGCCGTCGAGCCCCAGTTCGTCGGCCATCACCTGTGCGAGATAGGCGACTTCGAGCGAGTGCTTGAGCACGTTCTGCCCGTAGCTGGTTCGGTAGTGCAATCGACCGAGCATGGGAAGAATCGGTTTTGGGAGGTTGAGCAGTTGTGCCTTCTCGGCGGCTTCTTTGCCGTGGCGGACGAGCTGCTCGTCCATTTCCTTGGTCGCGGCGGCGACGACTTCTTCGATGCGGGCCGGGTGAATGCGTCCGTCCTGCACCAATCGCTCGAGGCTGACCCGAGCGATTTCTCGTCGCACGGGATCAAAGCAGCTCACCACCACGATGCCGGGCGTGTCGTCGATGATGACATCGACGCCGGTCGTCTTTTCGAAGCTGCGAATGTTGCGACCTTCACGCCCGATGACGCGTCCCTTCATGGCATCGTCGGGGATCTCGACCGTGCTGACGGTGTGATCGCTGGTCTGCTCGCTGGCGTAGCGCTGGATCGCCGAGATGATGATCTGTCGAGCCTTTTCGCGTCCCTCTTCGTTGGCAAGCTCGACGTGTTTTTTAATGATTTCACCGGCTTCGACGCGGCTTTCGGATTCGACGCGTTCGAGCAGCATGGTGCGTGCCTGATCGATGCTAAGGCTGGTGATGGAGAGTAGCCTTTGCTTTTGTTCTTCGAGGGTGCGGGCGAGATCGCTTTCACGATCGCCGATGCCTTTTTCTCTTCGTGCGACTTGTTGTTCGCGTTCGTCGATGTTGCGTTCTTTGACGCTGAGCGTATCGAGTTTGCGATCGAGGGTGTCTTCGCGTTTGGAGAGGCGTGATTCGAGTTCGCCGAGTTTTTTGCGATCGCCTTCGAGTTCCTTTTCGAATTGCTGGCGGAGGCTCAGGCGATCTTTTTCGGCCTTGAGCTCGAGCTCCTTCGTGCGAGCGGCGGCGTCGCGTTCGGCCTGACTGCGAATCTGCTCGGCCTGATTTCGGGCGAGCTTGATGGTGTTGTTTCCTGAGATTTTGAGTAGGGCAAAGAGGAGTCCGGACCCGACGATGAGCCCGACGACCAAACCGATGGCGATTTCCACAGAGACGTCCTTCCCCGTCGCGCGGAGTGGCGCACGGGCCGAGGCGGAAGTTTTAGAAAGCGGCCCGTGCCCGGGTCAGGCGGTCGATCTTCTGACGTGCGACCTTTCGACGACGCACGAGGTTTTGATCGATCGGTTCGACTTCGTGCCCCCAGCGCCAAAGCCATCCGCTCAGCGCAAGGATTCGTCGGACGCATTGATCGCCCGATCGCGAACCGAACTCCTATTTCTCGATCAAAAAACGAGAACGAACGACGAACAAGCGCACTTGCTCGACCGGACCAAAGGATTCGGATCGCCAAAACCACGAAGATGACCGTCAGCCAGACCATGATTCAATCGGTACGGCTCAACACCGCTCATCGTGCGACCGGGTCCGCTTACCCGATCCGCACCATCGCAGCCCTCGCCAGCAAAACGCACAACCACAATGCCTTGCGAAAGCCGCGGCGGACGTGACTCCTAATGACCCCTCCAAAAAAGAGGAGCGCCACGACCGCGTTCGCCCACGGCAGCACTCCCGCCGCGCGAACAACGTTCTTATCATAGACTCAACCACAAGCCCCCCACAAGTCGCACTCCGGGCCAATCCGCCTATCATCATCCAAAACGTGAAGCTTCATCCCCTACACACCCTTCACGCCTACGCCAGCGGGGCATTTCCGATGGCCGACGCCAGCGGGAACATCGATTTCTACACCGCCGACCCGCGCGGCATCATCCCGATCCACGACTTCCACGTGCCCAAGTCCGTCCGACAACTCGTCCGACGACGCACCTTTGACATCCGTTTCAACACCCGATTTAGGGACGTGATGACCGCCTGCTCGAAGAACCGCGTCGACGGAACCTGGATCAGCCCCGCGATGATCGACCACTACGAACAACTCCACATGCTCGGACACGCCCACAGCGTCGAGTGCTATCAGCACGACCAACTCGTCGGCGGACTGTATGGCGTATCGCTCGGCGCGGCGTTTTTCGGGGAAAGCATGTTCCATCACGTTTCCAATGCCGCCAAGGTCGCGCTGGTCGCGTTGGTCGAACGCCTGCGGATAAGGCAATTCGAAGTGCTCGATTCGCAGATGCTTGCCCCGCATCTCCGCGTCTATGGCGCGATCGAAATCCCCGCCACCGTTTACATGGACAAACTCGCCCACGCCCTGAAATCTGCCCGATCTTTCGAGTGACCCGATCTTTCGAACGACCCGATCTTTCGAACGAGTCGTGCTGAATGGTCGCGAAAGGCTCATTTCACATGATTTCGGCGCGATACGTTTCGAGAACGGGCATGATTCCTCTTGACATCCTCCCCGCCGATCGATTTTACTCATGGGGCTCATGTTCTCTGGTATTCAGCTTACCCTTGACCTTCGACTTCTGCGGAACTCCCCGCGGATTCGTTGACGGCTTGAGTCGGCCTGACCCCACCCCGACCAAACGCCCCGCGACTCTGCAAGGACCGCGGGGCTTTTCTTTTTCCGAACCTTCAACTCAACTCCATCGAATCCCCAATCCCAGGCAACGGCCCATTTCAGACGACCCCAAGACCCAACCAACACGAGACCAACCATGACCACCACCACGACCAGCACCACGACCAGCATCACGCCCCCCGCACCGTCCGACCACGCCGACCGACCCGCCGTCCGGATATTTGACACCACGCTCCGCGACGGCGAGCAGTCGCCCGGTGCGACGTTGACACAGCCTGAGAAGCTCGAGATCGCGCGAATGCTCGAGAGCATGAACGTGGACATCATCGAGGCCGGCTTTCCGATCGCCTCCGACGGCGACTTTGAATCGGTCCGAGCGATCGCGTCCGAGATCACGCGATCCGTCGTCTGCGGACTCGCAAGATCGTCGCCCCGCGATATCGAGCGCGCCGGTGAGGCGGTCCGTCACGCCAAGCGCGGCCGCATCCATGTTTTCTGCGCCACGTCCAAAATCCACCGCGAACACAAGCTCCGCAAGGGCCGCGAGGAGATCGTTGCGCTCAGCGTTCAGAGCATCAAGCAGGCGAGGTCGTATGTGGATGATGTGGAGTTCAGCCCGGAAGACGCGAGTCGAACCGAGCTCGACTTCCTCGAAGAGATCACGCAGGCCGCGATCGAAGCCGGAGCGACGACGATCAATCTCCCGGACACCGTCGGCTACGCCACACCGGAAGGCTACGGGCTGATTTTCCGACATCTGATGCAGAAACTGCCCATCATCAAGGATCGCGGGATCATCCTGAGCACGCATTGTCATAACGACCTTGGTATGGCGGTCGCGAACAGCCTCGCGGGCGTGATGAACGGCGCGCGGCAGATCGAGTGCACCATCAACGGCATAGGCGAGCGCGCGGGCAACGCGGCGCTGGAGGAAATCGTGATGGCGCTCCGCACGCGATCCGACCACTATCAACTGCGAACCCACATCGACGCCACGCGCCTCTACCCCGCCAGCCGCATGGTCAGCAGCCTCACCGGTCTGACCGTGCAGCGCAACAAGGCGATCGTCGGACAGAACGCCTTCGCGCACGAATCGGGCATCCATCAGGACGGCGTGCTCAAATATCGCGAGACTTACGAAATCATGAACCCCGCCGACGTCGGCATCGCGAAGAATGAACTGGTGCTGGGCAAGCATTCCGGACGCGCGGCCCTGCGAGATCGGATCTCCCAGCTCGGCTACACGCTTTCTGACCCGCAGCTCGAAGCCATCTTCATCGAGTTCAAGAAGCTGGCGGACAAAAAGAAGGAAGTCTTTGACGAAGACGTCGAGGCCCTGGTCGACACGCAGCTCGAGGCGCAGCGTGAGACGTTCGAGTTGTTGACGCTTCAGGTGACGGCTGGCAGCAACGTGCTCCCGACCGCGACGCTGATGATCCGCGACAGCTCTGGGGAAGTCCGCACCGACGCCAGCGTCGGCGACGGCCCGGTCGATGCGATCTACTCGGCCCTCGCGCGGCTGACAGGGATCAAGGCAACCCTGCTCGATTTCCGCATCCGCTCGATTTCACGAGGCAAAGAAGCGCAAGGCGAGGTCACGGTCGATCTGCTCCACGGCGATCTGAAAGTCAGCGGACGCGGGCTGTCGACCGACATCCTCGAAGCCGCCGCCCGAGCCTACCTGGCAGCCATCAACCGGATCCGCTCGCAATCGTTCAGAAAGCGTGAAGTCAGCCAATACGACGCTGTCTGAAACGAAACATCAAGGGCGATCGATTTGTCCGAGCCTGCCTCTTTTTTGGGGGGGGCTTTCGGTTGTTGGGTGGCAGATTGATCGAGGGCTCGCGCTCGCGAGGAGGACTCATCCTGAGCCGCTGTTTGCGATTGCAGAAGGAGCCGATCGTTGGCTATACTTCCGAGCCGAGAACCTCCTATCTCGCGTGAGTGCGGGGACGGGCGCATGATTCGTGGGCGGTCATTTTTGGAGATCAATCAAACATGAAATGGCGAATCTGGGCATGTGCGGCGTTGTTGATTTTGGCAGCGACTTCATTCGCGTTTGGCGCTCAGCAGCGCGTCGTTCTAAAGGACGGAACAGTCCTTGTGGGCGAAGTGTCGCGTGTGGGTTCGAGCCTGAGCATCGTGATGCCGGACGGCTCGCGGAAGCTGATTTCGATGGCGCGGGTCGAAAGCGTCGATGGCAAGCCGGTGGACGGTCAACCAACCGCTGGCCCGGCCCAGGTAACCGGCGGCTCGGGGCAGACGCCTTCCGGTCCAGCCGTCACTTCGGGTGGGGCGGAGTTTCAGCGAGCCAAGAGCCGCGCCGATCGCGTGAGTCAGGCGATCCAAGGCATTCAGATTTGGGAAACGTTCATCGAGGCAAATCCGAACAGCCCGGAACTCGCCCAAGCGAGGGCAGAACTCGCGATCTTCAATCAGCGATACGAGGAGCGTGCCGAGAGGATCAAGGGGAAGTGGATCAGCGGCAAAGAGCTTCGCGAACTCAAGGCCAAGGTAAACGCGCTTCTTGATTCGTCCTTCGTAGCCGGCGCAAACGGTGGCATTGATCTCGACGGCAGCAAGGGTCTGAGGAACCTCGAGGAAGTGCTGCGAATGTACCCCGAGAACTTCCGCGCGAACTTTGAACTTGGTTACTACCACCTGATCCAGATCAATCAGCGTCAGGGAATGAATCAGCTCATTGAATCGAGCGTCAAATCCCTTGAACGTGCCCGCGAGATACGACCCGACATCGCAGAAGTTCATGCCAATTTGGCCATCGTTTACAACATCCGACGGCGATACGAAGACTCGATCGTCTCGGCATGGCGTGCGGTTGAAATCAAGGACGAGCCGCAGATTGTTGGTCAGCTGGCGGTCGCGCTGAATGCCACGCCGCGTAATCTACGCTCTGCCAATCGTCGCGTGGCAGAGATCGCGCAGAAGGCTGAACTCCATTTCCGCAAACACAACACGAGCACGGGCGACAGTTGGCTTTATCTACGACCCAGCTTCGATGACGTCGTGCGAGGCGAAAACAACCCGGATCTGCCCGTGGGCCTGCAGGGAAACGGTTCGGGCTTTTTCATCACCCCGGACGGATATCTCTTGACCAACCGGCACGTGGTGGCAGTGAATGACGAGACCGCTGCCGTCGATCCGAACATCGTTTTCCGCATCCGCATGGACAATGGCAAGGAGAAGATGGCGAGGATCATCGCGGTCGATACGAAGTGGGATATCGCGCTGATGAAGGTCAACGTTGATGAACCCGTCCCCTACTTCAAGCTCACCAATCAGGATCCGTCCGAAGGCATGAAGGCACTGGTGCTGGGCTACCCCGCAACCGGACTTTCGATCAAGCAGATGATGTTCGGCGAAGGCATGGTGAAGAACATCGCCAAAGACGACATCTTCCACCTCTGGTTTGACTTCAACACCACCCACGGCAACTCCGGCGGGCCTATTGTCGATCCGGAAGGGAATCTGGTCGCCATCATCTCGGCGGGTCGCACCGTGGAAGGCACGAGCAATCGATTCACCTACGTGCTCGGACTCGGGCCTGATCAGATCCGCGACTTCCTAGATCGCATAGGCGAGAAGACCCCGGACAACATTGAATGGGTCACGCCGTCCTCGACAATGCCGACGTTCGATACGGTGGAATTGGTGAAGAAGTGTCGCAAGCCGACGCTTCTGATCATGTCCATCCGCACCAACAGCGCCGACATCACCGTCAGCCGGCGAAAAGAAGTCGGCAGCGGTGCAACGCCCCCACCCGATGAGGACGAGAACAAAACTGAGCCTGGTGAAGGTGAGTCCAAGCCCGGCGAAGGTGAATCCAAGCCCGGTGAAGGCGAGGAGGGCCGCCCGCAGGAGCCCACGCCCGGTGACGGCGAAGCCCCGTCGCCTTCTCCCGGCACCGGTGGCGGCGCGGTGGCACCCGACGGGCCGCTCCACCAATCGGCCCGCCAGCACGCTGTCAACTGACCCCCGTCTGTTGATCAGGCTGATCAATCATGTTGGGCTGATCAATCAATACTGTGCTTGCTGATCAAGATGGGACTCGCTCAACGCGCGAGCGCCAATGCGAGGCAGCGAGCCAGCGAGTCAGCGAGTCAGAGAGCCAGAGAGCCAAAGAGCCAAAGAGCCAAAGAGCCATGAGCTTACATCGAGTCCAGCGGGGCAATCACTTTCGACGGTGATTGCCCTTTTTCTTGTCGCGCAGCTTGCTCTTGTGGCTGCGTCGTTCTCCGCCGGTGCGTTGGGGTCGGGAGGGGTGCGAAGAACCGTCGCCGGAGCCTTGCCCGGGCTTTTGCATGTTGCTGCGATCGCTCCCACGGGCTTTGATCTCGGTCACGACAAGTTCCAACTCTCGTCTGGCCACATCGACGCGTGCGATCTTGGTCACGACGACATCGCCGATATGCACAGTCTTGCCCGTGCGTTGTCCGCGCGCGACTCCCGCACGGTCGTCGGCCTTCCAGAAATCGCTGAGCAGATCGGGATACCGGACGAGTCCTTCGATGAGCCATTTTTCAAGTTGCACGTAGACGCCAAATTTTGTGACACCCGTGATGACGGCTAGGAAGCTCGCGCCGACCTGATCGGACATGAGTTCGAGCAATTTGACCTGTCGCAGTTCGCGCTCGGCCTCGTCGGCTCGGCGTTCGGTCGCGCCCAGATGTTTTCCGAGTGTCGAAAGCGCTTCAGCGCTCAGCAGATTTTCCGGCTTCTGGTCGCCCTTCGGATTGAGCGCGGCGGGGAACTCGGTCACCTCGAAGTATTCGAATGCCAGATCAAGCAGCCGATGCACGGTGAGATCGGCATAACGACGGATCGGCGAGGTGAAGTGGCAATAATGGTCGGAGGCGAGCGCGTAGTGTCCGATGATCTCTGGACCGTATTCTGCGCGGGCCATCGAGCGCAGAACGGCGAGATTCACCGCAAATGCCTCCGGCCGACCGTGCACGCGAGAAAGCAGTGCCTGCAGGTCCTGCCGCGTCGGCTCGGCGGGGATTTTGTGGCCCGCGACCGTCACGAATCGCCCGAGTCGCGCCGAGGCGTCAGGGTCCGGGTCCGGATGTGTCCGTCTGATCGCCGGCCAATCCAGTCGCTTAAAGAGTCTGCCCACCGCCTCATTGGCTTCGACCATGAACATTTCGATCAGCGTATGCGTGAATGCATCATCTTCGGGCTGTGCGTCGACGACCTTGCCCGTCTCATTGAGTACCAGATCGACCTTGGGCAGATCGAGGACAAGCTGACCGGCTGCCTGGCGGCGCTTTTGGATCAGCCGCGAAACATGATTCATGTCCGCGAGAAGTTTGCGTACCTCCGGTTCGTAGTCTTCCGGTTTTTTGTTTCCGTCGGGATGCGGAATCGAATCGGCGCCGTCGATGAGCGCCTGAGCCTCGCGATATCGAAGCCGCTTGCGTGAGCGGATCACGCTGTTGGCGAATCGCGTGGCGAGCGGCTTGCCGTTTTGCGGATGGATGTAGATGAAAGCGCTCTTGACCAGTCGATCCACGCCCTCTTGCAGTGAGCACACACCGTTGGACAGGACCTCGGGCAGCATCGGCACGACGTGTCCGGGGAAATAGACGCTGTTGCCGCGATGTTGCGCCTCGACATCCAGAGGCGATTCTTCGGGCACAAAGTAGCTGACATCGGCGATGTGGACACCGAGCAGCCATTCGCCGTCTTCGGTGCGCTGAAGGCTGATGGCGTCGTCGTAGTCCTTGGCATCGTCGGGATCGATGGTGAGGATGACGTCGTGGGTGAGGTCGAGTCGCTTGGATTTTTCGGAGGCCGGGTCGAATCGGGCGACGGTCTCGCGGGCCTGCTCTTTGACTGCGTCTGGAAAATCCTCTGGCAGGCCGTATTGGATGAGGATCATCTTCAGATCGACATCTTTTTCACCTTCGGCCCCGAGGACTTGGCTGATGACGCCCTGAGCGGATTCGGTTTCGCTGGGGTAGCGGGTGATGTCGACGACGACGCGGGTGCCCGGTGCGAGATATTTGCCGGCGGCGTCTGGGGTTTCGATCGGCTCGACGAATACATTGCCCGCCGGCTCGACGAACCACTTGCCCTTGGCGGACTTTTGCAACGTGCCGGCGATCTGTGTGTGCCGTCGGCGCAGGATTTGTAGGATTCGCGCGGCGTCGAGATCGCCCGGCTCGCGCTTATCGCGTCGGATGAGTTTGGCTTTGACGACATCGCCGGTGACGGCGCGCAGCGGATTGTTTTCCTCGGGAACAAAGAGTTCCGGCTGCCCCGAAGGCTCTGTGACCTGCAGAAATCCGAAACCGCGTTTGTGAGCACTGAACGTGCCGATGACCTCGTCCTTACCAAGCCGAGCCGCCGCCAGCACGACGACCCCTCCGTCGGCTTCTTCGATGATGCCGTCGTCTTCGAGATCGTTCAGGGCCTGCTTGAATCGAGGAAGAAGTTCCTCCTCGTGCACGCCGAGATCACGCGCCAGCGCGCGGGGCAACATCGGTTGATATCCCGGAGATTTCAGGTGCGCAACGATGCGTGCGCCGATCGGATCAGTCATAATTCAAAGTGTCGCAGGAAGAGAGGATTGAACAAGACCCTTGGCCAACTTTCTCCAGGCCAATTTCATCGAAACCAACTCACTTGAAGATCGCGCCCCGAACAGCAAAAGTTGGCTGCGCGATTTCAACCTTCGACGACCGTCTTCTCGATCGGCTCGACGACGATGCCAGCGTTTTTGAGGAAGAGGATGGCCTCGTGGATTTCGTCCTCGGTTCCTTCGAGCAACACCGCCATGATGCCGATGTGATCGCTGACGCTCGCCTGGCGGATATCAAAACTCACGCCGGGGAACGCACGGCTCATGCGCCATAGCAGTGGCTGTCGAACGAGATCGGTCTTGGGGTAGGTCAGCCAGACTTTTTTCTGGATGGTGACGGGTTCGACTTCGGATACTTCCATGACAACCTCCAGAGAATCGGTCCACGACGATGCAGCTTACACATGTCTGATGCACGACATTCTACCCGCCCGCGATGGCTGGCACGATGCTGATTGCGTCGCCATTTTTGACGGGTGTGTCGAGATTTTGCATGAATCGGATGTCTTCATCGTTGACATAAACGTTGATAAAGCGGTTGAGCGTGGGGGTTGCCGCGCCGGCTTTGAAGAGTCGGGGCTCGATACCGGGTGCGGATTCTACGAGCAGACGAAGCGCCTCGGCGACGTTGGACGCCTCGACGCTCACCGTGTCCGCACCGCTGGTGAATTGCCGCATGGGCGAAGGAATTCGCAAGATCACTGCCATAGACGCGACAGCATGACGCAGCCGGGCGGAGGATTCAAGGGGTTTCAGGAAGTTGTATCAGTCACGGGACAGCAGCCCAGACCCGTTCAGTCTCCTGTGTCTCCGCGCTTCCAGCCGCGCCAGGGCTTCAGGTCGTACACAGTCACTGCGAGATCGCGTGACAACAACGTCGCCTCGATGATCGGCTCGATCTTCTGCCACAAGCCCCCCGCCGATCCGACACCGAGTCGTGGCATGTGCACGCTTTCACCGCTGCTGATCGCATGTTCTGCGACCCGGATCAGACACTGCTCCAGTGCTTCGTAGCGAATCGGTAACGTTCCGTCGATCGGACGCACGTTGCGCTGCGCGATCATGTTGGCGATCTCGACCCCGCCGCTCTCGGGCACGAACTGGACGCGACCAAGTTCAAACGGCCCGGCATCGGCATCACTCGCCAGCGCGTACCATCGTCGATACGCCATTTCAGGCTCGCGCCAGCGTTTGGAGATCGACATCACAACACCCGCGCCCCACGCGCCGATATCGTTGCAAAGATGCGCAAGCAACTTCGGACCCTCGCCGACCGGCTTGGTGGCATCGCCCAGTACGAACTGAATCGACTTCATCAGCGGCCTCGCGTTAACATGTCCCCGGCAGACAACCCACATCAAAACATCAAATTCAAACCTCGCCCCGTCAAATCAATCGATACAGATTTAATCCCATGACCCCCGCCAACCCCCAAAAGACCGACCTACCCATGTCCGATAGCCCTCCTCCAGCTTTCGATGACCGAACGCCGCAAGCACAAGCGGTGATGAATCCGTTCGTCCAAGTGCTGCTCGCTCGCGTCCTTGCCCGTTCTCCGTGGTGGATCTACGTTGGCGCGGGGGGCACGATCGGAAGTCTTCTGGTCACCGGCGTCGTCATGTTTCTTTCATCGATGATTCTGGGCAGCGCGATTGTCAACCTCCTGATCGCGTGCATCGGCGCGATCATCGTCGGCTCGGCCGCCTACATCTTCTACCGAGCCTGGCGGGATCGCGCGCTCTCGATCGATCACGCGGTCGAACACAACCAGACACCTGCCGCGCCGAATCCCGGGATGACTCAGATCCCTGCCAAACTCGACTCGCTCGCTCAATCGATCCGCATTTGGATCGCCGCCACCTCGCGGCCCACCGAGTCCCGCATCCAAAGCGCCTCGTCGCTGCTCGAGCGTCTCTTCATCCTCGACAAGGGCCCGACCATCGCCGAACTTTCTACCGTCATCGCGAATCCAGGGCTGTTTCACGACACGCTCGATTGGCTGGCCAGCATCGACGCGGTCGGCTTTTCTTCCGATCGCTCGCGCGTCTGGCTCAACGGAGATTTTAAGAGATCACTCGTCGAAGCAGGCCTCAACGCCCGCGACCTTCGCAAGAAAGGCGGCATCGACGATTGATTCAAGGCTGACTCACCAGTGACCACCCATGGCGACAGGTTGTCACATCCGCTTCCAACGCGGTTGAGTCCTCGCAAGCAACGCTCGATCATTTCGCCGAGCCGGATCGACTTTGCATGAGAACCCACTGCGATCATGATCGATCCAACTTTTCAACGGAGACCTTCACCATGCCGTTCACCTACGAACCGACCCTTCAGACCGGATCAGACGACACTGTTTACCGCAAGCTCGATATAGGCGGGGTTGAAACCATCGACGCCAGCGGGCGGAAGTTTTTGAAGGTGGCGCGGGAGACACTTCGCGAGCTCGCAAGGCAGGCGATCAGCGACATCAACTTCTATCTCCGCCCGGCGCACCTTCAGCAACTTGCTTCCGAGCTCAAAGATCCAGAAGCCTCTGACAACGATCGCTTCGTCATCTACACGCATTTGCAGAATGCCGTCGTGAGCGCGGCGGGCAAACTTCCCGGCTGTCAGGACACGGGAACCGCCATCGTGCTCGGTAAAAAAGGGCAGTACGTCCTGACCGACACCGACGACGCCCAAGCGCTCTCCGAAGGCATCTGGCAGACCTATCAGGAACGCAACCTTCGCTACTCGCAGATCGCGCCGCTCGAAATGTTCAAGGAGAAAAACACGGCGAGCAATCTGCCCGCGCAGATCGATCTGCTCGTCGACACCGGCGATGAATACAAGTTTCTTTTCATGGCCAAGGGCGGGGGAAGTGCGAACAAGATGTATCTCTACCAGGCGACGCCCGCCGTCCTGAACGAGAAGGATTTCGAGGCCTTCGTGCGATCAAAGCTCAAGGAGATCGGCACGAGCGCATGTCCGCCCTATCACCTCGCGGTCGTCGTCGGCGGCACGAGTGCTGAGACAACGATGAAGACGCTGAAGCTCGCGACCGCGCACGATCTTGACCACCTTCCCGAGACCGGATCGGCGGGCGGACGGGCGTTTCGCGACCGCGCGTGGGAAGCCAGGATTCTCAAGATCGCGCAGGAGTCGCGTATCGGCGCACAGTTCGGCGGGAAATATTTCGCACATGACGTCCGCGTGATCCGACTTCCAAGACACGCCGCCAGCATGCCCATCGGTATCGGCGTTTCATGCTCTGCAGACCGTCAGATCAAAGCCAAGATCACCGCCTCAGGCGTCTACCTCGAACAGCTTGAGTTCCATCCGGAAAAGTATCTGCCCAAGGAACAGCCCGAACTCGCCCCGCCGGTCAAAATCGATCTGAACGCGGGCATGGACGCGGTCCGCGCGGTCCTCACCCGATTCCCCGTCAAGACGCGACTGGAACTCAGCGGCCCGCTCATCGTCGCGCGCGACGCCGCCCACGCGCGCCTTCGCCAGATGCTCGACGAAGGAAAGCCGATGCCCGATTACTTCAAGCAGTTCCCCATCTACTATGCCGGCCCGGCCAAGACACCCGAAGGCATGGCATCCGGAAGTTTCGGTCCGACCACCGCAGGCCGCATGGACGCCTTCGTCGATCTGTTCCAATCACACGGCGCGAGCATGGTGATGATCGCCAAGGGCAACCGCTCCAAGGTCGTCACCGATGCCTGCCACAAGCACGGCGGATTCTATCTCGGATCGATCGGCGGGCCTGCTGCGATCCTGGCGCAGTCGAACATCAAGAAGGTCGATCTCATCGATTTTGAGGATCTGGGCATGGAGGCGATCCGAAAGATCGAAGTCGTCAACTTCCCGGCCTTTATCGTCGTCGATGACAAGGGCAACGATTTTTTCGAACAATTGGGGTAGATCTCGACACGACGTGGAGTGGATGAACTCACTTGATCGTCAAGTTCACAGAATCACTCAACTGTCGTAGGCTGGGGTTCCATGGGACGATTTGCAGTCGACATCGAGGTGGTCGAGGTGCCGGGACTCGGCGTGCAGGTCGACGTGCCGCAACAGGGACAAGCCCCCGCCGACGGCTCGACGCGTTACCGCATCGCCGGACGCGGTCGGTTCGAAAAGCCTCCGCCCACCTTCGCCGACCGCGCCGAGCTCGACACGTGGCTCAAGCTCCAGCAAAAGCGCGGACTCTCCGTCGAACGCATCGGACGGTAGGCCAGACGTCAGCATTCCATCGCCAGAGTCATCCACGCACGGCACGCACGGCCGCGTCACGATAGGTCTCGCTGACGTGGATGCGTCTAAACCCTAGCTGCCGATTCAAGGCTTCGGTCATCGGTGACATTTCCGCGATATCGCTAGACGTGCCATCGGGTCTTTGAATCACGATCCCGCGCACGCGCTCGTCGGCCGGATCGAATCGATAGGGTGTGTCTGTCGCCTCGTCGTAGAAAAGGTCATATTCCGGATCACCGCCCGCATCCAGCACCGCCTGCGCAGCTCGCACGAACGCCTGCTGCGGCTCTGGATCGTTGGACACGTCGATCGACTTGTACAACTTGCGAAACAGCAGTCCGTGCGACAGCTTCGCGAGGGGCCCGTCCTCGCTCGATCGCGCCCAGACCTTGAAACACTGCATCAGCGTCACATCATCCAGATCCACAAATTCTTCCATCGACAATCGCTGTCCGCCCAGAGCCCGCCCCACGCCCGAATCACGGCCCGGCCAGGGCAGGCGATCCTGCACCGCCAATCGCCTCGCCCGGCGCAGCGCGAGCTTGAGCATTCCTTCTGCGCTTCGCACGACCTTGTGAAAATAGACGTTGCGATACATGTGATATCGCGCGGTCAAAAACCCCTCCACCGCGCTCAATGCTTTGGGCAGAATCACCAGCCGCTCGAGCGACGGCGCGACCGCCATCGCCTGCACCAGCCATCCGAGATCGAATCGACCGTAACGCGATCCGGTCATCAGATTGTCGCGCAACAGATAGTCCAGACGATCCGCATCCAGCGTCGAACTCAAAACGTCGCACAAAAATCGCTTCGGCCAGCGCCCGTGTAACATCCCCGCCACCTGCTCGGGCAAAAGCGGGTCATGCTGAATCAAGAGTTGATGAATCTCACTCTCCGGGTCGTTGATGACACGCAACGTCAATCGCTCGTGATGCACGCCCGTCACACGCTCAAACACATGCGAAAAGGGTCCATGCCCAAGATCATGAAGAAGAGCTGCAACGAGGCACACGCCGCGTTCATGCGGATCGATTGTCGTCAATCGCCCGAGGCGATCGAGCATCAGCCTGGCCGTCTGCATCACGCCGATGCTGTGAGCGTATCGCGAATGATCCGCACCGGGATACGCCAGATGTGCCATGCCGAGCTGTCTGATCCGGCGCAGCCGTTGGAACTCTCGAGCATTCAGCAGGCGAAACAGCAGCCCGTCCACCGGATCGCTCGTGTCAAGCACGATCACGTCGTGTACAGGATCGCGAATCAGTTTTTCCGCCATGACTTTGCCTTCTCTTCGCGACACGCTGGGTTGCAGGTGCGTCTGGTCACAATCTATCGCAGCAATGCAGCATCGACCCAATGAAGCTCATCATCCACACCAAATCGGCTTCCGAAATCGACTTCGAGTCTCACGATCCTGCGGCCTGTGACGTCAATATCGATCACACCACCGACCTCGCCGGCCCGCAATCCCAGGTTCTCGTGCAGCATCGTGTCGTCGCCCCAGATCCTCGCTGTCACATCCGCACGGCGCGCCATCCTCGGCACCGAAACACTCAATCGAAGTCGCTTCGCATCACCCACCTCATAACTCAACACCGTCCGGGCTCGCACCGAGATCGTACGGCGCGCAGCCGACACATACTTCACTTGTAAATGGCCCGCGTCGCCAAAATACGATTCCGATTTTGCCTCGATCGGCGTCGCATCCACGAGCCATCGCACCGATCCTGACATCGGCCGAAGCGATGCCAACTCATCAGCGCGATAGCTGAATGTCGCCCCGAACGCCTGTCCGGAGATCTCGCCTTTCTGCATTGATGGCGACCGGAGCCGAACACGTTCGCCGAGCCTTGTCTCTACGATCCAAGTCGATCCGTCGGCTCCTTGGGTTTGCCCCGATGCATCGTTCCCCGGCGTGCCGATCTCCGGCGTGCCGTTTGTTGTCGCCCCGTCGTCCGTCGCGACCTCGGCCAGTTGCACCGACACGACATCCTTCCAATCCGCGCGGCCACCGCTCTCACCCTCGACCGCCACGCCGGCTTCGTCCATGCGATCGACGATCCCGGTCAGCACTTCTCCATTGCCCAGATGCACATGATCCACGTCCTGCCGCCGCGATTGCTCCGATGAAAGACCGCTCGATCGATCGTTCGATGGATTCAACGTCGGACTCATCGACGCCCGCCAGAATCCACGGACGCTGCCCAGTGGCACACGGATCACGACATCCCCGCGTCGCCAAAGCAGTTGCTCTCCGCCGACCGAATCCATCGTCACCGGCTCACCCAGCATCCGCACGCCGCTGTTCATCGACATCCACCAAAGCGAGTCCAACTCCTCCTTCAATTCGGACTCGGTGGCTCGATCGCCATCGATCACGCCTGCGTGAGAACGACTGGACGATAGATCAAATGCTTCGATCGATGCCACGCGACTCATCTCAACGCGCCTGCTCGTTCCATCGCTTGCGCGCACGGTCACGCCAGCGGCGTCGAATTGCTCGATCTTTCCATCGATCCGTTCGAAGGCATCGTCCAAAATCGACGCCGCCCAGCCGTCGCTTGCATTCGTTTCGACTGCATCCTGCGTCGCTTCCGCCGTCGACGCGCGCGTGATTCGATCTGAAGTCCAGATGCAACCGAACCACCCGATCGCCACGCAGACGCACATGATGCGCACGCGAGCGCTGACAGAAGTTTCAACGCGACGATCGATTCGAAGACGTTGTCGCAGCGGCCCGCAAGGCAGATTTTCCGTTCGGTTTTGTGTCGCTTGACGGCTCATGTGCCCGGCCCTTTCCCGCTGAAGACCGGCAGATATCTGTTGGGCATCTGCAGGATGATCAGCGCCATCGCGGTCGCATATTCCTCGGTTACATCACGACTCCACGCGCCCGTCGTTCGATCCTGCCGGGCGATCAGTTCCTCGCGAATGGCAGGAAACCACCGATTCCACCACTCCCCGCCCGCCAGCATCATCGACTGCACCGCGTAGTAATGTCCGTAAAAGTAGTGCGACTGTTCCTGCGCGCCCTGCCCCGGTCGAAATCGATCGATATAAGCCAGGCCACGCTCGACTTCCGGGCCTTCGGTCACGCCGGCGTAAAACAACGTCGCCACGCCAGCGGCACTTCGCGGAAACATGCTCCCATCCTGCCCCAGCATGTATCTGAAGCCGCCGTCAGAGTTCTGACACTTCTTCACATACTCGATGGCACGCTCGATGACCCGGCGATCCACCTTGATTCCCGCATCTCGCGCCGCTCGCAGCGCCATCACCTGACAGATCGTTACACTCACATCCGCATCCAGCGGCATCGGCGTGTATCGCCATCCACCCTCACGGTTCTGCGCCCGCTGAATCAGATTGACCGCCGCCTGAAGCTTCTCCTTCACGCGGTCGTCCCCTGTCATCCCATACACTTCTGCAAGCATCAGCGTCGCGAATCCGTGCGCGTACATTGATCCGTGCGAATCTTCACCACTCAGCAATCCGGAATCCTGAGCCGAATCCAACACGAAATTCACCGCCCGCTCAACCTGCTCACCATACTGACCCCGCCCCGGCAAATTGCCCGCGCTCATCAAGGCGATCGCGGCAATCGACGTGATCGCACTGTTGCCAAACGATCCGTCCGCCTGCTGCCGAGACACCAGAAACTCCATCCCACGGACAACCGCCCGCTCAAGCTCAGGCGTGATCTCGCCGCCCGTCAGCGGACTCTGACTCTCGAGCGGTCTGGCTTCTGCTTGCACTGCACTTGGATCCTCCGCATGAATACGCTCCGGCACGAGAACGCCGAACACAGAAATCGCCACGACTCCTGCTCGCAGCGATAGCGATCGTTGACGCCTCGGTCTTGCGGATCGAGTTCGCGCGATTTCCAATGAATTCAAACTGTGATTCTCGGCCATCTTTTCTCCAGTCATCGCGCACCTCCCGTTGAAGATCCGCCGCTGCTTTCGACGCTGATCGACCGACTATAGTCTTCGATCAATCGACGATAACGTTCGACAATTTCATCGTCTCGACTCTCCAGCACAGGCCCACGCAGTCGCGGACTGATCCTTCCCCACTCCTCGGCGGTCTCTTCGAGAGACGTCCCGCTCCGCCCATCGTCACGACCGCCCGCGGCATTCCCGCCCGCCGCGCTTCCGTTCGACGCGCTCGACGCCGACGCGCTACCCGCCTCGCTCGAACCACCCGAAGCCTGCGACTGCTCCTCACCTTCGCCCGGCTTGGGTCGATTCCCTTGCCCCTGCGAAGCCGACGCGCTCGAGCTTCCGCCTCCCTGCTGTTGTCGCGCCTGCTCGATCATCGCATCCAGATCTCGCACGATTTTCTCCTGAATCTCCTGCGTGCGCGATCCCACATCACCCGCAACCTCGAGGCGCACCCGCGACTTGGTCATCCCTTCGCCCAGACGCCTCACCAGTTGATCTTGCTGATCCGCGCCCGCATCTCCGCCCAAAAGGTCGCCCTCAAAGTTCGCATCATCCTCCGACTTCTCGTCCTCCTGCAATAGCCCCGACACGTCGGTTGGCTCTTCGCCCAGCGTCACCTGCCCGCGACTCGCCCGGGCAAGCATCTCATTCAGCACCCCGCGAAGCGAAGACTGTTCTTCACCCAATCGCGCCGTCGCGGCTTTGTTCTCCGCCACGGCCCCCTCGATCGCAGCCCTCACGGCATCGGCATCTGCAGGAGCTGCAACATTAGCATCGACATCGACGCCCACCTTCGCTTCCGCGACGCGTTTCGATTCCGCGTCGCGTTTCAGAGCTGCGCCTGCGACATCGAGCTGCTTTGTTTCGTTGTTGATTCCTTCCTGTAGCGCCTTGGCCAACCTCAATTCCGCCTCGGTCGGCACCTCCATCGGGGGCTGCCCCGCTCCGCCTTCTCCCGCCCCACCGCCGGCGGCGTTCTCGAATCGCTCTTCGCGCGGCTCGATTTTCAAACCTTCGAGGATCGCATCGATGTCCTTAAGCACGCCCGCCTGCAATGTCTGCGTAGCGCGCGACGTTGTTCCTTCGGCAATCTTTTGTCTTGCATCTTCGGTCCGACCGATGGCACGTTCGTTTGTCCAGACAAAGATCGTCGATTGCAGTCCCTCAAGCTGCTGCTGCTGCGCCCGCAAACCCTCAGCCACGATCCCCTGGTCGCCCGGCAATCGCCCGAGGCGGACGCTATCCGCCCGCCCCAATCGGCCTGCTTCATCGCGTGCCGACTCGATTCGCTGCGTCTCGGCCATCACCTTCACATGCTCTTCACGGATGCGTTCGAACGCGGCACGAATCGCTTCGGTCTGCTGCGCGCGAAGTTGCTCGTCGTTCTTTCGTTCCTGCTCCAACACAATTTCGTTCGCCTCGAGCAAAGCCACAAGCGCCGCCGACTGCGCATCCAGCGCCGCCGTCCAAGGCGAACCCGCCGCGTTCATATCACGCAGACTCACCAGCGCGCGTTCCATCAATGTCGCGGCCCGCAGCAGTCTCGCCGACGGCTCGGCTCCGTCTTCGATGTCCGCCGCCTTGGTTCCAATATCGCGTGTGTTTCGCTCGGTCTGCGCCTGCTGCGTCACCAGTCGATCAGGCCTCACGCCTTCGATGGCATCCGCACCCTCGCGCCCCGACAGCCTCAGCCAGTCCGCGAGAAGCCGCTCACCGACCGCACGCGCCGCAGCCGGTCCCTGGATCGTCAGGTTGTCGAGATTGTGCCCCGCCTGTCTTTTGATCAATCGCTCGATCTGTTCACGCAATTCCGCAATCTGCTTCTTGAGTTCCTCCAGCTTGCGTTGCTGCGCGCCACGCAGTTGCCCGACGATCTGTTGAAGACCGAGTTCTGCCTGCTGTTGCGATTGACGTGCCGCCGAAGCCCGATTCTGCCCCACAGAGCCCGCCGCCGATCGTTGCTGCTGACTCGTCTGCTGGCTGCGCGCCGATCGCGCTGCCTGTCGCATGGCCTCTGCGGTCGACGGGTCGCTGCTGCTCAACTGCTCCGCGGTCTGCTCCATGCGCTCCGCCAGCGCATCGGTCCGATCCGCCGCTTTCTCCTGCTCACTCGCGATCCTCGCAAGTTCTTCCCGATCCTCCGCCGACACATCCTGCATGCGACGCCCGGCGTTCCGTTGCATCACCGCATCAGCTTCGCGTGAAAGTCGTCTTTGGTTCTCCAGCAGACCCTGCGCCGATTCCAGCATCTGCTCAAGCGATCCTGCATCCTCCATTCGCTCGATCGCACGCGACAATTCATCCGATGCCTGCTGTTGACGCTCTTCCGCAGTCTTTAGCTCTGCAGACCGATCCCCGGCGCTACGGCCCGATTCTCCCGAGCGTCCAAGCGCCTGCATCGCCGCCCGCATCGATTCACCCGCGGTCTCACGCAATTGCTTCGACACCTCGTCGGCGAGTTCTCGCAACGGATCACCGCCTGCTTCCATCGTCGGTCGATTCTCAGCCAGTCGCTCGGCGAGTTGTTCCAATCGATCCGCCGCTTGTCTTACCATTGAGGCTGCGCCGGATTGCTGCTGTTGCAATCGTCGCGCGATCGCACGATCGGCCTCGTCGCTCGTCTGCTTGTTCTCCAGATCGCGAGCCAAATCGCCCGCCTCGCTTCGCGAACGATCCGTCGCGTTTCGCGCCTGCACCACCGCCGACCGCGCGGCCCGCAACTCGTCCATCGCACGCGCGATCAGTTGATCCTGACTGATGATCCGCAACCTCACGCGCTGCGACTCCACATGCGGATGTCGCACGCCATCAATCTCATAGTTGTCCTGACCGCGCAGCCAGATTTCCAGGATCGTCCCAGGCTCAAGTCCCGATGCTTCTGACGTCATCCCCGCAGCCGCTGCCAGCTCGCGCAGAGGCAGTTCATCCCGCAACCTAAACCGTCGCACCGTGCCATCACCATCCAGCACCTCCCAATTCACATTCGGGCGATCCCCGCGTCGCTCACCTCCGGCCACAAGCGGAACCACCGCCTCGGCCGTCTCACTTCCCACACGCACGACGCACAGCGAAACCCAGTCGATCCCGAAATCATCCTCCACCAGAGCCGACATCGGAACCACCGCGTCCGCCGTCCGATCTCCAGCG
Source organism: Planctomycetaceae bacterium (assembly GCA_027487775.1). Taxonomy (GTDB): domain Bacteria; phylum Planctomycetota; class Phycisphaerae; order Tepidisphaerales; family Tepidisphaeraceae; genus JAIYCY01. The sequence goes on from JAIYCY010000032.1 coordinate 140,926, forward strand.
TCCCTGGGATTTTCGATCACGATCCGGGGCAGTGCGTCTGTCTTCACGCTCACCGGAATCTCCCGCGTGCTTGCCGATCGGATACCCCGCTCGTCCGTCGCCTCCAAGCGAAGTTTCACCGACTCCCGCGCGATCCAACTCAACTCAAAAGCACGATCCTCACCCGTCATCGCAATCGTGATATCCCCTGCAACCTCGCCCGACGCCCTCCTCGCCTCGACCGACACGCCGTCCGATCGGATCGGGCGATTCGACGAAAGTCCGATTCGCACGCGCGACCCTTCAACCACCTCGATCAATTCAGGCATCGGCGACACGCGACCGGCATTCGATCTGCCCATGTTCGACAGGGCACTCGCAGCATACGTCGGCGGCTCGACTTCCATCCACGTGCCGCTTAGCACCGGACGTGGAAGCACCTCAAAGCGCAACGACTCCGTCTCTCCGTCCCCCGCCCTTACCCTGACCTGCCATTTCCCCGCCCGTTCTGCATCACGCAGTCGCGGCGTCAGCTTTGCAACGAACCTTCCGTCTGCATCACGAGATATCTGCTCGCGCCGCTCTGATCCAGATTCATCCACCACAATCAAGACCGGCGACAGCCGCGACGAATCTCCACGACGCACATCCAGCGGAATCTCCAGACTCTGACCCGCTGGCCATTCCGATGGAATCTCGCCTGCAAAGGCGATCTCCACGCGTTTCGGCCATTCCGCATTCGCAAGCGGGTTGAACAATCGCTTCAGCACAATCCCTCGCAGCTCGTCGCTCAGAGAGAGAAACCCGCTCACCACGATCAGCATTGAAATCGCCGCGCCGATCATCCACCGCATCGCGATCGCCGGTTCAAGCACGCGATCCATCCGCACGGTCGCCGCGATCGAGCCTGCTTCATCGATCACCTGCGACTGCATCCGATCCGAGCCCGGTACCCGCGCCCTGGCAAAGGCTACGGCGCTGCGCAGTCGTCCTTCAAACACCGGATAAATCGACTCCAGTCGACTCGCAATCACATCCACGTCCGCAGCGTTCTTCTGTGGACGAACGAGCTTCCTCCACACGATCAAACCCACCACGAACATCCCCGCGAGCACGAGCATCGTTCGAGGCACCGTCGGTAACCGTAGCACATAGTCGATCAGCACCACGCCCAAGAGCACCCCAACCAACGACACCACAACCCATCCAAGCCCCAACACAAGAGACAATCGCCGCGCCTTGGTCGCAACGCCTTCGATCCGTCCGATGAGTTCTTCACCATTCATCGCTCACGTCCTTATTCTCACAGGCACAACACTCTCCGAGCCCAAGCATCATCTTCAAACAAGGCCCCGCCACTTTCGCAGCACCCATTCCGCCACCAGCATCGAGACGAACAATCCGAACAAAACGGGCGACGACCAGAGCGGTTGCGTCCGACGAATCGGTACGACGCGTCGCTCGCTCGGCAGCACTTTCGCAATCTCATCCGCGGCCACGTTCGGCTCCAGCACCGCGCCGCCCGTCTCACTCGCCCACCGCAAAAGCGTCGCACGGTCAGGCGTCGGCTCGTTGAATTCCTGTCTCGGCCGGCTCACTTCGATCGGAACAGTCGACTCCGATCCATCCGACGTCAACACGCGCACACTCAACGGCCCGACACGATCCGCAATGAACCCGCCGCTGAATGTTTCGGAATCGTTCGCCTGTCGCTTCAATTCGACCTCAGCGATCGTCACACCGCCCGCATCGCGTACGACCGCACGCACGCTCTCGCCCAGGCTTTCCGCGATCGTTGGATCAATCGCACGCAGATTCAGTCGCACCGCTTCGCCCGGCTCGACCACCATGCGCTCCGCCGCAAGGCTCACTTTCCGCTCGCCCAGCTTTCGACCTCGCGCCAGATATCGGATCGCCTGCACCCAGTACGAATTGAAAACCTGCTCTTGCGTATAGAAACGCCATCGCCAAGTCTCATCGATCCCCATAAACAGCGTCCGCCCTGCCCCAAACCGACCCGCCACGACGATCGGCACCGGCCGGCCGTCCTCACCTGTTTCCGTCGGATGATGCGCCATGACCTGCGCGACGCCAGGCTTCGCCGTCACGCCTCGCAAATGCCAGAACAAAAGCTGAAGCCGCTCGCTCAGGTAGCGCTCGTTTTCACTTGGTTCGGCATAAAACCGGAACAGCGAACTCGCACGACCTTCGGCGGTCAGCACGGGTCTCCAACCTCGCGTAATCGCTCCCGATCGCTCTCCATCCGTTCGACTGATGTCCACCGGCAAGAGCGGTTCGATCGACGTGTTCCGATACGCCTGCGGCGCGTGTCGCTCACCCGCGATCATCCCCAACCCTCCGCCTCGCCTGCTCACAAACTCCGCCATCAGCTGCAACTGCGATTCCGTAAACTGCCTCGGATCGACATCCCCCAAAATCAGCACGTCGTACTCCAGCAATTCGTCAAGCGTCTCTGGAAATCGCCTGATCGGCCGATCCCCTTCCTGCGCAAACGACTCATCCGCGCTCGTCAGCAGAAGCGAAACCTCCACGCTTCGATCGCGGATCAATTCCTGCCTCAGATATCGATACTCCCATCGTGGATATCCCTCGACGTAAAGCACGCGTACGTTTGCGTCCATCACATCAATCCGGACCCACTGGCGATTGTCATTCTGATCCACTTCCCGCTCGACCGGCACCACCTCGACGATGAACTCAGTCGTCCCCGGCTCAGGGGGACTGGTTTGTAGTTCGACACTAAACTCGCCCTGCCCGGTCGCATCGGGGACGAGCGTTCGCTCCGTCATCGCGCCGCTCACACCGAGCGCAGCGTTCGTCACGCTCACGGCAGGCAGGGGCTCACCATCACGATCCAGAAGCCGCACGCGCACCACCTCGCCCGGCACGAGACCTCCCGCACGCACGCGAACCGAAACGTTCACCAAGTCGCCCGCAAAGACGCTCTCGGGCACGCTTGCCGACTCGATCGCCAGGTTCCTCACTCCGCCCGCCGATCCAAGCGGGATCGCGACCACCTTCACCCCGGCATCGCGCAGCGACGCCGTATCCAGATTCGAAGCACTTGTGTCGCGTCCATCGGTCAGAATCACCACACCGGCGAGTCGTTGTCCCTCCAGCGATCCCACAACATTTTGGATCGACGAACCGATCGCACTCACCTCCCCGTCCGCGCGGATCGTCGCGACGTCCTCTGCGCCGCTCATCGATGTCGATGCGCCCGCAAACGAGAACCACCGGAGCGCGTGTTCACGCGACATCGTCTGCACGAGCTTTCCATCGGCTTCGAGCAACCCCTGAATCGCCGACAGTCGCGAAACCACACCCTCGCCCATCGGCGCATCGATCAAGCCCATCGACTGCGATCGGTCTACGATCACCGCCACCGTAGAAGGCTCTTCCCGACGCTCCTCCAGCGTCAGGCTCGGTCGATTCAGAAGGAAAACGACAATCACCACCAAAAGCACCCTCACCGCCGCCAATCCGACGCGCAGCCGCTGGCTCCCCTTTTCCCGACGATACGATCTCCACACCCACCACACACAAAGCCCCAGAATCGCGATCGTCCAGGTCGCATGACCCACCGTCTCCCCGCCCGGCCAACGCGGTGCAAACTCCAGCGACCACGCGCCCTCGCGCGACAGCATCCCCGGCTCAAGCCCGAGCAATCGCTCAATCAGGCGAATCATCGTCCACCCCCGATCGACGGACGCGCCTCGCGAACCGATCTGTTCGCTCGATTCACGGCCCCCGGAATCGCTCCACGCGAACTCCGCTCCGCGAGAAACGTCTCACCCAGCAGCACCAGTAGCAGCGCAAACAACACGCCCCAGGTCCATTCCTTCTCACCCGCATTTGATGCTTCCGAACCCGTCGAGGACGCAGTTGAGGCATCATCAGCAGGCTGATTCGATCCATCCACCTCGGCCCTGATCGTCGTCCACTCGACCGGAGACAATCCAACGGCCTCCGCATAGCCCGACCGATCCACGAGCGCAAGATCCGACTCCCGCGGATCGATCACCACCGCCACCGGCATTCGCTTCGACGCCTCTGTGCCTTCCGCAGTGTCGTTGGCATCCGTCTCGATCACCCAAACGCCCGGCCGATCCACGCGCACCGCCTCCAGCCTTCCTTCTGCATCGCGCGCAAGCACACGCCGAGCGCCTTGCGGATCCACCAAACGAATCTCACCTGCGATGCCCGACCATTGCTGCGGCAGACGCAAAGTCTCGCCCACACGTCGGTTCATCCAATCCGATGCCTGCCCCACCACCGCGCCAAGCAACTCGTGCACCAGCGTCACATACGCAGGCCTCGCCACCAGCGTCGACCACTCCGCATCCGCGCTCGTCGCCACTGTCATCACCCGCCCAGCGCCCAGTCGATGCATCATGATCGCCGCATCCCCGCTGCCCCCGTCCGCTCCCACATCTGCGTCTCTGGCACTCTTCATCACGCTGCCAGACTTAAAACTCAGAATCCGATCGACGTTCTTCTTCTCATCGATTGCGATCCGCCACCACGTGGAAATCGTCGCGGCGTCCAGCCCGCTCCGGGGATAATTCGCAAACGCCGCCAGCACCGGGTGCGGGCTTCGCGGATCGAAATCGAATGTCGTCCCCGCCGTCGCATCTGCCGTCGCGTGTTCGTCTGACCCTGTTTGCCCCGTTAGTGCATCGACGCGCGTCACCAGTTCACCCGGCAAAAGCCCGACCGCTCCGAGCGTCTGATTGTAAACCTCGCCGCGCACAGGCTCGCCCATGAACATCACAAGCGATCCCCCCTCTTCGACAAATCGCGCAAGCTGCCTGGCCGTTTCCAAATCGATCACACCCACGCCCGCAAGCATCACCACGCGATACCCCGCAAGTGCCCGCCCCGTGAGCTCTGCATCACTGATCACCTCCGGAGCGACATAACTCGTCGCACGACCGCCCGATCCTTCAACCGTCGGCGCAAGCGCGATCCTCAGAAACGCTCCGCTCCCACCCAATGCGCCCCCGCCGCTCCGACCTTCGACGATTAACACCGCAAGTCCGCCCGCCACATCGATCACGCTCGAGCGCGAATCATCCTCGGGCAGATCGTCTGTCCCATCGATCGCTGCGCTGACCACCACCGGCCCGCTGCGTGACACATCGCTCAGCGCCATCAGTCGCCGCACCGGCGTACTCCCAGCCTCCGGGAAAGATGATCGCCCCACCTCACGCCCGTCCACCTGATAGATCATCGATCGGCCCGACCCGGCGTCTCCCGCGTTGATCTCAATCACATCCGCCGCCAGTTCAGCGGGAAAGCCGAGCTTCACCATCGGCTCGCTGACACCCACGCCCACCACAGCCCGATTCGAGGCATCGGCCCGACCCATATCGATCACCCGGACCCGCGCAACGTCCCCGACCGCGCGCCCCGCCTCACGAAGCGCAGCCGATTCCGTCGGCAGCGATCCGCGCGACCGATCGGTCCAAAGGTGCACGGATCGATTCGGCATATCCGCCGCCGCCCGCGCCGACGCTTCCGCGAGCCGCAGCGCACCGACCAGATCATTGCCGTCGAAGGTCGCCTCGATGCGCGACACACTTCTTCGTGCCACCTCCAGATCACTCGTCGGCTCCAATATCATCCGCGCCGGCGCCCCAGCCCGGATGATCGCAACACGATGCCGCCCCGGTTCGAGTCGATCGAGCAGTTCGCCCGCATCGCGTAACGACTCCTGCAGCAGCGTCGATCCGTCACCTGCGCGTTGCCGCATCGAAAGGCTGTCGTCGATCACCAGCACGTGCAGCCCCTCAACAAGCGCATCCGCTCCACCGGCGTTCGACCCACAACCCAGCGGCCGCGCCATCGCAAAGGCGAGCAGCCCGATCGCCAGACACCGCAACAGCAGCAAAAGCCAGCTCTCAAACTGCATCCGTCGTCGATTCTGCCTGACCGCCGCCAACAGATAGCGCATCGCGGCCCATTCCACCGTTTTGTGACGGCGTCGATTCAGCAAATGGATCACGATCGGCAGCGAAACCAGCAGCCCACCCGCAATCAAAAACATCGGCGACAAAAAATTCACTCAAACCTCGACATGATGGTCGTCCACCCTCATCCACGGCTTACGCCTGTCATTCACGCTTACGCCTGTCATTTACGCGCACGTTGATCATCCTTTCCCTCCGCCGCTTGCTCGGCGTGCCAAAAACGCCGCAAGTTCTGCATCAATCGGCTCACCGGTGTCGAACTGGCAAAAATCGATCCCCATCCCACGGCAAGCTCTCGCCAGCGTTTCGGTCGATCGTCGAACCTCTTGTAGATACGCCTCGCGCAGTGCGCGGGGTTCGGTCAGCAGCTCGCCGCTCTCCTCAAGGCCTTTAAACAATGTCACGTCGTCAAACGGAAAGCTCAGCTCCGCCCGGTCCAACACTCGCAGCACGGCCACCTCATGCTTGCGATAGCGAAGTTTTTTCAACCCGCGCACGATCGCATCGACCTCGTCAAATGCATCCGAGATGATCATCACGAGCGAACGATGCGACAGCTTTTCCGCAAGCTCACCCAGCACGCGGGCCGTGTCTGTCGGGTTCCATTTCGGAACATGCGTCAGTTCTTCGATGACCTGCTTCCATTGAGTGCCCGAAGTTGATGGCCTGAGAAAGCGTGTGATGGACCGGTCAAACACCGCAAGCCCAACCGCGTCCTGTTGATGGATCGCCAGATACGCGAGTGCCGCCGACAAACTGACCGCGTGGTCGAACTTCGTCCACAGCTCGCTCGATCGCTCAGTTCGGGGCGCGGCCTGCGAGCCGTACGCCATCGATTCCGACGCATCCACCGCCAGCACCAAAGGCAGATTCGTCTCCTCCTGATATTGCTTGATGTAAAGCCGATCGCTCCGCCCGAAGACGCGCCAGTCCAGATGTCGAATGTCATCGCCCGGTGAGTATTGCCGGTGTTGCGCGAATTCGACGCTGGACCCTTGAAAGGGGGAGCGATGCATCCCCGACATCATCCCCTCCACGATGAGCCGCGCACGAAGTTCAAGTCCGTGCACGCGTGCCAGCGTTTGCGGATCGAGATATCGCCTCAGCACGCCGGACGCATGGGCATTGGATGTCTCGCTCATGTCCGCCCCCTGCCCTGTGTCCGCCCACTGCCCGCTGAGCGACGATTGCGGTAGATTCTTCTTCGATGTCCGACCAAGAACCCAAGACCTCCGCCCGCCGCGACAGCCCGCTCGCCGCAGCACGGGCAACGCTCCGCCGCGGATTCAAACACGCCGCCGTCGAGTTTCTCTCGCTCGGCTGGCGCATATCGCGGAGGCAGGACAAGGCCCTCGCCCGCCCGCGCGTGCAGATTGCGGTCCTTCATCATGTCGAAATCGAGATGCGTCGCGCCTTTGCGGCGTGGCTTGGCGAGCTTTCCAAGGTTTGCACATTCGTTTCCTATAGCCAGGCCGTTGAACGCGCGATCCACGGCCCGATCGACAAGCCGATGCTCGCATTCAGCTTCGATGACGGCTTCCGCTCCTGCCTCGGAGCCGCCGAGGTCATGCGCGATTTCGGTGCGACCGCCTGCCACTTCATCAATCCCCGCATCGTCGATGAGCGTGATCCCGAAATCATCCGCGCTTGGCGCACGCGACTTCGTCTGCGACACAACGACGGCCACATGAACTGGGACGAACTCGCATCCCTCATCGACCTCGGGCACGAGATCGGCAATCACTCGATGGATCACCAAAACCTCGGCCTGCCCACGACCGATCTCGCCGAGCAAATCATTCGATCCAAGCACATCATCACGCAGAAACTCGGCATCGCACATCCTCACTTTGCCTGGCCGTACGGATCGATCGCTCGATTCAGCATCGACGCGAAGCGAACTGTCTATGAGAGCGGCCACGCGAGTTGTGCGTCGAGCCTGCGCGGCGCGCACGTCGAGCCTGCCGGCAGCACTGAACGGCTCTGCCTTCGTCGCGACCACACATGGTTCAGACTGCCCGTCCATCACAACCTCGTTCTGCTCGCCCGGTCCGCTCAACGCGCCAGCCCCGCCGACAACCATTGGCCCGCACCACTCTCCGATTGATCCATCAACCGGCTCGCAACACCTGCTTGGCGGTCGGGTCGAGGTCGCCTGTCTCTTCTTCGGGCACCTCATCCAGCAATTTCTTCACAAGATCGTCAGCGCGCATGCCCTCGGCCTCGGCGTTGAAGTTCGTCACGATGCGATGCCGCAACACCGGTAGCGCCACCGCCCGCACGTCCTGCGTCGTCACGTGATATCGACCCGCAAGAATCGCCCGCGCCTTGCCTGCGAGTACAAGCGCCTGACTCGCACGAGGCCCCGCCCCCCAGTTCACAAACTCACCCACAAATCCCGGTGCCCGGCTCTCATCCTTTCGCGTCCGTCGGACCAATCGCAGGGCATATCGAATCACATGGTCCGCGACCGGCACGCGTCGAACGAGTTCCTGCAGTGCCAGCACCTGTGCCCCGTCCAGCACCGGCGAGAGCTCGACGCGATGTGACGATGTCGTGAGTCGCACGATGTCGAACTCCTCCTGTTCACTCGGGTATCCGACATGGATCATGAACAAGAACCGGTCGAGCTGCGCTTCGGGCAGCGGATATGTGCCCTCCTGCTCGATCGGGTTTTGCGTTGCAAGCACGAAGAACGGGTCGGGCAGCTTGTGCGTACGCCCGCCGGCCGTCACTTGTCGTTCCTGCATCGCTTCCAGCAGCGCCGCCTGCGTTTTGGGCGGCGTCCGGTTGATCTCGTCCGCGAGGATCATGTTGGCAAAGATCGGCCCTTTCACGAATCGCATCGCCCGCTGTCCGGTCGACTTGTCTTCGTCGATCACTTCCGTGCCCGTGATGTCCGCCGGCATCAGATCGGGCGTGAACTGCACCCGACTAAAGCTCATCCCGAGCGTCCGTGCGAGCGTCGAGATGAGCAGCGTCTTGGCCAATCCCGGCACGCCGACCAGCACGGCATGGCCCCGACAGAACATCGCGATCAGCAGTTGTTCGATCACCTCATCCTGACCGACGACCACCTTGGACAGTTCTCGCCGCAGCCTCTCAAACGCGCCACGCAGTGCCTCGACGGCCTTCACTTCGTCGCCCAACAATTCGCTGGCTACATCAGAGGTGCTCATCAACATCGTCTCCACAAAAGATTCTCGATCGCAGGCATCCGGGACGCACGTCAACTGTATCCGCTCGCTGGGTGTTGCCGAAACGGAAATTCCGAAAGGATCGATCCTGTTCATCTGACGCTTTTGAACACCTTCGGTTGCACCCTGCCGACATTTTGTTTTATCGGGGTGATTCCGCCTTCGTGGTATCATCAGGGCCGTGCCAGAGCTTCCTGAGGTCGAATCCGTCGTCCGATCGCTCGCGCCCCGACTCATCGGTCTGCGTTTCCAGACCCTCACATTCGGTCCGCACGATATCATCACGCCCACGGGCACACCGCTTAAGTCCCTGCTCGTCGGCCGCCGGATCGTTGCCCTCACCCGCCGCGCAAAACGCATCCTTTTTCGACTTGACAACCAGACATCGTTCTTCATCCATCTCGGCATGACCGGACGCCTCACGATCGAGCACCCCGACACGCCTCAAAAGCCCCACACCCATCTCGTCGCACATTTGGCGACCGATGACTCATCGCCCATCAGGCCAATCGAACTCCGCTTCGTCGATCCGCGCCGATTCGGCGAGATCCGCTGGCTCGATCAGCAGATCGACGATCCCGACCTCGGCCCTGAACCCCTTGAAGGTGATCTTGATTCGCTCGTCGATCAACTCCACGCCCGACTCAAGTCCAGCGATCGTTGCATCAAGTCCGCCCTTCTCGATCAGTCTCTGATCGCCGGCGTCGGCAACATCTATGCCGATGAGTCACTCTTCTCCGCTCGAATTCATCCCCTTCGTCCCGGCAAATCGATTTCGCGCGACGATTGGACTTGTCTGCTTTCGGAACTGCGCCTGATCCTCGACCGCGCCATCGCCTCCGGAGGATCGTCGCTACGTGACTACGTCGACGCCAACGGCAATCCCGGCGCGTATCAACACCTCCATCGGGTCTATGCCCGCCAGTTCGAGCCATGCCCGATTTGCCAACATCCCATCACACGCATCGTCATCTCCGCCCGCTCGAGCCATTTCTGTCCCAATTGCCAGCCCACGCCCCGCAGACAAAGAAGTTCGAAGAAATCCCCAGTTCGCAGCAAGCCACCATCCAACGTCGCCCGTTCCGACACATCCAAGTCGACCCGCGCCTGATTCAATCCGAGACGTCCATGAACCATCGCGACTATCTCGTTCCGCCCGCCCGACCGCGTCCGCCTGCGGTTGCGATCCGCTGCGACGACGCCGGCACTTCCATCGACGCCACGCGCGGTTGCCTGCTCGCCACACGGGACGGGATCGCCCGCAACATCTCGCTCCTATGCACAGCCCCCGACTTCGAACGATCCGCCGAGATGCTGAGCCACCTCGATTCCCGTCAAGTGCTGCTCGGCTTTCATGCTGCCATCAATTGCGAATGGCACAACGTCTATTGGCCCAGCGTCGCGTCGCCCGATCGCGTCCGATCGCTCCTCACTGACCAAGGTCATCTCACGCGATCCCCGAACGATCTCCAATCCCACCCGCCTGATCCTGATCATCTCCGTATCGAACTCACCGCCCAACTCGACCGCGCCGCTCGCTGCGGTATTCAATTCGACTACATCGACGAACACATGAACTTCTCCAGACTGCCTGGCTTCCGACAGGTCGTCCACGACTTCGCCCGCCGACACGGCCTGCTCGACGTCAACGCGCGCACCGATCTTTATGGCCATGCAGATCTCGCCTCCCCGCATGCCTTCCTCCATTCGATCCGATCTGGGTCCAAATCGCCCGGAATCTTGGTATTCCACCCCGTCGTTGATTCTCCTCTCTCAAGGCGATTCTACCTCGATCCGGCCCGACCCGATGCCGTGTCCGTCGCCCGTGACGCCGAGCGGCGCCTGCTCACCGATCCGCTGCTCATCGATTCACTTTCCATCGATTTTGAATCCCTCACCCTGGGACGCCTCTTTGCCTTATCCGATCCCGATGTAGCATGATCGAAGTATGAACCGCCCGCTTCCTCAGATCGAATCTTCAGCTCGTGTACAACTCGATCGCGCCGCCCTCGATGCGTTGCTCTCGGTTGGTTGCGAGATCCGGACGTCGCAGCATGACCGACTTCTCTACGCCACCGACGCCTCTCTCTACCAGGTGGAACCGCTCGCCGTCGCGCTGCCGCGGAGCGCTGACGACGTCGCGGAGGTGCTTCGCATCTGTAATGAGCACCGCATACCGCTGATCCCGCGCGGCGGCGGCACGAGCCTTGCCGGTCAGGGCACCAACCGCGCGATCGTCCTTGATCTGTCGATGACCCAGCGTCGCGTGCTCGATGTTGACGAAACGTCCAAGCGATGCCGCGTTGAAGTCGGACTTTCGATCGATGAACTCAATCGCACGCTAAAGCCGCGAGGACTTTTCTTCGCTCCTGACCCGGCCACCAGTGCGCAATGTGCGATCGGCGGCGCGATCGGCAATAACGCCGCCGGCGCGCGTTCGATCAAGTACGGCCGCACGAGCGAGAATGTCGCAGGCCTGGAACTCGCCCTCGTCAGCGGCGAGCGCGTCCCGCTCGCGCCCGGCGCGGGTCGCCGATCGGTCGCCGCTCTGCGTCTTGCCGACGCGGTCGCCCATCTGGTGCGCGAGTACGCCGATCTGATTCGCACACGATTTCCCAAGACCATCCGCCGCAACGCTGGTTACGGTCTCGATCTGATCCTGCAGCAACTCGATGCCGGCGTCCCACACGAAGACCTCGATCTCTCAGGTGTGATCTGCGGTTCCGAGGGCACGCTGGGCGTCGTCACCGTAGCAACGCTCAAGTTGCACCCGATTCCGGCGGCGCGTGGGCTTGCGCTCGTGTCGTTTCCGTCCGTGGATGCCTCGATGGATTCGGTCGTGCCGATCCTCTCGACACATCCGAGCGCGGTAGAGCTCCTGGATGATGTCGTCATGGGCGCGGCGGCCAACAACAACGAGTGCCGCGCCTATTTGGAACTCGTTGAACCGATTGACGGTCGGGTTCCCAGCGCGTTGTTGTTCGTCGAGTACGAAGTCACGCAAGGCCCAGATCAACTCAACGCATGTTATGAGTCGCTTCGACGTGTCGTGCCGAAGGCGGCCATGCGGTGCTACACCGATGCGGCATCGATGACGCGTGCCTGGGCGCTCCGCAAGGCGGGTGAGCCGCTGCTGCACGGACTGGCGGGCGATCGCAAGCCGCAGACCTTTGTCGAGGACAATGCGGTTCCGGTCGAGAATCTCGCTCGCTTCGTACGTGAGTTCCGCGCGATCGTCGAAAGGCACGGCACAACCGCAGCCTACTACGCGCACGCATCGGTCGGCGTTCTACACGTCAGGCCTCTTGTTAACATGCACGATCCCGCCGACCGAGAGATGCTCCGGAGGATTGCTGTCGAAGTCGCTGACCTCGCGCGCGACTGCGGCGGGGTCATGAGCGGCGAGCACGGCGACGGTCGCGTGCGAGGTCCACTCCTCGAACGCTACTACGGCCCCGAGTTGATGAACGCCTTCAAGCGGCTCAAAGCAATCTTTGATCCCCATTCGATCCTCAATCCCGGCATGATCGTCGGAGCCGGTCCCATCGAATCGATCACAAGCAACCTGCGAAGCGATCACGTCGATGCAGGCAGCGATCCAGACAAGATCGATACGTTTTACAACTACGACGATCAGCACGGCTTTCGCGGCGCAGTCGAGATGTGCAACGGCGCGGGCGTATGCCGCAAGACCGCAGTCGGCACGATGTGCCCGAGCTATCGCGCAACGCTCGACGAACGTCACGCCACGCGCGGCCGCGGTAACGCGCTGCGTCTGGCGATCTCGGGGCAGTTTTCTGCATCGTCCAAGGACTCCGTCGCGTCATCGACTCAAACATCAGGGCCGAAGCAGCCCAACTTTAGCGATCCCGACACACTTGAAACGCTGAACCTTTGCCTCGCCTGCAAGGCGTGCAAGAGCGAATGCCCGAGCAACGTGGATATCGCACGGCTCAAGGCGGAGTATCTCGCACAAAGCTATCGCGCCTCGAGCCGCACACCGCTGAAGGCCAAGCTTTTCGGCCACGTTCGCACACTGAATCGCCTCGGTGCGATCGCGCCGGGTCTGAGCAACTTCTTCAATTCACTCTCACCCGTTCGAGCCATTCTCAATCGCTTGATGCACCTCGCGCCCCAGCGCACGCTGCCTACCTACGCGCGATCGCTTTACGCTGGCAACGCTCACAGAGCACGCTTGCCCGCATCGACGTCCAAGCCCGTGGTCGCGCTGTATGCCGACTGCTTTTCGACCTACAACGATCCGCACATCGGGCGAAGCGCGATTCGCGTGCTTGAAGCGCTTGGATACGAAGTGCTGCTGCCACGCGTCGGATGCTGCGGGCGCGCGATGATGAGCACCGGCATCCTCCCCGACGCGATTCGATCCGCCGACGCGACGATCGAATTGCTTCGTCCCTACATTGAGAATGATCAAGTCCGCGCGATCCTTGTCATCGAGCCAAGCTGTCTAGCGAGTTTCAAGGACGACTGGCTTCTGCTTGAAATGACCGCGCCCAAAAGTCTTCGCAAGCGGCTGGCGGAGAAGTCGATGATGGTTGAGGAGTTTGTCGATCGGGCATGGGACGAACATCCGGCGAGGCCGACGTTTTCGCGTGTTGCAGATGAGGTGATTTTGCACGGGCATTGTCATCAGAAGGCGCTTTGGGGCGACGGTTCGACGGCAGCGGCGCTGAAACGCGTGGCCGAGCGTGTTCAGGTTCTGCCCAGCGGATGTTGCGGGATGGCGGGCAGTTTTGGATACGACGCGGACAAGTACGAGCTTTCGATGAAGGTCGGCGAACTCTCAGTCTTTCCGCCGATACGCGAAAGCCCGAACGCCATCGTCTGCGCCCCCGGCACCAGTTGCCGACATCAAATCCACGACGGGACGCAACGGTCCGCCCTGCATCCGATTGAATTGCTCGAGAGGGTCATTTGCCGGTGACCGTGTTTGTCACCATCCGCTGACTGCCAGGTCACTGCGCGCCGGCTTTCGAGGAGCAGATCATCAAATCAACGAGGATAGCCGACGACTTTGGGTGTGCGTCGGCTCCCATCAATGCGTCAGTCCGACAGAGAAGAGCGTGAATGCGTACTGCCTCGCGATCTCGCGCATCGCTCCGCTGCGACCGCTCGGACCCTGATGTCCGCCGCTCATGTTCATGCTGAGAAGCGTGAGCCGATCGTCGGTGCGTGTCGCTCGCAATCGCGCGACATACTTGGCAGGCTCCCAATACATCACCTGTCCGTCGTTGTAACTGGAGTAGACCAGCACGTCCGGATACCTTACTGCACGGATGTTATCGTACGGGCTGTAGCGTCTCATCACCTCAAAATACGGCTTATCTTTCGGATCTCCCCACTCAAAGAATTCCTGCGTTGTTAGCGGCAGCGACTCATCGAGCATCGTGTTGATGACGTCCACAAACGGCACGCCGATCAGTGCTGCCTGACAGATGCCCGGCTCCATGTTCAGCACCGCCCCCACCGTCAACCCGCCCGCACTGGCACCGGTTAGGACGAGCGTCTCGCGCGATGTGATGCCCTGCTCAAGAAGTGCGTTCACGCACGCGATCGTGTCGGTGAACGTCGTCTCCTTTTTCAAAAACTTCGCCTCATCATGCCAGCCTCGTCCGCCCTCCGCGCCGCCTCGCACGTGAGCGATTGCAAATCCCATCCCGCGATTCAAGAGGCTCAGCCGCGTCTCGTCCCACCAGGGCCAGTTCGAAATGCCGTACGCGCCGTACACCTCAAGCAGCAACGGCTTAGGTCCGTTGCGGTGATCGCGATGTCGCACCAGCGTGATCGGGATTTTCGTTCCGTCGCTCGCCGTCGCTTCGATTCGCTCTTGCACGAGCGTCTCCGGGTCATAGCCGGGTACATCGCGTTCCTTCAGCACTCGAATCTCTCCGCTGAGCAGGTCGAGTTCGCATGTCCGAGTCGGAGTGGCGAGCGATTCGTAGCTGAATCGAAACGCGTCGGACTCATAGCGATGATTTTCACCAGACGTGATCATGTAGGAGACCTCGCCCATGTCGACCGGATCGAGCCTGCCCTGTTCCAGGTTCAGTCGACCGAGCATCTGACGCGCGTTTTCGACGTAGATCACAACGACGCCAAGCTCGAAGATTTCGACCGACTCGAGTAATCGCCCCGCCACATGCGGCAGCACTTCCTGAGGGTTTTCGAATCGAGTTTCGGTCGGCTTGCTGATGACAGTGTCTGGCAGCGACAGCAGGCGAAAATCGCGGCCCGCATCATCGGAGAGAATCAGAAATCGTCCGCCCGTCAAACGGCGCGGGTGGCTTCGTTGATGATCGACAAAGTCCATCACGCCCTCCCGACGCGGACGAAGTTCGATCGGCTGGGCGTCCGCATCCATCGCCGGGATCAATCGCGTCTCGGCGGCGTTGTAACTGGTGATGTTCACAAGCATGTACGCGTCGGATCGCGACCGTTGGACATTGATATCAAAGGCCGTATCCGACTCCTCGATCACCAGTTCCGGCTCATCGGCACGAATGGAATAATTCGCCTCGAGCGGCCGGGACTTCGGAAGATCAAGTGTTCTCCTGAAAAGTTTGTCGCTGCGTCCGGCATCGTTACGTGTGGTGTAGTAGATCGTTTTCCCGTCCGCCGCCCACGCAAAGCTGCTGATATCCTCCGCGAGGTTGATCGCGCGATCTGTCTCGCCGACCGGAGCGACATAGAGCCCCAGCGTCAGGTCTCCGACAACATCCACCGCATACGCGATCCAATGGCCGTCCAAAGAAGGCTGGTAGGAGTCGAGCGCCACATACGCCTGATCCTTCGCGAGGCGATTGACGTCCAGCACCAACTCAGGCTCGCCGTCTACTTCATCCACCGGCCGACGCACGAAGCGTTCGTGCTCGTCGTCGGCCTCGAAGACGTAGCTATAGATAAAGTCACCGATGCGGTGCGGCACGGATTCGTCATCGGCATCGAGGTGCGATTCAAACTCGTTGATCAATCGTTGCTCAAGTCCTCGTTGCGGCGCGAGCATGCGATCGGTGAAGCGATTCTCGGCGTCCAGATGTGCGAGCACCTCGGGCGAATCGCGGTCGCGCATCCAGGCGTACGGGTCGACCATCGTCAGGCCGTGCAGATTCACCCGAACGTCCTCGACGTGCGGGGTCGGCGCCGCAGGGCGACAGCCGTGTATTGCAAGCGACAGAATCGCCAGCAAGGCCAGCGTCAATCGCTGAAACATGAAGTCCGTTATTCGATGAATCATGACAATGTCCAATCACTTATCCTTTTCAGCCCAGAGGTACCACGACGCCACGCTGCGCCACGGTCGCCAGCGATCTGCAAAGTCGGCGATCATCTTGGGCGCGGGTCGCTCGGCAAATGTCTTGGGCCAGAGTCGAAAGACGCTTTCACGGATTCCCAGATCGTCGATCGGCCAGATGTCTGGCCTTCCGAGTGAAAAGATCAGGAGCATTTCGGCGGTCCATTGACCGATGCCCTTGACCTGCGTGACGCAGGCGATGACTTCTTCGTCGGTCATTCGCGAAAGGCGCCTGGCTGGGACCGTGCCATCGGAAAAGCAGCGAGCCAGGTCATGCATGTAGCCACGTTTTTGTCGTGACAGGCCACATCCTCGGATGTCGTCGTCGTTTGCGGTGGTGAGGAAGTTGAGCAGTCGCTCGGGCGTTGGTCGTTGCCGCGGGAACTTGGCAGCCAGTTTGCGGTACATCGAGTCGGCGGCTTTCACGCTGACCTGCTGGCTCAGGATCGATTGCACGAGCGTCACGAATGGCTCCCCGCGCGGCCTGAGCGTGCAGGGCCCGATCCGCCGAATCAGCTTCCCCATCACTCGATCCTTTGAAAGATGCCGCACCGCCTCCGCCCACGGCTCGTGCCCATCGACACCCCCATCGACATCACCCTCTGCGTCATGACCGTTATCAAACCACATGCCCACCCATCATCCCGACGAATCCGTTCCGCTCAACCTCACGAACGGAAGATCTGATTCTGACGACTGACAGCTCACCACCAAGAGCTTCTAACCACCAGCAACTTCCCAAAATGGCACGCGGGCCGGCGTCTTGGGAGACGTCGGCCCGGGGTTTTCATCGGGTACCTTTTAGGGGGGGGTCGGGCTGCGGTGCGGTACCCTCAGAAGGAAGCTTGGTTGTAGATCAATTCTTGCCTGACCCCCACACCTTATCATCGGACTATTCAGTCCGCAATTGAAAAGACCCGCGTGCGACGCTTTGTCGCACACGGGCCTTGATCAGGGACGCCTCGTGACGATTTGAGTATCAGAATTCATAGACGACGCTGAAGGTCAGACGCCAGCCGTAGAGGCTGTTGTCATCGCCACCGCTGCGAACCGGGACATCGACCGCGGCGCGGAAGCCGAGGTTTTGCCAGTCCGGACCGGGGCGGAATTCACCGCCCACGGTCGCGAGGATTTCGGAATCACCGCTGCCAAAGTTCGTCACGTCGACTCCGTTTAGCGTGTTGGTCGAGCCTTCATCGATGTAGTGATAGCCATGCAGCGCGACCACCGGGCTGAACCACGGTCCGAGGTAGTAGTCGGCCTGCAGGTGCCAACTGACCGACTGGCTGTCATCGACAGCACCTTCGCCGTCCTGGAAGTAGTAGTTGAGGGTCGCACCGAGGTGCAGCGGGCCGTAGCCTTTGTTGACACTGACCCACAGTCGCCATTCGTCGTTGTTCTGGAACACATCAGAGTCTCCGACCGGAAACTCATAGCCCAAGCCGGCAGCGGCAAACAGCTGATTTTCGTAGTCTTGATAGAACTGATACTTAAGGCCCGCGGCCACATCGTTCCAACCGCCACCGAGTCCGGTGTTGACGTCGGTATCAAACTGGAGATAGCCATCCTTGTAGGCGACCAACTGCAGTCGGTCGGTCAAGGCGACGCGAACCTGCAGCGCATAGACCTCGGCAGAGCCACCGAGATTGGAGAAGTCGTCGCCGAAATCGTGTCGAAGATACCACGCGCGCAGATCGGTCGTGACGAACGAATCTTCGTGGAAGTAGGGTTGAGAGATCGGCTTGACCGCCTTGGCGTCGCGGCTTTGGTTTGCAAACGCTTCCGGGCGTCCACCGAAGAGAACAAAATCTGCACTCGCGGACGACACCGTCCCCATCGCGACCGCCGCGGCACACAGGGCCGCCAACTTCGTAACTCGCATCGCAAGCTCCTTCCTGATCACTCCTGCCTCGGGCAGAAAAGGCGACGATCGACACCGACCGTCCGCGCCACATCCTAGCCCCGATCCACCGCTTGTCATGTCGGTCGATCTCAATACTCATCATCGGATGTTTTAGTCCTTTTTCTTCATCGTTGCAACTTTCCGCGTATCCGACGATGCTCTGCGGCAACATGTCGCACGCCGTCGAACTGATCGGAGTCACCAAAACTTTCGGCTCTTACCGCGCGGTCGATACGCTCAGTCTTTGCGTGCCTACGGGTTCGATCTACGGATTCATCGGACCCAACGGGTCGGGCAAGACCACCAGCCTTCGGATGATCACCCGCATCTACGCACCCGACGCCGGTATCGTCCGCGTTCTGGGCACCGACACGCACGCTGCCTGCGATGATCGCGTCGGATATCTCCCCGAGGAATCCGGCATCTACACAACGATGAAAGTCGGCGAACTGCTTTCCTTTTATGCACGACTCAAAGGGCATTCCCCTTCCCGTGCCGAGCTCGAAAACTGGCTAGAGCGTATCGAGCTGCCGGGCGTCCTCACGCGCCGCGTTCAGACTCTGAGCAAGGGCCAGCAGCAGAAAATCAAGTTCCTCGCCGTCGTCATCGCAAGGCCGCAGTTGCTCCTGCTCGACGAGCCCTTCAGCGGACTCGATCCGGTTAACGCGGTGGTCATTCGATCGCTGGTGCAAGAGCTCCGGCGCGACGGCGCGACGATCATCTTCTCCACCCACGACATGCGCGTCGCCGAGGAATTGTGTGATTTCGTCTTCATGATCTATCGCGGAAAGAAGGTTCTCGACGGCACGCTCGATGAAATCAAATCCAACTACGGGCAAGACGTCATCCGCGTGCGGCTTGGACAATCACCGATGACAACGGCTTCAATCAATCTGCAAGCTGGTGATTTGCCCGGCGTACGGCAGATCATCGACCTCGGCAACATTCAGGAACTCCGCGTCGAAAGCTCAGCCGACACGCAGGCGATCCTCCGCGCCCTGATCGATCGCTGCCGCGTGGAACACTTCGAACGAACGACACCGAGTCTTCAGGACATCTTTGTCCGCATCGCTGCCCCTGATCGCGAGGCGATCGCGACACTCGGATGAACTCGATCAACTTCATCAAGCCAATGAGAATGAGCAAAAGATGCAAGACGATCGACTATCCAAAATACTTTCGGGAAAGTTCGATGAGTCGATGCCCTTTCGCCAGCGCGCGTGGGCGGTCTGTTGTCGAATCCCTGCCGGGAAGGTCGCAACATACGCGACGATCGCGGAAGTGATCTTTCCTGGACGTGGCCGACAACACGCTCGGGCGGTGGGTCAGGCGATGCGCACCAACCCGCACGCGCCGCAGGTTCCCTGTCATCGTGTGATCGCTTCCGACCGCACGCTCACCGGCTACTCCGGCCCCGGCGGGCTCGCGCAAAAGCGACAGATGCTCGATGACGAAGGCATCTGCTTCGAATCATCTCCCGCACACGAAACCCAACTGCTCCGCATCCAGAACACGAGCCTGATCAACGCATCTGAGCTCATCCGCTAAGGCCACTTCCAAGCGGCTGCACCAGATGTCGCGAAGTGCCCAGAGCATTTCAACTGGATGACTCCAAGCAAAAACGCGCGGCCCGAAACTCCACGGGCCGCGCGTTTGGTTTGTCACTCGGGCAACAGCAGCTGACACGTTGGCCGGCCGGAAGGACGTGCCTCGGCCGATCAGTCACGCCCAATCATGCCTGCGGCATCAATACCGATAGTGATTCGGCTTGTAGGGTCCGTCGACGGGTACGCCGATGTACTTGGCCTGTTCGCCCGAAAGCTTGGTCAGCTTCACGCCGAGTTTGTCGAGGTGCAGGCGGGCGACCTTTTCATCGAGGTGCTTAGGCAGCACGTAGACGGCCTTGTCGTACTTCTTCAGATTCGTCGCCAGTTCGATCTGGGCGATCGTCTGATTGGTAAAGCTCGCACTCATCACAAAGCTCGGATGGCCCGTCGCGCAGCCGAGGTTCATGAGGCGGCCCTCAGCCAGCACCAACACACCGCGGCCTGTGTCTTTGAACGTGTAGAGGTCGTACTGCGGCTTGATGTTGGTCCGAACAACCTTGCCCTGGTCTTCCAGCTTCTCAAGGGCGGCCATATCGATTTCGTTGTCGAAGTGACCGATGTTGCAGACGATCGCCTTGTCCTTCATTTTCTTCATGTGGGCGGTGGTGATCAGATTCAGGTTGCCCGTGGCACTGACGAAGATGTCGGCGTTCTCGAGGTAGTCTTCGAGCGTCGTCACTTCATAGCCTTCCATCGCCGCCTGCAGGGCGCAGATCGGATCGATCTCGGTCACGATGACGCGAGCGCCCTGGCCACGCAGCGACTGGGCACAACCCTTACCCACATCGCCGTAACCGAGCACCACCGCGATCTTGCCGCTGATCATCACGTCGGTCGCGCGGTTGAGTCCGTCGATGAGCGAATGGCGACAGCCGTAAAGGTTGTCAAACTTGCTCTTGGTGCACGAATCGTTGACGTTGATGGCTGGGAAGAGCAGTTTGCCTTCGTTCTGCATTTCGTAGAGGCGATGCACACCGGTGGTGGTTTCTTCGGAGACGCCGCGAATATGCTGCGCGACCTTGCTCCAGCGCTTGGGGTCGGCCTTGTAGCACTTTTGCAGAAGCTTGAGGATTTCTTTGTATTCCTTGTTGGTCGTGGTCTCGGGGCCGGGGACTTTGCCAGCCTTTTCGAACTCAAAGCCCTTGTGGACGAGCAGCGTGATGTCTCCGCCGTCATCGACGATTTGATCCGGGCCCGCGCCGTTGCCGAAATCGACGGCGCGTTCGGTGCACCACCAGTATTCTTCGAGCGTCTCGCCCTTCCATGCAAAGACGGGCACGCCGCGCGGGGCGTCTACAGTTCCGCCGGTTTCGGGACGACCCACCACCACCGCAGCGGCGGCGTGATCTTGAGTGCTGAAGATGTTGCACGAGCACCAACGGACTTCGGCACCGAGCAGCGCGAGTGTTTCCAGGAGGACGGCGGTCTGCACGGTCATGTGCAGGCTGCCCACGATCTTCAAACCCTTGAGCGGCTGCGCCTTGGCATATTCGCTGCGGCAAGCCATCAGACCCGGCATCTCCTGCTCGGCCAGCATGATCTCTTTGCGGCCCCACTCCGCCAGCGAGAGATCCGCAACCTTGTAATCGCTCGGCTTTAGCACCGGCGACTTGCTCGAAGACTTACTCGACTTCACGGCAGACTTTTTCGTAGCGGCGGGCATCGTTCAACTCCAGAAAAAAGACTCGACTTACGTCCCAATCTCAACAGACCTGTTTTGCGAGAAGCCCGGAAAGTGCCGGGCATCCCATTTCCTCGACCGGATCGACCCGGGGCTTTAAGCGGCCCGGAACTCCATCCGTTCATCCGGATATATGGTTGGATCAAAGTTGACTTCTGTCAAGCCCAGCTTTTCGATTGCATTGAAAGTACAAACGGACCCAGCCGGGCCACGCGGTCGCGAATCGGCCGTCGCGTTCGGGTTGAACCTCCGGTATTCTCACCACCGCAAGAGGTTTTCGACCCATATGCCCGACCCGATTCCAGATTCTTCTACCGCAACACCCGTCGGCCCGGGCGCTGCGTTGTTCGATTTTTTCGGCAGCCCGCCCGAGGACTTCGACGCTCATCTCGTCAGTCTTGGCATGCCTAAGTTTCGCGGGCAGCAGATTCGCGACTGGGTCTACCAGAAGTTCATCTCGGATCCGGCGCAGATGACCAACCTTTCCGCCCGCGACCGACAGACGCTCGCGTCGCACGTCGATTTTTCGCCCGGCTCGCTCATCACACGACAGGATTCATCAGACGGCACGTTCAAGCTCTTGCTCGCATGGAAGCGCGTCGGGTGGAACACCCCCGCCACCACCGAAACCGTGATGATCCCCGACAGCGATCGCCGCACAATTTGCGTTTCCAGCCAAGTCGGTTGCCCTGTCGGCTGTAAATTCTGCGCGTCGGGCCTCAACGGTTTGAAGGGTTCGCTTTCTGCCGGCGAGATCGTCTTTCAGGTCTATCGCGTGAATGCCGAGCTTCATCGATACAACGAGCGCCTGTCGAATCTTGTCTTCATGGGTATGGGCGAACCGCTTGCCAATTTCAATCAAGTCGTTGCTGCGATTCGGATCATTCACGACCGTCGCTGTATCGACATGGGCGCTCGCCGTATCACGCTGAGTACGGTCGGCGTCCCGCCACGGATTCGTGATCTGGCTTCGATCGATCTTCCGATCAATCTTGCGCTCTCGTTGCACGCTCCGAATGAGCCTCTTCGTCGACAGTTGATCCCCTGGGCCGACCATTTTGCTTTGCCCGATATTCTCGACGCCTGTCAATATTATTTCGACAAGACCGGCCGTGAGATCACGCTTGAATACATTCTTCTGCGTGATGTCAATGATCGCCCGGAACACGCCCGCGAGTTGCTTGCCCTGTGTCGGAGGCTGCGCGCCAACGTCAATCTCATTCGATACAACGAAGTTGAGGCCCTGCCGTTTCTCAGACCGGGATCAGGCGACGTCGTACGTTTTCAAGAGATTCTCCGCGAAGGCGGAGTCAATGCACACGTGCGCAAATCGCGGGGCCGCGACATCGACGCTGCCTGCGGCCAATTGAAACGCAAGGCCGACGCTCAAGCATCTCCCGGCACACCACTCGTGCAACTCGGCATCTCGTAACCCAAGCCCGAACGCCCATGACATTCGCCGCATTTCAAAAGCCTCTTCGCCGTCCATCCGCAGACCGCCGCGCTTTCACGCTTCTCGAGCTTCTCGCCATCCTGATCGTGTTCACCCTGCTGATGGCCACCTTCGTTCCCTACGCGCTCAGTCTCCGCGAGGACAATCGCAGGGTGCTCTGTGCAGATCAGCTGAATCAGATCGGGCAAGCCATGTCCGCCTACGCTTCGCAGAACGATTACTTTTTCCCTCGCGTGCGATTTGATCCGAATCTAGGCAACGCATGGACCGCCTTCACCGGACACACAGATTCGAACCCCTTCGCCGACAACTCCGCTGTCGCGCCCAACGATGTAAGCGCCTCGCTCTACCTGCTCGTACGCGGCAAGTTTATTGATCCACAGCGATTCGTTTGCCCCAGCTCAAAGGGTCGCCCCGATTCATCCGAAGGCGCAGCTGCGCGAAGTAATTTTTCCTCTAGCGATGCCCTGACCTACGGATACGCTTCTCCGTTCAGTTCGATTCCCGAGTATCGACTCAACGACACGCTCCCGTCTCGCTTTGCACTGATGGCCGACCGCGCACCCGATCCGCTCGTCACGACCCTCAGGCCCCACACCGATCTCGGTTCGCTCCGACGCATCAACAGCCCCAACCATCGTGGCCGCGGACAGAATGTTCTGTTTGCTGATCTTTCGGTCCATTGGACGACTTCGCCTTATGTCGGTCTCTCCGATTCACTCGACTTACCAGGCGACAACATCTTTTCTGCACTTGCCGCGGAGCCGCTCGTCGATCACGTCGATCACACGGCCCCCGGCGTGTTCGGTCCCGGCATAGGCCCGAGCTATCGCTACGATTCGGTCCTTGTCCCCGCCGCGGGTGACAAGCGCTAAACAACAAGACCTGCAACAAGATGAGCAACATGCTCCCGACAAATTCTGCGACCTCGCTCAATCCGCACCGAAAGCTCCGCATCATCGTCGGCGGACTCGTCGGTCAGTACCCGCTCGGCGGGGTTGCGTGGGATTATTTTCATTACCTGCTCGGGCTGCATGAACTGGGTCATGAAGTCTACTACCATGAAGACACCTGGGTCTGGCCGTTCGATCCGCTAAAAGGCTGGCCTGTCGATTCACCCGACTACACGGTCAGTTTTCTTAAGGATTTTTTCGACCGTTTCGCGCCCGCACTATCCAGCAACTGGTGTTACGTCCTTCTGCACGATCGGCATTTCGGCATGTCGCGTGAACGCTTCGCCGAAGTCGCACGAACAGCCGACATCTATCTGAACGTCAGCGGCGCGTGTTTTCTTCCCGACGAGCTTTCGCCTCACTGCAAGCGTGTCTTCATGGACACCGATCCCGGCTACAATCAGATCGTTCTGGCGACTCGCCCCGCCTGGAGCCAGAACGTCGATCGCTGGATCGCCGGCGTGCGTGCCCACGACGTCCATCTGACCTACGCAGAGAATATTCATTCGCCCGACTGTCTGCTCCCGCGATTGGATTTCGATTGGCGTGTTACACGATCGCCTGTCACGCTCGCAGACTGGGCAAGGGTTCGCAACACGCCGATCGCGCCCGATGCACCGCTCACCACAGTGATGAGCTGGAGCTATTTTGGAGGCGACCTGACGTACGAAGGAAAGACCTACGACGCCAAGGCAAGTGAATTCGAACGATTTCGAAGTCTCCCCGGGCGCACGCCGCTTCCGATCAAGATGGCGGTCGCTGGGGACAAGTTCGACCGCGAGGGGATCGCGCGAGACGGCTGGGACTTCATCCCCGCCGCCCCCGTGTCGCAAACACCGGAGCGATATCAGCAATTCATCGCCCAGAGCGCCGGCGAATGGAGCATCGCCAAGAACTGCTACGTTGCCCCGCGGACGGGCTGGTTTAGTTGTCGCACCGCCTGCTACCTCGCCGCCGCAAGGCCTGCCGTCGTGCAGGACACCGCGTGGTCGCGTTACATTCCGTCGGGTGAAGGCGTGATCGGCTTCAGCACGATGGACGATTGCGTACTGGCGCTTGAAGACCTTGCCCGCAGACCCGATTTCCATCGCCGGCGTGCTTTCGACATCGCTCGCGAGTACCTCGCTCCCGATCGGGTGATCCCGCCGATGATCGATGCCATCTTCGCCCGCCAAAAGCCCCCGACCTCGGTGCCAAGCCCCGCAACAAGATCTGCCACCTGAAACCACGAGTCCTCAAGGGCTTGATCCTTCACCGGGTTCGATAGACACTGTCGCAGGTCAAGTCTTTCACACCCAATCGAGGAGCTTCTGTCGTCATGTCCGACTTCACACCTGATAAGAAGTACAAGTTTACCTTCGGGCTTTGGACGGTGGGCAACACCGGCCGCGATCCGTTCGGTCTTCCCACCCGGCCTCAAATTTCTGTCGGACAGATATGCGACCTTCTCGGAGAGTGCGGCGCGTATGGCGTGAACTTCCACGACAACGATCTGATCCCGATCGACGCCACGGTTCAGCAATCCGAAGCCATCAAGAAGGAGTTCCGAAAGGGACTGAAGGACAACGGCCTTGTCGTTCCGATGGCCACGACCAATCTTTTCGGCGAGCCCGTATTCAAGGACGGTGCATTCACAAGCAACAACGCAAAGATTCGCGCCTATGCCATCCAAAAGACGATGCGGGCGATGGATCTCGGCGCAGAGTTCGGCGCGAAGATCTATGTCTTCTGGGGCGGGCGTGAGGGTGTCGAAACCGACGCCGCCAAAAACCCGGTCGATGCCGTCAAGCGGTTCCGCGAGGCGATCGATTTCCTGTGCGACTACTCGATCGAGCAAAAGTACGGCTACAAGTTCGCATTCGAAGCCAAGCCGAACGAGCCGCGCGGACATATCTACTTCGCTGTCACCGGAAGCTATCTCGCACTCATCCCCACGCTCAAGCATGCCGACATGTGCGGCGTAAACCCCGAAGTGGCTCACGAGCACATGGCGGGTCTGAATTTTGTCCACCAGGTCGCCGCAGCGTTGGAAGCCAAGAAGCTTTTCCACATCGATCTCAACGATCAGGAGTTCGGTCGGTACGATCAGGATTTCCGCTTCGGTTCAGCCAACCTCAAACACGCCTTCTTCCTCGTCAAGCTGCTGGAAGATTACAAGTACAACGGCCCGCGTCATTTTGACGCCCACGCTTACCGACAGAGCGACTACCAGGACGTCAAAGAGTTCGCCCGCGGATCGATGCGCACTTATCAGATCCTGGCGGAGAAGGCCAAACGCTGGAACGAAGACAAGGAGATCCAGCAGTTGCTGCGCGAGATCAACGTAAGCGACGTGCATCTGCAGAAGATCACCAAGGAGTTCAGCAAGACCAACGCTAAGAAGCTCCTTGAAACCAGCTTCAATCGTGACGAACTCGCGAGCGCGCGTCTGCCCTATGAGCGGCTTGATCAGTTGACCATGGAAATCATCATGGGCATTCGTTGATCGAAGACGCCCGGGGATCGCTGACGTTTGCCGAATCCGCTCAACATTGTGTTGGCGCGTGGCCGTCAGATGATTCGACGCGGCTCGGTCTACCAAGTGGGCAGACTCTTGTTTAGAGTGCGGAGATGTCCGAATCGCAACACGCAGCAGCGAACCAAGAGAAGCCAGAGAATCTGAAGGAGACGATCGAGCA
This sequence comes from Planctomycetaceae bacterium, assembly GCA_027487775.1. Classification (GTDB taxonomy): domain Bacteria; phylum Planctomycetota; class Phycisphaerae; order Tepidisphaerales; family Tepidisphaeraceae; genus JAIYCY01. Next base: position 167,682 of record JAIYCY010000032.1, read on the forward strand.
GATTCTGATCGCCTTCGTTCTGGCTTTCATTTTTCGCGCGTTCCTCGTCGAGGCCTTCGTCATACCGACCGGATCGATGGCCCCGACGCTGCTCGGACAGCACATGCACTTTCGTTGTCCGGATTGCGGACAAAACTGGAAGGTGAACTACCAGGGGTTCGGCCGAGGCGACGACGAAATCAGCGCCGACAACATCGCGCTTGCCCCGCCCGCAGGACCGGGCGGTCCCGCTCGTCCGCGGACCGTCGCCGTCCGATGCGACAACTGCGGCTACAAGCTCCCCCGATCACTGCCCGACGATCCGCTAAACGACGCTTTCGCCCCGCCTGTCCGTTATGGTGATCGCATTCTCGTCCTCAAGTACGGCTATCTCTTCGCCCAGCCGCGCCGATGGGATGTCGTTGTCTTCAAGAGCCCGCACTATGACGGCCCGGTCCGCGACCGTCCAGGCGAGATCAGCCCGCCGGACGCGTATCAGACCAACTACATCAAGCGTCTCGTCGGCAAGCCCAACGAGACGGTCATGATCCTCGACGGTGACATCTACGTCTCCAACTCCGACAAACCTCTTGCAGAACTCCAGCCTTCTGACTTTGTCGTCCAGCCCAAGCCGAATCGCGTGCAAGGCGCGCTCTGGAGACTCGTTTACGACAATGATCATCTGCCCAAGGGCCTCTCCCGTTCCTACGCGGATCCGATCACGCAGATCGTCGAATTGCAGGAACCCGAGTGGCGACAGCCTTGGACGCAGACACAGGGCAGCGGCTGGACCACTGAGGGGCGCTCGTTCAGGTTTGATGGTTCCGCAGCCGGCCGACTCGATTTTGATGTCAGCGCCTCTCCATCGACCTTTCCGATGACCGATTGGCTTGCATACGCATCAACGAAGTTCATGACGCGCTTTGCAAACCCTGACAATTTCAGACCGCTTCAGCATGAATATCCGCCGTCTCGTACACGGCTCAACGAAGTCAGCGATCTGAAGCTGCAGGCGGTCTATCGTCGTACGTCAGGTGAGGGTGCGATGCGTTTTGGACTGATCAAGCGACAGACCGCTCTTTATGCGGAGTTGTTGCCCGGTCGCTATCGCATCATGCTCCGCAATGATGCGGGTGAGCGGGAAATCGCAAGCGGTGAGTATCCATCGCTCGGATCGGGCGCGGGGACGCAGGTGGAGTTCAGCAATGTCGATTATCAGCTGACGCTGCGACTGGATGGAAAGGAGGTCGCGCGATCATCGCCCGACAGCTACGCGCCGGACATTGCCGGGTTGATCGAGGAGTTTCAGGCTGGTATCGACAGCCCGCCGGGCGGCGCGTTCATTGAGGCGAGCGCGCAGGAGGCGGAGCTTTCGCACGTTTCGCTCTGGCGTGACATTTACTACATCAATCAACGTGACCCCGACACAGGCGCGATGCCGCGATGGGCAAGCCCCTCAGGCTTCCCGATCGGCGACGGCCCTCCCGCATTTAACAGCGGCGCTCAGTTGATTCGCCTGGGCCCGGGTGAGTATTTCACGCTGGGTGACAATTCGACGATGAGTCTTGATGCCCGCATGTGGTACGCCCCGATCCGCCTGCCTGACGAGCAGTTGTTCGTCGAGCCGGGTCGCGTCCCCGAGCGCTTCCTGATGGGTCGTGCGTTCTTCGTCTATTGGCCGAGCGGCCAGCCGATCTACGGAGCGGGCTTTCGTTTCATCCCCAATTTCGGCGAGATGCGCTTCATCCACTGACGCGTGACGCTGGTGAAGATTCGCAACGATCATTCGACGGATAACTGGCGTCGTTGATGCTGAAAACAGCCGTCACCGCCTATGTCCCGGATGTGTCACGACTGCATGCGACGTCGATAAAAAAACCTCGCCCGCCGGTGAGGGCGAGCGAGGCGTGTTGAGCATGCGTTCTGCGGAACGCGATGTAATCCTGCATTGAAGAGCCGCTTCAAACAACGACTTCTGATTTCATCAAGTAGATGTGATCGAAGGGCATGTTTGGACGGCGCATCAATCAATCAATCAATTCGGTTCCGGGAGAGGCGATCACTTCTTAGCGCCGAGGATTGCATCCTTTGCAGCCTTGGCGATTCGGAACTTGACGCGGGTCTTGGCGGGGACCTTGACGACTTGGCCCTTCTTTTCGCCGAACTGCATCACCATTTCGCGTGGTGCGCTCTTGGCGAGGACGAGCTTGCCGATGCCGGGGACTTGGAACGTATTCTTCGCTTGCTTGTAAGCGAGCTCGGCTTGTGCTTCGAACACGCCGAGCACTTGCTTCCGGGTCAGACCGACCTTTTCAGCGATGTGGTTGGCGATTTCCGACTTGGTCATGGGCTTTCCAGCGGCCATGGACACGACTCCTTCCGTGACTGCATCCGATCGGCTGAGATGCGGTGACGCTTGTTTCCTTTGCGGGCAAGTCAATTTGCCTGCATCAGACAGCATTTGGCGATCCGTCGCCCAGGAAGTTGTCTGGCAACACAGATACCAGCTTCCGGGCCGATCCCTCCACTCCGCCGAGACGCCTGTGACCTCGTTCATCACGAGGCAGGCCGATGCAGCGTATCGGCGTCGGCCCTCTCGCCGCTTCGAGATCGCTCGGAGCCACCGTGCGAAAGGGCATCGACAGGCGAAAAACTAACTGATTTTTCGGGGCTTTCAACTCTCGCGCGCAAAAATGCCCGGAATTTTCGATTCTTCCGGGCATCAGACCTCTTGAATGGGTCAAAAAACGCGATTTTCGAAGCCCGGGCATGCAAAACGCCCGGATTCGGCGGCTCATTTATGGCCATGCTCGCGCAGAATTCGTTCGTTCTTGGCCAGCGTCCAGTCCGCTTCGGTCATCATCTTGGCGAGCGCTTTGAACGTGACCTTGGGGGTCCAGTTCAGCACGCGTTTGGCCTTGGCGGGGTCACCGAGCAGGAGATCGACTTCGGTCGGGCGGAAATAGCGGGGATCGATTTCAACGTGATCTTTCCAGTTCAGACCGAGGTGTCCGAAGACTTCATCGAGAAACTCACGCACCGAGTGCGTCTCGCCGGTTGCGACGACATAGTCATCGCCCTTGGGCTGTTGCAGCATGAGCCACATCGCTTCGATGTAATCGCCGGCAAACCCCCAATCGCGCTTGGCTTCGATGTTGCCGAGGAACAGCTTCTTCTGCAGACCTTCTTTGATGCGACCGGCGGCGCGGGTGATCTTGCGCGTCACGAACGTTTCACCGCGGCGCGGGCTTTCGTGATTGAACAGGATCCCGTTGCTCGCGTGCATGTCATATGCCTCGCGATAATTGAGGACCTGCCAATAGCTGTAGACCTTCGCACACGCATAAGGCGACCGCGGGTAGAATGGGGTCTTTTCGGTCTGGGGTGTCTCGACGACCTTGCCGTACATTTCCGAACTGGATGCCTGATAAAAGCGAATGTTCTTATCGACGTCGCGGATCGCTTCCAGGAGGTTGATCGTGCCGAGGGCGTCGGTCTGCACGGTATAGACCGGTTGATCAAAGCTCACGCGGACGTGTGACTGAGCGCCGAGGTTGTAAACTTCATGCGGCCTGACCCGCGAGAGGATCTCGCGCATGCCGGTGCCGTCGACCAGATCTCCGAAATGCAGGAAGAGTCGTACGTCGCGTTCGTGGGGATCGCGATAGAGGTGATCGATGCGTTCGGTGTTGAACGAGCTTGATCGACGGATCACGCCATGGACATCGTATCCCTTGGCGAGCAAAAACTCAGCGAGGTAAGAGCCGTCCTGGCCGGTGATGCCCGTGACGAGCGCGACTTTTTTATCAGACATAATCGATCCTCTGTTGCTAAGACATTTCGTGTTCAAACGAACGGAACATCGAAACCTACCGGATAACATCGGTAGATTGAAGGGGCAGCTTAACCACACTGCCGCGAGATTCCGCTTGCGGGCGATTGACAGACCGAGAATGCGCGGGCCAGCGACGCTTTTTGCCTAGGCGATTGCCCTTCTCACGCGTTCGATCGTGCGTGCGATCGCGAGTGACTCCTCGATGCTGATGAACGGCAGGGCATGATTGAGCACCGCGTCTGCGAATGCGTCGGCCTCGATGCCATAGAGCGGACGGTCGTCGGCGATTCGATGGATGATCGGCTCGGGCGTCAGGGGCTTTGAGCCTGGGGAGTCTTGTTTGGGCGGGGTCGAGTAGGCTTGAATGACCTCACCGCGTCCGGGCGGTGGCTTCCACGGAATGGGCACGCGTAGAAAGCCTTCCTCGCCGCAGACGAATGCGCTGTTGTCGGTCTGCAGCATCATGCCACAGGTGAATTCGCTGGTCATGCCGCAGGGAAACTTCATGACGACCGTTGTCACTTCATCCACGCCGCTTACGTGCTGAGTCGAGACGGCATGGACTTCGCTCGGCTCGGCCCGTGCGAGACGCTGCGCAAAGCTGATGCAGTAGCACCCCACATCCATCAACGCCCCGCCCGCGAGATTCGGATCAAAGCGGATGTTGCCCACATGATTCCTCACGCGATAGCAAAAACTCGTCCGAACGTGTCGCACGCGCCCGATCGCCCCATCTCGAACCAACTCCATGAGCTTGAGCGTCTGCGGATGCGCGAGATACATGAATGCTTCGATCAGCACCCGCCCCGAATCCCGCGCCGCGCCCGCCATTGCCTCGGCTTCGGCGACGCTCACCGCAAGCGGCTTTTCGCACAACACGTGCTTTCCAGCCCGCAGCGCGCGGATCGTCCATTCCGCGTGCATGGTGTTCGGAAGACTCAGGTAGATCGCCTCAACGTCCTGGCGTCGGAGCAATTCGTCATACCCGCCCACCGCCTCGGCGATGTTGTGCACGGCGGCGAAAGATCTGGCCGACTCCATCGAACGCGATCCGACCGCAACGAGTTGACTCTTCGACTCCGATCCACTGGCTCTCACACCTTCGGCGAACTGTCTTGCGATGTTGCCCGTACCCAGAATGCCCCAACGCAACCGCTTCATGAAAGCTCCTTCTGCCGATCCAAACAGGCGACCGCCGATCGATGATGACGACCGCCGGTCTATCGAGACGACATCGTCAATTCATTTGAAGAAAACTCACTCGGCGCACTCTCGGGCAGCAGACAGGTCGCCGTCGTCCCGCGACCCACCTGACTGACCAGTCGCACCGTCCCGCCTAATGCGTGTACGGCATGCTTGACGATGGCAAGTCCCAAACCCGTCCCACGCCCACCGCCCGAACGGGCATTATCGACTTGATAAAATCGCTCGAAGACGCGTTCGAGGTGCTCCTGGGGAATCCCACAGCCTGTATCAACGACCGTGATCTGCACATCCCTGCCCAGTCGCTCGACAAGCACATCCACCGTCCCGCCCGACGGCGTAAACTTGATCGCGTTCTCGACCAGATTCTTCAGCAGCAAATCCAAGAGCCTGCGATCCGAGACGAATTCCAGATCGCCCGGCGAATGCGTGATGGAAAGGCGAACGCCCTTTTCCGAGGCAAACGGCTCCCACGTCCCTTGCAACACACCAGTCAGATCGACGGCGCGCATCGGAGCAAAATGGGGTTTGAGATCCGCGCTCTCAACGCGCGAAAGATCGAGCAAGTCGCGCAACATTTCTTCCAGCCTTTTGAGATGACCTTCGATGATGCCGATGCAACGCTGCGCGGTGGCGGGGTCTTCGGAAAAGATGTCGCGCAAGGTTTCGAAAGCGACCTTGATCGCGCTGATGGGCGTGCGGAGTTCGTGAGAAGCGTTGGCCACGAAATCGGTCTTCATCTGGATCGCGCCTGCGAGCGTCGAAACGTCCCGCAGCACGATGAGCACGCCCTGCGTTTCCGTTCGCTCGGCGATCGCTTGAAAGCTCAGCCGCTGGCTGTCGCGGATCAGTTTCAGTTCACGATGGACAGGAGATCGCACATCCTGACTCGGCTCGGGCGAGAGCTTTTGGACCGAGTCGAACAAATCCAGCAGCACGGCATCACCGACCGCGCTGGCAAACTTCTTGCCAATCAGCTGCTGCGGCGGAACCTGCAGCAATCGCTCGGCGGGTGCGTTGACGAGTACGATCCGCTCATTGGCATCAGACAGCAAGATCGGGTCCGGCAGCGCATCGACCAGAAGCTGCAGATTCGCGCGCTGCTGTCTGAGCGACTCGAGCTGGCTTTGGGCCTGCTGTGCGAGGCGATTCAGTTTCTCTCCCAATCGTCGAACATCGCTGGAACCGGTCTCGAGATGCGCCCGTGTCTGCCACTCACCCGCCGCCAATCGCTCGGCCTGACTTGCCAGACTCCGCACCGGCGTGACCCACCGACGTCGCATCACCAGCAAAGTGACCAGAAGTGATCCGATCAACACCCCACCGACCAGCGCCCCCACCGTCCGCAGCCAAGGCGTTGATCCCTCCATGGAAACGCCTGTTGCAATCAGGGCAACATCCGACTCGGCTAACCGTCGCAGCATGGGGGCATGTTATCCGATCGTCGACAGCCGCGCCAGTCGGCAACGTCTTCGCGCTCCAGTCTTCTCGAAATCTTTGCGCATCCGTGTACATTCTCGCCCATGCCGCTATCCATGAAGCCCACGTCGCAGTGCAAACATGATCTGGTTGCCCTCGGTGAGACGATGATCCGTCTTTCCCCGCCGGGCCACGGGCGAATCGAATTCGCGCCGATGCTCGAAGTCTGGGTCGGCGGAGGTGAATACAATGTCGCCTACGCACTCGCGCGCCTCGGCCTGCGCACGGGATGGGTGGGCGGCCTCAACACATCTCCGATGGGTGCTGTGGTTCGCAATCACGCCCGCGCGGTGGGTGTTGATGTCACACATGCGGTCAACCGCAAATGGGACGGCGTGGGTAAGAAGGATCGCATCGGACTCAATTTCACCGAAGTCGGTCACGGCAAGCGCGCCAGCACGACGCTCTACGATCGCGGACACAGCGCAACAGCGGGCCTTAAGCCTGGCGACATCGACTGGAAAAAGCTCTTTGTCGATGAAGGCGTCCGCTGGTTCCATACCGGGGGGATCATGGCATCGCTGAGTGATTCGACCAAGCTCGTTGTCGCAGAGGCGGTGAAGGCCGCGCATGAAGCGGGCACCGTCGTCAGCTACGATCTGAACTTTCGATCCAAGCTCTGGAAGAGCGAAGAGGCTATCGCCACCACCCGGCCGCTCGTGCCCTATATCGACTGCCTGATCGGCAATGAAGAGGATTTTGAAAAGGTTCTGGGCTATCACTCCGGCGTCGATGTCGAGAAGGGGGAACTCGACACGAGTAAATTCAAAGACATGGTCAGCCGCGTGGTGAAGGACTTCCCGAATGTGAAAGTCGTAGGCACAACACTCCGAGGCGTGAAGACAGCGACGATCAACGACTGGTCGGCGATCATGTGGTCGGACGGCGTCTTCTATGACGGGATCACCATGCCCGACCTCGAGATCGAAGACCGCGTCGGCGGAGGCGATGGTTTTGCCAGTGGATTCACCTACGGTTTCCTCACCGGACAGGACCCGCAGACATGCGTGAATCTCGGCGTCGCTCACGGCGCGATGCTGATGAGCACCCGCGGAGATTCAAGCCAGATCGACCTCGACGAACTCCTTCACGTCGCAGGCGGTGGCAGCGCGCGAATCAAGCGATGAATCAGAATCGCTTCTCGTTTAAGTGCGCACAAATGCAAGACGAAGCCTGTCCAGTCACGCCGCCTCGACATGAGAGGGTCTGCGCGCTGGTTGAACGTGGGATTGAACCGTCGATCGTGCTTGGGTGGGGCTTCGCGGCGCACTTTGCACTGCACTCCGCGTCATGCCTGGCGCGGTCGATCGCGCCCTGACGTGCGGGCCGATGATGACAACGGGTTTTCCCTTGGGTGCGGGCTGCGGATGTTTGGCTTGTTCGCGGGCCAGATGGATACGCATGCGTGCTTCGTCAAGTTTAGCCGCCGCGCGGGCGGCCCAATGCTCAAGTCGCTCGCGTACGGTCGGGCGAACAAACGGGTTCTCATACGCCATTGTCTGAAGCCGATAGTCCACATGCACGCTCACACGCAACCGACTCTGGTCCAGTCCGAGTTGCGGATCGATCACCGGACGTCTGCCGAGGATCGCTGAGTAGATTCGAAGTTCCGGCGTGTTCGACGGCGCTAGCGCGCGAGCAGATACGACTTCAGGCATCGCGATCCTCCAAAGCCATCCCGGTCCAAAACAACTTGGCCCGGAGCGGTCTTATGGGATCGACCACTCGACATCCCGATCACCAACATTGCTCTTCTTCGGAACGTCCGCATAACGCGAGCGACGCTCTCGGACGGGCCGAGACCGACGCCCCGATGACTTAGGTCCCGCGTCGATTTCCGTAAAGCTCCACATGCAGCCGCGGGCAGTATCGAAACCCTCGCGTCTTGCACAATTCGCTCACCCACCCGGCCCGACTTCGCAAAGTCGCCTCGTCGGTTCCCTCGGGCATCAACAGCACATCCTCGCCCCGCCAATTCTTTAGTTCATCCAACATCGCGTCGATCTCGCTCACATCTGTTTCATCGCTTACCACGAACTTCAATTGGACATCCCGACCCGTCGCCCGAGCCTGATCGATAAACTGCTGCACGACCGCCGGTCGACGTCGCTGTGACTCGTGCGATTCCGCAAAACGACCGCGCTCGCGCTCGCGCGGCGTGCTGTTGGACAGTTTGGGCGACACACTCGCCAGATCACATTCGATCTCCTTGAATACCGTTCCTGCCGTCTCGATCGTCAAATGCCGCGTGCCATCCGCACCACGACGTAGTCGCCGCGCGAGTTCCACGATTTCGGGCATGATCATCGGCTCACCGCCCGTCAACACCACGTGTCCGCACCGATACGCCTCCACCTCGTGCACAATCTGATCCAACTCCATCGTCGGACCTTCAGGTGACCAACTCGCATAAGGCGTATCGCACCAAACGCATCTCAGATTGCAGCCACTGACACGCACGAACACCGAAGGCACGCCGAGCAGTTTTCCCTCGCCTTGGATGGAATGAAAGATTTCCGAAATGCGTGTTCCCATCGTTCTTCCAAACCGCTTCGTCGCGGCTCGCGACTGTTTTTAGACTTACGCAGGTTGAACCCAACCAAGAAAGCGTCCATGGCTGATCGGTCGGCGTAAGGTTTACCTCAACGCGATCGATCGTACCATCCATGCCATGCGCGATCTTGCTCTGCGTGAACCGCTCATCGTTCTCGGATGGCTTGGCCGGCTGCGTTGGCTTGCGGTGGTCGGGCAAGTCTCTGCCACGCTTGTTGCCGTGCTGTGTCTTGGGCTGAGTTTGCCGGTGCCCTGGATGATCGGCATCATTGCACTGACGGCGGTTTCCAATCTTTTGCTCGCGCTCCTGCAACGTCGCGCCTGCGCGACATCGTTGAACATCCCGCGCGGGATCGTGCCTGCGGTCGTGTTGCTCGACATGCTGCTGCTCAGCGCCGTTCTCTATTTGAGTGGCGGGTCGACCAATCCATTCGCGATTTTGTTTGTGGTGCATGTCGCGATCGCGGTTGTGTTGTTGCCGGGCAGGCAGGCGTGGCTGATGGTCGGCGCGGCCAGCCTCTTTTTTGCGGCCCTCACCGTCTGGCATCAGCCGCTCGAATCCGCCTCAGGCCATATCTCCAGACGATGGCACGAGGTCGGCTCATGGCTTGCGCTCGTCCTGAGCTGCGGGTTGATCGCCTACTTCATCGGCCGAGTGCAGCGGGCACTGCGTCAGCGTGATGAAGAGCTCCAGACGTTCCGTATCCGCGCCGAGCGCAGCGAAAGACTCGCTGCCGTCACCGCTCTGGCCGCCGGCGCGGCGCACGAACTCGGCTCGCCGCTCGGCACGATCGCGGTCGTTTCCAAGGAACTCGAGCTCGCCAGCACATCGTCAACGACTCCATCAGGACTTGCGCCTGAGCTTATCGACGACATCCGACTCATTCGTCAGGAGGTCGATCGGTGTCGTGGCATCCTCACGCGCATGCGACTCGACGTCGGCGACGATCTGAATCACAAGTCAGGCGAAATGGACGCACAGTCATTTGCCGACGGCGCGATCGCCGATCTCACCGATGATCGCAAGCCGCGTGTGCGGATCGAGATTTCGCCTGAATCGCGGCGGATCGAGGTGCCCAGCCGTGCGATTGTTCGCGCGGTGGGTGTTTTGCTGCGGAACGGCTTTGAGGCAAGCCCGCACGGCGCGGAGGTCATGCTCCGCATTCGCATCGAAGCCGGGGAAGGCGTCGCCGAGGTTCAGGATCAGGGCACCGGCATGCCGCCGGAGATTCTCGCCCGAGCGGGCGAGCCCTTTTTCACCACCAAGGAACTAGGCCGCGGAATGGGCATGGGCCTGTTCATCGTCAAGCTCATCGCCGAGCAGAGCAACGGCCGACTCGTTCTGCAGAGCCAGCCCGGCCAGGGGACCATCGCTCAACTCCGCTGGAAGCTCGCGCGATCGCCCGCCTCGACCCGGTAGATGACGATCCGTGACGGTGAGACGTCGCGAAAGGCAAGCCTGCAAAAGAAGAGCCCGCGTCGGCATTGAAACCGACGCGGGCAATGATTGAACAGAATGGTAAGGCACCCGTGTGGCAGCCGGGCTTCAGGCCTTGCGGCGACGAAGGGCGACAAGACCGAGACCCGCCACCGCACCGAGCACGGTCGGCTCGGGGACGGTGAAGACCATCGCCTGAAGGCCTTGGTTGGTGCTCATGGCGTAGATCACGCCCTGCCACGTGTAGGGGTCGAGTTGTGTGATGGCGCCCCACTTGAGGCTGCCCGTTGCGTTGGCGTTGCCTGTCAACGTGCCCGAAGTCGTGGTGAAGGGACCGGCAACCGTTGAAGGGGCCAGCGAGTTGGTCATGTCGTAGACACGGACGACCGAGCTTGTGGCATCAAGAACCGCGAGGTAGGGGGTTCCGTTGATCGATGTGTAATCCATCGCCATGGCACTGCCATTGACGGTGGTGAAGCTGCTGTTGAGCGTGCCCGTCGATCCGGAGTATGACGTGAGACGGACAGCAGCCGAGGTCTGCTTGCCCAAGACGTCGTTGGCAGTTGCTCCGAATGTGAGCCCAAGCCGGAAGTCGCCGTTGTTGGCGCCGGTGATCGGATTGACCGCTGTCAGGGCACCCGCGCTGTCATAGACGACGTAGCCGTTCACGGTTCCAGCGACCGGTGCTACCGGAGCGACAAGGCCGTTGGTTGCGTTAAAGCCAGCTACAATTCGCGTCGCAGAACCGGAACCAATCACGTCCAACGAATCACCCAAACGAGGAACTGCGGTGGATGCTCCCATGTTCACACTGGTCACCGTGGTGGTGTTCACGAAAGTGGTCGGGGTGGCCGACTCATTGGCCCAGCGGTAGATCTTCATGCCGGTCACATTGGTTGATCCTGCGAGGTTATTCACATAGATCGCGCCATCACCTGCAATGCCGACGGTATTGATTGTAAATGTACCACCCGTGATCACACCAGTGCCAAGGTTCAGAGTACCCGTCGGAACGCCGCTGGTTCCATTCACCACTCGGATGTTGTTTCCGCCAGCGCGGCTGACAACGATCACGTTTCCGGTCGTGGGGTTGTACGCCATGCCGCGGGTGTTGTTGCCGGTGTCAAGCCAAGTTGCCCCACCTTCACCCGGAGCGAGCCAGCCGTCACCGGCGAAGCTGCTCAACGCGGTAAGTGTAGCCGCCGAGGCGATGGAGCCCGTGGCGAGCGTGGCGAGGACGGCCGATGCGATCAGAGACGTGCGCTTCATAATTCGATCTCCCAATTCCGGAAAAAACTGTATTGACTCAGTCACTCCTTCAGACCTTTGCCCAGGCGATCTGAACGCCAGATCCCGGGCGACCTCCGCCGACACGCTTGACGCTCCGCAACGTCTCACGATGCCCCGGCCGAGGCCCGCGTCGAATGCACTACATTCCCCGGGTTTGGTTCATCGCTCCGACGCATTCGATGAACGGCCCATGCTGACTTGATTCACTTCTGTAGACCCGATCGACACTTCTCCAAAAGACGAATATCAACCACTCGCCTTGGGTTGGTCTTTCGCACGCGATGCCTCATGACTCACAAGGTGCGTGCGATCGGTCCCTCTTCATTCTCTCCTTCGTCCCAAGGACGTGTCGCGGGCCTTTGGTTTCCATGACCGCTATTCAAATGACATGGGCGCTTGCGATTCCGCGAACGCCTTATATAACCTACCCCGACTTGATTGTTTGTCAATCGCAATCTGCTTCGTTTTTGGAAAGATTGTGATGGCAGACCATCAGACTGGACGCCCGACGGTTAAATCGGGCAAGATATCGCGAATGTTCGAGTTTCTTGGAGAAACTCGGCTTTTTGACTTACTTTTTCCCGGAGGAACCATGCAGCGTCGCTCAAATCCACGACCCGCGAGGCATTCACACTGGAGCAAGATCATTAGCGCAGCCTTGGCGGTGACCGTCACTGGCCTCTGCGCATCTCTCGCATCGGCTCACGACGCCCCGGCCTCCAATTCGGCCCCTTCAACCCCTTCAACCCCTTCGACCCCACCGGCAGCACCTGCCTCAACCCCATCTCCTTCCCCGGCAGCTCCAGTTCAGACCACGCCGCCAGCGCCGGTTGATTCCAGCTTTCCCGACGCCTCCACGCAGGTCGTCGCGGCCGCGCCCGCGAGGGATTTCACGCTTCCCGTCGATCCACGCCGGTATCTCGCCGATCCACCTCCCGCCCCTCGGGAGTTCCGGGCAGCGTGGGTTGCCACGGTCGTCAACATCGATTGGCCGACCAAGCCCGGCCTCTCGACCTATGAGCAACAGCGAGAAATTCTCGACATCCTCGATCGCGCCAAATCGCTTCGACTGAACGCGCTCGTCGTTCAAATCCGCACCACCGCCGACGCGTTGTACGCCTCCAAGCTCGAACCGTGGAGCCAGTACATCACCGGCACGCAGGGCCAAGCCCCCTTCCCCTACTACGATCCGCTCGCTTTCTGGATCGAACACGCTCATAAGCGCGGTATCGAAATCCACGCATGGTTTAACCCCTACCGTGCCAAGCACGCGACATCCAAAGTCGAACTCACCAGTTCACATCTCCGCAAGCGTCGGCCCGACCTTGTGAAGGAGTACGGCGACTGGCTCTGGCTCGACCCGGGCGAACCCGACGCCGCCAAGCACTCACTCGCCGTCTTCATGGATGTTGTGGAGCGATACAACGTCGACGGCATTCACATCGACGACTACTTCTATCCCTATCCCATCAAGGACGAAGCGGGCAATGAAGTTGATTTTCCAGACGGCCCGTCATGGGAGCGATACCAGAAGAGCGGCGGAAAACTGTCGCGCAATGACTGGCGTCGCGACAACATCAATCGCCTGGTGAAGGACATTTACCAGGGCACCAAGAAGCGTAAGCCGCACGTGAAGTTCGGCATCAGTCCGTTCGGCATCGGCCGGGCGGGACTTGTGCCCGGCATCACCGGATTCGATCAATACGAAAAGCTTTATGCCGACGCCGCGCTCTGGCTTCGCGAAGGCTGGTGTGACTACTTCACGCCACAGCTCTATTGGCCGATCGCGCAGAAGGCCCAAAGCTTCCCCGTGCTGCTTGATTACTGGCGCAGCGAGAATCCCCGCAATCGCTACATCTGGCCCGGACTCTATACGTCGCGAATCCTCGAAGCGGGCGCTCGAAAACTTCCCGCCGGCGAGTTCGTCGATCAGATCCAGATCACGCGTACGCGCGACGACACGCCCGGTCACGTTCATTTCAGCATGAAGGCGCTGCAACAGGACCAAGACCTTCAGGCAGCACTTGAAAAGACCTATCCGCACGACGCTCTGATCCCTGCCATGACATGGCTCGATCCCAAAGCGCCCGGCACCCCGAAGGCCAGCATCCGCATGATCGATGGACGGGCCGAGCTTGAGCTTGCGCCCGGATCTCGTGAACCCGTCCGCACATGGGCTCTCTGGACCCGCGCTCCTGAAGGCGAGCAAATGCTCTGGAGCTTCCAGACATTCCCCGGCACCGAAACGCTCATGCCGATTCCTGCCGACGTGACCGAACTGCAAATCAGCGCAGTCGATCGCAATGGCAACGAAAGCGGACCCGTCCGGCTCAAAGTCCAGCGATGACCGATCGCAACTGCGATGACCGATCGCAACAGCGATGACCGATGACAATCGTTCGCCGACTGTTTTCACGCCAATATCAAGACGGCCCGCGTGATCCGCGGGTCGTCTCTTTTTTGCATTGAAGCTTAAACCCGAGCGGCTCGACCACGACCGATTCACTTGCCCACTCACGCGAGTCGGTCCAGATGATCAGAAGCGCGTCATCGTCGACTTACCAAGGCATCTGCATCACGGGCCTTGCGCCCTGTCCGAGCACCCAGCGCCAGACTTCGCCGACGCGCTCGGCCTTGTAGTCCCACGTGAATCGTGCCATTGCTCGTTCGCGTGCGCGTTCACCCTTCTGGTCAACGCCCGCAGGATCGGCCACGATCGATTCGAGTGTCCGCGTGAGCGAGGCGATGAGTGCATCCCTTCGACCGAGTGGGACGCGCCATCCCGTGTCGTCGGTCACCAGTTCAGCAGGTCCGCCGTAATCCACCACCATCGATGGCACACCGACCGCCATCGCTTCGAGCACCACGCCGCCGCCAAATTCGCGAATACTCGGCAGGGCAAAGACGTCTGCGTTGGCGTAATGATGCTGCACCTGTTGATGCTCTACCCAGCCTGCCATTCGCACATTCGCGCGAACGCCCAATCGATCCACAAGCGCCTCAAGAATATCTCGCTGCGGGCCGTCTCCGATCACTTCCAGCGTCATCCGGCCCGCGCGCAAAAGCCCCGCGGCAGCGTGGATCAGCATGTCGCAGCCCTTGTAGGGCGTGAGTCTTCCCACAAACAGCATCCGCAAAGGCTCGCCACCATTCACGCGTTCCACGGCGCGTCGTTCACGCACATGCCCAAAACGATTCGGATCGATCGCATTTTCCGGCATGTAAAAGGCTTTCTCCTGATGCGAAGGTCCGGTCTCCTCCCATGTCGCACGACTTCCCACCAGCAGCGCCGACGCGTCCTCCCGTGTCCGCCAATAGCCCGGCAGAAATCTCACCAACGGACGCAGCGGCGCGAGCATCTCGCCCTCCGCCCGGCGAACATCATCAAACCCCGACGGCCAGGCCAGGCCTCCGTTGATCGGTCCCCACACGAACGGCACGCCAAACTCTCGGCAATGCGTCGCGAGTCGCGCCGGCAGCGTCGGACTCAAGGGCGTGATCTGATGAACCACATCAAACTTTCGATCCGCGATCTGATGACCCATCCGATCCCATAGCAGACGCTCGAAATAACTGCGTCCAAACACGTTCAGCGCCATCTTGGTCGTCCATCCGCGTCCGGCCCCGCCACGCGCCCATTCGCCGATCCGATGCACCGGCCCGGCCACCGCTTCAGAATCGATCGCGGTAAAGTCACGCCCTTCCTGCAGGCCCGCTCGCACAAGCGCGTCCCTGTTGCGTACCTGCGTCACCAAATGCGCATCCACGCCATTCAGTCGGCGCAGCGCCTCATAAAGCGACCACCCCACCAGGGGCACGCTCACCCACTCGGGGTTGCAAAGCTCCGCCACGACTAACGCGCGCACAGACACATTCCGGTTATCGGCTTGATTCACCCCAAGATTCACCGGATCAACCTGATTCATGGTCAAGGCGCGAGCTGTCGACGTTCCACCACGACGCTCGGCTTCTCCACGCCCAGCCGTTCGCCCACCACATACAGAGGCCTCTGCTTCACCTCTTCATAAATCCGACCTATGTATTCCCCCAGAATCCCCACACAAATCAACTGCACACCCCCCATAAACACGATCGCACACAAGAGCGTCGTGAATCCCGTCACCGCCTGCTCATCGCCACGCAACCTCTTGATCACGAAGTAGCACGCGGTCAGGAATCCGAACGCGGTCACCACAAACCCCATGTACGTCGCCAACCGAAGCGGCCGATAACTGAAACTGACGATCCCGTTCATCGCATAGTTCAGCAACCGCCTGAACGTCTGCTTTGGCTTTCCCGCCGCCCGCTCCTGTCGGTCATATTGGACCGTCGCCTGCCTGAATCCAAGCCACAAACGCAAGCCCGGGATAAACCGATTCCGCTCGGGCAGTCGATTAAACTCCGCCACCACTTCGCGATCCATGAGACAAAAAATCCCTGCATCCGGGACGTTCGGAAGTTCGGTCAGCCGTCGCATCACCGGATAAAACAGCTTGAAGCCGATCCCACGAACGCCCGCATCCGCCCGCGTTCGACGCTCCGCGACCACCACCTGCGCCCCGGCCTGCCAGGCACGCACCAAATCCGCAATCACCTCCGGTGGATCCTGCAAATCACCATCGATCAACACCACCGCGTCTCCACGCGCGTGATGAATCCCCGCCGAAACCGCAGGCTGATGCCCGAAGTTTCTCGACAGACTGACCACCTTAAAACGACCATCCTCCGCGTGAATCTGCCGCAAAATCTCCAGTGACCGATCGCGAGAACCGTCGTTGACCAGCACGACCTCCCAAGGCAAGCCGGCCGCATCCAAACCACTCACCATCCGCCGACGAAGCTCTGGCAAGTTCTCCTGCTCATTGAAAATCGGAACCACCACTGAAAGCATCGCCTCATTCTCACCTTCCCCCACTCGATCCGCCAGCATCCCAACCACGAACTTGTCGCCAAAGCTCCCCATAATCATTTCGCACACCGCCATCCGACCACATGCTTATTCTAACCAGAATGACCTAAAAAACTGCAATTCATGCACTTACAAGAGCCCATCGCGATCGGGATGGTTATTTTAACCCGTTGCGGTGCACGCCACTGATTTTGTCATTCACTTGTCAACCGTGGGATTTAATTGGATTTCCTGATCATCGGTCGATTCGTGTGTTTGTGGCACACGTCTCGCTCAGGTCCGGTAGGCCCGATTGTGTCCATAGGGACAACAAGGCCTGCGATCTCGGTGCGCGAAAGTTCGCCAGATCGAGCCATGCAGAAGTGTAGGGAGATTGAATGCCTGAAGATGTCCAAATCGAGTCCGAGCCTCTGAACGCCAGCATTCTGGCGATCGGTGCGAAGGTCGCGAATCGGCTTCGTCAGGCACGCAAGTCTCTAGGCGAAGCTTCGAATCGGTCTGAAGTGGTCGAGGCAGCCAGCCCGGAGTTGGCGATCGACCTGCTGCGAGTTCTGAAGTTTGATCTCGTGGCCACGGAAGCCTGTCAGGACGGCTCGGAAGCCCGACTGATCAGTTTCCTGCAGCGGGCCTGGCCCGGTCAGAAGTGGGCGCTCGTCGCCGACCAAACGACCGACGCCGAAGAGCTCGCTGCCCGTCAGCATGGAGCCGCAGCCGTCCTGGATGGACCTGAGGCTTGGCGGTCTGCGATGGAACTTGCCAATCGCATTCGTGCTTCCCGGCCGCATGCGAGGGTCAAGGGCCTGAAACTCCGACTCGATCGATCCGCCCGTCCGGCGAAAGCAGGCTGAGGCGAGCAGAGAGATCGGCAGATTTGATGTTTTGTCACGCGTCCTTCGAGCGAAAGCCCGGCGATGCGTTTTGCGAGAGAGGATTGGAACCCCACTCTCGCAGGGCCAGCCCGAAAGGTCTGGTCGGAGATGCCTTGAGAATGTCGCGGCGTGTATGCGTTTGCGACAGGAACTGTGACAGGAGCCGCGTCCGAGCCTGACGTAATAAGTCGGACGCAAACTCATGGCCAGGGAGAACTGCCATGGACTCGTATGTTTCTGCTGACGTTGAACGTCGGCGACAGGGCCAGATTTTCGGTAACGCCGAAGAACTGCGCATCCTCCGCACGCTCAACGCCCGTGCCAACGCGATGCGTCGACTCGCCGGTGCCAAGGCGAATCGCCGCGTGACCAAGCTTTCGGGCTCTGCCCGTTCGCAAGGCACGCGCGTCGCCTGAACGGAATCCGTTTGGCGCACAAAGTCTTTTGCGACGTGGCTTGTTGTAATGTGCCCAGAACGGGTGCCTGTGCCGATGCCTGTCTCATGGATGATCGCCCGCGATCCTTCAAATTGACGCATCGCACCAACGCACCCGACTGACACCGAGCCCGCGGGGCCACATCCCGCTGACTCGATCAAGACACGTCCCACCCTCGGATGCATCCTCCCCTCGTGGAGGATGCATCCGAGATGTGCGCCTGCTTGATTCATTCAAGGCCTGGTCGTCTCGGAAATCGCGACGAAAGGTGTTGTCCCGAACGTGGTCGTTTCTTCGTGATCTTTCGAATTCTTTGTGATCTGGAGAGTTTTAAGTAACCAAATTCATATCGCCAAACTCTGTCGCTCAAACACGGTTCGTCCAATGCACGCAAGTGGCGTGTCGAGAATCGAAACTGGTACGGCGATTTGATTGCAGCGATGTGACTGACCGTACGGCGTGACCAACCGTGCGATGTGAATGTGAAAGTGGAGGCCCGCCATGAACAAGCAGGAATCGATCCTAGCCCCTACCCACTCGATCGGCATGCCTCCGTCATCGCACCGCGATCGACCCGCCATCATTCGGGCCATCAACGCTCAGGCCAACGAAGCCCGTCGCTCCCCGAATCCATCCTCTTCGCTCCGCACCCGCACGCCGATCGTCCTCCGCGCCGCGTCGAGCCACGGCTGATCGACCTTCCAAGTCGCCCGAGTCGTCTATTGAGCTCATGCCCCAACGACTCGCACAGCTCATCACAGACCATCAATTGACGGACTTCCCCACACACCCCGGAGTTGTTGCTCAGGGGTGTTTGACTTTTTGCGTCAACTGGTGATCGCGTCTGTTCGCATCATTGATCAAACGCCCGCGCCGCCCACAGCAACACGATCACGCCGATCACGATGCGATACACAGCGAAGATCGCGAACCCGCGTTTCCGCACCCAACCCATGAACCAGTGAACCACGCCCCACGCCACGAAAAAGCTCACGACAAACCCGACCGCCAGCACGCCCCAGTAATGCCCGTTCATCGTCACTTCGACATACGCCGCATCTCCCGGCTCGGCGGACAGGGATTTGTACAAGTCGTACAAGCCCGCCGCGAACATGATCGGCATGGAGAGGAAGAAGCTGAACTCCAGCGCCGCCGACCGGGTCATGCCCGAGAGCTGTCCGCCCACGATCGTACTCATCGACCGGCTCGTCCCCGGAAAGATCGCCGCCAGAATCTGAACCGCCCCCACCACCACCGCCTGCCAAGGCTTCATCTCGTCCATCGTCCAGGTCATCTGCCCGGCCTCCGGCTCACCCGCATCCCTCGCCGCGCGAAGCCTCATTTCTCGCCGACCATAAATGTGATCCACCACCCACATCACCACCCCGCCCACGATCAACGCCCCGCCCATCACCCACAAGCTCTCGAGATTGTCCTTGATCAAATCGCTCAACAAAAAAGACGGTATCGCCGTCACAAGGAAGGCGAGCATCACCAGACTCAGCGGGTGCGTGAATATCGTTTTGTCTCCGTTCACGCCCTTCGGAAATGACTTTAGAAACCCGATGATCCGATTCCGGAAATAGACCACGACGCTCAAAATCGCCCCGAGCTGAATCACCACCGTGTACATCTTCCAATAGCCACTCGACATCAGCGATTCGTCCACCACCCCGAGAAACAGCCGCAGGTGCGCTGTCGAACTGACCGGCAGAAACTCTGTCAGTCCTTCGATGATGCCAAGCAAGACCGTCAGCAACCAATTGTTCATGACTCTACCTTCGGGAATTTTGCCTCAAGACGTCAAAGATTCGATCCAGGGACCCCACGCCCGGTAACATAATCGGGCTTACGAGCTTGCAACTGCACCTATCTGAAGCCCTTCACGGTCGTGTCATCATTGCCCTGACGTACGGCCATCCGCTCCACACCGTCACGCCAGCCATCCCCCAGACCAACACGCTCATTCCAGTGCCGATCGTGCCTTGCCAATCGACGGGCAGGCTCGTCGCATGCGCCGCGTGCAAAAACCCGCACGCGATCGCGACGCTCTGCAGAATCATCTTCATCTTCCCTGCCCACTTGGCTGAGAAATCGCGTCCCGATCCTTCTGCCTCGCTCCGCAGTGCCGTGACCAACAATTCTCGTGCGAGCAAAATCACCACAATCGAAGGCGAAAACCGACTCGCATCACTCAAAGCCGGCCCTGCCAGATAAACCGCCGCTCCGAGCACCAAAATCTTGTCCGCAAAGGGGTCCACGATCCGACCAAACCGACTCACCACGCCCCACTTGCGCGCCAGGTATCCGTCCAACGCATCCGACACACTCGCAAGCACAAACAAACCCAACGCCACGTCCAGCCAAACACTCGGAACCGTCCCCTCTCGCGCGCCCGCCAAACCGAGCAAAACAAACAACGCACCCGCCATCACCAGTCGTGACACCGTGATCGCATTCGGAATCTGACTTCGAATTCCTCTGGTCATAGACCGACGATTGTACGACCCGTTCCCGCCACAACCATCCCCGCGCATCAATCCTCGTCGCGACGCCCCTACCCCCGGGCCCGCCCGCCGAGTAAAGTCCCGCCATCATGGCCAAACAAGCATCGGATGCGAAGAAGAAACGGATCAAGGAACGAGACGCCAAGACGCTGGGCAAGATCGTCACGCTCGCCGGCGACGTGCCGAAGAAAGCCTACCTCGGTCGCGAGCCGATCATTCCCATTCCGATCCGCGCTCGATCCAACACGCTCTGGAACAAGAAGCGCGGCATCCTCGAGATGGGCGACAACAAGGCCGACCGTCAGCTCTTTAATCTCAACCAAGCCAAGCAATACATGCAGACGCTCCTGCACTCGGCCAGCGTCAAGGAACTCATCGACGCCGAAAAGACCCTCAGCCTTCGTGGCATGTTTTACAAGGGCCTGCACACCATCGCCGGCACTGCCAGCGAAAAGACATTCGGTGCTCAGGACGATTCCGACGCCATCCTCGAAGACCTTGAGGTCGCCATCGGCGCGCTCCGCGAAGAACTTCACATCTACGCCAAGAAGCGCGGAACGATGGTCGGCAACATCACCATCATCGACAACGGCGACGAAATCGACTGTCGGCGTATGGGCACCGGCGGATACGCAATCCCTGGCATCGTCGAACCTGATGTGATCGAGTTCAAGAAATGCGAAGCCAAATTCGTCCTCCACGTCGAAAAGGACACCGTCTGGGGACGATTCAACGAAGACCGATTCTGGGAAAAGCATAACTGCATTCTGACCGAAGGCTCCGGCCAGCCCACGCGCGGCGTGCGGCGACTCCTGCGTCGTCTCAATCAGGAACTCAAGCTCCCCATCATCTGCGTCCTCGATTGCGATCCGTGGGGACACTACATCTACAGCGTCATCAAACAAGGCTCCATCAGCCTCGCCTTCGAAAGCGAACGGCTCGCCATCCCCGACGCCAAGTTCCTCGGAATCCGTGCCAAAGACTATGACGAGTGCGAGCTTTCTGACGACGTCAAGATCATGCTCACCGACACCGACAAAAAGCGGGCCGGCGAAATCATGAACTATCCCTGGTTCAAGGATCACAAGGGATGGCAAAAGGAGATCGGCCTGATGCTCAAAAACGGCTTCAAAATGGAAGTCGAATCGCTCATCACCAAAGACATCAGCTACATCACGGAAGAATACGTTCCGCAGCGTCTGAAGAAACAAGACTGGCTCGACTGATCGAATCTGGGTCGATTCTCACGAAGGAAGGCACCGATGTGGCCGACTTGCAAGCTGGCGTGGACGGATGTCGTGACAACTTTCGTGATCGCATTAGCCCTTGTCGCATCGGCCGGATGTTCGCCGCTGGTGATACGGAATCCGGTCCCGCCGGAGCTGATCGACAGCGCCGAGATCGCGGGTATTCCCGACGCGCGTTATTGGGGCGACGTCTATGACGAGCGTCTGGCCAGGAGCGTGGCGCGAAGCTGGATTGAAGAACGTGAAACGCTCGGTCTGGCCGAAGGCATCCCGCTTCCGATCGCCCACGATCTGGCCATCTCGGGCGGCGGGCCCGACGGTGCGTTCGGCGCGGGTCTTCTTGTCGGCTGGACCAAGGAAGGTTCCCGTCCGACATTCAAAATCGTCACCGGCGTCTCGACCGGCGCACTCATTGCGCCCTTTGCCTTCCTCGGTCCGCAGTACGATGACACCCTCCGAACCCTCTACACCGAAATCAGCGACAATGACATCTTCAAGTTCCGGTCACTCATCGCCATGATCCGAGGTGACAGCGTTGCCGACACCACTCCGCTGCATCGCCTGACCACGCGATACATCACCGAAGCCATACTCGACGAGATCGCCGTTGAACATCGCAAAGGTCGTCGTCTGCTCGTCGGCACCACCCATCTCGACGCCCAGCGTCCCGTCATTTGGGACATGGGCGCGATCGCTGCCAGCGGGCATCCCGATCGACTGAAGATTTTCCGACAAGCCCTCATCGCAAGCGCTTCGATCCCCGCGGTCTTTCCCCCGCAATACATTCGTGTGCAAGCCGGAGGAAAAACCTACGACGAAATGCACGTTGACGGCGGCGCGACGCGGGAGCTATTCCTCTACCCCGTCGGTCTCCATCTGCTCGAACTTCGCCGCGCGCTGGGCATCGATCGCGAAAAGGTCGTCGTCTACATCCTCTGCAATAACACCATCGCGCCGCAATACACGAGCATCAAGCCACGCGTCCATCACATCGCAGGCAGGGCAATCTCCACACTCATCAAACATCAGGCACGCGGAGATCTCTTGGCCATTTACCTCGCTGCCCAACGCGACCAAGTCGACTTCAACCTCGCCGCCGTTCCCGAGCAACTCGAACTCCCCTCCAACAGCATCTTCGACCCCACCTACATGAAAAACCTCTTCGCCTTCGGCGAAGGTCAGGCACTCGCAGGCTACCGATGGTCCAAAATCCCGCCCGGCCTGGAAAGCACACCGCTCGGCGACGCGCTCCTTCTCGGCGAACAACAACGCCAACGTGGCGAATGAAACGGCTACTCGATCCTGATTCAATCTGTTCAGGATCAAAAACCGATGACCATCACCCGTTCAGCATTCTCACGCGCGAACGATCGCGAGAAAACTCTCCGCCTTCAACGCCGCCCCACCGATCAGCCCGCCGTCAACATCCGGCTGTGCCAGCAGGCCGGCGGCGTTCTCAGGCTTCATGCTTCCGCCGTACTGAATCCGCACCGCTTCTGCAAACGCCTGCCCGTATCGTCGCGACAACTCTCCACGAATAAATGCGTGCACTTCCTGGGCCTGTGCATCCGTCGCATTTCGACCTGTTCCGATCGCCCAGACCGGCTCATACGCGATCACCAATTTCGACGCATCGGCGAGCGTTGCGGGCAATTCGTCGAGTTGCGCTTTGACCACATCGAGCGTCTTGTTCGCGTCGCGCTCGTCGAGTTTCTCGCCGACGCAGTGAACGAGGATCAGCCCGGCATCGAGAATCGCCTTGGCCTTCTTGGCGAGCAGATCGGGCTTTTCACCGATCACATGACGACGTTCGGAGTGGCCGACGAGGACGAACTTCACACCCAGGTCGACGAGCATCGCGATGGAAATCTCGCCGGTGAATGCGCCATCCTTTTCGAAGTAAACATCCTGCGCACCCAGCATCACGCCCGAGCCTGCGATCGCGCGTCCGACTGCATCGATATAGACAAACGGAACCGCCACGCCCACATCCACTGCCCCGCCCCCCACATCACCGCTGGGCACAAGCTTCGCCACGCCCTCCGCCAGCGCGACCGCCGACGCACGGTTGGTGTTCATCTTCCAGTTACCCGCCACAAATCGCTTGCGTGTCATGTCCAACATCCTTCGCAAAAACCGTTGAGATACACTTGAGCCTTTGAGATACGCCGTCAGCCTCATCGACGCAAGCCCACGGCCCGTGTGACCTGCGTCAGTTGGTCTCTATCCCTCAACATCCATCGACGTCCCGATCTTCGATTTGCCATGATCCACTCATTCGAGCAGAGTTTCGGCTTCAAACAGGGAGGTAACATGACCTCGGATCGACACACCCGACCCGCGTCTGCGCGCGTCAAGTCGACGACGCTGGCATGCTGGGCAGCAGTAAGCCTGTTGACCCTGACGACCACACCGTCATCCATTTTCGCGTCGGCGAATGTATGGACAAATTCCGCGTCAGAACCGGAAGCGCGTCTGCGCGTCGGGCAGGTCGTCGAGATCAAGGAATCCTCACAGTGGCGCGGCGGGGTTGTGAAAAACATCCGCGGTCAGGCCTTTCTCGTCATGTATGACGGATGGGAGAAGCCGTTTCATTGGGAATGGGTCACGCGTGATCGCATTCGAATGCCCGGCTCGAACGACCCCGGCCCGGACCCTTTCTCTCAGATCGGCGAGAAGCTCAACAATCAAACCGCCGATGTAGCGCTCCGCGCGTTCGAGAAGAAGCTCAAATCCCGTCCCCAGCCCGCCAACAATGACGCGCCCCCCGACAACACAACCGACAACACAACCGACAACACAGCCGACAGCACAGCCGACAACGCGACCGACCGCTCCTCCGATTCCCCCGCACCAGCGCCGTCCTCTCCCGTGCCCCCAGCGCCCGCCGATTCCGATCCGTTCGGTCCGTTCCCATTTCCGCATCCGATCACGTCAACCGACTCGTCAACCGCTCCGATCGTGCAAGTGCCCGAAGTCGTCGTTTGGTCCTACGAACCTGCCGAGCCGGTTGAAGTCGATCCGAATAGGCGGCCAGCCGACGTGCGTCTGACGCTGCCCGCTCGCGAAGGTTTTCCGTCGCTTGTTTCGCTTAATGCCGACGATCGATTCGTGGTTGCCTCCCAGACAGCAGATCGCGCCTCGCCGGGACCGATCGACATCGTCGTGGCACCCATCCCCAACATTCGAGCCGCGCGACAACTGACCCTCGCCGAGCCGACCGCCCCCGAGTGGATCAGCGCAGATGGCAAACGCCTCATCGGCAAGGCACGCGGGTTCCATGCCGGCTCAAAGTCGCGCATCGACATCTGGAACATCCATGGCCCCAAGCCCGTTCACCACGCAAGCTTTGTTCCTTACCCGAATGCAGATTCAAAGCCTGATGACGTGCAGACGATCAGTATTGCAAGCGGTGATGAAGTGCTCATCACCACCGCCCTGGGCAAACCCACGATCGCGTGGAACATCAATACACTGTCGCCGTTATGGCAAGTAATTGGTGCTCGCGCGATGACCGTTTCGCCCGCCGGAGATGCCGTTGCCATCACGCGTGATGACGGAATGCTCATCATCGTCGAACCGAAGTCCGGCAAGGTCATCGGACGCATTGAGAGTGCAGAAGGTGTTCACCAGATCGTCTTTGCACACGGAGGCAAGACACTCGTCGGTCTCGGCGGCGGACTGATCCGGCAGTGGGACTTAGACTCCGGCAAGCCATTCAAAACGATCTCAGTCGGCGACCTGACCGGCATGCTTCAGGCGATCAACGATGATCTCCTGCTCATCGGCAACGCGGTCTACAGTGCGTAGGGTCCGGTGTACGCACCGGACCGCGGGTGCGGCCTTCGCGAGATGGTCCGGTGCGTGCACCGGGCCTTACGTGATCGGTGATATGCAATTCATCCCCAGAGCCAGCCGCGTTGGCGGGCGGGGGATTCTTGGGCGCTCGTCTCGATCGAACGGCTTGTCGCTCGATCCTTTGGCGGAATCTTCGCTCAATCCTTCGGCGGGGTCTTGGCGTTGAGCCAGGTCATCATCGCGCGGAGTTTGCGGCCGGTGACTTCGACCGGGTGATTGTTGTCCGCTTCGTAGAGTCGCTTGAACTCTTTCATCCCGCCTTCATATTCTGCGCGCCAGCCGCGTGCGAATGTGCCGTCCTGAATTTCCTTGAGGATCTTCCTCATCTCCGCCTTGGTCTGATCGGTGACGATGCGCGGGCCGGTCTTCAGGTCGCCCCACTCGGCGGTGTTGCTGATGCTGTAACGCATGTAGTCGAGTCCGCCTTGATAGATCAGGTCGACGATGAGCTTCACTTCGTGGACGGTTTCAAAATACGCCATTTCCGGCGGATAGCCCGCTTCGGTCAGCGTTTCAAAGCCGGCTTTGATCAGCGCGCTCAGTCCTCCACACAGCACCGCCTGCTCGCCGAACAGGTCCGTTTCGCATTCGTCTTTGAAGGTCGTTTCGATGATGCCCGATCGTGCGCCACCCACACCGTTCGCCCAGGCGAGCGCGAGGCTCCGAGCATGGCCCGTCGCGTCTTGTGCGACTGCTGCGAGGCACGGCACACCGCCGCCCTTTTCAAATTCGCTGCGAACCAGATGTCCCGGCCCTTTTGGTGCGGCCATGATCACGTCGACATTCGTGGGAATCTCGATCGTCTTAAAATGCACATTGAACCCGTGCGTAAAGCCGAGCGCCATGCCAGGCTTGAGCCGGCCCTTGATGCTCGCATTGTAGATCTCCGGCTGCCTTTCGTCGGGCAGCGTGAGAATCGCAAGATCCGACTTCTGAATTGCGTCCTCGATCGAAAGCAGGTCAAAGCCCTT
Organism: Planctomycetaceae bacterium; assembly: GCA_027487775.1. Taxonomy (GTDB): domain Bacteria; phylum Planctomycetota; class Phycisphaerae; order Tepidisphaerales; family Tepidisphaeraceae; genus JAIYCY01. The sequence continues at coordinate 194,257 of JAIYCY010000032.1, forward strand.
GGCCAGCGCCAAGCGACCGTTGGCCGAGTCACGTCGATTCGAGACGATGACATTGACGCCCGATTCGCGGAGGTTTTGGGCGTGAGCATGACCCTGACTACCGAAGCCGATGATGGCGACGGTCTTGTTCTTCAGCGGGTCGATCGGAGCGTCGGCGGCGTAGAGCATTTTGACGGTGCTGGACATGGTTCGAATAGGCCTTTCTGTTCCCGACTCGGGAGGGAAAACGGTAGTGGAAATCGCTTTCAAGAGCAAACACGTTTCGCGATCTTTCAGACCTGCGATAGCATGTCCGGTTCGTGTCGATTCGCCGTCAGGTGCGCTCGGGACTTTGCATGAAACTCGGCAAACACTGGGATATTCTCCTCCTTTTGCTGCTCATCTTCGTTTCGACGGCGATGCGCTGCCACGATCTGGGCTCGCCGGGACTCAAAGACCTGGACGAAGCTTTTCATGCCATCGTCGCCCAGAATCTCACACACGATCCGCTCACGCCCACGCTCTACCGCCAGCCCTGGCTCGACGCCGACTTTCGCGACTGGCAGGCGAATCACATCTGGCTCCACAAGCCGCCGCTCGCGCTGTGGCTCATGGCCGGTTCATATCAGATCTTCGGCGACACCCCGCTGGCAGCGCGGATTCCGTCGCTCGCACTCTCCGCGGTCGCGGTCGCTTTGACGTTCTTCATCGGACGCATGCTGCTCATTCCTGTCGCGGCGATCATCGGTGCGGCGATCCTCGCCTTCCTGCCCCAACTGGTTCGCCTCGTGCACGGCCAGCAGTTTTCCGATCATGTCGACATCGCGCTACTGGCCACCAGTCTTGCGGGCGTCTTTTGCATCGTTCGCGCGCTCGACTCAACTCATCCGATCCGCTGGCTCGCGCTGGCGGGCGTCATGCAGGGCCTCTCGCTTCTCAGCAAGAGTTTCCCCGGATTCATCGTTGTCGGTGTGCTGGGCGTCACGTTTCTTGTCGTAGCGCGTGCGCGCTGGTCGTGGCGTGCGATCGGTGCATTCTTCCTCGCCGCCCTGCTGACCGTTGGCCCGTGGCTTCTCTGGTGCGTTTTGAGATTTCCCGACCAGACCCAATATGTCCTCTCGCATCAACTGCTGCATCTTAAGAGCGACGTCGAATCCTGGGGCGCTCCCTGGGACCGTCTTCTCTTTGATTATCTCCCGCTCACGCTCGGCCTGTTCTGGCCGCTCGCTTGCGTGGCCAGCATCTGGTCGATCGTGGCGGCGGTGCGTGAACGCGACGGTCGGTTGCTCGTCATTTCGCTTTGGTGGTGGGGCGCGCTCCTGCCCCACCTGCTCGCAACCAGCAAAACGCCCACCGGCACACTCGTCGGCTGGCCTGCGCTTGTGCTGCTCGTCGGCTGGATGTTCGCCCGCGCTTCTCAGGGACATCGCCTCGCCATCGGTGCCGTTGTGCTTTCCATGATCTCCGTCAGTCTCTGGCCGATGTCGATGCCGTCGCGCGGACTCGGTTATCCGCCCGATTACCAGTTCGGCGACATCGCTCGGGCTAACATCGACGTCCTCCATCAGATCCTCCTCTGCACGCTGGGCCTGCTGCTTGGCGCGATCGCGGGCCTTCGGATTCGAAGACCGCGGGCCATCGACTCACAACCTCCACACCTCAGATCCCGATTCAGGGTTGCCTTGGGCATTCTGATGTTCATCGTCCTGGGTGATCCGCTCTACAAGACGATCGATCTCGCGTGGCGCACCACCGATTTCCGAAAGCCCGCGCTTGCCTTCCCCGAACTCCGAAGGGCCGCCTCCGATCTGCCACACAACGCCGCGATCCTCACCACGAACCGCTCGCGCAGTCAGCACATCATCGCCATGTTCTGGCTCCGCCGCAGTGTTTATGACATCCCACCCCACCAGTGGCCCGAGACCATCACGCGCCTGCGTCAGACGGGTGCAGATCCGTACCTTCTCGTTCCCTCCCCATCACCCGACATCACACCACAACCCGACCACTCACACATCCGCGCTCAGGGCCAGATCATCGCACATGCCGACGGCTTTCTGCTCTTGCGTCCAACCGAAAGGCAGGACGAGCAACCCGAAGCATCAAACCACAAATCGACGAATCGCCAAGAGCAAAACCACAGTCTCCCTCCTGAATAGTGTGCGCGCTGCGCGCATGCGTCCGCACCTGCGCAGCGCAAAATCGCTTTTCGAGTCAGATTCTTCCCTCCACCACCCGCGGCGACGCAGAATCGCACATTCTGCACCGATTCATCGACCAAACCCATCGTTCAACACCGACCCGTCGATGTCGTTTCCGCCAACTCGCGCACACATGTCGCGCGCGCCGCAACCGCAAGGCGGACGATCATGCACACACAAACACAATCGCCAGCACACTGGCATCGACGCACGGCTGATTGTGTTGTTCAAGCCTGATGCGTTCATCTCAGATCACGGGTCTTTCAACTCGGGCACACTTTGGATCGGGTGCACCTCGATCGACGCGTCGAACACAAGTTCGGGGTCGCCGCGCTCTTGGAATGTCTGCTGATGAGTCTCGCGCGTTCGGGCGACGCGCCCGTGGAACAGGACGCTCTCACCCTGCTGCACCGTGACCGGACGATCAAGATCGAGCAGCCGATCATCGAGTCGAATCAGCAATGTCTCCACGCCTTCAGCATGCTCGATGATCACGCGTTGCCCCTCGATCCGGCTCGTCACGACAGATCCGGCCCTGGCCTGGCCGGTCGGGACGGCGAGCCAGTGCAGTCGATCGTGCGTGACATCATCCTGCTTCCAGACGACGCGTGTCGGCGTAGGGTTTCGCGTGTGCTGCAACATCCACGGAATTGCCACGCCATCGCGCTGCTTCATCCAATGTCCGAACTCGGGATGAATGGTGACTGAATGAACGTAGCCGTGCGGATCTTCCTCGCGGAGCCGAGCGAGCCTTTCGCCCCAGATGCGGGCGGCGGAGTTTCGATTGACGCCGGTGTCGTTGGCGCCCATGTGAATGGCGAACGGGAGATTGCGCAGGCCCTGTGGGTCGGCTTCGTTCGGGTGCCCTGCGCTCATGGTCGCCGCTGCGAATCGGTCGGCCATACGCGGAGCGAGTTGGTAGACGCCATCACCACCGGCGCTGTAGCCCATGAGATACACGCGATTGCGATCCGCGCCGCCAAACTGAACGGCGGCGTCGATCAGTCGATCGAGCAATCCGTCGATGTGCGGCTCGTGCCAGAGGTTCCACCGATCCGTCGGTGCACGCGGCGCGATCACCATCGCCTGCTCGAACTGATACAACTTGATCTGGTTCGCCCACTGTTGATCGTTGACGTCCGACGGCACTTCCCCACCGCCATGAAGCGAGATGAACAGCGGCCAACCCGTCGCAGGCCGTTCACCTTCGACGCGAAGCTTAAACCGCATGGCGATCTCTCGCACGCTGATCTTGCGATCCTCCCATTCACGTTGACGGATCGCGCGATCCCGTTCCAGACCGGCCTTGATGATCTGAGCGCGATGCGACTGTGCTTGGTCGCGACTCATGGGCATCTGCGCAGCATGATTCGCCTGCGTCGCGCGCGACGCGTCCACGGTCAGCACAGACACCGGAAGCCACGGCATCCAGCCGCACAGGAACAAAGTCGACAACAGCCATTTCCGATTCATGTGCAGTCACGCTTTCGTTGATGTTGACTTGCACCCGACAGAACCCGGATGACAGACAGCCAACGACCGGATCGGCCACACATATACGCCATCGCACCCATCCATGCGCTATTGTTTGCCGCCGATGTTCAACGCCCAGGATTCGCCCGCCCGGCTTCCTGTGGTATACTCTTTGCTTGAAGGCGTGATCGTCAGGCCTTTGGGCGTCAGCCCCTGCGGTCAGAAAGCAGAATACGAGGGGCCAGCCGATCGCGGCCCCTGCCAGATTGGCAGATCTTAGCTCTTGAAGGAGAGAGACTTACGTCGATGCAGCTCGGTCAGTCCATGTCGATGCGGATGGACCAGCGTCAGATTCTGACGCCGCGGATGATCCAATCGATGGAGATCTTGCAGCTCCCGCTGATGGCGTTGGAGGAGCGGGTCGAACAGGAATTGCAAGCCAATCCGGTGCTGGAGATTAAGGCGACCACCGATCCGCTCGCCTCCCGCGCCGAGGTCGCACCGACCGACGTATCCATCGAGAACGGCCGACTCTCTCAGGCCGCCGACGGTCCGTCCGCCGAAGAGTTTCAGCGCCTCGACCGCATTGCAGACTATCTCGAGAACGAGGAGTACTCCCCCGCCTATCGACCCCGACAATCCGCCGACTCCGGCGAAGAGCGATTCGACGCCATCGCCAACTCCGCGGCCCGATCCGGTTCGCTGCTGGATCATCTGATCGATCAATGGCGATTGATCGACACGCTGCCCGAGTTGAGGCAGGCCGGACGCGCGATCATTGATCACATCGAACCCGACGGCTATCTCCGCACACCGCTGACCGACATCGCGGCGTCTACATCCAATCCGATCGATCGCCTGCAGATCGCCTTGCGACTCGTCCAGCAACTCGATCCCTCCGGCGTCGGCGCGCGATCACTTTCTGAGTGTCTCAAGCTGCAGCTCGACGCACTTGAAGACGACGAAGAGTATGCAGAAGGGCATGACTTTGATCTCGAGCGGCGACTCATTCGCGATCACATCAAAGATCTTGAGCTGAATCGCTACCCGCAGATCGCGCGTGCGACCGGCCGACCCATTGACGAGCTCAAACGCGCCGTCCGTCGACTCGGTCGGCTCAATCCCGCACCCGGCCGCGCGTTCGGCATCGACGAAGCCCCACCCGTCACACCCGATGCCGAAGTCTTTCTCAACGAAGAGACCGGCCGCTACGACGTGCGTATGCGATCTGATCCTTCTGACAATCTTTATATCCGCAAGCGTTACCGCGCCATGCTCGCAGACAAGAGCGTCGAGAAGACCACGCGAGAGTTCCTCGCCGACAAACTCCGCAGCGCTCGCTGGCTGATCGAGGCGATCCAGCAACGTGCCAGCACGATCGCCCGCGTGATCCGCATCGTCGTCGATCAGCAACAGGAGTTCTTCGAAAAGGGACCGGAGTATCTGCGACCCCTCCCCATGATTCAGGTCGCCGACATGCTCGGCATTCACGTCGCAACCGTCAGCCGCGCCGTGAGTGAGAAGTGGATTCAAACGCCCGTTGGCGTCTTTCCGCTTCGCCGGTTCTTCAGCATGGGCACCACAGACGCCTCCGGCCAGGAGATGAGCTGGAACGCGGTTCAGGAGAAGATCAGAAAGATCATCGACGAGGAAGACAAACAGAAGCCGCTCAACGACGACGAAATCGTGGAGGTCGCCAAGAGTCAAGGCATCGACCTCGCCCGCCGCACCGTTGCCAAATACCGCAAACTCCTCAACATCCCCACCGCCCGGCAGCGCCGAGCCTATTGACTTGCCGCCAACCCCACGGCAACACCAACACGCCTTGGAGGATTCGAGTCCTCTGGCTTCACTGATCGAGTGATCAAGCCACGTTTTTCCCGCGATCGGGGGCGGTCGGTTGGTCGACGATCAGCCGCGGCCTGCGAGGCCGGCTTGGAAGTGCGTGATGTCGCCGTCCTTCATGACGTACTCTTTGCCTTCGAGCCGCAGTTTGCCGGCGGCCTTGATGGCGGGCTCGGTCTTGAACTGCACCAGATCATCGAGCGTGTAGATTTCCGCTTTGATGAAGCTCTTTTCCAGGTCGGTGTGAATGACACCCGCTGCCTGCGGGGCTTTGGTGCCGACGGGGATCTCCCAGGCGCGGATTTCCTTCGGGCCGGCGGTGAAGAAGCTCTGCAGGCCCAGCAGCCGATACGCCTGCCGAGCCAGCGTCGCGAGCGCGGGTTCCTTCAGCCCCAGCCCTGCGAGCATGTCCGCGCGATCAGCTTCCGGAAGCTCGCTCAATTCGGCTTCCACCTTCGCACACACCGCGACCACGAGGCCCCCCTCCTTGTCGGCACGCTCGCGTACCTTCATGGCCAGCGGTCCATTTCCCTCGACATCATCTTCCGCGACGTTCATCACATAGAGCACGCGTTTGCCGGTGAGCAATCCGAGCTGTTTGGCCTGCTCGGCATCTTCCTCGTTCAGGCCGATCGCGCGGACTGGCGTTCCGGCTTCGAGTGCGGGTTTGATCTTCTTCAGAAGTTCGACGCGTGCTGTCGCCTCCTTGTCGCCGCTGCGGGCCTTGCGCTCGGCGTTGTCGAGCGATTTGGTGACGGTTTCGAGGTCTGCGAGAGCGAGTTCGGTATCGATGGTTTCGGCATCTCGAATCGGATCGGGTGCACCATCGACGTGCTGGACGTCCGGGTCTTCAAAACATCGAACCACATGCAGGATCGCGCTGACTTCTCGGATATGGCTGAGGAACTTATTCCCCAGTCCTTCGCCCGCAGACGCACCGCGAACGATGCCGGCGATGTCCACGACGCGGAGTTGTGCGGGGAGGATTTTCTCCGACTTGATGAACTGACTGATTGTGGTGAGGCGAGCGTCAGGTACGGCGACCACGCCGACGTTGGGCTCGATGGTGGCGAACGGATAATTCGCCGCAAGCGCCCCCGCCGCCGTCAATGCGTTGAATAACGTGCTCTTGCCCACGTTCGGCAACCCGACGATTCCGACTTCCAATGCCATAGCCCAACCAGCATAAACATCACCCCGGCAAGTGCCAATGTCTTGGGAGCATGCTTACAGATTCCCAATCCGCCCTGACACGCCGCGTTCGACTCCGGGGCCGCATCTGCGTATCTTTCCCTGTCCGATTCGCGCGTGATCGCCCGAGAGAGTTCCGTCTGCATCACTCAATGATTCGCCATGACTCGCCATGACATCCAGCAATTCAACATCCTCCGCCCCTGAAGATGCCCGATTTCCTGACGCGCCGACACGACCGATCCACACCGTCTGGCGCGATCCCGCCCGCCCGTGGCAGGCGAGTGTGATCGGGTATTTCTGTCTCGTGATCGGCTATCTCGGATTTCTGCTCAAAGGCGTCGCATTTGTCACGTTCTTCCTCGTCAGCGACGAATGGATTCGAGCGAACATCAATCCCGAATACGCGCGTCCCGACATCACGCCTCAGATGTTCACGTTGCTGGGCATCGGTCAGCTTGCCGGCGTTGCGATTTCGCTGGTCGCGCTCGTTGCGGGGTTTGGTATGCTGAAGATGCGTCGCTGGGGGCTTGCTGCGGCGCGGTTGTATGCCATCAGCGCGATCCTCGCGACGCTCATCGAGGGGGGATATCGCGTTGCCACGTTTGACGATCAATTCCGGATGATGGTCCAGTCCACCACCCAGCCGGCCGAGGGCATCAATTACGACGACGCCCGCAATCGGCATTTCTTCGGCTTAACGCTTTCGTCGCTCGCGCGTCTGACCATGCCGATGGTCATTCTCGCCTTGATCCGCAAACCCCATGTCACCGATCGTTTCGTCTGATCGAGATTGATCGATCCTCGGGAGATCGAACGCGCATCGCGCGTGACAACATGAGCGAATTCATCATGCCTGCCTCTTCGTCATCATCTTCGTCGAATGATCCACGTCAGAAGCTATTGGCCGCGCGGTCGGTTGTGGTGAAGCTCGGGACACAGGTTTTATCTGATGCTGCGCACCGTCTTGATCTTGGGTATCTCGAGTCGATTGCCCGACAAGTGGCCGCCCTGCGGGAGCGTGGGGTGCGTGTCACGATTGTAAGCTCGGGCGCGACCGGCGCGGGCCTCGCGGAGCTTTCGCTGAAGGATCGCCCGAAGGATCTCGCCACGCTCCAGGCCGTCGCGGCCGTCGGCCAGCGGCGGTTGATGGACGGCTGGGCACGGGCCTTTGCACCGCTGGGTCTCAAGGTCGGTCAGGTTCTGCTGACGCGTGAAGACTTCGACAATCGCAGTCGGTTCCTGAATCTGCGAAACACGATCCTCGCGCTCCATGAACTGTCCGCCGTTCCCATTCTCAACGAAAACGACACCATCAGCACCGACGAACTGATCCGCATCAGCTTCGGCGATAACGACATTCTTGCCGCGCTGGTCACGCAGTCGCTCGGCGCGGATCTGCTTGTCTTGTTGAGCGTAGTCGACGGCGTGCTCGATGCCTCTCGCAGGCGTGTTCCGCAATTCGATTCCATCGAAGAAGCCAAAACGCATTTGATGCCCGGCAAGAGCGCGCTCGGTCGCGGCGGAATGAACAGCAAGCTCGAAGCCGCCCGCATCGTCACCGGATCAGGCGAATCGATGGTTGTCGCGCACGGGCGTGCATCGGATGTCCTGTCTCGCATTTGTTCTGGTGAAGACATCGGCACGCTCTTTTGCCCGCGTCACGCACGACGCACCGGCCGCGTCCGATGGATTCACGCCGCGCGTGCCAAGGGCAGGCTTCATCTCGACAAAGGTGCCGCCGTCGCATTGACGCAGCGGAACAAGAGTCTGCTGCCCGCCGGCATCACACGTGTCGAAGGCGACTTTGCTTCAGGCGATCTCGTCGACATCCTCGACCCCAGCCAATCAGTCGTCGCGCGAGGTCTGTCCAATTATTCCGCGGATGAACTTCGCCTGGTCCTCGGCAAACGTTCCGACGCCGTGCGCCGCGAACTGCCCGGCCGCAGCTACGACGAAGCCGTCCATCGCGACAACCTCGTCATCCTGCAAGCGACCTAGACCGAACGCTACCGGCCCGTGCGATCCAGCACGTTGCTTTGTTGATCAGGGATCGCACCGCAATCGTCATCGCGCGCGGCCCCACCGGTTGCTGACCATGGCGATCGCACCCACGCTCCCCAGCAGGATCGACAAAAGGCCGGTCCAGAGATCAAGTCGAATCGAGCGACCCACGCGATCGAACTTGATCGCCCCTGCCGCCCAGTCGCGCACCGATCCGCCGCTTTCGCGAGCCAGTCGTTCCATTGCAGCTCGATCCAGTCCGATCTCCGCAAACTCTCTCGGCAGCATCGCGCCCGTCGCCCGTCGCGACAGCACTCGATCACCCTCCGTCACCGTGACGATGCGCAACTCTTCGTCGCCCGGGCTGCGTCCGATCGTCGTGCCCGCCGCAGGTTCGAGTATCGCCTCGTATCGTCCGGGCGCAACCTCCGCGAGCGCCCGACGCGATTGACCGTCCGTCCATTCCATCGCCAGCCCGCTCAGTGGTCGCCCGCGAGATTCGTCGCTTGCATTCACGCGCACACGATCCGAAAGCCACTCCACCTCACGCGTCATGTCGACTCTCACGCCCGCCCACGCCTCACTTGTCCAATCGATCCCCGACTCCCGCTCTGGCATCGCCATCGCCACCACATTCCCGAGTCCGACGGGCCACTCGGCCATCATCACGCGATCTTCGTCTTCGGGACGATCTTCGTCATCAGGACGATCTTCGTCATCAGGACGATCTTCGTCATCAGGACGATCTTCGTCTTCGGACCGAACACCAACATCTGACCGATCGACGACTGTGGGTAGATCCTGCGTTTCGATCGCACGTGACAACGCCGTCGCTGTCCCGCGCAGCCACGCCCGATGCCATCGCCGCACACTGCGCGGCGGAACCGTTGAAAGTCTGCCCTCGAAGCGCATCACAACGGCCTGGCGCTCTTGCTCGATGCTGGTTCGCGCCCGCACCATATCCCGGGCCGTCGACGCCCACGCCTCTGGAAGCTCGTCACTGCCGCGCGCACTGACGTCGAGCGCGTCCATTAACTTAGCAAGCGAAGGCGAAGGCTCACCCAATGCGAGCATCGAGCACCTCACACGCGCGGCCTTGAATCGCTCGATCCAGGCACCGCTCTCGTCTTGTGCGAAAGCATCCAGCGTCGCATCGCCGTCGGTGATGACAAGCAGTTCCGTCGATTGATCAAGCGGCTCGCTCGTCATCGCGAGCAAGGCACTCGAAAGATTGGTCGGCCCACTCGCGCCGAGCCACCACGCCTCCGGCCCGCGCGACATCGCTTCGCGCGCCAGTTCCGCCCGCTCCCATCGCCCCATCAATTCAATCGATCTTGAAAATCGATACAAACTCACCGGCTCATCCGCAGCAATCGCCGACACCGATTCCCGCATCGCATCGATCGCGCGCTCCATCCGCGTCGCCCCGTTGCCGATCGCCCGCGACATCGACCCGCTCGCATCGACCAGGATCACCCACTCCCGCTTATCTTGGGGAGGACTCCATGACAACGGACTCATCGACTCGATCATCGCCCCACGACTCGGCCCGGACCAGTCGCCTGCATCGGCGCTGCTCAACACCAGCGTTCCGCCCGACTCGACGAACCGCTTGACCGATTCCCCGATCGATCGATCATCGACCTCAACACCTTCAAGCCCAACAGCCACAACGTCATCACGCGCAGCAAGCTCACGCAATCGAGCTGGCTCTACGCGCAGAAATCCCTCTGGCGATTCGACCGCGCCGACCCACCATCGCACCCGCTCGGTCGCCTCGGTGAATCCGCCGGCCACGTTGTTTTCCGGCCAGGCATCAGGATGCGAGAGGCTTGCCGACCATCGCACACCGGCCCCGAGTTCTCGCCGCAAGACAGATCGACCGCCTCGAACCGGGACCTCCAGACCGTCATGCCAGATCAGTTTCGACTCGCCAACCTCCGCATGCATCGGCCCATCGACCGCAATTTCGACCACGCCACGTTCGGACGTCGCCTGCGCGACACGCGCATCACCCGGTGATTCGAGCTGCGGATCCGCAATCGGGATCAACCGAACACCATGTCCGAGCAGGGCAGCATCCGTGTCGAATCTTCCGTCGCTGAGCACCAACAGCACATCCGGCCGATCCCGAACGTCCTGCTCTGCAAGCCAGCCCGCGACATCCAGGTGCGTCTGACTCGCCGGTCGTTCTTCGATCGTCTCGCCGGGCAAAAGCTCATGCATATCGCCGCGCGATGCAAAGGAGAATCGACGGACATTCGCATCACCCAGCCATCGACGCGTTGCCTGTTCGAGCTGCGTCTCATCCATCCAACGTGCACCGCGCACGCTCGGCGAGACGTCGATGAGCAGTGCAACGCGCGGCGTGCGGTCCCACGACATCGACAGACCTGCCATCGACATCCCGGCACAGATGATGGCAGCGACGACCCAATAGCCCGCTCGTCCGCCCGCCCTTCCGTCCGCCCTTAGTTCCACGGAGCGTCGCAGCCGAATCGAGAGCGCAATCGCAGCGATCAGACTGAATCCCAGCAGCAGCGGCGCATCGATGGTCAACGCAGGCCTCGCTCAAAGGTGGACATTTGCGATGGGGCTGATTTCACGACGCAAAGAAGCTTCAATCGATCGGCACGAGCAGGATCGGCGTCGGCAGGCAGCACGCTCCGGGCGGGGTGTAATCGATCTCGATCGTGCCTTTCTCGTCCGGCTTGGTCGCGTCGTAGGTCTGCACGACGACCGCTTCGGGAATCTGATAGAAGCGTACCGCGTCGCGCGGCAACTCGATCACTCCGCCGGCATGCAGCCCGTCATTGACCCTGACCACCGCCGTCGCAGCGCGACACCACTGGTTGTCGGTGCGTGCAGTCACCATCAACACCGCCAGTCGCTTGCCATTCGAACTCGTATAGGGCACGCGAATCCGATAGACCGCGCCGTAGTTACCCTTGTTGATCGTCGGCTCTCCGGTGATCGAATCGATTCCGCTGAGCCACGGGTCATCCTGTCCGTCGGCCACGACAATCTGACGTACGCCCATGGCGGTGTCGTAGATCGCTTCGTCACGTGGCGCGACGTCAAAGGTGTTGTCCTTGAACTGTCCACGTCCGGCACCGCTCGCGCGTTGTCCTGGCAAGATCTGTGGCAAAAGCTCAAGTCCTGCCATCGCTTCCTGCACGCGCGCGACATCCGCAACATCGACGGCCCCGTCGACCTGTGCGGTCTCCAACACGAGTGGTCCGTCGATGGAGAACTCGACCAGCGCGTGCAGCAGAAGATCGCGTCGATCGACCTCGCCTGAATCTGCAATCACCACAAGCGACCCGGGCGCAATGACACGGCTGACCGGCTCATCAAGCGGTGGATTGAACATCGCAATCATGCCCTCGCGAGCAATGCGGTGATAATCCCCGCCCATCTTTGGTCTTGCTGCCCGCGTTTCGCGTAGCGTGACAGGTGAATCGCCTTCGTTTCTCGCGATCGCGATGACGCGCTTGGACCCATCGATCGGCACCGGCACGTGGTAGGCATAGAACCGCACCCGTCCCGCCGACACACGCTCGCGCATCGCGATGCCGTTGCCCGTCCGGAAGTATTCAGGTTTGTCAGAGAAGACGAGCAGCGGCGCGTCGGGATCAGACTTGATGGAAAGTGGAATGCGCTCGACGTCGGAGATCGAATCGAATGTCGTGCGGATCACCTCACCCGGCTTTGCGGTCGCGAGCGCAGATTGAAACTCGATCGGGCTCGCAGGCTCTGCCCGGGCTGGGGGTTGGGCCTGGGCGAATGCCGATGTCACGGCCGCCCCGACCAGCAGACCGATGCCTCCGAGCATGGAGAAGAACCGGTACCTGTGAGAGGTTGATCGATGACTGGATGCGGTTGGCTTGATCGAGCAGACGGACGTTCGGGTCATGGATTTCTCCAGTATGGGTTGGTTGCGATATCTTCGCGTGGATGATCGACGAAGCAACACTTGCATCGCTGACCGGAGCGGCCCTGATTTTTGCAGCTCGACTGGTGGACGTCTCACTCGGGACGCTACGCGTCATGTACAGCGTTCAGGGCAAGCGATTCATTTCGGCGATACTGGGTTTGGTCGAATCGGGGGTGTGGATCTTTGCGGTCAGTCGCGTGTTGACGTCAGGTCAGCAGGATTTGATCAAGATGGTGGGCTATGCGATGGGGTTTAGTGCGGGGACATTGATTGGCGTGAGCGTTGAGCGATTGATCGCCAGCGGCACGTCGCTGGTGCGGGTGATCAGCCGATCGGCTTCGGATGCGATCGCTGCGTCGCTGCGCGACAAGAATTTCGGCGTGACCAGCATTCGCGGGGAAGGGCGCGACGGCGAGGTGGAAATCTTGTTCATCGTCACTGCACGGCGGAAGCTCGGGGAGGTGATGAAGACCGTACGCAGGTCGGACGAGTCGGCCTTTGTGACGATCGAGCCGATCAGCAACGCGACCGGCGGCCACCGCTCGGGTGGGCGTCGTGCAGGCACGTTCGGGGATCGAAAGTGACAGGGGTTCAGGGCGTCTTTGCGATGGTCAAACCATCTCCGAACGCAAAAAATCGGCCTAATTCGCGCAAGTTAACGTCCCATAAATGCGGGCGGCACGTCTTCTCGGTTCTGAGAATCGATGGAGTTGGCAGGATGACGGCCTGTCGTTTATGTTTGTCGCGGTCGTTAAAGAGTGTGCGGGGCGGAGGATTCTTTTGATACGTCGCGGAGCCGCGCATGATCGACTTTATGCTGGAAATCAGTTGTGCGCAGGTGGCGGTCTTTGACACGTCACTTGAGATGCCGTTCAACAACTGGACCGAGGCGCATTTCAATCAGGGCTTTATTTGGCGCAATCGGAGCGTCAGCTTCCTGACCACGCTGCGTGCTGGGATGGCAAAGATTTTCGTGCAGGAAGCCGACGATCTTGAATTGAAGAAGGAGACCGTTTTCGCGGTCGCGGTTCCATTTCACACCAAGACCGGCGAAGTGGAAATCGCCAGCGTCTTTAAGGGTGAGGTGATCGAAGTCGATCCTGGAGATTACGAGTTGCTGTTTGAGACCGGTCCGGCGATGCCCCGTCCGTGGGTTCGCTTTACTTTCGTGAAGCGAAAAGTGACCGAGGCACGCATCCTCAAGGGCCGAGAGCTCATCCGGCCGGCGGAGCAGCTTTTGATGACCGCCGAACCTGCTTGACGTGAACGCAGCTAACGCGTTCGAGTTTCTCGAAGTCGCTGATCTCAACGTGCGCGGCCTGAAGCACACTGCGACAGTCGGCCGTCGCAACAGGCCATCGATGCACCATGACAACGCCTGGATCCAAAACATCGCATCCCAGACTTCGTGTACGACATCGCACGCTCTCCATCACCGCGCTCGTGGGTGTGGTCGTGTTCGTTTCGTCGATTTCAGGTTGTGCTGCGACCTCGAACGAATCGTCGCAACCATCTGCAGCACCGGTCGATTCGTACCCCGAGTTCATCGAATCTGATCGCGCTAAGCTGACGGTGTTTGGCCTGAGTTGTCCGCTTTGCGCTACCAACGTCGAAAAGGCGTTGACGTCGATCCCGGGAGTGCGATCGGCGTCGATTGATCTTTCGAGCGGCGGAGTGAACCTGCTTCTCGACCCCGCTCGGCCCATTCGTTCGACAGATATCGCACGCGCGGTCAAGAACGCAGGCTTTACCCTCCGGGCGATTGAGCTACCCTAAGCGGATGCTTTCTCAAGCACGAAGGCGAAACCGGCACGTTCGACCGACGTCGCTTCAATCGAATCGATCGCTCGAACGTAGTGATTCATCGAGGAACGCTTGCGTTCTCACACTCTTCGCCGTTCTGGGAGCGATGGATTCTTTTTCGTCGGAGGCCCGCGCGCAGGAGGCCACGCACGTCCCCGCTGCCATTCTCACCGCACCCGGGAACATCTACATCCGTCAACGATTCACGTACGAAGCCCTCGGCATTGACCCTTCGCCGGCGCATCGTGACATCCACATGCTTTGGATGAACACGTCGATCAATTTCGGAATCTCGCGAGGCGTGCACGGCTACGTAGATATCCCCGTGATGTACATGGAGGAAGCAACCAATCCCGAACCACTTCTCGCTCCCGCGCATCTGCCCACCGGCCCGAGCAACGACGGCCCGCAATACAACGCCGAAGTGGGCCTCGCCGACATCGCGCTCGGCGTCAAATGGCAAATCTGGTCGCACAACTCCGGCCCGACAGACTCGATGCGATTGGCCATCATCGGCGGACTCGAGGTGCCCAGCGGACATCAAGACAATTCGAGCCACAGCGTCGATCCGTTCCTCGGCGTCGCCTTTAATGTCATCCACGGACGCTGGGGCGCGAACGTGTCGATGATCTATAAAAACAATAACGGCGGAGACGATTTCAACATGCGTTACGGTGACGGGCCCGCCGACGCGTTGCGACTCGGCGCGTCGGCGATGTACCGCATCAGCCCGGACGTCTACGAAGCGACCACCCACGGCTCGCTCTATTTCCAGCTCGAACTCGACACGCTTTACGAAACCAACGGCGACATCGAAACCATCTTGATGCCCGGCCTTTTGTATGAAGCACGCGACTGGGCAATTGAGTTCAGCGTCGGCGGAGTAATCCAGCAAAAGGTCAACGATCGCCCCAACCGCGGTCTGCAGGTCACACTCGGCTGGCGACTTCTGTTGTAAGACCGTTGGTCTTGATCGTCTGATCGGTCGCGTCGGGTGTTCTGATTTCGATCTTCGCCTGAGTCGACTTGGGTTGCATCGACTCGCGCGTTTCAGGCAGCGGCCTGTCGGGCAGGGGTCGGTCGAGCAGCTCGCGAGGAAATCGATAGACCGGTCCTCGAAGTTGCACCGGCGGATATTCACCGTGTGTGCGATAAGGCGATCGGGACGGACGAATGATGATCGTTCCCGGACGCGGAATATCGAGTGCTCTTACCGGATGGGCGGGAACGTGCAGCGCGCCATCGCGTTCGATCGCCTGTTCCAGCAGGTCTGCTTTGCGAAAGTAGGTTGACATTCGCGCCATGCGATCGTTGTGAGCTGTGTCGGGCGTCGCGCCGAAATCGGCGGCGTTAAGAAATCCGAGATCATCCACAAACACGCGCAGCCGCTGCCCGGAGACCGTCCGCCTGGCGCTGACCCACGCGTACCCGTTCACGCGCCCGAACGTCCCTGATGCATCCGACGCTCCACGCGCAAAGCGATGCACCAGCGGATCATCCCCGCCGTAGTAATACGCATCGGCCCCGCCCCACTGTGATCGCGGCGCTTCATAGAACACCTGCGCCGATGTGGACGTCGCGAGAAATCCGATCAGCGCGGAGGCAGTCAGCCGTATCGCAAACGCGACGCGTGGCCGCTTGCCCATCGAATGTCTTAGCCTCGCAGAATGTCTTTCTGTGCGCATCACCAACCTCCCGATACAGGCGAGACTACCCGCCGATGCGCCTGGCGTCAGACCGTTTGTTCATCGAGCCCGACCATCCATCCTCGCCCGTCGTCCATCTGTACCGCGCATGACATCTGTGTCGGCGATGAGGATCGGGACAACGCAGAAGCGAGCTTCGATTGGCCTTTCAAGATGCTGAGGCGAATCGAATTACGCGGGCGTGAGGGCGAGATTCGTTGGCGTTTCTTCGAGCACCTTTTTCAGGATCGCGTCGGGGGAGACGCCTTCGGCCTCGGCCTCGAAGTTCATCAGAATGCGGTGACGCATGGCGGGCAGCACGACGTCCTTGATATCCTGCACGGCCACATGGTATCGACCATCGAGCAGAGCGCGTACCTTGGCGGCAAGTTCGATCGCCTGTGCCGCGCGCGGACTCGCACCCACGCGGACGAATTTGTTCACATCCGACGTCGCAAACTCTCCGCCCGGATGCGTCGCAAGTACGCATCGAATCAGATAGTCGCGCACATGCGGCGCGATGGCCAATCGGCGCACGAGTTTTTGATGCGCGATGATCCGTTCGGCGTCGAGGACGGACTCGATCTTAGGCTGTTTGCCCGTCGTTGTTCGTTCGAGGATTTCGGCCAATTCGGCGCGATTGGAATACGTCAGATTGAGTTTGAAGAGAAAACGGTCGAGTTGTGCTTCAGGCAGCGGATACGTTCCTTCTTGTTCGAGCGGATTCTGGGTTGCCATCACGAAGAATGGCGGGGTCAGCGGGCGAATCTCCCCGCCGGCGGTCACTTGTCGCTCTTGCATTGCTTCGAGCAGCGCTGACTGGGTCTTGGGCGTGGCACGGTTGATTTCGTCGGCGAGCACGATCTGTGCAAAGATCGGCCCGGGCATGAACTTGAACTGACGTCTGCCGTGTTCGTCTTCCTGGATGACGTTGGTACCGATCACGTCAGCGGGCATGAGATCGGGGGTGAACTGGATGCGGCCAAAGTGCAGATGCAGCGCATCAGAAAGCGCGCGGATGAGTGCCGTCTTTCCGAGGCCCGGCACGCCTTCAAGCAGCGCATGCCCCCCGACAAAAAGGCACGTCAAGACGCCATCGACGATGGGCCCGTGCCCGACGATCGCCTTGCCGATCTCCGCCTGCACCGCGCGATAGTCGCGGCGAAACGCGTCGCACAACGCCTGAATCTGGGCCTGTAGCTGTGGATCAACGGCAGTCGGATGGGGTTGCGTCATAAGCTTGCTCTTTCGGGATCGAATCTAGCACAGAGTTGAATCGGACAGCAGTGGGTCGAATGAAACACCTGCCTGTCGGCTCACTTGCCTTCCTCGCGTTCGCGGATCTTTTGTTGAGCGCGGCGTTTGGCCTCCATGAGTCCACCGATGCCGTCGGTGGAAGCGCCTTCGCGACGAGGTTCGGCGGTGGTTGACTGGCTCGCATCGGCAGCGGGCTTTCCGCCCGACGCCCCGCCGAGCAGGTCGGTCGTGTCGCCGCTCACGCCCGCGCCGGCGTCGAATTTTCTCGACGACTGCGGGCCAGTCGATGGGGTCTGATTCATGCTCCGATCGGGCGGTACATGCGTGCCGGTCGCTCGTCGATTGCGTACATCGCGCAGTGCATCGACCGATCCGGTTGATTCGACGCGCGGGCCGCTCGCGATGCCTTTGAGTTCGGTCGCTGCCCGCTCTGCGGCCGCGCGTGTGGCGCGCCAGTCCCAGGCGATGCGGCGGATCGCGATGTCCAGAAGCAGCAGCGTGATCAGGATCGGAAGCAACACATCCCATACTTCACGCGGACTGCGCGACACGCTCAGCCCGTCGCGCGTGAACAGACTCGCAGTCGGATCGAACGGCGAGAGCAAGCGTCCGCCGGTGCGTTCGATGACTTCGTTGATTGCGAATCGATCGCTTCTGAGTTGCCGAAGTTCGGGTGACGCATTGACGACGGTTCCGCTTCGCACCACGCCGTTCGATCCGTCTGGCGCGGTGTGCACGAGCCCTACGACATAGTTGCCCGACTGCTTGGCTTCGAATTCTGCCTCGTAGACGCCCGGCTGTGTTTGCGTGAGTTTCACTTCGCGTGGGACCAGATCAGGCCCGACGACACTTCCGCGAATGGTCATGAAGTTGCGGAAGCGGCTGTCCGTGCCGACTGCTTCGACGACGATGCGTCCGCGTTCGCCTTCGGTGTCGATCCGTACGTCGAGGTCACCGCTCTCGCCCGGCCTCGACACGCCTCGAATGACCTGCGCCCAGAATTTTCCGAACGCGTCCGATCCCACCCAGTTGGCGGCCCATCGATTCCACGCATCGCTGGCAAAGATCGCGCTTTTGCCAAGCCCGCTTTGCCAGTGTGCAAAGAGCGGATCGGATCGTTCGCCTGCGACAAGGGGGACGACGACCTCGGGCACGGGTTTGGCACGTGTCAGCACCATGCCAAAGACCGGAGGCAGGCGAGAGAGATCGATGCCAACGGTCAGGTCGCTCGGCTGATCGGTCGGCTGGACCGGAATGCCTTCGCGATCTTCGACGATGAGCGATCGCCTGACGACGGCGGCCTCTTTGGTGAAGATTTGTGGGAGTTGGCTCGGGTTGCTCTCGATCGGTCCGTACATGCGTCCGCCGGTCTGATCGGCGAGGCGTTGCATGGTGGTTTGTTCGGTCATGCCGTGTGGATAGACCGCGACGGTGGTGATGCTGATGTTGTTGTCGATGTACTTTTGCAATACCTCGGGCGCGGGCGGTGTCGGATCGCCGTCGGAGATGATGATCATGTGTTTGTTGCGAGCGTCGGAATCGAGAAGTCCGTACTTGCCCGGTTCTCCGAGAGCGACGCGCATGGCATCGTCAAAATCGGGCATATCGCCGAGTTCCATGTTTTTCAGGCCTGCGATTGCACGGCTGCCGTCGCCCTTTTCCGAGAGCGGATAGTCCCATTGCGTGCCCCCGCCTCCGCCGCGCCAGGTAAAGCTCAGCACGCCGACTTCGTCTTTGGGGCTGAGTGTTTCGATGGCTTTGATGCCACATTGGATGCCCCAGTAGTTTCCGTTGGGCATTTCGGTCGAGTGCATGATCAAGGCGAGCGCGCCTTTGGGAATCTGTCGTTCGGCGGGAATTTCCATCAGGACCGGCAGCACCTCCTCAAGCCGACTGTTTTGCCAGCCGCCCGCGCCGAAGGTCTCTTCGCCGCCGATCATGACGAGGCCGCCGCCCATGTCGTGCACATAGCCCGCGACCATCTTCCCCTGCTCGTCCGAGAGTCCGCCCTGCCCGCGCGGAATGTTGTGCAGAATGATCGCTTCATAATCCTGAAGCTGGGCGAGCGATGTCGGAAACTGATCAACGCTCAGCCGCGTTTCATCGACAACAATGCCCTCGCGTTTGAGTGCTTCGATGAGAAATCGCGATCGACGACCCGATTCGCTATCGACATACAGAACACGCCCACGCCCGCGCACGAACGTAAATGCGCTGGCGGTATTGTTGGCGAGCAACGTATCGCCAGCAGCACCAGATCCCGTGCCAGCACCGGGTCGTCGCGATCCCGTCGTAGATCCCGATGCTGAATTCGTCGTCGATGCGCCTGTCGCAACGAGCGGCTCAAAGATCGCCTTGAACTGATGGACGCCAGCCTCTGCAAGCGCCGGCACCGGCACACGCACCACGTTCCGGCCCGGCGAAAGCGTCACCCGTCGCTGCGGCTGCACGCCCGCCTGATCCGCATCGAGATCCATCGGCACATTCTGATGCAGCACGCTCAGGTCGCCCGCCACTGGGACAACATTGGTCGATCGCAGAATCACTTCGATCGTGAAAGGCTCATTTTCTTTCCGCCAGCTTGGAGCGATAAATCGTTCGACGACGATCTCGTTTTTCGCTTCGTAATCCAGCGGCATGACATCGACGGGCACACCGGCGCTTCGTGCAAGATCAAGTGCGCGGGCGAGATCACCTTCGGTGCTGTTGCCGTCCCAGATCAACACGATCCGGCTGCGTGCTTCGCGACTTGTGGTCGCCAGCGCCAATTGCAGCGCGGCGGCCACGTTGGTCCCTTCGCCCCCTTCGCGAAGTGCGCGTGCGGTCGGGATCAGCTGTTCAGACGGGATCGCATCGACGTATGCGCGGCCATCGAAACTGATCATGCCCACTCGATCCGCGCGCCGCTTCTGCTGATCCTGTTCGATCACATTTGACAGCCACAAGTCGACCGAATCCCCGAGCGTCTCGGCAGGCAAGGCGGTGAAGAGCCGCGTCGACTCCGAAACGTCCTTCACCACGATCACTTCAACATCTTCGTTCGTCCGCTCCCATCGCACTCCCGCGAGAATGAAGAGCAGGAAAAGAATCAGCAGCAGCCTGACGGAGAGCGCCACCCATCGCCTGACAGGCCCGAGCCCCGCCAGCGACCTGAGCCCCAGCAGCACCACGGGTAATGCCAGAATCGCCCACAGACCCGCGAGCTGCCAGAACGTCATGTGCTCAAGTCGGATCATGCCCGCCAGAGAGCATAACCGACACGGCCCCTCCCCAAAGCACCCAGCCCTGCCCCACAACAGATTTGCAGGACCGAGGCTTATCGTCTAGCTTTTCGATAGATCGCTGATCCATCCGTCCAACCGGATAGATGGATGAATGCAGAGCGACCTTTTGAGAACTTTGAGTCAGCAGT
Organism: Planctomycetaceae bacterium; assembly: GCA_027487775.1. Lineage (GTDB taxonomy): Bacteria > Planctomycetota > Phycisphaerae > Tepidisphaerales > Tepidisphaeraceae > JAIYCY01. Next base: position 215,044 of record JAIYCY010000032.1, read on the forward strand.
CATCAACCGGAGCATCCGCCGTGGCCAACAAGCGTAAGCATCTCTTCACAAGCGAATCCGTGAGCATGGGTCATCCCGACAAGGTGAGCGACCAGATTTCCGATGCTGTTCTCGACGCGATCTTCGCCGAGGAGATCGCTGCCGGCAACGACATCCGCGGGACGCGCGTTGCCTGCGAGACGCTCTGCACCACCGGCCAGGTCGTGGTCGCCGGTGAGGTCAAGACCAACATTTATGTTCAGGTGGATGACATCGTTCGTTCCACCATCAAGTCGATCGGTTATCACCATCAGGACATCGGATTCAGCTTCGATTCCTGCGGCGTGCTCAACGCGATCCACGCACAATCCGCCGACATCGCTCGCGGCGTCGATAACGCGCGCGACAAGGGCTCCAAGAAGGCCGCCAAAGAAGAAGGTGCCGGCGACCAGGGCATGATGTTCGGCTTTGCCTGCCGTGAAACCGACGACCTCATGCCCCTTCCCATTTGGCTCGCACACCGCATCGTCGAACGCCAAGCCAAGCTGCGCGATGACGGCTCGCTCAAATACCTTCGACCCGACGCCAAGTCGCAAGTCACCGTTGAATACGAAGACGGCAAGCCCACGCGTGTCCAGACCGTCGTTCTCTCCACGCAACACTCCACCGACATTCTCAAGGGCGACGTCGTCAGCGAGGATGCCAAAAAGGAGATGATCGAAAAGATCATCAAGCCCGTCATCCCGGCAAAGTATTTCCACGACGGCATCATTTTTCACATCAACCCCACCGGACGCTTTGTCATCGGCGGACCGCACGGCGACACCGGTCTGACCGGTCGCAAGATCATCGTCGATACCTACGGCGGGCGCGGTCGTCACGGGGGCGGCGCGTTCAGTGGCAAGGATCCGACGAAGGTCGATCGTTCCGCAGCCTACATGGCGCGCTATATCGCCAAGAACATCGTCGCCGCCGGTCTGGCTGACGAGTGCGAGGTCCAACTCGCCTACGCCATCGGCATCGCGCATCCGGTCAGCGTTTTTGTGGACACCTTCGGCAGCGCGAAAATCCCCGAGCAGAAGATCAGCGACATCGTCACCAAGCACGTGCCGCTCACCCCGCGCGGCATCATCAACCATCTGAAGCTCCTCGCCCCCATTTTCCGCCCCACCGCTGCGCACGGCCACTTCGGTCGCAAGCCGGGCAAGGTCAAGATCGGCAAAGAGTCGTACGAGACCTTCACATGGGAAAAGACCGACCTCGTCGACACCTTCCGCAAGGCCGCGGGCATCTGAAGAACGCCCGACGAGGATCGCGCTGTCAGTTCAATCATCCCACCCCGTGTAGCCGCCTCACTCGCGAGGCGGTTCTTCTTTGCTTCATTATCCTCCCCGACTCAGCATCAAAGCGTCCCGTCAAGCCGGGTCCAACCCAAATCGACCCACTGCAAAGCTCAGTATCCCCTTCCCGACCTGCCACCCCGGCAGGCCCGGTCGGAAGTCGCCGTTCGGGCATCGGACCGCAAACCCGGAAAAAACCAAGACTTCCGAACCGCAAAGCCGATGAGATTCGTGGTACGGGCTTTGTTTCACATCAATTTGCCCGCACATTTGCGCGGGTGGCTAAGGTCAAGACCAAGGCCCACACTTTAGGAGCATTTTCATGGGCAAGATCATTGGCATCGACTTGGGAACCACCAACTCCGTCGTCTCCGTCATGGAAGGCGATCAACCCAAAGTCCTCATTAACTCCGCCGGCTCGCGCATCACGCCGTCGGTGGTCGGCTTTCGCGAGAACGGCGAGATCGTCGTCGGTCAGAACGCCAAGAACCAGCAGGTCACGAATCCGAAGAACACCGTCTTCTCGATCAAGCGCTTCATGGGACGTCGTCACAACGAAGTCGAGAGCGAAGAGAAGATGGTCCCTTACGAAATCACCGGCGGACACAACGACTATGTGAAGGTCAAAGTTCGCGGCAAGGAGTACACGCCCGAGGAAGTCTCGGCGCGCGTTCTGATGGACCTCAAAAAGACGGCTGAGGATTACCTCGGTGAAGCCGTCACGGAGGCGATCATCACCGTGCCCGCTTACTTCAACGACGCGCAGCGGAAGGCGACCAAAGACGCGGGCGAGATTGCAGGGCTCAAGGTCCTGCGCGTGCTCCCCGAGCCCACCGCCGCCGCGCTCGCGTACGGCCTCGACAAGCAAAAGAACCAAAAGGTCCTCGTCTTCGACTTGGGCGGCGGTACGTTCGACGTTTCCATTCTCGACGTCGAGTCCGACGCCGAGGGCTCACTCTTTAAGGTGCTCAGCATCGCGGGCGACACGCATCTCGGAGGTGACGATTTCGATGAGGTCGTCATCAACTTCATCGCCGACGAATTCAAGAAGCAAGAAGGCATAGATCTCCGCAAGGACGCGATGGCGCTGCAGCGCCTGAAAGAGGCCGCCGAGAAGGCGAAGAAGGAACTTTCCAGCCAGATGGAGACGAGCATCAATCTCCCCTTCATCACCGCCGATCAAAACGGGCCCAAGCACCTCACACTCTCACTCACGCGTGCCAAGCTCGAGCAGCTCATCGGCCCGCTGGTCGAGAAGTGCCGCCAGCCCGTGCTCGACGCACTGCGCGACGCCAAGCTCAAGCCCAGCGAGGTCGATGAAGTCGTCCTCGTCGGAGGAAGCACACGTGTGCCGATGGTCGGAAAGCTCGTCAAAGACCTCTTCGGCGGAAAAGAACCCAATCGCAGCGTGAATCCCGACGAGGTCGTCGCTATCGGTGCAGCCATCCAGGGCGGAATCGCCAAGGGCGACGTCAAGGACATCCTCGTTCTCGACGCCACACCCCTCTCGCTCGGCGTGGAAACGCTCGGCGGCGTGATGACCGTTCTCATCCCGCGCAACACCACCATCCCGACAGAGAAGAAGGAAGTCTTCTCCACCGCCGCGGACAATCAACCGTCGGTCACCATCAACGTGCTGCAGGGCGAGCGTCAGTTCGCGAAAGACAACCGACTGCTCGGTCAGTTCAATCTCGACGGACTTCCCCCCGCGCCGCGCGGCGTGCCGCAAATCGAAGTCACCTTCAAGATCGACGTCAACGGCATCCTCGCTGTCAGCGCCAAAGACAAGGGCACCGGCAAGGAGGCCAACATCACCGTCCAGAACTCCGGCGGACTTAACAAGGATGAAATCGAAAAGATGAAGCGCGACGCCGAGGCCCACGAAGCCGACGACAAGGCCCGACGCGAACTCATCGACACCAAAAACCAGGGCGACAGCCTCGTCTACTCGACCGAGAAAACCCTCTCCGAGTATGGCGACAAAGTGCCCGGCGAAGTCCGCTCTGAAATCGAGTCGGCCCTCGGTAATCTCAAGGAAGCCCTCAAAGGCGACGATGCTGAGGTCATCAAGAAGAGCCTCGCAACGCTCCAGCAAGCCAGCTACAAGCTCGGCGAGCACATCTACAAAAACGCCCCCGGCGCAACACCGCCCCCCGAGGCCCAATCCGACCGCGGCACTCAGGGCGGCTCCAAAGGCGGAGACGAAGTTATCGACGCCGAAGTTGTCGACAAGAAGTGACCCGTGTAATCGTCTGAGCGGGCGATTCGCTTCGTCCGATTCATCGACAACAACATCCCAACGAGGACTCCAATCGCTCACGCCCCGGCATCCGCTGGGGCGTGATCTTTTCTGACTCCATCGATTCAGGCAATCACCCACTCGTCCACTCATGCGCCCGCACACGATCGATCCATGACACACGTCGATGCTCATCAGAATGGACAGCTCGATCTCCGGTTCGACGTCACGGTGTCATTCGCGCGATTCGGCGGTACGCTGTCGATCTGTCATGTCCTTCGAGCAGTCCTTTCCTTCCAGACTCTTTCGATCCGTGCATGCTGTCGCGCTGCTCGGATCGGTCGCGCTCGGACTCGTGATGCTCTTGGGATTTGATGCAGCGCGCACGCGCCTCCCGCTCGAACTCGGCCCACTCACCGCCGCCACTTGGGGGGCATGGTGGATCGGACTCGCTGCCTTTGGATGGGAACTTCATCGACATCGCCGCACTTCTTCACGCGCGATCGGGCCGATCTCGTCGTTCAAGTCGCTTGCTCCGGTTTGCGTCCTGCTCTGGACATTCTGGTCTCTGCTCGCGATTCATCTACTCATCCACTCCAACAAGCTCGACACCGCCCGCCCTCTCGCCTGGCCCTTCATCATCGTCGTATCGTTGCAGGTCATCGCCGCCGTCGTCGGTCTTTCTGATGTTCTGCGCCTCCGACGATCCACTGCATCCAAATCGCCCGAGTCCTGCGACGTTGTTCAGTCATCCGACGCATCTGCGACGCCTTCACCGACCTCCTCGCCCGCCGATCAGACCATGCCGCTCTGGATGCGGCTTGGCGTGCTCTCGTTCGTCGCTCTTTCGCTTTATCTGGGCATCAAATTGCTTGTGACGAATCCGTCCAGCTATACCAATCCGCGTGCTGCCTATCCCGAGCAAGTCTCGGTCCTTGCGATTCGAGTCTTCGGCTTCCTCTACCTCGCAGTCGGCCTTGCTGGCCTGATTGCTGGCATCGCACCAACTCGCCGTCCGACGCTTACGCTCGCCCGAGCGGGCATCCCGATCGTCATCACCATCCTCATCGCATCCGCGATCTTCCACGATCGCTTTGACCCGTCGTCCAGACCCGGCTCGATGCGCTATCTCATGGTGTATGTTGGCATTTTCGTCGCCGCGTTGATGCTTCTGGCATTGCATCGCCCACGATCGCGACCCGTCGACAGATCAACGTGACCAACGCCGCACGAAGTCGTACCATCATACTCTGTTGAAACGCGGCAAACGCCCCAACCTCGCCAAGGACCTGACCGCCGACTATCTGTCCGGCCAGCTCGATCACGATCGCGCCGAAGGCATCGAGCGCTTCGGCCGACGCAGCAAATTCAATCAACAGTTCAAGACCCAACGCACCCACGATCGCCGTCAGGCCGATCGTACGGATGAACTCGAGAAGCTGCCCATCGGTCGCGTCATCGAGGTGCACGGGCTTTACTGCACGCTGCAGCCTCAGGTCGCCTCCACGGCCGATCCATCCACCAGCGATGCTCCCGCAGTTCGCGCCTCAGCAGCAACCGTTGCGCCATTGCTGGCCGTCGTTCCCAAGACGGTTCAGCGCACGAGCACAACGCGTGTCATCGTCGGCGACATCGTTCGCTATGCGCCAAGCGAGTCGCCCGAACCGGGTGCGCCGCAGGCCCGCGTCGAGTCTGTTCTGGATCGCAAGACCATCCTTTGCCGCGCCGACAGTTTCAAGGCACGCGAAGCGTGGCCCATCGTCGCCAACGCAGAGCAGATGCTTATCGTCGCCGCCATCGTGGAACCGCGCGTCAAATGGGGACTCATCGACCGCATGATCCTCGCTGCCCGCACCGGGGGGCTCGCCCCAGTGCTCTGCCTCAACAAAATCGATTTGATCGTGCCCGATTCCCCCGATGCAATCGACCTCGAAGAAAAGCTCGCCCACTACGCTCGTCTCGGCATCGAATCCGTCCGCACCAGTGTCACCCAATCACTCGGACTCGATCAGCTTCGAGAAAAGCTTCGCGATCGATCGACTGTCCTCGCGGGACATTCCGGCGTCGGCAAAAGCTCCATCGCCAACGGCATCAGCCCCGAACTCGACCTGCGCACCGGCGACATCTCACACGTCCACCACAAGGGCAAGCACACCACCACGAGCGCGCGCATCTTCCCACTCCCAACTCTGTCTGCCGAAATCATCGACACGCCCGGCGTGAAACTCTTTGGTCTCTGGCAGGTCGATCGGGATCGCATCGATGCATTCTTCCCCGATGTCCTCGACGGATCAGCCCCCGAGTGGCGGATCCAAAGCCACGCACGCATCCTCGAATCCATCGAGTAAGCAACCGCGTCACGACATCGCCTGACCCGTCAATCGCAGAAAAGCCTCTGCATAGCGGGACCGGGTTCCCTCGACCACATCATCCGGCAACCTGGGCGCGGGCGGATTCTTGTCCCACGGCTGCGCTTCAAGCCAATTCCGCATGAACTGTTTGTCAAAGCTCGGCTGATCCCGACCCGCCTCATACCCCTCCGCCGGCCAGAATCGGCTGCTGTCGGGCGTCAGGATCTCGTCGATCAGAATCAGCTTCCCGTCGGGGGTCAATCCGAATTCAAACTTGGTATCCGCAATCAGAATCCCCCGGCCTGCAGCAAACTGCGCTGCCCGCTCGTAAATCGAAAGCGTCAAATCGCGAAGTCGCTCTGCCAGCACCTGACCGTGACGATTTACCACCGTTGCAAAGTCGATGTTCTCATCATGACCGGTCTGTGCCTTGGTCGCAGGCGTAAAGATCGGCGACGGAAGTTTTCCGCATTGCCTCAGCCCCGCCGGCAGCTTGATTCCGCAGATCGACCCATGCTCGCGATACTCCTTCCATCCCGAGCCTGTCAGATACCCGCGTGCCACACACTCCACGGGAATCACGCGCGTCTGCCGGACAAGCACACTCCGTCCCCGCAGCACTTCTGCATACGCTCGAAGCGGCTCGGGAAATCGATCTACATCGGTCTGTATCAGATGATTCTCGACCTCGGCAAAGTGCCCGAACCAGAAGTTGCTCATCGCCGTCAAAAGTCGTCCCTTGCCGGGGATGCCATTGGGCATGATGCAGTCAAACGCGCTGATCCGATCGCTGGCCACGATCAGCAAAGCATCCTGCGTCACCCCGCCCACGTCGTACACATCCCGCACCTTCCCCGATCGCTTCGGAAACGGAAGAGCCGTCGTCAATATCGCCTGCTCCATCCGCACAATCTACCAATCCCCGCGAGCAATCGCACGACCACACGACTTGCCGCTGAAATGAACCGCGCCGTCCTCAGACTCGTCCCTAGAACATTCGTATTTCCGCGTGAGAGAGACGCATCGCTCATGGACTTTGCCCAAACTTCACTCATACACCTTCTCGCCCATTCGCGCGATCGTTAGAAGCGCCTGTTGCGCGGAGCATCCCCAACTCCGCGCCACTTCGCCGGGCGACAAGCCATCGCCGAGCAACACGACTTCATCGCCGCAGACATCCGACGCGTCGAGGCTGACATAGCTGCTTTGCATGCCCACTTCCATCACCTGCTGCCTTCGACCATTCACCACGCACGGGCCGACACGCATTCCATTTGAGTAACCGAGCAGGATCACGCCCACGCGCTGGCAACTGAATCCTCCATACCCGACCGTCCCGCGTGTGTCGTGCGCCTGGACCAGTCGCGCACTGACTCGCACGGCATCGTGATAGAGCGCAAGCCCCGGCCTCACCGCATCCAGCCAGGCGCCCGGCTCATCCAGCAAAGCAGAACCCGCCGCATGCATCCGCAAGCCCGAACCCCCGAGTGCTTGGCGAAAGAGTTCCGCCTGCTCGCGTTTGACCGCATGCGTAAAGGCCTCTGCAATCGGCGCGCGACTGCGCATCTCGTTGATCTTCTCGATCGGACAGGCGAACCGCTGCATGCCCGTATCCACGCACAACACAGGATCGCAGATCGCATAACGCGCCGCGCCCGCGGCATCCCACACGCCCGGACGAATGTGGTTGGCCAGCAGTTGCTGAGGCTCATCTTCAGGCAACACGACGGCGGCGATCGTCGAACGCCCGGTCATGTCCCAGAGCCGCGACTCGATGGCTTCGCTCGGTCGAAACACATACCATCCCGACGACAGATCACTGATCGCGTCCGCGACCGCGACCGCGCCGAGTCCATAAGCATCCGCCTTCAAAACCGGGATCAGATCCACACCGGTTTTTGCGCGAATCTCCTCCGCGTGACGCCTCACCATCGCCAAGTTCACCTTCGTGCGTATCGACATGAGTAAACAGCATATCGCCCGCCTTCACTTCGAGCCATGCGCGACGGGTCGGTCATCACGCAGGATCAGCAACCGACCTGGCGGCGCGAACCGACCTGGCGGCGCGGTCTCGACCGCGTGGTTTACATCAGCTCATCGAGCAGTCGGCCTCGATTCGAGCCGATGCGTGTCGAGTGGCCTTCGACGATCCCTCGAAAGTCGGTCGGGGACTGCGGAGCGATCTGTTGTCTCTGCGCAGACGGACTTAAAAGCAGCGTTGAAGTTACCGCAAAATCGAGTGTCCGCTGATCGCCCGCAACGGCAACCGAGAACCAGAATCCGTCGGCCGGGTTCACATTGCCAATGTCCGCCATCACGTGCATGACGCCTGTGCCGGGATAATCCATCGTGTAGTTGCCCGTAAAGTTTGTGATCACATTCAACTCGCCCGTGTCGAATCGAGAATTGAAGTTCGAATCGAGGTAGATCCGGACATTGGGGATGCCGAAGCCATTCGCATTACGAACCTTTCCGCTGGCGCGGTTCAGCAGCGGAACCGGGCTGACGGTGAAATTGAACGATCTGACGTCTCCGACGGTCGCGATGGAGTACCAATACCCGTCGGCCGGGACAGGATTCGCGCCATCGATCATGACGTGAACCGTACCTGTGCCGGGGAAATCGATCGTGTATCTGCCAGAGGCGTCGGTGGTGGTGAACCGTTCTCCGGCGTCGAATCGTGAGTTGAAATTGGCATCGAGAAAGACGCGAATCGAGGTTGCGGGTGTACCAGAGACGTTGGTCACCGATCCGCTGACCCGGTTGTTGTTCGTCACGACGGCGGGGACGGTAAAGTTGTAAACGCGTTCATCGCCGGCGCGGGCGATATTGTACCAGTAGCCGATCGCAGGAGTGGCCCCCGTGGAGTTGGCGCGTACGTTCATGACGCCCGTGCCGGGGAACGAGAGCACGTAAGCACCTGTAGCGCTGCTGTTGACCGAAGGCTCACCGGCATCAAATTGCCCGTTCTGATTTGAATCGAGGTAAACCCGCACACCCGGGGCGGCGGATCCATTCGTATCGGTGATTCTGCCTGTGACTCGATTCTGAATGACCACGTCATTGATGACGAAGTCCGCCGTCCGTTCATCGCCGACCGTGGCCACCGAAAACCAGTGGCCATACGACGGTACGAGGTTCGCGGAATCGACCATGAGTCGCATCATGCCGGTTTCGGTGTAGCTCAGGGCGTAGTTTCCGCTCACATCGGTCAGTGTGGATCGTTCTCCCGGATCGAAGATCGCGTTGTAGTTGGCGTCGAGATAGACACGAGCCAAAGCGACCGGCGCACCGCTCGATCGCGTCACGCGTCCTTGCACGAGGCTGGTGGAGGCTGCGCGCGGGGCGTAGTTTGCGGTGTAGGTGGTGTTGGCTGCGGGGACGACAATGGTCTGGCTGCGGCTTCCGCCGTGGCTCCATGAGACGAAGTCGTAGACTTGTCCGAAGATGTTTTGCGATTCCGGGGCTTCGATCGCGCGGATCATTCCGACGACACTGATGGTCGCCGAGCCCGCCGGGAGCGGTTGGGCATCGAGGTTGAGCGTCGCGCCCTCGGGCAACCCGCTGGTGTTGAGTGTAAAGGTCGAGACGCGCGGATAAATGTCGTGGAAGGTCGAGACGCTACGACCGCTGGAATCGGTGGCGGTCAGAATCACTCGGTACCAGACATTCGCGGAGGTTTCGCCGATGTTGGGGATGGTGAACACGCCTGACGCCACACCATCGATCGGCCCGAGGAATGGATGCGTATGCGTATCGTGATGGAAGACCATCGTCCAGGAGAGTTGAGACGGCGGGAGCGTGCCGTCTTCAGCATCCGTCGCACCGCCAGAGAAGCTGATGACATCCCCGGCATTAAAGAAGTTGGAGTTGGCAGGCGCGTTGATAACCGGCACCGGAGCGGCACCGGTGCTGACGCGAAGCGTTGCCCATTGGCTGGCGACCGAACCAAGACTGTTGGTGATGACGACGCGGATTGCGGAACTATGGAGAGACTGCGTCACCGCGTTAAAGGTATAACTCGATCCGGTCGCACCGGGGATGGGCGCCCCGTTGCGCTCCCATTGATAGGTGAGCGGCCCGGTTCCACTGGCCTCGACGTTGAAGGTGGCATTCTCACCAACCGAGACGGTCTGATCCCCAGGATCGCGCGTGATCACGGGCGGACTGGTGACGTTCGGAACGATGCGGCGCACGCCAGCAGATCCGCCTCGCTGCATGTAATAGATCGCGCCGTCTGGTCCGAGTTGCATGCCGGCGATTTCGAGCGCGCCGGACGCGAAGTTGGTCGCATTGCTGGGCAATGCAGGCGGATTGGCTGGATCGATGAGATTGATCCAGCCCGTACCGTAATCGCAGAAAAAGTATTTGTTTTGATAACTCGCCGGGAACGCACGAGGTCCCGAACTGGAGTAGTAGACGCCGCCCGTGATGGCAAACCCGGTCTGCAGTCCTCCCCCGTGGCCATAGTAATAAAGCGGGTTGGTAAAGTTCGGATACAGCGCCTGATCAAAGCCACCTTCCGTCGCGGGCCAACCATAGTTGCGGCCCGCTTGGACGAGATTCACCTCTTCGAAGTTGTTGTAGCCCACCTCATTCACAAAGATGCGGCCGTCGGGGCTGATATCGAATGAGTAGGGATTGCGAAAGCCGACCGCGTAGATCGCGCGGTTGGCCCCGCTGGTCGAACCGGCAACCCCCGCGAAGGACGTGGGGTTATCCGACGGGATCGAACCGTCGGTGTTGATGCGAAGAATTTTTCCGTGTCGGTTCGAAAGCAGTTGCGAGTTGCGGCCGTCGGTGTTGTCGCCGACCGCGATGTACAGTTTTCCATCCGGGCCGAACTTCATCGCGCCGGCATTGTGGTTGCCCGCCGCGATGAGCGGATCCAATTGCATCACCAGTTGTTCGGATGCGGGGCTGATGGTGTTACCAACGACCGTGAATCTGGAGACACGATTCCGCGTTGCGCCGGAATAGGTCGCCGGGTCAACGCCGTTCGGGAGTTCGGTGTAGAAGAGGTAGATGTGGCTGTTGGATTCGAAATTCGGATCGATCGCGATCCCGAGCAATCCGCGTTCGCTAAAACTGTTGACAGGAATCGTCAGAGCCGTCGAGGTCACGCCGTTGGTCTGCGTGATGTAGACCGATCCGGTTTGCGAGAGTGCAAAGAGCCTGCCGTCCGGCGCGAAAGTCAGCGCCGTGCCTGATTCGAGCGGCCCCCCAAAGGATTGATCCGAAAAGCCCGGTGGAACGGACGCCAATAAAAGGCGCGATTCCAATGGATCAAGGGTCCAGCTCCGTTTACGGACAGCCTTAAATCGACGCGGGTGTTCTCGGCGAATGGTCACTCACGAATCCGAACCGAGCGATCCGTTCCATGTCAACACGTAGACGACTCCGACCGCCGCCCGTCGTGACTGGGACATTGAAACTGGGAAGCGGCTGAGGATCAATCCGGCCCATAACACATTCAAACCGAAGCAAACCCGGATTCACCGCCGATCGACACCGGCCACCTAGGGAGCCTCAGCGACTGTAATAAACGCTCGCGGAGAAGCGGTAGCCCGACGGTTGATGAACGACTCGCGACGGCGTGTAACACTCATATGCGCGATAGGTCGTGGGAGAGTAGTAAACCGGCGCGTGCACACGAGGCGAATAGACTGGCGCACGGTAGACCGTTTCGCGAAAGACCGGAGCCGAGTAAACCGGCGCATGATAGGCTTGGAAGCGATAGACAGGCGGGCTGTAAACAACCGGGCTGTATACGGGCGGGCAGTACGACGGGCTCACCGATCGCCACGCTGGGGTTGAATAGACGTGATCGGCATGATGGATGTATCCTCGCGACGCATAGCCCCGCGAACCATGGTAGCGAACATCGACACTGCCCCGCCGACCTTCATATCGAATGCCCGCCCAACCGCCTTGGTAACGATGCCCGCCCCAGGTTGCTCCGCTGCTGTAACCAAAGCCAAAGCTCCAGCCTCTGTCGTGCCGCGACCGCTCGTATCGCTCGCCGCGGTCATACCGATGACCTCGATCGTATCGATAGCCGTGATCGAACCGATACCCGCGATCGTCCGCTCGCACGCCCGCCCGAACGTCGTGAAAATCACCGCGCGACGCCATCGCACCCGCCACGGGCACGCCCAGCATCAGGCAACCTGCCATCAGCCGGGCCATCCAGCCGATTCCACCTGCACGCTTGTACGATCGCTGGCTCATGTCGAAACTCCTTCGTGTATAGCGCACCGCTCATCCAGAGAAAGGACTCCACCCACTAGACACCCGCCGCGCCAGGAGGTTTGTCAGATTTCTGACTCGTTTCCCAGGGCGACCTCCGTGCATCAACGCCCATTGGAATCACCACCCACATCGAACCGTTTTCTTTCCCACCCCCCATTTACCCAACTGCCCGCTTGACCCGTACAAACGCCCCGGCGGCGCGTTCCAAATCACCGCCCGTCAGGCCCGCCGACATTTGTGTCCTGATCCTCGCCCGACCTTTCGGCACGACCGGAAACGCAAACGCCACCGCCAGCACGCCCTCCTCCCACAACGCTTCCGAAAACGCCTTCGCCCGGCGTTCGTCCCCAAACATCACCGGAACAATCGGATGCGATCCCGGAATCAACTCAAATCCACCCGCCTCGAGCAACCCGCGCCACATCGCCGTGTTCTCCCAAAGCCGTGCACGCAAATCTTCACCACGCTCGATCGCATCGAGCGCAGCCAAGCTTCCACCCACCACCGCCGGCGCAAGGCTGTTGCTAAAGAGATAAGGCCGCGAACGTTGACGCAGCAGCTCGACAATTTCCCCAGCCCCGGCTGTGTATCCTCCGCTCGCCCCGCCGACCGCCTTGCCCAGCGTCCCGGTCGTGACCAATCGATCTTTGCATCGATCCATCAGCCCCGCATGCTCATGCGTACCTCGACCGCTCGCACCGAGAAATCCCGTCGCATGACAATCATCAAAATGCACCATCGCATCAAACCGATCCGCCAACTCCACGATGCGGCCGAGTTGTGCGATCGTTCCATCCATGCTGAAAACGCCATCAGTCGAGATCAGAATCGACTTCGCCCCACCCTCGCGCGCCGCTTTCAACTGCTTCTCCAAATCGGGCATGTCGTTGTGCACGAATCTGAACCGGGCCGCCTTGCAAAGCCGGATGCCGTCGATGATTGAAGCATGATTCAGTTGATCGCTCACCACCGCATCGGCTTCGTCCAGCAGCGTCTCGAACAGCCCGCCATTGGCATCGAAACAACTCCCGTAAAGGATCGCATCGTCGAATCCCAGAAAGCCGGCCAATCGATGCTCAAGCTGTCGATGGATGTCCTGCGTGCCGCAGATGAATCGCACGCTGGCAAGACCGTATCCGTGCGAACGCATCGCCTGCGTGGCCGCCTCCACCAATCGGGCATCGTCGGCAAGCCCCAGATAGTTGTTCGCACACAGGTTCAGAATCGGACGATCCGTGTTCGCCTGACGCGATGAACCCGACACTTCCGCATCACCCCGCGCCCGCGTATGCCCGGCCTGCGGCGCAGTCAGCAACCGCTCGCTCTTCCAAAGCCCAGCCGATTTGACCTCATTCAGCTTCGCCCGAACACGTCCGATCAGACTGCTCTCCGACATGAATCACCTCGTGAGTTTGACACGAGATTGTAATCGCAGGTTCGACAACCGTCGCCAGCCGATGACTGGGAATCGCCAACAGCATGTCCAGCACCGCAACAGCTTCTGACCCTTTACCTCTCATCATCGAACACCGCCCGATGGGCGGGCGTTTCGAGGTCGTCCATGTGCCCCCTGCGGACAGTCCAGAAGAAGGCCGCGAGCGCAAGGCCCGCCATCACAAGCGCAAGTGGAATGAGAATGTAGATGACTTCCATCAGAGGCCTCGTTTCATCTTGCCATCGGTCGAATGCCGCGCATCACCATCGCCGTTCCGATCGACAATACCGTCACACTGCTGAGCGGCATGATGATGGCGGCCAGCAGTGGATGCATCAGTCCCATGATCGCAAGCGTGCCCGCGAGGATGTTGTAGGCGAGGCTGATCCCGAAGTTGATCTTCAAGATCCGCATCGTTCGACGACAGGCACGCATGAGCCGAACCGTCGGCATCAGCCCAGGCGACGATGCATAAACATCAGCAGCGGCAAGGCTGGTTTCCGCCCCACCCGCCACTGCGATCCCAACGTCTGCGGCTGCCAGCGCTGCCGAATCGTTCACGCCGTCGCCGATCATGATCGTCAATCGGTCGTCGTTCGAATCATCATCACGTCGTACATGATCCAGTTTTCGCTCCGCGACCACATCGGCATGAACCTGACTCGCATCGACGCCGACCTGCCTGGCGACCCGGTCGGCGGCCTGTCGATGATCGCCTGTCAGGATCTCGACCTCCCAGCCCATCTCGCGCATGGCCACGATCGCCTCGGCACTATCGGCGCGTGGGGCATCCTCCAGCCCTGCCACCGCCAATGCCCGACCGTCCCGCACCATCACCACCGCCGACGCCCCGCTCGCCCGGATCTCGTCCAGATCACGTTGCAGCTCATGTGAAATGCCAACGCCGCGCGACACCACAAACTTCTGCGACCCGACAAGCCAATCCGATCCGGCACATCGTGCCTCGATGCCGCCCGACACTTCAATGGTCGACTCCACATCGATCCCCGCCTTGCCAAACTCCGCCACCATCGCGCGAGCGATCGGATGATTCGATCCCGACTCGATCCGACCAACGATCGGCCTAATCGATGCATCACCAGAGAATCGCGTGAGCGAGAGCTGTCCGTGCGTGATCGTGCCGGTCTTGTCAAGCACAACGCGACCGCCCGACCGCGAGGCGAGCCGCTCGAGCGCGGCGGCACTTTTGACGAGCGTGCCCTGCCGTGCGAGTCGCCCGATCGTCACACCCATGGTCAGCGGCACCGCAAGACCGAGCACACAAGGACACGTCACGATCAAGATGGCAACCGTGTTGTCGATCGCATGCTCAGGATTCCTGGGCCACCCATACGCGAACGTGATGACGCCCAACAACAGCACCGCCGGAAGGAACCAGCGACCGATGCGATCGGTGAATCGGATGAGTTGCGGTTTCTCGCAGAGCCCTGATTCGACGAGCTTCATCAACCGCCCGAGTCGGGTTGCCTCGCCCGCGGCACTGACGCGCATGCGCACCACGCCGCCCACATTCATCGAGCCCGCGGTCACGGTCGAACCGATCGTGATATCGATCGGCCTGCTCTCGCCGGTCAGCAGCGCATTGTTCAGCGCGCTCTGACCCGACTCCACCACACCGTCAGCAGGCAACAACTCCCCGCTGCGGATTTCGATCACATCGCCCGGCGCGATCGCCTGAGTCGGTACTTCATGAATGTCTTCGTTTGCTCCGTCACGCTCCACGCGTCGCGCCGTCTGCGGCGTGAGCGCAAAGAGCATTTCCAATGAACTCTCGGCACGTCGTTGTTGCTTGTATTGAATAAACCTTCCCACCAAGAGCAGGAAGACGAGCATGGAAAGTGAATCAAAGTAGAAATCCCCGCGGGCGGTGATGGTATTCCATGTTCCGGCGATCGCGCCGACAAACAGCGCGAGGGTGATCGGCAGATCGAGGTTGGCAGTCCACGAGCGGATGGCGCGGTAGCTGCTGACGAAAAAGACACGGCCCGGCCAGGCGAGACTGATCATCCCCAGGCCCCAGCCAAGCCATGTGAACATCTTTACAAATCCAGGCGTCATTGAGCCGAACATGTCTGCATACATCGCAGCACAAATGAGCATGATGTTGCCCATGAGCGCGAACGCGATCCCGATATCGATCAGCATCGCGCGGCTGCGGCGACGATGGATTTCCGCGCGATCCCGGCCGCGTGCGACGTGTGGCGTGTAGCCCAGACGATCGAGCAGCGACGCGACGCGCGAAAGTTTCACTCGATCAGCATCAAAGGCGATCGTCACACTGCCCGCCGACAACGAAAGACGCGCCTCCAGCACGCCGGGCAACACCTCGGGCAGTTTTTCGATGAGCCAGACGCACGCGCCGCAGGTGGCCGAGTCGAGGACAAACTCACATCGCGACAAACCCGCTGCATCGCGTGTCACGTGAAGTGAGTGGAATGTGTTTGTGTCAAAGCTCTCAAAGCGGGCGAGCTTTGGATCGGCTGGCTGAAGCGGCGCGTCGGCGGCCTCGCGCAGTCGGTAGTATCCGCCCAGTCCGCATGCGTGGATGGTCTCATACACCGCGCGGCAACCGGCGCAGCAGAACTGCGTTGCCGCCTCGGGCACGACAAGCCCGGCGTCAACGGGAAGTCCGCAGTGGCTGCACGCCACGAAAGCGGGTCGGGTTGCTCGATGTTCAGGCGAGGGTTTCATGGTGTAGCGTCCTCGCCATGACAGCAGGATGGAACGGAATCAACCGGAGCAGCTGCGGGAACCACATCGACGCTCGCAGCCATTGCGCGGCCGTCGAGCATGTGCCTGCCCATGAGCGTCCAGAGACCGGCCAACAAAATGATGCTCGCCGTCGCGATAGGAAGCTTTCGCCCGAGTCGCCTCGTGAGCGCCCGAGTACCAAAGCCCATCGCAGATAGAATCGGCACCGTGCCAACCCAGAACGCCAGCATCACGAGCGCCCCACGGCCCATCGACGCCTCGCCCGCAGCGCGAGCGACGAACAGGTAGAGCCATCCGCAAGGCAGGAGCGTCGTCAGCAATCCGATCGCGAGCGCGCGAACGCCTGGACCCCAACTCATCGTCGCACGATGACCCTTCATCAGCAGTCGCTGCATCACGCCAGGCGACTTGGGAAGCGGCAGCTTGATCCCGAGCGCTCCGAGCAGCACAACAAGCCCCCAGCCGATCATCAGCGTGGAAGCCAGTGTGAGCGCGATCGGTTCAACGCCCGCGAGCGATGAACCCAAATCAAGCATCGCGCCGAGTCCACCCGCGATCGTGCCCATCGCAGCGTAAGTCACCAACCGGCCTCCGTGATAGGCGCATTGCATGACGAGAGGATTGCCGCCTTGACAGGCCATCGCGACAAACGCGCCACACATTCCGGCGCAGTGCAGGCTGCCGAGAAGGCTTGCAAAGATGACCGTCAGGATCAGGCTCATGTTCATCTCACCTGTGTGTGCGGATCAGTGTCAGAGGATCAGTCGCGTTTCTTTGTTCAGGAACAATTGCTCACCCCGCCGGGCCGAGAGATCAAAGTCCCAGTTGCCGTGTTGGATGATGAAGGTTTCAAATTCATAGACGCCCGGCTCGACCTCGCGAACGATGGGGCGATCAATCCGTTCCGGGTGGGTGGGGTGAACAATCGATAGCGTGATGGCAGCCCCTTTGATCGGAAGTTGCTCGGCATCGACGAGCACGAGTCGTCCCGAGCGTTTGCCGGCGTCGCTGATGTTTGTTCCGATCTGAAACTGACTCGACCAGCCGAGTTGCTGACTTGCCAGCAGTTTGGCCTTGTGCTGATCGTAGGTGAGGCCCTTGGCGTAATAGTCCGGGACGACGGCGTACTTCTGCCTCGCTGCAATGGTGACGAAGACGATGATCCCGAGCGTGTGCGCAAGCAACATGCCAACGATTAGGAGCGGCCAGACGCGAGCACCGCGCGATCGGAGGGCGGGTCGGTGTGTTGGTGTGATGGTGTTGAGTTCTGGCGTGATGGCATTGAGTGCGGTCATGGCGTTACCTTTCGTGATGTTGAAAGATGGCTTGATCAGTATTCGTGCCCATTCATCAGTTATCGCGCCGGGCCGAGCAGTACGAAGGTTCGCATCCGGAGTGTTTCATCCCCCTCGATTGCGCGGACGCTCACACGTGCGCGTTGATTGGCAAAGACGTTGCGAGGCGCGACGACGCGAAGCGATTCCATGCGAGTTTCGCCGGGCTTGAGCGTGAATTCGGACGGATAGATGGCGATGGACTCACCTGCCTTGAACTGATGCGTGGCATCAGCGAGCACGGCCTCGATGCGTACGGTTCGGTCGGTCTCCAGACGATTCGCGAGACGAACGCGTAGCGTGTTCTGCACCGAACCGTCGTCGAGGACGATCGAAGGCGTAGCCGCGCCGCGCATGACGACCATGTCGAGCGAAGCCCGGGTGGCCAGCAGGAACGAGAGAAGCGAGACGACGAAGCAGAGCGCGGTCGCATAGATGATCACGCGTGGGCGAACGACGTGGCGTTCCTCTCCGCCGAGCACGCTCTGTGAGCTGTAGCGGATGAGTCCGCGCGGCTTGCCGACCTTGTCCATGATGCTGTCGCATGCGTCGATGCACTGGGTGCAGTTGACGCATTCGATCTGCAAACCGTCACGAATGTCGATACCTGTCGGACAGACTTGGACGCACATGGTGCAGTCGATGCAGTCGCCGCGCGAGGAGGCGGCGGATGCGACGCGCGGCTGCGCGGATTCAGGAAGGATTTTCAGTGCGAGTCCCTCGGGAGCGAGCGCTGCTTGTGTGGCCTTCTTCGCTTTGCCGCGTGGCTCGCCCCGCTTGGCGTCGTAGCTGACGATGAGCGAATCCCGGTCCAGCAGCACCGATTGAAATCGTCCGTAAGGGCATCCGATGATGCACATCTGTTCGCGCCAGTAGGCGAAGTCAAAGAACATCGCGACCGTGACGATGCCCATGACCACGAACGGCCAGGGGTGTTCCCACGGACTTTGGAACATCCAGTTCTTAAGATCGGCCCAACCGACAAAATAGGCCAGGAAGACGTGCGCAAGGGCGAAGCAGAGGGCAATGTAGGTCAGGTACATGCCGGCGCGGCGCCAGGCGGCGTTGACCTTGGGGCGTCCGCCTTTGCCAGAGACGCCGAGCCATAGTCGTTCGATGGGTCGGAAGACGAATTCGAGGTAGACCGTCTGCGGGCAGCCCCATCCGCACCAGACGCGTCCGAGCAGTGACGTGAAGAGGAAGACGGCAAGGAAGACCGAGAGCATGAAGAGCGCGAGGAAGCGGGTGTCGGTTGGGAGAAAGGTCGCACCGAAAAGGTGGAACTCGCGATGCGCGATATTGAGCAGGACGGCGGGATGACCGTTGATGTGGACGAGCGGAAGCGCGACGAAGAAGGCAATGAGTGCGTAGCCGACCCAGCGGCGCATGTGCCAGAACTTTCCCTTCGACAATCTCGGATAGAGATATCGTCGCGATCCATCGGCCTCGAGCGTGCTGAGCACACGCTCTTCGGGCAACAATAGATTCTCCGGATGATTCTGCATGACAACTCATTCCTTTGATCGAAGTGTTCCTGCATCGATCGTCCATTCATCAGCGTGCCGAAGAAACAGGTCTATTCGTCGGCCAGGGGTCGATGGTCACCGCGTTCGGCTCGGCGGGCTTTCCGCCGGGCTTGTTGGTGCCGCGCAGGCTCGCGACATAGGCGGCGACCAGTGTCATTTCTGTAGGGTTGAGGTCCTTGCTCTCAAACTTCGGCATCGCGCCGTTGTTTCGACCTTTGGAGATGACATCGACGATGTCGGTGAGCTGTTTAACGTGGATGTACTTGTCATCGGTCAGATTCGTGCCGTTGATGCCGGTGCCTTCCGATCCGTGACAGGTGGAGCATTTGTTCTTAAACAGGCTCTCGCCGAACTTGAGCCAGCGAGCCTTTTCGGCATCGGTGAGGAAGGCGATGAGCGTCGGCTCGTCTGGACTGAGTTCACCGAGTTCGCCGAACGTCTTCTTCAGGTCGCGTGCGGCAGCGATTTCATAGCGCGTCGCGTAGCCGGCGTCTTTGGGTGCGAGCGTGAAGACGAGCCAATAGAAGAAGCTGAAGACGATGGTGGCAATCCAGAGATACGTCCACCAGCCGGGCGTGGGGTTGTCGTATTCCTGAATACCGTCGTAGGCATGATCGGTGAGCGGATCATCCGGCACGTGTCCGCCGTCATTGATGGATTGATCGACCTTGTTTTGATTGGGTGTCGAGCTCATGGCAGGTGTCCTTGCGACTAGGCTTGCGTTTTGACTTTTGTCTGTGCTTGCGAGTGATTGTGGTCATGGCTCAGCGGGGCATCTTCCAGAGGAAGCTGACTCCACTGATTGACTTCAGATTTGCGACGGCTGACCGCGCGGATGACGACGAGGAAAAAGACTCCGAGGAACATCAGCATGCCGAGCGTGCTGAGGACGTGCAGTCCGTCGAGGCTTTTGAGGAGTTCGCGATACATCAACGGCCTCCTGACTGGATTTGACCGAGGGGCAGACTCGATGAAGTTGCGGCTTCGGTCTTTGTTGAATCATCGGACTGTTCATTCGCATCGGCCTGTACCGGAGCGGGAGCTGTCGGCTCGCCTGGTGTCGGCGCTGGCTTGCCGAGATCGGTGCCGAGGCGATTCATATAGGCAATCAGTGCAACAACTTCCTTATCTTCAAGTCCAGGTTGTCCACCCTGCTTGACGACGCGATCCGCGATCGCGGCGGCCTGTGCGCGGGCGTCGGCGACGGTATTCCCTCGTGCGTCGCCTTCGTATTGCGGATAGGGCACGCCAAGGATTTGCATCGCACGAATGCGGGCGGGGATCGATTCGAAATCCAGCTTCTTGGTCATCAGCCAGGGGTAAGGCGGCATGATTGAACCGGGGACCGACTGTTGCGGATCTTCGAAGTGACGCACATGCCAGTCTTCGGTCAGCGGCTTGGTGCCGACGCGGTGCAGATCCGGCCCGATGCGGCGGCTGCCCCATTGGAACGGGTGGTCGTAGATGAATTCGCCCGGCTTGCTGTATTCGCCGTATCGCTTGGTCTCGGCGAGCATCGGACGGACGTTTTGTGAGTGACAGTTGTAACAGCCGTTGGCGATGTAGACATCGCGTCCGTAGAGTTCGAGCGGCGTGTAGGGTTGGACGCTGGCGATCGTCGGGATGTTCGATCGGATCACAAACGTCGGCACGAGTTCGAGGAGCGACGCGATCGCGACGCTGATGATGACAAAGAGCGTGAACTTCACCGGCATGCGTTCCCACACGCGGTGGAACCACATGGTGGAGAAGACATCGATCTTCTTGGCCACATCGGCAACGGTGTTGAGCTTACTGACCGGCTTGACTTCCGGCTTGAACGTCGCAAGGGCGAGAGGAAGCGCCTGATGCACCGGCTCTTCATAGACGGCAGGCCGGGCCATCCAGGTGCGGATGAAGTTGTAGAACCCGATGAGCGCGCCGAGAAGGAACAACGTTCCGCCGATCGCACGGAGGTAATACATCGGCATGATCGCAGAGACCGTTTCGACAAACTCATACTGCGGCTGACCGACTTCGTTCATCGCGCGCCACATCAGGCCCTGCGTGATGCCCGCGACATAGATCGGGATGATGTAGATGAGGATGCCGATGGTGGCGACCCAGAAATGCACTTCGGCGAGGCGTGTGCTAAAGAGCTTGGTTTGATAGAGCCTCGGCAGAAGCCAGTACATCATCCCGAAGGCCAGCATCCCGTTCCATCCGAGCGCGCCGGAGTGAACGTGAGCGATGATCCAGTCGGTGTAGTGGGCGAGTCCGTTGACCGCCTTGATGGAGAGCATCGGGCCCTCGAATGTGCTCATGCCGTAGAAGGTGATCGCCACCACGAAGAACTTGAGCACCGGATCAGATGCCACTTTGTGCCACGCGCCACGCAGCGTGAGCAGGCCGTTGATCATTCCGCCCCAGCTCGGCATCCAGAGCATCAGGCTAAAGATCATCCCGAGTGTGCTCGCCCAGTCGGCTATGGGTGAATAGTGCAGATGGTGTGGGCCCGCCCAGATGTAGATGAAGACCAGACTCCAGAAGTGGATGATCGAGAGTTTGTAGCTAAACACCGGACGCTGAGCGGCCTTGGGCAGGAAGTAATACATCATGCCCAGGAACGGCGTGGTCAGGAAGAACGCGACTGCGTTGTGTCCGTACCACCACTGCATCATCGCGTCCTGTGCGCCCGCGTAGATGGAATAGCTCTTGACCAGAGCTCCGCCGAAGACGGGAACCCAGATGTTGTTAAAGACGTGCAGGATCGTCACCGTGACGATGGTGGCGATGTAAAACCAGAGCGCGACATACATGTGCCGCTCGCGCCGTTTGAGCAGCGTCCAGAAGAAGTTTCCGCCGAAGAAGACGAGCCAGACGACCGCGATCATCAGATCGATCGGCCATTCCAGTTCGGCATACTCCTTGCCCTGGGTGATGCCCAGGGGCAGCGTGAGTGCGGCAGAGACGATGATGAGCTGCCAGCCCCAGAAGTGGAGTTTGGAGAGCAGATCGCTCGCCATGCGGGTCTTACACAGACGCTGTGTTGAGTAATAAATGCCAGCGAAGATCGCATTGCCCGCAAAGGCGAAGATGGCGGCGTTGGTGTGTAGCGGACGGAGCCGACCGAACTGCAGGTACGGAAACGACAACGCCGTCTTGAGGAAGTCGCCCATCGCGACCCAACCGTTGTCGTAGCACCACTGCCGAATGCCCGGCAGCATCAAGAGCAGCGCCACGATCAGCCCGACCAGAAACGCGACGATCCCCCAGCCGATCATGGCAAAGAGGAACATCCGCACGATTTTGTCGTCATAGACGAACTTCTCCATCCGCGCGTCGTATTCGAGGACATTTCCGCCCTCCCGGCCCCCGACGACGCCCGAAGAAGCTCCACTCGCTCCAATAGTTGCATCTGACATGGTCCTGTCCTTCCGATTCTTCCGCTTCAAAGGTGCAGCCCGATGCACCTCAGCCGATCAAAAGATCGATGTATCTTTTGACACGATATCGGCCAAATCCGGACTGTCAATGAAGTCATTTACACGGCAGGCGTGGCGTTTTGTCGCCTATGCACGGCCCGGAAGCGACAATAGCCACATTTCCAATTGGAAACAGAAGATATGCAAGTCCGGTGATGTGAGCTTCCTAACGCCCAAAAACATGCGAACAATCATCCGAGCCCGCGATCCCCTCACCCAATCGATCCGCACAATCCCCCGACACCGGATCGATCATCCGATTCACCGACAAATATACCGTCACCCATTTCATCCCCCCGTCCCTACCGGCCCAGGGCCGGCGCATGAAAGAACCGCCCATCGGGCGGGCGACTCATGCTCATCGCGTCATCCCAATTCACGGATTCAGTGCCCTTGAACCATGCTCAAGGCAATCGCGCCACGAGTTCCTCGATGCTCTCCCGCTCGTCCGCCCCATCAAAGACGGCCACGTCGAAACCGGATTCACCGTTCAGATAGTCACGAACCCCCGTGTCACGAGGATCGCTAGGCACGATATCACCA
>JAIYCY010000026.1 GCA_027487775.1 Planctomycetaceae bacterium
TACGCAGGCGAGTTCCGCACGCACAGCCTGGGTGCGTACGATCTGCGAGCGCGAGACTACGACGCGGGCACGGGCCGCTTCCGCAGCCAAGACCCCACGATCTTCGGCCCCGGCGACACCACCGACGCCAACCTCTTCCTCTACGGCTCGGCGAATCCGGTGTACTACACGGATCCGACGGGGCTCATCAGCTTTGCAGAGTCGATGGGGACGATGGGGATTCAGTCGCTTGTGTCGTCGTCGTACTTCTTTGCCTTCAGTGGCTTTGCAGCAGCTTATCGGGGTGTACACGAACAACAGACGCTCACGCAGACGATGGTGAGCTGGTTCATGGATATGGCTCTTGGGCCGCTGGACGAACTCGTCCATGCGGCTGCGGGTTTGCTGCACGCGGCCGAGAAGGTCTATCGATTCATTGTTTCAGACAAAGGCGAGATCACTCCGGTCTCGGGTGATGCAGCAGCCCCGGCAACAGCCGGGATGGCGTTGATGTTGCGTTGGGATAGACTTCGTGGCAGTGCATCTGCCAGAATCGCCTCAACATTTGAAGACCATCATGTGAACCAGTGGGCGGCGTTTAAGAAATACTATGAAAAGGCTGGGTGGACGAGGGAAGACGGTATGACGATGCAGCTTCAGGGCATCTCGGCAGATGCGACGGTCCAAGATGGGAGGCAGTATACGCGTGCCGGATCGGAGCACCAAATGGTCCACGCCTATCTCGAAAAATATCTGTGGGGACCTGCGAGACGGAAAGAATTTAAGCCGACAGTGGATTTGTACAATCGAATCAACCATGAGGCGATCACTTCGGTCCGCGGTTCGTGGGCAGCTGATGCTGCGATCGATTTCGCCAAGCGAGAGCAGGCGGCCATCGGTGTGTTGGGATCGGATGTTCTGGATATACCCTCAAGCGGAGGACGCAAGCGATGATGGACATAAGCATACTCAAGCCCTCGACGCAGAAGTTGATCGAGCGACTTCGCACGATCGACATCTTTGGCCGAGTTGGGGAATCTCTGCCTCAAGAATTGCCCGCATACACGCAGGTGCGTATGGTGGGAACATGGAGTGAGGCGTGCAAGCTCGGAAGCCTTGGACGTTCGATCGACTTCTTCATTGCTGATTCGAACTATTGGACATTCGAGGCACAGCAAAATCGCGGTGCTCCCAATGAAGTTCTTGATGTCGCTCACGAAGCCGCGAAGGAGATCGTGCTGGGACCGATCAAAGAGATTGCGCGCAGTCGAATCAAATGCAAAGCGAAATTCGTGGAAAAGGCGTTGGGATATGCCATGGGAAACTTGATCGGGGCGGTAATGGCAGAGGCTTGGTCGGACTATCACGACTCAAAGTTGTACATTGATGTTCTGGCGTGGTACTTCGCCGGGCACTATCCGTGCAGCGGCGCGATTGAAGGCGACAAAACGATTCTTTATGTGTTTTGATTTGCTGCAATTGGTGAAGGCTGTTGATCTATAGATCTGCTCGGGCGGCTGGTGGCGTTTGATTCGGATGGGGATCGGTCGATGGAGTCAACATCCGGCAAGCTCGATCCTGACTATTTACTCAATCCGACGTCGCTGCCGAGCGATGCGGGGGATGAGGTGTTTGCGTATGACGCGGACGGGCGGCGGTTTGAGACGCGGGATGCGGAAGAAACTCGGCGATCGGTCATCGATCATCGCGACCCGACGGGGTATTCGCAGAAGCTGGATGAGATCAAACGCGACGCGGGGGTAGTGGGAGGCGTGGCGAATGATTGGCGGTGTATTGAGGCTGTTTCTTGGGCTGATGTTGGGACGGGGGCGGAGCGGGGTGGAGCGCGGCGGAGCTGTCCTAGTGCTCGAGGTGTGGCGCGCTGGGGTCAGCATGATCGGTGCCGACGGGCGGAGTATGTTTGAGGGAGATCGGCGTGAGACGAGTCTTGACTTGGGATTGGGGGTTTACGATGGGGATGTTTATTGGCGGGGGAATCGGTAGAGGGTGAAGCCTGGTAGTTGGTCGATGGGTTGGCTGGGTTGGAGTTCGGGGAGGATATCGGGGGCGAGGCGGGTGAGTGGGCTGGGGGTGTAGGCGACGAATCGGAGATTGGGAGGTAGTCCTTTGAGGTAGAGATCGGGTGTTAGATGGAAGCCTGCGAGTTGGAGGTCGACGAGGCCGTATTCGATGTGATCGAGACGACGTTCGACGGAGAGGCTTGCGAGTGGCGTCCATGGGAGATGGATTTGAGTGGGGTATTGGCGAACGAGAGATTCGGTGAGGGTTAGCTGATGGCGGGTTCCGGAATGGATGGCTTGTCGGAGTTTTTGGAGTGAGTCGCCGAGGATAAGGACGGCGAGCGGTACGGCGAGTGCGACCCATGCGTCAGCGCGGAGCGTGTGAGTTGAGGCGGGAGTCTTTTGAGATGGGCGTGAGATGATGCAACAGGCGGCGACGGCGAAGAAGTAGGCGACGGTTCCGGGATGATTGAGCCAGCCGCCCGCTTTGGCGAGTCCGATGATGGCGGCAGGGAGTTGTGCGATTGCGATGATGCAGAGCATGGCGAGATCGCGCGTTGCGGGCTGAGATGCGTGTTGGCCTTTACGAAGCCAGGCGACGCCGATGAGCAGGACGAATCCGGGAGCGACGGCGTTCATGGCGATGAGGAGGACTTCGGAGAAGGGTCGTGGTTGTCCGGTGATGATTTCGATCCAGGGATGTCTGGAGACGACATCCCACATCCAGAACTTCATGTCATGGAAGCCGAAGATCGCAGAGAAGAGTCCGAGGAGGAAGAAACAGCCGACGATGGCAGCCAGGGCGATACGAAGTCCGCAGCGCACGCTGAGCAGGAGCATGGAACCGATGACAAGTCCTGCCGCGCCGAAGAGGAGGGTTTGTTTGGTCCAGATGGCGAGCGCGAGCAGCAGTCCGCAGAGGATTTCGCGCCGGGTGCTGGGATGTGTTTCGTCGGGCCTGATGGCGAGGAGTGCCAGAAGCAGGAACGACATGGCGATTGAATCGAGGACGAGCGTCAGGACGATGTTCATGCCTGCGTCGGTAGCGAGTGTGAAGCCGAGCAGGAGGGAAAAGCCGACGGCTGCGCGTTGGGGTTGGTGAGCGGCACTGCGTAGCATGAGGAGAATCGCGGGCAGCATGACCATGACGAACTGGATGATCATGGCGAGGCTGAGCATGCCGTTGGCGTTACCGCCGACGATAGCGAGGCTGTAGATGAGGGCACCGATGGGGCCTTGCACCCAGTCTGTGAGAGGGGATCCGTCGAGGGGCGGATAGAGGTTGTAGTCGTGCCAGAGTGCGATGGCGGGCGCGAGTTTGACGTTATTCCATGGCATTCCGGGTGCGGCGTGGATGATCCAAGCGGCGTAGGTTGCGAGTCCCGCGACGATGACCAGGAATGGCCCCGGGGGTAGTTTTGAAACCGTCGAGCGTAGACTGCTGCGATCAGGCATCGGCAGCGGATGATAGCGCGGGCAGCGTCCGACGCAATCTTGGAGGTGGACGGCGGGTTTGCGGGTGCGGTGCGAAACTCGATGATGGAGGCGATATGAAGAGCGTTATCGTGTTGATGGGATTTTTGTTGCTGGTGATGTTGGTGGCGTTGCTTGGTGGCTTGGCGACGGGTCAGGGTGTGCGGGATTGGTATCCGACGCTGAGCAAGCCGAGTTGGACGCCGCCGGCATGGTTGTTCGGGCCGGTGTGGACGCTGTTGTATCTTGGGATGGCGGTGTCTGGTTGGTTGGTATGGCGAGAGGCGGAGGCGAGGGGAATGGGCTGGTCGGGTGTGAAGTGGGCGATGATCTTATTTGCGTTGCAACTTGTATTGAACGCGGGGTGGTCGTGGCTTTTTTTTGCGTGGCGTATGCCAGGTTGGGCGCTCGTGGAGATCGTGGTTCTGTGGTGTGCGATTTTGGTGACGTCGTTGCTGTTCTTTCGTGTTTCGACGACGGCGGGGATTTTGTTGGTGCCGTATTTGATGTGGGTGAGTTTTGCGGCGTTGCTGAATGGTGCGATTTGGCGGATGAATTGAAGTGTGGTTGAGTGTGAGTGTTGGGGGTGGGTGTGGCGTCGCCGTGGATGATTGTGATGTGAGTTCAGCGTCCGAGGAAGGCCTTTTTGCGTCGGCCGGAGAGATAGCTTTCCATGACGCACTGGGCGAGTTCGCCGCTGCTGGTGTAGAAGGCGACGCCGCGTGTGAGGCGAGTGAGTTGGTCGATGAAGCCGACCCAGTCCATGCCCCAGTAATCTTCGATGAGAGCGAAGCTTGCGAGTCGGATGTCTTCGCGAGCGCAGATGGCGGCTTCTTTGAGTGTGGCGATGGTGCTGCGATCGTCGGGCGGATAGATGAGGTGGACGAAGTTTCCTTCGACATGTGCGGTGGGCTGGCCGTCGGTGATGATGAAGACTTGTTTATTTTCGCCGGCGCGTGTGCGGAGGATTCTTCGCGCCATCTGCAGTCCGAGATGGAGGTTGGTGAAGTGCTGGGGCGCCTGATCGATCTGATCGATCGGGCACTTCAAGCGGACTTCGTGATCGAAGATGGTGACGGGCTTGGGCATGACGAGGGGGAGGGCGACTTCGGGTATGCGTTTGGCGCCGGAGTAGAAGCCGACGAAGTCGATGGTGTCATTGGGAAAGCGTTGTCGCACCATGGCCAGGAGGGCGAGGGCGACCTTCTTGGCGGACAGATAGCGGTGATAGCGCATCATGGATCCGGAGAGATCGATGAGGACGACGGTGCTGACGCTGGTGGTTCCTTCGCGTTGATGGATTTCGAAGTCGCGTTCGTTGAAGTCGATTCGGCCGAGCTTGTTGGATGATGGCGCGTTTGAATCGTGTTGGGTATTTGCGTCGGGTTGTGGGTGAATCAATGAGGCGGTTCGTTGCATGGCGTTGCGTAGCGAGGCGTGCATGTCGATATCCGCAACGGGGTCGCCGAAGGCGTAGGGTCGATTTCCGTCGGTGCGTTCGGAGCCTGCGCCGGGTGTGAGTTTTTCGTGTCCGTCGCGTGTGCCCTTTTGCAGGTTGGAGAAGACTTCGTTGAGAGCCTTCATCTGCATGCGACTGACGGCGCGTGGCGTGAGTCGGAGTCGACCGCGGCCATCTTTGTCAAACATGCCGTCTTTGAGAAGTTGATCGAGCAGGTCCTGCGTGGGTCCGTCCTCACCGTCCTTCATGGCGTGTTCGATGGCGCGCATGGCCTGATCACCGTGCTGGAGGATGAACTGCATGAGCTGATCGAGGCCGAAGAGTTTGTCGGGCGTGGGGAAATCGTGCCCGTCGAATTGGCCGTAGGCGTACCGCATACCGGGAGTATACGCGGGTCGAGCGGGGCATGAGACAAAAATGAGAGACGTTTGGACGGCGACGGGTCGATGGCATCCGAGTCGTTCGTAATCTGGATGCGTGTTAGCTCGAACGGTCTGCGATGATGTGAGCGATGGCGGCGAGTCGGTCGGCGTATGGGCCGAGAGGATCGAGGGCGTTGAGTGCGTCGTGGAGTTCTTGTCGGGCGAGTTGTTGAGAGGCGTCGAGCCCGAGGAGTTTTGGGTAGGTGTTTTTGCCGGCTTCGGAGTCTTTGTTGGTGGCCTTTCCGAGTTGTTCGGGCGTTGAGGTGACATCAAGGATGTCGTCGGTGATTTGGAAGGCAAGCCCGACATGCGACCCGAAAGCGGTCGCAGCGCGGAGCAGGTCTGGGCCCTGGGGGTGCAGCGACGCGGCGGCGAGCGTGCCCATGCGACAGGCAGCAATGAGCAGGGCGCCGGTCTTCATGGAATGGAGTTGTTGGAGTTGAGTGAGGGGGAGCGAGATGCCTTCGGATCCTATATCGAGCATCTGTCCGCCGATCATGCCGAGCGGGCCGGTGGCTCTGGCGAGTTCGGTGATGAGAAGCGATGCGATAGCCGAGCGTGACGAGTCTGCTGGGCGCGGCGAGGGATGATGCGATGCGTCATCGACCTGCTCGGCGAGGATTTCGAATGCGAGGCTCATCATCGCATCACCTGCGAGGATGGCGGTGGCTTCGTCGAAGGCGCGGTGGCAAGTGGGGCGTCCGCGTCGCAGATCGTCATCGTCCATGGCGGGCAGATCGTCGTGGACGAGGCTGAAGGTGTGAATCAGTTCGATCGCGCACGCCGCCCGCATGGCGAGATCGAATGCGGAGGCATCGCTGGATGACTTAGAGTTCTGGACACGGCCTGCGACGGATTGACGAGCGGCATGAAACCACTCGATCACGAGGGCGGGTCTGAGTCGCTTTCCTCCGGCGAAGAGGGAATGGTCAATGGCCTTGCGCAATCGTGTGGGAATTGCGGGTCTCGCGTCGAGATGAACGCGCATGGCGTCCTCGACGCTGGCAGCATGTTCCTTCAGTGCGAGGATCGTGTCGAAATTAGGTTTCGGCAGACTCATCGGGATCAGAGTGTAGGGCAACAGCGGGGGTTTGTGGTTTGGAGAGTTGTTCGATGCGAGACTCGGCCTCGTCGAGGACGTTGCGGCACCAGTTGAGCAGGAATGCGGCGCGGGCGTGCCGGTTCATGGCCTGATCGAGTCCGACGGCACCGGAGTCGAGTTGTTCGAGAATCGCTTCGAGTTCTTCGACGCCGCGTTCAAAGGAGGCGGGCGCGGTCGTATCGACGGAGGGGCCTGCGGTGGAATCGGACTTGGATGCCTTCTTGGCCATGCGGAGATGATAGCCCGATGAGGCAGGATCGCGCAACGGGATGCAGGTCAGGAGAATTGTTTTCCGCAACGGCTGCAAAAGCGGGCGACGCCGGGGCTTGTCGCCTGGCAGCGTTTGCAGATGCGTCGATCCGATCTTTTCGCCTCGACCCGGTGATCCATGGCCGTTTTGACGAGGGCAAAGAGCATGCCTGCGAGGCAGATCGCGGTCACCATGAAGAACGAATTCATTTGCATGAGGTGCCTCCTTGAACTCGAAGTCTAGACCGGATGAACGGCTTGGGAGCGATCTCCATCAGGTGAATTGCTTTCCGCATCGGCCGCAGAACTTGGCGTTGGCGGCGTAGACGGCGCTGCAATGTTTGCAATAGCGTCGATCAGATCGTGCGGCGTGATTGCGATGTGTGATCGCGGTCTTGAAGATGATGAAGACCACGGTGATCGAGATGATCAGGATGCTGACGGACAAGCATAATTCGATGCGCACGAGTGATCCTTTGGTGCGGGCGATTGTACTCGAAGCCGCTGCGACTCGTATGAGAAGTTGACGGCTATTTTCTAAGGTGATTGTTCGATCCGCGGGGGCGAACGAACTGCAGCTTGCGGCATGAACTCGATTTGTGAGAGCGTGCGCGTAGATTCTGTCGCGTGGGCAAAATCATTCCGATTGACAGTCTTGATGACGAGCGGGTGAGCGACTACGCAAACCTGAAGGACCGCGAACTGGCGAGGCGGGGCGATCGGTTCATCGCCGAGGGTGAGCTTGTGGTGCGGCGGTTGGTGGTGAGTCGATATCCCTGTTTGTCGGTGCTGTGTTCGCTGCGGATTGTTGAAGAGATCGCGCCGCTGTTGCCCGAGGAAGTGCCCGTGTACGTCGCACCGGATCAGGAGATCAACCGGATCGTGGGGTTTCGGTTTCATCACGGCTGTCTTGCGGTGGGCAGGCGGATCGCGTCTGGGTCGATGGAAGATTTGCTATCCATTGGGGGGCATGGTTGTCAGGTTGTGCTTGCATGTGAGGACATCAACAGCGCGGAGAACCTCGGATCGATGCTCAGAACGGCGGCGGGCATGGGCGTGGCGGGGGTGGTGCTAGGGCCGCAGTGTGTTGATCCGTTCTGGCGACTGTGCGTGCGTGTGTCGATGGGGAATGTTTTTTCGATGCCGATCGTGCGGAGCGATGATCTTCCGCGCGATCTCAGGCGATTCACGGAGGCGGGATTTGCGACGCTGGCGACGGTATGTCATCCACCGGCGCGTGCGATCTGGGAGATATCGGCAGAGGGGCCTGATCGTGTGGTGCTGGTGATGGGAGGCGAGGCGCAGGGTTTGACGGAGGCGGCGATCGCTGCGTGTCGTGATCGCGTGACGATCCCGATGAAGTTGGGCACGGACAGCCTGAACGTCGCACTCGCGGCGGCGATTGGTTTGTATGAGCTTTCGCGTGATCCGACCGCGTCTTCTTAGAGGATGATTCAGTCGATGGTCGCATCTGGAACGACGCCCGGTGCGATGGGGCGTGGGCGATTCAGGACGACGACGACCGCACCCGCCACGATCAGCGCGGCGGCGGGGTAGAAGCGGAGAGCGGGCGCGTGGGCGTGGATGATCCAGTCGAGCGTGGCTGCCACGACGAATTGGCCGAGGTTGCCGATGGAGAAGACCTGGCTTCGCACGTGCACCATGGAGTAGTTGAACGCGCTGTGCCCGATGACGGTCGGGATCAGACCGAGGCCCAGAATGGCGAGCCAGTCGGTTTGCGTGATGGTGGTGAGCTGCGTTGATTCATAGATCGCGATGGGCAGACAAGTTGCCGCCGCAGAGAGATATAGCGGGACGAGATACAGGAAGAGTGGCTGGCCCTTGGCACGAAACTTTCCGGCGACGAGATACCCGACGGCGAGCACCATCGAGCCGACGCAGACCAGATCGCCCATGAGCGTGCCGGCGCCGAAGCTGAGATTGGGATCGAGCGCGACGAGCACGCTCACGCCGAGCAGGGCAATACCCGAGCCGACAAGCTCGCCGCGCGTGAGTTTTTCGCGAATGAGCAGAAAGAGCAGGATCGGCATGGCGACGGGATTAAGATTGACGATGAGCGTGGCATTGGCGACGGTGGAGTTGGCAACGCCGATGTTCCAAGTGCCCAGGTGCAATCCGAGCAGGATTCCGCCCGGCGCGGCGCGTAGGAAGTCTGCCAGACTCAGCCTGCGGGCGTGGCGCTTCAAATCGCGAATCATGAAGGGCGAAAGGACGAGGGCTGCGACCATCAGCCGACCGACCGCGAGCAGGAACGGTGCGTCCTTGGAGAGGGGCGTCCACTGAATGAAGAGTCCGCTCGTCGCGGCGGCTGCGATGCCGATGATGAGGATGAAATACTTGAACAAGCAGCAGGATTCTCGCGATTGGACATCGATTTGCGAGAGTGATCAGGCGTCCGCGCGGTTTGGACATGGTCCGGCGTGTCCTCTTGCCGAACGTTGCCCTCTCGCGTGAAATCAGGTGATGCTAAGCGAAGTCCTCAAGACGTTGTCGGGTAGGCGGTATCAGGCGATGGAACAGCTCAAGGCGTTCCTGCGGTTTCCGTCGGTCAGTGCCAAGAGTGACCACAATGCCCAGACGCGAGCGTGTGCGGACTGGCTCGCCGAGCAGCTTCGGTTTGCGATGCTGGAGTCGAGCGTGATGGAGACGCGTCATCCGAGCGGGCGGGCGGGGCATCCGGTGGTGGTGGCCAAGAATCGGCATCAGCCGGGTCGGCCGACGGTGCTTGTGTATGGGCACTACGACGTGCAACCGCCGGAGCCGCTTGAGCTTTGGGAATCGCCCGCCTTCGAGCCGACGATCCGCAAGGATGCGAGCGGACACGAGGCTGTCTTTGCACGTGGGGCCGTCGATGACAAGGGGCAGGTCTGGTGCCACGTCGAAGCGATCACCGCCTGGCAAGCCCACGGGGGCGTGCCGGTCAACCTCACGCTGCTCATTGAAGGCGAAGAAGAAGTCGGCAGCGAATCCCTCGCCTCATTTATGGAAGCGTACAAAGACGAACTCAAAGCCGATGTATGTTTGATCAGCGATACCGGCCTGCCCGATCGCAACACCCCCGCCATCACGGCCGGCCTGCGCGGATTGGTGTATGCCGAAATCATACTCACCGGACCCGACCATGATGTGCATTCAGGGCAATATGGAGGCGCGATCCCCAACCCGGCCAACGTTCTATGTCAAATCATCGCATCGATGCATGATGCGCAGGGGCGCGTGACGATCCCGGGCTTCTATGATGATGTGCTGCATGTGAGTATGGAAGAGCGAAACATGCTCAAGACGGCGGAGTATGATGAGGCGGCGTTCTCGCGGGGTGTGGCGATCGCTTTTGGGAGCGGCGAGCAGGGGTTTAACTCGGCGGAGCGGGTGTCGATTCGTCCGACGCTGGATGTCAACGGACTGACGGCGGGCTATCAGGGCGAGGGAGCCAAGACGGTGATCGGCTCGACGGCGCGGGCGAAGGTGTCGATGAGGCTGGTTCCGGATCAGGATCCGCACGTGATTCGCGCGTCATTTGAGCGATCGGTGCGGGCGCGAGTGCCGGGGAACGTGAAGTGTGAGATCAAGTTCTTCGGTGAGGCATGGCCGGTGCTGACGCCTGTCGATTCGGCGGCTGCGAAACTCGCGCGGGAGGCGGTGGAACGCATCTGGGGCAGGCCGCCGGTCTTTACAAGAAGCGGCGGGACGATCCCGGTGGTGGCGGACATCAAGCGGATCTTGGGTTGTGATACGCTGCTGGTCGGGTTCGGCCTGCCGGACGATCGTGTTCATAGTCCGAATGAGAAGTTTGATGTCGAGATGTTCCATAGAGGAACCGACACCGCGGCAGCGCTGTACGAAGCGCTCGGTCGACTCAAGTCGGTCTGACAAATGGCCGTGTAGGCTGTGTGAATTAGAAGAACGTGCGGGTTCGGTATGCAAGGATTCGCGCATTCTTCTCGGCCTTGCGAACTTGTGGCTGGACAACTGGAGTGCACAGCGAATGGATTCCGATGGGCGTGAACCGTCAGGTCGGCTACATCGCTCGCATTGAGTCGCCTTTGTTTCCGGTTATGTCTGATCAGTTGGTGTCTGAAAGGTTCGATGCAAGACGGATGTGCTCGGTTCTTTGCTGCGCAGGGGTTGGCGAGTAGGTTGCGGGGGATGAAATGGGTGACGGTATTTTTGTCGGCGAGTCGGAAGATCGATCCGGTGTATGGGGATTGGGCGGATCGATTGGGTGAGGGGATTGCGCGTGCGGGGATGGGCTTGGTGTATGGTGGGAACCACGTCGGGCCGATGGGTCGCCTGGCGGACGGAGCGCGGCGGGGTGGTGGGAAGGTTGTGGGGATCACGCCGCATTTTTTCAATGATGACGGACTTGCGGATCGGAAGTGCGACGAGCTGATTCTGGTGGAATCGATGCGTGAGCGTAAGGCGAAGCTGGAGGCGCGTGGCGATGCGTTTGTGGTGTTGCCGGGCGGGATCGGGACGCTGGAGGAGTTTGTGGAGATTTTGGTGGGCCGCACGTTGGAGCAGCATCAGAAGCCGATCGTGCTGGTGAATCAGGGTGGATTTTGGGACGATTTGATAGCGATGTTGCGTAAGCAGATGGATCGGGGATTTGTGAGGGCGCACACGTTTGAGCTGATGCATATGGTCGAGACGCCGGAGGAGGCGGTGGAATGGCTTGCGCGGCGGTTGGGCGTGATGGGCTAGCGCGGGGATGATGTGGTGATAGAATCGAAGGAACGGATTTGGGCGAGTGGTTGGGTGTGTGCGAAGTTTGGATGTGTGTGGATGTTGAATGGATGAAGTGGTTGCGATGCGCGAGACGACGTTGACATGGACGGCGGTGGCGAGTTCGGTGGCGCTGCATGTTGGCGTGTTGGGGGCGGCTTGGTGGTGGGCGGGGCGAGGGGTGGGGTGGTGGGATGCGGATGATGGGTGGTCGGTGGAGAGGCGTGATGAGGTTGCGATGCGAGAGTCCGAGGCCGCTGTGCCCGAGGCGACAAGGGCGGAGCCGTTGCCTGAGATCGAGCGCTTGGGCGAGCGTGGCGGTGCGGGTGATGCGCTGAGCACGGTGGAGATGACGGAGGAGATGGAAGGTCCGATGGAAGGGCCATTGCAGGCGTGGCAGCGTCGGCCGGCGGGGATGGCGATGGAAGGCGAGATGCGTGGGGATGCGGTGCGTGATGGATTGTTGAGCGGGTCAGAGCGTCGTGCGCAGCTCGGACCGGCGGGGCGTTTGGTGCGTGAGGCGATGCGCGAGGTGAAACAAAGTGCGCGTCGCGGGGCCTCGGTGGAGGTGGAGTCGACGCCGGAAGGCGAACTGGCGACGGGGTCTCTGTCGCGTTCGAACGAGATAGAGACGCGTAGGGAAACGGATGGAGAAGCGTCGGCAGACGCATCGGGGGCGCAGGCGGGCGGTGGTGCGATGGTGGAAGTAGCGCAGACCGGAGAGATGTCGAGAGAGGCTGCGGGATCGTCGGGTGGTTCAGCAAGTGAGGTTGGGGGTACGGATGATGCGGAGGAATCGGGGGCGAGCGATTCGGAGGTTGACCCGTTTGCGACGCGGCACGGAGTGGAGTTTCGGCCTGGTGGGATGGAGGCTCGGGGCGGTCGAGAGATCAAGGCGCGTCGGCCGCGTGTGGATCTTGCATTCTTGGCGGACGCAACGCGACTGGGCAGGCCGATCGGGATGACGTTTCGCGTGTCGATCGATGCGGGTGGGTCGGTTGATCGTGTGGAAGTGGTGCGATCGTCGGGGAGCGGGCACATTGATGATGCGGTGAGGCTGGCGATTTACGAGAGCCGATTCGGTCCGCCCGCGCCGGCGGAGTTTTTGTTTGGTGTTTCGTTGCGGTGATGAGGATGAAGCTGCGTGAGGCGATTGATGCTGCGCGGACTGGAATGCTGCGTGAAGCTGTCGAGCTTTGGTGAGTCGAGAGAGGATGCGTGGCGCGTGGGCTGGATCAGGCCGATGCGAGTACGTTGGCATAGAGGTGTTGCCAGCGCGGGAAGATGTGGTTCCAGTCGAATTGCCGGATGTGTTGGCGACCTGTGGCGGAGGCTTGGTCGAGGGCTTGGGGATGGGATGCGATGCGATGGATGGTTTGTGCGGAGGCGAGTGGCTGGTTGAAATCGACGAGATGGTCCTGCCCGAGCGGTCCGACGAGATCGGCGAAGGCGTCGTGGCGTTGTAGGACGGGTACGCATCCGCCGGCGATGGTTTCAGCGACGGCGAGTCCGAAACCTTCGTAGCGAGAGGCTGAGACGCAGAGTCCGGCGTGTGTGATGAGATCGAGCATGGCAGTCCGTGGGATGGGGCCATGAAATTGGACGGCTTGATCGAGATGGAGTTTTCGAGCGAGTTGGGTGAGTTCGGGGAGGAGTTGTTCGAAATCCGGGCCGACGATGTCGAGTCGGAAGCGAGGGTCGAGTTTGAGTAGTTCTGCGAGCGTTGTGAGTAGGAGTTCGACGCGTTTGTTGCGAGCGAGTCTACCGACAAAGAGCAGGCGATGGGGCTTTGCGAGTGGGCGTTGGAGGTTGAGGAAGTCGGCGAGGTCGACGCCGTTGGGGATGCGGATCGCGTTTTGTGGCGAGAGTGTTTGGAGTAGCGCGAAGTCATCGGGTCCGCTGGCGATGGTTTGACGGCAGGCGTGAAGTGATTGTCGAGCGATGGTGTTGAGGTAGATTTTTTTGAGTCGTGCGAGGGTTTGTGTGTGGAGGATTCCGCCGTGCGTGCTGGCGATGATGGGGCGTTGGTGGGTGCGTCGGTGCCTGACGAGATAGTCGAGAGGTCCGCCGAGCGTGTGGACGTGGATGAGGTCGAATGATCGGACGAGGTCGAGGGGAAGTTTGGCGATTTTGTAGAAGCGGAGATCGATGAAGGGGATGCGTGTGATGGGAATGTCGCGGAACGAGCCGATCGGTGGTTGGCGAGTTTCACGTCGTGACGGGCGATCGAAGCAGAGGACGTGTGCATCGACGCCGGCAGCACGTTGACGTGATGCGAGATCGGCGATGAAGGTTTCGAGTCCGCCGGTGACGGGGTGGAAGTTGGGCGTGACGTGGATGACGCGCATGGTGAGAGGATGAGACGTGACTGGGTGCGGTTGTTGTGTTGTTTAGAGTGTACGGGATGACGGCTTCTGGGACAGTGTGAGCGTGAGGGAGAGCGTGA
The DNA here is from genome assembly GCA_027487775.1 of Planctomycetaceae bacterium. Classification (GTDB taxonomy): domain Bacteria; phylum Planctomycetota; class Phycisphaerae; order Tepidisphaerales; family Tepidisphaeraceae; genus JAIYCY01. Next base: position 13,895 of record JAIYCY010000026.1, read on the forward strand.
GGGGGCGCGTGGCGGTGTGTTGGGTGTGGGATATCGTGTTGCTGCGGTTGAGCGTTGCGTTGGGTGTTTGGGCTTGTGGGCGGTTAAGGTGGCGATGAGACGCATGTGCGTTTTGAATTGATCGACGGAGCGTGAAGTGGGTTTGAGTCAGGAGAATGGGTGATGCGAGTGTGGCATGTGATTAGTGGCATAGCGCCGGAGTTGGGGGGACCGACGGCAGCGCTGCTGGGGTTGGTGGGTGCACAGGTTCGGGCGGGGCTGCGTGTGGGTGTGCTTGCGACGGCGGGTTCGCAATCGGGACTGGACAATGCGGAGTCGTTCAGGCGTATGGGATCGGAGTGCGTGGTGTATGGATTGACGCGGGGGAAATTTGGGCGTTTTCCGAATCTGAGGCAGCGTGTGGAAGAGCATCTGTCGGATGCGGAGGTGGTGCACGTGCATGCGATGTGGGAGGACGTGCAGCATCATGCGGCGAGCGTGTGCCGGGCGCGCGGGATCCCGTATGTGTGGAGGCCTGCGAATGCGATCAGTGGGCCGTCGATGCGAAAGAGTGGTTGGAAGAAGAGGTTGATGCTGATGATGCGGAGTGGTCGTGATGTACGTAGTGCGTCGATGATGCATTTTGCGACGGAGCAGGAGAAGTCAGAGACGGCGTGGCTGGGCTTGCCGTGTCGGGTGGTGGTGGAGCCCAATGGTGTGGACGTGGGATTGTTGAGGCGGATGGATTTGCCTGCGATCGGGGAGATGTTGCCGGAGTTGGGCGGGCGACGCGTGGTGTTGTTTGTGGGGAGGTTGAGTCGGGAGAAGAATCTGCCTGGGCTGGTGGAGGGATTTGTGGGTGCTGTTGCAAAGATGAACGAGAATCGACCTGGGTCGGGAGACGACTGGGTGTTGGTGTTGGTGGGAGGGGAGGATGAGAGGCCTTATCGGGGCGAGTTGGAGGCGTGCATTGACCGGTGCGGCGCGCGTGGCCGGGTGATCTTGGCGGGGGTTCGTGGAGGAGAGGAGAAGGCGGGTTTTTATCGGGGATCGGAGTTGTTTGCGCTGGTGAGTCCGACGGAGAATTTTGGGATCGTGGTGGCGGAGTCGATGGCTGCGGGTCGGGCGGTGCTGGTGAGTCGTGGAGTTGGTTTGGCGGCGGAGGTTGAGCGGAGCGGTTCAGGATTGGTGTGCACGGGTGATGCGGGCTCGATCGCAGTGGGTTTGGCGGAGTTGATGAGCGATGAGGATTTGAGGCGTGCGATGGGTGATCGGGCGGCCGATTACGCGGGTCGGCGATTCGACTGGGATGCGATTGCGCGTCGATGGGTGGAGCATTACCGGTCGATGATTGTTTGAAGTTTGTATCAAGAGATCAACAGTATTGGGGGCGCGACTGAAGCCGGGATCGCTCGGAAGAATTGCGATATTGTGGAACATTGGACAGGGGCATTGGGAAGATAGGCCGGGGTATTCCCGATTGACTCGGCGTGGGGTATAAGATGCGGTTGGGGCGCGGCGCGTGCTGCGGCGACCGGGATAGGACTCGACGAGGCTCGACCGCGTGTTTGACGTACTGATCCAAACGTATAACGAAGAACTGAACCTGCCGACGACTCTCAAGAGTTTGAAGGGGCTGGCCCATCGTGTGTTTGTGGTGGACTCGGGCTCGACGGACGCGACGACGCGATTGGCGGAGCAGTATGGGGCGACGGTGGTTTTTCATCGATGGGAGGGTTATGCGCGTCAGAAGAACTGGGCGTTGGACAATCTTCCGATCGAGAGTCCGTGGGTTTTGATTCTGGATGCGGACGAGGCGGTGAGTCCGGAGTTGGCGGAGGAGCTTCGAGAGCTCACTTCGCGTGATCCTGACACGGTTGAGGAGGCGGGTTTTCATGTGAACCGCGTCTTCATCTTTTTTGGGCGTGAGATTCGGCATTGCGGGTATTTTCCGAGTTGGAATCTGCGATTGTTTAAGGCAGGTCGAGCGCGATACGAGGATCGGAGCGTTCACGAGCACATGATTGTGGACGGGACGAGCGGATATTTGCAGCATTTGCTGTTGCACGAAGATCGGCGTGGGCTGGAGCATTTTTTCGCCAAGCACAATCGTTATTCGACGCTTGAGGCGCAGGAGATTTTTGACAAGCCGGAGCCTTGGCCCGGGGTGGGGCGATTCCTGACCGATCGAGTGACGCGGCGGCGTTTTGGGAAGAGTCGCATCTTGCCCTATTTGCCGATGCCATGGATGTGGCGATTGATTTACATGTTCTTCATCCGGCTGGGGTTCATGGACGGGCGAGCGGGCTGGTTGTTGTGCAATTTCATTAGCAGCTATGAGTTTTTTGTGCAGTTGAAGTTCCGCGAGTTGGTTCGGCTGAATGGCCGTCAGCCTGTGGTGGTGCGTGGCTTGGCGCAGGCTGAGGGGGATGCGGAAGCCGTGCAAGCGGCGCGAGCGTTGGAGAAGTCGGGTGAGGCGGTGATTGTTGCGCCTGCGTCACCTGCGATCGTGAGGGATTCATCAGCGTTGGATTTGGTTTCGGTCGCACAGGTGTCGACGGATTCGGATCGGGTATCAGCTTCCGACTCCGTGAGTAAAGCCAAAACCCAGAATGATTCGTCGGCAGGGGATGTTGGGGGTGCAGAGGGCGTGTCGACGCCGCACCATCGAGCGCTCGAGGATCGCACGCTGCATGCGGCGGTCAAGGATCGCGAGCAGATTCGTTTCACCAGTCCCTGGACATTGAGGCAGAACATGATTCGCGTCATGTGGATGATTGTGTCGTCGCTCCTTTTCCGGACGTCGTTCCATAATTGGTATGGATGGCGTCGTCTTCTGCTGCGTGTGTTTGGTGCGAAGATCGGTCGGGATGTTCGGATTCGTCCGACGGTGAAGATCGAGATTCCGTGGAATCTGGATATTGACGATGGGTCGATCGTGGGAGATCACGCGATTTTGTATTCGCTGGGGAAGATTACGTTGGGCAAGCGGGTGATCATCAGTCAGTATGCGCATTTGTGTGCTGGTACGCACGATTATCGGTACAAGGCGTTTCCGCTCGTGCGTCCGCCGATCACGATCGGGGACGAGGCGTGGATCGCGGCGGATGCGTTTGTGGGTCCGGGCGTGACGATGGGGAGGCGTGCGGTTTTGGGAGCGCGTGCGAGTGCGTTCCGGGACATTTCTGCCGAGATGATCGCGGCGGGCAATCCGGCGCGCGAGATCAAGCAGCGTGAGAGCCTCGACCCGCCTGATACAGAGCCGGCGGACCTTTCGCACGCTGCGAAGGCGTAGAAGGGATTCGTTGATGTGGGCGCTTTTGCTTTCGCCGATCGTGGTGCTGGTGTTGATGCTTGGCCCGGGGTTGATGTTTGTCAGGCGGATGCGATTGATGCCGCTGGAGCGATTGGTGGTCGCGATCGCGATCTCGAGCTTGTGCGTATATCTCTTGGGTGTGACGGCGCGCGTGATGGGCGTATCGTCGGGTGCGGGACTGCTGATGCTGGCGGGGGCGGGCGTGTGTTTGTGGGTATCGCGCGACGAATTCTGGAGATTGTGGAGGCATCGTCAGTCGGGGGCGGCGATGCGAATTGCTGTGGTGCTCTTGGGATGGGTGCTGTTGTTATGTGCTGGTCTTGCGGTTTACAGCATGTGTTTTTTCGGGGCCGATTGGGCGGAGCATTATCAGCGAGCGATGTTCTGGAAGGGTGCGGACGGATACGGGGTGGACTTTTCATTCATTGGTCGATATCTGCTGACGGCGCGACCTCCGTTGCAGAATGTGGTGACGGCGGTGGCGATGTCGGGATTGGGTGAGGGTTACCAGTCGTATGTGTATGTGACAGCGATGTTGAATGCGTTGGTGTCGGTGTCGGCGGTGCTTTTGCTGCCGATGATGGTGAGGCGTGGGCGTCGCGGGCAATGGATCTTATTGGGTTTGCTCTTGCTGAGTCCGATGTTCGCGTTTCATGCGACGTATGCGTGGACGAAGCTCTATTGCGGCTTTTTCGTGCTGGCGTCGTGGGCCTTTTATGTTCGGCACATGACACAAGCGTCGACGCTGCGGCTGACGATCGCGGGTGCGATGATGGCGATGGCGGTGCTGGTGCATTACTCGGCGGTGGTCTTTTTGTTGATTCTGGGATTGCACTATGTGTGGATGCTGATGAGCAGGCGTGGCGAGTTAAGGCGAGCGGTGTTGGCGGTGAGCGTGTCGTGTGTGATCGGGATGAGTTGGTTCGGGCTTGCGATGCAGACCTATGGAGCGAGGGCAACCTTTTTTGGCAACACGGTAGCGGAGGAGACGTCGATCAGGACTTTGGAAGAGAACGCGGAGAAGATCGCGTGGAACATTCGCGCGACGATTTTTCCGCAGGTGTGGGTGGGCGGATTAGCGCCATCGGCGAGTTCGTATTGGGGCGGGCTTAGAGAGCGGCTGGGGCAGAACAATCTGACATGTTTTCCGCTAATGCTGGGGGTGGGGGGCGTGGTGATCGGGTTGTGGGGGATGGTGACGTTGCCGAGGGGCAGGCGGTTGTTTGCGTGGTGGTGGGTCGTGGGTTCGGTGTTGTTGGGTGTGGGTGTGCACGGCGATGCGGTGGTGGGGGGCGGGCTCGCGCAGGTGGGCTTGCTGCCTCTTGGCGTGATGGGCCTGACCTTTTTCGCCGCCAATCTGGTGAAGCGACGATGGGGCCTTGGGTTGAATGTGGTCGTGCTCCTGGTGTTGGCATGGGAGTGTTTTTCGGGCGTTGGGCTGATGAGTTTTTACCAGAGTCAGGAGATCGCCACGGTCTCGGACGGCACGGTTGTGCGAGCGGTGTTAACGCAGGATCATTCGACGGTGGCAGGCGTGAATGCGGTGAGCAAGGTCCTGTTGGGATTGCGTTTTCCGATGGACGAATGGCGGGAGTTTCGTGGTGGATTTTTGGGATGCGTAGGAGTGGGACTATCGTTCGGTCTGGCGTTGGTTTGGAGCGGGGTGCGACGAAATGCGCGGGGATTGGGGAGCTAAATCGGGTGAAAGGGCGAAGGAGCCGGTTGACTTGCGCCGATCAAAGGACTAAGACATCCTTTGAATTCTGGGCCTTGTGAGCTGGGCTTGGTTTTAGTCTTTGACCGGGAGTGAGCGTGTTATTCACCACGACGACCGAGTACGCGTTGCGGGGTCTGAGCGAGTTGGTTATGCGAGGCGGGGCGACTCAGCCGGTGTTGCTGGCAGATTTGGTGGAGGGTACGGATCTGCCGCGAGAGTTTATGGCGAAGGTTTTTCAGCGTCTGGTGAAGGCGGGGATTTTGCACAGTGCCAAAGGTCGTGGCGGGGGCTTTACGCTAGCGCGTCCTGGTGAGGAGATTTCGATGATGGAGGTGCTGACCGCACTGGAAGGGCCGCAGCACTTCAATGGTTGCGTGTTGGGACTGGATCGATGCAACGACGCGATGCCGTGCCCGCAGCACGACATGTACAAGCCGGTGCGACACCGACTCAGAGACTATTTGACGAACACCTCGATCTCGGATTTGGGAACAGCCTTGCATGAGAAGCGGCGTCAGCTCGCCGAGCAGGCTGTGGTACCATCCAACGGCACGGCTCGAGTGAAGTAGAATTCCGTTGAGGCAAGAGGGTGGAAATCGATGAGAAAGCTGGTGGATCATGTCTTCAGCAGTATCGATGTCGAGCGGATCAACGGGGAAACAACAGCGACACGGATATGCGTTTGCGACGCAGCCGCCTTCGGGCGTGTCGGCCGCGGTGCTTGAGTGGGTGGCGGAGTGTGCGCGGCTGACGATGCCAGATCGGGTGGTGTGGCTCGACGGTTCGCTGGACGAGCGGCAGGCTCTCTTTTCGCTAGGCGAATCAGAGGGAATATTCGTCCAGCTCAACCAGAAAAAGTGGCCTGGCTGTTGGTATCACCGTTCCAATTCCAACGACGTCGCGCGGACCGAGCATCTGACATTCATCTGCACGCCAAGTCAGGATACCGCGGGCCCGACGAACAATTGGATGGACGACAAGCTCGCATACGCGAAGCTGCGCGGCTTGTTTGCCGGGAGTATGAAGGGGCGGACAATGTTCGTCATCCCGTTTGTCATGGGCCCGCTCGGATCACCGCTTGCCAAGGTGGGGGTGGAACTGACCGATTCGCCGTATGTGGCAGCCAACATGGGGATCATGACGCGTATGGGCTTGCAGGCGTGGCAGCAACTCGGACCGGCGGGCACGGAGTTCACGCGATGTCTGCATTCGATAGGCGATGTGAATCCCGAGCGTCGCTACATTTGTCATTTTCCGTTCGACAACACGATCTGGAGTTTCGGTTCAGGCTACGGCGGAAACGCGTTGTTGGGTAAGAAGTGCCTTGCGCTTCGCATCGCGAGCTTTTTGGGCAAGCAGCAGAACTGGATGGCGGAGCACATGCTGCTGATGGGGATCGAAAGCCCGAGCAAGGAAAAGACGTATGTCGCGGCGGCGTTTCCATCGGCATGCGGCAAGACGAATTTTGCGATGTTGATTCCGCCGGAGAAGTACAAGCGCGCCGGGTGGAAGATCACGACGCTAGGCGATGACATTGTGTGGATGTGGGTGGATAAGGAGTCGGGTCGACTTCATGCGATCAACCCTGAGACCGGCTACTTTGGCGTGGTTCCGGGCACGAACAGCAAATCGAATCCAAACGCGCTCGAGGCGTGTCGATCGAACACGATCTTCACCAACGTCGGACTTGTGAAACTGTCCGACGGAACATTTGATGTTTGGTGGGAAGACAGCGATTGGCCTGCACCGGAGAAGTGCATCAACTGGGAAGGCAAGGAATGGACGCCTGCGATCGCGAAAGAGACGGGCATGAAAGCGGCGCATCCGAACAGCCGCTTCACTGCGCCGATGGAGAACAATCCGGTTCTTGATCCCGCCGCGCGGGATCCGAAGGGCGTGCCGGTGAATGCGATCGTTTTCGGTGGGCGTCGTTCCAAGACGATCCCGCTGGTGTATCAGGCGTTCAACTGGGTGCATGGCGTGTACGTTGGGGCGACGATCGGCTCGGAGACGACCGCTGCCGCAACCGGACAGCAGGGCGTCGTCCGCCGCGATCCGATGGCGATGCTGCCGTTCATTGGCTACAACATTCGCGACTATCTCGGGCACTGGTTCCGCATGCGGAAGCTGATGAGCGACTGTCCCCGCGTTTTCATGGTCAACTGGTTCCGCAAGAACGACGCCGGCAAGTTCCTCTGGCCGGGCTTTGGCGAAAACATGCGGGTGCTGAAGTGGATCGTGGATCGCTGTCACGGCCGGGCGTACGCGCGTGAAACCACCGTCGGCTGGATGCCACGACCCGAGGACATCGACATCGAAGGCATCGACGTCACGCTCGCGGACATCCGAGAACTCGAAACTGTCAGCACCGACGAGATCAAACAGGAGATCCTGCTGCAGGAAGAGTTGTTTTTGAAGATCGCAGGTGAGTTGCCCAAGGAGATGATCTTCCAGCGTGAACTGCTCATCACGCGACTCTGATCTTTCGGAGTGAATCGCGTCCAAGCGGGGTTGCGGGTGCGTGCGGAGGATACCTGCGGCCCCAAAGCGCCTCGTGCGGCTAACCGCCGCATGAGGTGATTCATCGACCCGCATTCAGCCGATGTTGGTTATGATGAAAGCGGTGAATGATTCTGAGCCGGGTTCACCGGCCTCATTCGCCCGGTGCCTCGCCCGCGGCACGCTACCCAGCGACCGACGAGCGGACACTTCCCAGGCGTCTCCCAGGCGTTCCAAGAACGTCTGTTTGCCCCACCCCGGCAGGAGGTCTGACATGTCACGTCTTTCCAATTCATCATCCAGTTCCACGCATTCGACCAAGCGCATTCCCGATGACGTCTTTGACGAAGTCGAAAAGATGCGAAGTGAGTCGAAGGTTCAGCCCGAATCGATCGAGACGGCAAGCGTCGCACCGATCGTTGCTCCGCCGATGATTGCTGTGCCTGTTGTTGCTGCGCCCGAGGCTTATGTTTCAGCGTCAATCCCATGCGAGACCGTGACTGAGGCCGATCTCGTCGCCGGCACGTTCGCGCCCGCGCGTCGCGTCGGTCGCGTTGACCGCGTCGGTGGTGAGCGCCGTAAGAGTCATCCGCTGGCGGTTGCGCTCCTGCCGATCATCTGGTCACTCGCGGCCGGTGTGTGGACGTTCGGGATCCTTCATACCTACGTCACGGTCGATCCGATCATTGCGCTCTTCACCGCGACTGCGGTCTTTGTCAGCCTGATCTCGATGACCTGCCTCTTCCGGCTTGATCGATCGAGCCCGTCGCAGGCATGATCGTGGGCCCACGTCTTTATGTTTACGCTACTCAGACGCGGCCGTTGCATCACGGTCGCGTCTGAAGCATCGTTCGCGTGACCATCGAATCACGAGAGCGTTTCCGTCGCATCGCGCGATTGCGATGATCGCGTGATTGCGATTATCGCATGATAATGCGCACGATGTCGTTGTAGGTGACAAAGAGGAAGAAGCCGAGCAGGAGCACCAGTCCGGCATAGGTCGTGACCGCCATCAGCTTGGGACTGGGCGGGCGTCCGGTGATTTTTTCGAGCAGCAGGAAGCAGAAGTGTCCGCCGTCCACAATGGGCAGCGGCAGGAAGTTCACGACCGCCAGATTTGCGCTGATCAGTGCGAGGAACCAGATGAGCCAATCCGTGCCCTTGCGTGCAAAGAGGCTGCCTGCGTCAAGCATCCCGATCGGTCCCATCAGGTTGTATGGGCTCACCGTACGATCAAAGACGAGGCGACGCAGCGTCACATAGGTCTTGAGGATGACGTCGCGTGTCTCGCCGACGCCCCATTGAAACGCCTCGATCGGGTTCCGCGTTTTGCGGACGAAGTTTTCGGAATCCAGCCGATTAAAGATCGGAAGCCAATAGAGATTCGCCCGGGCCAAATGCCATTGATCGATGTCCAGTCGAAGGTCGGCAGATTTGGCCTCATCGTTCGCGAGGTAATCGATGCGGACGAGCGTGAACGCATTGCCCGCGGGTCGATCGAGTGCGAGCAGTTGCGCGTGCACGTCATGCCACGAGGCGACCGGTTGTCCGTTGACCGCCGTCACCGTCGCGCCGACCGGGATGCCCGCAGCGGCTGCGATGCTGCCTTTAGCGACGCCTGCGACAACAGGCGCCGGATCAACGCCAAGCGACACGTCCATGCGTGGACGAATCGATCGAGCGCGCACATCGCGCAGGATCGTCGGCGTGCCGTCACGCTCGACGGTGATCTCGATCGACTGATTCGCATCGATCGCCTTGAGAAGGATCTGAGCCAGCAACCCCGCATCCGGCGACGCAGTGGGCGGGACGTCCGGCGAAGCTCGCACCGCCAGGATGATGTCGCCAGCCCGCAGCGCGTCGGTCGGCGACTCGGTGGGCTCCTGCGCGGGCTGCGGCGATTTCACGTCTTCGGCACTGACTTCTTCGACGCGTGTCCGTGGGAGCAGGCCGGCAAAGCTCAGTTCACCGTCAAACCACGTCAGGAACTCCGGTTTGCTTTCAATCGTACGCGTTTTTCCGTCAGCCGATGCGACCGTGAATCGCACAGACTTGCCGACGGAACGTTGGGTGATGTCCCAGAGTTTCGGAAAATCGCGCGAGCCGACTTCGATGTCATTGACGGCCACGATCCGCTCACCCACGAGCAGATCACGGCTCGGCAGGGCGGGGCTGGCTTGTTCGAGGCGGCGATTGTCGGCGTCGTCGCTGCGATCCAGCCTCACCATCGGCCCGATGCCGAAGCGAAGATTTCCACCGCTGGTCTCGGTTCTGATCGGCGTGATCGAAAGCGTGACCGGCTCGCCCTCGCGTGTGACCTTCACCTCGGCGGGCCTGTCTTTCGGCAGGAGCGCGACGTTGAACGGAACCTTGGTGAAATCGTGGATCGTGTGCCCGTTGATCACATCGATCTGATCACCGGGCAAAATCCCCACACGCTGGGCAGGCGAATTCGGCGAGAGAAAACCAACCACAGGCGTCGGCGCTTTGAATCCAATGAGGAACAGCACGATGAAAAGGATCGCAGCGAGAATGACGTTCATCACCACACCGGCGGCGATGATGACCATGCGCTTGCCCACCGGCTTTGCACCGTACGCGTATGGATCGTCCCGCGCGACTTCGGTCTTGGGACGCAGATCGTCCTGACCGGTCGGCTTCACATATCCTCCGATCGGAAGCCAGCTCAACCGGTACTCGGTTTCGCCGAGTCCGAGTGCTTTGGCGGCCTCACCCATTTGATATTCGCTGTAGTGTCCCTCTTCTCCTGATGGGCTTTGTCCGGAACTTTTCAGATGATCGCTCGTTCGCGTCACGTATTCTTGCCGCGTATCACCCCACACAAGCCGCCCGCGACGGCTGACATGCACAAAGCGCGGCCCGATGCCCTTGCGAAAACTCACCACCGCCTGACCCATCCCCACCGCAAACTGCTCCACGCGAACGCCCGCCCAACGCGCCGCAAGGAAATGGCCCAGCTCGTGCCAAAAGATCACGAATCCGAATCCAAAGATGATCAAGGCCCAACTGATGATCGATTCAAGCATGAATAGGGTCCCGGTGATGAAAAAGTTGTTCCGTGGGTGAAGTCTGTTGAAGGGTAATGGGAAGCAACCAGTCCGACCTTTGATCATCGGCTTGATCAAGTCGATGATGCAGTCTCTTTGTTGCGGCCAAGTTCACGTCTTGGCCGCCACTTCAGGGGTCACACAATAGGCCTTTTGTCGGACGATGTCGCGTGCTGCGCGTCGAGTCGATTCGTCGATCTCCAGAAGCTGGGTCAAAGTCGGATGGTCAACGACCGCATGACCTTGCATGGTCGCCCGGATGATAGGGTGAATCTCGCCCAAAAGGATTCGCCCGTCGAGGAACGCCTCGGTCGCCACTTCGCTGGCGGCATTGAAGACACATCCAAGCGATCCGCCTCGCCGAACCACCTCGAATCCCGATTCCAGGGCCGGATAGCGTCGCAAGTCCGGCGGATGAAAATCGAGCCTGACCGCCTTCCTAAAATCCATCCGCGGCGCGACCGCATCACATCGATCCGGATACGTCAGCGCGTATTGGATCGGCAGTCTCATGTCGGGCGGACTAAGCTGGGCGATCGTCGATCCATCGGCAAACTCGACCATCGAATGCACGATCGATTGCGGATGAATCACAACCTCGATCTGCTCGCTCGACAATTCAAACAGATGCGCCGCCTCGATGATCTCCAGCGCCTTGTTCACACACGTGGCCGAGTCGATCGTCACTTTCTGACCCATGGACCAGACGGGATGCTTGAGCGCCTCGGCGGGTGTTGCGCGAAGGGCCTTCTCGAGAGGCATGTCGCGCAGTGCGCCCCCAGAGGCGGTGAGGATGACACGCGAAACCTCCGAACGCTGCCCGGATCGAATGCACTGATGAACGGCGGAGTGTTCGCTGTCGACCGGCAGGACCGCAGCGCCGGTTCTTCGGGCGATCGACATCACGATCGAGCCGGCGACCACCAGCGATTCCTTGTTGGCAAGCGCCAGCGTCCGGCCCGCTTCGACCGTCGCCACCGCCGCCCGCACGCCGGCCGCCCCCACGACGGCGAGCAGCACGACATCCGCCGACTCAAGGCGGGCAAGCCCGACGAGCGCGTCGTCCCCGAGCAACACCTTCACACCCAACGCACTCAACCTCGCCCGCTGCGCCTCCGTCGGCTCGCGCCCCGTCACCGCAACCACCGCCGGCCGATGACGCTCCGCCTGCTCGACCAACTCATCCACCCGCGAATGCGTCGATAGGGCCAGCACTTCCAGCCGATCAGAATGACGGGCCACCACATCCAGCGCACTGGTGCCGATGCTGCCGGTCGAGCCGAGAATGACGATCCGTCGTCGCAAGCCTCGGAATGATAGACGAGCAATCGAAAAGTCGAAACTGTCTCGCGATCACGTCCCTCCCCGGCGGGTAGCTCCGGGTCAGCGATCTGTTGAGCCGCTCCTCCAGCCCATCGCTGAAGCCGGCGGGATTGTTCGTGTCATGCAGTTAGCTGGTCACCTCGTCGGGAGTGTATTCATCCGCGCCAGCCCGCTCACCCTCGCCGTTTGTTTCGACGTGAGTGTTGCCGAGGGCTTGCGAGCAGCGTATTGGCATACGTCCGCAGATTGTCATGAGTCCGCGCGTCGGCTTTCGTTTACTGGCCGAGGTCGAGAATCTCGAAGATGTTGGACGCGCTCACGCCCACGCGGTCGCCGCCGCCGGCGATGTAGATGCGGTTGCCCAGGAGCGTGGGGAAGATGCCGTGTCGCTGGATCGGAAGGTCGAGCCCGCGGCGCCACGTGTTGTTCTGCGGGTTGTAAATGTCGACACGCTTGTAGACCTGATTGATCGCGCCGGCGCCGTTCAGCGTCTCGCCGCCCATGATGTAAAATTCGTTGCGTGCAAAGACGGCGCGGCCCATGCCGCTGCGAGCGATCGGCATGGCGCGAAGAGCGCTTCCTGCGTCGCGCGAACTGCTCCATTGGTTCGTGGACGGATCAAAAACGAGCACGTCGGAGAAGCCGTTGGCCAGCGTGTTGCGGCCCTCGCGTCCGCCGAACAGATAGAACTTCGCACCGTCCGTGGCGGCGGCGGTGTGGTGCCGGGCGAGCGGCATGTCGGGCAGACTCGTCCAGGCGTTCGCGGTCGGGTCATAAACTGCTGCTTGCCTGGTCGCGCCGGTGCCCTGATAGCTGTTGGCGTTCGACCCGATCACGCCACCGGCGGCGTAAATCTTTCCGTTGATCAGCGCGGTGCTCACGCTTCCGCCGTCCCATGGGAGATTCGCGCCGATGCTCCAGGTGTCGGTCGCTGTGTCGTAAATCTGCAATTGCCCCGCGGCCGACAGCAGCCCGCCGACGACGTAGATCTTGGCCCCGATGACTTCCATGCCGTGGTGATCGCCGTAGAAGGGTCGCTGGGCGAGTGCGGTCGCGCTGCTCCATTGGTTGGTGATCAAGTCGTAGGCGAGCGTGGCGTTCGAGCCCGAGCCGATGACGTACATCGTCGATCCGACGAACGCGCTGGCCACCTCGGCAAGAGGCAGCGGCATGCCCGGTGCGGTCAGCCAGGTCGGGCCGTTCGGGGCGATCTGCTTCTGCGTGATCTCGACGAAATTGATCTTGTTGTTTGATGCACCAGAGCCGTTGCTGATCGTGAGCCGTCCGTCGGTGACGTTGACGGTGATCGTGCGGTCCGCAAACCGCGCGGCGGTGGTGGGGCGGAAGTCGATGGCGCGGCTTCCTTCGACATTGATTCGGAAATTGCCGTCGAAAAAGTCGGCATCACCGGCAACAACACGGACGTCATATTGCCCATTGGGCACTGCGATCTCCCAGCGACGATTGCCGCCCCGCTGCATGTGATTGAGCGTGTCGTGTCGCTGGTCGAGTGCGCGCGAACTGTTGCGGTCGCGCGTGCCGGAGCGGTTGTCGGCGTCCCAGCCATAGCTCAAAGCGCCGCGTGAACCGAACGCCAGCCCCGTGTCGGCAAGATAGCCCGAGGGTGTCGCCGCGCTGGTTGGCTGAAAGTTCACGTACGCCGAAAAAAGCGATACTGAACGCGCCGCCATGATGGTCGGGTCGGTATGCAATTGACAGAGGTGCCGGCGGTCTTCGAGCGAGTCGAGACCGGACCACGATCGAACGCGGGAACGAAAGTGCGACTTGGATAACATCGGCGTTTTCCGGTACTGGCTAGGCCCCACCAAGATTAACGCCCCAAGGCCAATTCCGAGCGAGAAAATTCAGTTTTCAAAGTATCGGACGTGCGGCCCGTCCAGCAGACACCCGACTGCCCCCAACGTGAGGTGCATGGGGACGTATAAAACCTCGGTCGACGCTGGCCACGACTCCGAGGCGAACCATCGCGTGGCGAGGCGGGACATGCGAAGGGAAACGGGGACAGCCCCCAATGCCATCAACGCAAGCCATAGGAAGGGAAACGGGGACAGCCCCGAATGCCATTCGTTTAGCACATAACTCCGCGCCGGCACGCGCCTTATGAGTCATTGCGCGATCCGTGGCCGCCTGCGATCATGGGGAGTGGTTTGATCTCTACACCACTCACGCCCGGAGGCCACGGATGGCGACTGACTCTGCTCTGGCTCGGCTGCGCCGGACCGACGCTCACGATCTTCTTCCTGATTCCATTCTTACGCAACTACTCACCCGGCTCGGCATTCGTTTTCGTCGTCGGCTGCTCACGCCGATGGTCGTGCTGCGGTTGTTCTTCCTCCAAATCCTTCACGCCAACACTTCCATCACTCACCTGCGCCAACTCTCGGGTATCGACTTCGCGCCGGCCAGCTATTGCGAAGCGCGAAGAAAACTCCCGCTTGGTTTGCTCCGTCATCTCCTCGCCTGGACCGTCGAGCAGTCGCGACTCATCGGCGGGCGACTCGCGATCGGCCCGCGTGTGCTGGTGGCGGATTGTACGTGTCTGTCGATCTCCGACACGCCCGGGTTGCGAAACAAGTTCGGTCTGCCCAAAGGATCAAACATCGTCGAAGGCGTCGCCTATCCCATCCTCAAACTCTTGAGCGTCATCGACCTGGCTACTGGGTGCATCGTGCGGATGATCACCACGCCGCTCTACGCCAGCGATTCGGCCGGCGTGATGAAACTGGCGAGGTTCGTCCGCTCCGGCGATATCGTGCTGGGAGACCGGGCGTTTTGCACTTACGTTCACCTGAGTCTGTTGCAGTTGCGTGGCGCGCTGGCGTGTTTTCGACTTCATCAGCGACGCAAGATCAAAGGCACGCGAAGTGAGCGGTGGGAACGGCCGAAGATCGTGCCCAAGTGGCTCGGCAGCGCGTTCTTCTTCACGCTGCCGGAGTTCGTCGACGTGCGACTGGTGAGCTATCGCATCGTCCGCCGTGGCTACCGAACCCAACACGTCATCGTCGCGACGACTTTGATGGACGAACAACTCTGGCCCGACCGCCGGATCGCCGAGTTGTATGGCCATCGCTGGGAGATCGAAATGTGTTTCGATCACTTGAAGACGACGATGAAGGCGAACGTGCTGAAGTGCCAGACGCTGGCCGGCGTGAAACGCGAACTGCTGATGTATCAGATCGTGTACAACATCGTCCGGCTGACCATGCTGAAACACGCGATCGATCGCGGCATCAGCGTGCGTCGAGTGAGTCTGATCGACACGATGCGCTGGCTGTCGATGCGGATGCTGGGCATCGCGGGAGTGGCTCGCCTGATCGAAAACCCGAAGCGTTGTGGCCGATATCACCCGCGAGCGATTCGACGACGGATGAAGGAGTACGACTTGCTGAGCGAGCCACGATCATCCAGAATCGCCCGGGAAATGCGAGCGTAAATGCTTAACCGAATGGCATTCGGGACAGCCCCTAATGCCACGAAGTTAAGTCGGAACGCCTTGCCTGGCGCGGAGTTGGGACTTTAACTCCGATCTCGGAATCGTCATGCATGCAAACCCCTTCTTCCCTCGTTTCAAGA
>JAIYCY010000003.1 GCA_027487775.1 Planctomycetaceae bacterium
ACTCAAGTCGGGGAAGGCCATTGCACGATCAGTGGACGACTCAAACGATCCGACCAGACACTACGTTCCCCAACTTGAGTACAAGTTGGGGCACCCGGCCGATTATTGAGTTTGGGTATGTTTCACATCATCGGCCGATCCGTGACCGGGAGTAGATCCAGCGCGATCTGCGGGCCGATCGTGTCGAGGGATTCATACGCACGCGCACTCGACCAACGGCGGGTGCGCGGGTGCCCCGACTTGTACTCAAGTCGGGGAAGGCCATTGCACGATCAGTGGACGACTCAAACGATCCGACCAGACACTACGTTCCCCAACTTGAGTACAAGTTGGGGCACCCGGCTGTCCGTCTGAGGACGGCTTCGTCGCGACGCCTAGCATACGACCTCTTTCCGGTCCATCGTGGGGTCATTGGGTTTTCAGACAGAGCCTTGCTTGGGCGGGGCGTTGCCGGGCTTTTTGTTGCCGGTGATCAGGCCGGCGACGCCGAGAACGCCGCCGAGCAGGACGAGCACCCCACCGCCGGCGAGCAGACCGATCTTGGGGCCGGCGGGCTTCTCGGGCTGCGGCGGGACGGTGTAGCGCACGACCTGCTGCCCGCTCGTGCCGGTGGTGTCGCTGAAGTCGATCGCGCTGGCGGGCAGCTCGAGCGTCACGGCGTATTGCGCCATCACGCCGGGGCCGAGCGCTTCGATGTAGTTGAACGTGTAACGATTCTCGCGTCGCTCTCCGCCACGCCATTCCTTCGGCACGTCGAACTCGTATCGCCCGTCGCCCAGATACCGCATGACCCCGCGGGCGGAGAGTGTGACGGTGATTTCGCGCTCCATCTGCCGTTCGGTGACGTCCCAGCCGTAGGTGTCGTATTGGCTGAGCAGTTTGTCGAGGTCGCGCTTGAGCAGGCTCTTGCTCTGCCCGTACTTGGCCTGCCATTGCTGGAACTGGCTGGCGGTGAAGTTCATCTTGATCGTCAGCGTGCCGTTGCCGAGCGGATCGATGAGCATCTTCTGATCAAAGTTGATCGTTTCGACTTGCTGCGCCCGAACGGATGGGGCACAGAGGAACATCGTCAGCAGGAGAACGGTCAGGATTAGAAATCGAAGGCTTCGCATGATGAGTTAAACCTCAGTCGATCTAGGGTTGAACGATTGCGTTTCGATGGAACGTTTACAGAAGCACCGACGGAAGATTGATTACCGCACGCGGACGGTCTGGAGGATCGCTTCGAACTCCGGCATGGCCTGGGCGAGACCGGCCTGTGGCCCGCCGATGTTGACGCAGACGAATCCGCCGTTGATCGGGATGATGTTGATGATGCCGGCGCCGACGCCCATTTGGCTCTGCCATGCGACGGGGACGCGGATGGCGTTGCGGCCGGCGATCTGAGCCTGCTGGGATTGCCCGGCGTTGACCACCGCGCCGAGTTGCTGGAAGGCGAGCATGGTTTCGTCGATGACGTCCTGGGGATTGTCGTAGCCGTCGAAGAAGACGACATCGACGCCGCAGCCGTTCATGGGATTGGCCGCGGCAAAGACATAGCCGGGGATGAGCTGCTGCATGTTCTGCACGTTCTGCATGTTGGGCTGCCACGCGCGGGGATAACCCATCTGCACGCGACCGGTGGGATCGGCCCAGGCGACCATGCCGGCCATCATCTGACCTCCGCCTCCACCACCAGCATTGCCTCCACCACCAGCATTGCCTCCACCACCTTGATTGGGATTGGGGTCGATGTCGCGACGGCCCGAGCCACCGCCGCCTTGCTGTTGTTGCTGCTGCTCGTTGGTGGCGAGTTGCGGCTGTTGTTGCTGTTGCTGTTGTTGCATCCGCGCCATCCATTGCGCGCGGGTTTCGTCGAGGCGCTTCTTGAATGCCTCGACATCGACGGAAGGCAGTTCGGGCGGGCGGACGCCGTTCTGATGGATCTGGTTGATGTCCATCATGAAGAATGGCGTGCCGGTCTGGATGAGATCGTTGAGTTGCTTGGCGCCGCTCTTGACGGCTTCTTCGAAGCTGCCGGCTGCGCCCATGTTGGCGCCCCCGCCGCCGCCGATCATGGTGCATTCGATCGGGATGCGGGTTCCGTCGTCAGCCTGGAGAACGGTAAATGCGTGTCCGGGCAGGAGAATCAGATATGCCTTCGCACCCGCCTTCTGACCGACCGCACACCAGAGGAGGGCAAGTTCGATGCACAGGCCCGTGTTGTTCTGCACAACCTCACGCGGCAGCCGGATGCTTTGCACGAGGGCGGTGTAGTTGGTCATGCTTTCGGGCACACCCTTGGCAGCAGAGTAGTTCATGCCGCTGGTCACCATGTAGGCATAGACGCTCTCCATGAACTTTTGCAGGGTTTCGCCCTTGGAGAGCGGAGGAATCCCGCCGGCGGCCTCCATCACCTTGGCGTAGTAGGCGGCGATCACCGGGTCTTCGTCCTGCACATACGCGGCGAGCAGCTCACAATTGTCAAAGACGTCGTACCAGCTCACGATCTCGCTACCCGGAAGGCTGGTGTATTCGATTTCGGTGATGCCGCGGAACTCGAAGTTACGCTTCTCGACGCGGGTCTGCTGAGTCGTGCCGTCGTTCCAGTCGAGCTTGACCTGAAGCTCGGCGGGCGTTTTGCTGCGAATCTCGGTCACGGACTTGGGCAGCTTCGGGTAATAAACCATGACCGCGCTCTGACCGGGCAGGACTTCCTTCACCTCGTCGGCGGTCGTCCAAGAGTTGATGCAGTCGGGAATCTGATAGCTGACTTTCAGATCGCGGATCGGGCCCTGCCCCTTGTTTTCGACGACGAGCTTGCTGAGCCAATACTTTCCGCCCGCGGCCTCGGGATTGCCGTAGGCCTTGTACGCAACCGTCATCACCGTCGGCTTATGACTCAGACGCCAATCGAGTTGACCCGGCTTCACCTCGGGCGGGCCGCCCATGAAGCTCAATCCGACCAGAATCACGCCCAACAACCCAGCCACCGCGCCGACTCCCAAAAGGACAAATCGCATAGCAACCTCGTGTGACAAATGACCTGCCAACCAACCTCGAACCCCATCGAACTTCCTGTCCCGGCACCCTGCCGAACCAGCGATCCGACACGCACGGGATTCTGATCGAGACGTGCCCGGACTTTGGTCCACGACCTCGGCTGGTAACCGCCAGTCTACCATGATGCGTCACGCATTAGTCACGCGGGCCAACTTTTTGCGACAATCTTGATCTCGCATCGCTTGGACCTCCGAGGCAGAGGCGAGGCGCCAGAAACTGCGCGGCCCCGAAAATCTGGCACGATCGGTGGCAATCGCGACGATGGGGGGATGGACTTTCTCCCACTCATCGATCGTTATGCACGCGGGCCCGGCGAATTGCGTGCTTCGGTTTCGGGACTGAGCAATGCGGATGTCGATGCGTTTCCGGTTCCAGGAACCTGGAGCATCCGGCAGATCGTTGTCCATGTGATGCACGCGGAGCTTTTCAATGCGACGCGGATCCTGCAGACCTTTGCCGAAGAACATCCGCTGGTGATGAATTGGGATGAAAACCTCTTCGCCTCACGAATCCCCGCCGAGCACATTCCGATCGAAGCTTGCCTGCTGGCGGTCGATGGCGTCCGCGGGACGACTGTTCCCGTGCTTCGCGCCATGAAGCCTGATGATTTTGAACGCGTCTGCGTCCACTCCCGCGCCGGCAAACGCAACATCGGCGAAATGCTCAGCTACTTCACCGACCATCTGCCCCACCATGTCAAATTCATCGACATGAAGCGTAAGCTTTTGGGCAGGTAAACAGGCAGCCGCAGGTCAACAGGCAGCCGAAAGTGGCACGCTCGTCATGCCTGAGTTTGCCGACTATTCAAGATACGTGTAGCCCTCGAGGCCGTTCTCATAGAAGCGCATCAGCGTGCGGCTTTCGTCGATGCTGATCTTGCCTTCACGCAACGCGCGGTCGACGGTCTTGCGCATCTGGCGAAGCAGTTCCTCGGTGTTGTACTGAACATAGCTCAGGACTTCCTTGACCGAGTCCCCTTCGATGACTTCGTCCACGCTCACCTGTCCGCTCGCATCGAGCGTGACATGCACCGCGTTCGTGTCGCCGAGCAGGTTGTGCAAGTCGCCGAGGATCTCCTGATACGCACCGACAAGGAACGCGCCGATGAGATAATCCTCGCTTTGATAAGGATGAAGCTCGAGCACTTTCTTCACGTCGCGGCGATCTATGAAGCGGTCGATCTTGCCATCCGAATCGCACGTGATGTCGGCGATGATGCCACGACAGACCGGCTCTTCCTCCAGCCGATGAATCGGCATGATCGGGAAGAGCTGATCGATCGCCCAGCTATCGGGCATCGACTGAAAGATGCTGAGGTTGCAGAAATACGTGTCGCTCAGCATCGACTCGAGGCCCTCGAACTCTTCAGGCACATAGGGCATTCGCCTGACGATGTGCAGAATCCTCTCGCAAATGCCATAGAAGAGCTTTTCGGCGAGGCTGCGATGCTCGAGCGTGCAGTAGCCGAGGCTAAAGAGGTTCAGAACGGCATCGCGTGCGACGGTCCCGTCGTGGTAGCACTCATTAAAATTCTGCTCGTTCACATCGAGCCAGGTGTCAAAGAGCGTCACAAGCGGAGCCGGGTACTTCTGACGCTGCTCGTCGCTGAGCTGCGCGGGCAATTCGAACCGCGTGAACCCGCTCCAACCGATGACGTTAAACACAAGCACGCTGTGATACGCCACCATCGCTCGGCCTGACTCACTGATGATCGTCGGGTGCGTCACGCCAGCCTGATCGCATACTTCCTTCACGTGGAACACGATGTCGTTGGCGTACTCCTGCAGACCGTAATTGATGCTCGATTCAAAGTTCGACTTCGATCCGTCGTAATCCACGCCCAGACCCCCGCCGACGTCGATGTATTCCATGCCCGCGCCCAATCGCTGCAATTCCGTATACACACGGCTCAACTCGGTGATCGCGCTCTTGATGTTGCGGATGTTGTTGACCTGACTCCCGATGTGGAAGTGCAGCATCGACAGACAATCGCCCATGCCGTGCTTGCGCAGAAACTCCAACGCGTCAATGATCTCGCTGACAAACAATCCGAACTTCGACCGCGCCCCGCCCGACTGCTCCCAACGGCCCGCGCCTTTGGTGCTCAACTTGACACGCACGCCGATCTTCGGACGAATGTTATGGATCTTCGCAAACCGAACAATCGCCTCCAACTCGCTGAACTTCTCCACCACCGGAATCACCAGACGACCGATCTTCGTCGCAAGAATCACCGCCTCGATGAACTCATCATCCTTGAACCCGTTGCACACGATCGGCGTCTGGTTGTCATCCACGATCGCCATCACCGCCAGCAACTCCGGCTTGCTCCCCGCCTCAAGGCCGAATCCATAAGCCTTGCCGAAATGGTGAATCTCCTCCACGACGTGCCGCTGCTGGTTCACCTTGATCGGGTAAACACACCGATAACGACCGCCATAATTCATCTCGCGGATCGCGCGGTCAAAGGCATCATGCAACGCCCCGACGCGATGCTGCAGAATGTCCGTGAAGCGAATCAGCACCGGAACCTGAACATCGCGATCACGCAAATCATCGACCAGCTTCTTCAAGTCAATCGATTTGTGCGGCTCACACGTCGGATGCACCACCACATGCCCAAGTTCGTTGGCGGAAAAATATCCCTGGCCCCAGTCGCGAATGCCATACAGCTTCGCCGACTCGTCCACTGACCACGCACGCGGCGCGCCACGCACAGCATGGTGCGCTCGCGCGACGCCCGACGTCCCGTTCAGGACCGCTGTCGCGTGGGTTGATGCTGTCGCAGAGTTCGTAGCAGGTTCACCGGCAAGAAGATCAGCTGGACTGGACATTTTCGTTCTGGAGCCTCCTATGGCCCCGTGCTATGACGGGACACCCACGCGGGCGATCAGAATCGTACCAAAGCGACGCCGCTTTCAATCACACCCACCGAGAAAAAATTATTGAAGCACCGACGACACAACAGCCTGCCCGCCCGCCCGGACAAACACGCCCGCCAAGACTCCGAGGCACACAGGCCCGACCCGCGGTCACAAGCCCGCCCCGCGGTCAGAGGCTCGCCACCCCAACGCGCGATGACCTTGCGTCCCCACGCACGCATCAAATGCGATTTCCGTACCCCATGCGAAATACACGCCCGGTGCGAGCTACATGCCCGGTGCTAGATACACGCCCCGTGCGAGATACACGCCCCGTGCGAGATACACGCCCCGTGCGAGATACACGCCCCGTGCGAGATCCGCTCGTCACGCCCCTCGCGCGGCCGCGATGATCCGATCCGTCCGCTTCTCCTGCTTATGGTCCATCACCACCAGCACGGCGTGGATGATCCCAGGCACCCAAAAGCAAAGCGTCAGAACAATGTTCAAAATCGCCTGAAACGGCTTGCCCGCAAGCAGGACCGCCACCGGTGGAAGCAGAATCGCAAGAAGGTAGAGCATGCTTCAATTGTAGCATCCCCACCCACGCATGGAATGACAACCCCACCCAAAACCTATAACGACCCGCGCCGCAGTACACCCCACGACCCCGACTCGGGTCTTCGTGCCCGTTGTGGTCCCGGAGGTTTGCGTCTTGGTTAACGACCCACTCGGTTTAGCGCTTCAGGCCTTCGGGTTTGAGGGTCAATTGGACCAGTCGTTCGCCGCGGACGAGGGTGAGCACGCCGTCGGCGTAGTCCAGCACCGCCGATGTTTCCGGCTCGTCCAGCGTCCGCAGAACACGCCCGGTCGTCGCATCGACGACGTGTCGGCCGAAGAGTAAGAGCGTGTTCACGTCCAGCCACACGAGCGGATTCATCGACGCATCGAACGAACCGCGCAGGAGGCTTTCGGATCCGAGATTGACTTCGAGCAGCGGATCGACCAGGCCACCTCGCGCGCCTGCGGATGATGCTACGGCTCCGCCTGACAACGACCACGTGTAGAGAAACAATTCGCCGTCACCAGCGATGAGCAGGCCGACGAGTCCGAGGTCTGCGGTCGCGCCGATGCCGGTGGGTGTGAGTTGAACGCGTGGACTGACCGGAAGCGAGAGCCGCTTGGTGGAGGAGAGATCGGTGCGAACCAGCACGACCTCGGAGTTCGCCGTCGCGCTGGATCCGCGTCGCCCCGCCACCGCGACCGCCTGTCCGCCGGCCACGATCTGCACCGTGCCCGGCGCGCCTTCGACGGACAGTCCGCTTGGCAGCGGAAGCTGCAACGCCGCATCGCCGGTGCGGCCGAGCTCGGTCATGGAGAGAGTCACAAATTTGTCCGGGCCGTTGGATCGAACGAGCAGTCGCGTAGGCGAAACGAATCCGACCAGTTCCTGTCCGCCCGGACGATTCACAAGCTCTGCCAGCGGATAGGCGGGCTGTCCCGAGGGCAAGACCGACTCGATGCCGAAACGCGGCAATTGCGTAATGCGAGCCAACGTGCGCCCGTCGGGCGAGAGACGATACATGCCGCGGCTCATCTGTCGCGTGAATGCGGTCGGCGCGTTTTGGGGTTTCCAAGGCCTCGTCGACCAGACCTCGAGCGCTGCGGGTTGAAGTGAATCGTTTACGAGCGCGATCGAAGGGGCGAGGTGGCCGGTCGAGACCATGAACCCGTGTCGCGGGAGCGGTTGTTCGCTACGTTGAATCTGGAAGGGATCGCTTGGGACTTCCGGCACGGGAGGCCCGGCGTCGGGTTTGCGCGCGACGACCGGCGCGACCGGATCGGCGGGCTTGGCAGGCTCGGGCCACTTGAGATGTTGTGCGATGGGGCTTTTGCCGATGTGGTCGGTCTGGTCCGTCGCCTTGGCGATCACGCCGGCGAGCGCGTTGAGCGCGATCGCGAGGGTGGAGACAATCAAAACGCCTCCGCCCAGACCGAAGCCTGAATACGTCAGCGCGGTTGGCAATTCGTGCGGCAGAAGTCTGCCCATGGCCCAGACCAGAAGCAGCGCGATGAAGAGTCCCACGACCAGTCCGAGCAGCAGCGGCACGAGCCCGCCGCTCCCGCTGGACCACAGCAACATCGTCGCCGCCCCTGTCACGCCGGCGGCCGCGAGACTTCGAATCGCCAGCGACGGCGGTTCCATCACGCGCGCGTTCTTCAGTCCCAGCTTTAATCCCATGTGCGCCGCAGGCCACATCACCAGCAGCAGGCCCAGCAGGATAAAAATCACACGACCTGCGCTCGCACCGTCACTCGTCTCCGCCTCGGCGGTCGCGCCGACGATCACCAGGACCAAGCCCGAGATCGCCGCGATCCAGGGCACAAATTGATCCAGCTCACGCCCGCCTGGAAACGCCCAAGGCCCCGTCCGCCTCACCGCCCCAGGCCCAGCCGCCGCAATGCCCATCGGCTCGGCGAACGTCCGCTCCATCCGCGTTCGATTCGCTCCATAGCCCGCTCCACCGTAGCCATCTCCGAGAGGTGGTGCATCCTGTTCGAGTGACGCCTCGATCGCGCTCAGATCGATTCCGCCTTCCTCATTCGATGCCCCACGCAGTTCAAAGACCGCACCGCAGTTGCGGCACTTCACGCTCCGCCCCGCAAAGCTCGCGGGAGCGGTGTACTCGAATCCGCAGCTCGTGCATTTGGTCTTGATCTGCATAAGCGTTCTCGTCTCCCTGAAAAATCAATACGCAGCACCGGGTCCCCTTGATCGAATCTCCACTCGATCACAACCCGACACTCCCTCACGGTCCCCGCGGTACCCAACTATACTCAACTATCGCCCCACCGCACGATCCACCTCCGAATACGCCACAAGCCCGCGGCCCACGCAATCGTAGCCGCTCTGATGCAGCTTGATGAAGCCCGATTGCCGTGCCGCATCTTCCAGTTGCTCCATGTCGGCACCCCGAGCAATCAGCCGACGAAGATCGTCTCGCACGCTCAGCATTTCAAAAATCGCACGCCGACCGGAATACCCCGTCCCGAGACATCGACCACATCCCCCCGGCTCGAAAATCTTCTCCACCTGCTCATATCGCGGGCCGAGGTTCTTTCGTTGCTCGGGCGTCGGCTTGACGGGCTTCCGACACGCCATACACAAGGTGCGCACCAGCCGTTGACTGAGCACAAGCTGCAATCCCTGGGCGATCATCGGATAATCCACGCCCAGATCGTGCAATCGGGCGACGCTGCTCAGCGTGTCCTTGGCATGCAGCGTCGTGAAGACCAAATGCCCGGTGATCGACGCCTGCAACGCAGTCTTGGCAGTCTCCGAATCGCGCACCTCACCGACCAGAATCACATCCGGATCCTGTCGCAACACCGAACGCAGGATCGTCGGAAAGTTTCGACCCGCCTCACTGTCCACAGGAAGCTGCGTGATCCCGTCGAGTTGAATCTCAACAGGGTCTTCGATCGTGATGACGTTTCGCTGTGAGCTGTCGATCGATCGCAACAACGCATAAAGCGACGTCGTCTTGCCCGATCCAGTCGGCCCGCCAACAAGCACCATCCCCGCGTCCAGCGCGATCACGTCGGCGATCTCGCGCGCAATCGTCAACGGCAGTCCCAGTTCCTGCAGTTTGTTCGGCACACTCGCCGGATCGAGCGAGCGGATCACCAGCTTCTGACCAAAAACGCCCGGCGCAAAACTCACGCGATAATCGATCCGTCGCGGCCTGCCGTCCTTGCCCGGCATCTCCGCACTAAATCGACCCTCCTGGATCGTCTCACGCCCCGCGAGATCGATATCCGCAAGCACCTTGATCGCGCTCGCCACCTTCAATCCGACCGGCGTTAAAAACCTCGCCGCATCAATCATCACGCCGTCGACGCGCAGTCGCAGCATGTAATGCTCTCGCTGCGGCTCGAGATGGATGTCGCTCGAGCGACAACGCACCGTCGTATGAAGGATCATCCGAATCAACTGACCCATGTCGCGCGGGCCTTTGATCTTCGCCGGCGATGCATCATGCACCGGCCGACCCTTCGCGGTGAACGTGCGGATGTCGTTCTCGCCAAACCCGATCGGCGGAAGTTCCATCGCCAGCGTCTCCAGAGATCGCTCGTAATCATCCGTCAACACATGCTTGCCGATCGAGATGTTGTCGCTGTCCCGCACCTGCACGTCGACCAGATCATCCTCCGTCAGCACAAACCCCGACGCGTCGTCGTTCACCTCATCCACGATCGGCACTTCGGCCACACGACGCTCAGACCCAATCGGTCCACCAGCCGGGACCCATGACTCCACTGGCTTCAAAGATTCCACCACCACCCGGAACAGCGTCGAGCCGATCTGAATCACATCCCCATCCCCGGCATCAGCCTCGATCACACGACGCCCGTTCACGAACGTCCCGTTGCTGCTCCCCAAATCACGCACACGCACCGACGTCTCGCCCGCAGCCTCGAGTCGCGCATGCTGACGGCTCGCCTTTGCATCATCCAGCGTCAGATCTATCCCCGCCGCGCGACCCACAACGATCGCCTGCTCGATCCATCGGGCCGATCCACTCGCCCCGCCTGCCGACTCGATGCGTATGCCCACTCGTCCCATGCTCGACAAGTTTACGCAATGACGCCAGCGCGGCAATCAACACACGACACTGCAGTCAAACCGTTTCGCAGATCCTCACACGCCGGGACTTTGTCCCTCTCGACCACGCACGTGCCGCGGAATGAAACGCAGCCCGCGAATATCCAACAGCAACTCCTTCCGCAGCATGTACCGCACCACCGTCGCGGCCGTAAACGGAATCAAAAATCGCTCCCACACCCAAGGCCCGCTCACCCGCGAGTCGATGTACCACGCCACACCAAGACAAACCCCCAGCTCAATCAACCCCGAAACCAAAAAGTCCCCCCACGCCGTCGGTCGAATCAGATACGCCTTCTGCGTCCTCACATATCGCAAATGAAACACGCCCGCTGTCGCAATCGCCCCCACATACGCTACCAGCGTCGCGGGCAACCAGTCCATCTCCACCCGTCGCATCGACCCCATCAACGCCGCCCCCACCAGCCACGCACACCCCACCACCACCAAAAACTTCAGCGCAGGCGCAAGTCGCGGAAAGCAAAAATCGTACAGCCTCGACAAATGCTCCAAATACTTAAACTGCTGCTTCAGCGTCAGCTTACTCTCCCCCGCCGCACGCACGCCGAAATGAATCGGAACCTCCGTCACGCGATCCACTCGACACTTACAAATCAGCTCCAAACCAATCTTGTAGCCCAGCGGCGCCAGATACTCGCCACGCTCAAATACACGTCTCGGTAACGCAAAAAAACCCGACATCGGATCACGCACCGGCCCCGCAAATGGCCTCGCCAACGCCGTCGCCACTGCACTGTTGATCCGCCTGAACATTCCCCATTTCTCGTCCGTCGATGCGCCCGCCACATGCCGCGATCCCAACGCAAATTCCCCGCCACCCTCAATCACATCTATCAACGCAGGCAATCGCTCCGGCGGATGCTGCAAATCCGCATCCATCACCACCAACACATCCCCACGCGCCGCCCGCAATCCCATCAGCACCGCCCCGCCTAATCCGTCCGAAGTCTCCGTCCGCGTCATCAACCTCAGCGGCATCCGAGCCGACAAACCCTCGCAAACCTCCACCGTCCCGTCACGACTGTTGTCATCCACAATCAAAATCTCAAACGCCCGCGCAGACCCGTCACGATTTCGCATCGCCTGCACAATACGCTCTGCCACCAACGGCAGACTCTTCGCCTCCCGCAGCGTCGGAATGATGATGGAAACCAACGATTCTCCCACATCCCTCTTTCGGCAAACGGGCTCAATTACAGTTAGAAGAATCCCAAACCTCACCCGCGAAATCACCCATCATTCACGATCGGCGGAACACATCATCGGTGCCCTGCAACGAACCACCATCACCGGTGGAATCTCCGGACGACGCGCCCAACTGAACGGACTCCGCAAACGCGTGTCGGGCGGAAACGCGGGCTCTTCCATTCCGTCCACCACAAAGCCCGCCTCGAACGCACTTCTTAAAACCGTCGACAGCGATCGATGAAACAACGTGTGCGGCTCAGGCTGATCCAGAAGCCCCCGTGACGCGTGCGGCCAATCCGTGAGATAACGCGTCACCAAACATCCGAACGTCTGCGACGCTGAACCCTCGCCGTCCACTTGCGTCGCCCATTTCACTGACTCATTCGTATGAAACGAAGGATGGCCGATCGAAAACACAAACGCCCCCGCGGGCCTGAGCATCGATCGCACCGCTCGAAACACAGGCGCAATCTCCACCAGATCCATCAGCGCCATCGAGCAAACCACCGCATCAAACGACCGACCCTCCCCGAGCCACCGCACCGCCGCCTCGTCGGTCGCGTCGGCAACATGATATTCGATCACGCCGTCGCTCGGCTTGGTCCGCGCTTTCGCACGCTCAATCATCTCATGCGACCCATCGAACGCCGTCACACGACATCCCAGCCGCCCGAGTCGCCTGGCGTAGTTGCCATTCCCGCAACACGCATCCAGCACACGCCAA
Source organism: Planctomycetaceae bacterium (assembly GCA_027487775.1). Taxonomy (GTDB): domain Bacteria; phylum Planctomycetota; class Phycisphaerae; order Tepidisphaerales; family Tepidisphaeraceae; genus JAIYCY01. The sequence continues at coordinate 12,503 of JAIYCY010000003.1, forward strand.
TCAGCCTGCGCGTCGAGCATTCGATCGGTCGACGGGTAGACGAGCAGTCTCTGAAAATCCGAACCGTCCCCGACCTGCTCATCCCAATGCCCGGCGATCCGATCCCACTCGCGGGTCGTATCAATGCGTGCTTCGGTTGAACGATGATCAGTCGGATGCACTTCGGTTGAAGGCACGTCTATCGCTTGCACGTCTCTTGCGTGCACATCGCTCGAACGGGTCGTCGATCGCTTCATCGCTCGTGATTGTAGCCGATCCGACCCCGAGCACCGCCCGTCTCAGTTCAATTCGAGCGCGTAGTCGATCATGTACTGCGGCACCGGGTAATGAGCCTTGAGCTTTTCAACCAGCGTCGCAGAATCGATGACCACGAAATAGACCGGCTCGGCAAAGGTCATCGACGCAAACGCCATCGCACGGGGCAGATGCTTCTCGTCGGTCACCAGCTGCAGCTCGCCCTCGACACGGGCAGCCGAAATCAGTTTGAATTGCCACGCCTGGCGACGATTTAAGAGTCGAACGGCCTCGGGATCGAAGTCGATCAGCTGCGGATCGATTTCCGCCGACAGGTTGGCGTATTGCTTCGCCCATGCCCGTTCGACCGTTCGCGGATGAACGCCATACAGCCTCTCGGCAAGGTCGCCGAACGGACGACCGACCTGCTTCTGCACCTTCAGAATGTGATCGACATGCTCCGGGGAAAGTGCCCCGAGCTCGACCAAAAGTTCACCCAGACGGACGCGTGTTGCGATTTCTGCCATTTGCTTTTCTCCTTACCTAGTGGATCGGCAAGCGAGCGAACGACTTTAGGAATACTGAAAAAATGGTGATTCCCGGACGCAAATGGACGAAATTCAACGTCCCATTTCACCGCAAATCCCTCGTCGCGTCCGGGAAAGATCCACGCCGCGCGCTGCCGCGCGTGAATGTCAGGGCGACTGCTGATAAAACCATGCCAACCAGACATGGAGGTTGGTCATGAGTCGACGGAGTTTCGGCGGTGGAAAAGCGAGTCGCGGCGCGTTTGTGGTGTTGACCGCCATCGGGGCGATCGCACTCGTCCTCTATAGCATGCGCGGCGAAGGCGACCGAAAACTCGACGACAATGTCGTCCTCCCCGATAAGCCCGGACCCGTTGCATCCGACCTCACACGCGCCGCGCAAGCTGCCGATGCAAGGGCCGCCAACGCACAGGCCGCCGACGCGCAGGCCCAACGCAGCACCCCATCGCAACGGGACACAAACCCGCAAGCAAGGACCGTTACCGCAAACACCGATCCTTCCAACACACCCGACCTCGGCGCCATCGCAAATCCGCCGGGACAGCCTTCCGTCTCCCGGTCCTCCCCTCGTTCAAACGAACCGAGCAACCTCAGCAGTACCGACGCTTTCCCCGCCCTGCTACAACGCGCTGAAGCCCTCCGCGATGCCGGCGATCTCGTCACCGCACGCACCCTCGTCAACGAACCCCTCGTCAACCAAAAACTCTCACCCGACGACGCCGACATCGCCAAAAGCTTCCTCTCCGAACTCAACGCGCTCATCATCCTCAGCCCCCAACGATTCAACGCCGATCCGTTCACGCGCGCATACAAAGTCGAACCCGGCAACCGCATGATGAACATTGCCAGGCAATTCGACATCCCATGGGAACTCCTCGGCCGACTCAATGGCATTTCCGATCCCAGCCGACTCCGCGCCGGTGTCACACTCAAAGCCATCCAAGGCCCCTTCCACGCCGTCGTCAGCAAACGACGATTCACACTCGATCTCTACCTCGGCGCTCCAGGCGGCCCTGGATCTGTCTATGTCAAAACCTTCGGCGTCGGACTCGGCTCCGATTCCTCCACGCCCACCGGAACATGGCTCGTCTCCAAAGGAAAACTCAAAAACCCCGTCTACTACAGCCCACGCGGCGAAGGCGTCATCGATGCCGATGATCCCAAAAATCCCCTCGGCGAACGTTGGATCCCTCTCGAAGGCATCGAAGGAAACGCCGTCGGACAACAATCCTACGGCATCCACGGCACGATCGAACCCGATTCCATCGGCAAGAACATGTCGCTCGGCTGCATCCGACTTCTCAATCACGACGTCGAATTGCTCTATGACCTCCTGACCGAATCCAAAAGCAAAATCGTCGTCACCGAATAAAAACATCCACCAACGCACAGCCCAAGCCAACCGCAACCCAACGCGCTCATCCACTTGACCAGCGAAACGCTCAAGCTGACCGACTTCATGGATCTCTCCGCGCTGCAGGAGATTCAAGACGGCTTCGCATCCATCGCCTCCGTCCAGGCCATCTTTACCGACGCTCAAGGTCAAATCCTCACCAATCCCAATCCCACAAGCGGATTTCTTCATCGCCGCGACGCTCTCGCCAGTCAGGAAGAACAAATCCCCGAGCCACAACGCGTCGGGCGGGAATACATCGCGCCCATCGTCATCGCCGATCGAAAGCTCGGACAGATTCGTATGAAGGGCGGAAGTGATCATCTCACCGTCGATGACGACAAAGCCCAACGACTGGCCAAAAAGTTCGGCGTCGATCCGCAAACCGTCAAAGAACTCGTCCAGCAAGCCACCAAGGACCGCAACCGAAGACCCGCCGCCGTACAATTCCTGTTCCTGCTCGCCAACGCGATCGCAAGACTCTGTTATCAGGAATACCAGCTCCGACACCGAGTGATCGAAGTCGAAACGCTCAGCCGCGTCACCACCATGCTCGCCCAGGCGATCGATCTCCGGCAAGTCCTCGATCGCGCTACCGAAATCGTCACCGAACTCACCGAAGCTCGAGCCTGCTCCATCCGACTTCTCAACGCAGCCACCCGCGAACTCGTCATCCAGAGCGTCTACAACCTCTCTCCTGAATACCTCGGCAAAGGAACCGTCAAACTCGACGACAGCCGCGTCGATCTCGAAGCGCTCAGCGATTCCGGCTTCAGCTACGTCGCCGACATGCGAAGCGACGATCGCGTCATCTACAACGAAATGGCAGAACGCGAAGGACTCGTCTCGATGCTCACCGTCGGCATCAAAAGCCGCGGCGAACCCATCGGCGTCATGCGCATTTATTCAGGTCAGACCCGCAAGTTCTCCAACAGCGAAATCACGCTCCTACGCGGCATCGCAGCTACCGCAGGATCCGCCATCGAAAAAGCCCGACTCGTCCGCGCTCAGACCGAAGCACGCCAAATCGAAGAACAAATCAACCTCGCCGCTGACGTGCAACAACGCATGATCCCGCGGAACCCACCTCGCATCCCCGGCATCGAACTCGCCGCCAGCTATGTCCCCTGCTACCAACTCGGGGGCGACCTCTACGATTTCATCGAACTCCCCTACAACAACCTCGGCGTCGTCATCGCTGACGTCAGCGGAAAAGGACTACCCGCCAGCCTCATCATGGCCAGCGTCCGCGCCGCGCTACGCGCCCAAGTCGATAACGTCTACTACCTCGACGAAGTCCTCCGACGTCTCAACAGCATGCTCGTCCGCGATACACGCGACACAGAATTCGTCAGCCTCTTCTACGGCGTCATCGACACCCGCAACCGCCGCTTCACCTACTGCAACGCCGGACACCTCCCCGCTCTCCTGCTTCGCAACGGACTAGTCCACGAACTCGGCTCAGGTGATCAAGGCTCCATCGTCCTCGGCGTCATCGAAAGCGAACGCTTCAAACAGTCCTTCATCGACATCCAACCCGGCGACGCTCTACTGCTCCACACCGACGGACTCAACGAAGCACGCAACCGGCAAGACCAACAATTCGGCCGCGAACGCGTCGCTGAAACCTACCGCAACGCAGGCGCACTCACGCACGATCCATCTCACATCCCATCTATCCCCACTACAACAGGCCACACTACAACAGGCCACACTACAACAGGCCACACTACGCCGGCCCCCAACGCCGACGCCATCGCGCGACGCATCCTACGCGACCACCGCGCCTTCACCGCCGGCGCTCCACCCGTCGACGACATCACCGTCGTCTGCGTCCGATTCCAACCCACTTAAATCCCACCTCAAACCCTTCACGCACCCATTCACGTTTCACCCATCCATCTATAGCCTCAACTCGGTCGAACCTCCGATCGTAACAACCCCAAATCACATCGCCTCTCGAATCGGCCGCTTCTCCGCAATCACCAACACCTGACTGCGACTCACCAACCGCCTCGCCCTCGGCAACAACCCCAGCAACGGACCCATCGCCAGGATCGTCAACAGCGCCGTTCGAAATCGCGACTTCGCCAGCCCGTCCACCCGTCCCGCCAAGCTGCCCGGCCGACGCGCCGCCCGGGCACGCGTCGACGCATGCGCGTGCCACATCAACGACGAAAACCGCTGCGGAATCCATACAACCTCCACAACCTCCAGCCCCGATCGCTCGACCAAACACACCAACGACTCCCGCGTCCATCGCGTCAACGGGTGCGGCGGAGTCGAAATGTCCGACAATCCACCCGTCGCCCGACCGTCCGGCACACTGATCGCCAACCGCCCACCCATCTTCATTCGCCCGGAAATCTGCTTCATCCATCCCAGCGGATCACCCGCGTATTGAATCACATGAAACAGACTCACGCGATCAAACAAACCCTCCGTCAATTCCAATGACGTCGCAGCCTCAAAACCCTTCGCACGCAGCCGATCGCACATCGACTCGCTCGCCTCAATCCCCACCCGACGCTCTGCCCCAAGCGACTCAAGAAATGCACCCTCACCCGCTCCCACGTCCAACACCGCATGCTGCCGCTCAATCGACCTCGCAAAAAATGAAAACTCCCATCGCGAACACGGATAACCCGTACGCTCATGCAGCAATTCATAAAACGCACCATCCCCAGCCAGCCTCGGATCGGCATACCCAAGCCCACATGCCTCGCACGATCGCAACGTGCACACGGATCCCGACCACAACATCCCCAGCACACGACGCATCCGAGCCGTACGCGCCGCATCCCGGGCCGGCGGGCAAAATCGACTCGCGACCTCATCCGCCGTCAATTGCCCAGTCGCACGCCCCACACGACCGCACAACGGACAAGGCCACGCCGACCCAGCCGCCTCGCTACCACCACCGTCGGTCGCGTCTCTGGATCCAGTCGGCATCATCGCTCAAACCCCGATGACCGTCGGTAAACACGCCCCTGCGTTCTCGCCCAGGCACGCACATGCAATCACGCAAGCGCCCACGCAACCCATCACACTCGGACAACCCATCCCGCTCCGGAGATGAGCCACGCTTCAACGATGAGTCACGCTTCAACGATGAGTCGGGCCTTTAGAACAATTCACGCCTCAGCAGCGAATCACGCTTCCGTAGCGAATCACGATTCCGTAGCGAATCACGCTTCTGTGATCGTCACCGATTCGATCTTGTCCCCGCCACGCACCGCGTCGACGACGTCCTGACCCTCACGCACCTTTCCAAAAACCGCATGCTTACCGTCGAGCCAATCGGTCTTGATGTGCGTAATGAAAAACTGACTCCCGTTGGTGTTCGGTCCAGCGTTCGCCATCGACAACGAACCCACCTCGTGCTTGATCGAAAGTGCCGATGCCTCGTCCGCCCACTTATAGCCCGGCCCGCCTGTTCCGCGGCCATCCGGGCATCCACCCTGGATCATGAAATCGGCAATCACGCGATGAAAGTTCAAGCCGTCATAAAAACCCTCACGTGCAAGAAATACAAAATTGTTCACCGTGATCGGCGCCCGATCCGCAAACAAATCCACCACGATCGTCCCACGCTGCGTCTTGAACGTCGCGGTGTACTTCTTCTTCGCGTCAATCCCCATCGCAGGGGCCGCCGAATATCGCTTGGGCATGATGTTTCCTTTCAAAGTCTTTCTCAACACTTACAGAGCACCTCAGTATCCACGAATCAAGCGATCCACGCCAGAGCCCGGATCAATCTCGAACGATGCCCCACCGCAAAAAAAGCGCCCGCGAGCCATCAAGCCCGCGGGCGCTCTTGTCCTGTTGCATCCGTCTGATGAACACCACACGCAACTCGCGCGATCTCCGATCGTCAAACCATCGACCGCCGTCACGCGATCCATGATCGCTCATCCGACGTCGCTGCAGCGTTCGCCCAGGCGATTCACTTTCGCCCAAGCGATTCACTTTCGCCCAAGCGATTCACTTGTTGAGCGCCGGATTCGGTGCCGCTGCGGGGGCGACCGCAGGTCGGGCCGGCTCGGCTGCGGGCGCCGCCATCGTCGAACCCGCCGTCTCGCCGATCTGGCTCGGCAGGATCAGCACCTCGACTCGGCGATTCGCCGCCATGCCCGAAGACGTGTCGTTGCTCGCCACCGGACGCTGATCGGCATAACCGACCGCCCCGATCCGACGCGCCGAAACGCCCGAGCGAACCAACTCCTCCGACACGCTGATCGCTCGATGCGAACTCAAATACCAATTATTCGGATGCTTCTGACGCGTGATCGGATTGCCCACGGGCTTGTTGTCCGTGTGCCCTGCGATCAACAACTCATACGATCGGGCGTTGGGCGCGTTGAGAATCTGGCTGAACTTCGCCAACACCTCACGACCCTGCGCCGTGACCGCAGCATCACCCGACGCAAACGTCACGTCGCTCTTGAACTTCACGATCCCACGCTCAGCATCAAAATCAATCAAATCCGCGTTCGCATCCGCAAACGCCGTCAACTCATTCGTCAACGCCGCCGGCAACGCCGGACCCTGACCAATCTTGTTCACCAAATCATTGTATCGACGGTCATAATCCGCAAGCTGCGCCTGCAGCATCGCGTTCTGCTCCGTCAAATTCTTCACCAACGCCGTCGAATTCGGACCCTGGGCGATCAACTGATCAACCTGCATCTTAAAACTGGCCGCCTTCGCGTTGGCCGCCGACACGTCGCTCTGGGCGCGGTCCAACTGCTCTCGCAGCCCATCTCGCTCCAAACGAATCGCTTCATACTTGTCCACGTTGACACACCCGGTCGAAGCCAAACCGAGCGACACGATTCCTACCAGCGACAGATACGATCGAGCGCGCATTGCCACGCCTCCTTGCGAAAGAAAATCCATACCGGTTTCCACTGCATCACCCAAGGCTCCGAAACACCTCATGGCCCTCTCGAACCACGCTGCAAACGAAACCATACGAATGAATGCCTTGCCCTTTCACGGCCTTCGCAACTCACCGGGACACCCGGCCAGGTCTGCACCGATCACAGACCCGATCAAACGCCCGACCCACGACGGACGCCCTGCAAATACCGACCCTGCCAAACTCTCGCCCGGCAGCGTCCCATAAGTGTCCTACGACCGGCCACGATTTCAAGTCCCCGACCACTCTTTCGACAATTCGTCCACCAACTCCACCCCCCAAACCGCCAATCGCACTCAGAAAACACCACCCAATCCAAACGCCCACCCATCCACGCCCGCCAACCACATAAGCTGCTATCATCCTCCGCATGACACCCGCCGGATATGTCGATTCCGCCTTCAGCGCCGACGCCGTCCTAAACGCCGACTTCTTCCCCGATACCGCTGGCCAATCCGACCCTCATAAAACATCCGACGCCGACTTCCGCCACGGGCACCAGGGCCTCGCCGCCGACCACGAAACCGGCCTCTACTACAACCGCGCCCGCCTCCTCCACCCGACATTAGGCCGCTTCACCCAACGCGACCCCCTCGGCTACGTCGATGGAATGAGCGTGTATCAGTATGTGCGGTCGGGGCCGGTCGGCTGGGTGGACCCATCTGGAACCTCTACAGAGATAAACTTTTTCAATGAAGGCCTTGCGCATTATTATGCTGGCGGTGGAAGTACAGTATCTTGGGGCCCGAGTGTAGTGAGTACAATCAAAAGGCACTATGTTTATCTTCGTATGATCGATCGAATGATCCAAGATGGCGTGAGTCGAGCAAGCTGCGAAGGTGGCACCTACGACAATAAGGACGGTGAGACCGAAGTATCGTTCATGCCACATAAACAATATACCCACGGATTGGGAACTTGGCTCGGCAATTGGAATACGGCCCTGCTCATCGGCACGCTCAATTTTATGGATGCGTGGGGACGGTTCGAGTTCTCCACTAGCGATCACGGAAAAACAGGAGACCAGTGCTGCTGTGAGATCGTTGTAAAATATTCGATTCGAGTTGAGGTGCAAGATCGGTATGGATGGGATGGACTTCATAATAATGGCGTTAAATATATAGTTGTAAATCCCGTTTCCATCATCATGCCTTCTGGAGGCAAAGCTCCTCTCGAAACTGGAATACCATATATTAGTCGAGCGGACTGGGATGTCGAGGGCGAAGTGAGGGTCACGAGGTGTAGTGAGACACCATGAATTGAATGTGGGCTATTCTATAGCTCACACCTATTCACGGAATGAATTTCGTATGGCTGTTAGTTGTAATGGCGCGCAATCAATAAATGTCTGCTTATCGGCAACTTATTCTTTTTGTTTGTGTAACACATTTTCGGAGCATTCTAAGTGTCTGATCACAATATTACCTCGCTTGCAATCGCTACCTTGTTCATCATTTTCTCAATTCTATTGCTTGCCCGCGCTCATCGTTTAACCCTTGCCGGAAGAAGTGCATCCTCGTGGCCGTTACTAGTAACCTGCTGTTCAGCATTGTATGTTGTAGGCGAGGGATTCGGATATCTCTTCTCGCTCTTCTATTCAGTTATCTATGGTGTATTGGCTTTGAGGGCAACTGACAGCAATCCAAAGAATAGAGACGATCTTGTTGACGGAAAGATCAAGTGGCGTCGGTGAGAGAGATTGGCGGGCGACGACACGAGGACAGCCCCGAATGCCGTTCACTTAGCACGTAAGTCCGCGCCTCGAAGCGCCTTATGAGTCAATGCGCGATCCGTGGCCGCCGGCGATCATGGGAGTGCGTAGGGTCCGGTGTACGCACCGGACCGTCGTTGCGTCGCTGGCGAAATGGTCCGGTGAATACACCGGACCCTACGCAGCTTAGGCGTTGGCACACTCGCTGCGATTCTTGCCATTCAAATGCAACAGCAGATCATCGAGAAGGCAAAGGATCGAGTAGAATCAATGCTGAAGAGGCGGCCGTGCGATCAGGATCCGTGTGATTACCTCAAACACAAGCGCAGGGAAGCAGCTCGAAGTGCGAGGTCTGACGACAAGGAAGTCTCAAATCATGTCGACAAGCTTGACAGATATCGGAGGGATCCGCTAAGCGGTGACAATCGCGGGCACTTGCAGCAAGCGCTTGATGAAGGAAATCTGGAACGATATTGGCACATTGTGTCAGAGCGAATCAGGAAGCTCGAAGGGGAGATTGAAATTCTTAAGAGGTCTGCAGACGTCAATAGAGCAGTAGTTGATGAACTCGACAAGAGGATGAAGGAACTCGGATGTTAGTTGTACTTATTGAAGATGGAGAGAGTGTTGCCATCGTGAATACAATGCAAAGAATGGACAGCAAATGAGCATTTCTAGAGAAAACAACATGGAGTGGGATGACAGCCTTTACGAGTTGGATGAGGCGCATTCTGAAATCGCATCGATCATAAGTCGATTGAGCAATGTTACGTGCAATGACACGGAAGATTTTCGGGCGGAGATCTTGGAAGATTTTCGGGCGCAGATCTTGGGGGTGTTTGCGCATTTGACCCGCGCGTGGAATCTTCGGCCCGGGGATTCTGATAGACAGAAACTAGAACTGACCCGGGACAATTACGACGATTTGTCTTCGAAGGCGATGGGATTGTTTCCAGATGATGAAACGGGGGCATGAATGGGAGTAGGCTTAGCGAAGAAACAGGGGCGGGGGAAGTGCGTAGCGAAGAAACAGGGACAGCCCCTAATGCCATCAACCTAGACTCGTGTGGCCTGTGTTTTCAGGCGATTTCTGAGTTCTGATCTGGGCCGGTTCATCAGGTCGTACTGTTTGGCTCGATGCTTCTTGCAATGACGACTAAACAGGGGCAACCGCGGACCGAATGATTGCTGGGTGTTTGGTTCGCATTCCGAATTGTCAAAGCAGCCCGACACGCGCCCGGCGGATTCGTCTTCCAGGTGCTCAACCGGGGCGGCGGGCGGACCAAACTCTTTAACTCACGCAGAGACCATCTCGCCTTCCAATCCTGCCTGGTTGAAACGCTGCAAATCGTGCCCATTCGTCTTCTCACCTACTGCGTCATGCCCAACCACTGGCACCTGCTGCTCTGGCCCGAACGCGACGGACAGCTCGCACAATTCATGATGCGACTCACCACCCGCCACGTTCGGCGGTGGCTGACTGCACACGATCAGGTCGGCACGGGCCATCTCTATCAGGGTCGGTTCAAGAGTTTCGCATGTCAGAGCGACA
>JAIYCY010000021.1 GCA_027487775.1 Planctomycetaceae bacterium
TCCCACCCCTCGGCCGGGGTTCCCACCGCGTCCGCATCGCGCGTCAGCTCATCCAGCTTCTGCGAATAGCCCGTCGGGTTGCGATGATCGATGACCGATCGCCGAGTTTCTTCCGCATCCCGCGTCTCAAACCTTCGCCCCTCCGCGTCATACGCAAACACTTAATCCCCAGCATCGATCGGAGTTGAGGTCGGATCGGTGATGAAGTTCGGATCGAGCTTGCCGGAGGTTGATTCCATCGACCGATCCCCATCCGAATCAAACGCCAAAATCAACAACACGGTCTCAGTCGCGTACTTCTTAAACGCTTCTACATACTCGAAATTCAGTCATCTCAAGTACAGTCCCGGGAGGGACAGCACGCCTCCAAACAAGTTTCTCCCAACCATGCCACAAAAAGTGATTCGGCCCAATCCGCTTTAATAGCCAATGGTCTTCGATCGGAATTCGAATACCCGCAGCAGGCTCCAATTGCTCTCGTATGAATCGGGGAAGTTCCCCCACCCTTGTATCCACAATCTCGTTTCCGAAACCTTCCATGAACGGCGCGGATTGATCGCGCTTGGAGATTCGCTCAAATGCCTCCTTCTCGGGCATCGCCTCCCAGCTTCTCACTTTTGCGGAAACCCATTGCTGGTCCGTTGGTAACAATACACCATAAAACTCGCAGAACGCCTTCATGTCTTCGATACACAGTTCCCCCGCAGAGATTACGTCCAGAGAATAGCCCTCCCCAAGCGCCCATGAGACCGATTCACAATCGCGAAATGTCTGTTTCCGCTTAGTTCGCTCGGCGAGGGTCCGGTAGCCTGATTCTTTGCAGAACTGCTCGTACTGCACGACTGTGATCGTGAATTGTGATATCTCGAACCTGGGAACGAACGATCTTGTGCCGTCGATTTCAAACACGTCACATCCGCCAGCAGGAATCCATTGAAAATCCATATATGCTCTCCAACAACTTTCAGAAGGCGGTACGCATCATCACTGAACGTAGCACGACAAGACCAACGATCGCACCCAGCGATCCCAACATCGATCATAGGAAGCGCCTGTGCAAGCGCGTTCGATTGATCGAGGCTCATCGTGAAAGGGAAGGGCAATGGGGACGTCAGAAGTAATGACGATTGCATTCTACTTACGTCCCATATTTTGATCGTTCCTTTCTACTAGACGATCAATGACGCAATAGCGAAGATGCTCAGCACAATCGCGCATATGAACTGAACGGTAAGATAATATGCTAATATCGACTCAAATCGCCCAGACAGCTCACCACGTGTAACAAAAAACAACAATGCAACGCACATCGGAATGAATAGAGTGATAATAAACCAAAGCGCCATCGCCAACCAGCTTCTCGGAAAGAGCAGCAATACGGATGGCAACACCATAATAGAACACACAATTACCCATAGCGGACGGTCGTAGTCTGATGAGACTGGCATTGACACCTCCGAACAGTCAGGTTGATAGATCAATCACGTCCCTCCCACCATGTCGCCATCTTCGATATGGTCGTAAACACACCGATTGGAACATTCACAGCACCTGAAGCTGCGGAGAGTTTGAAGAATGTCTGAAGTGCCGACATCCTCAATCCCGTCAACTTCGACCCGTACTGAATAGTAAATGCTCGGTATTCGACTTGAAGCTGCTTCAGATTAGACACCTTTCCGAGTCGCTCCGCGGTCATCAATCCTGGCGATCGTATCTCATCCAGCACATGCGAGAGCTCGTGAGCGATCTTCGTCCAATCATCCGCGTGACTCTCGGTAAGTGCGAACATTTCATCCGTGACACTGCTACCCCGTGATGCACTTACACCAATTCTGCTGCTGACAAAGTACGAGTGCACCTTGGTTGCAAGCTGAGAGATTTCGCCTTGGCGAAAACCAGCCATCTGCGCCCGTTCAATGAAACGAGGGTCGTCCGCCACACGAATGATTTTCCTATAGAGGGCTTCGATCGCTTCACGGCTGACTACCTTTGTGACGCCAATCTTCGCCAAGCCAGACGCCATGCTTGCGCCACCAAACGTCAACATGTCAAGGGCAAGGAACAAGGAGTTCATTAGAACCCCAAATCCATCACCCTCTCTGATGCTCATTCCAAGTCCTCGCCCGGCACCCCATCCGGGGACGAATCCCTCCAGAAACGAACCAGAAGACTTCGTGAAGTATCCTGTCAGTCCGCCCGCGACTGCCAGAACGCCAACGCCCACAAAGACGCCCGCATACACCGAGATTCGACCGCTCGGATCCGTGTAGTACACCGGATTCGCGGAGCCGTAGAGGAAGAGGTTGGCGTCGGTCGTGTCGCCGGGGCCGAAGATGGTGGGGTCTTGGCTGCGGAATCTTCCTGTGCTCGCGTCGTAGTCTCGCGCTCGCAGGTCATACGCACCCAAACTGTGCGTCCGGAACTCGCCGGCGTATTGCAGATGGCTCTTCGCGTCCGCCTGCGTCAGCGGGATCGGCGAGCGGTCGGACGCCTGCGTCGGGTTGACCATCAGCGTGTAAAACTGACCCGCCACGCCGAAGGCATCATAGTCGTACGTCTCGCGCGTTTTGCCCTGAAGATCGAGCAGCCCGCGAACGCTGCCGTGCGTGTCGTACAGGAACAACTCCGGCAGATGGCTCCCCTCGACGCGTGCCTGCGCGATCACATCCAGGCCGATCGTGTAGCCTCGCTCGATCTCCCACCCCTCGGCCGGGGTTGACTGAGCATCCGCGTCGCGTTTGATCTCATCCAGATTCTGCGAATAACCCGTCGGATTGCGATGATCGATGATCGCCCGCCGCGTTTCTTCCGCATCCCGCGTCTCAAACCGCCTGCCCTCCGCGTCATACGCAAACACCTCATCCCCCGAATCACTCGGCAGCGACGTCGGATTGAGTAGATAGTTTGGATCGAGCTTGCCGGAGGTTGACTCCATCGACCGATCCCCATCCCCATCAAACGCCACGAGCCGCCCGCGCCAGTTCGAAGATAATCATCCATCGATCAGCTCTTTCGCAACTTGAACCGCAGCCTTCGTGTCAAGAACCGTCTCACCCTCCTGCGGATCAAAAAGCACTCCGTTGGAAAGCTCCAGCATCGCCAGCACGAACCAACCCACGGCCCTCATCTCGGCTTCATCACCGCCCCACACAAAACAAGCCGCCAACGGATAGCGATTCACGCTACTTTCAAGCGGATCGTAATCTTCGGCAAGTTCCCGCGTGCTCGACCAACTGAACTCGAATCCCGTCTCCTCGCCGTCGAATTCAACTGGCAGAAATCCCGAATGATCATCCAGACTGCTCACCTCCGATACGATGGCCACGTCGCGTTTCCGCACGTATTCCAAGATCGCATCCATTCGTGGCTGTCGTTCCTTCTTCATCAACACAAAAAGCTCTACAGACATGACCTGATACTCCTTGATTCTTCGAAGTACTACATTTACGTAACACACTGCAATCGACTCATCTATTGTGGTGGCAGGATGACAAATGGGTCAGGACCGTCATAAATGGGCGGGAGTTTCTCACGCGCCTCGTGTGCCGCGATATTCTTCTCAAACCATGCGTGAATCGCAGGGCGATCGTGCTGAAGGCAGCGGTAGAACCATGCGATATGTTCTTCTTTCTCAATGTCGTCATCAGTCCAATCAATTTCACTCGCAATCATCGATTCTTTGTGATCTTGATACTTATTCTGATACTGCGACGTCAACTCGATCGCCTCATCCCATCTCTTCAGGCGAGCAGCGATCCATACGAGGTTCTCCATCACATGAAACGAATCAATGTATCCAACCGACGGAGCCTGGCCCGCTCGTATTCGTTTTAGGAACTCAAATCCCGACGCCATCTCGATGAACGGCCGATGAAAGCCGAACCCCCATTTCTGGACATACTCCAACATCTTTGTAGCAACATCTCTTCCATCATCCCCTAAAGGGACCACCCAAGACGCCCGCCTCTCAAATGTGCTATCGTGACCAAGACTTAGATGAAATGAGTCATAGCCATCCAGAAGATTGTTTACATGACCCTCTGGAGAGTCTACATAACGACTATCACCACTAATGACCTTGAAGTAGACGGACGCTACGAACTCGCGATTCAGCCGACACCGTATGCCGTCCCCACGCCGGTTTACCGACCAAGCCGGCATACGAGGCAGAATCCACTTCTTTACAATTCTTCGTATTTCATCTCGCCTCATGTTACCTCACTAAAACGCCAATAATGGGCAGGTGTCTCAGTTCACGGGGCAATTGTTTCCGAAGTTGAGCAATGCGCTGCGCTGACAACACTGCAGACCCGGTCTTGAGGTCGAAGATTGCCAGAGGCTTACCCGTTGCAGGATCTTCATATACCACATCCAATCTGATTGAACCCGCCTCACTGTAGTCCGCTCGCGCTCCGTTCTTCTTAAAACTCATCTCCGTTTTGAAATTCGGAAGCCCACTCTGCACAAACAAATCCGCAAACCGCTTGTGCTGTCGGGTACCACGGGCTGCAGTGCGAGCCATATCGATTGCGCTTTCACTTTGCCTGGCGATCGAGCTTACGGTTCGGATGGCGTTCTTCAACTGCGGGCTCAACGCGTTAGGAGCATGTTGAGTGATCACTCGCCCCGCCGCCCGAGCGACCCTCTGGCCCGGATTCAACGATCGCGTCGCTGCCCCGCCTGCGTAGTTGACCGTCGGGGAGCCTGCGCGATTCCCAAACGGAGACTCGGATGATGTTCCGCCCGATTCATCCCGATCGGGCGAGCCGGTGTCACCCGGCCAATAAACACGATAATCGCTCCCCTCTACTAAGCTGTCCTCTCCGGCCAACAGCCCATCCACGCCGTAACGCTCAAAGATGTTGATGTAACTCGACTGCACCGCCGCCCAGTACGCGCGGGCGACGAAATCCATCATCGAAATCACCATGTCCAGCCCAGAGGACAATCCATTGCTGACCCCAGATATGACCGCCATCTCGACATGGCTGAACAACCCAGTCGGATCCGTGTAGTACACCGGATTCGCCGAGCCGTAGAGGAAGAGGTTGGCGTCGGTGGTGTCGCCGGGGCCGAAGATGGTGGGGTCTTGGCTGCGGGATCGGCAGCGATGTCGGCCTCGTTGCTATGGGGTCTGATGCAGAATCACGCGTTTGGGATCAGTTTTTCGCGCGTTTCTCAAAGAAAGCCTTCGCCGGGGCGGGAAACAGCACGCTCAAGAGCGTATCGCGATGTGATTGGATGAGGCCGGGGTTTTGGCGGTGCACTTCGACGAGGTCCAGTTCGGCCACGTAGTCGGCGGGTCGTTTGGTACAGATCGCCTCGCCGGACGCTTCGACCTTCTTCAAGACTTCTGCATCAGGCGGGGCGGGGAGTCGTCCGTATCTTCCGGCGACGAGTGCTTTGAATTCTTTGGTCATCATCGAATAGGGCGCGCCCGTGATGACGTTGAACGCCGCCTGCGATCCCACGATCTGGCTCGTCGGCGTGACCAGCGGTACATAGCCCGCCGCCCGACGCACCACGGGAACCTCGTCGAGAATCTTGGGTAGAAGATCGAGTTTTCCCTGATCCTTGAGCTGTGCATGGAGGTTCGAGATCATCCCGCCCGGCACTTGCGCCTCAAGCTGCTTGCGATCGACAGGCGGATAGCCTCGGCCGACCATGAGCTTGTCCTCGATCAATTCGATGGCTTGGTCGAGCAGCTTTCGGTCACGTTTCGACTTGTACTCCATCACACACGCAACCGCCCGCGCGACCCAGCCGCGTTCTTCGGGGGTCGGTTCGACCGACCAGGGCCCGCCGAACTTTTCCGGACTCGCATCGACGGCGACCAGTTCTTTGCGGATCTTTCGCAGCTCTTCATCGATCTTCATCGACGTCGATAGATCGATACCCAAAGGCTGGCCCAACTCTTTGGCAAACCACGCAAACAGTTCGATCGGCGGTTGGCTGGTCGCGCCGGCCATCGGTCCGTAGGCCGTATCGAGATACTCAACGCCCAGCACCATGCCGACGAGGTAGCTGATGATGGCCAGTCCGTTGGTGCAGTGTGAGTGGAGCGTCAGGACGTGATTCGGCAGCGTGTGACGCAGGCCTTCGATGAGGTCGAAGGCGTCGGCGGGGTGAAGGAGGCCTGCCATGTCCTTGATCGCGATCGAGTCCGCCCCATGATCCGCAGCGGAGATCGCGAATCTTACGAAGTAGTCGGTGTCATGGATCGGGCTCGTGGTGTAGCTGAGTGCGACTTCGGCGTGTCCGTTGAATGTTTTGGTTGCCATGATCGGCACGATGACGTTGCGCGAGTCGTTGAGCGCATCGAAGATGCGGATTCGCGTGTTGCCCGAGCGGACGGCTTCCTTGAGAAACGCACAGACGACGTTGTCAGGATAAGGCGTATAGCCGAACAGATTTTGCCCGCGGCAGAGTGAGCGGATCGCCGGGCCGGCCGGGCCGAGGCATTTGTAGAATGTGTCGAGTCGATCGAACGGATCATCGCCGGTGAAACGAAGGCATGAATCTAGCGTCGCGCCGCCCCAGAGTTCGAGGATGTCATAGCCGGCGTCCTTGAGCATGGGCAGGACGCGCATGCACTGAGCGGTGGAGGCGCGGGTGGCGAGCAGCGACTGGTGTCCGTCGCGAAGTGACGTGTCGATGAACCGCGTGGCCCGGGGCTTTCGCGGTCCGTCGCGGGGGATCGGGGGCTGTTGGGCGGACGACTTCATGGAGGTCGATGATTCTGACATGGTTGAGCCTGTCGCTTGCTGGGGTTCGATCACGAAGACAGCCGGGATGGAACGGGGTGAAATTCGGCCCGGGCCGATCAAAAGACTTTTACATCCGAAATGTACTCGTTCGGTATCGACTTGCCGAGTATTCGGCTTGAGGTTTTGGTGTGACAGAGTGTCGCGGGCCGGCTTGCCGAGAGGCGGGTGATCCGCGAGCATCGCCCGTCAACCTGCCGGGTATCAGAGGAGATCCACGCATGACCGTGCTGCCCATTATTTTGTTGTGTGCTGTTGTGTTGTGGGTTGCCTACATGACCTACGGGCGGCTGTTGGTGCGATGGCTCGGCACGGACGCCTATCGACCGACGCCGGCGGTTGAGAAGCAGGACGGCGTGGACTATTGCCCTGCGCCCGCGCCGGTCGTTCTGGGCGGGCATTTCACCGCGATCGCCGCCGCCGGGCCGATCGTCGGACCGATCCTCGCCGGTTTGCTTTTCGGTTGGGTGCCCGCCCTCATTTGGATCGTTCTGGGCGCGATCTTCATCGGATCGATCCACGACGCAGGCTCACTCTTCGCCTCGGTGCGTCATCACGCGCGCAGCATCACGCAAGTCGTTCGCGAGCACATCTCACGACGCGCTTACCTCACCTTTCTCTGCTTCGTCTGGCTCAGCCTGATCTATGTCATCATCGCTTTCGCCGACGTCACCGCCGGCACGTTTTCGCGTTTGGAGCAAATCACGAGTGATGTCAGCGCTTCGCCCATCACGATCAACGGCGGCGCGGTTGCGGTCGGTGCGTCCGCCTACCTTCTGGTCAGCATCGTCATGGGCCTTCTCATCCGCTATGCGAGGATTCCCTGGTTCATTCTGCTTGCGCCGGCTGTCATCTCCCTCGGCATCACGATCACTTACGCGCCGCAAATCGCATCGTTCCTCACCGGCTTGGGCCTCGGTGTTTTCGATGCCTCGCTCTGGCAAACAGCCACGCTGGCCAAGCGTTGGGATCTGATCCTGCTCGGTTACTGCTTCATCGCGAGCATCGTGCCGCTGTGGCTTTTGTTGCAGCCGCGTGGGGTGATTGGCGCGACCTTTCTTTACGCCACGCTCTTTTTCGGCATTGTCGGGGCATTGATCGGCGGGGTCAGTGGCGCGCCGTCGCTTGCCATCAACTGGGACCGCGCCTTCACGGGTTGGGTCAGCGAGAGCGGTCTGACGCTCTTTCCGTTCCTCTTTATCACCATCGCGTGCGGTGCGTGCAGCGGATTCCATTCGATCGTCGGCTCGGGGACGACTTCCAAACAATTGAAAAGCGAACGCGACATCAAACCTGTTGCGATCGGTGGCATGCTTTTGGAATCGATGGTCGCGGTTCTTGCGCTCAGTTGCGTGATGGTGCTGGCCACTGGCGTGAAGACGGGTTCGCCTGATCTGGTTTTCGCACAGGGGATGGCCAACTTTCAGAGCATGCTGGGCATCCCGATGACCTTTGCGCTGGGCTTCGGATTGCTTGCCTTCAGCAGTTTTGTGTTTGATACGCTGGATGTCTGCACTCGACTTGGGCGATATGTTTTTCAGGAGCTGACGGGGCTATCGGGTCGCGTGGGCGGGGTGATCGCGACGCTTTGCACGCTGCTCGGGCCGGCGGTTTATCTGATGATGGCTCCTCCAGAGTGGGGATTTCGGACTTTTTGGACGATTTTCGGGACGAGTAACCAGTTGCTCGCCGCGTTGACGCTTGTGGGCGTGAGCGTTTGGTTGTGGAGGTCAGGTCGGCCGGTCTGGTACGCGTTGTTGCCGGCCGCCTTCATGCTGATTTCGACGGCGACCGCGCTCGTGATGAACGTGATCGCCTTCACGGGTCAATACCAGAAGGCCATCGGCGCAGGCACCAGCGGCGCCCCGATGGCGGTCAACATCGGCGTTGCGATCATCCTGATGATCCTGGGCACGTTCGTCGTCATCGAAGCCGCCCGCGTCTGGACGCTCTCCCGCCTCGCGCGAAGCGGACGCTAAAGCCCAATCCGCCCCATGCGGAAGCGCCTCCATCGAATTCAGCCACGCATGGATTCCCCGGCCACAAGCAGATACCATTTGGCTGCCATGAAAGACAGCGACGTTCTCCTTGTTGATCCGCCCAAGCTCTCGATGGGTGATAAGTTTTACCTTCCACAGGTCGCCAAGGGCCTTGGGACGACGCTCAAGCACATGTTCCGCGTCGCCCGCGGGGATCACAAAGTCATCCAATACCCCGAAGAGCGTCGCGAGGACAAAACCGTCGAAGAGGGCGGGATCAATCACGCCACGTATCGCGGGGTGCATCGGCTCAACAAGGACGAAGAGGGCCGCGTGAAGTGCGTCGCCTGCTTCATGTGTTCCACCGCCTGCCCCGCCCGTTGTATTCACATCGAAGCGGGGGAAAGCCCCTGGGAAGATCGCGAAAAATACCCCGTCAAATTCGACATCGACGAGCTTCGCTGCATTTATTGCGGCATGTGCGAAGAAGCCTGCCCCGTCGACGCCATCGAACTGACCAGCCTCTACGACATCGTCGGCCTGTCACGCTCGGAGATGATCTTCGACAAAGAAAAACTCCTCCGCATCTACGACGAAACCGTCGAGCGCGAACCGATGTGATGCCTCGATCCAGCTCTTGAATTCCCGTTCAACGCATGAACCGGAGACCCGCCATGAGCCCCAGCGAAATCGAAGAACTTTTAGTTCAGTTCCCAGACAAGCCCATCCGATTCACGATGGGCAGCGGCGAGCAGATCATTCTTCAA
Organism: Planctomycetaceae bacterium; assembly: GCA_027487775.1. Classification (GTDB taxonomy): domain Bacteria; phylum Planctomycetota; class Phycisphaerae; order Tepidisphaerales; family Tepidisphaeraceae; genus JAIYCY01. The sequence continues at coordinate 9,511 of JAIYCY010000021.1, forward strand.
AACTCGAGCTCTGCCATCGTGGATTCACTGAGTCTCTGGATCACCGAGTGGGCGGATCTTTCTCGGCGCCGTGCTAAGCGAACTCGGTTGGTCTCGATCCCCAACATCAACACCGCCGAGCCGCTTTCCAGTATGCCGCCCGATGCACCGCGCAGGCGTCGTAAAAGCTGATCGCTCAAAACTTGCTCATGGGTGATCGTGAATCAGCTTCGCCATCGCGCGATGCGCTTCCGGACCTGCGATCAGGAACGGAACCCTTGCCCCGGCGTATCCGCGCAGATCGAACGGGAAGATCGCCGACCCGTCAGGGCGTGTCACCAGCGCGCCCGCCTCCATCGCGATCGCCGCCGCGCCTGCGACATCCCAGAGCTTGCTCTTGATCTGAATCGCGACGTGCCCAATGCCCGCCGCCACCAGCGCACCCTCCAGCGCCGCCGACCCTAAAATTCGGGGCTTTTGAGGAATCTTGCCCATCAGCTTCAGCGCCCAACCCGGAAGCCGCCCGTCGTCGTCGTACATCGTCCCGGTCAACAAGATTAAACTCCGCGAACTCAATTCCCCCGTGATTGCGCGCACGGGCTTGCCGTCCATGAATGCGCCCATGCCCCGGCCTCCCGAAAACATGGTCCCGCGGGTTACGTTGTACACGACCCCCATCACGGGCATTCCACGCTCGAGCAGACCGATCGACACACAAAAGGCCCCCAGCCCCGCCACGAAATTGTTCGTCCCGTCGATCGGATCGATGACCCACACGCGCCCCATCGGATCACGCACGTCAAAGGTGATGCCGGCCCCCGCATCATCTTCCTCGCCGATGATCCCGTCCCCGGCGAAGGATTCACGCAGCCGCCTGACGATCAGCGCCTGACTTTCGCGGTCCGCCTGCGTCACAGCCTCGTTGTCCGCCGCTCCGTGCGTCTTGGTGAGTCGGTCGACACGGCCGTAATGCTTCAAAATCAACTCACCCGCTTCGCGGGCAATCGTCTCGACCAGTCGCAACGCTTCGGTGTCCTTCATGGGCGTGATCCTAACCCATTTGACGTCATGATTCCTCGCGACAATCCTCGTGCAGGCGCGCGGTCGGTCGTGTATTCTTCCCGGCTGGAGCAAACTTCATGACCACCACCCATCTCATCTCAACGTCCGCCGCCGCTTTGATCTTGGCTTGCTGCCTCACCTCGATCGGCTGTGCCTCAAAGCCTGCCCCGGTCGTTCCGCCGCCAGCTTCGCCCGTGTCTGCCGATTCGCTCGCGTCACTCCGCGCCAGCTTCAATCAATCTTTCCCTGACGCCAAGCTCTCCCCGGTCGTCGAAGTGCTGACGATTGATTCGTTCCTCGCGGCAGCCGGTGATGAAGCTTCGTTCCCCAACGGTTCTTTTGTCACGGTCATCAACAGCGAAGGCACCACCGTCGCCCACGGCCGGGTCATTGCGATCGTTGACGGTCAGGTCCACGTCCGCTTCGAAACCAGTCCGAGCGGCCGACTCCCTACCGTGGGCGACGTGCTCGTCAGATTCTAAGCAGACGCTGATCTCCGCGGCTCACGCACATCCCGCAAGGTGGCCGGGCTTGAATCAAGATCGTCCCATCGTTCTTGCGTCGCGTTCGCCTCGGCGCGTGGAGCTGCTGCAAGCGGCCGGCATCGATTTCACCATTGATCCTGCCGACATCGACGAAGAGTCCATCACGCACAACGCCAGAATCTCGCCGCGTGAACTCGCCATTCTACTCGCAACCGAAAAGGCGCGAGCTGTCGCCCTGCGCCATCCGGAGGCCTGGGTCATCGGCGCTGACACCGTCGTCGCGGTCGGCGCGGAGCTTTTCGGCAAGGCCGACGACAATCACGCCGCCCGCGCGATGCTCATGCGACTCTTCGACACCGAGCAAAGCGTCATCACCGGCGTCGCGGTCGCCTGCCAAAGATCCGAAGCCACCCCGCCCGACGAACAGAATGATTCACGAACACAGACAGGCCCACGAAGACGAGCCGACCCACGAGGGCAGTCCGACACACTCATCCGATCCGACGCCGCCGAGAGCATCGTCCGCATGCGCGCGATGTCGCCCGCCGACCTTGATGCTTATATCGAGAGCAACGACTGGCGCGGTAAGGCCGGTGCGTATGGCATTCAGGACGACACGCTTGATCCGTTCGTCACGCTCATCTCAGGCGGTTTCGATAACGTCGTCGGACTCCCTGTTGATTTAACGCTCCGATTGCTCCGCGAATCTGGTAGTCTTGGGCCAGCGTGATCGACCTCATCGCCGCCATCTTCTGCGCGACCTCGATCGGCGCGGGCGTCTACTACCTGCGTTACAACCGCATGGTCGATCTGCTTCGCGACATCGAGGGGCAGCGTCGCAGCCGACTGCGTCACCGCACGAGACGCCTGGGCTCGATCGCGATGATCGCGCTTGGGGTCACTCTTTTCTGGGGCATCTGGGAACTCAAAGGTGGCAAGCCCACGCTGCAGCTGATCGTCGCATGGCTCGCCGTGCTGATGCTGCTCATTCTGCTGCTGCTTCTGGTTTGCATCGACATGCTGCTCACGCAGCGGATGCGGTCGCAACTGCGCCGCGGAATCGAATCCCGCCAATCTTCGCCCGATTTCGACGACTCCAACAACTCCACACCCACGACCCGTCCATGAATTGTTCATCCTCCATCGATACCAGCCGCATTCGCTGCGCGAGTCAGAAGGCGCTTGGCATGGCACGTGCGACATCTCACTTTGCGGCCTCGCTGCTGGTCGTGTCGGCTTTATGCGTTGCAGGTTCTCTGTTGATCGGCTGCGAACGGCCAAACAGCCCGTCCCCCGGCAGCCCGTCCCCCGGCAGCCCGTCCTCGAATGCGACAGCTTCCGACGGGGGGGCGACCGCCACGACATCAGGCGCCCAGACACCATCGGGCGAATCCTCCGTCACGCCGGCGACATCTCAAGCGACTGCACACAAGAGTTCGCTTTCGCGTGAGCATTACCCCGACGCACCCAACGCGCTTCCGCCTTTGCCTGAGGTTCGAATCATGATCGCGGGCCGGCCCTTTAGCATTGAGGTCGCCGACGAAGATCACGAACGCGAGCAGGGCCTGATGCATCGCAAGTCGATGCCTGCCGATCACGGCATGATTTTCGTGTGGGACTTTGAGGAGCTACGCGGTTTTTGGATGGCCAACACCCAAATTCCGCTCGACTTGATCTACCTCGACGCACAAGGGAGGGTCATCAGTATCCATCGCCTGCGTCCCTACGACCGCACCAGCGTGCGCAGCCCCAGGCCCGCCCGATACGCGCTCGAACTGAACGCCGGCATCGCCGCCCAACTCAATCTGAAACTCGGCGACACGATCAGTCTGCCGGAGTCGCTTCGATAACGGCTGGATTCGCTTCGATCGATCACCGTGCGATTGAGCCCGCAAGTGATTCATGCTGCGGGTGATCAGCGTGTGGGTATGGCTGCCTGAGTGGTTGTGGGAGTGGCTGTGGGAGTGGCTGTGGGAGTGGCTGTGGGCACTGCCGCGACGGCTTGCTCGTAGACTTTGACGCACGCCGCCGCCGAGTCGCTCCAATTGAGCTTTCGGACCTCCATCGCGCCATGCTCTCGGAGTGTTCGGGAGAGAGGTGGATGCTTGAGGACGGCGATGATTTTGTTTGCCATTTCGTGCACATCCCAGAAGTCGACCTTCAGGACATTTTCGAGCACTTCGCTGACGCCGGATTGTTTGCTGATGATCACCGGCACGTCGTGTGCGAGAGCTTCGAGCGGTGCGATTCCGAACGGTTCTGAGACGCTCGGCATGACGTAGAGGTCGGCCTTCTTGAAGATTTCATCGACGTCTTTACCGCGTAGGAAGCCTGTGAAGAGGATCTTGTGCCCGATCCCCATCGCGGCCGCCATCTCGACGGTTCGGCGGATCATGTCGCCCGAGCCAGCCATGATGAACTTCACATTGTCCATCACCTCGAGCACTTTTTTCGCCGCTGCGATGAAGTATTCCGGGCCTTTCTGCATGGTGATGCGACCGAGGAACAGGACGATTTTTTCGCCCTTTTTGATCTGATATTTTTCGTCGCTGTAGTTGCCGTTGCCGTTGCCGTTGAGATCGATGGCGTTGTAGACGACTTCGACCTTTGATGGGTCCACGCCGTAATGTCGCGTGATGATGTTGCGTGTGAGATGGCTGACCGCGATGACTTTGATGGCGGCGTGCATGCCGCGTCGTTCGATGTCGTAGATTCGTTGATCGACGTTTTGTCCCGCGCGATCGAACTCGGTCGAGTGCACATGCACGACCAGCGGCTTGCCTGTCGCACCCGCCACCGCCAGCGCGGCCGGGTAGGTCATCCAGTCGTGCGCGTGAATGACATCGAACGACTCGTCCCGCGCGACTTCATGCGCGAGATTGGCGTACCGCTGAACTTCGGAGAACAGGTCGCCCTGATAGTGCCCGCCCGGCGAGGCGGCATTCACAAAACTCTGCACCGATTCTGACGCCGGCGTGGTGACGGTTCGTGTCGTGGTGATCGGTGTGACTGTCTGAGTGATCGTCCGCACGACTTCGACGCTCGGTTCGATCTTGGGCTCGGGTTTGAGAGTTGTTTGGGTCGGATTCGGAACCGGATCGCCGGGATAGTCATAAGGGTTGGTCTGCTGTGCTTCGACCATTCGGAACGAGACGTTTTCAAACTCATCGAGTCGATATTCGGTTTCCGGCTGTTCCAGCGCCGATCCGGGTCGAGGCGATACGAGGCGCACATGCGTGGAATAGGGTGCGGCAATTGGTCGCGGGAGGACAAAGAGCACGTCTGTACCTCCGGCGCTCATCGCCTTGGTCAGACCATAGCAGGCGGTCCCCAGGCCTCCAGAGATGAAGGGAGGAAACTCCCAGCCCAGCATCAGAACACGCATGTCAACCCGCTTTCCATCAGACATTTAAGTGCCTTTTCGACCGACCAGAACATCCATTCTGACGACTGGTCTTCTCATACAAACGATCCATTCGTCACACTCGTTTCAACCACGCGAACACCAACCAATAGCATCCGCAGATCGATCGCTACTGTCAATAAAACAGGCAGATTCTCTTTGTCTTTACAATGATTCTCGGACGCTTGCGCAGTCAGCGTGCACGATTGCTGATCTTTGGTCTAGGCGAATCGCGTTGGAACAAATTCAATGCCAGCGCGGAATCACGTCATCGCTGCGAACAGAAGCGTTATCCCATGGCGTCACGCCGTGTTGGGACGACGACGAGCAGCCGTTCGAGATGCGTGGTCGCGATGGCTTTGAGGATCGTCGGCGAGAGTCCGCAATAGATCGCGTCTCCGCCGTTGGCACGGGCGCGTTGGCGGATGTTGACGAGCAATCCCAGCAGCATGCTGCCCGCGTATCGACCGCCGGCCAGATCCACGACCACCCGGCTCCCATGCCCCACGGGCCAGGCCTCCACCAGATCGCGCGTGATCTCTCCAAACGCCGCCGTATCGATCTCAGCCGGCAGCAGCAGTTCGATCAGCGTCTGCTTTTCCGCTTTCGTGATTCTGAAGTATCGCGTCTGCACGTTCCCACTCCCGTTCCTTCCGACGACCCGAACTTGTCCACCCACGCACGATCGCTCTGTCACCCACGCGGTCGCTTCGTCGCCTAGGCGTTCGCTGTGTCGGCATCGATCCTAGGCGAACATTGGCCCGTGTGCACGAGGGTCCCCGATGCGCGTGCGGTGTCTGGGGTCTGCTCGATCGTCGATGCGGATGGCCATCCTGCGGTTTCGCTTCCCGACAAGGTGCAAAGTTCGCTTCGGCGTGTACCATCACGCGCATGGGTTCGGTTCGAGATCGTTTGTCATGCCCGAGCACGCGCAGCGTAGCACGCCAAAGCGGCATAGCCAGCCTGCGCCGCATAGCCAGCCTGCGCCGCGTTGCACGCTTGTGCGGTGTCGCGGTCCTTGCGGGCGTGGTTGTCGGCGCAGTGGGCTGCTCGGGCGGGCCCCGCGTTCTCACGGAAGACAAGCGAGTTTTTATCGATCGCGCGATCATTGAGCGTCCGGTTGATCTTCAGGTGACGACATACATTCCATCGCTCACTGCGCCCGTAGCCATCGCTTTTGAAACTGCGCCCAACGACTACGCAGGCTCGATCCTTCTCGCCGAGGCGGGCTACGACGGTCGTCCTGCCGTCTTCGGGTTCAAGCCTGACGGCACACGGTTTAACATCTATCCTGCCCCGCGTTCGATCTTTGCCAAGATCCTCGGAAAAACAGAGAAGATTTACGGCCCCATGGGCGGACTTGCGCTCCGTGACGGCGAGATTTTTGTCTCGCATCGCGATGCGAACGGCGACGGCATGGTGAGCGCGTTCAGCTACGACGGCACCCGCCGTACCGTTGTCGCCGGCCTTCCTGCGCGAGGCGATTTTCATGTCACCGATCTCGCCTTTCATCCGACCAACGGGAGGCTCTACTTCGGCGTGGGCGCTGCCACCAATTCCGGCGTAGTCGGCCTCGACAACTGGCAGGCGGGCTGGGCGAGGGAGCATCGTGACTTTGCAGACTCGCCCAGCGTTGATTTGAAGCTTCTCGGATATCGCTTCGACACGCGCAATCCGCTCGGCGGACTTCTCGGTGGAGACGACATCGCCGTCACCGCGCCGTTTCAGGGTTTCGGGACGAGCAAGCGGCTCCGGATTCCCAAGAGCCCGACCGGCAAGCCCTCGGCCGCCATTTTCTCGATCAGCCCGGGCGGTGGCGATCTCCGCGTTGAAGCCCACGGCATTCGTCATCCGCGTGGCCTTGCGTTCAACGCCTTCGGCAATCTCTTTGCCACCAACCAAGGCATGGAGCTTCGCGGGACGCGCCCGGTCAAGGACGATCCCGATACCGTCCTTCGGATCCCGCCCGGCTCAGGCACATGGTTCGGCTGGCCCGACTACTCTGCAGACCTTGTGCCGATCACCGACGCGCGTTTTCAACCTCCTGCCTCGATGATCGCACGGACGGGCTATCCGGAAGTCAGCTTCCTGATCGATCACTCCGGTTCTGGCCTGATCCGCCCTGATCGACAAACCCTTGTTCGCGCTGTTTTCCCAAGCCTCTCTGGCGCGAGCAAACTCACGCTGGTCGACGAACAGGCCGGCTTCACCGCCTCCAGCGGACAAATCCTCGTCGCCCTCGCAGGCGATCGCGCCCCCTGGGCGACCAGCGGTCAGACCATCCGTGACGACCTTGGCGCACGCATCGTTCGCGTCGATCCTGAATCCCGACAAACCGTCGACTTCATCTACAACACCGAGCAAAAGCCCGCCCGCCATTTGGGCAAACGATCGATCGCCCTCGAAGCGCCGATCGACATCAAGTTCGGCCCGGACGACGCGCTCTACATCGTCGACGCCGGTCGCATCACGTGGGACAACGGTCGACCCAAGCCCACCCGAAACGCCGGCCGTGTCCTTCGCGTGACGCTCGACGAGTGATTCGCGTGCCGCCTTGATTGCTTCATGCGTTGCCTTCGTCAACTCGTTGGCCAACACGTTCTCTCACCCATACGTGCTCCCTTCGACTCTCTCGGAAAAAAATCCATCTCTAATCCAACCCCCGCGCTGCGCGCCTGCGTCCGCATCCGCGCAGCGCGCACGTATAAATGAATGGTTTTTTTCGTTCCAGCCCCTCACAGATCGCCGAGGTTCACAAATCCTCACGATCTCGACATTTTCATTCACCCGCGCGGTTGACCGTTTCGCTGACGTTTCTGCGCGCTCGATGACGTTTTCCGCACGCTCGTGTGCGCATGTGAAAGTCTCGCGCACAGTCCCCGATGTTGCACTTCACATCCCATCAAACAATCCCGGTCCGGCATCGGCCTTGCTTGGCTTACTCGCGCGGGATCTCCCGGGACGATTGTGCACCTGACGCAATCCCGACCGGCGGCTCCCGTGTCGCTGCTGCACCCCATCCGAAGCCCGCCTTACTTCCGATCGTCCGCGCATCTCCGCGAATTTCGCCTTTGCTTCGCGTACCGCCTCCGTGTGATCGACAACGCGCAGCGGATAATCCTCACCGATCCGACACCCCGCCTCGCGCTGCACCTGCATCGGCATTTTCCATGGCTCGTGGACATACCCCAGCGGCACGCGTGACAATTCCGGAACCCATTTGCGAATGAATTCGCCTTGCGGATCGTGCTCGACTCCCTGCTTCGTCGGGTCGTAGATGCGTAGCGTGTTGATCCCTGTCGTGCCCGATTGCATCTGACACTGGCAATAGTGAATCCCCGGCTCATAGTCGATGAATTGCCGGGCCAGAAAGACCGCCGGTGATCGCCAGTGCAGCCAGAGGTCGTAGGCGGCAAAACTCATCAGCATCGACCGCATGCGGAAGTTCAGCCATCCGGTGGATGTCAGATAGCGCATGCACGCATCGACCATGGGATAGCCCGTTCGTCCATTGCACCAGGCGTCGAATCGCGTCTGGTCCGGTTGTGGATCACGCAATCGATCAAACGCGGGCACGAAACTTTCGAACTCGATTCTCGGTTCGGATTCCAGTTTTTGGATGAAGTGACAATGCCAGTGCAATCGCGATTGAAACGACGCCAGCGATCGTCCCCAGCCGGGCGGACCGATGCGTTTGACCTCGTCGATCTTTCGATAGGTCGCTTGCACGATCTGCCGCATCGAGAGTGTTCCGTAGGCCAGATGCGTGCTGAGCCTCGAGCTTCCGCGTTCGCTCGTGAGCGGGCTGGAGATGTTGCGTTGATAGCCCAGCGCGCGAATTTCGAGAAAGCTTTCAAGCGTCTCCTGCGCCAGGCGTGCGGTTCGGTCTGCCTCCTGGCTTGCTGTCGTTCGCGTGTAGCCGAGCGTGTCCAGATTCGGAATCTCGCCCGTTTCGATGCGCCTGAGTGTTCGGTGCATGGGGCCTGACTCCGGCACCGGCACGATCGGCTGCGCCATCTGCTGTTCCCATCGTCGCGCCCACCCGTCGCGTGAACCGAGCCTTCGCACCACGCCAAACTGCCGCCATTCGTCAAAGGCGATGCCGCGTGCTCGACACCATCGTCCCACCTCCACGTCCCGCGCAAATGTCCAGCCGTTGCCCGTTTCCTCATGCGCCAGGACGCCCATGAGCCGCGCCCTCGAATCGATCGATCGCACCGATGCCACGATCGACTCAAAAACATCCGTCACCCGACCGACGCGCACAAACAACTCCGAACCCAGCCCGCGCAGCCGTTCGCGCAGGCCCAGGAGTGCAGCCCGTACAAACGCATAGTGACGTCCGTCGACATCCGGCTGACGCAGCAAATCGGGCTCGACCACATAGAGCGGAATCACCATCGCACCATCTGTCGACCGCGCACGCGCAACCGCCTCTGCGAGCGGCGCATGATCGCACACCCGCAAATCCCGCTTCATCCAGACGATCCACATCGGCTGAGACATCCGGCTGGATGTTAGGCCCACCGCATGGAAATCGATTTCAGGAATCCTCAGGCACACAAGATGATTCGAGCGTCCCGTCGGCGTCTTGGCGATGAACTTGGGGTTTGGTTTTCAAGATCGGCCCGTTGCGTCTACAACATGGTGCGTGAGCAGCCTCAACTACACCAGCGCCGGCGTCGATTACGGCCCGCTCGATGCATTTAAGCGTGCCTGCCAACGGGAAGCCGGCACCACCACGGGCGCCCTTGCGCATCACGGATTCAAGGAGCCCGACTCCGTTCGCGGGGAGAGTGCTTATCTGATTGAAACACCCGACGGATTTTTGGCGCATGTGGAGGAGGGCCTCGGCTCGAAGAACCTCATCGCCGACGCGATGGCGCGGCTCACGGGAGCGTGTTATTACCGATCGATTGGGATCGACACGGTGGCGACGATTGTCAACGATTTGATCACGTGCGGCGCGTTGCCGGTCTCGGTCGCGATGCACGCGGCCGTGGGTGCGGGCTCCTGGTTCGAGGATCAACACCGCGCCGCGGAGCTGGCCGCGGGGTTTGCCGAAGCGTGCCGGGCATCGGGCGCTGTCTGGGGTGGTGGTGAGACGCCGGCGCTCAAGGGGATCGTGAACGAAGAGGCGATCGTGCTTGCGGGGAGTGCGATAGGCATGATCCGGGGTAAGTCTCGGCGCGTCGTTCCGCGTATCGAGCCGGGCGATGCCATCGTGATGCTGGCTTCGAGCGGCGTGCAGACCAACGGGCTGACGCTCTGCCGCGTGGCCGCCGACCGTCTGCCGCAGGGGTATCTCACGCGGTTATCAGATGGTCGCACATACGGCGAGGCTCTGCTGGCACCCAGCGTCATCTACGTCGATTTCCTGAAACATGCCCAGGGCGACGGACTCGACCTGCACTACCTCGCCCACATCACTGGTCACGGCTGGCGCAAACTGATGCGTGCCGACCAGCCGATCGAGCACGTGATCACGGATGTTCCACCTGTTCCGCCGGACATCGCGCTTTTGATCGAACAGAAGCTGATCGAGAAGCGTGAGGCGTATGCGACATTCAACATGGGCGCGGGCTTTGCGGCGTGGGTGAAGTCGAGCGACGCAGGCCGCGCCGTCGAGATCGCAAAGCAGGCCGGCTATGAGGCCTGGATCGCCGGCCACGCCGAAGCATCAAAGTTGGGTCGCCGCGCAGTGGTCATTCCGTCGCTCGATCTGCGATTTGAGTCGGATGAATTGCAGTTGAAATGAAAATTTGAAACTGAAGCAAGGACACTCGGCATGCATAGACGAGCGTCGAGATGGGACAAGCGTCGGGTTTACCGCAGTTCGACTGTCCAGTAGGCCTCATCGAGGAATTGTTTCCACGACGCGTAGCGGCGGTCGGACAGGCGTAGGTTGATCACCGGGCTGCGTTTGGGCTTGGCGGGCTTGCTGAGGAGTTTCATGTGTGCCTGCTCGGGTGTGCGTCCGCCTTTTTTGACGTTGCACTTGATGCAGCAGCAGACGATGTTTTCCCAGGTACTTTTGCCGCCCTGGCTGCGTGGCATGACGTGGTCGAGCGACAATTCCGACGTATGGAACCGCTTGCCGCAATACTGACACCGGCTGCTGTCGCGTGCGAAGATGTTTCGGCGGTTGAACTTCACATCCTGCCTGGGGAGTTTGTCGTAGCCGAGCAGTCGGATGATTTTGGGGACGGCGATCGGCACGCGGACGGTGTGAATCCAGTCGTAGCTGTGCCGTTCATAGGCGTGTTTGAGTTCGCTCAATTCCTGCCATGATTCGAAGGTGAGGTTTTGCCAGGCGCTGCCTTCGGTCTCTTCGATGTGGATGACTTCTGCGAGGTCGCGGCACAGGAGGCTGAAAGCGCGTCGGACGTTGACGATGCGAATCGCCTGATAGAAGCGATTGAGCACGAGCACGTTGGCCCCGAGCGCAGGCGAGAGCATCTGCGCGGCGGATTCCGCGTGAAGGTCTGTCTCGGGCTCGTGGGATTCATGCGACATCGCTATGTAACTCCGGTCTCCATCCGCGCGATCCTTCCAAGAGCATAGGTCGGCGGGGGGATGTAAGGGAAAATAGCCGCCCCGGGTCGGAATGGCTAGCGCCAAATCCCTCGAACAGCCGTCACAACGCGCGCATTTTGCCCGGATGATAAAGGTTTTGTGAACTCCGAATCGCCGGGGCAGCTTCCGCCTCCTTCAAACCCTGGCTTGTGGATATGCTCGAGAGCCCATGCCCATCCGAATGCGATCTCGTATCGAGCTGGATCGACTCGAACCCCGCACGATGCTCAGCCGAGAATCGCTTGGCATCGACGCGGGTTGGAAGTTCATTCGATCCAATCCGACCAACGCGCAATCCGTCAGCTACAACGACTCGTCCTGGGGTAGTGTCAATCTGCCTCACACGTGGAACGCCTCCGACGGCCAGGACGGCGGGGGCAACTATTGGCGCGGTTCGACGTGGTATCGACGCAGCATCGCGGTTCCGTCCGGCTGGTCAGGCGATCGCATTTTCATGGAGTTCGATGGTGCTTCGATCGCCACCGAGCTCTTCGTCAATGGCACGCGTGTGGGCGAACACATCGGCGCGTTCGCGCGTTTCCGTTTCGATGTGACACCTCATGTCACGCCCGGTCAATCCGTGCAGCTGGCTGTCCGGGTCAACAACGCTTCCAGCCTCGACGTCCCCGGTCAGACCGGCGATTACACCATCTTCGGCGGAATCTATCGCTCTGTCCGACTTCTCGCAGTCGAACAAACGCACATCGACCTGACCGACTTTGGCTCCAGCGGCATCACGCTGCGAACAGCCAATCTCACTTCATCCTTTGCCGACGTCGATGTGACCTCGCGTTACGTCAACGCCTCAAGTGCATCACGCACGGTTGATGCTGTCGTCGAATTGCGTGACCGATCCGGAACGCTCGTCGCCTCGGATCGCCGGTCCATCACCCTCGCTTCCAACCAGACCCGCCCTGAGACGCATCGCCTGCGCATCAACAACCCCAGACTCTGGCGTGGTGTTGTTGATCCCCACCTTTACAGCGCCTCTGTCCGTCTCGAGTCCGCCGGCACGGAACAGGACCGCGTGGATCAATCCTTCGGCCTGCGCACGATGCAGATCACCGCCAACGGATTCCTTCTCAACGGCCAACCCTACGACCTGCGCGGCGTGAACTTTCACCAGGGCCGCATCAACAAAGGCTGGGCCATCAGTCGCGCCGATATCGATCAAGACCTCGCCCTGATTCGCGAGATGGGCGCGACGTTTATCCGGCTCGCGCATTACCAGCATCACGACTACACCTACGACCGCGCCGACGCCATGGGTCTGGTCGTCTGGAGCGAAACACCCGTCAACGGAACGCGTACCGACGGAAAACTTCCCGCAAGCTCCGCGTTCCTCAATAGCAGCCGGCAACAGCTCATCGAGATGATCCGCCAGCACCGCAATCGACCGTCGATCGTCGCCTGGGGCATTTACAACGAACTCGTCAACACGCCCAACGAAATCTCCATCGTCCAAAACCTGCATCAACTCGCCCGCGCCGAAGACCCCACGCGACAAACCACCGGCGCGAGCTGGAACAGCAGGATCGGAACGATCGAAACCTCCATCGACTCATTCGCATTCAATCGCTACTACGGCTGGTACTACGGCGATCCCACAGGTCTCGGTCGGTTGCTCGATCGCACCCGCGCGAGTTATCCCAACACGCCCATCGGCATGGCCGAGTACGGCGCGGGCGGAAGCATCAACCAGCACGAACTGAATCCCAATCCTCCCACGCCCGACGGAACCTGGCACCCCGAGGAATATCAAAACGTCTATCACGAGCGCACATGGGCGGAGCTTGCCCCGCGAAACTGGCTTTGGAGCAAGCTGATCTGGGTGATGTTCGATTTCGCCTCCGACGGCCGCCGCGAAGGCGACACCTTCGGCCGCAATGATAAAGGTCTCGTCACCTACGACCGCGCTACCAAAAAAGACAGCTTCTTCTTCTATAAAGCCAACTGGTCGAGCGAGCCCGTCACCTACATCACCAGCCGTCGCTGGGTCAATCGCCCTCACGCGACGACGCCGATCAAAATTTACTCCAACGCCCCCGAGGTCGAACTCGTGGTCAACGGCACTTCTCTCGGCATCCGCACAGGCACGCGCGGCGTCTTCGAATGGCCGAGCGTCACGCTCCGCGCCGGCGACAACAGCGTCGAAGCCTTCGGCATCCGCAACGGCACTCGCCAGCGCGACGCCGTCAACTTCCGCAACACGACCACCAATCCCCCGCCTCCTCCACCGCCTCCACCGCCTCCTCCCACAACCGCCAGCGTCACCGGCAGCGTCTATCACGACATCAACCGCAACGCATCACGCGATAGCTCCGAGCCCGGCCTCTCGAATCGTTCGGTCTACCTCGATCTGAACAACAACGGAAGACTGGACACCAACGAACCGAACACACGCACGGACTCCTCAGGCGTCTATCGCCTCTCAAATCTCCCAAGCGGCACGCACAAGCTCCGCCACAACTTCGCCGAGGGCAACTTCATCCAAACCACGCCCAGCAACGGTTGGGCGCGCAACATCACCGTCACAACCGGCCTGCAACTGACCAACATCACCTTCGGCGCCCAGCCTCCGAGCAACACGCCGCTGCCCCCACCCAATCCAAACCCCAATCCAAATCCAAATCCAAATCCCCCGCCCACCGGTTCGCGCACGACGCTCAGCGGGTTGATCTTCGCCGACCAAAACAACAACCGCGCCCTCGACGCAAGCGAATCAGGCCTCGCCGGTTGGAACGTCTACATCGATGCCAACAACAACGGCTCGCGCGACGCATCCGAGATCACCACACTCACCGACTCCACCGGGCGATTCTCGTTTGCCAACCTCCCGCTCGGCTGGCACAAAATCCGCCTCGATCGCCCCAGCGGTTGGCTCCAAACCACACCCACCAACGACTTCGGCCTCAACGGTCAGGTGACCAACACCAACAACACCACCGACACCGGCCGTATCGGCGTGAGACGGAGTTGAGAGCGTGGTCAGTTGTGAGTGACGAGCGTTATGAAGTTGGTCGTCCTTGCCCTACTTCATCATTCATCGCTCATCATTCATCGCTCATCTATTTTCATCCGTCGCTCACGATTTGTCGTTTCGCGCCCACCTCTCGCGCGCCTCACGCCTTGCCCGGCGGTTTCGGATCGTGATGTGCGGGCCGGGCCACCGGATACCATTCGCCCTCAAACTTCACATCTTCCTTGGCCACCTCGACGTGCGGCGTCTGCGTCGATTCCCCGCCGCTCGCGTTGGTTCCACCCAGCGGCTTCACCACCGCATCACGCGGCTCGACGTGACCCGATCCCCCGTGTGCCGGGCCAGCGCCAACTTCACCTGCGCCCGCTTCACCTGCGCCAGCTTCACCTGCGCCCGCCGGGCCTACTTTAGACTCGAGCTCACTCGTGTAATCCCGCAACGCCCGCTCGTCCGCCGCCGACGGACCTTTCGGAGCGAGGTCGGGCGCCACCGCCTTGGACGGTTTGCTCGATCGACGCGTCGCCTTCTCCGCCTTCTCCTCAGACGCCGCCCGACCCAAACCCGCCCCCACCAGCAGCCTCACCAGGCTCGGCCAGACCCCGCCGATCAACACAAGCCCCGCCCCCGCGCCGATCGCATACGCATATCTCGACTCGCGCTCGATCGCATATCGCCATCGCATCTGCGGATTTCTCTCCTCGATGCTCTTAAGAAAATCGATCACCGTGTTGTTCGCGTTTTCGCTCCGCTCGATGAACGGAACCTCTGCATTCACGCCGCGACTGACACGCACCGGCGTATCGCCTTGAAATCGCAACTCCTTAAACGTCACCGGATACACCGCCCGACCATACGCCCCCTCGACCGGCGGGTACACGACAATATCGGTCAGGATCGGCTCGCCGCGTGCGGCCTCATGATTGCTCGTCCGGGCCGCGTAATTTCGAAACTGCTGCGCGCTCACATCCCGAACCACGCCCGGCTCGCTGCCCGTCCACACGTACGCAATCAAAAGCCCCACCACCACCCCGATCAACGCCCACGCCCACCTCGGAACATCCTGAACCTGCATCAGACTCACCTCCAGACGTGAAGCTCAACACATGGGTTGGAGCCGAGAAGTAAAAGTTTACCCTCCCCACCCCATAGAATGTAGCGCCGATGACAATTTGATGCATGACCTCGTTCACGATGCGTGCCGTAGATTGAACGTGCGAATGATCGGGGCGTCGTTCGCACGTTCGATCACGACATCCAGTCGAATCACCGCTCCGCGCGGCCAGATGAATCGTCCGCTCGGCGCTCGGACTTCATCGAGTGCGCGCTGATCCGGATAGATCCCACCTTCAAAGGGCCCGCCGCGCGACTCGCTCGCATCTCGGCGTCGCACAAGCTCCGACGCACCCGGTGCAGGCGGAATCACAAGCCGACCTGCTCCGCCTGCCGCCACGCTCTGCCCCGCGTAAAACCGCATTCGACCGGCGGCATCTGTCACGCTCGTTCGCTCGCTCAACTGGATCGACGCCCCACCCGTATTCTCGACCCACAACAAAATCTTCCCGCTCCGCGACTCGAACCGAAACCGCCCGCCCGCAAACGGAACCACCACCGACTCCCCCCCACGCAACAACCATTCACCCCCAACCGATTCCGCCCGACCTGACTCATCCCCCGCCGAATCAACCTGCGCCGGCTCAACCTGCACCCGCTCAATCCGCGCCTCCGCCGCGCCCGTCTCCACAGGCCTCACCCAATATCCGCCCAGACCCCCACACCCCGGAAGCAGCATCCCACAAGCGACCACGATCAGCCCGCCCGCCCGCCTCCAACCCGTCATGGTCCGGTTCGATCTCATCCCCGAAAGCCTAAGAGCCGAAACACCAATCGTCCAACACCCGCAGGCATCTGAAAGAAATCCTCACCGCCGTTCAAAATCTTGATCACTCATTCTGCGTGGTGGCTTCGCGTGTGACATCTTGCAGCAACTCTATCGTCTCGATCGATCCGCCCGCGCCTTTCCACGCGGGCAGGCCGCCTCGCAATCGATACACGCGCTCGAATCCGTCATTCATCAACGCACGCGCGAGCAAGAGATCAAGTCCACAGTCCTCCGGCCCGCAGTAGACAAGAATCGGTACGCGGCGATCCAACGCATGGGCCGCAACAACATCTCTCCCGAACGCCCGATTCAATCGCGCTCGCCGATCCATGTCACTCGCCGCCGCGGGGATGTGAATGGCGCCGGGGATATGTCCACGTTCATACTCCCACCGCGCCCGCGCATCGACCACGATCCCGCGCGCCGCGCCATCGCCCGCTCGATGCCCATCCCACCACGCCTGCGCTTCTTCGGCGTTCATCTCCGCCACCGCACGATGAAGCATCGCGTGGTCGGCCATCAGCTTTCGCGTCCGCTCGGGCGATCGCAGCAGCCCGCCCGGCGCGGCCACATGAAACACCACCGCCAGGAGGCCACTCACACAGACGATCCCCACGATTCCCTTTCCCGGGATCGATCGTCCAACACCGCGCGATGTTCCGCTTCTCATCGTCATGGTGATGTCGCGCTGTTGGCCTGATCTTTCGTTTCGATATCGGCTTCACCGCGTTCCCGTTTCGTCCATTCGTATCGCTGGAGTTGATAAAGCCTTCGCCACGTCCAATGGTCATGCACGCGATGTTGCTCGCTCGATTGCAGCGCCCAGCCGGGCGGCATGTTCACGAGTTGTTCGTTGAGGACCGCCTCCGGTTCCGCCTGCACCCAGACGATCAGGCGCTTCACGTCCTCGTCGCGCGCGGTGTTGTTGTCGCGCAGGATCCGCTGCACCTGTGCGTTCATATCTCGCCGTGCATCTTCGATGGGAAACTCCCGCAGATATTGCATGGATCGCGCGAGTTCCGGGGTGACCGCCTCCCCGCTCAGGATGCTCAGGTAATACTGCATGGGTCCGGACATCACCGCGCCGGTTCCAGGCGCGCCGTTCATGCGACCTGTCCGATGCACGAAGGCGGTCCCGGGCTCGTCACGCGCCGACAAGACGTCCGCCGCCAGTCGCGCGGTCGGCGGCTCGCTCGATCCGAAGGTCCGCGCGGAGAAGTTCGCGAGGTTGGCGAGAACGATCAGGCACAACACGCCCCGCCTCAGAACCACCGTCGGCAGCCGCGCGATCAGAATCGCCATAACCACCCAAAAAGCCGGCGCGATAAACCCCGGATAGCGCGGCATCCACACGCTCGCATCCTGAGGCGGAACGACGATCGACAACACCGTCAGCATCCCCCACATGCCCAGGAGCAGCACAACCCACTGTCCAGCCCGCTTCACGCACGCACGCACCGCACGCCATCCGCCCGCGCTCATCGCACCCTCGCTGCGCCCCGGCGTTGTCAGCATCAACACGCCCAACCCCACCACCATCAACACGCCCCCCGCGCTCACATTCTCCCGTCTTCTCGCCTCGATCACGCCCGACCACGACCGCGCATAGCCCGCCCATCCCTCGCGCATCCCATCCACGAGCCGTGTTCGCCATTCACTCAGCCCCACCGGCCCGTTTTCGCCCATGAGCGACTGCGCCCAGACATACCCCGCCCCGCGGAAGTCGCGCGAATCGACGTCCTTCACATCATGAAGCACCACCCGCGCCACCATCTCATGCGGCAGCGACGCATCACGCACCGACGCGTAATAAAACGTCCCCAGCGGCAATACGATCCAGCACGCCAGCAGCCAGGCCGTCCGCATCGACAACCACTCCGACACGCGCCCACCCGAACCGCCCCATGCCTCCGTCAAACGCGTAGAGCTTGTCGCGCGCGATACGTCTCCTACGCGCGGTGCGTCTCCTGCGCGCGATATGTCTCCTGCGCGCGGTGCGTCTTTGGTTTCGTGATCTCCTGCGAGCCATCGTCCCCACGCTCGCAGGTTCAGCGCGCCGAGTGCGAGCAAGAGCAGCATCACCAGGGCCGCCGTTCGCAGGAGTCTGCGATTGAACTCTGACAGGTCCGCGATCTGATCCGGCTTCACCCACTCCCAGCTAAACAGATACGCCGTCGCGGTGTAGAGCAGATAGTCCACGCCGTCGCGTCCGCGGTTGTAAGGCCCGACCCATCCGATCCCCGCTTCGCCGAGGCTGACATCTCCCTCGGTCGCCTCATCCGTCACGCGATCATCGAATCGATTGAACCCGTCGTAGTAGCTGTTGGGCACGCTCAGCAAGATCAACACACCGGCCATCAGCGGCAGGAGCGCCGGCAATCGCCAGCCGCGCAGCGACTTTCTCAAGGGCACACCCACGCCCGCTTGTCTTCCCGTCAGTTTAGATCTGCTCCATCGCACGAACATCCACACCGGCGTGATGAATCCGACGAAGACCGCCAGCGGCAATTTCACCAACGGCCCCCAGAAGCCTCGCCACAAGAGCAGCGCGGCCAACACCTCGATCCCCACCACAAACTTCCCCAGCGCGTTAAACGACATCATCGTCACGCCGCTGGCGATCCACGCCGGATACGCCACCATCGCCCACGGGCTTTTCTCGGTTACGTTTGCTGCTTCATCTTTCGCACGGCCGCCCATCGTGCGCGTCCGCATCCACCACACAAAACATGCCATATGGATCGTCACGCACGACCAAAACTGCATGTACATCTTCGCATCGCGCGAGTAGACGAGCATGTACGCGCTCGTCGCCGTCAACAGCGCCGCCACCAGCGCGACGCGTCTCGACACGAGCTGCACCACGAGCGCATACATCGCCGGGATCATCAGCGTCCCAAACAGCGCCGGCACGAAACGCAGCCGATAGGGATCCAGGAGCGCCGGCTCTCCGAGTCGGCTGGTCGGGATCATCCCCACGCGATCGGGCACGATGCGCTCCCGCTCCACATACACCCGCCGTTCATAGTCGGCCTGTCCGTCCCCGTCGCGGTCGACGGGTTCGAGAGAGAAAGGCCCTTGTCCGTCGATGGGAAACCCCTGCGCGATCCACCAGCTCAGCTGATAGTGCATCGGCATGAATCCGGCATATCGGAGATGCGTCAGCATCTGCTGATACGACCCACACACCCGCGACCAGGTGGCGGCCTCATCGCCCCACACGCTCGGCCGATCCAGCGCGGAGAATCGCAGCAGCCCGCCCAAGGCGGTCAGCAGCAGCAAGACCCACAGAGAATATCGCTCGAGATATCGCATGCTCATCACGCCGCGTGCACAGAACCGCCGCCGCAATCATACGCGATCCCCCGCCCACCACGCTCCTCCCCCCCACATCCGCCCACACCCACACCCACACCCACACCCACACAAAGTCCAACACAAACCCCAACACAATCCCCGTCCACCCGATCTCATTCATCCCAAAACAAAAGTGCCGATGGGCTCATCCATTAAGCCCACCGGCACAAGTTCAAACAGCAATAGACAACGAGCAACGTCCCGCTCACGCGGCCAGTTTCACCGGCTCGCTCTTGCTCAGGATGCTCGGCTGCAGGCCCTGCGCCACCAGCACCGCCCTCGCCTGCGGGCTCGATCAACTCGCAGGCAGACCGATCCACGTGCCCGAGCGGTTCCCGCCGGACGAGCAGGCGGTCCGGTATCACCGCGCGAACGTGTTTTCCGTTTAGCCCGTTGGCGGGGCAACATCACGGTGAGTTGGTTGAGTAGCTCATCACCGGAGTGGGCTTTGCTCCGTTCCCGGGCTCTCGATAAACTCTCGGTCATGGCGGGTGGTGCCGCCGCAACGCCAATGGGTGGAAACCGGCCATGCTTGATCGTTGCCAAGTTGAAAGCTGCTCCGCAAGTGTCTCCAAGTCGGGGCACTCGTTTTGTTTGAACCACTGGAAGGCCGAGAAGGCCGGCAAGGTGATCCGTTGCAAGAAGTGCGACCGCTGGCACGACAACGCCCCCCCATTCTGCCGGGGTTGTGAGTGCGCCCCCACCAATCCCGCCGCCGCCGATGCCGAAGATGATTCATCCGCCGGACTCTATTCTTCCACGCGTCTAGGCAAGTATTTCGGGCTCAGCAACATCAAGATCAATCTGATTCTCGCCGAGCTTGGATGGATCGAGAAATACGTCAAGGGCTGGGTGCCGACTGATCGCGGTAACGCGTTGCGCGCGGAAGTTCGCGAAGCGCGTAACGGAGTGCCGTTTGTCGTCTGGCCTGGCAGCATCCTCGGCTACGGCCCCTTCGTGCAATCGGTCCGAGAGCAGGGCGGCCTAGTCCCTGCACTGCACCAGTCGTCGAAAGTGTCGCCATCGTCCTCGTCGACCGTGTCCGCCTCCACGCCGCCGTCTGTTGCCCGAGTTGCGCCGAGGCGCTCGACACCGACGCCAACGCCCGCCCCCATCCCCGTCGACGATTTCCGCACGAAATTCCCCGCCAACTTCCGCACGCAGGACGGGCATCAGGTCCGCAGCCGAGCCGAGGTGCTGATCGACAACTGGCTTTACATGCAGGGCCTCGTCCACGCCTACGAACGCCGCCTTCCGATCGAGGAGGAGTGCTACTGTGACTTCTACCTCCCCGGCGGCGGCTCGAGTCGTGGTGGCGGCGTGTACATCGAGTTCTGGGGCATGGAGTCCGACTCCAAGTACACCGCTCGACAAGCCGCCAAACGCGCGATCTACACCAAGCACAACCTGCGGCTGATCGAACTGAACGATGCAGATATCGAAAGACTCGACGACGTGCTACCGCGGATGCTGCTGAAGTTTGGGATTGAGAGCGCTTAGCGCTGGTGTAGAACCAACAGGCCAAAAAGTGGGAACATACAATGCACATAGAACCTCTATTTCGATCAATTGAAGACGTGCTGAAGATTGGGTTCTTCTTTGTGCCGCGGTTCCAGCGGCCCTACTCGTGGGATGATCAACATATCGAGGAATTTTGGGAGGACACAATTGTCGAGCAGCAGGACGACGAGTACTTCATCGGTTCTCTAGTCCTCTACAAGGAGGGTGGGAGGTTCGGCATTGTCGATGGCCAGCAGCGATTGACCACAATCACGATGCTTCTGTGCGCGATTCGAGACGCGTTCTACGCGCAGGGAGAAAACAACCTTGGGGCAGGCCTCAATCAGCTTGTAGTCCGCACCAACATAGACAACAAGCTGCAGGCAGTCCTTGCGAGCGAATCAACTATCCCCTATTTCCAGTCATCAATTCAACAATTGCCTGGAACCCACAAGGAGGATCCGAAATCGGTAGAAGAGCGCCGACTAGCGGGCGCATTCCAGTGCATACGCGAGAAGATCGATGGATTTGTCGGGAGCGTGAGCGGAGATACTTCACTATCCGCGGCAAGGAAGAAGGAGGTGACTCTAGCCAAGCTTCGTGAGGTGAGAGACAAAGTGCTCAAGCTAAAGGCTGTCGCGCTGACTCTCGACAATGACATCGACGCGTACATGATCTTTGAAACTCTAAACACCAGGGGCAAGGATCTCGAACTTGGCGACCTCGTGCGAACCCATCTCACTCGCTCGCTGCCGCAGAAGAACTCCACAACTGATCAAGTACGAAGTAAATTCGATGGGCTCCGTAAATCGTTTGATCAACTTGGCCGCTCCTTGGATGGTTTTATTTTGCACTTCTGGCTCTCGAAATATGAGTACATTGCCAAGAGGAAAATATATAAGAACCTTCGCAAGACAGTTACCAAGAAAAACGCAGAGGACTTTTTCCACAACTTCTTGAGCGACGGGAATTTATACCTCGATGCCATCGCGCCATCGCGTCGAAAATGGAAGAAAGAGGAAACCGCGATCGCAGAGTCACTTCAAGCGCTCCAGCTGTTCCGAATCGAACAGCCCATGCCCTTCGTCTTGGCAATTGTCCGAGCCTTTGCAAAGGGTCACATTGCTGCAAAGGCTGCGAAGCGAGCTCTTTCAGCAGTCGAGAACTTCCATTTTGCATTTACGGCGATTGCGTCGTCTCGATCGTCTGGCGGCATCAGTCAGATGTACTCTCGCCATGCTTTGGCGATCTCAGGGGAGACCGAGCCTCAGAAGATATCCGATGAGATAAATCAGTTGATCGCCAAATTGCGCGACAAACGCCCCGCAGAAGAGGAGTTCGTTTCACAGTTCAAAGAACTTCGTGCCTCCGAGAAACTTCCGAGGAACAAGCGGCTTGTCCAATATATCCTCGCCAAACTCGCGGCGCATGGCGGAGGCAAAACGCTGGACCCCGCAAAAATGACAATTGAGCATCTCGCTGCCCAGAGTGGCAAGGGCAACACGCTGTCCGAGGAAGTGCGCGCAAGTGTCGGGAACCTGACTTGGGTGACAGAACCGGATCAGTCGAAGCTCGGCACAAAGAGAATCGATGACAAGATCGACTTGCTTAAAAGGCAGGGTTACTGGATCGACGAGTCATTGTTGAAACATCAAGGGCCGTGGAGCGACGAAGAAATCGACTCGCGCGCCGACAAGCTCGCACGATTGGCATGGAATAAGGTCTGGTCATTCTGATCGACACCGTAGCCTGATGTCAGAGCCATCCGAAACCACCGTCGGCGTTTAGCAGATGATGGTGCTTGAGATAAGGCGAAGATATGCGCCTGACCTCGCAACGTTGGAAGCTAGCTCGCAATACGTGCGTGTTAGCGACGCAATTCACCCCATCTCCTCCAAAACCGCTCCATCCCGCGCCGCGCGGTAGGCTTCGATCAGGCGTTCGCGGACGGCTTGCGGGGTGGGGGTGGTGGCGGCGTTGAAGCGGACGACGGGGAACCGGGCGCGGGCGGTGGCGGTGGTTTTGACGTCGACCTCCGTGCTCGTCCGCGGGCGGCGGGTCGGGTCGTCGAGTTCGATCGCGATCAGTGGTTCGAGCGTCTGGCGACGGCAAACGACGTAATCGAAATGGCACTTGCTAAGCACGTCCCGCCAAAAATACATCCGCTTGCGGTCGGGTTCACCATACAGCTCGATCACGTCGAGCACGTTGACCTTCACAAACACCTTGACAGAATTAGGCCTGAACGACTTCAACAACACTTCGGCAAAGCCCCGCTCGGCCAACGACCAAAGGGCGCCCACCACGCGGGCCTTCGGGCACGTACTATGATCAATCCCTTTTGAAGCCATTTGGCCGAGAATATGGAGGCGAAACATACCACGCAACGCTTTGAGGGCAGGTCTCGGGAGAGGGTGGGGGGTAGTGGTGGGGTGTCCGTACGGCCTTCTGGCTTGCCCGTGGAACTTTTTGGCTTGTCCGTAAGACCTTCTGGCTAACCTGTAGAACGCTCTGGCTCGTCCGTAAGACGCTTAGGCTCGCCCGTAGAACTCTCCGGCTTGGCCGTAAAGGTCTTAGGCTTGCCTGTAGAAGTTTCAGGCTTGGCCGGGAATGTTCTTGGCTTGGCTGTAAAAGTCTTAGGCTTACCTGTAACAGCTTGCGGCTTGCATGGATGAGCTTTCGGGTTGCATGGATGAGCCTTGGGCTTGCCTGTTTCTGCGAATGGCTCGTGTGTGGGGGCCTATAACTCGCATGGCGAAGGCGTTGAGGAGGAGAGGGGTTTGGGGTTATTCTTCGTCTTCTTCGGTGGATTCGGTGGCGCCGGTGATGGCGGATCCTACGCGGATCATGGTGCTGCCTTCGGAGATGGCGAATTCGAAGTCGTCGCTCATGCCCATGGAGAGGTGTTTGAAGCTGGGGCCGGCGACTTTGCGGAATTTCATTTCGTCGAAGATTTCGCGGACGCGTCCGAAGACGAATCGGGCGGTTTTTTCGTCGGCGCCGTGCGGGGCCATGCACATGAGGCCGGCGACGACGACGTGTTTCATGGTGGCGATTTGTTCGGCGAGGTGTGAGACGGCGCCGACGGCGACGCCGTATTTTTGGGGTTCTTCGGCGGCGTTGACCTGGACGAGGACGGGGAGTTTGACGGGCGTGTTGGATTTGGCTTGTGTTTTTTCGAGGTGTGCTTCGAGTTCGTCGGCGAGTCGGAGTGTGTCGAGGCTGTGCAGGATGTGCATGGCGCTCGTGGCTTGTTTGAGTTTGTTGCGTTGGAGGTGTCCGATCATGTGCCATCGGACGCGAGGGACGATGGTTTGATCGCCTGAGGCGAGTCGTCGTGCGTGGTATTCGTTGATTTGTGCGGCGCGTTGGGCCAATGGCTGCACGCGGCTTTCGCCGAGGTCGGTGACGCCCAGATGCAGAAGCTCGCGGATTTGTTCGGGGCCGGCGGATTTGGTGACGGCGACGAGGGTGATTTCGGCGGGGTCGCGTGACGCGCGTTCTGCGGCCCGCGTGATTCGCTGCCTCACCTCGGCCAATCGGTCCTTGATCGACATTGGACTGCTCACACACCGCTCCTTCGGTTGAACCTCAATCCTCACATCCGCCACGGGCATTGGAATCATGTCACACGCGCACGGCCCGCTGGCGAAGTATAACGCATTCCCGCCGGGAATCCGATCGACTATTCTCCCACATTCGATGCACAGAACCTTTAGACGGAGTTTTGCATGGCCTTGACTGAACTGCGATTTAAGAGTGCGGCGCTGGGCATGCATGTGGCGATGAATGTGATCATTCCGGAGCATGTGGCCCCGCCGTGGCCGACGTTTACGTTGTTGCATGGATTGAGTGACGACCACACGATCTGGCATCGTCGGACGCGGATCGAGGTGTATGCGGAGTCGCATCCGTTTTTGATTGTGATGCCGAACGGGTTTCGGGGTTTTTATACGAAGAACGAGCTCGGGCCTGACTATTTGAAGTACATCGTCGAGGACGTTCGGGGGATGGTGGAGCGGACGTTTAACGTGCGGTCGGATCGAGGCGGGCGTGCGATTGGGGGGTTGTCGATGGGTGGGTATGGGGCGTTGCGTGTGGGGCTCGCGCGGCCGGACTTGTATGGATCGATCAACAGTCATTCGGGCGCGTTGATGTATGCGACGTGGGGCGCGGCCAAGCAGAGCTCGCTGAAAGACCCGGAGTATGGTCGGATTTTTGGTCAGACGGGTGAGGGGACGGATCATGATCTGTTGGTGCTGGCGCGGCGATGCCTGGAGAAGCATGCGGTGCCCGAGACGTTGATCGATTGCGGGACGGAGGATTTTTTGTTGGGTCAGAATCGATTTTTTGTTGACGCGTTGCGGGCGATGCAGTTTCCGCACACGTATGTTGAATATCCCGGCGAGCATGACTGGAACTATTGGGACTTGCACGTGGGGAGTGCGCTTGCGTTTCATCGCAAGGCGTTATCGCTTTGATCGAGCGAGGTGGGTGCTGAATTTGTGAGCCGGGCGTGGCGTATGATGGGTGTTTGAATTCAGGTTTGGAGGTGCGACGATGCCGATTTATGAGTTTGAGTGTGAGGCGTGTGATCATCGATTCGAGAAGCTTCTTCGCGTGATGAGCGGATCGAGTGAGACGAGATCGGGTGAGGAGGCGAAGGATGCGTCCAAGCCGGCGTGTCCGTCGTGTGGATCGAGGAAGACGCATCGAGCGATGTCGGTGTTTGCGGCGCGGGCGTCGGGAGCGTCGGGTGCGTCGGGTGCGTCGGGTGTTTCGGGCGCGTCGGAGGGTCGGGCGGGTGGATGCGGGCGATGTGGCGGGCCTGGGCCTTGTGGGTTTGGTGATTGATGGGTTTCGGAAGAGATGATGGATTTGGGTGATGTCGATGATGCAGCATCCTCGGGGTGAATGGTGCGGTCCGATGCGTGGGACGGCTGGCCTTGAGCGTCGAACGCCGAGGCTGGTGTTGCGTCCGTTGCGGGAATCGGATCGCGGGGCTTTTTTGGAAGTGCAGCGGGTATCGCGTGAGGCGTTTACGGCGTTCAGTCCGTTGCGACCTGTGGGTCAGACGGACGAGGAGTTGTTCGACGCGATTTTGCACCGGACGGAGGAGGGGATCGCGCAAGGGACGGAAGTTCGGCTGGCGAGTTTCTTGGCGGACGGATGTGGGAGTGAGTTGGAGCGAGGTGGGTCATCGAGGCTGATCGGCTTTGTGAATTTGACGAGCATCATTCGGGGTGCGTTTGAGAATGCGTTTGTGAGTTGGAGCACGCGTAGCGATCGGGTGGGTGAGGGTTTTGCGAGTGAGGCGGTTGCGGGGCTGTTGGATCTGGCGTTTGAGTCGAGTGGTTTGGGCTTGCATCGAGTGCAGGCGAACATCATGCCGCGGAATCTTGCGAGCATCAGGGTCGCGGAGCGGAACGGGTTTAGGCGAGAGGGATTGGCGGAGCGGTATTTGTGTATAGGTGGGGTTTGGGAGGATCATGTGATGTTTGGTCGGACGGTAGAGGAGCATTTTGGTGCGTCGCCGACGGATAAGGGATGTTGATTGCGTCCCGGATGTGGATGGACATGCACAGAGAATCTTCGGGCAGAGAATCTTCGGGCGGTGAATCTTCGGGGACGTATGTATCGCGAGCGGGCCAGAAGCTGTCGGCTGCGTTGGATGCTTTTGGCGTGTCGCCTGCATCGTTGACGTGTGCGGATCTGGGATGCAATGCCGGTGGATTTACGGATTGTTTATTGCAGCGAGGTGCGGCGCGTGTGTATGCGATCGACACGGGCTATGGCATGTTGGACTATCGCTTGCGGACGGATCGTCGAGTTGTGGTGATGGAGCGGACGAATGCTTTGCATGCGAGGCTTCCGGAGCGTGTGGATTTGATCACGATCGATGTTGCATGGACGCCGCAGCGTCTGATCCTGCCGGCGGCGTGTGGGATGTTGGGCGTTGGCGGATCGATCATCACGCTGATCAAGCCGCATTACGAGGCCGGTGCGGGTGAGATCGTGCGTGGGAAGCTCCCGGACGAGAAGTGTCCTGCGGTGTTGGATCGTGTTGAATCGGAGTTGGGATTGCTGGGGTTGCGGGTTGACAATCGCGTGCGCTCGCCGATTGTCGGGACGAAGGCCAGCAATCCGGAATGGCTTTGGCTGGTCAGGGTGCGTGACGCTTCGATTGATGCGCCGGGACTTTATGCGTCGGGTTCCCATGCGTCGGGGCCGAGGATGGATTGAACGTTCTGGGAAGTCTAACTTTTTTCATCGAGGCATTGATCGTGGACAGCGTTTCCAAGCATTCGAACCCGAATCCTCGCCGAATCCGGATCGCGATTGCGGGCGTGGGGAATTGTGCGAGCAGTTTGGTGCAGGGCATAGCTTTTTATCGAGCTCAGCCTGACGAGCGACGTGGCGTGGTGCACGGGCGGATCGGTCCGTATGAGGTGGGTGATATTCAGGTGGTGGCGGGGTTTGATGTGGATCGCCGGAAGGTGGGTCGTCCGATTGGCGAGGCGATATTTGCATTGCCCAACAACACCAAGCGATTTTTTCAGCCTTCGGGCGCTCGGGAGGATGTGACTTTTGACTGGTGTGCGCCGGTGTATATGGGTCATGTGCTGGACGGTGTTGCGTCGCATCTGGCTGATTATCCGGAGCATGTCCGCTTTGATGTCGCGGGCGATGCACCCGAGGACACGGCGAGGATTCTTCGCGAGAGTGGCGCGGAGATTTTGGTGAATTACATGCCGGTGGGCGCGGATCGAGCGTCACAGCATTACGCGCAGGCGTGCCTTGATGCGGGCGTGGCGATGGTGAATTGTGTGCCGAGTTTTATTGCATCGGATCCGCTCTGGCGTGCGCGTTTTGAGGCGCGTGGACTTCCGCTGATTGGGGATGACATCAAGGCGCAGCTTGGTGCGACGATTACGCATCGCACGCTTGCGCGTCTGTTTGCGGATCGTGGCGTTCACATCACCGGGACGTATCAGCTGAATACGGGTGGGAATACGGATTTTTTGAACATGCTCGCGCGTGAGCGATTGGGATCGAAGAAGCTGAGCAAGACGCAGGCGGTTCAGAGTCAGTTGGATGTGCCATTGCCGGACGAGTTGATTCACGTCGGTCCGAGCGACTACGTGCCCTGGCTTCATGACAACAAGGTTTGTTTTTTGCGGATTGAGGGAGAGGGTTTTGGAGGGGTTCCATTGCATGTGGAAGTGCGGCTGAGCGTCGAGGACAGCCCGAACTCGGCTGGGATGGTGGTGGATGCGATTCGGTCGGCGAGATTGGCGCTGGATGCCGGATTGTCGGGGGCGATCGAGCCGGCCTGCGCGTGGACGATGAAGCATCCGCCGAGACAAATGCGAGACGACGAAGCGCGAATCGCCTTGCGGCGGTTTGTCGAGCGGTGCAGCGCACGGAATGCGCCGGAGGATGAGTTCGACGACAACGAGTTCGGCGCCGAGTTCGATAGGGACATGCGATCGCCGAGTTGATTGCTGAAAGGATTGCGGAACGGCTTGGCCATTTGAGCGCAGGATTGTGTCATCGGTCGGCGGTCGCTTCAGTCTGGGTGCTGAATCTGCCGATAGACCTGTCATGAGTGCATGGGTGATCGGAGCGATGGTTGTGGGCGCATGGGCGGTGCTGAGTGTTGTCGCCTATGAGCGTGAGCGCGCAACCAGCCTGCTGGAATCCGATTCCAGGGCCAAAGAGGAAGAACAGGACATCATCAGCGTTTGATTCCGCACCGATTTGATTGTTGCGTCGAGACCTGATCCGCTGGGGTGTCATTGCGAGCGCGACCCGGTTGGAGGTGGAAATACGCATTTTGAGGGTATGGCGTGCGCGGATCGTTGTGGAGTCCGACCGACTCCGGGCTACACTTTGTGGATGGACGGACCTTGGCTCAAGATCGGCGGATTTCTGTTACTGACGTTGGTGTGTGTGTGGGTGATGTCGGTAGTTCTTTCGCCGACGATTGGGAAGCCGGGCGAAGAGCGTCGACTTCGGCACCCTGCCGGTTTTTCGGTGGTCGGTCCGGAGGGCTGGCCCGGCACGGTTTATAAGGTTGGCGGGCCTGTGATCGCGCCTGTCCTTCGGTTTGCGCCGGAGAGGACGGTGGGCCCGGTGCAGGAGTTCACCATCACCCGATGGGGCGATAAGCCACAGGTTCCCGAGCACGAATCGCAACGTCCTGTGAAGTTTGGCGGGATCGACGCGACGATCTACCTCCACCAGAATCGCGGGATGTTCGCGCAGATGCTCGATGTCGAAATCGACGGGGCTTGGTATCGCCTTTCTGTGCTGCTGCCGACGCTGGAAGATCTGCCAAAGAGTCCATGGTGGGCATTCTTTAACTCGATCCGTGTCGAGCGCGGGGCGAGCGATGCCGCGGCCGTTGGTGTTGCAGCGAATCCGTCGGATCAGACGCCCCCCGCTCAACCCACTTTGACCGCCGAACCCGCTCCGATCGCTGACCCGGCGACGCCCGCTGATCAACCTGCCCATGTCACGCGGGAGTCGCGTTGAGTCGGCCGGTGCTTAGTCGTCTCGTGCTGCTCGTCTCGCTGGGGCTGCTCTGGGCGATTGTCATCCAGTTCGGCCTGCATCTGCGTGAACAGGCGTGGTCGCGCACGGGCGAACCCGAACGCCGACTCCGATTTGAAGGCGACATCCGCAACGCGATGAGCGTGGGCCGCGGGACCGTCCTTTACGCCGCCCGGCTGGCTGATGTACCGCCTGAGAGGCTCACGTTACGAACATTTCTCGACGGCTACCTCGAGCGCTATGCACAGCAAAAGCGCCGGCACGACGAGGGCAGGCCGGAAATCGACTATCCTCCCGGGCGCCTGCTGGTCATGAGCCTCTGGATGTGGAACAACATCCAACGTGACGGACCGCGCGTGGAGTATCGCGATGAGATTGTTCGGCCACTTCTCAACCTCAATCTGCTGGTCGAATCACTCACGACGATCGGGGTTGTTCTGCTCGTGGGTCATCATCTGCATCAGGGAGGCACAAGCGTTTCATCAGTGCACGGTCTCGCGCAGACGGTGAGTTTGGCGCGTCGCGGCATCATTGCCAGCCTTGCGGGCATGTTGGTCTGGCTGAATCCCGCATTGATTCTGAATGCCCATGCGTGGCCACAATGGGACGCCTGGGTTCTGCCGTTTGTTGTATGGGGAGTTTTTTTTGCCCGACTTGATCGCTGGGGCAGCGCCGGATTCATCGTCGCGATCGGCGGATTCTTTAAGGGTCAGGTCTACATTGTGGCGCCCCTGCTGTTGCTCTGGCCGCTGTTGCAGTTTCGATTCGATCGTCTCTATCGTGCGGCGGTGGGATTCATTCTGGGCTTTACACTGGGTGGTTCTCCCTGGCTTGCCGGTGGTTCTTCGGCGTGGTCGTCGATGATTCCGACGCCCGCCGACTCACCGGCGTGGTGGATCGCCTTGGTCGCCCTTTTGTGGGCGGTCGTCTGGTGCGGCTGGCCGCGACGCGGACTTGTTTCGCGCTCGCGGATCGTCTCACGCGTGGTCCAGATCTGGCCTTATGTGATGCTTGCGGTGCCGGTGCTCGGCGTGCTGTTGGTCGCGCGATCTTCTGACGAGATCAAGTGGGGACTTCTCGCGTTGATCCTCCTCACGTGTCTGCTGCGATCAAACGATGTTGGGGTGCGGCTCGCGACGCTCGCGCTGGTGTTTGCGGGAACGTTCGTGTGGATCGGCCATCTTTCTGGTGCGACGCGTGACTGGCTCGAAGTCGGTTTTCCGACGGATCGATACATGGGGCTTTGGATGGGCCCGACGAACAACATGCCGTCGATCCTCGGCGGGGTGTATGGGCTTGCGATCGATGACATTTTTTGGGGCGTGAACCTTCGATCGCTGCTGCAGGCGATCGCGTATGCAGGGATCGCGCTGTGCGGGCTTGCGATGGCGCGAGCGACTTTACGCAGAAAGAGTTCGTTGCCGGGATTGCGTCCGGGACGTGTAGATCGCAGCGAGGTCGGATTTCTATGTGCGATCGGGTCGGCGTGGGTTTGGATGTTTACGTGGATGCCGCAGATGCACGAGCGATATCTTCTGTGGGGCGCGGTGTTGTCGGCGATGTGGATCAGCCGTGGGTTTTGGGGATTGTTGGCTCACGGGGGCGTGACGCTGCTGTCGACGGTGATGCACGTTCACTGCATGATGCAAGCCAACGGTGGCGCGAGCGGGCGAACGCTCGTCATTTCGCCCGAGTTGTTGGATCACGACCTTTATCAGGTATTGAACGGCCTGCATCCGCATGCTGGCTGGGCTGTGCTTGTTCTTGCGTTCGTGGGTCTGGGCTTTTCTCTGAGCCGAGGTCAGTCGAACGCGCCATGGATCGGGTCGGGGAGGCGTGACGTCAGGGAGCCTTTTTGTCTCCGCGAATCCAGTGCCATCCATCGAGTACGAGGCTCATCATGACGGGGGTGAGGATGAGCGTGAACAAGGTGCTGACGATCAGTCCACCCACGACCACAGTGCCGAGCCCGCGGTAAAGTTCCGAACCCGCGCCGCCTCCCAGGACCAGAGGCGTGAGTGCGGCGACACTGGTTACCACGCTCATGAAGATGGGTCTGACGCGTGTCTGTGTACTGCGGGCGATTGCTTCACGACGCGGCATGCCCTCGCGTAAGAAGTTCAGTGCCTGATGCACGATCAGGATCGGATTGTTGATGATCGTTCCGATCAAGATGACAAAGCCGAGCATCGTCAACACGTCCAGCTTCACCTCTGGGGCGGAGAGATGGACAAGCCCCAGTGCCGCGAATCCACCGGCCAGCGCGAACGGGACGCTGGCGAGGATGGTGAACGGATGGAGGAAGTTTTCGTACAGTGCCGCGAGCAGGAGATAGGTCACCAGGGCGGCGAGGAGGAAGCCGGGGATGAAGGCGCGCATGAATTGCTGCAGCTTATCCGCCGACCCACGCAGGCCGATGTTGACGTCGGGGCTGATCATTCCGCTGTTGCGGAGTTTGGGGACGATGTCGTTTTGAATGAGATCCGAACCCTGTTGCAGCGTCATTCCGGAAGGGATCTGGACGCTGAGGGTCACGCTCGGCTGTTGCTCGGTGTGGTTGATTTGCGCGGCAGCGGTTGTACGGATGAAATCGACGAGGTTGCCCATTGGGACGGCACCGGGTCCGGTCGACCCGGTCACACCGCTGGCGACGGGAATGGTCGGCAGTTGATCGATCGTGCGTGGGCGGTTGGAGACGATGGTCAGATCGATGCTGGTTCCGAGTTCGCGGAAGTCGCCGACGATCAACCCGTCGAGTGCTGCCTGGGCGACAGCGCGCACGTTCGACACGCCGCCGACATCGGCCTGAGCGATGCGTTCGAGCTGAGGCACGAGCTGAACCTCGTCACGTCCGAGGGAAAAGTTGGGCGGATTGGATTGCGGGAATCCGCCGAAGTTTTGCATGAGTTCGACCATGAGCATGGTCGCGCTTTGGCGTACTGCGTCGTTGTCGGGTCCATAGACGGCGACGTCCACGGAGTTGCCGACGGAGCCGAGGTTGAAGATCGGGATTTGGAAGAAGAATCCGATCGTGCCGGGCAGTTGCTGGACGGTTCCGTTGAACAAGGTTGTCAATGCCGAGACCGATTCGGCATCTGCGCTGCTGCCGCCCATGAAGACGCTGTTGCCGAAGATCACGAAGAAGAAATGCTCGATCGCCGGCGGAGGCGGGCTGAATTTCAGTTGCTGCACCATGCCTTCGAGGAAGGCGACAGCTTCGTCGATATCCGCCGCTGGTGTTCCTGCGGCAGCGAGCGACTGTCGTTGCTGGTCGATTTGCTGCTGCATGGCAGGAATCGCGAACTGATCCATCGCACTTCGCCAGCCCTCCTGCAACTGTTTGAGCGCGGTCTCGTTGGTTTCGGCGGTCGATGTATTGTGAATGTCCCACCAGGGCTTGAGCTGTCCTTCGATGTTGGACGCCATCGAGCGGAACTCGTCCGGGTTGTAGCCCGGCGGAGGCATCAGCAAACCGAAGACGAAGTTCTGATTCCCGCTGGGCAGATAATCGCGTGGCGGGATCAAGAGCAGGCTCACGCCCACCGACGCGCCGATCATCAGGGCGATGAGTGCGACCCGCAGCATCAGACCCTGCGTCAATCGGAGAATCACGTTGTAAAACAGTCCACTGCTCTTCTGGCCCAACCGCCCGATCGGCGAAGTGAGTCGGCCCATGCGTGTATCGCGTGTAGCGGTTGCGTGTCCGGCCTTTTCTGCTTCGGATTGCCCGATGTGATAGCTGCTCGGCACGCGGCGCAGAAAGAGTGATGCGAGCACCGGAATCACGGTCGGGGAGAGGAAGAGATAGAAGAAGAAGCTGATCGAGAGCGCGATGGCCAGGTCGCGGAAGAGTTGCCCTGCCTCGGCCTCGATAAAGACGATCGGCAGAAAGACCGCGATATTCGTGAGTGAAGCCGCGACGATCGCGCCCCAGACTTCGCTCGCCCCATCCACCGCCGCCCGGATGCGATCCTTGCCCATTTCGCGATGTCGGAAGATGTTTTCCAGCACCACGATGGCGTTATCGATGCCGAACCCGACGGCAAACACGAGCCCGGCCATGCTGATCACATTGAGGCTGCGTCCGAAGAGCGCCATACCCAAAAAAGTGCCGACGACGGCGATCGGGATGGTTGTGATCACCACCATCGTCGCGCCGATGGATCGCAATGAAATCATGAGCACCACGCCCGCGAGCACCGCGCCCAGGATCAGGTCGTTGCGCGCATTGGCGATCGATTGGTTGATGTAGACCGTCTGGTCGTAGACCTGTTGAATCTCGATGCCCCAATTCCGCTGGCCGAGTGTGATGCGATTCACCTCTTCAACCTGCGTTCTGAGGTTGTTCATGACTTCGATGACATTGGAGCCGAACTCGCGTTGTGCGTTGAGCGCGATCACGGGTTCGCCTCGGCTGTGGACGAAGCTGATTTCCTTTTTGAAATCGATTTCGACGCTTGCCACGTCGCGCACATAGACGCGTCGACCATCCGCGGTTGAAGCGATCACCGTGTCGAGGATGCGCTGAGTGTCGATGTATTGCCCGAGAACGCGCACTGCGACTCGGCGTTTACCTTCGTCGAATGTGCCTGCTGTTGCGTCGAGGTTTTGCTCGCGGAGTGCTTGGGCCATCTGGTTGATGGAGATGCCACGTCCCGCGAGTGCGTCGAGATCGACGCGAACCTGCACCTCGCGCTCGCGTCCGCCGAGCACCTGGATTTCAGATACGCCATCGGCGCGTTCGAGGATGGGTTTGACGATTTCATTGAAGAAGGTGCCGAGCTTGGTGATATCGCCGCGTTCAAAGCCCGGGGCGGGCGTGCCGGTGGATGTGTAGTCCGGAATCCGTCGCACGACGAACCATGCGATGTAGTCGCGGGATTGCTCATCCTGCGCGTCGATGCGTGGTTCGTCGACATTTTCGGGATAATTCGGCACGCGCCGCAGCTTGTCGCGCACCTCGTTGATGGCCGCCTCTTTGTCGATGCCGATGTCGAACTCGAGTCGCACTGTGGCTTGGCCTTCGATCGCGCTGCTGGTGATTTCGCGCAGCCCGGTCGTGGCCTTGAGCACGTCTTCCTGCTCTTCGACGATTTCCTTGATGATTTCCTGCGGACTCGCGCCAAACCATGTCGTCGTCACTGTCACGATCGGTTGATCGACGTTGGGTGTGAGCTGCACCGGCACATACCGCAACGCGAGCAATCCAAAGAGCATGATGAGAATCACGACCACGCTCACCGTGACGGGATATCGAATACAGCGATCGATGAATGACATGGGTTGTAAATCCGGTGGAAGTCAGGAGAGGTTAAGGCGAATGATTGATCGCTGATGTCATACTGGATCGTTGTCGGATCATGGTTGACCGACAAGCCGACCCGGGCGGATGA
Organism: Planctomycetaceae bacterium; assembly: GCA_027487775.1. Taxonomy (GTDB): domain Bacteria; phylum Planctomycetota; class Phycisphaerae; order Tepidisphaerales; family Tepidisphaeraceae; genus JAIYCY01. Next base: position 44,681 of record JAIYCY010000021.1, read on the forward strand.
AAGGGTCACGGCTTGCCCGATGGATCGGCGGGTGCGCCCGGGGGGCCGCCTGGCGCTCCAGGGGGTGGGCCGAGGTTGGTCGGAGCGACGGGTGATCCGGGTTGGAGAGATTCGTTTCCGCGTGTGACGACAAGTTCGCCTGCCTTGATCTCGCCTTTGACCATCACGCGATCGCCCACAGTCGAGCCGACCGTCACCGGCACCGGCTGCGCCAACCCGCTGCGGATCACCATGACCATGGTGATTGGCCCCTGCCGGACGATGGCGTCGGCGGGCACACCGATCGAGGTCTGCTCGTCGCTCAGCAGGCTCACGCGCGCGAAGAATCCTGGTCGAATGGCTTCATCATCATTTTCCATCTGCAGCCTCACGCGAAGCGTGCGACTTGACTCATCGGCTTCGGGAAGAATTTGCACCACGACGGCCTCCCGCTCAGCGCCAGCCAGCGCGTCGAACGACACGACAGCAGTCGCGCCGAGCTTGAGTTGACCGACCAGCGACTCGGGCACACTTGCTGTGACAAAGAGCGGATCGATCTGCACCAGTTCTGCGATCACGTCACCACGACTCACCCAACCACCGACTTCGACACTTCGTCTGGCGATCCGGCCGCTGAATGGCGCACGCACCACGCATTTGCTGATTTCTGCTTCGAGCCGCGCCACGGAGGCTTTCCGCTCGGCAAGTGTCGCCTCTGCCGTCGCAAGCAATCCGCGGGCGCGTTCCAGCGCGGTCCGGGCATCCAACAATTCCTTCTCCGGACTCGCGCCCCGCTCGAACATCGAACCGATGCGTACGGCTTCACGCTCCGCCCGTTCGAATTCGATCCGAGCGGTCCTAATTTCTGTTTGACTCACTTCGACCATCGCCTCGGCGCGGATCAGATCGACCCGACGCAGGGCCGTGTCGATCCAGAGAAGCTCCGCGCCGGCTTCGACGCGATCACCCTCGTCGAACGCACGCCGCTCGATCCGCCCCTCTTCCTCGGCGGCCAATCGTGATCGCATCACCGCCTCGACGCTGGCAATCAGAGGTGTTCCGATCCGCGCGCGTACTTCCGTCACCGGCTGCGCCTCCACCATCGCCGGCTGCGCGAGCACCGGCCCCGTCATCAAGAACATGACCGGCACAACACCAAGAACGCGACAAAATCTGGGAAATTTCACGCTCTGAGTCTAGCGCCGCGATCCACAGGGATCAAACCGCATCCATATGTTCGTTCACACCTTTAAAAACTGTCAACGTGCCTCTCTGTCATCGCCCGACAAACGGCTGTTGAGTGATGAATAAACGACGCCTCCGCAGGGCCATCCGCTCGGTCGTATCGTCGGGCTCGGTTTGATCGAATCCATCCTCGCGATTAGTCTTAACAGGCTGTGAATTACGAACTCTCTTTCATTCTTGCCGAAGGCCTCGCCGATCCTCGCGTCGCCTGGGCACCTGTGTTTTTGCTGCTGGTGATCGGCATCGGCTTTGGCTTGGGAAACATCATCCTCAGCTCGCTCCTCGGGCCCGCCCGAACCGGCAAGGTGAAAGACGGCGCTTACGAGTCGGGCATGATGCCCGTCGGCGATACCAAAAAACGATTCAACGTCCGCTACTACCTCGTCGCCATCATGTTCGTCGCCCTCGACGTCGAAATCGTGATCATGTACCCGTGGGCCGCCAGTTTTGCACAAACGCTGAAGCTCGACCCCGAGCTGGGGCGCATGATGTTCGCGGGCATCGGCGTCTTCATCGCGCTGGTTCTCGTGGGCTACCTTTACGACATCGCCAAGGGCGTTCTGAGATGGGACTGATGCCCTGCGATCTTTCAGGCTGTGAGATCATTCAAGCCGTGAGATCTTTAAGCCCGTGCGAATGTTGAGCCTGTGCGATATTTCGGTCTGATTGCTCTAGTCCTTGCCCAAGATTTTTCTTTTCGAACACACCAGCCGACCTAGATTCTCATGCCGCAAGCCCACATCAACCTCGATCAGGTCCGACACGTCGCCAAGCTCGCGCGGCTCGCCATCCCCGAAGAGCGGCTGCCCGACTTCACCGCCAAGCTCGAGTCGATCCTTACCTATGTCGATCTGCTCAGTGAAGTCGATGTCAGCGGCATCGAGCCGACGAGTCACGCCATCCCCATGACCAATGTTCTGCGTGATGACGTGGTCAAACCCAGCCTCGTCACCGACGACGTCCTGCGCAACAGCCCCGCCACCGACGGGCCGTTCTTCAAAGTCCCCAAAGTCATCGGCGGGGACGAAGACTCGGCAGGCTAATCGTCCCGCAAAGGACTGATCGTCCCACAAAGGACTGATCGTCCCGCAAAGGACTGATCGTCCCACAGACTGATATCGTCGGCCTATCCGATCAGATCATCTGCGATCATTGCGATGGAAGATCGCTTATTGCTTCGAAGATGCATTGCATCGCAAGAGCATCGCAAGAGCATCGGAAGATCGCTCAACCGTGATTGGTTTATGTCTTGCCGATTCAATCCACGCCCGTGTCAGATGAACTCTGGATATGGATTCCAAGGCGTTGGCGAATCGATGCGTGGACGATCGCCGTCCCAGCGGATCGGCAGCCACACGTAGCGACTCGACGGCAGGTAATTGCCGTTCCATCGATCGCCCATGAACATGAATCGGTCAGGTCGGCCTGCGATCGACATCACGTGCGTGCCCTGACTGTTGAAGGTGATGTGACTATCCACGCCCACGGCGGGGTTCCCTAAATCCGTCCAGGGCCCAAGCATGCTCGTTGCGCGATGCACCTTCGCGGCTGTTGGGTTCCACCAATTCGCTCCGCTCGTCCAGAGATAGTAAACTCCGTTGCGTTTCATCACGGTCGGCGCTTCGCGTTTCTTCACATCCTGAAACTGCACAGCCTCACCTGTAAACCCAAGATAGTCCGGCGTGAGCTTTGCGATCCGAATCGCCTTGTTGGAATCCCCATTCACCGCCGTGATGTACACCAACCAACCCGTTCCATCATCATCGCGGAAGACGGTGATATCCCGGCTCTCATATCCCATCGGCCTTACGCTTCCGAGATAGGTATAGGGCCCCTCCGGCGAGTTCGAGACCGCCACGCCCGCCCGCGCATAGGCGTAGGCCGGCGCATCATCCACATGGAACCACATCACGAATTGCCGGGTCTGTGTGTTATAGATCACGCGCGGTCGTTCGATCACCGCACCATAGGCAATGTCCGATCCTGATCCCACTGGCGCCGCTGGCAAGCTCATGCCGCGATACTGCCAGTTCACCAAATCGCTCGAACGATACACCGTAAATCCGCTCGACACCTTGATCGGTTGCTGCGGATTGTGCTCGTTGTGTCGCTCGCCAAACCAATAGTAAAACCCCTGATGGTACAAGATCGAGCCCGCCTGCGCACGGATCAGATTGCCAGACGTATCCCGCCAATCCTCGCCGGATCGGATTTGATTCGCGGTCCCGAATCGTGGCCTGACAAATCCGATATCCGCCCGGCCCCCCGGACCTGGCGTCACAGCCGACCCACCATTCACGGGCGGCGTGTGCTGAACCCACTCCTGGCCATCCACCATCGCTCGCACCACGAGCGACGATCCGAACAAGCTCTCAAAACGATATCCGCCCGACCGATCGCTCACCACCCGCGGCTCGGTCGAATCCCACACACGGTCGTTGTCCAAATCGAGCCAAACCGAAATCCCCTCCACGCCCGGCTCACTCGCGTCCGACCAGCCGTTGCGATTCTCATCAATGAACAGCCGTCCAAACACCGCGCCACCTGAAGCGCTCGTCTGCACGGTGCCGAAATTCAATCCCTCAGCCACTTGCGTACTGGACAAGATCGCGTTGAGACCAAAGTTGTTACTCGGCTGCGTCTGAATCCATCCGCTCGGCAGCACCTGTCTGATCTTGTACGTCGAGGCTGGCAGGTTCGTGAAAACATAGTTCCCGCTCGCGTCCGTCGTCACGCGTGCTTCGCTCGCGTCCAACACTGAATTGTTGTTCTGATCGAGATAGATCGTTCGACCCGACACGCCGGCCTCGCCCGAATCGATCGATCGATTGCGGTTTGCATCATTCCACACACGCCCGCGGATCGTCGCGCCGACTGTTGGTGGCGGTGGTGGTGGAGTCACCGAGTTTTGCGCCGTGCCGAAGTTCAGATTCTGCGCCACCTGCGTACCGCTCACCGTTGCGTTATTGCCGAAGTTGTTCGTCGGCTGGGTTTGAATCCACCCGCTCGGCAGCACCTGTCTGATCTTGTACGTCGCGGCCGGCAGGTTCGTGAAGACATAGTTCCCGCTCGCGTCCGTCGTCACGCGTGTTTCGCTCGCGTCCAGCACTGAATTGTTGTTCTGATCGAGATAGATCGTTCGACCCGACACGCCGGCCTCGCCCGAATCGATCGATTGATTGCGGTTCGCATCATTCCACACACGCCCGCGGATCGTCGCGCCGACGGTGGGTGGCGGCGGGGGTGTCACCGAGTTTTGCGCCGTGCCGAAGTTCAGATTCTGCGCCACCTGCGTACCGCTCACCGTTGCGTCATTACCAAAGTTGTTACTCGGCTGGGTTTGAATCCATCCGCTCGGCAGCACCTGTCTGATCTTGTACGTGGCGGCCGGCAGGTTGGTGAAGACGTAGTTCCCGCTCGCATCCGTCGTCACGCGTGTTTCGCTCGCATCCAGCACCGAGTTGTTGTTCCGATCGAGATAGATCGTTCGCCCCGACACGCCGGCCTCGCCCGAATCGATCGATCGATTGCGATTCACATCGTTCCACACGCGCCCGCGGATCGTTGCGCCCACCGTCGGCGGAGGCGTGCCCGGCAGGGTAAAGCTGTCTGCGGCCGCGTAGTTGACTGTGTAGCCCAGATCCTGGAATTGCCCGATCGTGACCCGGCTAAGCGGATTGCTGCCGACCTGCAAAAACCCCGTCATCAGTTCTCGATCAAAGGTCGTCTCCCGCCAATGCACATCACGCGTTCCTGTGCCGCCGGTATTCTCGAGCGGCACGCCGCTCGCACCCGACTGCCCGGACAGCGTGCGATACTCGCGCAGCGCATTGCTTCCGATGAAAAGCGGATTCGATCCGCCTACCCCACTTGTCAGCCCGCCCTTGGCATTCCAGATGGTTCCATAGCCCATCACGTGCGCCATTTCGTGCAAGATCGTCATTGCGAGGGTTCCGTTGTTCGTCAGGGTCGCGATGTCTGCTGAATCGATCTGAATCTCACCCGCAATGGGCAACTGCGTCCCTGATCGCACATGCGTCGGCCGCGCTTGTGCGATCCCTCCGCCCGCCCCGTCGATCGCCACGACCGATCCGCGAATGCGAAGATCATCCACAGCCCCGCCCCACGCGCCTGATCCCACGTTCGGCAGATCGCCCGTGATCACCTGCTGCCAACGATTCGCGGCCTGCTGGAAGAGCTGCGCCACGGTCGCATTGACCGAGCCATCCAGCACCAGTTCGATCTGATATCCGTTCAGAAGTCGGCGTGATTCGAGTTGTTCGGTCAGTCGTCGCATTGATTGATTCCTCAGTCCTGGTTCAAAACCTGCCCCATCACCGACATGTCGCCCGCCGTGCCATTGAATCGACGCAAGCACCAACGAGAAACCCAACGAGAAGTCCAACGAACCGTCCGATGTCAGTGAACGTCGCAGCGCCACTGCCAGAGCCCCACCGTCTTAGCCCCTTCCCATCCGCCAATCAACCAAAAAACAGCGGAATCTCTCGATAACTTCAGACCCAGGCCCATCGATTCCATTGCATTTCAGGTGAAGAACGTCCGTGATTCGGTTCCATTCCTCGCCGCCTTCGCATAATCTTTCGTGCTGTTGATCGATGACATCCATACCGTTCAAGGATGAACGCATGACACGTGTGCGACACTCGCTGATGTATCCGCTTGCCGTTGTCGGGCTTTTTTTCGTTGCCACGACCATGGGCTGTTCGATTCAGTCGCGTCAGGGCTCGCGCGATCTTCCCATTGAGCTTCGTTCTTCGCTCGATCGTGCGTTGCCTAACGTGGGCATTCCGGAAAAAGATCCATCCGGCGATGACGGAAACGCGATAGCCCGGGCGACGGGCGCGATCGCTGATCTTCCTTCGCGGGCCGTCGATGTGATCACCAAGCGTCCGTCACGGGCCGCCACCGACATCCTCAGTCCCAGCGCCAACACGCGTCGGCTTGCGATTCTCACGCTCGTCGATCGACCGTTCGGTCGTACCGAAGATGCTTACCGCGCCACCTGGCGATCGCTCGCCTCTGTCGATCCCGATCCCGTCGTGCGTGTGACGGCGGTCCGTGCGATTCATCGGTCGCTCGATCCCAACGCCACCTCGATCCTGATCGCCGCCCTCAGTGACGGCAACGAGCGTGTCCGCATCGAGGCCGCCAAGGCGCTCGCCCGGCTCCCTGCGCCCGAGGCTCAGGCCCCCCTGCTCAAGCTCCTCAACGATCCGGCTTCATCGATCGAGCTTCGCACCTGGTGCGCTGACGCGCTGCGTCATTACCCCGTCCCTGCCGTTCAGCGTGCGTTGATTGATCAGCTCGATCAGCGTGATTTCGCGGTCGCGTGGCAGAGTCGGCGCAGTCTCTTTCTTCAACTCCAGCAAGACCACCGCTACGACAAGGCCGCCTGGCTCAGGACCATCGCCGGCTGATTTTTCATGTGACCCAGACCCCTCGCCCCGGAGCCTGCGATGGCCAAAGAACTTGCTGTTGTTCTCAGCAGCGGATCACTCGCCTCGGTCGTGACTGCCTCGCTTGCGTTGCAGAAGTATCGCATCATTCTGGTGCATCTCGAAGGTGGCAGCGCGTCGGCGCGGTCCAGCACGTTCGATCAGCAGGTGCAACATCTCAAGCCGTTCCGTGCGTACAAGCTTCCGCTTCCCTTTCTGAGCACGATCACCCGCACCGAAGCCGCCCCCGCGTCCGCAGATCTTCGCTCCGCCGACCCGCGCAGCAGCGCCGGCGTTGCGGGCCGACTGATCGACCTGATGCCCGCCGTCACGCTCGGCATCCGCGTGGCCGTCCACCACAACGCCAATCGCCTGTTCCTCGGCACGCGTCTGGGCAGCGATTCCAACGATCTCGCCCGCGTCGTCGAATACAATCAAATCTGGTCCGAGCTTCTCTCCCTCACGTGCGACAAGCCCGACTTCGACATCGAATCTCCATTGCTCGAGTTGCTCCCCTGGCAGGTCGTTGATCTGGGCATTCAGATCGGCTCGCCGCTGCAGCTCAGTTGGAGTTGCCATGCTTCGCAGGTCGATCCCTGCGGCAAATGCGCGGGCTGTCAGTCCCGGCACCTCGCCTTCCAACGCGCCGCCAAGCCCGACCCGCTCGCCGCCTCTTCGACGTCCCGAAAGCAAAGCCCCACCCCCGACGAAGTCCCCCTCTCCCGCACGCAGGCCGCCCGCCTCCGCGCAAGCTGACGACCGCCATCCACCGCAGCCCCATCCACTCAACGCCGCAACCGACACACCCCGACCCGCGCTCCAGGCACTTCGCCTCGCGCTCGACGCACGTCGTTCGGCCACCGTCGCACGTCGTTCTGACTCCGCCGTGCGTTGGATCGCGAGCAGGTAGGGTCCGGTGTATTCACCGGACCATTTCGCCAGCGACGCAACGACGGTCCGGTGCGTACACCGGACCCTACGCACTGTATGGGGAACGTCGACGATCGGCGGAGTCACTCTGACGATCGGGAGAGAGGCTTCGACGATCGGGAGAGTCACTTCGACGATTGGGAAACTCACTTCGACGATCGGGAAACTCACTTCGACGATCGGGAAACTCGCTTCGACGATCGGGAGAGTCACTTCGACGATCGGGAAACTCGCTTCGACGATCGGGAAACTCGCTTCGACGATCGGGAAACTCACTTCGACGATCGGGAAACTCGCTTCGACGATCGGGAAACTCACTTCGACGATCGTCGAACAGTTTATCGGCGAAATGTCTGTGGCCTTCCTGATGGGTTTTGGCCGGCTCTTATCTGACGGGGCCTCGGCAGGCTGGAAATCGGCATCTTATGGAGCGCTGCGGGCGTGATGCGCGGCGAAGGTTGGGAATGGATGATGATGTCGTGGGGTGTGTGGATGAAAACGTGGATGGATTTCATGGAATCGACTTCAGACGCTATCCCAAAACGTAATGACCCCACGGTGGGCCGGAAAGAGGTCGTATGCTAGGCGTCGCGACGAAGCCGTCCTGGGACGGACAGCGAGGAGCGACAACAACGCAGACGGCCTCTTTCCGGCCCAGCGACGTGGAGGCTTCGCCTCCACAGCCGACTCTGATTGAGGTCCGCTGGGGTGTCGCGATCACTCGAAGGGTCCACTGACCCGGCTCTCGCGATCACTCCTACCATCGAACCTCAATCAGAGTCGCCGTGGGGTCATTACGTTTTGAGATAGCGTCTTAGTGGCTCTTCGATTGGAACGATGCAGGGAGCGCGGCCAGTTGTGGGATGTGGCGGGCGGGTGAAAAGTGTTGGGGAAGGTTTTAGGATGGTCGGATGTCTTTGATTGGAACTGTTGTGGTGGCGTTGGGGTATGCGGCTCGGACGTTTCATCTTCCGCTCGTGCGGGCGGAGGCGGGGTTGAGGTTGGTGGGGATTGTGTCGGGTGATGAGGGCAAGCGTGGGGAGATATCGCAATCGATGGGGCTGACTGCGTATGCGTCGTTGGCGGAGGCGTTGGGTGATGAGCGAGTGGAGTTGGTGGTGATCGCGTCGCCGCATGTGGCGCACGCGGAGCAGGCGGTGGCGGCGTTGCGTGCGGGGAGGCATGTGGTGGTGGACAAGCCGATGTGTTTGCGAGTGGAGGAGGCCGATCGCATGTATCGTGCGGCGCGGGAGTCGGGGCGGATGTTGAGCGTGTTTCATAATCGGCGATGGGACGGGGGACATTTGGCGCTGAAGGAGGCGATGCGATGTGGGGCGCTGGGCGAGCTGCGGAGTCTTGAGTTGTCGATGAATCGGCATGGCTTGTCGCGTAAGAGCAGGTGGCGGAACGAAGCCGGGGAGGCCGGCGGGCGATTGGTGGATCTGGGGATTCATTTGATGGATGAGGCGTTGCAGTTGTTGGATGAGCCGATCGCGAGCGTGACGACGTTTATGCAGCGTGACTGGGCGGAAGCGGATGTGGAGAGTCATTGCACGGTGGTGCTGCGGACGGTGAGTGGTCGGCATGCGACGCTGGATGTGGGGAGTTTGACGCGGCATGTGAAGCCGGCGTATGTGGCGGTGGGTACGCGTGGGACGTATGTGAAGTTTGGCGCAGACCCGCAGGAGCGAGCGCTGGCGGAGGGCAATGCGTCGCTGCGTGTGGAAGACGCTTCGCAGGCGCCGATGCTCTACAACAGTGATGGCGTGTCGCGTCTGCCGATCGTGGCCGGTCGATGGGAGGCGTTTTATGAGAACGTCGCGCAGGCGATCCATCAACAAGCACCGCTGGCCGTCACCGAACCGCAGATGCGCGCAGCGATCCGGATTCTGGAAGCCGCGCGCCAAAGCGCGCGTGACGGCAGGCCGGTCGAAATCGACGGCAAGTCGGTCGAACTCGACGGCAAACCGGTCGAACTCGACGGCAAACCGGTCGAGATCGAAAGCGCGTCATGATCTTTGTTGGACTGCAGATGGAATCAGTTGATTTCGTCGTGGGTGAATGTGAATCGGTAGGCCCAGGATGGGAAGTAGAGGTTGGCGTGGTGTGTCTCGACTTCGCCGCGTTGAAAATCTGCGGGTTCGGAGCGTAGGAAATGTTTGGGGGGATCGAGGGGTCTGCCGTAGTCGGTGTTGATGATGAGTCGGTAGCGGTCGGTGTGTCCGAAGTAGAAGTTTCGGATGCGTGGGTCGTCGTGGTGTTTTTGTCCGTAGCTGGGATCGACGGGGATCCATCCCCAGGGTGCGACGTGGATTTCGCACCAGTCGTGCAGGTTGCCGCCGTCGTCGGGATCGGTGACGAATCCGCTTTGCCATCGAGCGGGGATGCCTGCGCATCGGCAGAGTGTGATGTAGAGCATGGCGACCACCCCGCAGTCGCCGCACTTGCGATCGAGCGCCCATTCGCAGAGGCTGGGGATGTCGCCGTATTCGTGTTCGGGGACCCAGGGGAAGTTTTCATCGACCCACACCCAAAGCCGATGTGCGGCCTCGAGTGGATTTTCCCCCACGCCGGCGACGTCGTGCGCGATCTTTCTGATGCGATCGCTGAAGACGACATGAGGTCTGCGTTCTTTGAGAAACTCAGCCAGAGCCGGATCGGATCCGTGCTGGGCGATCTTGGCATCGAGACGGGGGTAGTAGGCGCTCGTGCGATAGGAGAAGACGACCCGGGCGAGGTCTTGGGCTTCATTTCCTGTTGCAACGATCTGGCCGAAGCAGGTTCGTTGGGGTGAGGATTCGGGGGCGATGTGATCGATGTGGGTTTGTTCGATGGTGCTGATATCGCGTTGTTGTCGGTAGACCTGCGGATAGGGGAGCCAGAGCTTGACGGTCTGCCCGGCGACGTCGGCGGACGCTTTGATGCGAACTTCGTGCTGGAACCGCGTGCGTACGGGAAGGAGTTCGACGGCCTCGGACGTTTGCGAAGCGTCGACCACGGCGCGTAGATGCGCCATGATCCCCGCGTCGGCGGAGTGTCGGTCGGCAGTTTGGGTCGTGGCAGGCGTTGCACCTTGATCAGCCTTCGCGCGATCGGCTTCGGCTTTTGCGCGATCGGCTTCGGCTTTTGCGCGATCGGCTTGGGCCTTTTGTGATTTTGCGGGTGGATGGGTTCGCAGGACGCGTCCTGGTTCACGTCTGAAGAATCCTTCCACGCCGTCGATGATCCGTACATCCATGGCATCGGCCTTGATCCACGCATCAAGTTCATGCGGAGACAGATCAGGGATCGCCTCGCGGAGCTTTGCGAGCATGGTTGCCCGATCGGCGGAGTATGCCCAGCGGATGCGAGCGAGCATGTCGCGTGCTTCTTGGGCAAAGCGGACGGTATCCCCGTGAGGATCCGTCATCGCGTTGGTATCGGCCTTTGCGTGTGCGTTTGGTGCGTTTGGTGCGTTTGGTGCGTTGGGACTGTGTGATGGATCGCTCAGGGCGTGCTCGATCAGCTCGTGGGCCGAGAGGAAATCGCCGCGTTCGACCAGCCTTCGCCATGCGACGGCGAGATCGGCGTTGCTGGTCCAGACCCGACTCGCCCCGCCGGTATCTGCTTCAGGTTTACTCTGCACAGTACACCTCCGGTCGTAGCACAAAGTTTGCTTCGGCGCGTCGCTCATGCCATGCGCCCGAAGTATCTTCCCACAACATCGACGTGGTGTAACCTTTCATCACCGACGCCGAGCCGCATTCGCCGCTGCTCGCCACGACGAGCACGGCCGCCTGATCGTCCGGGCCGAGTTCGTGCGTGTCGGCGAGTCGTTCGATGACATGGCGAGCCGAGTCTGTCGGTCGCTCACCCCGGCGCATGCTTTCCACGGCGAGATGCGCGGCACACACCCCGAGCAGCAGTTCGCCTCGCCCGGTGCACACGCACGCTCCGACTTGGGGATCGCAATAGAATCCTGCGCCCACGATCGGCGAATCGCCGACCCTGCCTGGCCGTTTGAACGCCAGGCCGCTCGTGCTCGTCCCTGCCGCCATGCCGCCCTGGGTCCATGCGATGACGCCGATGGTGTCATGCGTCGAAGGTTCATCCACCTTTAACTTCTCGTACTGTTCTTCGAGATTGGCGAGCGGAAAGCTTGCCCGACCCGCGCGAAAATCCTGATAGGCTCGTTTTGCTTTCTCGCTCAGGTTTAGATCGCTCGCCCAGCCCAATTCTTGCGCGAAGTCGTCGGCATCTGTTCCCACGAGCAGTCGGCAGTTGGACTTTTCCATCACCGCCCGCGCGAGTCGGATCGGATGCACGGTTCGCCTCACACATGCGACTGCTCCGTGTCGATCGGGCCTTTCCATGATGGCGGCATCCAGAGAGACCCGTCCGGACGCATCCGGAAATCCCCCGGCCCCGACGGTGTGATTCGCTGGGTCGGCTTCCGCCTCCATGCACGCGAGTTCCACAGCATCCACGCACCGACCGCGCGATAGCGCATCCCGGCCCGCTCGATTCGCCCGCCCGCCCCAGCTCCACGTCGAAGCCATCAACCGACGAATCTGCCCTTCAAAACGACTACCGCTCGGCTCGATGCTCATGCCCCAAAGTCTCGTTGACCCGCCTTCTCGTCGCAACGGGATTTTCCGGCTATACTTGGCAACCACAGGAGGATTCGCCATCGCTGCCAGATCGACAACCATGCCCAAGGGCAAAGCCAAGCCGCCGCGTCCTTCCGAGACGAGCGTCGAGTTCGTCACGGAGATTTCGCGTCTGCTTTCCGACACCAAGTGCTCGAACGTGCGACTGCTGGATGTTCGTGGGATCAGTCCGGTGTGCGACTATCTGATTCTCGGCACGGGGACGAGCGGACGACAGATGAAGAGCGTCGCAGACGACGTCATCGAGCTGGCCGAGGAACAGGGCCACAGCGTCTTCTCGCAGAGCGGCGGCGCGGTGGGGGATAACTGGATTGCGATCGACCTTGTTGATGTGGTGGTACACCTGTTCAACTACGAGTCGCGCGGGTTCTACGACCTCGACGGCCTATGGGCGGACGCAGAAGAGATCCACTGGGCCCGGGCGTAGCTTTGTGCCGTAACTGAATGTTTTTTTGAGGTCGCTGTTAGCGTTGTGGATCAGGCCCTTAGACGGATGGAGTCGAATCGCATGAAGCTCAACTTCTGGCAATGGCTCGGTGTGATCATCCTCGCGATAGCGGTGCCGCTTTATATTTACGTCAACTTCGTGAAGTCTCCTGATCCTGCCGTCACGCCCGACGCGAACAACACCGCAACCAGCACGGATTCGGCAAGCCCCAGTGCACAGGGTGCAGGTGCACAGGGCGCAAGCACACAGGGCGCAGGTGCTCAGGGCGCAGGTGCTCAGGGCGCAAGTTCAGCAGACGCAGGTTCCTCGGGCACGAGCGCATCAAGCTCGGGCGCATCAAGCTCGGGCGCATCAAGCTCGGGCACTGGCGATGCCGATGCACCCAAGGCCGACGGTGCCAAGTCTGGAGCGGCGCCGACCGACGCGCCAGCGAACTGATCGCCACGCAAGACAGACCGTGCAAAGGACTCGAGATACGCAAGACACGCGTGCACACCGGTGACGGAGGTTGTTGGAGTCAAACAGCCTTCGCCCGGACCGGGCCCGTACACCATGTGGTTCCCGGTGAAACTCGGACGTGCGCGATCGGGCAGAATTCCTGACGGTGGCTCAAGTCGTCTTGCCATTCGCCGATGAATTGAATGGTCGATGCACCTGTCCGTTCGGACGGGCGACCGCCGGGGCGGTGGAAGGCGAACACCGCCCTGTCTTCATGCGCTAGAGCAAGGGGATCATCAGACCCGTTCTTGTTCTTCTTCGCGGGGTTCTTCACGATCGCGGAGCATTCGAGTCGGTCGTGTGACGAAGTTCTTCATCGTGCCTGAAAAGTCGCGGACGATGAAGCGTGCCGCCGCCCACGTTCCACCCGAATCGGGCTCCTTCACCCAAGGCAGCAAGCCCAACGCGAGCAACCTTACCAGCGCCAAACCCACGAAGAACACCCCAAACCCGCCCACCTCGCCGATGCCGGGGACGTGGGTGTCGATCCGACGATCGCCCCAAACATCAAGAAACAGCCCTGCGAGCCATCCACCGAATACACCGAAGAGGCTGAAGGTCGCGATATTGGCGGCGCTGTAACCGCTGCCTTTGCCCGATCCCGGCTCATCGTCCGACGCGCTGGAGCTTGCCCGCAGGATGAGGTTGAAGTTCGCCACTTCCACCGCGCTCCAAAGCATCGCCCCCAGGGCCGCCAACACATATCCCAGCCAGATCGTCTGACGATCGACAAAGAGCCATGCAAAGGCCACAGGCACGAGCAGCAATGTTGAGAGCGTCATCAGGGGCTTGCGACCCACGCGATCCACACACCTGCCCCACGTGGGCAGGACCAGCAACAACGCAAGGGCCGGGATGGCACTCAGGCTCAGCTGCACTGTTGTCGCGGACGTCTTCAGTTCACTTTGCATGAAGCGCACGGAAAACATTCCCATCGGAAGCACCGTCATGAAGACCAGACCGACGTACAGACTCGGCAGAATAAATGCGCGGTCGGTGAAGGGCGTGATCCAGAATCGAAACACGCTCTGTCGCTGCTTTGGAACGAATCTCACATGTGGAACTTTGAAGAAGATCGCGATGTCAATGATTCCGCCAATCGAGGTGAGGAAGAAGAGCCCCGCGCACACATACATCACGAGCAGCGGATCTTCGTGCCGCATAGACCAGTCAATCAGCATTCCGCTGAGGATGGCGGTGGGAACCCACGTGAGCATGCCCCACTGGCGCCGCCGCGCAAAATATCGCCCTCGAATCGCATCGGGCACGAGGTCCGCCATCCAACTGACCCAGGCGATTCCGCCGGACTGCAGCAGCCACATGCTGATGTAGATTGCGAGGAACACGCCGAGCGCGACGCGATTGGCCGGGTCGGAAGGGTTTTCATGATTGATGAACAGCAGCGGCATGATGCCGAGCACCAGGCTGAGCATCCGCTGGCTGAGGAGTGCGATCAAAAAAATCTTCTTGCGGTTGCCTGACGCATCGATCCACGGGCTGATCAGCAACTGCAACAGGCTCGCGAGCGCGGGCGTAGCGGCGATGATGCCGATGATCAGATTGCTCGCCCCGAGTTTAGTTGCGAACGTGTTGATCGGTGCCCCCGCGCCGATGACCGCAAACCACGTCGCACCGAAAAGCCAGGCAATCGTCACCTTTTCCATCGCGCGGCGACGCTCTCGTGCAGTCAGATCGTCGAGGGATGTCAATGAAGGGGACAAAGAACGCCAACGCCTGCGGACGAATCCGCGAAAAACTTCGAGGATTTCTTAACGCGCGATCAAGGGATTTACCAATCTCTCGGCATGGCTTTCGACCCGCACCTTGCAAAATGCGACTGGCATCGAAAGCAGAGCGAAACAGCGCAACATCAGCCCGGAACAACCAACCACTTAGACCAAGCCAAGAAATGTCACGCGCCAACGCGCTTCAAACAAGTCATGCCGAAGACGACACCTACATTCTGACGTTAACGCGGCACGCTTCAGGAGCTGGCATGACTCGAAGAAATCTCGCTAGACGAGCGCCACTGGCGGTTCTTCACGTAGCGGGAAACGCGAAACTCACACGCATGACGACGCGGGCCGACTCGTCGACGTCGATAGAGCACTCATCAACTGGATGATCTGACCAGCCAGAGCACGCAGGTTGCCCGGGGGAAAAAAAGAACCCCTCGGGAAATCACGAGGGGTTCGATTAAAAATGCCGGCAGTGACCTACTTTCCCGCTGACGCAGTATCATCGGCCCGACGAGCTTAACGGCCGTGTTCGGAATGGGAACGGGTGTGACCTCGTTGGTATAGCCACCGACAAAGACCCGGGCAGGCGAGTTAAGCCCGCCCGGGCTTTGAATACGAATCAATCTCTTAAGAAGTGTGTGTGACAAACACAGCTCGTCAGATCATCACACTCAGATGATGAATGACTTACTGTTTCGAGTTGGCTTCAGGGTACTAAGCCCCAAACCAACTCACTAGAGAACGCTGAACCCTTTTCGGTTCGGACACATATCGACCGCCTTCCGATTCGGATCAGAGATCCGAGGGAGGGTGGAGGATTAATGTGATCAAGTGAACGACCGTTAGTACCGGTGACCTGAATGCATTACTGCAAGTACAGCTCCGGCCTATCAACCCCGTAGTCTACGGGGGGTCTTAGGGAATCGTAATCTCGGCACTGGCTTCATACTTAGATGCTTTCAGTATTTATCCTGGCCGGACATGGCTACCCAGCGGTGCCCCGAAGGACAACTGGTACACCAGGGGTCCGTTCTTTCCAATCCTCTCGTACTAGGAAAGAGTTGCCGTCAAGATTCCTATGCCCGCTGCAGATAGGGACCGACCTGGCTCACGCCGGTCTGAACCCAGCTCGCGTACCACTTTAATTGGCGAACAGCCAAACCCTTGGGACCGCCTTCAGCCCCAGGATGTGATGAGCCGACATCGAGGTGCCAAACCGCACCGCCGCTATGGGCGCTCGGGTGCGATCAGCCTGTTATCCCCAGCGTACCTTTTATCCCTTGAGCTATGGCCCTTCCACACAGGACCACAGGATCACTTACGCCTGCTTTCACATCTGCTCGTGCCGTAGCACTCGCAGTCAAGCCCGCTTCTACGTATGCGCTCGACGACCGGTTGCCAACCGGCCTGAGCGGGCCTTTGCAGTCCTCCGTTACTCTTTTGGAGGAGACCGCCCCAGTCAAACTAACCGCCTAGCACGGTTCCCTGCCCGGATTCACGGGCCAGGGTGAGATGACGATTATCCACAGGGTGGTATTTCACCGTTGGCTCCCTCTCGGCCTGAACCGAGAGATCAACGCCTCCCACCTATCCTACGCAGTAAACAACCGGCATCAGTACTAGGGTATAGTAAAGGTGCATGGGGTCTTTCCGTCTTGCTGCGGGAAGGCGGTATCTTCACCGCCACTTCAATTTCACCGAGTCTGCGGACGAGACAGCGGCCAAGTCGTTACGCCGTTCATGCACGTCGGAACTTACCCGACAAGGAACTTCGCTACCTTAGGACCGTCATAGTTACGGCCGCCGTTTACCGGGGCTTGAGTCGCCAGCTTCAGGACGAATCCCTGACCGACTTCTTTGACCTTCCGGCACCGAGCAGGCGTCACTCTGTATACATCCTCTTACGAGGTAGCACAGAGCTGTGTTTTTGATAAACAGTCGCCCAGCCTGATTTTTGAACCCTCTTACGAGGGGCCCCTTCTCCCGAAGTTACGGGGCTAGATTGCCTAGTTCCTTATCCGCAGTTCTCTCGAGCGCCTGAGGATACTCTCCTCGCCTACCTGTGTCAGTTTTAGTACGGACACTGCTTTGCCCTCGGTGCTTTTCTTGGCTCCTTGCGAAGCGCACACCGATTTGATCTCCACAGTGGTGCAGGAATGTTCGCCTGCTGTGCATCGACTACGCCTTTCGGCCTTGCCTTAGCTCCCGACTGACCCTGGGCGGATTTACCTTCCCCAGGAAACCTTAGGCTTTCGGCGTGCAGGATTTTCACCTGCATTATCGTTACTCATACCGGCATTCTCACTCGCAAACGCTCCACACGTCCTCACGGTACGGCTTCGACGCGGATTGCGACGCTCTCCTACCACGCTTTCGCGTTCGCAGCTTCGGTTCAACGCTTATTCCCGATCATTTGCGGCGCTACTCTGCTCGACCAGTAAGCTATTACGCACTTTTTAAATGGTGGCTGCTTCTAAGCCAACATCCTGGTTGTCACAGCAGAATAACTTCCTCTAGAACTAAGCGAAGATTTGGGACCTTAGCTGGCGATCAAGGTTGTTTCCATTTTGACGACGAACATTATCGCTCGCCGACTCACTCCCGAGATAGTCTCTATGGTATTCGGAGTTTGATTGGGATGAGTAGCCGGGTAGGCCCTCATTCCCATTCAGTAGCTCTACCCCCATAGAGTAGTTGCTCGAGGCTGCCCCTAAAGGCATTTCGGAGAGAACCAGATATCTCCCAGTTTGATTAGACTTTCACTCCTCCCCACAGCTCATGCCAGAACTTTTCAACGTTCACGGCTTCGTGCCTCCTCTCAGTTTTACCCGAGATTCACACTGGCCATGGGTAGATCACTAGGTTTCGGGCCGCATGCCTACGACTTGACGCCATCTTAAGACTCGCTTTCGCTACGGCTCCGCTGCTGAACAGCTTAGCCTTGCCATAAACATGCACTCGCCGGTCCATTATGCAAAAGGTACGCCGTCACCCATATGGGCTCCGACCGCTTGTAAGTGTCTGGTTTCAGGTACTTTTAACTCGGCTCGTCGCCGTGCTTTTCACCGTTCAGTCGCCCTACTTGTTCACTATCGGTATTGCAGGAATATTTAGGCTTGGGCGGTGGTCCGCCCGGCTTCACACGAGGTTCCACGAGACTCGTGCTACTCTGGTACGTCTCTCAACGCCTATTCATCCCGTCGCTTAAGGGGCTTTCACCCTCTTTGGCCTGCCTTTCCAGACAGTTCAGCTAGGACTATTCAGCTCGAAACGCCCACAACCCCAGTCCGAAGACTGGTTTGGCCTCTTCCGGTTTCGCTCGCCGCTACTTACGGAATCGATGTCTCTTTCTCTTCCTGTAGGTACTTAGATGTTTCAGTTCCCTACGTTCGCTCTCTTACCCTATGCATTCAGGTAAGAGTTATTGGGTTTCCCCATTCGGAGATCCCGGGGTCAAAGCTTTGTTGCCAGCTCACCCAGGCTTTTCGCAGGCTCACGCGTCCTTCGTCGCTTCTGCAATCCAAGGCATCCACCAGACACCCTTAGTAACTTGATCACATTGATCGACCACCCGCCAACAGGGCATGTCGGACAGGCTTGCTCAGGCTAGTGACCCGAGCCGGTTCGTCATGTGTCTCGCCGAAAAGGTGCTCAGCGATTCGGAACCACCACCGCCGATCCGTTGGCTTTCGCCTCCGAAACAGCAGCCTGGTCCCGCGTCACTGGTGATTCCACCACCCATCTGGACCACTGATAAATCAGCAACCCGGATTGGCGTGGAAACCTTTCCACACTTCTTATAAAAAAGACCCGTATTCTGTTTTCAAAGAACTCACCAGACTCAGGTCCACAAGCTTTCGCCCGCAGACACTCATCCGGCTCCGCCGATCGCGGATGCTAACGCCGAACCAACCGGCTCGGCACAGGCATCCAAGATCGAACAGCCATCATCACCCAAATCACTCTCAATTATCCGACAAGCAAGCAAGGCGGAAGAATCCGCATTTCGACAACCGGCTCCGCCGGTTCACTCTTTTGAAGGAGGGTCCGGCTACGAAGCAGAGGGGTGATGAGCGACCAACATTCTCAAATCGCTATAACCTGCTTTCGCATCGGGCGACTTGTCAGCGACTTGCTGCCTCGTCTACCCGGGTCGTTGAAGATAGCGGCTCAAAACCGCTTGTCAAGCGACCGCACAGACATTTTTTCGCAGGGCCTGATTTCACTTACGCTTTGTGGTCTAGACAGATCTGCTTGGGAGCCATCCGACCAGCTTAAGTTTAATCAGCCCGGCTGGAACGTCGATCCTCGTCGTCCCATCAGACTTCCTCGGCTGGCGTCTGAGTTAAACTCATCGGTCAACCGGGGTCGCGGATGTTAGCCCTTCATTTGTTTCTTGCAAGACCCCAGAGATCTTTTCTCGCGATCTGACTCGGCTTGGATGTCATAAAGCGATGATTGAGAATAATTTGCGCGTGATCAAAATATCAGTCTACAAGTTATCAACAGTTGAGCGTCTGGGTGTTGGTTTTGGGTTCACGCGGGCCTTTGCCACGGTTTCTGCGTCCGACCATTCCGGGTCAGAACTGTCTGAGGAATCGGACATCATTTTCGACGAACGCGCGAATGTCCGAGATGCCGTATTTCCGCATTGCGATGCGTTCGATACCGAAGCCAAATGCCCATCCGGTATAGGTTTCCGGATCGATTCCGCAATTGGTCAGGACATTCGGATGCACCATGCCGCATCCGCCGAGCTCGATCCATCGGTCTTGATCTGGGAAATAGACATCGACTTCGGCGCTTGGCTCGGTGAATGGGAAAAAGCTGGGTCTGAATCGGATTTTTGTATCGTGGCCGAAGTAGGCGTGGACGAATTGTAGGATCGTGCTTTTCAGATCGACCATGGTCACATCTCGATCGACGACGAGCGCTTCGAGTTGGTGGAACATGGGCAGGTGCGTGGCGTCGGTTTCATCAGGTCGATAGACCCGGCCGGGGATGACTACGCGGATGGGTGGTTTGCGGGTTTCCATGACGCGGATTTGCACGGTGCTGGTTTGCGTCCGCAGCAAGGCGCGGTTTCGTCTTTCCTGTCTCGCGCCGGTCGTCTTTACTGCACCTTCGGCGATTGCGGGTTCTTCGTGTCCGACGAGGTAGAAGTTGTCTTTATGATCGCGGGCTGGGTGTGATTCTGGGATGTTGAGAGCGATGAAGTTGTGCCATTCATCTTCAAGTTCAGGTCCGTCCTCGACGCGGAATCCCAGTCGCCCGAACAGTTCTGCAAGCTCGTCGGCGACCCGCAGGACCAGGTGCGGCCTGCCGATGGTCGGTCGCACGCCGGGTTCGGTCACGTCGATGGCGTCTCTTGCATCGGTGAGCCCGCGTTCGATCTCCAGCTTTCTTGCATCGAACGCCCCTTGCACTGCATCTTTGACGGCGTTGATTTCCTGACCGAGGCGTGGCCTATCCGAGGCCTCAGCCTTGCCGAGGAGTTTCATGGCTTCTTTGAGTTGACCCTTGGTGCCGAGGAATTTGATGCGGTACTGCTCCAGCGCCTCGGCCGAGGTGCAGAGGTCAAGCTCCGCCATCGCCGCGTCGCGCAGCGTCCGTATCGATGCGATCACATCTTCTGCCATAGTCCGACAATCTCGCCAAACGTTGATCCGTCCGCAAGTTGGCGTATTCCGTTTGGGTGCCGGGTCCAGCTTGGATGCCGCATTTAGTTTGGGTGCCTATGATTCGGCCATATGCGGAACGTTCTTATCTACTTGGGGCTTGTTACGGTCTTCAGTGTTGCCACCGTCTTTTTTGTGATGCGTAGCAAGATCGCAGGCGCGAGTATCGTCGCCGAGCCTTCGGCTCCGTCTGCTTCCAACAATCCCACCACCGAGGAATCGCCTGTGTCGACCCCGCTCCAGTTCGTGATGAAGAACATTGAAGGCCAGGACGTTGATCTCGCCAGCTTTCGTGGTCGCGTGGTTCTGATCGTCAACGTCGCCAGCAAGTGCGGCTTCACCAAGCAGTACGCGGGCCTCCAGAAGCTCTATGAAGAAAAGGGCGAAGCCGGCCTCGTGATTCTCGGCTTTCCGACCAACGATTTCGGCGGACAGGAGCCCGGTAGCGACGAAGAAATCAGGGCGTTTTGCTCTGACCGTTACAATGTCACCTTTCCGATGTTTTCAAAGATCGCTGTCAAAGGCGAATCCAAAGCCCCTCTCTATCGCTTCCTGACTGAGGAAGCCACCGCCCGCGAGTTCGCAGGGGAGATCGGCTGGAACTTCACCAAGTTCGTGGTCGATCGTTCGGGCAAACTCGTCGGTCGTTTTCCCAGCAATGTCGCGCCTGATTCGCCTGAGCTCAAAGGGCTGATCGATCGAGCCCTCGCCGCACAGTGATGCCGGGTGTTGCCAAGCCAAGCGGTGTCTCGCGTCGGCGCAGGTGCAGGTGCAGACCCGTCCCGTTTGAAGACAGGCATCAGACTGCGCGTCGTTCGGAATGACGATCGGCACGGGATGCTGAAACCCGACACTTCGTGGCAGATGCGCGCACGTGAAGTCATCGGTTTGCGCAATCAGTTGTGCGTTGTTTTATCGCGGCATCGCGAGGGTCAGGAGCGCGGATGCCGCCGCCACGCGGACTTCCGCCTCGTTTGCGCTCAGCAGTCGATCCAGCGCCGGCTGCGCGTCGGGTCTTCGGATTTCGCCGAGCGCGAGTGCCGCCATCGTGCGAACGCGAGCATCGGTGGCTTGCGATTGATCCATTGCGAGTCCGAAGCCTGCATCTGATCCCAGCATTCCGAGTCCCCGGGCTGCCGCGAGCTGGACTTCGACGTACTGCCCGCGGTCCTTGTCAAAGGCCAGTCGCCCCTCGAGATAGCTTTCGATTCGGCGGTCGCGCGGGCCTGCCAGAGCGAGGGTTGATACCAGCTGTTCGTCTGAAAATGGGCTGATCAGCCCCGCCACGACGGTTTCCAATCCCTTGCGATCGCCGAGCAGCCACAGCGCCTCGGCCGCCTGCAGTCGGACGCCTGCGCCTGCGTCGGCCAGCATGGTCCGCAAGACCCTCACACCGCTCGGCTCGCCCAGTCTTCCGAGCACCAGCGCGGCGGTCCCTCGGACGTCGGGCGACGGGTGGCGGGTCAGGTCTGCGATTTCCTGACTTAATCGCCTGTCGCCCAACTGGTGCAGCGCATATCGAACGCCGAGCGCGACTTGCGGGTCCAGATCATCTCTGAGTTCAAACACCGTGCGATAGAGCCCTGTGATTTTCGCATCACCGACAGCCATCGCGCCTGCGAACCTCACCAGCGGGTCGCGATCTTCGAGCGCCCGGGCCGCGCGATCGGCCAGCTTGGGGTCTTTTGTCTGCACGCTCGCTTCGAGCGCTTGTGCGCGGATGACAGCGCTGGTCCCCGCGAAGGCGTTCTCCAATTCCTGTCGCGCCCGGGTTTGCAGAGCTTCATCGATCGGCATCTCCACGCGCGGCGGCACGCGCGGCATGGTCGGCTGGCGCAGCGGACGACTCCCCGCCCCCGGCCCTGACGGGCCTGCGGGGTTGTTCGGGTTGCCACCCGCCGCGGGCACGCATCCGCCTGTCCCGGCCATCAGCATCCCGCCGACGACCAGCCCTGCCGCGATGGTCATGATTCGCCTGGTCGCAATGTTTCTGCTTTTCATCATGTTGCCCTCGTGCAATGAAACGACCCCATGCATGTAAACGAAGACCCCTTGAACGATCGATTCCACCCGCGTCCGGAAGGCGGTTGCGTGATTTTTCCTGGTCACGCGTGACGATTACTCTTCGTCTGCGTCCGACTCCATGGTGTGCTTCCAGAGTTCGAGATTCTCGAGATAGACGCTTGTACCGCGAGCCACGCAAGTCAGCGGGTCTTCAGCGAGTCGGGTGTCGAGGCCCGTTGCGTTGCTGATCACCGTTGTCAATCCGCGCAGGAGACTCGATCCGCCCGCCATGGTGATACCGTTGTCGACGAGGTCAGCGGCGAGTTCGGGTTCGGCGGCTTCGAGGGTGCGAGTGACGGCTTCGACGATTTGATTCACAGGGCCCTGCAGAGCCTCGCGTACTTCGCCGGCGGTGATATTGGTTCGCCGCGGCAGGCCTGAGATGATGTCGCGTCCTGCTACTTCCATGGCCGGCTCGTTGTCGCCGGGTTGCGGTGCTGCCGAGCCGATGTCGATCTTCATCTTCTCGGCGGTTTGCGAACCGATCGCCATGTTGTAGGTGCGTTTCATGTATTCGATGATCGCCCCGTCAAACTCATCGCCCGCGACGCGTACTGAACGGCAGACTGAGATGTCTGCGAGGCTGATGATGGCGACTTCTGTCGTGCCCCCGCCGATGTCGACGATCATGCTTGCGGTCGGTTCTGTCACCGGCAGTCCTGCGCCGATCGCTGCCGCCATGGGTTCGAGGACGAGAAAGACTCGTCTTGCCCCAGCGCGGCTGGCGCTTTCCAGTACGGCGCGTCGTTCGACTTCTGTGATTCCTGAGGGGATTGCGATCACGACGCGTGGCGGAATGAATCGGCGCTTCCCGTTCGCGCGCTTGATGAAATACTTCAGCATCGCCTGCGTGATTTCAAAGTCGCTGATCACGCCGTCCTTCATCGGGCGGATCGCGGTGATGCTTTCCGGTGTTTTGCCGAGCATTTCTTTGGCGACGAGCCCCACTGCCTCGCCCCCGCGGAGGACTTTGTTTGTCCCGCGTTTGACCGCGACCACGCTCGGTTCGTTCAGAACGATTCCCTCGCCACGAATGCAAACCAGCGTGTTGCACGTGCCCAGGTCGATACCCATATCGACACTGAACATGTTGAGCAGCGGACTAAAAAACGACTCAAATAACACGCACAGACTCCGTTCCAGCCAATTCCAAGCCAAGCACCCAGGCCATTCCGAGACGTATTCGATGCCAATGATGCCAATCCGATTGGCCTCACAGCAGACCAACGCGGCCCGACATGCCAGTACACTTTCGCCGCGTCTTTGCAGAGACTAACCCCCACCCCCACCCGCTGCAAACCGCCCCGCCCCATAATGCTCCACCCACGACCCACAAAATCCCCACATCGTCTCTCAATCCATCTCCTCACGCAGACCCGCGAAGAGCGGTTCGATCGCCGCCAGTCGGCTCCTCGCGATCGCACGGCTCGCGTCGAAATGAAAATGCTCCTTCAATCGCGCTTCCAGATACCCGTACTGCGACCGCTTCTCCATCGCCTCCACCACCTGCTCCACGCCCTGGCCCAGCACGCCCAATCGGATTGCCTGCCGCAACAATCCGCTGATCCCGAAATCGTCCAGATTCAACGCATCGGCCAACAGCTTCGCCTCGTCGAGCACCGGATTCCGCTGCGGGGTTTCGTGAATCAATCGCGCCGACCGATCGAGCAGTTGCTCGTCCGCCTGCTCCGCGAGCGTCATCACCATCAGCTCCGCCGCCTGTTCGCAGCGATCCTTCAGCGACAGCACACCCAGTCGCGACCCCGTCACCAGTCGCATCGGCAATTGCACCGCATAACACGACAATTCCAACGCATCCCGCTCCATGACCGCCGCCACCGCACCCGCCCCGATCAAGCGCTCAACGCGCCTCAGCAATCGCCGCGCATCACCCACCAATCGCGGGCCTGTGGTTCCGCGATCGTCGACGAGCTCCAGTTCCTTCTGGAGATGCTTGATCAGCTTGGCTTCCAGAGGCATCACGCTCCCCAACCTTCTTTTGCTAATCCACTCTTGCGGCACGCCATCCATGACGCGTAACCAGGACGCCCGTTGAGTATAGAGTTTCTCCCCCCGCCCCGCCGCACAACTTCACCCCTCACGCCAACTTGTTCACGATGATCCAAGGAGGTTCCACGGCATCGAATGAATGGTCCCAGACATTCCTGCGGTCGATCGCACAAAGCTGCCCACCCATCCCACCTCACCCAAGACTACATTTTTGATTCAGCGATCTCGGTCGGCGTTTGCGGGCCGACTTTTCGACACAGAACCGCCGACGTGTTCCTTGTCCGCCGGTTCTTCGGCGTTTCACGATGTCTTGCAGATGAAGGAACCCGCTTCGCGTTCCTCCCCGGCGATGGCTTACGACGAGGAACACGCATGAGGTTCCTCAACGAGGGTTCTGCGGATGAAGGAACGCGTTGCGTGTTCCATATTTGGATGCGTCCAGAACAAGGAACGCGTTGCGGGTTCCTGATTGTGATGGGGGCAGGAGAAGGAACGGGCTGTGGGTTCCTGAATGAGAAGGCTCCGGTTGAAGGAACGCGTGGCGTGTTCCATGCCCGGAACCAGCCGTTGATGGCGAATTTTGCGGTATTTCTTCGATTCCGGCTTGAGTTGCCCCGCGATCGGTCCGATGAGCCATAAGCAGAGGGTCTGACGGACGGCGCGTGATGCGTTGGGCCATCTGCGTCCGTGATTGGGTATGGAGGGTTGTGGGTGGTGGTGGTTGTGTTGAGTGGTGTTGGGAGTGATTTGAGATTTCAGGGTGATTCGGAGGCGTTTTGCCATGCCTGATTTTCTGCCCAGATCTAACACGTTGTTCGAATCCTGGACGCGCAATTTCGCGGGCGTGCTTCCTGCGATCGCGGTGCGAGCGAAGTTTTCATCCGAATGGGTCGAACGTTATCAGCAGTTGCAGGAGCGGTTCGCGCGTTTGCTCGGTGAGACGAATTCAAGTGCTCAGAGGTCTGGCTCGAGTGTTTTCGAGCGGCAGGCGGCACGTGTCGAACTCGAGCGCATGACGCGGCAGAGCGCCCGGCAGATTCGTGGGTACATCGCGGATGACCCGGCCGCGCTGGTGATGCTGGGACTGCGTCCGACACAACCGCGTCGACGCCTTGCGCGTCCGACACTCGCACCCTTGGTGCATCTTGCGCCGACGCTCCGCCGATCCTTGCGCGTCACCCTCAAAGACGAACAACATCCCACCTCGCGTGCCAAGCCCGAAGGCATCCACTTCGCAACACTCTGGATCAGCTCACCCCGACTGATCTCAGATCCCAGTTCGCCTTGGATTTATTGCGGCAGTTCTTCGCGCACGAGTTTCGAATTGCCCCTGCCACACGAAATCCAGAACGGTGATCCCGTCACGATCAGGGCCTGCTGGACGCGCGCCGGCACCGGCCAGGGCCCGATGTCACAGCCTGCGACCACGCGGGTGCTCTTCAATCCCGACACACCCGTCTTCGACTCATCCTCCACACGCGGACGACTCAACTTCCGGATCCGGACGCAGCAGGCGGCGTAGGACATGATCCGTCTCGACTTGGCGTGATGCTCGACTGGCTCCGGGCGTTATCTTTCCACGTCCAGCATCTTGAGCAGGACGAGGTCCTGCACGTCGATCAGGCCCACCGGGTGATCCCCGTCATCGACGACGGGCAATTCGTCGATTCTGTATTCGCGGAGCACGGCCATCGCGCGGCTGGCGAGCGCGTCGACATGAATCCGCTTCGGATTCTTCGTCATCACCGACGCGATAGCGGTCGACATCGCGCCGGCGGGATCGCGTTCGATCAATCGGCGCAGATCGCCGTCGGAGAAGAATCCGCTGAGCACGCCGGCATCATCGACGAGGATGACGGCCCCGCTTCGCCTGCGAATGCGTGAGACGCTCGAGAGGACTTCCCCCACGCTGAGTCGGTCGCTGGCGACGGGCAGATTCTCGCCCTGCCGAAAGCTCATGGCTTCGCCGACTTTCATCATGCGTCGCCCGAGCTGACCGGCGGGGTGGAACATTGCGAACTGCTCGCTGGTAAAATCGCGATGCTTCATGACGGTGAGAGCGAGTGCGTCTCCGAGGGCGAGCATCGCTGTCGTGCTGGCGCTTGGGGCGAGGCCCAGGGGGCACGCCTCCTCGATTCTTCCCATCAGGAGCGCGACATCCGATTCGCGTCCCAGGCTGCTCGACTGCGTGGCCGTGATCGAAATGATTTTTCGCCCCAGTCTGCGCAGGATTGAAAGCAGACGTACGACTTCTTCGCTCTCGCCCGACGCGCTGAGCAGCAGGATCACGTCCCCGTCGCGCACCGAGCCGACGTCCCCGTGCAGCGCATCGGCAGGCGAGAGGAAATGCGAGGGCGTCCCCGTCGAGGCAAACGTCGCGGACAGCTTTCGTGCCACATGCCCTGCCTTGCCGATCCCGCTCGTGACCAGGCTTCCACTCGCCTCCAGGATCATGCGCACCGCCCGTGCGAAATCCTCGTCGACGGCCTCACGCATGCGCATCACCGCCTGCCCCTCGGCGTCGATCACCCCGCGCGCAAAATCCAAATCAATCCCCCCAATCCCATCACCATGTTTTTGCTGCCTCTGGCTCGACATATCTCCAGCATAGCCGACCACCCTCCAGGCGCGTAGCATCTTCGGCATGCCCAGCGTTCACGTCATCGAACACCCTGTGATTCAGACCAAGCTCACCGAGCTGCGCGACTTTGCCACGCCACACGCCGCCTTCCGCGCGCTGCTTGAGGAGATCGCGATGCTCATGACCTACGAAGTCACGCGCGACATCCCCACCGTCCCACGCGTCGTGCAGACGCCTCTTGAGAAGACGACGGGCCACGCACTCGCCAAGGCCGTCACGCTCGTCCCCGTCCTCCGGGCCGGTCTCGGGATGACCGACGGCGTGCTGCGCGTGCTCTCCAACGCCCGCGTCGGGCATCTGGGCGTTCGTCGCAATGAAGAAACCCTCGAGCCGATCGAGTACTACAAGAAACTCCCGCCCGATATCGCAGACACCGAAGTCCTGCTCATCGATCCGATGCTCGCCACCGGAGGCAGCGCCGTCGCGGCGATGACCTATCTCAAATCCGTCGGCGTGGTCAGCATGAAATTCGTCTGCCTCGTCGCCGCCCCTGAAGGCATCGCCATGCTCAACCAGCATCACCCCGACGTGCCGATCTATTGCTGCGCCATCGACCGTCAGCTTGATCATCGCGGCTACATCCTCCCCGGGCTCGGCGACGCGGGAGATCGCGTCTTCGGCACGTGAATCCACAGGACCCGCCTTGCAGCATGACGAACGAATCTGATGATCCTTCGGATTCGCGCAAGTCTCTGTCCGTTGTAAAACCCCAAGACCCTCATGAGCGACGTCGCACTTAAACCTCTCACCGCGCCCATCGACACGAGCATCGCCCCACCCGGCAGCAAGTCGCTGACCAATCGCGCGCTCGTCCTCGCGGCCCTTTCCGACGGCATCAGCGATCTCCGCAACAGCCTCTTCGCCGACGACACGCTCGTGATGATCGAATCGCTGATGCGGCTCGGATTCCGCGTCATCGTTGATCGGAATGAGAAGCTCATCCGCGTCCACGGACGCTCGGGCAGAATCCCCGCGACGCAGGCGGACCTCTTCGTCGGAAACTCCGGCACCACCGTCCGATTCCTCACCGCCATGTGCACCCTCGGGCGTGGTCGCTACTGCCTCGACGGCGTCCCACGCATGCGCGAGCGCCCGATCCGTCCGCTCGTCACGCTCCTGAAGAATCTCGGCGCGCGCATCCAGCACACACTCAATCCCGACTGCCCGCCCGTCGAAATCCACGCCAACGGATTGCCCGGCGGATTCACAACCTTCGCCGCCGAGAGCAGCTCGCAATATCTCTCCGCGCTGCTCATGTCCGCGCCGTATGCGCGTCACGAAGTCCACGTCGATCTTGCACCCAATCAAACCAGTTGGCCCTACGTCGAAATGACCCTGCGGCTGATGGATCAGTTCGGGCACACACCCGAACTCGAGCGCGACCCGCTCACGCGCGAGCCCAAACGCATCATCGTCCCACAAGGACGCTACGCCCCGACGCAGTACGATGTCGAGCCCGACGCCAGCAACGCCAGTTACTTCCTCGCGCTGGCGGCCGTTCATCCCGGCTCGCGCGTGCTCGTTCGAGGCCTCTCCGAATCCAGTCTGCAGGGCGACGCCCGCTACGGTCGCGTTCTTGAACGGGCGGGCGTTACAATCGAACGACTCCCCGAAGGCATCCGCGCCACCGGCCCGGATCGACTCGCGCCCTTCGACATCGATTTATCCGACATGCCCGACCTCGCGCAAACCACCGCCGTCGTCGCGCTCTACGCCGACGGGCCGAGCGTCCTGCGCGGGCTGCATACCCTTCGCGTGAAGGAGACCGACCGACTCGCCGCCCTGGAAAACGAGCTCACGCGGCTCGGCGCGACGATCAAGATAGAAGACGAGTCCCTCCACATCACCCCGCCCACATCCGTCCGACCCGCACGCATCCACACCTACGACGACCACCGCATGGCCATGAGCTTTGCCGTCGCCGCCACGCGGTCGCCCGGCGTCGTGATCGCGGACGCCGAGTGCGTGAACAAAACCTATCCCAACTACTTCGACGATCTCCGCACGCTCATCGCTCAATAAATCTCCCCCGACTCAACCGGACAGCACGGGCTACACGCCTACGCCTCGACGCGCATCGCCGCGATCGGGTGCATTTTGGCCGCCTGCCATGCGGGGAAGATCGCGCCCAGGACGGTGAGCACGACACCGATCGCAGTGCACATCGCCGTCACGCCCAGCACGTCCACCCACGGCAGATTCACGAACGCGAAGTTCCCGTATGTCGCCCCCGCCATCGCCAGCGCCACCGCCAGCCCCAGCAGGATGCCTACGAATGTGCCGACGACGCCCTGAAACAGGCTTTCGATGACAAACAGCTTGACGATGAATCCGTCGAGCGCTCCGAGGCACTTCATCGTTCCGATCTCGCGGAATCGTTCGGTCACGCTCATCAGCATCGCGTTGAGGATGCCCACGAATGCGACGAGCAGCGCGAGGCCCAGGAGCCAGCGCTGCTGCAGTTTCGCGGCCTCGATGTCTGCCTGCGTGGTCGGGACGCCCTGATCGGCGAGCTTGGCGGTCAGTTGTTGCGGCGCGCTGACGCGCTCACGCACGGCCTCGTATCGCCGCGCTTCCTCCACCCACGCGCCGAACGACTTCTGCACCTCCGGCGACGCATCCAGCGCCGACTGCGTCTGCTTCACATCCGCAGGCAACTGTCCAAGCTCCTCACGCAATCCCTCCAAATCCTTCCCCACCGCACGCTCCACATCAAACCTCCGCCCCGCCTCCACCTCCATTCCACTCGCCTTCATCACCTCATCACGCAAACTCAGCGTCGAATCCCGCACCGCCACGCTCAGGCGTTCACGCTCGGCGCGCAACTCCGCGAATTCCGTCGACGTTTGCGACTGCTCGATCCACCCGCGCATCCCCGCCGCCACCAGATCACCGATCTGGATCGACAGCAAAAACGCGATCGCCAGCACGATCCCACTCGTCACCAGCATCGACCGCGCCAGTCGCAACCGAATCTGCTTCCACGCGATCTCGATCGCACGACTCATCGGCAACCGAATCTGCTTCTGAACCTTGCCTGACATACAGCCACACTCCCGTCATCATCCACGTTCATCGTCGAACCATCGAAAGACTTAAGCCCGGTCACGAGTCTGCCAATCTTGATCACGAGTCTACCGGCATCCCGATCAAGCGCCGCCTCATCAGCAAACTCAAGAACGCCACCGTCGACGTCTCCGCGGCCCGCAGATTCAGCTCGTACTTCTCCGACACAAACCGAATCATCTGCTTCACGCTCGTCTTTCCATCAATCTGCTGCCACACAAACACCCCGATCTCATCAAACTCAAATGTCTTCTCACGCCCTTTGATGTTGCCCAGAAACATCCGCGCAAATCGCGGAGTCTCAAGCTGCACACGCAGCTTCCCCGCCCCGCGCTCGTCCGTCTCCATCTCCGACGCCACCAACCGCATCGGCCGCAATTCCAGTGCGGCTTCGCGGTCCAACGTCGGTTTCTTCGATCCAAACAACATCACGCCACCTGCCTCCGACTCCCCCGCGCCATTCTCACCTCGCACCCTCGTGAATCCAAGCACAATCCCCCTCAACCCCACGGTCATCGTTCATCATTCTTCGCCCCTTATTCTTCGCTCCTCGCCCCTCATTCCTCTCGCGGTCCCATCAATCGCTCCATCGATTCCAGCATCTCCAGCGCCCGCGCATCACTCGCACCGTCGGCCATCAGGACGCGGTCGCGGACCACACACGAGAGGATCACACGCTCTCGCGAAATCCATCTCGCAAAGAACAACCTGCGCCTCCGCGGGACGATCAGCCGGTGAATCGGATCGGCCTCCTCGGCCTCCTCGTCTGAATCAGCCCACTCATCCACCACCCCCATCTTCGTCCCGCGCGGTCGATGCGTCGCCCGCCAGCCTCGGCCGTACATCTGCATCCATCGCTCCAGCGACTGCCGCGAAAGCGCCAGCCGCGCCGGACAAATCACCCGCACCGCAATCACCTCGCGCTTCTTCTCAAAGCTCAGCGTCAAATCCCCCGCCGCCAGCGAGCGCGATTTCAGCCCAAACCCGCCCGGCACGCTCACATCCATCTCAAAGACCCGCCATCGCACTTCGTCATCCGGATGTTGATCCCGCACTTGCGCGAGCAGGTCACGTCTGAGCGTCGGGGTGTGCCTTCCGTCGCGTTCATCGCGCACGCGGACGATCTCGAGCAGTCGATTCGACACCCGACTATGCAAAAACGCCCGCTCGGGCGCATCGGCATCCTTCGGTTCGTGCAGCAATATCCGCGTAAAATCGTCCGACGCCGTGAATTCGCTCGCCTCCCCCACCGCATCCCGCCCCGCCGCCGTCACCAGCGCCTGCCGCTGCCCGCGTTCCACATCCCATCGTTTGGAGACGCGTTGCCATCGCAGGGCCATTCGCGTCCGCGAAAGGTCCGCCAGCACGACCGATCCGCGGTCTGCATCGCCATCGATCCGCACGGGGTTCCAGTCCCCCGGCACGTGCAACATCCAATGCTGCCATGCGAGAATGTGACCGGCCGTCACCATGATGATGCAAAAGACTAACGCAGAGGAAACGAGACGTCAGGCCATCGACTCCCAAACCCAGCCCGCCCATCCTAATCGATCCCCCATCCGACCGCCCGACGCGCACATCGCCCCACAGCCGATTTCACACGCAGCGGCAAAGGGCCGAAGCGATTTCCATTGAACCACCAAGACCACCACGACCACGAAGGTGAAGAACGGCCACGGTCAAGTCTATCGGCGGTCATCTCACTGAGTCGTGTAGGGTGCATGCAATGCATCTTTGACGGCGCGATGGGGTGAGGCGGGAATGGTTCGTTTCACGCACCCTACGGGCTGTGGGGCGGGGACCGAGAGTGCGACTGGGGAGGCGTGGGCGGGTGTGGCGAAGTATTTGTTTTGGGGGATGGCGTGTGTGGGTCGGGTGGGATTGGGTTAGTAGGCGCTTTGGATGACGGCTTTGCTCATGAAGACGACGCCCATGGAGAACATGGTGATGAGTCCGAAGCCGGCCTGGTAGCCGGCGAAGAAGACGACGATGGAGCTGAGCCAGCGGTCGCCGAACTTTTTCTTGAAGTAGTATCGGCCGAGGAGTGCGCCGATGAATTGGGGGAGGATCACGTCGGGCAGTGATTGATCCAGCCCGCGGATCAATCCATACACCAACAGCACCGGCAACCCGAAACTGCTGAGAATCACATACATCACCAGCGCGAGGATGAGTCCGATGCTGACGTAGGACCAGTTGAAGGCTTCGGCGAACGGGCCGTACTGTCCGCCGGGCATGGTCATGCTCATGAAGAGGCCTTGTTGGTAGGCGTTGAGTTCCCAGAGTTTCTCGGCGGCGGGGAATGCGGAGCTGGGGACGGGGGCGATCTGCCAGATGAAATGGCTGAACAGCACCGTCGCGACGATGGCGATCGGCAGGACGAAGAGTTCGGCCTTGATGAGTGAGCGGAAGTTGGTGCCGGTGAGTTCTGTTTTGCGGAAGAGGAGTGCCTGCGTGCCGTAGTTGTGGAGTGGGAAAGGAGCGAACCAGATGGCAGCGCCCTGGTAGCCTGAGAGGAGGAAGGTTGCTTCGCGTACGAAGGGGATTTGGACGGTTTGCCCGACGAGTCCTTCCATGCGGGCGGTGACGTAGCTGATGATGGGTGTGTAGATGAAACCGTAGAAGATGAAGACGCCGATGAGGAGTGTGGTCAACTCCGATCCCATCCCTGCGCGGTGAGCGTCGCGCAGGAGCAGGCAGGCGATGAGGATGGTGATGGCGGTGGTGATGAAGTAGATGAAGAGTGCGATCCAGAGTGAGAAGTCTCCGCGACCGGGTGGAGGCGTGCGCAAGGCGCGGAAGTCGATTTGCCCGGTTCCGCGAGCTGCAAAGAGGGAGCGACCGACTTGTGCGAATCCGATGATGGCGATGGCGGCGAGGAGTCCGAGTCCGAAGCTGAAATAGAAGTCGAGTCGGTTGCTTTGGATGGTTCGGATCGCGCCGATGCCGGGGGCCCAGTCGTTGAGGACGCCGGTTTCGTAGAGGACGGGGTTGGCGATGAGTGTGACGATGAGTCCGACGAACGACCCGACGACGGCCCAGAACGGCAGAACCATGCCGCTGATGAGCAGTCCGATGTCGAAGCTGAGGATCATGGGGACGGCTTTGAGGAAGTCTTCGGTGTGTTTGGTTCCGTCGTAGAACGGTAGAGGGAAGATGGTGATGGGCTGCCCGAGGAGAGCACCGGTGACGGCGGGCAGCGCGAGATACGGGACGGCCCATGCCATGCCGAGCATCGCGCCGAAGCTGAAGACGCGCCATCGCCAGCTTTCGGTTCCGCTGGAGGCATCGGCGAGTGCGGTGATGCCCTGTGCGCCGACGGGTGCGAGAGGGAATGGGAGTTTTTCGGCGTCGGAGCTGATGCGATACATGACGTATGCGAGTCCGAAGTTATCGAGGCGTCCGAGGACTTGTCCGAGGGCCATGAGTCCGATGGGTACGTACCATGCGGGGTGGAAGAAGGAGCGTTGGCCGAGGACGTCGGGTGATTGTGGCGCGACCCAGAGTGGGATTTTGTCGGCGAGTCCGAAGCCGCGCATGGATTCGGATTGGACGAGGAATTGGTTCCAGAGGAGTCCTGATCCTGAGATGAGGCAGGCGCCTGCCATGTAGTAGAGGATGAAGATTTCGGCGCGTCCGAGGACGGTGAAGCTGCGCCGTGCGACTTCGAGGAAGAGGATGACGGTGACCCACTGGGCGGCGGTTCCGATGGTCTGGCCGGTGACCAGGTTCATGTACATCGAGGCGGGCGTCATGATGAGGCCGACGAAGAGTCCGCCGATCATGGCCTTGATGCCGAAGCCTTGTTCGAAGGTTTCGGGCGGTCGCATGAGGTCGCGATATTGTTGGAGTTCTTTATCCATAGAGATCCGGGCGATGGGTGGCCCTGGATTCAGGTCGATTGTTCGGTGGGAGGTGTGTCGTGATGTTTAGACGGAGGCTTCGACGCGTTTGGATTGTTCGATGTATTGGCGCATGCGCTCCGGGCTGAGGCTTCGCCAGGCGAGGAATTGTTTTCGGATTTCGGTGAGGAATGTTCGGTTCATGCGATACCAGCTTCCGTCGTCGCCGCTCATGCGTGTGAGGCGGATGGAGACTTCGTAGATGTCGTTGAACTCTCCGGGGGCGATGCGGAGGGTCATGAGTTGTCGCACGCCGAGGTCGAAGGGTGTGAGCCAGATGGTGGCCAGGAGTTCGCGTGTTCGTTCGTCGTTGCCGTTGCCAGCGCGGATATCGCCGGCGGCAAATTTTCCGATGCTGCCTTCCTTGTGTCCGTCGAGGTATTCGGCGAGGTAGGCGATAGCGCCTTGTGCGGCGGTGCGGTTGATGGTGAAGGGAAGGACGGCTTCGATTTGATCGTTGACGGGCAGTGGGACGCGCCAGTTGCGTTCGATGCTGGGGGCGGCGAGTCGACTGGCCATGCGAGCCGGGACGAGCGCGCTGAGGAGTACGACGAGGAGGATGAGCCCGATGGTCATGAGTGCGCTTCCGCCGGAGTAATCGAGCGTCATGTTTCCGAGCCAGCCGAGTTGTTGGAAGAGCGTGCCGACGCCTTGTCCGATGATGTATCCGAAGACGGTCCCGATGACGCCATAGGTCATGGCTTCTGCGACGAAGAGTGCGCCGACGTGGACGGGCGCGAGTCCGAGGGAGGTGTAGATGGAGATTTCGCGTTTTCGTTCTGCGATGGAGCCCATCATGGTGTTAAAGATGATGAGTCCGCCGATGAGGAGCGGGATGACGACTTTTGCGCCGGTGATTTTGGCGAGGTTGCTGGCGGAGATCATTTGCACGCCGTCTTCGAGGCCTGCGTACTGGACCATGGTGAGTCGTTGTGCGATTTCCTTGGCGAGTGTTTCGGCGGATTTGAAGTCGGGTACGCGGCTGGTGACGGTTGCGAGTCTTCCGCTCTGGAGTCGCTTGGAGAGTTCGGCATGGATGATCGCGACATCAGCGCTGCTGAGGTGGAGGTAGGAGGTGTTGATTTCGGCTGCGCCTGAATCGGCATCGAGAGCGAGTTGTTCGGCATTGGCATCGGCGAGTCGTCTGCCGGAGGCGTCGAGTTGTCCGGTTTCGTAGCGTAGAGGTGTGATGGATTCGCCGGAGAGGCTGGTGACGCGGCGATCGAAATCCGACGGATCGTACACGCCGATGACTTCGAGTCGGCGGCCTGCGAGTCGGACGAAATCGCCGACGCGGACGGCGAGTTGTTCGGCGGCGGGTTGTGGGAGGAAGATGGCGTCGGTTCGTCCTGATTCGAGTTTGAGAAGCGCCTCGCGTCCAAGCACATCGTCGGCGGCGGAGACTTCGGATTCTCCGGCGCCCAGGCCCAGGAGCCCGGTCATGGCGACGGTTCGGAGTCGTCCGTTGGCATCGAACGCATCGGGTGAGTCTGCGCGATCGGGCACGATGATGTGTCGTTCGTCGGGTTCCCAGGCGCTGACGTTCCACCAGCGTTCGACAAATTGATGCTGTGGGAAGGCTGCGCGCAGCTCTGGGGCGAGTTCGAGCGGGATGGGGCGATAGCCGAGCTGCCGCAGCAGCACGCCCGGATGTGCGCTGGAGACGCCCGTGGGCAAGCGCGTGACATCGCGATAGCTGGTGGCGCTGGCGAAGACGAGAACCGCGAACGTGATGAGGACGATGGTGGTGGCGGTGAGTGTAGTGCGAATCTTTCGCTTGCGCATGTTGGCGATGCCGAGCATGATCGCCTGGGTGAGGACGCTGGAGCGTGCGAAGTTTGGGCTTTCCGCCCCGCCGCGACCCGAGCGGATTTTCTTCAATTCGGTGTCGAACTTTTGGTAGACGACGCTGATGACGACGAGCGACATCAGGATGATCGCGAATGCGAGGATGATGATGAGCGGGCTGGAGCTGATCTTGAAGGCGGGGTGAAACGCCCATAGTGCGATCGTCATGACGGTGAAGATCGCGCCGATGCCGGTGAGTTGGCGATAGACGCTGGGGCTGGCGACGAGGAGTCGTTCCATACAGACGCTGAACGGGACGGCCAGCAGGAGCAGTAGGATCGCAGCGCGGACGACGTCGTTGCTCATGTCCTTTGAGGCTTTGTAGACCAGCGTCTCAAAGCTCCAGGCTGCGTTCGCCTGACTGATGGCCGCTGCGCCGTCGTTGGATTCTCTTGCGCGTTGCGCGGAGGCGAGGCGTTCGCCTGCATCGGTATGAATGGAATCGATCAGCGCGCTGCTGACGCCTGCGGATCTGTAGTCGGACAATCGTTTTTCATCGATCCGTAGGAAGTCGCGTGCGGTTGCGAGAGGAACGGGATCGAGCTTTTTCAGTTCATCGACGGTGAACCCGCGACCCAGTCGTTTGGCCGCCACCCACTCGGCGTCGCTCAGGTCTTGCGGCTTGGGCGAGCTGGCATCGGGCATGTTGATGAGCATGAGGCGATTGCCCACCTGGCCGTATCGGAAGAGCAGATGATATCGTCCATCGCTCTCGACGAATCCTGCCATCATGCGATCGGTGGCGAGGATATTGAATCGCTGGGGGACGGCATTTCGTCGGGCATCGAGCAGCTGTACATCGCCGAGCGCCTGGAGGTAGCGCGGGTCGTACATTCCGACGAGTCCGATCTCGGTGCATTCAAAGGGCACATTGCGCAGAGGATTGATGCTGCTGGATCGCAGGAGGACAAAGGGCGTGATCTCGGCGGACTGTTTGCCCATGTCGCTGACGGCTGTGATGCGACCGGAACCTTCCTCAACGCGATAGACCTGCACGAACAACTGGTGCATGTTGTCGGGCTGTGAGGCCATTCCCTCGAATCGGTATCGACCGAGCGCGTCAGTGGGTGCGACTTCGAGACGGCGCACACCGAGCGCCGGTGCGTGAAAGTGCAACGCCGGAGGGATGCGCTGGTTTGCAGCGGGGATGGCGCTTGCGATAAAGCCCGGCCTTGGCAGATCGGGGACCGGTTTACCCAGTGCCGCGCTGACCACCT
This sequence comes from Planctomycetaceae bacterium, assembly GCA_027487775.1. GTDB lineage: Bacteria > Planctomycetota > Phycisphaerae > Tepidisphaerales > Tepidisphaeraceae > JAIYCY01. Next base: position 82,051 of record JAIYCY010000021.1, read on the forward strand.
GACCCTCAAAGCCGTTCCGCGCCCGGCGCAATTCAACGTTGGTTGCAAACGCACTGTCTCGCAGTGCACGCTCGAAGAATGACTCCAAGCCCTCAAACTGCCTGATGATGGCAGGCCAGTCCAAGCGATCCAGTCGATCGGCTGGGGTTTCGCGTCGCACACGCGCATCATCCAGCGTAGCAAAGGTGAGTGCGGGTATGCCCCATTGGCTGGCCATTTCGGAAGGCAGCGCGAGATTGGGGATAAAGCTGCCCCACGTGGTGCTGGTGATGAGTGTGGAGGGATCGATGAGTTGTGAGAGCGGCCCGAACCAGGCGCTGTTGGCGTCGCCGGTCTCAATCCCGCGGCGTAGCCGACTGAAATAGTCGACGAAATCGCGTACATCACGTCGTGCGTTGACGCGGAGATATGCCCCCTGGGTCATCGGACCGATTCGCAGTCCGCCGTCGGAGATGTCGATCGCGAGGATGGCATCGATTGCCCGGCCGCGTGATTCTCGCACGGGCGGACTCATCGGCGTGCCCGCCGCCGTCGCGAGCCACTCGTAAAGCCCGACGCGTGTTTCGAGCTGTGTGATTCGAGACTCCAAATCGCGAATCAACCCCCGCCCGTCCGCCGCCTCGATCCGTTCGAGCGCGGCGTTGGCGTAAGTCCGAGCGATCGCGCGATGCTCTTCCCGAACAAGCTCTGTCGGGTCGCGGACGAGTAGCGCTCGGACCAGCGACAAATCGACCTGCCGCTTTTCGAGCATTGCGCGCCTTTGTTCGATGGCATCGCCTGCATCACGTTTAAGTCGTAGTCGAAAGAGTTCATCGCGCTCCAGCGCCTGATCCATTTCGATGATCTGGGTGATCCGCTTGATCAGGCGTTCATCGCTCTGTGAGGAGAGCAGTTCGGGCGCTGCTTTCATTTCGCGCATTCGGGCCGCGTCGTTGCGTGCCTCGGCGAGTTCTATTTTGAGATCCGCGATTTGGGTTTGCCATAGGATCGGCGAGTCGCCGAGTGCCATCAGCATTTGTCGCGTGCCGTGATACTGAACCTCGTCACCGCTCGTAAAGGCGAACAGGATGGGTCGATCGAGTCCCCACGATCGCGCCGACCTTGCGATCGCGAGCAGGCCGGCGGTGTTTACTGCCTGGCTCGCGCCGGGCGACTTGCCCGGAACGATCCCGCTTGCATCCAGCGGGGCGAGAAACGTCATCGCGCCACGGGGACGGCCACTTGCCGGATCCGCACTCGACGCGGTCGGTCGAAGCAGTCCGTAAATGTTTCGCACCTCACGCAGTTGCCAGTCCGCCCGCACCATCAGTCGCGCGTCAGCGATCACGCGTTCACGACGAATCCGTTCGATGAGCGACGCATCGGACAGATACACCCGCGGCACGTTCATCGGTAGTCGTACATCAAAGGCGCGCAGATCCAGATGCGAAACGCCCTCGTCATGCAACACCATGACCGCCCGGGCGCCGAACGAAACGGCTCGCATCCAGCCTCCGCCTGCGTCGTGTTCGACGACCGCGATCGCGCCTTGCAAGTCTGAGGGCCTCAAATCCGCATACTCACCGCGTCCGCAGTAGACGAGGCGTCCGGAAATTCCCTCCTCGGGCGTCGCCACCAATCGCACCGACGCCGGCCAGAATGGATAGACCTCAACGTGGGCTCCGGCGATCGTCAATGAAGCTTCGCGGATCGTCGGAAGCAGAATCGGGTATCGGTGTTCACGAATCTCCATCCCCTCGATCGCGCGCAATTCACTTAGAACGATCTCAGCCGAGCGATCCGCGCCCGTTGTTCCCACCGATCTCGTCGACTCACTCGTGATCTCGCGCACGATCCGCTCAAAGTCCGCCGGCGATCCTTGCACCAGCGCGCAGCAGCACCCCACCATCATGACCAGCGCAGTGATCAAGGCGCGCACCCCGCCGAACTGATTCGTCATGTGTCTCAAAGCCATCCGCTTATAGTGCAATCCTCACCCGGCACGCAATAAAGATAACTCTATTCCACGGCCGCGCTTTTATGGTTTTGCGACACCCCAGCGTATGAGCGCATCGTGCCGCCTTGCGATTTGTGACGCGACTCATCTGTTTGTGATGCGCGTCAGCCGCCGGTGATTCGACCGTCCACCGACAAGATACATCCCGCGATATTCGAGCGAGCCTAAATCGGCAATCGTCGATTGAAGCGGTTCACTACCCTGATTCCACCCTTTGCCGGTAGACTGGTCGATCGCATGACCTTTGTAATGCTCGGTCTGATCGGCGTTGGGATGTTGCTCGGGTGGACGGGAACCCGTGCGATGCTTTTCCTTGCGCCCAGGATCGGTTTCGTCGACAAGCCCGGCGGGCGGAAAATCCACGCCCAGCCCAAATCCCTCGGCGGGGGCGTCGGCATCACCGCGGGGCTTCTTGTTCCCCTGCTGGCCGCGCTCGCTCTTACGTGGTCGATCCCCGATCTGATCGTCCAGACGTTTGGCATCGACCCCGCCCTGCTGGCTGGCGTTCGTGACAACACGCCGCTGGCGCTGACATTCATCGCGAGCGTCCTGATCCTTCATCTGATGGGGTTGCGCGACGATGCCCGCGCGATGGGGCCTTACACGAAACTTTTCGTCCAACTTCTCGTCGCGTGCCTGATCGTCATCCCGTTCCCGGAAGTTCGCATCTTCACCGCACTTGATGGATTGGTCGGCGGGTCCTGGCTTGCCATTCTCCTTTCCGTCCTCTGGATCGTCGCGATCACCAACGCGATGAACTTTCTTGACAACATGGACGGCCTGTCCTCCGGCGTAGCTGTCATCTGTGCTACAGCACTTCTTGTCGCCTCTCTCCAGATCCGCGAGCAGTGGTTCGTTGCGGCCGTCCTGGCTTGTCTCATCGGCTCGACCCTCGGCTTCCTGCGATACAATTTTCCACCCGCGCGGATCTTCATGGGCGACGCCGGGTCACTCGTCCTCGGATTCGTTCTTGGCGTGATGAGCATCCGCATCACCTTTCTGCCCTCAGGCGCGGAGCTTCATCTGCACTGGTTCGCGCTTTTTGCTCCGCTGATTGCCCTGGCGTTGCCGCTTTACGATTTGATCGTTGTTTCGGTCATCCGCATCGCCAATGGCAAGAGCCCATTTCAGGGGGATAAGAATCATTTCAGCCATCGCCTGGTGGATCGCGGGATGTCCCGACGGACTGCGGTCCTGTGTCTTTATCTCGTCACCGCATCCACATCGATCGCCGCCGTCGTTTTGCCGGGGGTTCGCTCGCCGCTGGCAGCGGGGCTCATCGTCGCACAAACGCTTCTTGTTCTGGGCGTGGTCATGCTGCTTGAACAACACCCGATGAAGTCTCGATCCGACGATCCCACGGGTCCGATTTCTGAGTCAAACGCCGCACCCGCCACAAAATCCGAAACACAATCTTCGAGTCAGGTCTGATTCACCTTCATGATCCACGCCCCATATCAAGCTCAGCGCGACGACCTCCGCGATGGCGACGCCGATCCCATCGGCGCTCGGATCCTCACGCGATGCGCCCTGGCGGTGGCGCTGATCCTCGCCGCGGTTCGTGCCACGATGCTCGAAGGCGCCCGCGAAGCGCCTCTTCAACCGCTCGATCCGGTTCCTCCCGGAGCGGCTTCGACGCTGATCCTCGATCTGCTCTGCTGTATCCCCGCCGCGCTGGTTCTCATGCGCAGGTTCATCGATTCGAGTTTCAAGCTTCATGGCTCATGGGTTTTCGGCATCTGGTCAATCTTTGCCTCGCTAGCGCTGCTCAGTTCGGTCTGGTCATCCGACCGTTGGCTGACACTGGTTTCATCGCCACAACTCATGTCGCTCGGCCTGCTCGGATGGGCGGTGTTCCAGTCGGTTCGCCGCTGGGATCAGGTTCGTGTTGTCGCTGGATGGTGTATCGGGCTTTTGTTGATTTTCGTTGCACAGGGCGTTCTCTGGCGACACATGGATTGGCCGACCACCGTTGAGAACTTTGATCGGATGCGTGCCGACTTTTTCATGCAGCGCGGCTGGGAAGCGGGCAGCTACGCCGCCGAGCGGTTCGAGGCCAAGCTCCGCGCGGGCGAGATCATGGGATTCTCCGCTTCGCCCAACACTTTCGGCGCGGCAGTCGTCATGCTTGCCTTGATCGCGGTGGGCGTCGCGATCGAACGGTTCAGACGTCGGGACGAAGGCGGACTGGCGGGCCTTGCGTTGGTCCCGGTGGCCTTCGTCATTTATCTATTGGTGTATGTTCAGAGCAAAGCCGCATGGTTTGCGATCACGGGCGGGCTCGTGGTGCTGATTGCCGCTGCGTTTCTTGCCCGCTTTCTTGCCGACCGACATCGACTCTTCTTCACGGTCGGTCTGATCGTCGTGCTGCTCGGAATCACTTCCGTCCTGGGCGTGGGCCTGTCGCGTGACGGGCTGCCCGAGGACAGCCTCAATTTTCGCTGGCGCTACTGGACTGGCGCATGGCATGTCTGGTCTTCGGCGCCTATCACGGGCGTTGGTTGGGCGGGCTTTGCGGATCATTACCTCGAACACCGGCTTCCAGTCGCCGCCGAGGAGATTCGCGATCCGCACAACGCGCTCATCCGGTCCGCGACCGAACTCGGCATGGTCGGTCTGGGCCTGCTTTGTGCCTGGATGCTGCTCCTGGCATGGCGTCTGACCAAGCCCGCCATGCCGACGGATCTGTCAAGCGATCCTGCACCGTCCGATTCTGGCAGTTCGATCACATCGTCGGGCGAGGGCTCTTTCGAATCCAAGTCCTCGCCCATCACACCATTGCTTTGGATCGGCGCGTTGTACATCCCTGCGATCATTTTCGCCTCGATCGATCTGTCGGCGCCGGCGGCTTATGTTGTGAGTGAGTCGGTCGAACGTGTCTTGTTCGGGCTGCTGATGATGCTCGGGATGGCCGCCACGGTCTTGCGATCGACCAAGCTGATCCGCATTGATGCCCGTCCGTGTCCGACCATTCTCGCCGCGCTCATTGTGAGCGTTGGCGTCTTTCTTGTGCAATCGCAGATCGACATGGCGCTCTTCGAAACCGGGCCACTCGCGATTCTGATGGTCATCATCGCGGCAGCGCTGGGCCTCCGCGCGGCCGGCGAATCTGGTCGTGACGAGCCTCTCTCGGTTCCGACGCGCACGACGGGGCCCGCCACGCGCCGCCTAAGCTCCGGCGTGGTTGCGTTCGCAAGTGTCGGATTGATCGGATGGTTGGCCTATGTGATTCTTCTGGTGATCCCCACCTGGAACGAACAGCGTAAAACACACGCCGCCGACCTGCTGGCCGCGAGTCAACGATGGAGCGAGGCTGCTCGTATGTACGAAGAGGCCTACCGAGCCAGTTCTTATCCCAACCACGAAATCGCACTCCGGGCCGCGGCAAGTTGGAGCGAAATCCCCGGTCGCTTGCCCGACGCGCTCGCCTGGGCGGAGCGTGCGACGGAGAATCAGCCTCGATCGATCGCCGGTTGGCTTGCTCGCGCGCGTCTGACGATGCTCAGCACGCGGTCGATTCCACAGGAGGCCATCGATCACTTTGCGCGCGCGATCGAGTTGAATCCTCAGGACATTCAGCTTCGTATCGAATTCGCGCAGGTCCTCGAGACCGCAGGTCGATTCGAACTTGCCGCCGGGCAAATTTCCGCCGCGCTGGATACCAATGAAGCTTACGACCCCACCGAAGCCGAGCGATTGAGCGAAGCCCAACTCTCCGCCCTTCAGCGTCGGCTCGTTTCGCTTCAGCTCAAGGCCGACTCCTTGCCTCAGGCTCCGAGCTGAGAGACCAATTCATTCAAGCCGCCGCGCCCGGCGTGATGTATTGCAGCAGCGCTTCGGGCTTGCCCGACAGCGCGGACTTGAGATCTGCTTCATCCACATGCTGGATGAAACGCGAGCCAATGATGTGCAGATTTCCGGGAACTTGCTGCGATCGGACCACCTGTGCGAGGATGCAGATTGGCTGGCGACTGCTGGACGGAAGGCAAATCACCATATGGGTTCCTGCGACCACGCGTGCCGACGACAGGAGCCCGATGCCTGTTTGTGAAAAGTCGCGAATCCAGAATTGCTGCGGCTTCATCGGTCCGTCGGTCGCGTGAAGAATGACAACCTGAACGCGAGTGCGCAGCGCGACGCGGGGCATGTTGCGTTTTTCATCACGACGCGTCTTGTCGCCTCTTACAGCACTCAAGACCTCGCGAAATTGTTCGGCTGTTAACTGCATGGCAGAATCCCTATTCGGGTCAACCCACCCTAGTAACAGATGGGGTACTCCAAAACGATGACTACAGTGAGCGTATCGTCGAGTTTCACTCCAGACTGAAGTACCCCGTTTAGGTGTGCCGCTCTTTTTTTAGGGCTGCGAAGGCGCGTTCGGCGCTGCGACCTGCGGTCGCTTCAAACGGGTACAGCTCGACTGTTACCCAACCCTTGAATTGGACGTGATTTAAAGCCTCAAAGATTCGCCCAAAATCGATCGCACCATCGCCCGGAACGAGGTGTTGATGCACCCGATCTTTCCCGATATCTTCCAGATGCACGTGGGAAATGTGATCGGGCATGCTCCGAATCACCTCCGCCGGGTCATCTCCGACGCAATAGAGATGTCCGATATCACAATTCATTCGGACGCTTTCACAGCCGGGCAGATATCGGTCCACAAATTGTCGGTATTCTGTTGACGACTCGATCAAGAGCCCTGGTTCTGGCTCGATGGCCACGATCACCCCACAAGCTCGGGCCCGCTCCGTGCACTTCGATAGGCCGTCCGCAAATCGAGCCTCCGCCTCATGGCGACTGATCCGCCTGCCGATCCTCGGTCCGCCCGGCTGAATGCTCACCGTTTTGCAGCCCATATCGGCGGCCAACTCGATCGACCGCAGCGTATGGTCGACGCGCACGCGCACGCGCGAAGCGTCATCTTCGATCCAACTCGGACCATAGGTGTCACCATCCACGAAATGCGTAAACGCATTCACATTGCTGACAACCAAACCCAAATCCGAAAGCAGACGCCTCGTCTCTCGACGATCCTGTGCGCCAAATCGCTGAGGATGCGCGTGATGAAGATCGGCCATCAATTCGACAGCGCGATACCCGATCCGGCCGATCGTCTCGATCGCCTCTCGCAACGAATGTTTTTTGAACGCGTTGGAACTGAACGCCAAAGGTCGATCCACCACCGCAACCCTCGCATTCAATCTTGGACCACAATCCCCAATACCGCAACTGCGACCCGAGCTGCTTCTTGCACAATCCGCGGTGATATGCGGCAGATGATCTAACGTCCCGCGATCGCCGCCCGGGCTTCACGCAGTCGCCGGGTCGCGTCCATATAGGCGGCGTCAAAACGAATACTGGTTTCGATGCGTTCCTGCTCGTCGAGGAATCGGTTGAAAGCAACGATCCATTCGTCGAGACATTCACGGACGTGATCATTGGCATCGAGCGACGCCCGCTCCATCGACGATAACTCCCGCCGCAAGACCAAGATGCCTCGGCCCGCGGCATGAATTGCTTCCTCGTCGCGTGGATACGCGTAATGCATCGCGCGCAACGCCTCACTTTCTCGCCAAATCCGCGCTTTCAATGCGTGATAGGCGTCCGTCCTGCGCACCTGCGCCAGCGTATCCAGCCGCGCCTGATGAAACCGCAGTCCGGCAACTTGCGCATCACGCCGGGCCATCTGGTATTCGACATCAAACTCCACCTGCCGCAGCAGCGCATGCAGGATGCGCGAGGTATCTCGCTGCATCCCCAGGATCGGGTCCGACCACACTGCCCGGCTGCGTGAACTCGCTTCGGCATGCGCCGTCGGTCCAGCCAAAACCCCGGCCATCAGGCACGCAGCCACCGACCAGGCTGCCCAGTTGAGCCATCTCTTGCTCGCGTACTTCTTGGTTCGATTCGACATTAGACACGTCTCTGGAACAAAACGGACTGAACTTGTGGATTCACGGTGCATCAATCGATACATCGTCTACTCCGCACTGCCGCTTTACCAATCAAGTAGAGTATAACTTTCTCGGACCCCAAATGGCGAGAAAAAGTTCCATCCTCCGATCCTGGATTGCTCGGCTGGGCTTCAGTTTCATCATCATTGCCTTCGCGCTCGGCTGGACCGCCCGAGAAAAGCCCAATCCCGACCCTTGGTTCGCCGGCGCGGTCGCCTGTTTGGGAATCGGGATCTGGGGTGTCCGAGAACGTCATCGGATCATGCGTCAGGCCTACGATTCATCTCCATCATCCAACGACGAGGTGCAGCCTCATGCCTAGTCGAAAATCCGTCCGATCTGATTCAACATCCGCCCCGGAGCTCGGGAGCGATGATCTCCTGCTCAAGCGGCTCGTCCGCTGGAAAAAGACAGCCGAGCCATTTTCCATCAATTTGGGAGAGCTCGCCGTCGAACAATTCAACCGCGACATCCGCAAGCGTCATGACAAGTTCGGCAAGCTCGCCGAAGCCTGGAACACACTCGTCCCCGAACTCTTCGCCGAGCATTGCTACCTCGCCACGTTCGCCCGGGGGACGCTTACGGTCAACGTCGACTCGTCCGCCCACCTTTTCGAGCTCAAACAACTCCTGCTCTCAGGACTCGAAGATCAACTTCTCCTTGCCTGCCGACCCGCAGGACTGAAAAAAATCGTTCTCAAACGCGGCAAAGCCGGGGAAAGTTGGTAGTTGTCAGAGTTCTAAGATTTCGTCATCCGTCTTTTGTGCCGTCGTGCCTTCTCACCCCCTCCTGTGTTCATCCCCTTCACCAAGCGAATCTTCCGCAGATCACGCAGCCTCGGCGAGCTTTCGCCCTGGCAGCGTCTTGCGATCGCCACGCATTGGCCGATCCTCGCTGCCGTGTTGGTGCTGTGCGCTGTCGGCCTCCTGACCATTCGCGGTTACGGGATCATGCAGAACGATCTCAGCTTTACCGGCAAGCAGCTTCGTTTTGTCGGTCTTGGCGTGGTCGCCATGCTGTTGCTCCAGCTCATCAACTACCAGCGAGTGGGCCGGCTTGCCTGGGTCTTTTACTTCTTCAGTTTCATTCCGTTGGGCTACACCGTCCTTGGTTCCACCATCGGCGGGGATGCACCATTGCCCGGCGTGAATCGGATCAACGGCGCCTACAACTGGATCAGACTCGGAGGTTTCAGCCTGCAGCCCGCGGAGTTGATGAAGGTCGCATTCATCATGGTGCTTGCTCGATACCTGCGTTTTCGTTCAAGCTATCGATCCATACCCGGACTGCTGGGGCCTTTTGCGCTCTGCCTTGCGCCCGTTCTGCTCATTCTCAAACAGCCCGATCTGGGTACCGCGCTCGTCTTTGCCCCGACGTTGCTCGCGATGCTTTTCGTCGCCGGTGCGCGCATGCGACACATGCTCTGGATCGTGGGTCTGGGGCTGATGTTTGTGCCGATTGTCTGGCTCGCCGGGCAGGATCATGTCCCGGTTCTCAAGCACCTGCCTTCGCTGATGTCGGGGTATCAGCGTGAGCGGGTGTATGCCATGTTTCGAGACGACGAACGAACGCTTCAGGGCGTCGGTTTTCAACAACACATGGCCGTCACTGCGCACGGGTCCGGCGGGCTCCTGGGCAAAGGCCTCGGCAACATGCCGGTCGGACGAAATGTTCCCGAGGGTCACAACGACATGATTTTCGCATTGATCGGCGAACAGTTCGGACTTGTAGGCAGCCTTGTGGTCATTGCCGCGTTCGTCGTGCTGATCGCTGCCGGCATCGAAGTCGCTGGCAGCACGCGTGAACCCTTCGGAAGACTCGTAGCCGTCGGCGTTGTGACCATGCTCGCCGCTCAGGCGGCGCTGAACATCGCCGTCAGCATGAAGATCTTTCCGGTGACGGGCGTGACGCTTCCGTTCGTCAGCTACGGCGGGACGAGCCTCATCGCGAGCTTCATCGCCGCCGGTTTGCTGCTGAACATCGGCCAGCACCGCCCACTCGTGATGGCCGACGATTCATTCGAATACGGGGATTAGAGTGAATACCCGGTGCTTGATGAGATCCGAGGCCCTGCTCCGAAGCAGCAAGTAATCCACGACGGGACGATCAACGACGAAGTGTTTGGGCGTGCGAGACTGCGTCGTCGCCACAAGCGCACTACCGCGCCCCGGCGGCGGGCAGGTCGAGCATCGTCTTGAGCCCCGGCGAAACCTTCGGCAAAAGCCTTGCCGTGTTGAGCAATGCCGCCACCGTCGCGCTATCGCCCGGCGTCGAGCCTGGAATCTGCACGCGTAGCGGGACAGGCCCGTCCAGTTCAATCTCATCTCGCGGATTCGGCTCGGCACATGCCATGAGCAAGTCCAGTTCGATCGTCAATCCATCCCCCTGCCAGAAGCCCGTATTGTGCATCCCGCGCACGCGGCCCGGTGCGATCACGCCGAGACCGCATTCGATTTCATGCTCCGCCAGCACCGGCTGCAAATCCTCGCGAACCTCACCCGGATTCACCTTCCGACCGAGACCTGCTGCGATCATCGCGATGCTTTCAGCGAGCCCTTTGTGCCCGATCTGCCCCCGCGCTTTAAGTCCCTCAAACTGTTCGACCGTCATCGTGCTGCCGACCTTTTGCTGCAAGGGCAATCGACGGCGCAGGGCATCCACCCGCCGCAGACACTTCACTCGACTGACCTTTGCGACCATTGAACTCAATTGCACGGCGAGCAAATCCATGACATACCCCGGATTCACGCCCGTCCCCAAAAGTGCCACGCCCGCCGACCTGGCTTCTGCATCGATCTGACCGGCGAGTGTTTCATGTCGGTAGGTCGGCCAGCTCATTTCTTCGCAGCTGCTCGTCACGTGGATTCGTTTGGCGATGCATTGACGAAGGGTCGGTACGATTTTATCGAAGTAGCTGGTCGTTCCGATGATCGCGACGTCGACATCTCCGAGTTTGTCGATTGAATCGACGACCTTGGTCGAGTCTTTTCCGTCGGGGTGCAGATCATGGAGTGTTTTGCCCACCTTCGCGGGGTCGAGATCGACCAGCCCTGCGAGTTTGAGATCGCGCGACTGCTGCAAACCAAGCGCGGCTGCGATTCCGATGGGTCCGAGTCCGACGACTGCAATCCGGGTCATAAGCGTCTCCAAAGATGGTCCAAAAACATTCGCCGCGTGGATATTGCTCTCTGGCGCGGATCGTAGATCATCCGAAACAACGCCCGGCGTTCAAGTTCGGCGCGTCGATGCAATCGAGACTTTCATGAAAATCATTGCAATTTATTCGTTCACCAGCCTCCAGTCGCAGGAGGTCTCGGTATGAATCCGGTCCGATTTGGCCTTTGCGGCATGGGGGGCTATGCCAAGATCATCGGAAAGCTGCTGATCCGCATGGCAGGCTCCGATCCACAGAACGTCCGATTCGTCTCCGTCGCCGAGCCGGACGCTTCCCGATTCACCGCCGAGTCCGCGCTTCTTTCGAGTCATGGAGTAGCGATCCACGCATCGCTCGACGAGATGCTCAAGGCCTCTGAGTCCGACCCGGGTCGGTGCGGTCTGGATGTTGTGTGGCTTCCCGTGCCGATCCACCTTCATCGGCGCTTTACCGAACAAGTGCTCAGCGCTGGGATGGCGGTCATGTGCGAGAAGCCGCCTGCGGGCACGATTCAGGATTTGCTCGCGATGCAGCAGGCGTCCCGTGACGCGTGCAAGCCGCTTTTATTTGGTTTTCAGGACATGTACGACCCGATGACGCTGCGTCTCAAGCGACTCATCCTGTCCGGCGCGATCGGGGCCGTCCAACGGGCAAGCGTCTGGGCCGCGTGGCCTCGCGATGCCAAATACTTCGGTCGTAACGACTGGGCGGGCGCGCTCAGGCGTGGCGGCGAGTGGATCATGGATTCGCCCGCCATGAACGCGCTTGCTCACCCGATCAATCTGCTGCTTTATCTGATGGGCGGTCTCGAAACGCAAAGTGCCGAGCCGATCACGGTCGAATCCGAACTTTATCGTGCCAACGCGATTGAGAACTTCGATACGGTCATCGCTCGGGCTTCGTTGACCACCGGTGCTTCGATCCTCATCGCACTGACACACGCCTGTCGGCAGACCCTTGGATCATTCGCCACCCTTCACGGATCCGAAGGCCGCATCGATATCGACGAGAAGCGTGTTCTGGTTCGGAGAGGTGACGGGACCGTTCTTCTCGACGAACAGAGGCAGGACAAGTACGCAGACATGGTCCACGCCGTCGTCAACACGGTGCGCGGACAGCCCGCCCCCGCGGCAGTCGCGGACGCCTCGACCGCCGCGGCGCATCTTCGGCTTGTTCACGGCATGAGCCTCGCAAGCGTCGTACACGAATTCCAGAACACCCGTCTGAATATCGTGACCAGTTCCGACGGGTATCCCCTGCGTGTGATCGAAGACATTGAAAGCGTCATGAAGGCCTGCGCAGAGCAGCACAAGCTGGCTCACGAGCTCTCTTCGGTTCCGTGGAGCCAACGCCCCGGCATGGTCAACGTCCAGAATCTTCAACGCTTTGACGGCCCACTCACGACAGTCAAGGCCTGAGTCTTTTCCATGCCCCGAGCGAGTCAATCTCTCCAGTAAGGTTTGATTGACGCATTCGTGCGGTTTCGATGAGGTTGATGCGACGATGCCCAAGCCCGTATCGATCGAGTTCTCCGCCCGGTCCGGTCAGGCACATCTGCCCTGGCTGAGGCGAAAGTTTCTCGAACTTCACAGCATCACGCCGCACGCGCCCGCTCATGTTTCAGTTGCGCTTGTGGGTGATCGGGTCATGGATCGTCTGCACCGCGAGTTCATGAACATCAGCGGGCCGACCGACGTTCTGACGTTTCCGCTGGACTTCGATCCGCGCGGACGCTGTACCGCGGGCGAGATCGTGGTGTGCCCACCGGAGGCCCGCCGTCGGATTGAGCGGGTCGGTTATTCGGTTCGCACTTCCCATCTTCGCGAGGAAATCCTGCTTTACATGCTTCACGGTTTGCTGCATCTCACGGGTCTGGACGATATTGATCCGTCCGACTATCACCATATGCACCGTACGGAGGACAGGCTTCTGCGACGCATTGGCGTCGGACCGGTCTTCGCACGGAAGGCGGGGCACGCTTCAAGCACAGCCCGCCGGACGTCCGGAGAATCCCCATGATCGTGGCCGCTGTGGCAATCGTTCTCGTCGCCTCCGTAGCCGTGTCGCTACTCTTTAGCACCCTCACCTACGCACTCCGCTCGATGAGCCGCACCCGCCTTGCCGAAGCTTTGGGCGAGCGTGACGCGGACAAGTACTTCGAACCCACGATCACGCACCAACGCGAACTCGGTTTCATCGCAGGCGCGGTTCGGCTCGCTGCCAACATGGTCGTGCTGCTCGCGTTGATCGAACTTCTGCGCACCAGCAACTACCCGATCGCGGTTAAGTATCTCATCGCCACGCTCGCTGCTGTCGTGCTTCTGATGCTGTTTTCGCTCGCGCTTCCGCACGCCATGTCTGTTCATCGCGGGGAAGCGTGGATCGCCCGCTTCGCGGGTCCGCTTCATGCCGTCCGCAGACTTCTCTCCCCCGCCACGCAGCTTCTTCATCTCTCCGACTCGATCGTTCGTCGGACGAGTCGAACCGCACCCGACACGCCCGACCAGATCGAAGAGCGCGTCGAAACGCAGATCCTCGAAGCTGTAGAGGACGCCACCACGCGCGGGCTCGTTGAGGAATCTGAAAAGCTGCTCATCGAACGCGCCATGGAGTTCAGCGAGGCCGTCGTCGATGAGGCCATGACCCCCCGCAAGCGCGTCGTCGCTGTCCCGGTCTCAGCGGGTCTTGATACCATCCGCGCCACGATCGAACGCTCTGGTCACAGTCGACTTCCGGTCTACGAGGGCTCGCTCGACAAGGTCATCGGCGTCGTCTACGCGCGCGACCTGCTCAAGCAATGGGGTCGACCCGCCTCGCGATTCGACCTTCGCTCCATGCTGCGCCAACCCCTCTACGTTCCCAACTCCAAACTCCTCAGCGATCTCCTGAAGGATTTTCGACTGCAGAAGGTGCATATCGCGATCGTGCAGGACGAGTTCCAGCAAACCGCTGGCCTTGTCACCATTGAAGACATCCTTGAGCAGCTCGTCGGAGCCATCAGCGACGAACACGAACCGCTCTCCCCGGTGATGTTCCAGCGTATTGACGATCACTCCGCCGTCGTTGATGCAGGACTCGACATCCCCGAACTCAATCGACTCCTCGGACTCTCGCTCCCGGAAGAAGAAGAATACGAAACACTCGGCGGATTCGTCACCGCCAAACTCGCGCGTATCCCCGAGACCGGCGAACAATTTGAGAGTGATGGCGCCCGCTTCACGATCGCCGAATCCGAACCTCGCCGCGTCCTGCGGGTTCGCATCGATGTTCTGGAGACCCAAACCTAAACACGAGGCGTCCCGCGGCTCATACCAAGCCAGGAAATGCCTCGCGTTCGTGTGGATCAAATCGATGTTGTTACACACGACATTGACATGCTGATGTCAGCGACTGACATTTCGAGAACTGGCATTAGGCACCCTTTCAATCAGACCTGTCGGCTCCGCGCACGTCCATCCACAGCATTGTGTCGCTCTCAAATACGAATCGACCGACGAATCGTTCCCCGGCGATCAATTGCGGCAGCCAGTGCCGATCGTCCTGCCACATCCGCTCATAGGGCACTTGCCCGACATCACACCAAAATCCCCGCGCCTCGTCCGTCTCCGTGATCTCTCCCATGAATCCGCCGGCACGATAGACATCCACATGGATCGAATGCCCGCCGAGTTTGTTTTCACCCACAAACTGAAACGCGAGCGTTCCGGCATGCGTCAAATCGGTTGGATGAATGCCGAGTTCCTCGCGACATTCTCTGGCAGCGCACTCGATCGGGGCTTCGCCGGGATCGAGGCGTCCGCCGGGCCCGTTGATTTTGCCGGCCCCCAATCCGCGTTTTTTTTCGATCAGCAGAATGTGCCCATCCCGGACCACAAAGACGAGCGTCGCGCGTTCGCGAGGCACCCATCGCGCCCAATCCACCCCGCCCGATGTCGCCATTGCTTTGCTCGTCGGATTCATGCCACAAAACCCTTCATGTTTACCGACTTTAGCAGCCGACTCGGGCCATTGCCCGTAGCTCTCCCCGCGTTCAGGATACCGAGCCAATGCCAAAGCCTTGCCGTCCAATAACAACGGCCCGACCGAGTCACATGCCCAGCGGGGCGGTGGTGAGATGAAACGATCAGGCCTTTCGAGGCGTCATCCAAGTGTGACTCCCAGCCGCCGAGTACATCGCTTCCATGACCGCCGACCGGTCGGCGGCCTCTTGCGCCCTGACGAGCGGGACGCTCTTGCCAGACAGTGCATCGAGGAACAACTCGAACGCGTGCGGCAATGCGTTCGGGAGGCTCTCGACGACCTCGACATCCTTGGCGCCCGCGGCCTTCAAATGCAGTTTGCCCTGCATGACGGTGGCGGTCAGTTCAGTTCCGCTGATCTGCAACGTCACCGGGTCGTGCCAATCGACCCATCCCGCGGCCAATGTTCCGATGGTTCCGCGTTTGAATCGCATGAGCGCCTCGCCCGTCTCGTCGCAACCGGCATATCGCTTGGTGACGGGATCGAGCGTTGCAGTGACGGACTCGATCGGCCCCAGCATCCACATGAGGATGTCCAGCATGTGCGTTCCGAGATCACCAAACGCCCCCACGCCCGCCTGCTTGAGGTCTGCCATCCAGTTCCAGTCGGCCTCTGGGTTGTTGGGCTTTTGATCAAACCATCCTCCGATCGCGCCGTGGTGACAGTTGCTTCCTCGTGCTCTGGTGATGGTTCCGAATTTGCCTTCGTCGACCAATTGTTTCACGCGAATGAACACCGGATCGCCGCGACGGAAATATCCGGTCTGAAACTTGATGCCCGCCGCATCAATTGCGTTGGCCATTCGGTAGGCATCGCCCGCGCCGATGCCGAGCGGTTTTTCGACGAACAGATGTTTCTTCCCCTTTGCCAGGGGCAGCACGATCGCTTCATGTCGATCCGTTTCACTGCAAACGACCACGCCGTCGATTTCCGGATCGTTGGCGATCGCCTCCACCGACGTCGCCACGGCGGCCTTCAGTTCTGTTGCGCGTCGCTCGGCACGAACGGCATGATGGTCCCATACACTTTTGACCTTGATGTCGGAGCGTTTTCCGATCATGTTGATGAATCCGGGCGTATGGATGTGTGCAAGTCCAGCAAAGGCGATCGTCGGCACGTAGGCTCCAAGTTGAAGTTGAAGCGGGAAGAATCCATCATTCAGTCGCGTATTTCAACCCGCTCAAAGCGTCGATTGGCCCGGCGGTCAGCTTGTCGCACGAACCGAAAGCAAACCCAGAAGCGATGAAACACAACCAGTTCAAATCTGATTCGCCTGTTGATTCGACAACACCGCGTCGATCGTTCGAAGCACTGGAGCCGCGACGCCTGCTCAGCGGCCTGAGCGTGGGCGCGATTGGCGACATCGTTGTGCCTGTCGGTCGGAGCGTTCAGGTCCCTGTCACCATCGACGCGTCCGGGCCGGTCAATGTCCAACTCTCTGCCGGCGGCGTCATTCGGGGCTCCGTTCAGGGCAGCAGCACCGCCATCGACATGCGGGTTGCATCCCTCGGTACGATGCGGTTTCAACTCTTCGAAAACGCCACGCCGGAAACTGTTCGTCGGATCATGGGACTCGTGCGAAGCGGTTTTTATGACGGATTGAGATTCCACTACCTCGCCAATCAGTCGAGCGATTTCCGCATCGCGCAGACTGGTGCCACCGGGTCGGATTACACAGGCGCACCCGATTTCACATTCGCCGACGAATTCGTCCGCGACATCAGTTTCACAGGTTACGGCCAACTCGCGATGGCCAACGCCAACCAGCGTGACACCAACAGTTCGCAGTTTTTCATCACCGCCGGCGCTGCCCCCGCGCTCGATTTCAACCACACGATCTTCGGTCAACTCACGCGGGGCGCATCCACACTTGAACGCGTCCTTGCCACGCCCACCTCACCCAACGGCCCGGACAACATCCCCGGCACCGACGACGACGGTCGCCCCGCCAGCCCGCCCATCGTCGAGAGCATCCGCGCCCGCTCCGACTCCCGCGATGTCGTGCTCCAGCTCCGCAGCAGCTCCACGACAGGAAGCCGCCTCGTCAGCGTGAATGTCACCGACGGCTCGGGTCAATCCGTCACCCGAACCTTCCGAGTCCGCGTCGTCGAGAACACCGGCGCATACAACAATCAACCGCCCATTCTCGAGCCGATCGAAGATCTCATCATCCCCAGCGCTCAGCCCGTCACGTTCAAGATCAACGCACAAGATCCTGAAGGCGACAACTACGAAATCTGGGTCGACGCAGGCGGTGGAATCTCCGCTGGTACTGTTCTGATCGATCAGGCCAACAAGCGTGTGACCTTCACGCCGCGTACGGGATTCACGGGGGCGGTCGATCTGCTGGTGGGGGTGCGCACTCAGGGTGCTTTGTCGCGTGGCTCGCTCCAGTTCAGCCCGAACATCACCTCGAGCTTTGAGTCGATCCACGACACGCAGCGTGTTCGGCTCGCATTCGGGGACTTCGCCCCCGCGGTCCAACCGAGGCCCGACGTCAATGCGATTTTCGGCTCGCAACTTCAGAACATCGAAGTCGCACGATTCACCGACCCTAATCCGAGCTCTCAACCGGCAAACTGGAACGCCGTCATCGACTGGGGCGACGGTCGCGTCAGTCCCGGCGCGATCCAACCGCTGGGAAATGCAACTTATGCGGTCCTCGGCGCGCACGGTTACAGTCGCGAAGCCGAGCTCCCACTCACGGTCGAAATCCAGGGTGCCAAGGGCGCCCGGTCCATCATTCAAAGTCGATCGATCGTCCGACGACCCATCGCGCTGACCAATGATCGTCTGGTGATTCATCAAACCGACACCAACGACGCCATCGGTTTTGCTGTGCGATCCGGCGAGCTGCGCGTCAACCTCAACGGGGAAGTTCTCAAGTACCCAGCCAGCCGCGTCGCGCGAATCGATGTTTCGGTCTACGGCGGGAACGACACCGTCACCGGCGGCTCTGGCGTTCCGCCCATGCTCGTCTTCGCTGGCGAGGGCGATGACTCCATCGTGGGCGGGCCGAATCGCGATTCGCTCTACGGCGAGTCGGGTCAAGACACCCTCGACGGCGCGGAGAACAACGACCTTCTCATCGGCGGAAGCGGTAGCGACAAGCTCTACGGTCGCGGCGGAAATGACCGACTCGAAGCCGGCAGCGCCAACGACACACTTTTCGGCGGAAGCGGCAACGACGTTCTCATCGGTGGAAGCGGTAACGACAAGATCTACGGCGAATCCGGCAACGACACCCTCGCCGGGGGCGTCGGCAATGACATCCTCGACGGGGGGAGCAGTTCGGATACCCGCGACTCCACTGACCCCACCGACTCAGCCGACATTCTGCTCAGCCTCGAAAGTTAACGTCCCATCGCCTGCAAGTGACTGCGACACCATCAGACATCAGTGTATTCACGCAGACTTCAGTGCATTCACGCAGACTTCAGTACATTCACGAAGCTCGACAGCAGCAGCGTCGACAACAGCAGCAGCAGTAGCCATCACCACAGTTACACCGACCCACCTCACGAAGACGCATCAGACGTCGCCTGAGTGTCCTTGTTCGCAGTCCTCTCCACATCACGCCGGTTTCCAGAAGCAGGTTCATAGCCCTCGAGCATCTGCAACGATCCCCGCGGATCCAAAATCAATGCTGCGATTGTCACCAACACCTCCGCGACGATCGTCCAGCCTCGAAGCAACAAGCTCGTCGCCTCCAGGATTTTCGCCTCACCGAATCCCTGTTTGATGGACGTCGGAAGCACCCACGCCAACGCTCCGATCAGCACCGCCTCACGCACCCCAATCCCGCCCGGTGCCCAGACCGCCACAAACCCGGCGGTCCACGCCAGACTGTACGCCCCTGCCACCAATCCGATGTCACTTGTTGACAGTCCCAGCGGACCGCGCAAGAGCAGCCAGATCGCCACGCTCTGCCACAACAAGCCCAGTAGCATGAAGAGCAAAATCCCCGCACTTCGACCCAGCGATAATCGCGTCGCTAGGACCGGCTTCTTCAATGACCGCAGAATCCGATTCGTCACCCCGTAAAAGATCGGCGGATGCAAGACCACCACAAGCAGCGGTGTGAGCAACAGCGCTGCCCAAAGCCATTCTCGTGCTCGCCCGTCGAGTCGCTCGATCCCCATGACAAACATTCCGATGATCGCCACGATGAGATTCGCAAGCACAAACAGCGTCAGTTCCAGGACCTGACTCGACGCGCAGACGCTCCCACGGACGCCATAGGGTCGAATCAAGCGTTGCCGACCGATCACCTGCCAGATCGCCCCGGGGATGTAGCGTGCCAGTTCGCTCAGGATCCAGACACGAAGGGCGGCGTTGCGCGGGACGAGAAATCCAAATCCGCTCAGGATTCCCCGCCAGCTCATCGCGCGGATCCCGGCGAGGAAGATCGAAAACATCACGACCGACAACAGGATGTCTGTCGGGCTGAACTCTCGCAGTCGGCTGCGCGTCGGCTCCCACTCGATCAGCACCGGCTTGATGATCGCGTAAAAGATCCAGACCGTCAGTCCCACGAAAGTCGCTCGCCTGAGCCATCGATAACTCAATCCCGCTGCGTTGATCGCACGTCGCTGCGTTCCAGCGGAAATTTGGACGATTTCGTTCTCGTTGACATTCGTCAAGCTCCCCGCCACTACCGCGCGCCGTGCGGGAAGAAAGTGGATCCCACGACGACGAAGCCACGGTCGCGCCAACCGCCTGCCCATCGGGAACGTCCGAATGATCAGGTTCACGACAAAGAGCCCCAGTCGCACCATCACCCATGACACCGGCACCGCGAGCAAGCAAATCCCAAAGACGAACAGGAACACGCGTTCCGACTGATCGTCGCTGATGTCCAACCAGCTCACGATCTGATCAAAATGCTGCCTGAAGTAGTAAAGAATCCCGCCCGTGACCGCCAGCGACAGCAACGTCGCAATCGCAATGATCGGCCCCTGCCCGACACGCACAGGCTTTCCCCGCATGACTCGACTCGTCAAGCGACGCTTGCCCGGGATGCTCACCAGCGCGAAACCGACGATAAAGACTGCAATCCCGCCCGGCCCCGGCAAAAATCCCACCAGCGGCGAGAGAATGATCAGCAGCCAACCGATCACGTTCTTGGCGACGAACCAGAGTTGACCCTTGAAGAAACCCTGAACCGCGGCCCGTTGTTCATGCCTCCAGCGGTCAAGGTGTGACTCGGGAGGCGAATCCCGAACGTTCTCGTCCTTTTCATTCTCAGTCGGGGTCGGGTTGGGATTCTGATTGTCCATCTTGGCCGGCGTTATGTTGGAGGACGCCGAGTGTGCCGATCCCACAGACAGATGCAATGACCTTGCGCGATCCGAACCAAACCGCTGGGCGGTCTGAATCGCGAATCACTGCTCAATGCGTGGATGGAGCCGCTTTGCCGAGTAAGCGGCCGAAGACTGCTCGGGAAATCGCCTGGCAGGATGACCATTGACATGAGCGATTCACGATTCGGGCGAGTGGTCAGTGTGCGATATTCGCGCTCGCCCCGCCGCCCATGGTCGGTGCTGACTCTCCGCCACCGCCGCCCTCGCCAGCACCCTGGCCGAGTGCTTCGAGCAGCGGTGCGGTGCCCGATGCGATGCCCGAGTTGGTTCCCTCTGCAAGCGTGAATCGCTCTGCGGGAATTCCCGACGCCATCACAGCGGCCTCGACGCTTGCTCGACGCGCGCTGGCCATGGCGTCATCTGCGGGGATCGACAGGTAAACCACCAGCGGCTTGGGCTCTGGTGTGCCTGCGATGATCGCACGCAGACGTTCATGCCCGACCGGATTGAGCACGGCTCCATCGAAGTGTCGTGCCTGCAGTGTCGCTTCGTGCGCTGCGCCGGCGTCGGTCGCCTGACGCAGGATCCGCGTCACATGACTCTCAACGGCCGGGCCTCGAAAGAACGGGTCCTGATACTTCGCATCTCCCTCACGGTTGAGCGTGCAGCCGGCCGAAAGAGCCATGGCCAAGAAACCGACGATGGTGATTTGTGTCTTCATGAATGATCAGGCCTCGAAAAAAGATGCTTTCGGGTTATCGACCGCACACCCACTTGGGGATGAAAAAGTTTGCAGGGTTCGGAACAGGACTTCTGAGCCCGATGCCTCGATGCGACGCCTGCACGTCCAATCTGGCTTCACATCAGTTCAACCGCTGGAGCGTTCGATCGTTCGTTCGGACGTCTGTTGGATCAGATAGTGGTTGAGTTTGGAAGCGTTGATTTAGTTCAATTGCGTGTTCATGAGTTCGATCGCCACGGGGCCGCCGATGACGACAAAGGTTGCCGGGAAGACGAACAGAACCAGCGGGAACGTCATTTTGACGCTCGCCTTTGCCGCCATCTCCTCGGCGGCAAATTGTCTTTTGATTCGCATGCTCTCGGCCTGCACACGCAGTGCATGGCCGACGCCGGTTCCAAATTTGTCCGCCTGGATCAGCATCGCCATCAGCGATCCGACGTTTGCATTGCCGGTGCGTGTCGAGAGATTTTTGAATGCCTGTTGCCTCGATACACCGAGCTTGGTTTCGGTGTGCGCGATTGCAAATTCACGGCTGATCACCGGGTGCGCCATCGCAAGCTCATCGCCCACGCGTTGCAGGCTTGCGTCGATCGTCAATCCCGACTCGACGCAAATCACCATCAAGTCGAGCGCATCGGGCAATCCCATGTTCAATTGCTTTTGGTTGTCACTCACTTTGGATTTCAGCCACAGTTTCGGTGCCATGTACCCCAGCAGCCCGCCAAACGACAGACCAATCAACGGTTGCCCGATCATGGTGCCGAGGATCCATCCGCCAAGTACGCCTCCGAACAGGAGGATCAATTTGAATCCGATGAACGATCGAATGACGGCGGGATCGTAGATCCCTGCCATGCCGAGTTTCTTCCGGAGGTCGCTCACTTGTTCGGACTTCTGCGACATGAAAGGACTGGAAGCGGCCGTGCTGATGCGGGAGATCAGACTCGCACCGGCGCTCTTCCCGCTGGACTGCGTGCCTCGCACCGCACTTGAGGCGTTCGCATCGTTGTTGCTCAGTCGGTCGCTGATCCGACGATCTTCGCCGCGCATGACCTTATGCAGAACGAGCCACGCCACACATCCGACGCAACCAGCGAGGCTGAAGAAGAACAAAAGTTGTTCAATGATTTCTTTCATGGCGTGCTCCGGGCGATCGCAGACACTGCAAAATACGGATCAGACGCAGACTTTGGATCAGACGCGAACCTGGGTGATCTTCTTGATGGCAAACAGGCCCATCACTTGCATGATGAACGCGAAGGCGAGCATTTTTTGCCCCATCGGATCTCCGGTCAGCTTTTGTGCGTAGTCGGGCTTGACCATGTACATGATCACAAACATCACAGCCGGGAACGCGGTCAGAAGGTAGCCCGTGAATCGACCTTCGGCGGTTTTGGCCTTGACCTGCTGCTGCAGGCGCACGCGCTGGCGGATCATTCCGCTGATATTCTTCAGCACTTCGCTGAGGTCGCCCCCCGTCTGGCGCTGAATGAGGACGGCGGTGATGAAGAACGCAAAGTCCGTCGAATCGATGCGTTTGGTCATGCTTTTGAGGACTTCCTCCATCGGGACGCCGAGCGAATGTTGTGCGAAGGCATGTCCGAACTCGGCATTGATTGGCGAGGGCAGTTCATTACCCATCATCTGCAATCCACTCGACAATGAGTGTCCTGCCTTGAGCGCTCGTCCTAGAAAGTCCATTGCGTCAGGAAGCTGGTCGTCGAGCATGCGTTGACGTCCGATTTTGCGTCGGACCAGATAAAGCATCGGCGCCACCCCACCCAGAACCGCCGCCGTGATTGCGACGATCGGGTGCAGGGTTACTGCAAGAACGATCATACCGATGCCGAACGCGATGCCGATTTGCATCAGCACGAACTTCTTGAATTCCACTTCCGGCATCGACAGCTTGAGCATCGCGTCGATGCTGCGGAATGGTCCGAAGCGCAGGAGCAATCCGTCGAGTCCTCCGTCGCGAAGGTCGTTGCGGATCGACTTCTGTTCTTTGCTGGATCGATTGACCTGCTTGGCATTCTGGTTGCTCAAGCGTGATCGAAGCTTTCGCTTTTCGCCCGTCGAACCTCCGAATGCGAGGCTCAAAAGCGACCAGGCGCCAAGCGCGACGCTCATGAAGATCAGGGCAGGCAGGAGTAGGACAGCCATGTCATTACCTCATCCATGAATCGGTGGGACTCGTTCAATCGTACTTTCGTTTCTCAAACGTATCGGCGGGCAGACGAATACCCCGGCTCTCAATTCGTGAAAGGACGCGGGGCACGATCCCCGTGCAATAAAACTGACCGGTCGCGGCTCCGGTTTCATCGACGCCGCCCTGCTCGAATCCGAACAGGTCGTGCATTGTGATTTGATCCCCTTCCATGCCGCTGATTTCGGTGATACGGGTTACTTTTCGCTTTCCGCCTGTGAGGCGGTTGGCCTGGACGATGATGTTGACCGCGCTGCTGATCTGCTGACGCATGGCCTTGGCGGGGATGTCATATCCTGCCATCAGGATCATGACTTCGAGGCGCTGCATGGCATCACGCGTGTTGTTGGCGTGGATGGTTGTCATCGATCCGTCGTGGCCAGTATTCATGGCTTGGAGCATGTCCAGCGTTTCACCGCTACGACACTCGCCGATGATGATGCGATCCGGACGCATACGCAGACAGTTTTTGACCAGATCGCGCTGATTGACTTCGCCCTTGCCTTCCATGTTGGAGGGACGGGTTTCGAGTCGGACGACGTGCGGCTGTTGTAGTTGAAGTTCCGCGGCGTCTTCGATCGTGATGACGCGTTCGTCGACATTGATGTATCGAGAGAGACAGTTCAGAAGTGTTGTTTTTCCTGATCCGGTACCACCTGAGATGATCACGTTGCATCGGGCCTGCACTGCGGCGGCGAGGAAGTCGATCATCTGGGTCGTGAAGGCTCCTGCGCGGAGGAGGTCTTCGAGTTGCATCGGCTTGTGACCGAATCGACGGATGCTCATCGCCGGCCCATCAAGCGCCAGCGGCGGGATGATCGCATTGACGCGGCTGCCGTCCTGCAATCGCGCGTCGCAGTAGGGTTGCGTTTCGTCGATACGTCGACCGACCAGGCCGACGATTCGATCGATGATCTGCCGGAGGTGTGCATTATCTCGGAAGCGACAGTCGGTCAGTTCGATGCGACCCTTTCGCTCGACATACACGCGATCCCAGCGGTTGATCATGATGTCCGAGATCGCCGTGTCCTTGAGCAGCGCTTCGAGGGGCCCGAGTCCGAAGGTTTCGTCCATCACCTCGTCCATGAGGCGTTGTTGTTCGTTGCTGTTGAGCAGTCCCTTTTCGCTGGTGCAGAGTTCCTGGATGAGGCTCCGCACTTCTCGTCGAACGACGTCGGCGGGGAGTGAACGGAGATTTTGCACGTCGAGTTTTTCGACGAGTTGCTGGTGGATGCGGACCTTGAGTTGTTGCAGGTAGATCTGTCGCTCGGTGGGCGCGGCGGGTTGTACGATGCTGGGTCGGTGCGACGTTGACATCGCCGGCGCAGCGACAGCGGGTGTTGCAGTTGGCTGGTTTGCAGCGCCTGTTACTCCGTTGGTGGCGGGTGAAGTTGTCGGGGCAGGCGCGCCCTTGAAGAACGCGCTGGATGATCCGCCGTTCTTCAGTGCCTGCTGGGCGAGGTATGCGGTATCGACCGCTGCGCCACCGGGCGTTTTTTTGGTGCCCTCGTCTTCGACGGGTCGCGGGGTTTCGGCTTGGGGTTTTTCTCGACTAAACAGGCCCATGTTTTCCTCGCGATATCAAACGAAATCTGGTGACTGAATGGCACGCAACCGGGATCAAATCAACTCACGCCGCCTTCGCCATTTCGACCTGAGCGCTGGCGATGAAGTTCGCCAGTTCGATGAGGCTTTCGCCCATCTCGCTCTTGGGCGCACGAAGGACCACGGGTTCGCCGTAGTTGATCGCGGCGATCGCGTTTTTGTAGTCGTTGGGTACGAGCCAGTTCAGCTTGAGTCCCAGCGCCTTTTCGACGTCGGCGGGATCGATATCCCACCCTTTCTTCACGTAGCGATTGACGACGATCTTGATCTTGTTGGTGTCGACGCCCATGCGACGCAGCATGCCGACGTATCGTTCGGTGTTCTTTGCGCTGGGAACGTTCAGCTGCATGACGATCAGATGAGTGTTGGCTGCGTGAATCGTTGAAGCGTAGAGCGGATCGACGCTCATCATTGAATCGATGACGACATAGTCGAACATCCTGCCGAGCAGATTGAACATGCGTTGCAGGCCTTGCTGCGTCACACGTTGGCTATCTTCCGGAAGATCCGGCCTGGCGAGAATCGACAGTTTGGACTTTTCGTGATTGATCAGCGCGTTGTCGAGCACCTGACGATCGATGTTTTCACCCGAGCTGACGATGTCTGCGATGGTGTAGCGTGGTCGGGCATCGAAGGCTCCGGCGACGCCTCCGCGCACCAGGTCGAGGTCGACGAGGACGGTCTTGGCCTTCTGCGCGAGTGCTGAGGCGACGTTGGCAGCGACGGTGGTCGAGCCGACCCCGCCGATCGAGGGCACGACATGGACGATGTTGGCCTTGCTCTTCAGTCCGTGTTGCCCGGCGAGCCGTTCGAGGGCTGCTTTGAATCGTGGTTCGTTGATCGGAAGCGGCACGAATTCACGAATCCCCGCTGCCATCGCGTCCATCAGGAGGTTGGGGTCCAACACCTGGCTCATTGTGAAGAAGCTGATGTCGGGATACTGACGAATCAGGGGCTGGATATGCCGCAGATTGTCCACCGCGCCGGGGTCAAGATTCACGACCACAAGCTGGGGGCGATCTCCCTTGGCCAGATGCTGGGACAACTGATCCGCGTTAGCCACTCCACCCAACACGACCAGGCCGTGATGAGCGAGATACTGTGCAAGCTCGGCCCGGTTACCCGGATCGGCGTCGACGATGAGACTTGTGAGTTGCAGGAACATGGCTCTCAGTTTGAAAAAAGGCCTAGGACAAAATCATTACCGTCACGTCCTGTATGTCGGTCGAATCGAGGGATCGGGTTAGTCGAGAACTATGGATTCGTTGACCCAGACCCGACATTCGATTCATTCCGCTCCGGCGGTTCGGCCTTCGGTCTCATGCACGGCCGATGGACCGACATCGGCGGTCGTATTTCCCGGACCGACGGTCGGTTCGGTGATCGGACCATCGGTACCCTGTTGGCTTCCAGCGGACGCGGTTTCACCGACCATCGGCGCGAAGCCTGCATCCCCGATAAAGAGCGGCGGAGCCGGCTCGTCTTGGACCAAGCTCGGCCGCACCGCGCTCGTGGTCGTGGTCGATGTGGCACTCGAATCGCCTGAGATGGCCGTATCGTTCGATGCTTGGGATGAGGGATCGACAGACATGGAAGAGGTCGGAGGAATCGTCGTGTCGGCACCGTTGTGGGGTGGATTGGTTTTCGGACGCTGGCTGGGCGGGGTTGTCCAATCGCGGGCCTGATCCACTTGATTGTCGCCGCCGATATCTCCACGGAGCAGTTGCTCCCATTCGCTCGGATGGCGCCAACCATCGCCTGGCAGCGCGCCAATTTGCTGCGGTTGGATGGCTTCTACCAGCTTGGGTGTGATGAGGATGACCAGTTCGGTTTCACGACGTTGATACTTGGTCGATCGGAAGAGCGCTCCGAGGATCGGAAGGCGACCGAGCCCCGGGACTTCGCGCGTCGCCGCGACGGTGTTGTCGCTTAGCAGCCCTGCGATGGGGAGGGTTTGGCCTTCTGCGAGTTCGACGACCGTACGGCTGCTGCGATTGGTAAAGCCAAGCACGTTTCCGCCGGGGATGGGTGTGCTGATGGAAGGATCGACATCGCTGACTTCAGTTTCAATCGACATGCGGATTCGACCATTGCCCAGGACGACCGGGCGATAAGTGAGGCGGACGCCGAATCGTTTGTATTCGATCGCGATACCGTCCTGGCTCGGTACGGGGACGGGAAGCTCACCGCCTGCGAGGAATTCGCTCTCTTCACCACTCAGCACGACCTGATTCGGTTCGGCGAGCGTGCGAAGGAGATTGTTGGTTTTGAGTGCATCGAGGAAGTAGGCGAACTGCGTTCCACCGATTCCGCCGTTGCCGAAGATGTTGGAGGCGATGTCCTCAGGAAGGGTCACGCCTCCACCGATGGCAGCCAGTCCGAGCAGATCGCCGGCGCCGGTGTTGCTACCGAAGGCCAATCCCGAAGGCCCGCTGATGGCCCAGTTCACGCCGAGGGTGTTGGAGACGCTTCGCGACACTTCGGCGAACTGCACCTGCAGCATGACCTGTTGTCCGCCGGCGATTTCGATCAGATTCAGCACGCGTCCGAACGGGCTTGCCAGATCGACGGCCCGTTGGGCATCGATCAGGCTTGCTGCGGTACCGCGCAGAGTGACGGTTCCATTCATGCTGCCGACTTCGATCGCGCTGTGAGGCAGCATGCGACGAATTTCCTGAGCGAGCAACTGCAGGTCTTGTTGCACGGAGACATCGACGACTTGTGACGCTTCGTTTTCATCCCAGACGATGAGCTGCGTCGAGCCGGGCGCCTTGGCGGTCAACAAGAGGAGGTTCGGCGCGAGCGTGTTGATGTCAGCCACCGCAGGCTGGCCGACGCTGATTCGTGAGATGGGGCTTGCGGTCTTGATGATTTGCGTTCGGTTGACCGTCATCATGATCGAGCCGTCGGGCCGCGTGCCTTCGAGGATGAGCCGCGCGGGTTCTGCGTTGGCTTCGTCGGCGGGGATCACCGGAGCGGCATCAGTGACGAGCGGGCTGGCTGTTGAAGTCGTCGTGGATTCGGACGAGGGCGTGGTTGCCGCAGTGGTCGACGGAGTGGTCGACGGAGTGGTCGATGACGCGTCCGTGGGTGTTTGGGTCTGTTCCGACGTTGCTGCGGGTGTCGCGTCATCAAACAAAGGCGTCTCAGGCCAGGCATCGTTGCCGGTCGCGTCGGACGCGGGTGCAGGCGAGGTCACATCTGCCGGAGCGACGGATGCATCGCTGCTCACCGTCGTGAACGTCTGGCCGACTGCGAGCTGACCCAGCGAGGGCAATGGATCTGCAAAGACGAGGTCGGGCGTCAGATCGGTGTCCGGGGATCGAAGCTGGATTGCTCGACCTCCCAGCGCGAGGATCGCGCCAAAGGCGGTTCCGAGGACGGCGGCTGTGCTCCAGCGAAGAAGCTGGGGACGCTTTGCATGTTGAGCAGAGCCGCGGGCATTCCGTTGCGATTGGGGCTTTTCCATATGAGGCCTCGTTACGAGTGATGCGTGGACGGGTGAACTTTTGTTTCCGGAAGATTCGTGTTTCGGGAGAACTGTTGCGTCGGTTGAACAAGCTGTTGGAGCGAC
The DNA here is from genome assembly GCA_027487775.1 of Planctomycetaceae bacterium. Lineage (GTDB taxonomy): Bacteria > Planctomycetota > Phycisphaerae > Tepidisphaerales > Tepidisphaeraceae > JAIYCY01. The sequence goes on from JAIYCY010000021.1 coordinate 110,608, forward strand.
GCTGGTGGTTCGACGGTTGGGTTTGTTGTGACTCCGATCGTTGTTGAAGCGATCGGATGTTGTGTGTGATCAGGGTTCGACCGGCTCAAGCAGGTCGTTACCGCCACTGAACTCGCCCGGATCAGGACGTGACGTGTTGGCGTCACGGAGGCTGACCGTGGACTCGACACCGTTGCGGATGATCGTGACCGAGCGAACGCGAGCTTCGCGACGATCGGTGGTGCCGTTTTCACGTGGATCGAAGGTGGCGGGCGTGACTGGCGCGAACGGGTCGGTGCCCGTGACGGACGAGGCTTCGACGGGGTCGTTGTCTTGATCCGAAGGATCTTTTCGAGCGAAGGAAGCTGCTGCATTTCGGAGGTCTGAATGCGTAGCACCGGAGACCGCCGCGACTTCTCCATCGGTAGCGCTGCGGAGGACCAGTCGCATCTGACCTGCTGCGGCGAGGTCGATCAGTTCTGCTTGCTGGGGGCTGACGAGGAGCGTGACATTGTTGGGTGGGCCCTGTGGGGGTTGATTCGGGTCGGCCACGACGGGTCCTGCGGTCAATCGCTGACCGACCGCGAGGATTTCGACGTTCTGTGCGATCGTTTGCGACGACTGGGAGCCTTGACGTACATCGGTCATGCGGCAGACCAGATCGATCCGCGCGCCGGGCTCAAGGAATCCACCGACGCCGCTTTCGGTGTTGATGCCGATCGTGATTGCCCGCATACCGGGCTTGATCAGGCCCTGCAGCCCGCCAGCGGCCCCTTCAGGCGCGAGCATCGGCTCGATGAGGGTTTGACCTGCGAGGACTTGAATCCGAGTGACCCGACCGACGAGCGATTCAGGATTTATGACGGCCATGCCGGGAACGGTCTCGGGCGTGGTCTTGGTCAGCTTGAAATCCGTCGATGCGATTTTGTCGCCGGGATTTAAGGGCCTCGCGGCAACGATCACGGGAACCAGGCCCGCGTCCGACTGGACGATCTGAGGGCCCGAGCTCACCATGCGGCTCGCCACGATCGCAGCGACCACACCCAACACGATCGCGACCACAAGCGGAATCGCCACTTTCATATTCATGGGTCCTCCCGGACACCGAAAGCCAAAAATCCGAAACCCAGAGGGCCCCAGAGGGCCATCGACACAAACGTCCTTTGCGAATCTCTCTCGCACTAGCCTCGCCAGACCACTCAAGGCTCTCGACGACGACCGGAGCGAGAAATCTTCGCCCTATCCGTTTCGACGATTCGGCGTTTAAGCTTGAGGCAACTTTTGACGGATTTTTCGAGCGTTCGGATTGGATGGTTTGTGCCGCGATGAAGAGGGTCGGTGTGAGAGAATCCCGACGATCAGTTTTCAGAATCGAGCGCTACTGAAATCGCAGGATTTATCAGACCATGAAAGACGAAGCCGTCCCCGATGGTTCGGGGACGGCGCGGCTCGCAGAGGAGGATCACTCGCCAGATTTTTGGTTACAGGACGTTTTTTCAGCCTGTCGTGTATGGGGTCATTCGGACCTTAAAGGGGCTCTGGCTGCCCATGGGATGCACTCTGAATTCGGGTCTCTGATGCTTCCGTGGATTTAGGCTCAGCCTTCTTTTCGCATCACGGTTTGTCCCAGGACGGTCTTACCCGAGCCGATCACGCCGAGCGGGCGGATGCCCACGGTTCCCCAGCTGGCGCTCACTTTGATGAGGATGCCGTTTCCGCTGGTGACGGTATTCACCGTCACGTTCGCGGTATCGGTGGCGTTGCGAACCTGCACGGTGTACTGACCGGAGGTAAAGCCCGCAGCGCTCATGGCGGCGTTGACAGCGTTGGTGACATCTGTGTTTGTTGCGCTCGGGGTGATTGCGGCTCGTGCACCCTCTCGAGCGGCACCTTGAAGCGTATGCTTCACATAGAAGAAGTGACCGAACTCGATGCTGCCGAACGTGAGCGACAGCAGCACCGGAAAGATCAATGCCGCCTCCATCACCGCCGACCCGCGTTTGGCACGGCTTCGTCGCAGATGTGAATTTTTTCGATTCCAGAAAAGTCGCATCGTTCTCTCCCTCGCGGTTGGACCGCGCTCTTCACCAGATCGGCAGTAACGGAACCGCCATCACGCCGATCGCCAGTGACACCGCATAAGGCAGCCGCCTGCCCACACTCGTGAGCTGCTTGCCCTTCTCGGTGATGTGGTCAATCCCCACGTGCTTCACCAAGGCAATGTTCCCAACCATATAAGTCGAATTCGAAACCAGCTGTGTCAAACGACCCTTTCTGGCTGCGATCCACAATGCACACACCAGTGACACCAGTTGCGCGAGCATAAACGCGCCAATCACTCCGACCGGACCCAACCAAGCACCCACCGCCGCCAGGATCTTCACATCTCCGCCTCCCACCGCTCCGATCGCAAAGGGGAGCACCAGGATCGCAAAGCCCAGGACCAGCCCCGCCACCGACATCCAAATCCCAACAGGCGTACCCCACATCGCGCTCGATGCCAGACCGGTGACGGCCATCAACAGATTCAGCTCATTCGGAATTCGCCTCTCACGCCAGTCGATCCGTGCTGCGATCAACAGCAACACCACGAGCGGCGCCAAGCTCAGATACATCGCTTCCATGGTTCATTTATCGACCGATTGGCCGACCTCATTGCGAAGCAAAACCACGTCCGAGTCTGCGTGTGGATGTGGAAGTTTTCTGGGACGAAAACACCCCGCAGACGGCTGTCGCGCGGGGCGTTATGGGACATTAAGAATGTTGAATCGCCTGCGCGGAAGTCGTGGACTCAGCGCGTGACGTGGTCAATCGACGATACATCACATCGATTGATTCACGCTCGTCCAGCGGGCCAAGGTTTTGGTCCCGAACGCAGCCACCAACGAGATCGCGACGATGACGACCAAACCGACAACGAGCGCCCATTCGATCATCTCGCCTGCAGATTCGTCATGACGAATTCGTCTAAGAATGTTTCGCATGGTCGAGTCCTTTCGAATCGCTTCCGACATTGATCTTTGGACGATGGTCGATTCCAGCAGAGGTGAAGGGTCGACGCACGCCTTGGGCGAGTCGATCAGCGAGGGTTACATCGATGCGTTCAGCGAAGTCCAGCGGCCACTCACTTTCGTGCCGACAGCGCCGACGATCGCGATCGCAGCCACAACGATCAGACCGGCGATGAGCGCGTACTCCAGGATTTCGCCACCCTGTTCGTCCTTCAGGATTCGGTTCAGCAAGGTCTTCATCGGATTGCTCCCTTCGAGCAGAAAGTTCAACGCCCTTAATTGGACGCAGAAGAGACAGAAATGAGTCCAATGCGGGTTGAAGCCGGAAACGTACCGGCCCGCGGGTTTGTGTCGCAGCGTCCGTCCGGGAGCCGATTTTGACCTCCCGGACGGACGTTTGCCTGAGACACCGCGATGTGGGTCGCTCGCAGATGACTCGAAACTTTCGTCGAATCACCTCGGCTCATCGGCCTCTCAGGCAGAGAATGCCCGGAGCGCTGAGCCACGGAACGAAGCTCACATCGAGCTGTTGAGCGACGTCCAGCGGCCAAGCACCTTGCCGCCGACGGCACCAATCACTGCGATCGCCGCAACGACGATCAGACCAGCGATAAGTGCGTACTCGAGGATTTCGCCACCCTGCTCGTCTTTGACGAGCTTCTTAAGAAACGCCTTCATGGGCATTCTCCTTATGCGCCCGACTCTGGCTCACTCGCGGGCTTCAGCCCGCTCCCAAGTGTTCCAACGCGCCTCTCATCTTTGATGATCCAGCGCCACGAGGCTGTCCACACAACAGTCCTCGCGAAAGCCCCCGGGACGCAGGGGCCATTACTAAACCGATCGGACAGATCGGCGACTGAGTTGATGTCCAATTCATCTTTTCGTGCGTCAAATCGATCCCAAGTTTTCAAACCAGCCCAAAGTCCGACTCCCACACCACACACCCATTACATCTTCACATCTCACTTCCGATAACCACTGCCCGCGACTTGCGTTGATGCATCTAACGAAGCCGCGCCGATACATCTGAACATGCAAGGAAGCGCAATCACTCACAGAAGAACCAGAAGCCCGTCCACGCAGACCTGCCTTGAAGTCGCCTGGAGAGCATGCCTGCTTTCGATCCTCCTCGTAGGATTGCTTCTCACCGCCGGCGGGCTTTACACCAGCGTCCTCTCGCTGATCGAAGGCGCATACGCCTCGGCTCCGCTCCAATTCATGGGCTCGATCGCGTTGGGCATTGCCACCACGCTGCTCTGGGCCTACCGCGATGAAATCGTTTCTGCCTGACGGAATCGTCTCCGCTTGATGAGGTTGTTACTGCCTGCTGACAAGCGTGATTTCAGCTCGATCCGCACACCCGATTGATTCATCACCCCATGCCCCTCGCTTCCGCCGATCCCGCGCCGATGTTTTCCAGCAGCCCACTGCTATTGATCTGTCTGGGGTTCATCGTTGGATTGTTCATTGGCCTTACCGGTCTGGGCGGCGGCGCTGTTGTTGTACCGATCCTCACGCTCGTCTGCGGTATGAGTCAGGCCAAAGCCCAAGGCACCAGTCTTTCGATCATCCTCTCCCCGCTCCAGGCACCTGCGATCTACAACTACGCGAAGAAGGGCAATGTCGACTGGCACTTTCTGATTTGGATGGCCCCCGGGGTTCTCGTAGGTAGTTTCGTCGGGAGCTATCTTGCCAATCTACTTCCGCGTGAAGCACTCAAGATCATTTTCTCATTGCTTCTTGTGTACATTGGTGCGTACATGCTCGGGATGGTAGCGACTCAGGAAAACGTCAAGCGGTCCGTGATCGCCGCCCTCGTTGTGACGTTGATTGCCGGCATCGGCATGTTCGGATTTCGTCGGGCCTCAAACGGTTCGTTAGCGACGCAGGCCCCGGACGCCCAGAAATCGCCGGGCGATCTGACAAGCTGAGTCTTCCCGTATTCTCCTTTCTCCCGCGCTCCGCCTGCCCATCAACTCCCATGTGCGACCGGGCCCGCAAAGGCGTGATAACTGCGCCAAATTATCGCCCGTCTTGCCCCATTCTGTCCGCTTATTCCGTACAGGCAGTCTGGCGAACATTGTTTGCTCATAAAAACTCGCGAAATCTCATCATTTCGTCTCGCGAATCCCAAGGGATGTGGCACGTTTTCGCATCGCCTATCCGAGTCGGATGGGCCTGCGTCCGACTTACCCCTTGGAGGTCTCTGTGATTCGCAAAGCGTCTTCGATCCTCGCCCTTTCGGTCCTCGTTGCTGGTACGTCAGCGGTTCAAGCCGAAGTCGCCTGGGACGTTCCCGCTGGCTCACTGACCCATTACGACTACAGCCACGGCAAGACACAGGTCAATAAACTCGGAAGCCCGACAGCGCTCGAAGGCAGCTTCCAGTTCTTTCCCACTGGCATGAAGGCCAACTCCAGCAACGCCTCCGCGTCATCCGCTTCAGACACCGCCTCTGTCGTCCTCAATGCGGTTCCCACGCGACAGTTCTCCCACATCACCGCGAGCGTGCTAGGCGATTACTCCATCCTCGGTGTCGGCAATATCAACAGCCTCGGACAACTTCGCGTCACCAATCTCGAAACCAGCCAGGTTCTCTGGAGCAACCTCGTCTTCACGCCGACCATGCCCGTGTTCACACAGACCAGCGCCGCCGGCGTCTTCTCTGCCAACACCTCGATCGCGATCCCGAGCAGCTGGAACAACATCAACATTGAACTCGACTCAAGCCTGAGTGCCTTCGGTGACAACGGCTCGACCGCATTCATCGAAGTCAAGAATGCCAGCATCGGCGTGGAAACCGCGGTCATCCCGCTCCCCGCTGCCATCGCTGCAGCTCCTCTTGCTCTGTTCATCGCCTATCGTGCACGACGCAAAATGACCCGGCAGGCCTGATCGATTGAAGCGAACACGCAGGTTCATCAACCGTCGAAGGAACGCACTTGTATAGCGGGTGCCAAGTTCGACAGATCACAAGTCTCATCCAAGATCAGCATCCGCCCACCACACCGGCGGAGGGGCTCCACGGGCCGACCCAGTTTTTGCGGGTCGGCCCTCTTCATAAGCACCGGCCATCTCATGTCCTCCAACCCATCTGCCTTTAGACCCTATCTCACATGGCTTGGCATCCAAAGAAAAGATCGATCTCCGGTATCGCACCGAAGATCGATCGCTAAACGATTCAATTCGTTTCAAGGCGCCAACATCACTTCACGGCATACACGCCGCGATCAACCTTCTTAAAGTGCTTCTTTTCCTTGAGCAGCGTCTGATTGATAATCCCGCGGAAGTTGTCTGCATTCGACTTATAGCCCGCGGACTTCACGCCTTCCATGATATCCCCGACCGACAGACCCGCCGCGCCCGCTTTGGTCAGCACGTCTTTCATGGTTTCCACGAGGCTCTTCTCATTTCGAACACGACCGCCGGCCGTGAAGTTTCCGGAAGAAGCTCCATCAATCGATGAGATCTGAAGATCGATCTTTTTCAGCTGCGCTTCAACCTTGCGACGTTCCTTGAGCAACTCTCTCTTCTTGACCTCCATGTTGCTCAGCATCGACTTAAGTTTCTGAATCGACATCCCCACGGTTTTGGGACGGGCCATTCCTGTTCCTCTTTCCATTAACGATTTCGCCAAAGACGCGCAGAACGCCTGCAAGTCTTGCGAATTCATCATTCTATAGTCAATGAGCTTTCGTTGTCCAATCACAGTGAATAAGCCAATCTTCAATTGCTCATTCGATCAGAAATCGGTAGCTCCCACTCGACACCTCAAACTCGATCCCATTCCCCTTGCGCTCGACCCGGGCGATACCGGAAACACGTTCCATATTCGCATTCTGTTCGGTTATGAGCTGACCCGGCCCGAGCTTCACAAATACGCCGGCGATCGACCCGAACGGAATCTTCAGTTCCCAGCAAATGCCCTTTTCCGTCCGCACCCAACTGCTTGCAAACACTCCGCGCGGCCCATGCCACATCACACGCGCGTCGCCCAAACCATGATCAAAATCCATCTCCATCCGCATCCATGCCCCGGAACGATTCGTCTCCACCAGTCCACCCAACGATCGCACCATCCACTGATAAACCGCACCAAACGCGTAATGCGCAAACGAGTTCATTCCGGCATCCTGGAAGCCCTTCGTCGGCGTCCATCCGTCCCATCTCTCCCAGATGCTCGTCGCACCATGCTCGATCGAAAAGCCCCAGCTCGGAAACGTTCGATTCATGAGTAGCACCCTCGCCACATCCGATCTGCCTGCATCCGACAATGCATGTAGCAAATCTTTCGTTCCTACAAACCCGGTCGACAGATGCGTCCCACGACGCTCGATATTGGCAACCAAATGCTCGCCTGCGCGCACGCGATCGGCCCCGGTGAGCAGCCCGAACCGAATCGCCAGCACATACGCGGTCTGCGAATCGCCCGTAAGCTTTCCATCCCCAGCGAGATGGGACGTCCGAAACGCGTTCACCGCACGCTGAAAGAGTGTTTCGTACTTTCGCGCATCATCCGACCGACCGAGCACTCGCGCCGCCCGCGCGGTCAGGTCTGCGCTGTGCGCCAGATACGCACTGAACAACAGATCGTGCGGCGTCGGATCATCGATGTTCAACCAGTCGCCAAAACAATGAAACTTCTCCGGCGGCTGCAAACCTTCGCGTGTGCGGTCCACATTGAAATCGACAAACCGCCTCATCATCGGATAACAACGTTCCAGCAGGGCCCTGTCCTCATACATTTCATACATCCGCCACGGGATGATCACCGCTGCGTCTGCCCAGGCCGGCCCGCCGTCCGGTCCTGCCACGACGCTGGGCGCGACCTTCGGCACATTTCCGTCTTCGCCTTGTGAGTCGATCAGATCGGTCAACCATTTGTCAAAGAATGCCCGCACATCTGCGATCAGGCACGCGCTGTCCAGATAGATCTGCGCGTCGGCTGTCCACCCCAGGCGTTCATCTCGCTGCGGGCAATCTGTCGGCACTTCTATGAAATTTGCCCGTTGCGTGTAGTAGATGTTTTTAAACAATCGATTCAACATCGCATCCGATGATTCGAATGCACCGATGGTTCTCATATCCGAGCTGATCGCGACCCCGCGTACTGTTTGCTTTGTAGGCGGACGTGTCAGGCCACTCAGTTCCACGTACTGAAACCCATGGAACGTAAATCTCGGCTCCCAGATTTCCTCTTCCCCGCCTCGACAGATGTATGTATCGACTGACACCGCGCTGCGCAGATTGGTGGTATAGATCGTCCCGTCGGGATTCAGTCGCTCGGCGTGACGTATCTCCACGCGCTGGCCGGGCGTTGTATCGGTCAGTCGGATGCGCGCCACGCCTGCGATGTTTTGACCGAGGTCGATCACATACCGACCTGCTGCGGGCTCTGTGATGTTGGTCGGCTCGATCATTTCGAACGCGCGGACCGCCGGCGCGGGATGCCAGCGCACCGGCACATGGTCATATGCAAACGCCTCGCGTGTCCCGACATCCACGGCCCGCCATGTCCGATCATCAAACGTCGGCTCGCTCCAGCCCGGATGATCGATCCGCGCATCAAACACCTCGCCCTTCAAGAAGTCCGCCGATCTCGTCGGCCCCTCGCTGCCGCGAAACTGCCCGTCAGATGAGATCGTCTCGCGTGTTCCGTCCGCATGATCCAACACCAGCACGCACGCAAACCTCGCATGTTTTCCGTAATGATCTCGGCGATTTCCCCAACCGATATATCCACTGAACCATCCGTCCCCGAGCGTCGCGCCGACCGCATTCGCGCCTGCGTGAAGAAGCTCGCTCACGTCATAGGCGCGGTAGTAGATCCGCTTCTGATAGTCGGTCCAACCGCTCGGATATCGATCTTCTGTGACGCGCTTGCCGTTCACATACGTATCGGCCACGCCGAGCGATGCGATATAAATCGTGGCACGCGCGGGTTTTCTCTGAAGCTGAAATCCACGTCTGAGATAAGCCACAGGCGGTAACAGCACGCTCTCCGGCGATTCACGATGATTCTCGGCGGATGTGCGCAGTTCATCCAATCCGATCCAGTTTGCCTTCCATCGCTCAGTCACAAATCCGCTATCGAACGGACTCGCCTCCCATGCACTTTCATGCCCTGCCTCGTCCCACACGCGAACCCCGATCCACAGTCTTGCATGGTCCGGGAGCGAAAACTTCTCGTCCGATCCCAATCTCACATCAAGCGACGCATCCGAGTGAACATGCCCGCTATCCCACAGTTCACCGCGACCTGACATCACATCCTCGCGCGACTGTCCGAGCACGATCTGATACCCCGACTGCCGCGCACCCCGACGCAGCGACTTCACCTCCCACGACACGCGCGGCCTTGCCACATCCACACCGATCGGCGATTCCAGTCGCTCGATCAGAATCCGCTCCACCACCGGGTTTGGCATCGATTCATTCATGACGACATACTAACCCACGCATCAGTCACACCGTCAACCGTCGGGCCTGCGTTGTGCGAACGCTCGGCCAACCCTTGTCGCATCAGTCGCCGATCGGATCCCTCCATTCTTAACGGGCGCGCTGCGCGCCTGCGTCCGCACCTGCGCAGCGCGATCCATGAATTTCGATGTTTTTTTGTGATTTCACGATCCAAGCGACGCAAAGAGCCATCGCCGCGACTCATTCGGGTGTTGGTGATTGATCAGAAGCGGCACACGAAGTGTTGATTTTGACTTGTTCGCGCACGGATTTGGCGCGCTCGGAACTGCGTTTGGATCTTTCGCGCACACAAGCAACACAAACTCGCATAGGCGGAATCTGGAGGGTGGTAACCGGCGTGATGACGATATGATTCTGACATGCCCCATGACGCGTCATCGCCCGACTCGAAGGATCCGCAGGCTCTTGCAGGCACGTCGCGTGCGTGGCGTGGGCTTCCACACGCGCTGCGTGGTGCCTGGCGCAGACTCAGCACGCTACAAAGGCGGTTGCTCGGGCTCGCGCTTCTCGCCGCCATTGTAGGAGGAGTCGGCGTGCTGTTTGGCGGAGGCTCTTTTGATGCGGCTTCGTCGGTGCGTATCGAGGACATCCGCAGCGCGTCAGGTGCGCCGGGCGGACAGGCAGAGTTGACCGAGCAACAAGCCCGCGAAGCGATCGAGCAATCCAGGCACTGGTTTTTTGATCGCGTTGCGCCTCACCTCTGGCGTATGGGCGCGAGCTTCTTCGTCGCATTCGTCATCGGTTTCATGCTCCGACAATTCATCAAGGCGATGGCCATCACCTTCGGCACCGCCATCGCGCTTGTCACGCTGGCCGATTGGCTCGGTTGGGTCGATTGGCTGCCCAAGATCAAACAAGGTCTGACTGATTCATCCACTTGGATTCGTCAGACTGTCGAAGGTTATTCCGAGCTGATTAAAGCCCGACTCCCCGCCGGCATGACTGCTGCGGCCGGGTTCTTTCTGGGTTTCCTTCGACGCTGATCCGTCATCGCAGCATTCCACGCTCGATCATCTGCATGATCGATGCGGGTGCCTGCCGTCTTTTGAGCAGATCTGCCATCACTTTCATGTATGGATCGACGTGGGTGAAGAATTGCTTGTAACCCGCACACAGATAATTCAGGCCCGGCTCACCTGATGGCGTGCGAATGAACCGATGCTTCGGACATTCTCCATGACAGGCGAACCGAACCGCACATTCACGGCAATATTGCGGAAGCGCGTCGAGCTTGTCCTGTCCGAACTTTGCTTGAAAAGCAGAGTCGGCGAGTTCTGCCAAGGGCGTCTCCATGAAGTTTCCGAGCTTGTATTTCGGATAGACGTAATGATCGCACGAATAGACGTCCCCATTATGTTCGACCGCAAGGGCACGCCCGCACGTCGGCGAAAACACACACAAGCCGGGCGGGGCACCGACCCAGTTCCCCAGCGCCACATCAAATGTCTGGACAAAGATCCGCCCGACGTCTCGCCTCACCCATTCGTCAAAGATCGTCGTCAAAAACTTTCCGAATTGCCGACTCTCCACGCTCCATTCCGTCACCGGACTGCGATCGGCTTCCTCACCGGGTTCCACCGGCGGGGCCAAATCGAGCGGCAATTCGTCGCCGATGTATTTCCGCTCGACCAGCGGAATGAACTGCATGAACCCGCTCCCAAACTCGCGTAAGAACTTGTAGACCTTGAGTGGTTCCTTTGAGTTGATTCGATTCACCACGGTCAGCGTGTTGAATTCGACTCCGTGTTTTTTCAGGAGCTTCAAGCCGCGCCACACCGACTCAAAGCTCGGCTTTCCCTGTTTGTCGACGCGATAGGCATCGTGCAGTTTGTCAGGCCCGTCCACGCTCAATCCCACCAGAAACTTTTCGCGCGCAAGAAACTCACACCACTCGTCATCGAGCAGCGTTCCGTTGGTCTGGAAGGCGGTCGTGATCTGTTTTCCGCCGGCGTGTTTTTTCTGTAGCTCGACCACCTTGCGAAAATAATCGACGCCGAGCAGTGTCGGCTCGCCCCCCTGGAACGCGAAGCTCACCTCAGCCGATGGCTGCGCTGCGATGTATTGCCGGATGTAGCTCTCCAGCACATCTTGCGGCATTTTCCATTTTCGTTCCGACTCATACAGCTTTTCCTTCTCCAGATAAAAGCAGTAGCGGCAATCCAGATTGCAGATCGGCCCGATCGGCTTGGTCATGACGTGAAAGGGTCTGGTCGCGGTAAGCAGAGGCTGTTCATAGAGACTCGCAGTCGGCCGATGCTGAAAGATGGGTAGCGATGTTCCTGACATACGCGTCCGATCCTACTGCAGGGCCGAGGGGATGGGCGATGACGACAAGAAAATGGGGTCGACGCTTATCGCATCGACCCCAAACCCAGCTTTCGCTCATTCCAGAGGTGAGATCAGGCAGTCCGTTGTCCGACGGCCGGCGGGGAGTCGATCAGAGGATCGACTCGCCGGAGAAGAGCATGGCCGTTGCGCCTTCACGTGTTGCGAGCCGTGTGAATCGCAATGTGTGTGCGGAGGTCAGCGTCAGGGCGTCTTGAGTGCCCATCGCCTCGTGGATTGCGCGCACTTGAACGGTCGTCGTGCTGGCATCGATCGATGAGAAGCGGGCATTGACGAGCGTTCCGATGGCTTGCATTCCGATCTGCGCGCCGTAGGCGACGACCAGGAGTCGCCCTGGAGCGATGAGGTTGCCGACGATCGTCAATCCGAGTGAACGGCTGAGCTCTGTACCGAGCAGGTCCGTCGTGGGATTGATGCGGAGGCGGCTCGCGTCGAAGTTCACCTCGAAGGTGAACGCCGACGCCGCACCCGCGATCGCGGCTTGACGGACGTTGAGCGGGACCAGTTGACTCGTCGATGCCATGGCTGTGGATTTCTGGCCGGTGGCGAGCATCGACGACTGGCCTGCACGGACATGGGCGGTCGAGTGGCTGGCAAAGGCCGACGGAGCGTCGGACGTAACCGGCAGGCGTCCGAAGAGCGGCGGGGTGGGAATCTCTGGTACATCGATGCCGACGGCTTCGCTGTTGACGCGTGCCGCGTCGAAGGCGGTCAGCGTCTGTGATGCGTCGACGTCTGCGACGACGACCGGATCGGTCAGCGGGTAGGCAAAGTTGGCACCTTCGTTGAAGTGTGTTCGCACACCGACCGCCACCTGCGAGATGAGTGTGGCGTCGAATCCGGTGTAGTTGCCGTTGCCGTTGGCATCGCCGAGCAGATTGACGCTGTGAACCATCTGGTCGCTTCGCGCGGTGATGGCACCGCCGTTGACGAGCAGGTTGTCGAGGCGGACGACGTGAGAGTCGCGATAGGTCGCCGTGGCGGGCACTGTGGCGTCCACGAGGAGGAAGACCCGAGCACCGGCGGTCAGAGGCGTATCGCCGAAGATCGCGACATTGATCTCGCCCGGTGCGACGACGTTGGTTGTGATGTTCCACGCGCCGGGAAGTCCGGGCGGCAGCGTCAGGGCATTGATGGTCAGCAGGTCCGGATCGTATCGCAGCGTGAAGTCGAAGCTCACGACGCCCGTGCCATCGTTGATTCGCAGCGGCAGACCGGAGGAACCCACAGGGATCGCCAGCGGCTGACCCGGACCGCGTGACATGTCGCGGAATCGGTTGGTTTCCAGTCCGGTGGTGTTTCCGAAGCTCACGATGCGGCTTGAGCTCGCAGCGAGCACGTAGGGCGTTGCAACATAGTTGTCGCCGCCGACGTTGTCGTTGTTGCCGTCGAGGAAGCTGAACGGAGACGGGCTGCCGATTTGATCGCGGAACGCGGTGCTTCCGCTGACGATCGTGACGGCATAGGTGCCGGGTTGCAGCACGCCGCCGGTTCGCACGAATGTCAATCGGTCGGCGTTGACGCCGTTCCAAACCAGCGAGCCGAACACTCTCTCAGCGGGCAGCGGGCCTGATCCGTCGGGATCGCGTGTGATCAGCAGATCCGAGGGCGCGGTGCCGTGGATGTTCAGACCGGTCTTGTTGAACGGTCGGTTGAAGACCACATCGAATCCGCTGTCTGTCCAGCCAAAGCTGGAGACTCGGAAGCTGAGCGGGCTCACGTTGACGAGGATCGACTTGTCCGCGAAGCCGTTGTCGTCATCCATGATGCGGACGAAGATGCGATACGTGCCCGCCGACGGGAAGCTCGCGCCTGGCAGTGAGACACCTGTCGACGTCGTTCCGGTGAGCCAGGTAAGCCCGCCAAACACGACGTCGCCCGCATCAAAGATTCCGTTTCCGCCGACCGTGCTTTCCACGCCGAATGCGAATCGCAATGTCGCCAGGTCAGCGGCAGACGGATCGAAGAGACCGACCGCGTCGACCGGGCGATTGGTCAGTGCGGGCAGGGTTCCCGGGATCGGAAGTGAGATGAATCCGTCGGGATTCAGGTTATTGACGGTCACTTCCGTCGCCGGGCCGACGTTGCTGTAGATGCCCTTGTTCGACGTGGTGACGTTTACTTCGATGGCGTAAACATCGGACGAAGTTCCCAGGGTCGCATCATCTGCATAGGCGTGCGTGAGGGTGACCGTGGTCAGCGGATTGCCATCGCGGAGGAGGTTCAGTTGTGCGAGGCTGAGCGTGGTGAAGTTGCCGTCGCCCCATGTCACGCTGAGGCTCAGGATCGCAGACAGATCGCCGACGCCGGGATCGATCAGATCTGAAAGCGTGATGGTTGCGAGCGTGCTTTCGTTGATCGACTGTGCGGCGGGGCTGATGGGGAGCGTCGGGGCGACGTCGTTGACTGTGAGGGTCTGGCTCGTCGAGTTGACCCCGCCGTCGTCGTCGGTGACCTGCAACGTGACCACCCAAACCGCGCCCGGACCTGAGTTGTCGGGCACAAAGCTGAAGGTCGCGCTTGTGTTGCCCACCACGGCGTAGGGCAGGCTGTTCTTCGTCACCGTCCAGAGATAATCGAAGGTGTCGGTGCCCGGATCGACCACTGTTGAACCGAAGTTGAACGAAGAGCCTTCGTCGCCGGCAAGGATGCCCGTGATGGTCGGCGAGGGCGCGACGTTATTGACGGTCACCGACTGCGACAGTTCGTTGCTTTGAGCGCCGTCATCATCGCGAACGCGGACTTTGATGTGGCGCGGATCGCTTGCGGTGCTGGTGGGGTTGTCATCGGTATAGGTGTGGGTATAGCTGAACGATCCGCCGCTGATGACCACGCCGGTGATCTCAAAAGCGCCATCGCCGTCGAGGTCGAGGTCGAGCGTGTGCGAGTCAGCCGACCCGATGTCAGTGTAGGTTCCGGTGATCGTGATGGACGATCCTTCGTTCAGCGTCGTCGGCGAGACATTGATGCCGGTCAGGACCGGGGCGACGTTGCCGACGGTGGGGACGGTATAGATTGCGGACGCGACGCCGGTGTCATCATCGGTCACGGTGTAATTGATGGTGTAGACGCCGTTATCAAGCGGCGTGAACGTCACCAGTGCGCCGGTTCCGGTGATCGGGGCGAGCAGGCCCGGCCCACTGACCGACCAGGAGTAGCCGAGCACGTCGGCGGGATTGTCGCTGGCCGACAGCGTGAAGCTGATCGGGTTGCCTTCGTTGTAGACATTGCCCACGTCCGGCGTGACTGCGAGCGAGGTCGGAGCGACGTTGTTGACCGTTACGTCGGTCGACTTCGAATCCGATCCGAGGTCATCGTCACGCACCGTTAGCGTGACGCTTGAGACGTCGAATGCGGTGGCGTTGCCCGAGGTGATGCCGTCGTCAGAGTAGATGTGCGTGAGTGTGATCTGGCGTGTGAGGTGGTTCCATGCGTAGCTGGTGTTGCCGACTGTTCCGCTGGCTGAAGCCGAGCTGAGGAGGCCCGGGATGGTCGTGACGCCGGGGCTGTTCGGATCGGCCCAGTCGATTTCGAATGCAAAGACTTCGGTCGTGCCGGGATCGACGACGTTGGCGACGAGCGTGGCGAGGTTGTTTTCATTGATGGAAGCGGTGATCGACGTGATGGTGAGTGTTGGAGCGACGTTGTTGACCACGAGCGAATCAGAGCCGCTCAAGGTGCCCGCGACCGGCAGTGAGGAATCGGTCAGTGTCCAGGAGACCGTGTAGTTGTCACTGGCGGTTCCGGTGGGGTTGTCGTCGACATAGGTGTGTGTGAGGCTTGCGCTGAAGATACCGGATGCGAGGTTGACGGTTTGAATCGTTCCGTCGCCCCAGTCGATGACGAGCGTGTGTGCCTGCGGGTCGTTGGTGAAGCTGATGTCAAAGGTTGCGAGGCCGCTTTCGTTGATGGAGGTTTCGACGACGTTGGCGTTGACGAGCGTGAGTCCGGCGTAGTCGACAAAGCGACGTGCCGAGTCGTCGGCGTCGTGGAAGATGACGTTCTCGATGCCCGTGGGTGTGGGCGTTGCCCAGAGGTTGCCGAAGGCCGGGACATCGAGCGGCGAGCCTTGTGGCCCGGCGAGGCTGTCGTTCGATGTGACGACGATCGCACCGCTCGATGACGTCGCGGGCGAGGTGTAACCCGTGAAGTTGTTGTTACCCGCGTCCAGCGTCGTGCCGAGGTCGACGGTTCCGCCCGCCACCAGCACGCCGATGGCGTTTCCGTTGAGATTGTTGCCGCGAACGACTGTGGAGGTGTTGGCATTCGTGCGGATGCCGATGCCGGCGACGTCGATGGTGTTGTTGCTGATCGTCGCCCCGCCGGTGTTCGGCGACACGTTGCCCGCGACATCGATCGCGACGCCTGCGCTGCTGGTGAAGGTGTTGTTGCTGATGATGTTGCCCGCGCGCTGGATGAACAGCTCGGTCGTCGCGGCGCCCATGGTCGAGCTGTTGAACGTATTGTTGCTGATGGTGTTGTTGGCCCCGCGTGCGCGGAGGCTCGTGCCGAATCGGGTGGTCGTGCCGCTGAAGGTGTTGCTGGTGAGGGTCGAGCCGATCGCGTCGATGGTCACAAGACCGTTACCTTGTTCGGTCGGGCTGATCGGGTTGCCGGCGTTGTCGGTCACGCTCATTCCGCCGGCGGTGCCGGTGATCTGGTTGTTGGTGAACTGGATGTTGGCGGTGCTGGTGGTCCCCGCGCCGGATCCGATGACGACGAGTTGTCGCGGGACGTTGGGGAGCGTGAACTGTGCACCAAAGCCGACGCCGGCGGGGTTGGCTCCGAGGAAGGTCTGACCTGAGAAGATGTTGTTGTCGATGATGAAGTTGGTGATTGGCAGGTTGAACTCGGTGAGCAGCCCGACGTCGCCGTTGGCGCGGATGTCGTTGTGTCGGATCTGCGCCCCGCTGTGCCCGCCTTGGAAGTAGACGGCTGCGGCTTCGAGGCCCGGGGTGTTGTTGTCGATGCCGATGACGGTGAATCCGTTGCCCGTCGCCGAGCCGAGGTTGAAGGAAGTTGTGTTGTTGGTGACGAGCAGCGTGCCTAACGCGCCGACACCACTGATGCCCTGGATGGTGGTTGCAGAACGGCCGCTTTCGGACAGAAGCGAGAGATTCTTGTTGACGACGACATTTTCGACGTATGTGCCTGCTTGAACGTGGACGGTTTCGCCTGCGGTGGCGGCGTCGACTGCGTTTTGGATTGATTCATTCGTCACGCCGCTTCCGGGTGTTGTGACGAACAGTTGGCCGTTGACGACTCGGATCAGACCGGCGCTGGTGTTACCGACATCGAGTCGGTGGTTCATCTTGTCTTCGATGCCGAATGCGTCAGCGACGCTGGCGGGGTTTAGGCCTTCGTAGTTGGCTGCGTCATAACCGAGTGATGCGAGGTCGATGTTCTGCGTCGAGCGGAGGTCGATAAACAGATCATCCCCGGCGAATTGGTTGCCCGCGCCGAGCGTCACCGTGCCGGCGGTGCTGTTGATGCGGACGTCGGTCTTGTTATCGCCGGCCGCGTTGAAATTGTTGCCGGTGAGCGTTGCCTGAGCGGCACCGCTGACTCGGACGCCGATATCGCTGGCGGTGATTGAGTTGCTGGTCACGCCGACGATGCTGGATTGTTCGATCGTCAGGCTGACGTCGTTGGACGAGATGGTGTTGTTGCTGATGGTCGTTCCCGAGGGAGCGTTCCAGAGCAGCATGCCCGTCGAGACTGTGCCCGCGCCGGTGTATCGATGGCTTGAGACATCGTTATTGCTGATGGATCCGCCGGCACCATCGAGCAGGACGATGCCGTTTTGGGCGATGAGCGGGGTTGCGCCGGCGCCTGTGATTTGGTTGTTGTTGATGTCGACGGTGATGTTCGCGCCGCGAACATCGATGCCGTTTTTCTGATAATCGAGGATGGAGCTGTTGGAGACTTCGATGGATCGGGGCAGGCCGGAGTTGTTTCCGACGAAGATCGCCCGGCCGCGTTGGATGCCGTTGAGCGTGCTGTCGCGGACGCCGGTGACGGTGACGTTGTCGATGGTGGCATTGGAATTGTGAACACCGATGCCGAGGAAGTCATTTCCGCTGACCACAGCTCCACCGCGTCCGTCGCCGTCGACGGTGAGATCCTGGAGGGTGACGGTCGAATTGGATCGGATGCCGACGACGGGTTGACGCACCTGTCCGTAGGTGAAGCTGTTGCCCAGTCCGAGTGTCGCGGGCGCTTTGACGATGACGCCTGTGCGTGATTGGCCGTCGATTGTGAGATCTTTGGTGATGTCGAGTTGTTCGACATAGGTACCGTCCTGGACGTTGAC
The DNA here is from genome assembly GCA_027487775.1 of Planctomycetaceae bacterium. Lineage (GTDB taxonomy): Bacteria > Planctomycetota > Phycisphaerae > Tepidisphaerales > Tepidisphaeraceae > JAIYCY01. The sequence goes on from JAIYCY010000021.1 coordinate 128,737, forward strand.
GGTATCTCCGGCGCTGGCGGCGTTGATGGCGCGTTGGATCGTTTCGTCGCTCACGCCGATTTCGGCGCCGGGCGTGGTCACGTAGACATGGCCGGTGTTGATACGAATCAGGCCCGCCGACGCGAGGTCGGGTGCGTGGCGTAGTCGGTTTTCGATTTCAAACGCGTCGGCGAGCGAGGCCTTATCGAGGCCTTCGAAGTTGCTGATGTTGTAGCTTGTCAGGTCGATCGACTGTGCGGATTCATTGTTGATGAAGTACTGATCTCCGCCGAACAGGTTGCCCGCGCCGAACGTGATCATGCCGGAATCGGAGGCGATGAAGAGGTCGGTCTGGTTGTCGGTGCCGGAGTTGAAGTTGTTGTTGACCAGGTCGGCCTTGGCTTGGATTCCGCCGATCTTGATAGCGGTACCGGAGGCGGAGATGGTGTTTCCGGTGAGTTTGACGGCGTTGGTTCCGGAGTAGTTCTGCGGTGTGTTGGCGTAGGATTCGAGCCATTCGATGCCGGTTTCGAATGCGTTGATGGTGTTGTTCTTGTATTCGACGGTTGTTGAAGCGCCGGAGTGTGATGTGACGAGGATGGCAGTGGAATCGGCGCGGGCGTCGCCGTTGAACGTGTTGTTTTCGACGGTGATGTTGGAAGCGTGGGCGTGGCCATTTTCCCAGAGTCCGAGGATTCCTTCGCTGCCGGGGTTGAGGACGTTGAAGGTGTTGTTGCTGATGTTGAGGCCGTTGTAGTTGTTTCCGCCGTGTGTATTGGATTGGATGCCGACGCTTTGTGCATCGGGGTCAGTGCCTGAGCCGACGAAGTCGATCGTGTTGTTGACGATGCTGATGTTTTGGCCCAGTCCGTAGTGGATGCCGATGTTTTGGAAGTCGCTCGGCTCGGTATCGTTGTCAGCGGGCACGACGATGTGCATGTTCTGGATGGTCAGTCCGCTGAAGTTTGAACCGCTGCCGGCATAGAGACCGATGGCGTTATCGATGCCTTGGATCTTGAAGTTTTCGATGGTGAGATTGGCATTCGATCCGCCGAGGTAGGCGAGGAATCCGGCTTCGAGCGCGGTGGTGGTCAGATCGCCTGCGCCTTGGATGGAGATTGCATCGGCGAGTGCCGCGGTGATGGTCAGGCCGGTGAGACCTGATCGGATGAGTGCGGACCAGTCGTCGTCGGTGTTTGCGGAGGCGTCGTTGCCCAATTCCCAGCTTGCCAGCGCGTTGGGTTCGTTCCAGTTGAAGGTGGCATCGGGGCCGTTTTTACCGAGTTGGATGGTCCAGCTGTTTTGGGCGATGTCGAGGGCATTGGCGATGACGGTGTAATCGTTGGTGGAGGCGGAGGGTGAAGAGACGGGCACGACAAAGAGGGTGTTGGCCACCCACGTGAGCAGGCCGACTGCGGCGTTGTCGATCTTGTGGAACGCTTTGGCTTCGAGTGCGAAGCTGTCAGCTGCGGTCCAGGAGAGGGCATCGGGTCGTTCTGGCCCTGAGCCGACATCGAACTGGTTGCCGGTGATGTTGAGATCGATATCAAAAGGCAGGTTGGTTGCGCCGGCGTTGTAGGTGCTCTTGGTGGTTGCGAGTCGGATGAACTCTGCCAGGCCGCTGTTGAACGTATTGGCCATTGCGCCTGCGCCGCCGACGTTGATCGGGCCCCACGTTGAGCCGGCGACGCCGTTTTCGAACAGCAGTGAGGTGCCGTTGCCCGCGCCGAAGGTGTTGCCCTGGATTGTCACCGAGTTGCTGCCGGGCGACACGATGCCTGAGGTCGGATAGCTGGAGGCGATGTTGATGTAGGAGAAGTTCGATGCACCGCTGGCGGCGCTGAAGGTGTTGTTGGCGATCGTGATGTCTTGGCTGCGTCCGCTGATGATGGCAGGACGGTTGCTGCGGACGTTGGTGAAGGTGTTGTTTTGGACGATTACGCCGCCCGCATCATCGACTTGGACGTCGCGGATGATGAGCGATGCGGTGGGGAATGGGCCGGCATCGGGTTGATCGAAGGTATTGCTGGAGAGCGTGACGGTAGCTCCGGCTTGTCGACCGACGAGCGTCATGCCGGCGGACGGGATGGTGTTGCCGGTGATGGTGGAGGTGCCGAGGTTGACGAGTTGAGCATCGGCGCCGGTGCCAGTGAGGAGGTTATTGGTGATGTTAGCGGAGACGCCCCAGAGCGAGAGTGGGCGTAGGAAGAAGGGATCGGTGAGAGTTGGAGCGGTGGGATGGTTTCCGTGGACGATTTCGGAATCCTTCACAGTGACAGCGGGTGCGCCTGTGCCGCTGAGGTTGTAGACAAAGACGCCAGCGGAGCTGGGCGGAGATGAGCCGACGAGTGCGGGCGGTTGGTATTGGGTGCCGGGTGAGCCGCCTTGGGCACGGATGAGCAGGTTGTCGATGTTGAGTCCTGCGAAGTTTTCGAAGGCTTGGATGCCGACTTGGGTTTTGGTGCGGTCGACTTCGAGTTGGAGGTCTTTGAAGGTGACGTTGGGCGCTGCGACATTGAACAGCGCGCGGCCGGGGCTTGCAGAGGCGGATGCGGACGCGGAGGAGATGATCGGGTTGCTGACACCTTGAAGGGTCAGTGTCTTGGTGATGTTGACGAGTTGCCCCGGATAGCCTGCGACGGGATTGGCCGAGACAGTGGTCGGGGCATGTGGGTTGGTTCCGCCCTGGATGAAAAGGGTATCTCCGCTGGATGCTGCATCGACGGCGTTTTGGATGGATTCGTCGGTGAGTCCTGTGCCGGGGTTGGTGATGAAGAGTTGCCCGGTTTGGACGCGGATCAGTCCTGCGGACGAGAGGTCAAGTGCATGGCGAAGGCGGTCTTCGATCGTGAACGCGTCGGAGAGGACGGAAGCATTGAGGCCTTCGAAATTGGCCGGGGTGTAGCTGGTCAGATCGAACGCGTTGGTGCTGGCGTTATCGATAAAGTAGTTGGATCCGCCGAATGAGTTGCCTGCACCGATGGTGGTCGTGCCCGCCGACCCAAGAAGTTGAATGTCGGTACCGTTGTCGGTGCCGGCGTTGAAGTTATTGCCGCTCATGCTTGCGGAGCCGGCGACCCGAATTCCGATGTCGAGGTTCTGGAGCGAGACGCCGTTGACCGTTGCGTGTGATCCGACTGTGATGTCTACACCGACTCCCGATGCGCCCGAGATCGAGCCATTGGAGATCACGGCCGATCCGTTGGATTGGATGAGGTAACCGGTGTTGGCGTTGCTGATCAGGTTATTGGAGAGGATGACGGGGGCGTTTGCGATGAAGTTGGATCCGGCGAGCCATTGGAAGGCGATGTTCGCACCGACAGCGCTGTTGTTGAGATACTGGACGCTGGTGGAGTTGCTGGAGTGGGATGTCACGCGGAAGGCGCGCATCAGGTTGGTTGTCGCATTCGGTCCGGTGAGATTGTTGAACGCGTTGTTGCTGACGGTGATATCACTCGTGTGTCCGTGGGCGTTTTCGAAGATTCCCAGGACGACAGAGGGTTGGGCATTCAGTGTTCCGGTGACGTTGATGGTGTTGTTATCGATGAGAAGGCCGTCATAGACGGCTCCACCGGAAGTGTTGGACTGCAAGCCGACTGAGGAGGAGAAGTTTGATCCGTTACTTGCGCCGGAACCGACGATCTGGATTGTGTTGTCGGAAATGGTTTGGTTGGAACCGAATGAATAATGGATGGCGATATTCTGCCCGACGTCAGCGGGTGCGGCGACGGCGTTGAGATCTGCGGGCACGCGGATGAAGTTGTTGGTGATGCTGGTGTTGTTGAAGGCATCGCCGCCTGCACTGCTGTTGAACATTGCGATGGCGAGGTCGAAGTCGAGCAGTGTTAGGTTGGAGATGGTCCAGTTTTGGTTGTCACTGGAGCTGTTTGAGCCGCCATCGAATCGTAGAAAAGCCTCGAAATTTGTGGTGGCAAGGTCGCCGGGTCCTTGCACGGTTGCGGTACCGAGTCCACCGGGAGCGGTGAGGGTGATGTTGGAGAGGCCGCCTGGAACTTTGATTCTGAAGTTGTCGGATGTGGTGGTGGGGTTGTAGTCGCTTCCGGTTGCCCAACTGGAGGCGGCGTGGGATTCGACCCAATCGAAGGAGCCGACAAGGTTGATGGTGTAACCGTTGCTGGCTGCGTAGATGGCGTTATTGATTCGTGTGTAGTCGTTGTTGTTGGGTGTTGGTGTAGCGGTATCGGTGACGAAGATCGTGTCGTCGACCCATTCGACGAGGCCGACGCCTGCGTCGTCGATTTTGTGGATGATTTTATCTTCGAGGGGAGCGCCCGCGCTATTGCCGAGCAGGCCGTCGAATGTTGCGAGTCCGGCGCTCACGATCGTCCCGAAATGGGCCGCGTTGCGGAGGGTGAGATACTGTGAGGTCTGGTCCTCAAACACCGTATCGCCAAGCGTGTTGCCCACCAGCGAGGCGAGAGCGCCGTTGACATCGATGCCCACCGGGCCGTCGTTGATGGTCAGATCGTTCACGGCGAGCGAGACGCTGTTTGAGCCGGTTTGTCCATCGACGCGAACGCCCGCGACCGATGCATTGCTGATGGTGAGGCCCGAGACTGCGGCGGTGGTTGCGGAGGCCGAGCCGAATGACGGGTCGCTGTTGGTGACCCAGAGGCCGATGCCCGCGTTGGTGACGGTTCCGCCTGACACGCTGACCGTGCTCGTGGTGGGGAGGTTCCAGAGCTGGATGCCGTAGGTTCCGCCGACGATGGAGTTGTTGGAGAGTGTGGTGGAAACGGAGGATTGGATGGAGAAGACTTGCAACCCGCCGCTGCCCACCACGGCACCGGGGCCGGCGGTGATCGTGTTGTTGCTGATCGTGAACGGGGAAGCGTCCTGATACTGCAGGTTGTGGAAGATACCGCGGACGTTGTAGGTGACCGAGTTTCCACTGATGACCGCGGGCGCGCCGGGATTTGCGAGCCAGTGATTGTTTGTTTGAATGCCCGCTCGTGCGCGGGAGATCACGTTGTCGGTGACGCTGGCGTAGGCGTTTTGTTGAATCAGAACACCGCGACCGAAGAAGCTCGGTCCGTCGGCGGCCATATTGTCGATGAGATTCTCGCTGACGATGTTGTTGCCGTTGGGCGTTGTCGAGTCGAAGCTCGTCAATTGCACGCCATTTCCGGAGAAGTTTCGAATGATGTTTTGACCAACGGTAAGTCCGCCGAATCGTCCGCGTACGCCGGTGTTGGCATTCACGTCAACGCCGTTGATGGCAACCCCGCCGCTGACGGAGGAGTTATCGCCATCGAGTGTCAGACCTCGGATGCTCACGCCTGCGACCGTGACATCCATCAGCACGCCGGTGGTGACATTGTTGGAAGGCGGAACGACGACTGCTTCGGCCATGCGTGCGACGCTGTTGCCCGAAAGAGACGCATTCGGTCCGGCGATCGAGATGGGTTTGTTGACGGTGACGAACTCTGAGTATTGACCTGAGAGGACATTCGTCGTTCCAGCGGTGCCGACGGCAGCGATGGCATCGTTGATGCTGCTGAACGCATCCACGCCGAAGACGAGGGTCGGGACGCTTGTGTTCCATTCGGCTGTGCCGGTATCGGCAACGATATCGCCGTTGCTGAGTCCTGATGCGCCTAGATCGGTGAGGATGTCCCAGTTGTCATCGACCCATGTTGTGGATGGGACGGTCATGTTGAACGTCACGGTTGTCGCAGCGGGAGTCAGGCCGCCGACATCGCCGCCGAAGCTGTCTGTGGCGGTGAATGTGAAGGTGTCGGTCGTGCCGCTGGTGTTGTTGTAAGCGATCAAGCCGTTGTCGATGTCTGCTTGTGTGAACGTTCCGCCGACGGTGAGTGGGACGCTGGCTTTGGTCAGGGTGCCGCCGGATGGGAGTTGCGTGACGGTAAAGACGAATCCGCTGGTGAGACTGTCATCGTCGTCGGTGATTTGCAGGAGCGTGGCGTTGAGCACGCGTGTACCGCCCGCCGACACGTTGATCGGGCTTGCGTTGGTGCCGACGATCGGATCGACGTTAGCGTCGAAGAGGGTCAGACCGAAGTCGTCGGACGATGTCGAGGTCGCGACGGCCAACCGCCTTGTGGAAGATGTCGAGAGCTGGATCAGCCCGGCAGTCGCGGTCGTGCCGGCGGGTATGCCCACGGCGCCCGCCCCATCAAGCAGGTCTGACGAATCGAAGCTCAGGTCCGTGTTGAATCGGACGAGTTTCTGCGTCATGCCATCGTTGACGCTGATGGCGATGCGTCCGTCGTGCGGCTGAACCGTGATACCTGTCGCATCGCCTGAAGTTGGGGCGCTGACGGTATGCGAAGACAGGGATCCGGCGACCTTCACAATCTGCGCGGACGATCCGTCGTTGGCGGCCACCACGAAGTCGGGCCCGCTCAACTGAATGCCCGCTGCCGACGCTGTGATGGAGGTGGAGTAGGTTGCGAGGTCTGATCCGTTCGTGGCGTTGAAGGCGCGGAGCGTCAAGACGCCGGCCGTCGAACCTGCGAGGACGATCCGATCGCTGCCGGCATCGAAGACGACCCCGCCGACCGTATCAATGGCGGCGGACGGGATGACCTGTCGGCCAGCGGTTCCGAAGCTCGGGATGAGCGACAGCGACGTAGCGTCATACATCGCAAGTGCGAAGTTGTCCGAGGACTCACCGACCGCCAGCAATCGATTGCCCGGCAGAAGGAGCATCGCTCGGATTCGATCGGTGCCGCCGGAGAAATCGGTGGTGACCACGGATCCGACGGTGGCCAGCGTTGCGGCATCGAATCGCTGAATGGCGAAGTTCAGGTTGCTCGTTCCGACAAGTCCGCCGACGTAAACCGTTGCGTTGCTCGCCACGACAGCGCTCGCCTGCGCGCCGGATCCGATCACGGCGGATTGGTGTGAAACCGGCACACCCGATGCGTTGAACTTGGCGACACCGAAGCGGTTCGACGCCTGTCCTGCCACGAAGATGTCGTTGGCCGGGTTTGAGGCAATGCCTCGGGCTTCGTCAATGCCGAGGATGTCGCGTGTCCCAGAACCCTCCAGATTCCCTGCTGTCAGCAGTCGACGGGCCTCAAGATTTTCCAGCACTGTCGCGACCGCACGATTCATCGAACGCTTGGCAGATTGACGACTCATTTTCATTTCTCCCTGGGCCTATCCATGTCCTGCGAACGGTTGCAGCTTGGATGGATTCGGCATCTTGTTGTTGTTCCAACGCTTCCTGATCTCGCACTTCTTGATTTCGACGCGAAACCAGATCTGTTTTCCGCAGACTCGCGATCCGAGAGTCCCGCTTTACTTCAGATCCTTCAGAGTTTTTGGTTGTTTCAGTTCACTTGGATCCAGCCGCCCGTTTCGGGGCACAAAGATGCATTGGCTTGGAAAGGTTCATTCGGATGACTGACGTGTTTTGAGCGGACCTCACGTCAATCGGCAGTGCTTTCCCAGCGCTCACACACACGAAGCGGCGAATTGCAGGCGCATCGTGATCAGACCGCATCGGCAGGGCCTGGGGCCCTTGGCATAGCCGTCGCGATCCGTCAGGTGTTGGGCTCTATCAAATCCGTGAACCCCTCAAGTTCCCCTGATGTGTCTTGTCTTCCACTGACCGCCGAGAGCGTAACGACTTGCAAATCTATATTCAATCTCAATTTTGTGTTAATTCGTGGGTGGGTTGCGGAGGCCCGGTTTGCTCGGATTGCGCTGGAGTGTCCGCCCGAATTTCTCCCCTCGGTTGCGATTGGGGGGGGCCGGCGGTGGTCAAGCCTGTTGCTTGGACGCGGCGAGGGTGGTCAGGGCCTGACTGGCTTTCCATTCGAGGCAAGCGACGTCGGCTTGGCCGGCGAGAATGGGTTGGCCGTCGTGGGTCAAGATGCCGACTCCGGCCTCGGGGTTCCAGTCGCAGTCGAACTCAAAGCCGACAGCCGCCAGTCCGTCACGTTCTGCGATGGCGACATGGAGATGCACCAGTCGCAGCTTCGATGCGTGTGAGGCGTCCAGTGAGGAAAACTGAAGCGCAGCCGACGTCACGCGGTCAAAAATCACGGCAAAATCCTGGGTTACCTGTGCGATCGCTGCCATCTGTGACGCAGTCGGGCCGTTTGCACAAGACTCGCTCAGCAGAATCAGGACGCTCCGCTTTTCGCCGGAGTGCAAGACCTCATACAAACGGGTCTCCCACATGCCGTAACGATTTCGCGTCACGCCCGCACACGCGAGCTTCATCAACGATTTTGCCTTTGATTTCCCCATTGGTCCCCTTGGATGCGACGCCCAAATTATCGGGGCATCGATTGCCGTGTCAACGAAAAAACAGGCTTCCGCCCGCTGTCGCGGTTCATCACATTCGATCCCGCATCAGACCATGCCGCAGGTTTTGCCCAGAATTCCATTTTGAGCGAATCTATATTGCATCTTAACGCGGCGGGGTCAAGACTTTTCCACGGGTGAATGTGATATCTTCTCAGACTTGTGCGTATGGGCTAAGCTTGGGCTTGAGTGGATGTGGGGGAAGAGGTGCATCGGTCGGGCAAACGTGAAGCGAAGAAGACATGCAACCGGCTGCGAGACAAGATTCGATGCAGAGCACCTTGGCACGGTTCGCCCGGGTCGTGGTGCTTTGCACGGGCGGGCAAACACTGCACGCCAGTTGTGCGTGGATCGCCCCCCTCATTGATGAGGGCTATACGGTCAGCATCGTCCCGCTCGCCCAGGGCGCGCAGTTTCGTGGATCTGATGTGATCGTCGCTGTCGGGTTCGAACCCAAGGCGGTACTTGAGATTCTGTCCGAGAGCACGAATCATGGGTCCCGCCCGGCGATCATCGCGATAGGTTCGTATAGCCATCAGGCGGCCGTCCGGCTACTCGAGGCCGGTCTCGATGAGTGCTTCGACATACAACATCCCGCCCGGTTGCTCGCGTTGCGCATATCTCGTCGCGTTCGCGATCTGCCGAAGAATCGCCAAACAGACGCGGATTCCGGGGAAGTTCACGCACCGGCGGGCAAGTCACGGGCAAGGCCCGGCCGAAGCACGCCAATCAGATCTTCTCCGGCCGACTCGGTCGACGACCCCATCGTCATCGACCTGCATCGGCAAGAAGTCCGCGTGAGCGGCATTGACATCCGAGCCACCGCCATCGAGCTCTCGATCCTCCGTGCACTCGCGCAGGCTGACCAAGCCATCGTGTCACGCCAGGGCCTCTACGAAGCCGTCCACGGACCACGCAAGACATCTGAAGAGTTGCACCGAACACTCGACAGCCACATCTGCGCCCTGCGACGAAAACTCGGGGCCGCCTCAACTTCTCTTGTTACGGTCAGATCGATGGGATACAGACTTTATCACGCCACCCTGATCGAACATCCGCGATCCGCTTAGGCGCTGCCTGTTGCCCTTTCGATGCTTCAACCGCATCGACAGAGTCAGCCTTCGCGAAAGCTTGCACTCATGTTCCCGAAACAAATGCTGTCGAAGACGAGAATTGCATTCCGATGTCGACGCCGGCAGTTTCGAGAACCGGCCTGATGCCCGTTGTCCCGCACCCCAGAATCAACAAACTTGATTTTATCTTGTTTTTGTATTGATGGCCGCTTGACGAGTTGTTACACTGCCCCCCTCAGAAGGAGAGACGGGGCCGGTTGCCCGCGAGTGAAAGTGGTATGGGTCAGAATGTATAGACACGCCCTTTCAGTCAGCAAGGCGGACTTTACCGCCGGAGCGGTCGTTCGAGACCGATGCAAATGCGACAGACCCATCGGATCGTGGCAGGCAACCAATCAAACACGCTAGAACCCAAACGGTGTCATGTTCGGTTCCGCGCGACGTTCGGGTCGCAGGGCCACAGCCGATCGAGGACGGATCCTGGGCCGGTCCAAGACAGATGGTCGTTTGCGTGAAGCGGCTTGCATGAGATGAATCAGGGGTGCGAAATCGTTTTGGTGCATGAAGCATGCACCATCGATACATCGCTGATCGTAAACCGGGGACTCCCCATTTCACGCTCGGTCGAATGAGCCATCTCACCTTCAAGTACGCGTATCGCTCGACACATCAATGATCGCTTCGGCCATCGAATTGCCTTGGCAAATTGCCTGGCTCGATGGACGGTTCTCGACGAACACCGGAAGCGGACTGCAACGGATGGCTCTTCGGGTCCGCGCGACATCGGTCGACATGCATCGATGGATAGATGTCGGTCGTCAAATGGGTATCGACCGCCCGGCATGTGGATCGATCACTCGGCGTGACAGCGTGTTTCGACTCTGAGCCGCTCAAGACCCCAAGCCACCTTATCAAGCCTTATGTGAATGCGGGCTTGTTTCCACTACGCGTCGGTCGAGATCTGTGTGTCCCGACCTTTTGTTTCAAACACATCGGCTGTGTCGGCTCGTTACCGATCCAGCTTCGTCTGAATTTTTGGGAGAACTGCAATGCGTCAATCGATCAAACTCGCGGCACTCGCCGCCATCACTCTGTCGGCAGCCGCTTCATCCGTCACGCGTGGCGCGCCGGTCTTCACTTTCGACCTGCCCGACATCACCGTTTTGAGCGGCCCGGCGCCGGTGAGCTTCGCGTTCCCGATCACGCTGAACGTGGCAAGCCTCACGCCTGGCGATGACCTGCCGGTCACGGCCGTCTCGTACAATCTGCCGCTTGATTTCGGACCGTCCGCGGGCCTCTCCGGACTCCTTTCGACCAACGGGCTGTCGGTTGCGGATCTGCTGGGCAACTCAACACCGGTTCAGAACCCCTCCATCGGCGCGAACCTGCCCGCCAATCGACTTCAAATCTCAAGTTCTTCTCCCTTCGGGACCAGCCTGCCCGCCGTAGGCACCTATCCGCTCGGCAGCCTCCAACTCACACTCGCCGCTAACGCGCCCGTCGGCGTTTACACGGTCACGCATTTCATCCCGCCCATTCCGCAAGCACCCCTGACGCTCGGCATCAATGAGCTCGGCGAGATCACGACGAACGACGGGCTTCAATTCATCTCGGGCACGATCACGGTCGTCGTTCCCGAACCCACCACCGCCATCGCTGTCTCAGGCATCGCAGGCCTGATGCTTTTGCGACGACGCAGATGAATTCATCCACACTGAATCCCTCGTTCGACTCGACAAAACTCAACTCCCGGTCGTACCAGGCGGCATCGGGATGCGTGTGCGGAAGGGTCATGAGCAGGTCGCCGAGCGGCGCATAGTTGCCCATCCCACCGGTGGTGTATTCACCCGAGCAGAGCATGTGTTCGTTGAACTGAGCGCGCTCGTCGAGAAGTCCGCCGAGCACCATCCCGCCCATGGGACCGTTGCTCACGGGCAATACACCATTGCTCACGGGCAATACCTTGTGCCATTCATAGGGAGGTTTGGAATACCAGATGTTCAGAGGCGCACGAGGCAGGCGATGCTGCTCGGCTGCATGATGCACCGGCTCGATGGTCGACGGGGAAGGTTGATGGTTCTTCGGACCTCCGGAGTGTTCTGGCGGAGTGTTCTGGTCATCGAGGGGAATCGCTCGATGCGGGCTCGCCCATGATGATGCCGCGCCCGTTGGTGCCGATGTAGACGCGTCCGAAGATGCGCGGATCGCCCACGGTGGCAAAGCAGAGGTTGCCCCAGCGGTTGCCTCCGTCGTTGAGTCGGACCCAGGTGCGTCCTGCGTCGGTGGAGCGGTAGACGCCGTACCAGCCGTTGATCACGCCCGTCATGAAGATCGTGGGGTAGTCGCTTCCGGGTGCGGCTTTGCCGAAGCCGACGCTTTCGGCGGTGGTGACACCTGCGACCTTCTCGATCGTGTTGAAGGCGTCGTTGGTGCGCCAGAGGCCCCACCGGTCGGCAGGCACCCACGAATGGCCTGCTTGTCCGAAGACGGCGCGCGGGTTGCGCAGGTGGTCGACGCCTGGGAGTAGCGCCGCGGGCGTGAACGTCGCGCCGCCGTCGACACTTCGATAGAACTCGATTGTTTTCGATCCAGCGGGCAGGGTCTCGTTGGTCGTGTTGCGTTGCGCATCGCGCGGCGCACGCGGGACGTTGATGCTCAGCGCGTAGACGATGTGAGGATCGACCCGGTCGGACCAGACATGCCGCGTCTCGGGCGGCAAACCTTGAGCGAGCTGCCATGTCGAGCCGCGATCGATCGTGACAAACACGGGTTGATCGGCAGGCTTCACCAGCAGCGCCGAGCCGTCGGCGGTCAGCGCGACGTCCGACGCATGAATGACCCGGCCGTTGGTGGGGGGGAGCGGGATGGGCGCCCAAGAGACGCCGTTGTCGGTCGACAGCGCGAGATATTCGTTGCCGCGATTCCCTCGCACGACCAGCTCGGGCCGCAACTCAGCGAAGTCGAGTGCGTTCACCTGCCCGACACGCGGGTTCTTGTAGTCGCCCGAGGGCGGCGAGACCGAGAGATCTTCGTGACGGAATCCGCCGATGTCACGCATCGCGCTGAGCAGATGCGCGCCCTCGGGCGGACTGATGAGGTCGAGCACGGCGACTTCTTCGATACCATCGGCGCCGATGACAAAGCGTGCCGGTTCACCGCGATCGACGGCGCTGAGGTTGTCGGTCCGCATGATGCCGTTGCCCGTCGTGAACATCAGGCGATCAGAGCGGTGCGGGTCGATCTCGACGTCGCCCATCCAGTGCGCGCGGTTGGTGAACGGCGCGAGGGATTTGTCGATCTCTGCAGTGTGGTAGACGCTTCGCCAGGTCGCGCCGCCATCGGTGGTGCGCCAGAGATCGTCCTTGGCGGCCCACCTGCAGATGGAGCTGACGACAACGATCTGCGGGTCGTGAGGGTCGAGCGCGAGTCCCGCGTAGCCGAAGCCCTGCTCGCCGTTGACGCGTGGGCGCACGGGCGTGATGTCGGTCCAGACGCCGTCGGGCGACCGCTTCCACACGGCCCCGTCACCGATCCCGTTCGGGCCGTCCTTGTTGGAGTATGTGATGTAGAGTGTTCCGTCGGCGGCGAGCTTCATGTGGTGCGGCACGAGCGCGGGCGGCTGGCCTTCGAGAGGCGTCCATGTAGCGCCGTGATCATCGCTTCGGTAGATGCTGGGCAGGGTCGTCTGAGTGGTGGTTGCGACGTAGAGGGTGGGCGTCGGTCGACCGGGTTGGCTGCTTGTCGCGTCGAACAGGACGATGCCGAGATTCGCGGGCTTGTCGTCGACGTTCACCTCGAAGGAATCGACCTTCTGCCATATGGTTCCGCGATCGTTGCTGCGCCAAAGGCCGGCATAGCGGCTCGCGAAGAAGAGCGTGTCGGCATTGTTGGGGTCGACTGCGAGGCGTTCGCCGATGGATCGACCGCCCCAGTTGGCGGCGCACTTAAAGGGCAGCGGGAAGCGCTCCCACGTCGCCCCGCGGTCATTTGAGCGAAGAAACTCCCCGTTGCCCGCCCAGGCGGCCGCCTCGCTGCCGATCGCGAGGTAGACGCGGTCGGGGTTCTGCGCGTCGAGCGCGAGAGTCTCGATCCCCAGTTGCTGATAGTCGGTCAGGAAGTCGGTGAGCGGGACCCATTTCTGCGACGGTTCGTCAAAGCGATACGCGCCACCCATGTCGGTCCGGGCATACACGACATCACGCGCCGTCGGGTGGTAGATGATGCCCGTAACGAATCCGCCGCCGATGATTCGAACGTTCGACCATTCGTAAGCGGCCTGCGTCGCCACCGTCGCGTGAGTCGAACTGCAAGCAAGACCGAAGCAAGCGAGCGTTGCGATACCAAACCGGACGATCATCCCAGATCGGCGAGTTGACGAAGTCCTCATGGCGACAAGTCCTCCGAGATCGCGGCCTTCATGCATAACGCATGTGGGTCCGTCCCACACACCCATGTCCAGACGACGCACGAAATATGCTGATTACTACGTAGTATACGCGAGCCCGTCCGGCTGGCCAACTGGAATTCAACTTTCTCTGCAACGTGCATGAACCGCTGCTCTCACCATCAGTCGGCCGGGCGAGCTTCCACCCAAAGCCCACGTAAAGATCGGTCGTCGATGCGCGTCTTTGGCGCGGAACCCCGACGGCCGATGACAATCATCAACGACCGGCAGCGTGCGATCTCGGCAAGATCGAGTGACCTCATGTGGTGCCAGCCCAGCGCTCTCAGCCCGGATGCCTGTCAACAAAGCATCTTCAACTGAGGTCAAGAATGGATAGGCGAGCGTCGATGGTGGAGATTCACCACCGACGGGTCAGGTTCTAACGTAGGTGCATGCGAAACAACCATGACTCAGGGCCCAGGGACAGGAGAATCGTCGTCGCCGGAGCGGGCGGATTCATTGGCGGCGCGCTGGTCAGACATCTTGCGGATCGGGGACACACCCGCATCGTTGCGGTGGATCGCAAGCCACTGCCCGAGTGGTATCAACGCGTGGTGGGGGTAACGAGCCTGAGCCTCGATCTGTCGGACGCCGACAACTGCCGTCGCGTGGTTGAGAACGCCCACACGGTCTACAACCTCGCCGCCGACATGGGCGGGATGGGATTCATCGAACGCTTCCGGATCCAATGCCTTCGAAGCATCCTCATCAACACGCATCTGATCGAAGAGAGCTGGAGAGCGGGTGTTGAGACCTATTTCTTCGCGTCGAGCGCGTGTGCGTACAACACCGATTTGCAGAAGGTGCCCACCGCGACGGCGCTCAAGGAGAGTGATGCCTATCCCGCGATGGCCGAGCGTGGCTACGGCTGGGAAAAACTCATGAGCGAAATGTTTTGCCAGGAATACACCGCCGAGCGTGGCATGAAGACCTACATCGCGCGATTTCATAACGTCTACGGTCCGTGGGGAACATGGGACGGCGGTCGCGAGAAGGCCCCCGCCGCCATCTGCCGAAAGGTCGTCGAAGCCAAAGCCAGCGGTCAACACGACATCACCATCTGGGGCGACGGCGAACAAACCCGAAGCTTCATGTACATCGACGACTGCATCGATGGAATTCTCCGCATCTGCGCCTCAGATCAACTCATCGCAACTCCCGTCAATCTCGGTTCCAGCGAACTCCTCAGCATCAATCAACTCGTCACCCACGCCGAACAAATCGGCGGAATCCGACTGACGCGCCACTACGACCTCAACGCACCGCGCGGCGTCGCGGGTCGCAACAGCGACAATACTTTCATCCGCAGCGTCCTCGGCTGGGAACCCTCGATCCCCTTCTGCGTCGGACTTGCCAAAACCTATGCGTGGATCGACTCTCAGTTCAACGCACGCAAGGCCGGTGCTGCCACCGTACGCGATCATCATTGATGGAAACCCATCCCATGCCCGGACCCGATCTCAGTCCCATCATCAGCGCGATCCCCTTCCGCGCTGCCCTCGCGGGCGGATGGATCGACCAACCCTTCGTCTCAAAACTCAACCCGGATCCCTTCGGCTCGATGGTCACCGTCTCGCTCCAGCCGACAGTCCACTTCATGGAACGCGCGGGCATGGCCACAGGTACGCGAAACGTCGCAAGACGTCTTTGGGGCCATCGACTCCCCGATGCCCCGAGCGATCGACTCGTCAGAGAACTGTACGCAGAGGAAAATCGCGACCAAATCCATCCCTCGGGAAGTCAGGATATGGTCGGACTGATCCACCCCGGCATCAACCGACTCGACTTCGACTATCACATCGACGGCGGGGTCTTCCCGGCACACATCCAGTCCAACACCGATCCGGTTGTTGCCCAGTGGTTCGAGCGGGTCTTTCATGTCATCGCCGTCGCCCCGCGTCCGGCGGGGTACAATCCGCTCGACGATCAGCGGCTCACGCCGCAACTTGTCCAACAACTCGGTCAGACGGGCAGGCGTTGTTTCGAATCGATCGTCGGACGAGATCTTCGCGAACTCGGACGCTCGATGAACGACTGCATGCGCATCTGGGCAGAGATGATGCCGACCATCGTACATCATCCGACCATTACGACCGACCTGCTCGGCTTGCTCAGTGCGTACCAAAGACGATACGCCGGCGCGATGTACAGCGGATGCGGCGGGGGATACCTGTACGTCGTGTCGGAAGAGCCCGTTCCCGGAGCATTCAAAGTGAAAGTGAGACTTGCATGAAGCACGTGATCATGGCGGGCTCTTTTGATGATCTGCAGTCGCGCGATATCCGCAGATTCCAACAGGCCGCCACACTCGGAAAACTCGAGGCACGCCCCTTCCCCGATCACGTCATCCAACGCATCACCGGCAAGCCGCCCAAATTCCCGCTCGAAGAACGCATCTACGTCCTTGAGTCCATCCGCTACATCGATCGCGTCATTCGGCTGGCTGATGAAATCAACCCCGATGAACCCGATAGCATCTATCCGGATAACGCCCAACTCATCATCACTTCAGACGCAAGCCCGGCACTCCAACGTTTTGCCATCGATCGCAATCTTGCCATTCAAGCGATCGAAGACCCATCTCTCGATGTCTATCCGACCGCCTCGGCTTGCCCCGACAATCCCAAGTCATCGCGGCGCAAAATCATCGCCACCGGATGCTTCGACTGGCTCCACTCCGGCCATATACGATTCTTCGAAGAAGTCTCAGAACTCGGCGATCTCTACATCGCTGTCGGGAGCGATGTGAACATCCGCCTGCTCAAGGGCGCCGGCAAGCCGCTCTTTGGTCAGAACCAACGCTGCTTCACTGTCAACTCCATTCGCTTCGTCAAGCAGGCGATGATCTGCTCCGGTACCGGATGGCTTGATTCTGAACCGGAGATCGAACGCCTCAAGCCAGACGCCTATGCCGTCAACGAAGACGGCGACGTCCCGGAGAAGCGAGACTACTGCGCGAAGCACGGACTCGACTACATCGTCTTGAAACGTCTTCCCAAAACCGGTCTTCAGAAACGATCGAGCACCGCGCTTCGTGGCTGGTAGCCCGCAAGATCGCCGTCACGTCGATCGCCCCACACGACTCGGCGGCACGCCAAACACGCTCTTGAACTGTCTCGAAAAGTGGAATGGATTCTGGTACCCCAACTCGTCGGATACTTCCCCCACCGACCGTCCTTCACGAAGCATCGCTGCTGCGCATGACGCCCGGTGGCGCACGAGGAGACGGTAGGGCGTTGTGCTGTCGAACTGTTTGAAGAGTCTGCACATGTACGATGCGGTGACTCCGCAGCGATGACTCAACTCGCCCAGACTCCGCACGAGGCTCGCCGATTTCTCAAGCTCACGACGACAGCGCAAGTAGTTCTCAAATGCTTCGGATGATCCCGCCATGGCACCGCCTGTGGCTCGATCAGCCAGTCGCCAGACGATTGCTTCGGTCAAAGCGCGACAGGTCTCGTGTGCATAGGCACCCCCGTCAAGGCCCGCGCGAATCAACTCATCGAACAAGGCCACGACGCGATCCGGCAACCCGCTGCGCCCGACAGCACCCGCTGTGACGGTTGACTCACGCAAAAGCCGGCGCGCGCCCACGCCCTCAAGATCGACAAAATACTTCACCATCGGCAAGTGCTCATCGGCCGTGATTCGATGGGGCGTGCGGCGGTCGTAGACGAAAAAACTGCCCGCACCCAGCTCATAACGCACGCCCGCGAGCCACAATTCCCCATGCCCGGCCGCAACGAACTCGATTCCGATGTACGGAAACGACTGCCTGTCGATCAGATAACCTCGGCCCGTACGCTCGCGCCCTGCTGAGATCACGCGAAGCTTTGACCCACGGACCGCTTGCAGCGCGAATCGACGTGCTTCGAAGACCTGAGAAGAAAAGAAAGTGGGCAGTGCTTCTGATCTCATGTGCGCAAGATTAGACATGCGGCGGCGATCCGGGCAAAGCATCTCACCTTCAACACTGCCCCGGACTGGAGTGCTGTTCCTCCAGCGGAATCCGGGCGGCCGATATGCCGCGCATTCTGTCCGAAAGTTCGACAACGTCAGGATGCAGCAGATTCGTCGGAGAGACACGATGGGTATGATTTTGCCCTCAAAACACACAGGATCCGCAATCCCTGATGCTGGCCCGGCTCCCGGTCGGACGTTGATCACAAATCGATAGCGTGGTTTTGAGTCACCCATTGACCTTCCGTCATCACGGGCCCGCTGAAGTGCGACGCAAACGTATAATTTCTGCTCCAGTCCAAGGCTTGTTCAGTGTGCGCTGCAGACCGATCGTGCGTAAGGAATATCCACTGAAGGACGGAGGACCTGAATGCGATACCTAAAGCAAATGAGCACATCGATCGGAGCTGCCATGATGATGGGATTGTTGACGCTGGCGACGTGTGAGGCTTCCGCCGCGCCGGAAGTGGTGCTGCGCGTCGACGCCGATGCTCAACTGACGCTGCGTGTCGATTCGCTCGTCGCGGAGGATCTCGACCGCGCCAGATACTTTCGCCTCTACCACTATCCCGGGATGTTCGAGCAACCACTCGTGGACGAGATGAAGTGGCTGCGCGTCGTCCCGGGCCGCGGCACCGGGCCCAGCTTTCCCAGGAGTGATCCGCGCTCGCCGGAGTGGGCGACGGCCCAGGCGGCGGCGATCGAGCGTTACGCGGCCGTGTTTCGTCGAGGTGCCGAGCAGCACCCGGGGGCCTCGTTCGCGCTGGCCGGCCATCTATATCCGCGCACGATCGACATGATCGGCAAAGACGATTCGCCCGACCGGGTGGATCCATCGATGAAGGTGGACGGCCTTGTCGTCCTGCCGCAGGACTACGATCGCGTTTCGTTGATCCTTTCGGACTGGTTTACCGGGCTGAAGCGCGCCGGCGCGCCCGTGCCACGGTACTTCACGCCGACGAACGAACCCGACGCCTCCTGGCGGGACGGTCAGCGCTCGCCGCAGTCGTTCGCCGACTTCTCGCGCGTGCTGGCGCTGCGCCTGAAGCAGGACCACCCCGACGTTCGCTTCGCGGGCCCGTGCACAGCGTGGTCGCATCCCGGACCGAGGTGGGATCGCTGGCGATCGCCCGGCTGGGTCGAACGTCGCTTCATCGACGTGGTCGGCGACGTCACCGACGACTACGACTTCCACCTCTACACCAAAGAACTCTGGGCACACATTCCACCCGATCCGGCCAAGATCGCTCCGGGTCGCCTGCAGCCCGACGCACGCCTCTTTGAAAGCATGGCGCGAGGCCACAACGAAGTGTGGGACTTCGGCAAGGCCGACATGATGCTGGACCTCGTCCGCGTGCTCCACCGCGAACGCTGGGATGAACCCGCGCCGCCCGTGATTATCACGGAGTTCGGACGCCAAGGGATCACCCCACAACTCGGGCCTTGGAGTAATCCCGAGTACTTCAGCTATCTCTACGCCACAACCCTGACGCGGCTCTGGATGACATTCATGGATCGCCCGGAGATCACGCTGACTGTCCCGTTCCTGCTGCCGGTAAGCGACGTCGGCTACGGCGATCGTCGCGGACACGCCATGTACAACCGACCTGGGGCACCCGACGACCCCACGCCCAAAATCACGCCCATGCGCGACTTCGTCGCCTTCTTCCGAGATCTGGAGGGATCCCGTGTACCTGCAGATTGGAAAGGTGTCGAACCTTCCCGGCAACATGGCATGTTCGCCATCGCTTCAAGAACCAACGATACGCTCTTTGTCCTCCTTCATAACGCACCTGCCCAGCCCATCTCCTTCACCCTTGACCTCGGCATGCAGCTTCCGCAAGGCGCTACCCTTCAACGCATGCGTTGGGACGGGCAGACGCCAGCACGCTTCACCGATCCCAACCCCGCAGATGGCACGTGGCGGCGTGACGTGGCCCCGGAGGAACGGGTCGCCCACACGACCATCACCCTGGCGGGCGAGGAGACAGCGATCCTGCGCGTTCCGCTTCTGGAGGCCGCGAAACGCAGGGTGACCATCGAGCGAATCTACGCGCGTGAACACCTTGTATCGCTCGACCAACCCCTGAGCTTCAACATTCAACTTGACGCCGCCCAACTCCAGAACGCCACCGGAGCAACGGCGGTCGTCGGATTCGCAAGCCCCTTGGGCGGCGAAGCGGGACAAACGCTGAAATTCGTCCTGAATGGTGAGCCACTGCCTGACACCGCAGACCTCGGCATCACACATGGATGGCGTGCCGCCTCGCTCCCCTATCGCGTGCCGATCCCGGCTCGGATGCTCAAAGTCGGAGCAAACCACCTCAGCATCATGGCTGGTGACAACGGTGTGCCGACGGATGCGCTGATCACCACCGTCCGCCTCGATGTCCGACGAATCGAAGATAAGGCCCGAGAAGGCCACTGATCTCGAATATCAGTTCTCGAAATGCACCACGACGACCTGAAACCGTAATTGTCGTCTCCGACATCACATGCAAAGGCAAGTTGGCGCGGAACACGTATCGACTTGGTGTGGCAGCCGATCAGAGCAATCGAGTCGGTGCCAGCCGCCTCCTCACAAGCCGAGACGCCGGGCCTACGCCCGTCCCGCGTTCCTCGGTTGCCGGGCACTCAAGGGCTGCGCGCCACGCACCGGAGGTGGCAAGAGGTCAACCGAGGAGACTCTCTTCAGAGCATCAGACCACAGCGGTCTTGGTGTTGCCTGTGGCAGGTGCACCGGCATCGAATCCACGGCTTCGAATGCAAAGACTCGTGCTTCCGGGCCATCCCCCCAACACGACTCAATCACCAGACGAATCGCGTCTCCCGTTCGCCCGATCGGCACATGGCAGAGTCGGTGCACGTTCTCCTCGACTCGAGATGCAACCTGCCATCGACCGGCAGTACGCACCTCAACCCGGAATGTACGGGCCAGCGTCGCGGGCATGCTTTGCCTCGCGTACTTTTGTGGATACGTAAAGGGCATACGCTTTTCGTTGGCAAGATTTGAGTCGAGCACCAGCCGCACGCCAGCCACTTCACGCGGACCGGCCAGATGCAGATCAAGCGTCGTTCCGACCGAAGCGATCCAGGCGTTGGATGACTCACCGATCGAACGATCGTGCCCGAGAAGAATCTGTGACGCTTGCGGACAACTGGAGCCACGAGATAACTCATTGATCGCACGTGTCCTCCCGGGAAGCCAGACGTCGTCGCGTTGCAACCGGGCCTGAAGGTCGGGGATGTGCGCGGGATAAATCTGGGCAGGCGAGACGCCCCGCTCGATCGACACCGCAGCGGCAGTTCCGGCGGCCTGCCCGAGGAGTGCACAGGTGGCCATCACACGCGTGCTGCTCAACGCTGCATGCGTCACGCTGATGTTCCGACCGGCCATCATCAAATTCACCACGTTGGCACTGAACAGACACCGATAGGGAATCACGTATGGGCTCGGGGCTGGATGAAACACCGTGGGCTCATCTGGATACAACAAGCCGGCTGGGTGATGGTCATCCATCGACCACCCTCCATACGCAATGGCATCATCAAACAGGAAGTAATTTGCCCCGCCGGCGCGGACTTCGTTCTGCGACAGCGTGTGTCCGCCTATGTATCTACGATTCTCTCGCTTGCCCGGAAGCACACCAATCCATTCCAACGCCCAGCACGCCGCGTCTGCACGATGGGGGCTCCGATTCTTGATGAAATCCCACACTCCCCACGCGACACGCATCAACTCATCACGAATCACCTCGGCGTCGTGAATGGTGTCCTGAAGCCCGCCGAGTTCGAGCCACCAAAAATTATGAGCCTGAACACCGTGATTCAAACGGTGACGAAACTGATCGTGCGAATCAAACTGATACGCAAACGGAGGCGGCGTGAATGGAACCTCCTCGTCAACCTTGCGAAGTTGAATCAATAGCGTGTTGCCCATCGTTTTGCGATCCGCCTGCTCGGGCTGAATGTCTTCGTCGAACTCGGCCCGCGCCTCGCGCCCCCAACGCGTTAGCGCGCCTGATATCGGCGCGAGCACACTGTCACCCGAGCAATCAATGAACACCTTCGCCTCAACCATGTGACGCGTCTGACTTGTCAACGTCCAAGCTTGAACACGCGTCAATCGCTTCAGATTCGAATCACCCGCGACGGGCTCGACATCACCATCAACGACCGACGTATTCAGCAGCAACGTCAGATTCGGCTGCTGTTGTGCAAACTGCCAGAGCGCCGCATCCCAGATCGAATAGTTGCCCGCCGGATTCATACGGGCGTTGTTCAGCTGTAGCTCTTCCAAGAGGCCCGTTTCCTTATTGTTCTTCCCGTGCGCGCCGCAAATCCACATGCGGACTTCGCTGCTCGCGTTCCCACCCAGCACCGGGCGGTCCTGAATGAGAAGCGTTCGACGACCCTGACGCGCCGATGCCACTGCTGCACACAGACCCGCCATCCCACCACCGACTACACAGACATCCACTCGGTGATCTACGCATGGAAACTTCTCGCTCATAAGTCAAACGCCTCATTCAAGGTGTAAAGCTCTCCTTTAACACTCCATCTACCCATCATGGACAAGCACCTCCTCACCGGCGGCGCTGAAACACCCGGACGTAGTCCACTTCCATGAATGTTCCGTCGATCGCGTCCGTGACCCGCCCATGCCAGGCGATGATCGCAAGACTCAACCAAATCGGGGCCGGACTATGACAGAACTTGTTGGGCTCTCTGCGAATCTCCCGGCCGTTTAGATAGAAAACGATCTTCTCCTCGTCCCACTCCAACCCAAAGACGTTGAAGTCGCGCGCAAAATTCACGGACATATCGCTGATACCAAAGCTGGTCATCTCGATCCATTCACGACCATCGTGATACTCGAGCCGATAGTCATCAACCGTGCCGGTCCATTGATCACCGCTGCGCCACCCGTTGAGAAACTGCACGCTGCCCACTACCCGTGGCTCTGGGAACTCAATCTCGATCCACTTCTGGCCCTGGCTTTGCGATATCCAACTTGTTGAAGGATTGTTGTCGCTCAGATTCCTGACCTCTGCGGACATGCCGGGCTCAAGCCTTCCTCCAAAAATCCCTGACACTTGAATTCGATTGGCCTGATCACGGGCCAGATCGGTCGGCCCGTCTTCGGGCACGGGCGAGAAGATGTCGGGATACCTTCCGTCAGCTTGCGGAGCAAAAATGCGAAACTCCCGGACGTGGAAGTGCCTCTGATGGTTGCTCGTTAATCGAATCTTGTGTGCAGTTACGGGTGTTTCGAGCTTGAGAATCCGATCGGGCTGAGTCCCGAACGTGATCGATCTTGAGGCACTTTGGCTGCGCTTCTTTCCGTTGACTTCGATCAGGTCTGACCAGTTGTGAATGTTGGTGTTGACCGTCGCGGGATAGTGACCTTCGTTGATGTCGATTTCAAACATCGCGCCCTTCGGAGGACGCCCGTTGATGTGAGTTGCAAGCTGCTCGGGAGTCAGCGATTCACGACGCGTCATGATCCAAAACGAATTGTTCGTCGCGGGCGCGGCGGCGTAACGATAGCGACACTCAAAGTAGCCATACTGAAACGTCTCACGAGTCCAGATGTTGCCACTCGTCCACTCTTGCCCGCCACGCGATTCCTTGCGATTGATCAGTCGCAGCGTTCCGTCCGAAACGCGAGCATTCTCTCGCCAGCGGCTTGAAAGGATATGAGTGCTCGGACCATTCTGTGAAACCCATCGCTTCTCCAGATCGGCGTCCGCACCATCGAACTCATCGTTCCACACCAGGGACCATTCGTCCGCACCTTGTTCAAGGATCGGGAGGAACGCATCAGGCTGCTGTTGACCGGCTGCACCAGCGTGTAACGTCGCGACGGCCAGCAATGATATCGCAGTCTTCATGTTGTGTATTCTCCCTTGTATCCCGTCTACTTCATTTGGATGTCAACTACAGAACACTTCGTTGACTCATTTCGCCCGGCACAAAGTCGCCCTTGAACGTCGTGTTGCAATGAGAGCCAGAGTCCCAATCGTGCTCGCCAAGACCGGCTCGGGAACCAACGTGATCGATGTCTGTAGATGCATCCACGCAAGTAGATCATTAGTACCGGGATCGATCGCCTGTGGATAAGACTGTGATACACCGACTGAAGCTATGGACGCGTTGTAGAATCGAGCAAGCAGCAGCAGATCGACGAAATCGACGATGCCATCGTGACTGAAGTCGCCCCCGCTCCAAGTCGCACCGGACGGGAGATTATAGTTTCTGGCAAGAGCCAGAAGGTCTTGAAAGTCCACGCGGCCATCCAGATTGGCGTCGCCTGCCAACGTGTATCGCACGATGATCGATGACGAATCGAGCGCCACCCCACCAAAATGACTAAGGCCGAGACTCGATTGCTCTGCGAAGCCAAGTCTCATGGCGTCGGTGGTCATCGAACTGTGAATTCGACCGTCGCGAATCATCTGTTGAATCGTCTGGAGCGGCGACGAAGAACTGTAGTCGAGGATCATCGCGTTGTTGACCAGATCAAGTCGCCCGCCGGGCAGGATCGACAGCGACCGGACCAAGAGCGTTCGCGAGCCGTTGGCCGCGAGTTGAACTGTTCCGGAGCTGCCGATATGCATCGCCGCCGAATTGAGCTGTGACGCTCCGAACACGAGTGCACCCGAGTTGACGCTGGTCGTGCCGCTATAGGTGTTGGCTCCGCTGAGCGTCAATGTTCCCAGACCCGTCTTTGTAAATCCTCCGGCACCCGCCAAGGGACCCGTGATCGAGAATGAATGCCCATTGGTGTTGATCGTGCCGTTGGCGAGTCCAAATGAGCCGCCCTTGCTCGTCACGACCGGCGCGGTGATCGAAAGAGTACCGCCCTCGAAACGCAAGATGTCGCCAGTACCTCCGCCCAGCGCGTTGATGCTGTTGATGCTGACCGTGCCTTGTCGAAAGATCACCGATCCCTTAAACGGCGTATTGTTGCCCGTCATGATGACCGTGCCGGCTCCAGCTTTGATGATCTGACCCACACCGTTCGAATTGACGCCTCGAACCTGACCACTCAGGAAGAGTGTGCCCCCTCCGTCAAGCGTGAGAACGTGCTGCTGTACATCAATCGGACCGCTGAGCGTCAGCGATCCACCCAGGCTCGCAGTGCCGGAAGCGATCGTCGCGTGATCCGCAAGCGTGATCGGTCCGGGAAACGTCGCGGCCGAGCCGATCAAGTCGATCGCGCCGAGACGGGCGGGAATTCCAAACGATGCGTTCCCACGACCTCGCAAAGTCACCGGCTCGGGCTGCGTATAGATCACATCACCAAAGACGAGCGACGGCGAGCCGAAGTCGGAGGTCTGAGTCATGTTGATGCCCGCGACCGACGATCCGAGTGCGCCGTCTGCATGGACTTCGATCGCGCCGTTCCGGTGCTCGATCACACCTGTAAAAGCGTTGGCGACATGAAACGAGAGAGTCCCCTGACCGCCCTTGGTGATCGATCCAATCCCAGATGAAATCGCTCCGCGAAATCTGACCGGTCCGACCGTCAATACATTGAGCGGCGTATTCGGGTTCGCAGCACTCAATGCGCCGTCGAGAAACAACGTCACGCCGTTGGTCCCGCCCAGAGCGCTGATGCCTGAGTAGTTGCTGAACTGAAGCCGGCGCTGCGCCACGATGTCCGCCGAGATGCGAAGACTTTGAGGCGTATCGACATTCACATTGATCCCACCCACCGCGGCGTTGTCAGACATCGTCGCGCTGGTTGCGCCCAGCAGCAGCCGACCCGGACCCGCAATCGTGATCGCGCCAGTCGTTCCGCCCTGCACCGTGACTTCCTGTACCGGTTGATCCGTTTCGAGTGAGATCGTCCCAGTTGCCGATGCCGTGTTCAATATCGCAGCACGACCGCTTCCCGGCACTCCGTCCGGCCCCCAGTTGCTCACCTGATTCCAGGACTTGTTGCTCCCGCCACCGATCCAACCTGGCTTCTGATACACACGCACATAGTCGACCAGCTTCACGTCACCATTGGCAATCGCATTGCTTGAGGTCAATCCCACCGTCCAGAGCGCTGTACCAAGAATGGGTGATTGCGGCACGAGTCCTTCAAGGCTGTTCACCTGCGGTGCGGTGAATGTATGCATGAGATTGCCATTCAGATACGTGCGTATGACGTTGTCGGTGCCCCAGTCCCATGCATAAATGTTCATCGACCCCGAAAGATCCGGCGTGCTGATGGGTTGTTCGGTGGTGAAACGCCTGCTCGAATTGTGGTCGATGATGCTGGCGGTATAGAGCCCGGTCGTACGCGTCGAGGCAGTCGCCCACGTGCCCCACGCCTCAGGAGCGTCGATCTCAAAGCTGTCAACTCCATCCAAACTCACCCCGGAAATCGAACTCGACCAGAAATTGGAATTGGTGTACCGCCAGCGCGCGATCTGCATCCGTGCTTCCCAATAGCCAAACCGTTGTGCGTGCCGGCCTGTTACGATGGAACAGGTCCACTCCGGAATACTGTCGGCATTGATGTCCTGATAAATCGTCGTCTGACGAAGCATCCCGCCATCCACCGCGTTGTTACCCGCGTGATTCCGATAGAGCCAGGTGCTACCCGAAGGATAGTTGATGATCGAACTGTTCCATCTCATTGCATCCAGCGATGAGCCGTTGAACTCATCGCTGAACGACGGTGTCGCCAGATAGCCCGCAGGCACCTGAGCGTTCACCGGTGCGGCAAAGGTCGCAGCCGCGATCACGATAGCGAGCCCGTGTCCTCGTCGATTCATGCCGTCATCCCGAAGTGAAACAAATGTTTAGGCTTGACGATTCAACCCGACGATCTCTCAGTTGGACACATCCATGCGACGTCGGCGCATCACGATGACCCCGCCCGCCAAGAGCGTTAGGCAAGCGGTCGGCTCAGGCGCCAACGCCAACGCCCAATCGCCTTCGAACGTGCTCCCAAGGGACGCGTTGTAGCTCCTGGCAAGCCTCAATAGATCACTGAAGTTGACCAGACCGTCGTAGTTGGAGTCACCAGTCGCCCAAGTTTGGGTCGAAGCGCTGTTGTAGCTACGCGCCAAGGCGAGCAGATCAACGAAGTTCACCGTGCGATCAAGGTTGGAATCTCCGTAAAGCGTGTATGCCACCGTCAAACTTGAGGTGACCTCATCATGGATCCAGCCGAGCCCGCGACTCGCATCCGCTGTCCCCGACTGAAACTGCCCGATCGAGAAATTGCTCGCAAAGCCAGCCGTCAGTGCCGCCTGAACCAATGACACAGGCGAAGGGCGATCCGTGTAATCAAGAACAAGCCGACCACCCCGAATGTCTGTCACACGCGTTGGATCCAACGCCACACTCAAAGCCGCTCCCTCCAATCTCAAGGCTCCAGCTTCGATCGTCGTACCACCACTGAAACTGCCCGATCCGCTCAGGGTTTGAACCCCCGAACCGACCTTGCGAATCGCCAACGTGCCACCCCCGGCGGAGTGATCGATGAGCTCGCCCGCGTATGAAGCCGTCGCGTTGTTGCTCCCTAACGTCAACGTTGCCGATGTCGCGGATGCATTGTTCAAGACACGGCCAGCAACATCGCCCGCCGAGCCGGAAAGACCGTTGATCGTGATGCTCGAACCATTGAGATCGAGAGTTCCGCCGGTCGTCGCGCCACCATTGACATGCACGTCGCCGCGGCCTGATCCACTCGGAACGGCCGACCCGCTCCCAATGACAACCGTCCCTCCGTTGATCACCGTATCGCCCGCGTAATCATTGACACCCGCGAGGCGGTACCGTGACCCGGCAATGCCCTCAAACGAGACGTCGCCCGAGCCAGTGATGCTACTATCCAAATGAATCGTCTGGGGCAGATTCTGGATCGTGCTGAAGTTCAAATAGCCAGGCGCACGTCGACCCACTGCCAGCGTCGAGCCCGCTCCCAGCACGATGCTGCTCTCCGCCAACTCCAAAGTCGTCGGCGTGTTCGTCGTGCTTGTCGGACTCTCGGCGGTCGAAACACGCAAAACGGACCCGGACTCCACTCCAATCGGACCCGTGAAACGATTCGTGTACTGCTTCTGCTCCTGACTAAAACTCGTCAGAGATGAATCACCCGAAAAGGTCAGCGGCTCCGCAACGGACACCGTCGACCCATTGATCTGACCAAAGTTCTGAATCAGAAGAATCGCGCTCTGCACTTCCGTCCCACGCATTGTCGAACCGAGTGAATCGCCCCAGCGAATGTCAAGCGTTCCGGCCGTGACAGTGACCTTCCCGGTGAAGTCGTTGTTCGGATTCGTGTTGTTGGCACGGCCTAACGCGAGCACACCGTTGCCGCTCTTGGTCCAGTCCCCGGTTCCAGAGACCTTTCCCCCAATACGCCAGGTGATCCCCGAAGTCGTTTCAACCGCAATGCTACTGCCCGACGTGTTGATCGAAACGCCTTGCGCATCGTTGGTCACCGTCGCAGAACCCGCGTAAGTGAGACGCCCTCCAGAGAGTGTCACTGAATTGGCGGCCGGATTGATCGCAGCAAGCGTCGAAAATCGCAGCTCACCGCCGTTCACCTGAATGCCGCCCGTCGCAGTACCGCTTGTCGCACCCAAAACCAACCGCCCCGCATTCACGATCAGTCCGCCACTGTTCGCGATGGGACCGCTTAGCGTCACACCACCAGATCCGTTCTTCGTCAATGTTCCAGAGCCGCCGATACTTCCGCCCGCAATCGTGTAGTTCTGGGTCGAGTTGTTGAATGTCGTGCTGCTTGGTGAGACCGTTCCCCCGACGATCGTCAGATTGGTGTTGCTCGCCGTGTCGTCGAACGTAACCGCGTCCTCGGCATAGAACCGCTCCGCCGCCGCACCATTGATCCAGTTGGCGGTCGTCGCAGTGTCCCACGACCCGCTGAGATTACCCTTCCATGTCAGGCTGAGCGGTGTCGCGACTCCGGGAGTAACCACCAGACTCGTTCCGGCATTCAGATACTCAAGCGTGTCGCCCCGGCCGGCTGTGAAGGAGGAAAGCGGAATCGATCCGAATCCGCCACTGATACTCAAGGCAGTGTAGGGCACACCCACCGTGGTCGAACTCGTCGGAACAAGAACGACCGAACCCAGCATCGACATGCTTGAAGCCGAAACCGCAGATGAGGTCGACGGATCCACCATGAGCGTCGCAGTGCCCGTGCCAATCGTCAACGCACCACCGATCGAACCCTCACCGCTCAACGTCCCGCCGCCGTTCACCGTGACCCCAGCGCTGCTTGCACCTGTGAGATTCAACGTGCCGCCTTCGTTGATCGTGACTGCCGACGCGATCGTGCCTGGGACATTCACCGCCCCGCCGTTGATGATCGTTGCGCCCGTGTATGTCTTGTCCCCATTCAGATTCAACGTGCCGGCGGACTGCTTCACAAGCCCAACCCCGCCCTCAATCCGAAGCGATGCCGAAGCGGTCCCGCCATTGACCGCCAAGGTCCCCGTCCCGCTGATTCTCGAGACACCGTTCGCGCCCGAACCCGTGCCGCCTAACGTTGTGATGCTCACGTTCCCGCCTATCACAACATTCACCGTGTTGCTCAACGTCATCGCGCCATAGCTCTGCGTGTCCGACATCGATTCTCCGAGTACCAGCCGTGCAGACGCCAGCGGATTGGTCCCCGATCCCGCAGCTGCGATTGTCAAATTGGTCGTGGTGGTCTGATTCCCTCCAATCACTAAATCACCGCCCCATGCCGTACCCACCGTTTGCTGCATGATTGCGATGTTGCTCAAGGCACCGTCCAAACGCGTCACCGAGCCGGCAACACCCTCAAAACGAATACCCAAATCGCCCGCCGTCGTCGATGCCGTCTTTCCGATCGAACCATTGATGTCCAGCGTCCGCGTCGGGCTGTTGTTGCGAATGCTCAAAAGACGATTGGCTGTGTTGGTTCCATCAATCAGCATCGGCGCGTTGATCGACATCACTCCGCCCGCCGCACTGCTCATCGTGAGGTTGTAGCTGGTGCTTCCATTGACGCTGCGAATGACAAACGCGCCCCCGCCAGGTTCAATGGTGAATGCAGCCGTCCGATTCAACGTAACACTCGCGAATGACACGTCCGTGTTGATGGTCGCCAGAGATCCCCCGGTCCCAAACACTATGGCCGATGTTCCACCGGTCAGATTGGGCAACTGTCCAGGCGCCGCCCCGTCCCAGTTGTCGGGCAAATCGATGTTGGTATTCGCGCCACCGCCGCCGTCCCAAGTCGTACCCGCGTTGGCAATGCGTACCCCGAACGCACAGCTTAATGTCGTCGCAAACGCAACTGCTCGGATCACCGCTCGAGCAGATTCGACACGAGTACGAGAGCAAGACTGTTGCCGCATGGTTCCTCCGGAGTGCTTGAATCATCCTCCAACACAGCCGCCGCTACGGGAGCGATCAGGCGACCAACTATGACGCCTCAATACCTCCAGTCGTAGACGATTTTGCGTTCATCCATTAATCATTTGCGTCGACCTCTCACTTTCGAGTCGACGCCAGACCGACCCGTAGGTCATGATAGAGCCAGCACCGGATCCAAGGTGCTGCTCATATGGCAGGTGAACGAACATCCCGCTGCAAACTGCCCCGTGTCGCAGTCATGATCGAAACCTCAACGTCATGGGGACGTCGACTGATTGAAGGCATAACAGACTACTCACGCGTCTTCGGCCCGTGGACCCTGTACCTCGAGCCCCGGGGAATCGATGAAGCCGAGACGTTTCCGTCCGGTTGGACCGGCGACGGAATCATCGCCCGGGTACGCACCCCCCAATACGCCCGACGACTCGAAAGAACCCGGCTGCCCATCGTGAATGTCTCTGGCATCGTCGATCCAAACATACGCTTCCCCAGAGTCCAAACATCCGAACGCGAAATCGCACAACTCGCACTCGATCACCTCCGCGCACGAGGATTCGAACATTTCGCCTATTGCGGCGTTGCCGTTAGAAGATACGTCGCGCAACGCGCTCATGTCTTCGAAGAAGTCGTACGCAACGCCGGATTTGATTGCCATATCTACCTCGGCGATTCCAACTCGAATCGCAGGGGAAATGTCTCCACGGAACTCAATGCACGCGCAGCATGGCTGAAGTCACTACCCCTGCCCGTCGCAGTCTCCACGTTCTCCGCCATCCACGGTAGACGAGTCGCAGAAGCCGCCGCACTGGCGGGCCTGAACGTTCCCGACGATGTCGCCATCATCACGGTCGATACCGACGATCTCATCGGTGAACTCATCCACCCGCCACTGTCCGCCGTACAACTCGCCACCGAACGCAGCGGTTTCGAGGCCGCCAGAATGCTCCATGCACTCATGCAAAGAAAAAAAGTCGACCCGGTCGTCAATGTCCCACCACTCGGTATCGCAGAACGACAGTCCACCGATGTTCTGGCCATTCAGGACACCGAAATCAGCAATGCCCTCAGATTCATCCGCCAAAACGCCAATCGACCCATCAATGTCGAGCAGGTTCTTGAACAAGTCTCCGTCTCAAGACGCGTACTTGAACGTCGATTCCGCGCACTCTTACAAAGAACACCCGCACAAGAAATACGTCGCACCCACCTCGAGCGCGCCAAGCTACTGCTCGCCCAGACCAACATGTCCGTCCCCGAAGTCGCGCGCGCGAGCGGATTCACCTACGTCGAACACATGATCCCGCTCTTCCGAAAACA
Source organism: Planctomycetaceae bacterium (assembly GCA_027487775.1). Taxonomy (GTDB): domain Bacteria; phylum Planctomycetota; class Phycisphaerae; order Tepidisphaerales; family Tepidisphaeraceae; genus JAIYCY01. Next base: position 160,189 of record JAIYCY010000021.1, read on the forward strand.
CATGGGCGTCACTCCCCTCGCCTTCAGACGACTGGTCCAAACACAATAAGTCGAACCGATACCACCATCGTCCATCGTTACCCTCTAACCCCATCACCATGGCACCGCTTCAACAATCATCGCGCCCCTCATCCTGCAACTCCGCACCAGACAGTCTGACCGGAAGTCTCCTACGCCGTCATCTAAGACCGGCCCTGCGTCGATCCGTCTTCCGCGAGGATGACTGGCTCGTGTGGTGCGGCACGCTTGTGCGAACTTCAGACGGAATCTCACATCTGCTGTACTCGCGATGGCCAGTCTCCACCGGCCATCACGGATGGGTCACCCATTCACAAATCGCCTACGCCACAAGCGACGACATCCTCGGACCCTATGCGTTCAAAGGCGTCGCTCTCGCCGGTGCGGGCGGAGATGCTTGGGATGCCGATGTCACCCACAACCCTACCGTCATCAAACACGAAGGACGCTTCTATCTCTACTACATGGGCAATCGAGGTAACGGCGAGTACTGGAATAATCGCAACCAGCAACGTATCGGCGTCGCCGTCGCAGATCATCCCGCCGGCCCATGGCAACGCTTCGATCGCCCGGTGATCGATGTCACGCCTGGATCATTCGACGGAAAACTCGTCAGCAATCCGACCGTCACACGTGGACCCGACGGACGCTTCTGCATGGTTTATAAGGCCGTCTCCGATGCAGGATCGCCACCCAAATTCGGTGCCGTCGTCTGTGGCGTTGCCTTCGCAGATCACCCCCTCGGCCCATTCATCAGACAAACCCAGCCGATCATGGTCAATCCAGAAAACGACTGGTCCGTCGAAGACCCTTTCGTCTGGTCACAGGACGGACAGTACTACTGCCTTGTCAAAGACTTCCAGGGATACTTCGCCCGCAGCGATCAAAACGTCCTGGTGCTCTTCCGATCCGCAAACGGAATCCACTGGCAACCCGCCGCCGATCCCCTCTTCCTCGACCGCAGTATCACGTGGAACGATGGCACAACCCAACGCGTCGATGCGCTCGAACGACCCCAACTTCTCATCGAAAACGGAAGACCCGTCATACTCTCCGTCGCCGCCGCAATTGATCCGGCCCGCGAGCAAAGCTTCAATATCCAGTTCAAATTCGATTGGTCATCTATGATCCAAAACTGAGCCACAACTCCATTCAAAACGCTACGCATTCGCACGAACCGTATGAATCGTCAGACCCGTCAGGTCACGCTTCGCAGCACCCTTCAGTAAACTCACCACATAACCAACCACAATGCATGCCAGCGTCGCACTCGGAGCAAGCAAACTCCAATGCATTGACGTAAATCGCTCGGCAAACAACGTCCACACCACACTCGCAACAGCCCCGCAAACCGCACCCACACCGTTCGTGCGCGTCGTGAATATCCCGAGCGCATAAACGCCCACAAAACCCCCACCCAATAACGCCGCGATCCGATTCCACGTCTCGATCATCGATCGCACCTCAAACGTCGCCATCCACAACGCGATCATCATGCCAATCGCACCCGCCACATAAGACGCCGACTTCATCAATCGCAAACGCCGACGATCATCCGTTGACTTCCTGAATCGACGATAGAAGTCCTCGCTCAAGAGCACCGAAACACTGTTCATGCTGCTACTCAACGTCGACATCGCCGCCGCGAATATCGCCGCCACCAAAATCCCCGCCACGCCCGTCGGCAATACATCGACAATAAATCGCGGAACCAACTGATCATTGCTCATCGTCGGATCAAGCTTCGAAGGATGAGCTCGATAAAAAAAGAATAACGATAGCCCCACTAACGTCACCAGCACCGCAACCGTAACACCAAGACATGCAAACGTGTACTGCAGTCGCTTCACGTCACGAATCGGCGTCGCATAAACACGCTGCACGATCGGCTGATCTCCGGCAAATCCCGCCACATTCAGTACCGCCGCCAGCAACGCAATCCAGATCGCCATCACCGTCCAGTCCCACGTCCACAATACAGGCAGAAACTTCCCGTACTGTGCACCCACGCTCATCACCTCAGACATCCCGCCCGGAACACCCGAAAATGCGTAAATGATCATGATGAGCGGCCCTAGAAACATCACCAGACCCTGCACAACATCCGTCCAAATCACCGCCTCAAATCCCCCCGCCGACGTGTAGATCGTCGTGAGCACCCCCATCAACAAAATGCTCACATACACGTCCAACCCCGTCGTCGCACTTAACGCGATCGAAGGAAGAAGCAGCACAATGCTCATGCGACCAAGCGTCTGCAGACCAATGCACTGCGCACTGGCCAGCAACCGCAAAGACGTGCTGAATCGACGCTCCAAGTATTCGTACGTACTCGTAATCTCCAGCTTGCGCAACAACGGCACAATGAAGTGCGCCTGAATCACCGCCTGCGGAAGCATGAAGAACACCGGCAACAGAAACACCAGATTCGCCGTAAACCCCAACACAGGAATCGCCATCAGACTGATCGAACTCACGCCCGTGGCATACATGCTCATCGCGCCCGCCCACCAAGGCACCTTCCGATTGCCAAGCGAAAACTCGTCGCTCGTCGTCTGACGCTTCGCAAAGTATAAACCGATCCCTGCAATCCCCGCGAAATACAAACCAATCGCCACATAATCGAGCCATGCCAGCGAACCACTCGGCTTCGGCAAGCCAATCGATTCAACCGATCCACCAACGTGCACCATGCCATCCCGCGTACTCACCAGTGAACCACTTACCGACCTGGCTGCACCCAGCGATTGCAAGGCTTCGATCGGCGTCCACGTGTCGGTCACAACGTGATACGCCAGCGCAATCCCCTCCGCCGACGATTCCGGTACCCACCCTTCACCCACATCAGCCCGTGCATCCCCTCCCATCAAGAGCGTATGACTCTGACCAGTCTGAATCGCACTCGAATCACTCAACGCAACCGGCAGCGACACACCACGTGTCCATCCGCGAACCGTCGTACCATCGACCGGCGATGGACGATACGTCCACACTTCGTCCAACGCTCGATACACAATGGCCCCCCCTGCATCGACTTCACGCCTACGCCCGCCCATCACATGCAACATATTGAAACTCGACGTCGCCACTGCCCCGATACGACCAGTTCCAGGCAACGGCGCAAGCTCCTGCCAATTCCCCCGCGGCGACTTCAGCGAGATCGCAAACAACCGATTGCTCATCTCCCCCTCTTCAAGCAAACCGCCGACAACATAAAGCGTCGAACCCACCACCGACGCACTCGCATGACTGATCAAAACCGGAAAGTCCGCCAATCGCTCCGATTCAAGCGCTCCGCCCGACCAACTCAGTCGCTGAACAACCCTCGAACGCCGACCCCAGCCATCAACCCCACCCACTAAAATGAACTCCTCACCAAACTCCGCCTTTGCTGCAAAGTTCAACGCCTCCACCTTCGTCAACTCCACCCGCAACCACCTCCCAGACGAAGCTCCGCCCGAACGATCCGCCTCATACGATGTCGCCAGCCCGCCCTCATCCAATCCGATCGCAAAGAGCCGACCCGCACACTCAACCATCGCATGCCCAGCCCCAGGCGAGCCTTCGGTCGATCCCGTCGATTGAGCAATGGCAATCTGTCCCCGCGGCACCACCAGCCATGCAAAGACCATAAGCCAAAGCAACGCAGAACTTCGTCGAATTCGCTGTCGAAACATCGGCAACACCTCATCGGAGAACGCGCGACACTCATCGAAAGGCCCGTCTCACTGGTCGCGGTATTGTGATCCGAACATCCGCGCCCTCCACAAAGAGCCAGCGCGGCGCATGTTCATTTCCGCAATTTTTTCAATATACTACGTAGTAATTTATCCTCCAAGTTTCCGCTCCTTCATGGCCCCGCTCCAGCATGTCCCTTCGGCAAACCCAACGAACCCCAATTGGAAGTCACCATGAAACTCGCCGGTCAAGGAGTTCTGATCACCGCCGCAGCAACAGGCATCGGCGAAGCTTGTGCAAGACAACCCGCAGCCGACGGCGCTCGCGTCGGTGCACTCGACATCCTCATCAATCATGCAGGCCTCACACTCCCCGCCAGTATCGTCCAAGACACTTCCGACTCTGAATTCGATCGACTCATCGCCGTCAACCTGCGTGGAACATTCAACGGCTGTCGATTCGCCTATCCACACCTCGGTACCTCACGCGGAAACGTCCTGAACATCAGCATTATGGCTGGAATCACCGGCCAGGAACGCCATGCCGTCTACGCCGCAACCAAGGGCGCCATCAACGCACTCACCGAATCCTGCGCCGTCGATTGGGGCAAATCAGACGTCCGATGCGACGCACTCTGCCCCGCAGGCGTCTGGACCGACGCGCTCCGCGCCTGGGCCAACGTCCAAGCCGATCCGCGGGCCATCGACGACTACCTCAATCGCATTTTTGCTCGCAGAAGGTGCGATGGCTCGCGGAACTGTGCCGATACGAATAGCCAGAAGTTGAACACAGACTCAAACTGAGGTTCGCCAAATGATCGAATCGTCGCAACTTCAACCCGTTCCGCCGTGCGGTATCCTTCGCGATCCGGACTGGCACATCTGGGGCGGTGGCGTCGTGCGGTCCGCCGATGGCGAGTATCACATGCTCGTCGCGCGGTGGCCGCGAGCGCGTGGATTCAACGCCTGGGTCACACACTCGTCCATCGCGCGGGCAAGTTCTCCATCACCGGGCGGTCCTTACACACTGCGCGACGATGTGATCGGCCCGCGCCCTGGGGACTGGTGGGATGCCGACAACTGTCACAACCCCTTTCCACTCGCGATCGACGGAAAGTTCTACTGCTACTACACGGGAAACCACGGCGACGGCGACTGGTGGACCCACCGCAATCATCAACGGATCGGCGTCGCTGTTGCCGATCATCCCGCAGGTCCATGGCAACGCCGTTCACAACCACTCCTCGATGTAACGAGAGGCTCATGGGATCATCTCATCGCCAATTGCCCCGTCGTCACACGCGGCGCTGACGGCAGGTTCTACATGGTCTACAAAGGCGTGTCCGAGGGCCCACTTCCATTCGGTGGACAAGTTCGAATGGGTCTGGCAATCGCGGACGATCCGGAAGGGCCTTTCGTCAAGCAACCCGGGAACTTCTTCGATGCCCCGGGGGCCAAGTTCCCTTCCGACGACAACTACATCTGGCACGCAGGCAATCGCTTCTACGCAATCGTCAAAGACTACGGCGGACACTTCCAGCAACGCGCCCGCGAGGCGCTCGTCCTCTTCCAAAGTCCCGACTGCCGCCGCTGGGAGCTGGTCGGCGAGGATCCGACGCTCTGCACCTTCAACTACCGCCGCGCCGACGGTACTCACGTTGGTCCCCTGCACCGACTCGACCAGCCGCAATTGATCTTCGATCATCAGCACAGGCCCGTCACACTCTTGCTGGCCGTCAAAGAGCAGCCCGACGATGTGGACGCCGATCTGGCCTACAACATTCAAGTGCCCATACGGTCAGAATGATTTTCGCAGTCCTCGCCACACAACCACTGGATGCACGCAATCGACCGACTCGAAGCGGGGGCGAAACACATGGTTCATGAAAGCGCAGCCGATGCTTGATCGGTTCGACTTCGAGTTGATGACGCGTCGTTTCGATGTCGATACGCGCTCGATCACGGATCGAGAAGTGTCGGCCGATCATCTGCACTGTCCGGCCAGTCCACGCGCAACGCGGAGAGGTACCAAGTGTCGCGCCCTGCGGCTGCGGATTCAGCAGCGTTGTTGCCCTGATAGAATAACCAGCCCTGTCCACTCTCGTCCGTAAAGTAAAACGGATGACCGGACTCTCGATCGTTCCACGCGCCGGGCGAGCCGACCGGGACAATCGGTTGGCCACCATTCATTCGACGAAATCGAACCCCATCCTCACTCACCGCCAATTCAGCAAATTGCTGCTGCTCGCCACACCCAACCGCCAGCGACCCGTCGGAACCTCAGGCGGAACCGAATAGTAGAGCCAGTAACGACCAGCCAACCGCACCACCGCAGGGTCCTTCGCGCACGGACGACCCGGCGCAAGATCGGAAAAATGCATCCGCGGTCGCTCATACGCGAATGACCGGGCCGACACGCTGGAGCTCGAATCCGTTGGTCTGATCATCTTCAGACTCCCAAGCCGACCTCATTCCAAATCCAGCCGCAACACATACACCTGAGCCGAACACGCAGCCGGCATCTTCACACGCAATCCGTCGGTCTCCTGCGACCACGCAAGCGGCTCGCCGTGGCCCAATAGCACCACACGCCCGATCTTCCGAGTCAGAAGACGCAAATCCGTCGCCAGAGAGCGCACCAATACCGTTTGATTGACAGTTCCATCGGACTTACCAAAGCCGATCACATACAAAGTGTCACGCCCGCGCGTCGTGAATCGAAAATCACGATCCGTAAAGTCGCCACGCAGCGTATCGGTGAACCCGCCTTCAGGAACCTGTGTCGGTCCTTCACCAAACACCTTCCAAGGCCGCGTCCCGTAGATCGCCTCGCCGTTGACTTCAAGCCACGCGCCGATATCGAGCAGAATGCGTTGATCTTCGGCGGGGATCGTGCCATCAGCCTTCGGACCGATGTTCAGCAGCAAAGCACCGTTCTTACTCACGACATCCACCAGATCGCCAATGATCGAGGTGGACGTCTTGTAGACGTTACCCTCCGTGTAACACCACGAATTCTTCGTCACGCTCGTATCGTTCTGCCAGTAAAGCGGACGAATGTCGGCAAGTTGCCCGCGCTCCAAGTCGAGGACGGCACTCCGCGGCGTATACGCGTCGTTCTTGTAATTGATCGCAACCCCGCCGTTGCCCCACTCCTGCCCCCGGTTGTAATAATACGCCGCAAACTCACGCAAATACGACTTCATGCCGGGCTGCTCGATCCACCAGTCAAACCAAAACAACTGCGGCTGATACTTGTCCACCAATTCACAACAACGCACCAGCCAGTCCTCCATAAACTCCTTCGAAGGCGGACAATGCTCCGGCGCAGCAGGCCCGTAGAGATCCGCGTGCTGACCTGCCTTCACGTCGCTTTCAAATGCCTGCCCGCCATTGAAGAACCACCAATGCTCAATCCGATGACTCGATGCTCCAAAAATCAAACCGTGCTGACGAACCGCTTGCGATAACTCCCCGACGATATCCCGCTTCGGCCCCATCTTCGCAGCGCACCAGTCGCTCAACTCGGTGTCATACATCGCAAAGCCGTCATGATGCTCCGCCACCGGAACCACAAACCGCGCGCCCGATTGCTTGAACAGTTTCGCCCACGCCTCCGCGTCAAACTGCTCGGCCCGGAACATCGGGATGAAGTCCTTGTAGCCGAACTGCGATTGTAGCCCATAGGTCTTGACGTGGTGCTCGTACGCCCTGTGCCCCTTGATGTACATGTTGCGCGGGTACCACTCGCTATCGAAGGCAGGCACGGCGTAGACGCCCCAGTGGATGAAGATGCCGAACTTCGCATCTTCGTACCATCGCGGAATGCCCACTTGCTCCAGCGATTCCCATTGGGGTGTAAACGACCCGCGTAGGATCGTTTTGCGGATGGTGGAGAGTCGGGAAGGCTGGTCGATCGTCATAAAATCCTCCAAGATTGGGCGGTCAGATGATTTGCGTAACCATCCCGCCGACCACCGATAGGTTCCGCACTTCATTCGGCCCCGGATCGTGGTAGCGGAATACGCCGTCGCGCTCCGCACGCACAAGCAATCTTGTGAGTTTGCCCGCAGCGCGCGTTGCCGACACACGGAAGCCGCCCGGCAATGTGATGTCGTCGAATGAAACGGCGTCCCACCCGCTTGGGCACCCGGCAAAGAGAACGGTCACGCCCCGACGGTCGTGGGCAAGCAGGTCGAACACCGCCGCGCACGCGCCTTGACCGCCGTCGAGCTGCATCGCATTCCAGCTGCCGTCACTTCCGCCTGAGCTGCTCAGGATGCTCAGCCCCCGATGCAGCGCGTTGTGAAAGCCCGCATGACCCTTGTTCACGAAATAGCACGCGAAGTGTTCCAGCATCATCACCGCCGCCACCGCATTGCCGTTGCGGGCGTGAATCTGGCTTGCCCAGCCGAACGACCAACCCGCCCACCAGCCCGGGCCTTTCAACACCCATGCACGCAACGTACTGTCGACCACCTTGCGCCAAACTTCGCTTTGTGGATCGATCGATTCGAACGGATAGATCCCAAACAGATGCGAGTGGTGCCGATGCGACTCTTCCAGCGGCGTGTTCTTCCAGAGCAAGATCGTGTCGCCCGCCGGGTGATTCCAGCCTCCCGCGCCCCGCGATTCGACGCAGGCGCGAGGAAGGTGATTTCGAATCTCCGTCCACTCGGATCGGTACGGAAGATTCAGCGCCGCGCAAGTGACCTCGAGTGCGTCGAGTAGAGCATGACACGCTGCAAGCTGCGCACTGGCGTTCTCTCCCCACGCATCGAAGCTCGACCCGCGGTATTCTGGCGAAACGGTCACCGGCAGGACATAGGACCCGTCGTCGCGTCGTTCGCTCATCGCGCGATAGACGTTCAACGCGCCCTCGAGCCAGGGTTGAACACGATCGCGAAGGAACGCGTCGTCTTCGAAGCCGTAACGCCACGCGTCAAACATCATCTTCGCGACCCACGCGGTGCAGGCATGATCCACCGTGCCGGTCCAGAAGCCGCCCATGTTGGTCCCCCGATCGTCGACTGCGTGAGGCAACATAAGCCCGTCACCTATGCCGCAGAATAGCCTCGCATTCTCGCGAAGCTGCGGCTCCCAGGCTAGAAGCATGTCCCAGAGCGGCCTCAAATGTGATCCAGCACCCGCGGGGTAAGCAGGGGCGTGGCAAAGCTGTACGTTGATGTTGAAGTGGAAGTCGCTCGCCCATGCGGGCAGGCCGTCGTCTTCGATCCACGGCCCCTGCAGACCGCACGCGACACCGTTGAGCGGGTTGGTGCTCGCGGCAAGCTTGTAGAGTCCGAATCGCGCGAGGTGGTTGACGATCGTGTTGGGCGTTGAGATGCGCGGTGCGGTTGCCCAAAACTGCGCCCACCACGCGCGACTTCGATTCGACATCGCTTCACCGCCGTCGCGCGAAGCACGCAGCGCCAATACGCTTGCCCCGTCGAACGCCGAATGCGCATCATCACCACGCTCGCTGGCGATGAAGAGCGTTCCGCCCGACCAGTACGCCGCGACGCCCATCGCAGGATCGGCGGGCAGCGCTTGTCCGAAGCCGCGGACGGTCTCGACCTCGAACGACTCAGGTTCTGGAAGGTCGCGCTTGTACCAGTCACCCTGGAAGGCCTCTGCCGGCTTGCAAAGTTGGTAGGACGGGATGATCGCCATCGGGAACGATGCCTTGCCCGCGCGGAGGATCAACACGGGCTCGGCGGTGGAGAGCTCGATGTGGATCGCGTCGCCCGATTGCAATCGCACCGTCGCGACGCCGCGGTTCATATCGAGCGAGGCGAAGTCGACGACATCGGGCAGCGTGACTTCGACACGCCCGACGGGCAGAATCGACGGCCGCATCGGACGCGCCGAACCGCCGCCGTTTTCGAAGATCGCGCGGAGGCCTGCCTCGTCCTTGGATTCCAGCAGCGAGCGAATCCGGGCGAACGACATCTCGCTCGTCCAACGCATGCCCCCACGATGATCCCAGAAATCCGGCCGACCCAACGTGAGCCGGAGCGTGCGGTCCTTGCCCCAGATCAACACGCCCATCCGCCCGTTGCCAAGCGGGATTCCTTCGTGACAGGATAACAGCGGCCAACCCCAAGTCAGTTCATCGGCTTTCATGTAGCAGCCCTGTTGCAGAAAGTGGATCATCGAGCATCACCGGTCTCATGAGTAGTGAAATTGAGCAGTCACCCGCGCGCGGTCGGCTCGGGGAACCAGTCGCACCCAATGCGCACAAAGGCCCGCCGGGAAGACATGGAACGTGTAGCCGGTCTGGGCGTCGGTGCTGATCGTCGCATATCGATGAAACTTGTCGTCACCCTGGAAATCGAGCTCGATGTCGAACGACGTGCTCGCGCCCGGCTCATGCGAAATCTGAAGCGACTTGCTCGCAAACCCCGTCATCAGGTAAGGATCGCTCGGCACGCCTGCCTTCACCGGCTCTTCCCACCAAGGCCCGCCCCACCCCGCACGTGGGCCGAACTGCCAGAGGTCGTCGAGCTTGCCCATCCAAACACCGCTCTGCGGCTCCGCGGTCGTCAGATTGCCCCCGCCGTCGGCACTCGCATTGTCCGAGCCCAATACCAACAGGCCTCGCCACGAACAGAAGTCAGGCACCACCGTCAGATGCGACGCGATCGGTCGGATCCCCCATACGCGATTCCCATACGCGTGCGGCGAAACTTCGTAAAACATCCCATGGCAATCGAGGAGCAATCGCTCGTGTTCAACACTGCGTATACGCGGCCATTCCGTCTGCCACTTGTGATCAAAACAGTGCGACGCCTTCGGCAATCGATACCGGGTCCACCTGTTGTTCGCCCCCGTGTGCACCGACAAAATCGCAGACGCCTGATCCCAGCCGATCGCAAATGTCGTCTGGCCAAACGTCAACAATCCGCCCAAACCCACGAAAGGCTTACGCTCCAGAATCCGCCATTCACCCTGACCGTCCCACTCCGCCAATCGTCCCTGCGCTCGCTCGCGGCGAAAGTCGGCATCCATGTACTCGTTTGAACAAACAATCAATCGACCCGAATGCGTAAAACAATCCTTAAAGTGAACCAGCGACTCACCTTCAGTCCCAAGATGCTTCTGAAGATCAGCAATCTGCCGAACGGCAAGCGTCCCGACATCCAACTCGAATAGCTCCCCTTCCATACCGAGCATGTAAACCAAACGCTCAGGCTCGCGGAGATGCGGACTGGTCCCGCAAAGCCGTATATCAACCAACTCGGGTACAGTCCGAACATTGTGCTCGGCGTCGATGACGTGCGGACCAATGATCAATTGATTGGTGCGATGATGCACCATCCGATTGGCGTATGTGCCGTCCACGCCCAGCGGATGACGCGTCATCGACAGATCCGATTCGATCACGCGAAGTCCGGTCCCCGTTCCCGTCTGACGACGATGCGATGAATAGTTGAGCACATACAGCTTGCCCGCCCACGGCATGAGCGCACCCACGCCGATCTCCGAACGCGGAGGACCCAGATCGGCGATCTGCGCCAGGTGCGGGAACACCCCAGATATTGCAATCATTTGACCCGATTCAATAGACTTCTGCATGATCTTCCTTCGTTGTGATCGTCGATGCGATACAAGTCACGCATCATTCAGGCTCGAGCACAAGCAACTCGGCCACACCCGGTGCGCCCGCTTTGCACTCCAGCGAGATTCGTAATCTGTTCGTCAACAAGGGTTCGAACCACTTCCGAACGCCATGCCCATCTGTCTTGCCGGATGCGACACGTTTCCACTCTCCTTCGCTCAGCACATCGACGTCATATTGCTGGTTCAAACGAGGCCACACATCCGGCTCGTCAAACGCGATACCGTTCACACGAGACGGCTTTGATAACGTCAGTTCGAGCCAGGCCGCCTGTGTGGATTTTGGCGCTCGCCAGCGCTTGGCCGAAGTCCCGTCGATTGCAAAGCTCGCGATCGCATCCACATCCTCTTCGCTGGCAATCACCGACGCGCCGGTCGTTAGAAGCGGGCGTACGACGGGATCGGATTCCAAATCCAGCTCCACAACAGTGCTCACTGCATCCGGCGCTTCACGTGGAACCTCGATCACCAATACACCGTCACGCTGAACGACAGGTAGCGGTTTCGAACGATCCACGAGGAGACGCGCTGTCGCAGTTTCATTCAGTAGGGGAACTCGCAGTTGACCGTCAGCGGGCCACTGAAACACATGAAGATAAAGCCTTTTTCCCTTACGCGTCGCACATCCCCAAGACAGCGGAGCGTTGAACGGACCGGCTCGCGTGCCATAGATCGAATCGCCATTGACACGCAGCCACGCACCGATTTCGCGAAGAATCTCAACACTCGCAGCCGGAAACTCACCCTCGGCTGTCGGGCCAACGTTCAACAGAAAGTTTCCGCCCTTTGAACAGATATCCGCCAGCTTACGGATCAACTCCGGGCTTCGCTTCCAACTCGTATCGACCGCGTTGTAGCCCCAGTGATTGTTCATCGTCATGCAGGTTTCCCAGTCACCGGGATATCCGGTCGTGGGAACAAACTGCTCAGGCGAGCCAGCATCGCCACTGAAACCCCCGCCCAATCGATTGTTCGTGATGATGCCAGGCCGCAGCCCGAGCAATGCATCAAACGGCTGGGCACGCGCCCGATTCATCAGCGATGGGGTATCCCACCAAAGGACGTCGATCGGATACCGTGTCAACAACTCACGAACCTGAGGTACCGCGATCTTCGAAAGATACTCATCGAATGAGCCTTTGTGCTCATCATCCCATCCGTCCTGATCATTGAAGCCCGCCTTCGCACCCCCACGATGAATCCAGTCCTGTGCATGGCTGTAATAAAATCCGATATGCAGCCCGCGCGCACGTGACGCTTCAACCAGCGGCCCGAGCAAGTCACGCTTGTAAGGCGTCGCATCGGCAATGTCCCAGTCGGTCACATCCGACGGATAAAGCGCAAAGCCCTCATGATGCTTCGCAGTGATCACCACATATCGCATCCCCGCATCGCTGGCGATGTCGATCCACTGAGATGGGTCGTACTTCGTAGGATTAAATCCCTCTGCAAAACGACGGTACTCCGATACCGGAATCTTCGCCGAATGCATGATCCACTCACCGTAGTACGGATTGTCCCCGTACTTGCCCGCAGGGACCGCATAGACGCCCCAGTGGATGAATAGCCCGAACTTCGCCTCACGCCACCATGCCAATCGTGCGTCGATCTGCTCAGGCGTCTCAGGGGCTTGTACGACTGGCAAGACCGGGTCAAGCGAGACTCCCTGAGCGTCCTGACCTTCCACTCCGGTCGACAGGCTCGCCCCCAAAAGGGCCGACGCCACAGATGCTGTCTTCTTCATCGAGTAATCCCTCTGTTCATTCAGGTTTGGGTTCAAAGATTCGAACGTAGTCCACTTCCATGAAGGTACCGTCAATCGCGTCGGTCACCTTCCCGTGCCATGTGATGATCGCAAGACTCAACCACACCGGCGCTGGGCTATGACAAAATTCATTCTTCGCCCGACGGATCTCCTTCCCGTTGAGGTAGAAAATCAAATCCGTCTCGTTCCACTCAAGACCAAACACGTTGAAGTCACGCGAAAAATCCTGATCCAATTCTTTAAGATCAAAAGACGACATCTCCACCCAGTCGGTGCCGTCATGATACTGAACCTTGTAATTCTCGACCCCGCCTCCCCAATTCTGACCCACGTTCCAGCCGTTGAGAAATTGCACACAACCGATCGTGCGCGGCTCGGCAAACTCAAACTCAATGTACTTTTCTCCCTCGGCTTGGCTGATCCAACTCGTCGCCGGATTGTTGTCGTTCAGATGCAGAATGTCGTTCTTCACATCCGATGGCAGCGGACCTGAGAAGTAGCCGGAGACGCTCACACGCGTCGAGGGATCGCGCAAAAAATCCACCGGTCCGTCGCTCGGTACAGGCTCGAAAATGTCTGGATAATTGCCTTCGGGTTTCACGCCAAATGCGCGGAACTCGCGGATGTGGAAATGTCGGGGATGTTGGCTGACGAAACGGATCTTTCGCGTTGTGATGGGCGTTTCGAGTTGGATCACGCGATCAGGCTGCATGCCGAAGCGATAGCTACGCGCATCGCTGCGACTACGCATCTTTCCGTTGACCTCGATCAGATCCGACCAGTTGTGGATGTTGGTATTGACCGTCGCTGGGTAATGACCTTCGTTGATGTCGATCTCAAAATACGCGCCACGCGCAGGACGCGCCGTCGCGAAATCAGTTCCCTCTTTGATCTGTGACGGATCCTTACGCGTCATAATCCAGAACGAATTGTTCGTCGCAGGTGCTGCAGCATATCGATAACGACACTCGAAATAGCCGTACTGAAAATGCTCGCGCGTCCAGATGTTGCCGCTCGTCCAGTTTTGTCCGCCACGGTCCTCTTTCCGATTCGTAAGCCTGAGCATTCCGTCGGCAACACTCACGTTCTCACGCCAGCGACTGCATAGAATATGCCCACTCGGGCCGTTCTGACTCTCCCAACGGGCGTCCAGATCGGCTTCAGTGCCGTCGAACTCATCACGCCAAACCAGTTGCCATTGATCTGAACGATCACCAAGAACGGGTACGGGCACTTCAGTCGACGAAGCATTCGCAGAAGCCACCGTGCCCACAGCCCCACAAGCCAATACCCGCAGCAATCGAGACAATCCGCGACGGGTTTTTGCGGCCCTTGAAGAATGATCTGTACCGTGCTTTCGCATGATTCCTCCTCCGTGTGTAACCAACTCTGAATCATCCGCCAAACCTATTCGACCGCGGCATCGACGCCACGACGAGACTCCGGCCTCAACACGTCCGCGGGACGCTCCCGCCCAGCCCTCGCACTACCGTGCAACGCACCGTCGGCACTGGGACGCCCAGACAACGATGCTGGCGACAACAGATTCGTGCCATAAGCCCGTGCGAGGATCAAAAGATCACTGAAATCGACCCGACCGTCCCGCGTAAAATCTCCCTCATGCCACGTCACGCCCGAAACGCGACCGTAATTCCGCGCCACCGCCAGCAAGTCGCCAAAATCAATCGCTCGATCGCGATTGGCATCGCCAGCTAGAACGAAAAACGGGCCCGTCGTATCGCTCGCCATCCTGTTCCCGGCGGCATCGGAAACTTCCGACGCGACCAGCCGGGCGTTATAGACCGCATCAGGCATCCCATCGGGCAACGAAAACCGCGCTGTCTTTGTCACAGCGTCAAAAGTCACATCCGTCGGCTGAAACGTCTGCGTCGTTCCGGTTCGCGTCAAAACCAAATCAGAAACGTCGAGCGTGCCCGAGACGTCTTCGCTGAACGAAACGTCAATCGTGTTCGATACCACGTCATACGAAATGCCAGCGCCCACCACCGTTGGAGGCGTGCGATCCGCAAAATCCACCCATTGCACCCCGCGACCGTCCGTACCAATGTATGCCCGCCCGAACACACGCGGGTCGCCTTGCACGACTTTGGGAATGCCGAATTGTTTGGACGCGTCGCTGATTTCCACCCATGTCGCACCCTGATCGTCTGATCGGAAGAAGCCCGTGCGACTCGAAACCATTCCGCCCACAAAGATCGTCGGATAAGTGCGACCGGGAGGCGCAGCGCCCACGCCAACCTCCAACGCTGTCGTCAGTGCCGAGGTCGCCAGTCGCCCCCACGTCGCTCCACCATCGGTCGAGCGCCAGAGGCCCGTGTTCGAGAACCCCGTCGACAGCAACAAATGACCCGGCTGACTGAAGACCGATCGCAGTGTCGATCCTGATCCTGGCGCGGTGGTCGCAAGCCTCACAAAGTTTGCTCCACCGTCGGTGCTCCGCCAGACGGAAGTTCCTTGATAGGCATAGAACGTATTGGTCAGCGTCAGATCCGCGGCGAGTCGAGCGTTGTCGGTTGGTGCGGCGCCGGTGAAGGTAGAAGCGGTCCACGCGCTCCACGTTGAGCCCGTACGCGTCGCATATCGCAAACTCGCCCCGCCCGGATCCCACACCGCTCGCGAGCCGTCGGGACTGATTTCAATCTCGCCTCCACTCACGCCACTCGCCTGTGCTGCAAAGCGCGTCCACGTGATCCCGTTGTCGATTGAAAACTGCGCCGAGCTCGAACTCCCTGATCGAACCAGGTAACGCGGATCGTTCCATGCGATCGCGATGTCGCTCCCCGTGCCCATCCGAATGTTTTGCGACTGCCCGTGCGAGCCCGTCGCAGGCGAGACGCCAAGATCCAAGTGCCGGAAACCGTCGCGATCACCAACGGAGGTGAAGAGCTTTGCCTCACCACTCGGCGGGGCGACGATTTCGCTGACCAGCGCCTGCTCGATCCCATCATTGAAAAACCGGAACGCCGCCGGGCTATTCGAATCCAACGCGCCAAGATTACTCGTGCGATAGAGCCCATTGCCCGTCGTAAACATCAACTCGTTGGAATCAAACGGATCAAACTGCACATCACTGATCCAATGCGGCCCCACCGAATTGGCAAATGGCGCAGATGAATTATCCAGCTGCGCACGAATGTTGACAGCCTTCCACGTCAATCCTGCATCGGTGCTGCGATACAGATCGTCCCTCGCGCCCCAACGGTCGAGCGTGCTCACCACCAGTCGATTCTGGTCCGCCGGATCAATCGCAACACCCGACCATCCGCCCGGCGAAAGAACTGGCAGCGGTAAGGTGCCCCACGTAGGCGTCGCGCTCGCGGGATTGCTCACTTTGTACACGGACCCCGTCGTCGCGTCGTTCGGACCGACATGGTTGGAGTACGTCAAATACAGCGTGTCTCCCGTCGGCGTGATCGCAGCGCGAAGCGGAAAGAGCGTCGCCGAGGTCGGCTGTCCGGGCAAGGCTGACCACGTCGTCCCGGCATCGCCGCTTCGAAAGACCTTCGTGCCGGCACTCGTCGCCACTCCGATGTAAATCCGCTGCGAAGCAGTCCCTGGGGTTCCACTCGCCTTGTCGAAGAGAATCCAAGAGATGCCCACCTGACTCGCGGTTCCGCTCGAATCGCCAGATGTCGGAAACGCGCTGAGCTTGGTCCAGTTGGCAGCGCGATTCGTGCTCTGCCAAAGCCCGTCCAGACGCGATCCGAATAGAAGCTTGGTCGTAAGGTTCGGATCGATCGCCATTCGTGCGCCGACCGTTCTGCCGTTACCGTTGCCGTTGGCGCGTAGCGCATACCGACTGTTCGTGCTGTCCCAGGGCGAGTTCCATCGCGACCACGTACTCCCCTTGTCACTCGATCGCAAAATCGCTGCTGGTGAATTGTATGTTCCGGCAACCTGATAGACGCGGTTCGGGTCGTCAGGATCAACCGCCATCCCATCCACTCCCAACTGCTGCACCGACCAATCGTTGTACTTCGACCAATCATTCAACGGCGTCCAACGCGCCAGCGATTCGTCCCATCGATACGTCCCGCCCATGTCGGTCTGTGCGTAGACCAGATTCTCCTCTGCCTCACTGTAGTAAATGCCCGTGATGAACCCCGTCCCACGCATCGCTACCTGATCCCACACAACCGGACCAGGCGTAAACGCCAGCATCGCACGCGACTCCAACCGCATGATCTCTGCTACGACACGTCGCTTGATCTGCTTTCTCATGGTCTCTCCTCCAACAAAGATCTGGCCGTCAGCAACAACGGACGACTCGAGTCCACCCACTCGATTGTCGAACCCAGGGCGTCCGGAGAACCGATCCGACCATTCTCCTTCACACTCACATCCGTCACGCCCAAAACGACTACGCGCATCGGGCCACGAATATCGCCTGATCGGCTGACTTCGATCGATCGGCCTTCCGTGAGAACGACGACGACTCCGCTGGATCCATCCGTGCCGACGAAACGCTGCCGGATCTCTCCGGGTGCCACAGACACGTACAAGGTCAACCCATCCGACTTGCCACGCCACGCCGGCTCGTCGCCTGTGTCGGTCAGCGGGACGATCGTGCCAGACCTCTGAAAGAGCGGCAGGCTGTCGAATCCGTACGTCTCGCTGCACCACTGCCCGCCGGGCACCACCGCGCCGGTCAGCAGGTGCGTCCAACTTCCCGCAGGCAGGTAGTACTCCGCACGACCCTCGTGAGTAAGAATCGGAGCGACCAGCAAAGCGTGACCGAGCATGTATTGTCGATCCAGATACCGAGCGGTCGGATCGTTTGGGAACTCGACGAACATCGACCGCATCACCGGCCAGCCCCGATCGCGCGCGTCGTGCGCAGCTGCATACAAATATGGAAACAGTCGATTCTTCAATCGCGCAAAACGCCTGGCCACATCGACCGACTCTTCGTCATAGAGCCACGGCACTCGATAGCTCTCATTCCCATGCAATCGACTGTGCGTCGACAGTAGCCCGAACTGAAGCCATCGCTTAAAGACGGTGGGATCGGCCTTCCCCGAGAACCCGCCGATGTCGTGACTCCAATACGCCGGCCCGCTCATGCAGAAGCTCAGTCCGCCGCGCAGATTCTCCGCCATCGACGCGAAGGTCGCTTCGCAATCCCCGCCCCAGTGCACCGGAAACTGCTGACAGCAAGCCGTTGCTGATCTCGCAAAAACCAGCGCCTCGTTCACACCCCGCCGGCGTGCAATCACATCAAACACTGCCTTGTTGTACAGATGCGGATACAGATTGTGCATCGACTTCGGATCAGACCCGTCGTGCCAAACCACATCTTCATCCGGAATACGCTCGCCGAAATCGGTCTTGAAGCTGTCGACGCCCATGTCGATCAACACCGCGAGCTTCTCCTGAAACCACGCGACCGCCTCGGGGTTGGTGAAATCCACGATCGCCATCGAAGGCTGCCACTGGTCACGCTGAAATACTCGGCCGTCGCTGCGACGAAGAAAGAAGCCGCCACGCACGCCTTCATCAAACAGCCTGCTCAATCCCGAGATGTATGAATTGATCCAGAGACAAACCTTTAGCCCGCGCGACTTCAAACGCTTGAGCATCCCCGCAGGATCTGCAAACGAATCCGAATCCCACTCGAAGTCACACCAATGCCGCTCCTTCATCCAGAAACAGTCGAAGTGAAACACGCTCAGCGGAATGCCACGGCTCGCCATGCCTTCGACAAACTCGGTCACCGTTTTTTCGTCGTACTGTGTCGTGAACGATGTGCTGAGCCACAGGCCGTTCGACCACGCAGGCGGAACCGGAGGTCTCCCGCTCAAACGCGTGTAGCGGTCAAGAACGTCCTTCGGATCCGGGCCGAGAAAGAGGTAATAGTCGAGCGTTTCCCCCGGCACGGAAAACTGCACCTGATTGACGCGCTCGGTCCCCACTTCAAACTCGACACGCGACGGAGAATTCACGAGCAATCCGTACCCGCGGCTCGAAAGATAAAACGGCACGCATTTGTACGACCACTCGCTATTCGTCCCGCCGTCTTCGTTCCAAGTGATGATCGACTGTCCGTTTTTGACCAACGGTCCGAATCGCTCGCCAAAGCCATAGATCGTCTCACCTGGGTCCAGCGAGAGCCGCTGCACGAGCCGCTTGCCGGTTCCGTCGACCTGCGCCAGCGAAAGCCCGCTCGCGTCGGTGATCATCTTCCCATTGCACTCAAACTGCATCCGCCACGTTCCCTTGCGGGAAAACCGCAGGGTGAGACCTCCACTGCGGAGAAACACGCCTTCGTCGGACTGCTCGACGGACACACCATCGGCCGAGAGCGAGTAATCCAGCGGGAACTGAGTCCCCGGACCATCATTCTCAATATGATGCCTTGCCCGCACGCGGATCACATTCTCCATCGGAGAACTGATCTGCAGCATCAGCGAAGTCCCCTCGAAGCCGCCGCCGCGTCCTCCGACACGATCGAGTGTCACTAAGTCGAGCCTGCCTCGTTGTTGGTCGCTTGAAACTCTGTAGAGCTGCCGAACTGGAGTGATGCTCACGCCCGGCTCTGTCAACCATGCACCACGGAGAAACTTCATCGGGGTTGGTTCCTGTTGATGTCCGGGCGCGAAACCCGACCGCCGCTCTATCGCTCGCCGACTGCTAGTTTAACGGCATAGACACGCGTGCTCATGATGCCGGCAGGATCACCCCAAAGGTTGTCACCCGGCTTGGGCAGGCGTGATCCGGGAACACTCGCGGCATGACCATCCGCAAACACCATGTTGCACAGTCGCTCTTTCTCCAAACCGTTTTGCCTGCCATGACGAAGCTGGAACTGGGCGGGTACCATGTCGTGCATCGCAAGACCATCGAAAACCAGCGGAACCGTCGTGCTCCTGCGAATTTTGCTCAGCTTGTTCGGCTTCGGAACCGGATTGGCTCCGAAGCGCGTCGTGGGAACGAATGGAAACAGTTCACACCAGTACTTTGGATTGCTCGTCCACCAAATCTGACCCGCCGCACTGAACGTGCCGATGTTCATCCCGTTGGCGGCATAACTGATGTTCACATCCTGCGAGCCGTTCGGATTGGTCCCCTGCATCCTGAAAAAGCCCGTGTTTGAAGTACGCGTTCGGGCATAACTCCAAAACGCATCCACCCTCATGTCGTGTGCACTCGGACACATGAAGACATTGTTCGATAACGATGTCACACCGGTCGGCATCGTCTTGGTCTCGTTCAAAATCGTCGCCCAGTATCCTCCCCGCACCATCCCACCGCCAAGAAAGTCGAACGTATAGAGCGGCGGAATCGTGTCCTTGTTGCTGCTCGCGTAAACCCGAATCCCGATCCCGATCTGACGAAGGTTGCTCAGACACTTGACCGTCTGAGCAGACTCACGCGCGTTCATCAACGCCGGCAAGAGGATCGCCACCAGAACCGCAATGATGCCGATTACAACGAGCAATTCGACAAGCGTGAACGCTTTGAGCTTCGGACGCATAACGACCTCGCTTCCTGCGAAGTTGAACTTCCTACTCCCGGTTCTCCATCCATGCGACAGACATCCCGGGGCAAGCGCTGCCAGGATGCGGGTTTGCACGGTACAAGACCCGACGTTGGTATCGCTTGCATCAATCAATGCGGGGATCAAGCGATTAAGCCTGATCCGCGCGGAGGAGGAGTTACGTTTCAAACTCGATTTGAACGCGATCGCCGCAAAGCCAGAACCGAAATCCCAGAGACCAGCGCAAGCGTTGCGGGTTCGGGAACCATGGACAAAGCAAGCGCCCAGTCGGCAGCGAAGTCGGCATTCGGATTCAGAACGAACGCTCCGGCAGCACTGAGAGAAGTGCCGTAGTTGCGGGCTAGCGCCAAAAGGTCCGCGAAGCCCACAGTCCCGTTGTAGTCGAAATCCCCGCGGCTCCACTGGTCGGTCGAACCGCTGTAGTTGCGAGCCAAAGCAAGGAGGTCAGGGAAGCCGACGCTGCCGTCGAGGTTGGTATCCCCGAGCAGGGTCGGACGAACCAAGACCGCACTTGCGTCAACCGTGCCAAATATGGAGGGAACGCTCGTAAGTTCAGACGCCTCCGCATAGCCAATCCCGAGCCCCGTCGGGCTGGCCGCAACGACCGAACTCGTAAGGCCTGGCCCGTCCCACGTTCCGCCATTACGGGCGTTGATGATCGCCGTCCGCACACCTGCAAGTGGACTCGTGCTCGAATAGTCGATCACCAAACCGTTATTGTTCAACTCGAGTTGACCACTGCCCGTGAAAATCACCTGCGAAACGCTGACCGCTTCCGGCAAGCCCGTCGTCAGAACCACAGAACCGTTCCCAATCGAAAGCCCGCCCGTACCCAAGGCATCCGCGTGATCGACCACGACCTTGCCCGCTGATGCCGACACCAATCCGCTGAAGGCGCCAAGACTTCCCAACGGAGCTGCAGCGGACTTCAGATAAACCGGCGCGTCGCCAGCCTTGGTCAAGGTGGCCACCCCGGCGAGCCCGCCGTTAATCCTCAGACCGCGACCGGGATTGTCCACTGCGCCATTCTGCGTCGCCTGAAGCGTCGCATCGCTCGACACGCCCAACCCCGCGATCTGGTGGTCACCGAAGTTGATGTTGTTGACTTGAAGCGTCGCAAATGTTGTCGTCACCGCGCCGATGGTCTGAGTGTAACCAGGGCCGGCTATCACGAAGTTCTGATTGGCGATGTAGGCCGCGTTGTTGTTGTTGAAAACGACCGACGCACCGTTGGCGACTGTCACCGCCTGAACACCAGGCGCTGCAGTCGTCCCATTTTCGCCGAGGATGTGGTTGGCTGCACCAAGCTGCAGCGTGCCCGCGTTGACGTTGACGTTGCCCGAGAATGCACCGTGAGACACGCCCGCAATCGTCAATGGCGTCGAAGTTTTATTGATGTAGAGCGGTGCCAGACCGTTCTTGGTCAGCGTGCCCGAGCCTGCGATCACACCGTTGAGCGTCAGACCGGATACCGCACCGGCGGCTGCGTTGCGATTCAAGGCGATCGTGGAATTGCTCGCCACCACCAGCCCGCCGATCGCGTATCCGTTCCCGCCGAAGCCGTTGACGTCTTCGAGTTGGAGCGCGGCATACGAGGTCGTCGTCGTACCGATCGTCTGCGTGTAACCGGTTCCGTTGATGACGAAGACCTGATTGTTCACATAGGCCGCGTTCTGCGGCTGCAACCGTGCGGTCGCACCGCTGTTGACGATCACGCCCTGCGTTCCGGGAGCGGCATTCGTCCCGTTCGGACCCAAAATCCCACTGTTCCTGCCGAGCTGAAGCCAGCCGGCATTCACCGTAATGTCACCTGAGAATGCCGAGTACGACACGCCATCCACCGTGATCGGCGCAGACACCGCACTGAAGTAAAGCGGAGCCAAGCCGGACTTAACCAGATTGCCCGAGCCGACGATTGAGCCGACGACGTTGAGGCCGTTGAAGGCGTTCGCGGCGCCGTTCCGAGAGAGATTCACCGTCGAATCCCCCGCGGCGAGCACGAGGCGACCGAGCTGGTGCCCACTGCCACTGCCGAATGAGTTGACGTTGATCAGTTCCATGTTCGCAAACGTTCGATATCCGCCCCCGCCGTTGAGGACGAAATTCTGAAACGACTGGTACGCACCGTTCCCGTCATTGAAGATGATCGATCCACCCGCAGCAACGTTGACCGTCTGACCGCCGATCGCCGACGAACCGCCGTTCGTGCCCAGAATATGATTCTGGTTGTTCAACTGCAGACCCATTCCTGAGGGAACATCGACGTTGCCGGAGAACATCGGATAGGCCACGCCGTCCCAGGTCACACCCGCAGCGGGGCTGGTCTTGGTCATCACCAGGAGCGAGTTGCCTTCGAGCGAAAGTCGGCCACTTCCGACCACGGGCTGGTTGACATTGACTGAGCGTGCGGTCGGGTTGCCCACGCCGATGATCTGATGCGTGAGGCTCAGCGTGGAATCGGACGCGACAGCAAGGCCACCCACTGCGCCGTTGCCGAAGGAGAGCCCAGTGATTCGCAGTGCGGCAGTCCCGACGGCTCCGTTCGCGGCACTCGCGGCGCCATTGAGGACGAAGTGTTGCGGCTGCGTGTAGGCGGCGTCGTTGTAGTTGATCCAGACTTGTGCGCCATTTGCGATCCTCACCGTCTGAGTGTTGCCCGCGTTGGTGCCAAAGATGTTCGAACGCTTACCAAGCTCGATCACGCCTTTGTTCACATTGACATGACCCGTGTAAAACGGATTGAAGGTCCCGGGCAACGTCTGATCGCCGTTGAACTGAACGGTTCGATTCGCAGCGTTGTTGACAACGGTGAGCCGACCCGCGCCATCGAAGATGTTGTTGAGCAGCAGATTCCCACCCGTGTTGCTGAAGGTGAGCGTCGTGTCACTCTGAAACCGCATCGGAGCGGTGATGCGATAGGTCGTACCAGCACCCGTGCCATAACCCGGCGCAAAATTGATCGCCGCGCTTGCACCCTCAAACTGCAAACCATTGCCGATCGCGCTGTTCGGACCCGTTCGGTCGTTGGCGATCACAATCGTCGCGGCTGTCCCCGAACCAATTGTCGTGCCGTTGAGATTCAAAACGTTCAGCACGAACGGATCTGAAAGATTGTTGAACGCGGTCACCGTGTCACCAGCACTCGGTCCGGAGATCGTGTCTGGAAAGAAATTCAGGATCGCCGAACTTCCGCCCACAGGGAGCACGGCCCCCTGCCAGTTCGCAGTGTCCGTCCAATCGAGCGTCCCAGCTGTCGATCCCGTCCAAGTCTGACCACCCGCCACGGCAGTCATCGAAAGGCCGCAGCACGCACTCAGCAACAACGCCCGCCTAACACGCATATTCTTCTTCATCGTTTCCTCCGCAGATCGAACAGGGGTGAATCTCCATGCACTTCGCGTTCGCGGACATTCGGTGAGAGCCCTCCATAGCCACCGAACCCGCCTCTGCGAGCGTGCGAAGCTCCTCTTGCTTCTACGTAGAGAATAGATCAAACGACCGTCTTGTCAATCTTTTCTTCGTAGTAATTCACGACCGCTTACCGGACCATCAGCCCGATCCGGTCCAGATAGACCGTCCCACGAACAGGCTTCGAAGAACTGAGCACAAACCAAATGCAATAAGACGAACCCACCGCATCCATGTGCTTCGGGTTCGTCATCATCACCTGCTGAGTCTTCCAGGTCTCCAAATCCTTCAGCGGTACACTCCCCAAGACCATCCACCAATTCGCTGGACTCTGTAGCACAACCTGCACAGAGGCGTTGGGATCCTCCGATTCGATGTCCCGGGCATGCAGATCAAACGTCACGCCCCGGATGTTCGACCGATCAAGCTTCTCCTTGCCCGGAAATCCGTTGACGATCAGAAGCGCTCGCTGCTTCTTCGCTTCCGACGGCACCACACCCTCCTCCGGCAAATCGATCCGCGCCACCGCCTTGTTCGCGCGAACCGTCTCGTCTGCATGAAGCGAGAACTCCGAGGTGAACGTCTTCTTGTCCGTCAGGGGAACGTCACGAAAGTCCCAGAAAATCACCGGACGAGGCTCCGACGCCTTCACAGGGATCCTCCGCTCAATCGTCGAATCTCCACTTGTCGCGCGGATCGTCACCTCACCCGGAGCACCCGCGGTCAGCGTGAAACGTCCCAGCGACTCCGACAACCTCGCCTCAACACGATCAAAACGGACCCCCTCCCCCTCCAATCGCGCCCCCGGCAACGACACCGGAAACGGCTGATCCGTACCCGGAAGAACCGCCTGCACCCAACCGGTCACACGATCCCCCACATAAATCTCCTCAGGCATCACGATCCGCAACTCAGGCTTCAAGCCCTCCACAGACGCCAAGGGCTCGTTGACAACGCCAGACGTGACATGCTTCCCTCGCAACGGAATCCGAACATGACTCACCGAAAACGGCGCGAGCTTCACGTCAAATCGCGACCCAACATCAATCTCCCTCACCTGAGGACGATTGCTCCACTGCGGCAAACTCACCAGCGGATCCCAAAAATAGTTCGCACTCGTCAGCGACACCATCTCACCCCGAGCCCCCACGTCAATCCCCGAAAGATTGAGCGACACCTTCGCTTCGCGATCTTCGTCGGGATTGATCAGCATCACATACACCGCATCCTCATCACGCGATGTCAGCGAATAAACGGCCGAACCGGACACATCAGACGTCACGTCCGACTTCAGCAACCGATCTCCCGTGAAGTTGTTCCACAACCACATCGCGTAATAACCCGCCTTGCGCGTGAACTTGTCTCCGTCACTAAAGATCAACGCGTGGCCACTCGTCATTCCACGACTGTGGGTAAAGACGTCCCACTGCGTCGCAAAGTCCACGCCGTTGCGAGCCATCTCCGCCAGCGCTAGCGAATGCCATAGCCCACTGAAAAGGTCGGATGCATTGAGCCCGCCCGCGAGATTCCATTCGGTGTAGGAGATCTCGATCTCCTTTTCACGCTCAGGCTGAAACTCCCGGATCCACTCTCGACGCAAGGCAACCTCACGCGCAATCGTCCGCGGAAGACTCGACAAGTTCTCCTGAGGCGTGTTGGCGGTACTCCCCGGGTAGGTGTGGATGGCTACGAAATCCACATTCGTGCCGCCGTGCTCGACCATTTCCTTCGCGAACGCACAACCACCGATTTTGATACTCGGATCAACCTCACGCATCGCTGAAGCAATGCTGTTGTAGCGTTGCACATAATCCGCCGCGGTGATTCGCGAGCCGTCTGGCAGGAAATGGCCGGGCTCCCAACTCCCGTCCAACTCGTTGCCGATCTCCCAGATGCTGGCCTTGTACTGCGGATTCGTTTGGTTCGCCCATTTCACCCACTCGGCCGCGTCGATCGGACGACCGGTTCCCGCATTCAGGCATGGCATCGACTCGGCACCGGGGATGGTCGTGATCCAGTCATGAAGCGTCTTCACATCGACGTTGCCGTGATAGCCCGTGCTGGGCGTGCGGGCGTTGGTGGCACTGAAGCCGGGCTTATAGTCGGAATAGTCGACCGCCGGGTATCCGTCCGGGCCGACCCTGGTCGGATCGACCTTGCCGTTCTCGTCTCGAACTCCATTCCCATTCCAATAGACTGCGTTGCTCCACGACCCGCCAGGAATCCGAATGTAGCCGGGCCTCAAATCCTCGATCCACTGTCGAAGCATCGAATTGCGAAAGTGTTCGACATCGTTCCAAAGCGCAACATTCGTCCCACCGAGCCGTCGCGGTGAAAAACGACGCAACTCGGTCGAGGCATCGACGCTTACCGTGAATCCCAGCGGCGAGAAGTCCTGTCCGCCAGCGTTCGCCTGAGAAGACGATGCCGTTTGTGAGTACGCCATCGATGCCAAAACAAAAGTGCCAGTCGTAGCGGTGGCGAGTTGCAAGAACATCCGTGTTTTGCGCATGGTGATGACTCCCGTTCGAATCGTGTAAAGCAAGGGGTAAATCCAGCAAGCCTAGAAACAAAATGAGACCAGAAACCAAACCCGGAGCCGGCCGACCGAGATCGGCCGGCTCGCGAGGAGTTGAACTGAGCCTGACATGCGGAGGAGGAGGAGACGCCAGGACTCAGATACCGACAGCCGGCATGCATTGACGCAGCTTCTTAGGTGCCCGATGGACTGCGACGACGCAGCAGCACGCCAAAGGCAGCGATCACGCTTGCAGCCAAACCCGGCTCGGGAATCGCCAGAATCCCCGTTCCCGTAAAGACCGCATCCTGAATCGTCGCGCCGGAACCGATCGCACCGAAAGAGCCGGCGGTATACGTGATCCCGTTCAACGAGACGCTGCTCAACAGATCAGTGCCCACAAAGTTCAGGCTCACCGAACCCGGCGCCATTCCCGACGGAATCGTCAGCGTGCCAAGCGCGTCATCGAAGTAATCCTTCAACGTCCCCCCCGTCAGCACCAACCTCGAACCGGATGAGAGCGTCACGCTTCCCGTGCCGAGTGCGTCATCCGCGGCCACCTGAAGACGACCTGTCAAGACCGTGATCATCCCCGAGTACGCAGGATAACCGCCCACCGCCGCCGATGGTGCGTTCAGGTAGGTCGTGCCCGTGTTCGTGCCGATCGTGGTGGCAGTGAGCGTCAGGTTGCCCGTGCCCGCGAGTGCGCCGTTGACCTGCAGGCCGCGCGTGTCGACTGCGGCACTGTTTCTGTTCACGCTCACGGTCGCATTCCCTGTCAACACCAACGCGCCGATCATGGCATTGTTGAAGTTCAGACTCAGCGCCTGCAGCGCGGCATTCCCGCTGCCGGAGGTGCCCGCGCCGGCGATCAAGAAGTTCTGCGGAACGCGGAACGCCCCGTTGTTGTGATCGAAAATCACCGCCGCACCACTGCTCACCGTGACCGCCTGCGTTCCCGAGGTGTTCAGGCCCAGTGGCTCGTGCACGTTGCCCAGGCGAAGAACGCCCGCCAACACCGACACGTCGCCGGTGTATCGGTTATAGGTGCTCCCGTTCCAGGTCACCGAAGCGGGCGATGTGTTATTCAGGCGCAGTGTTCCGTTGCCTCGCTTGGTGAGGTTGCCCGTGCCGACAAGCACGCCGTTGCTTTGGCCGGTCGCGTTCAACAACTGAACCGTGCCGGCGTTGACCGTGATCGCAGAATCGCTCGCCATCGCAACCCCACCGATCGAACTGGTCTGGCTCACGTCGCCGCTGTAGAAAAATGCGCCCGACGATTCCGAGCCAGTCACGCCCGGCCCATTGAGCACGAGATTCTGGCGGTTGAACTGGTTCCAACTGTTCGAGATCTCCAAACGCGCGCCACTGGCGACAGCGATCGTCTGCGTTCCCGCCGTATTCGGGCCGAACGCGTTCGACGCCCCAGAAGCCAGTGCGATCGAAGTCACGCCCGACTGGACGTTGACGTGACCTGTATACGTCGAGCTGGGTGCACGGAAGACAAGCTTGCGGTCCGCCGTCGTATTGCTGTTGGATAGCGTGAGATTGCCCGAACCCGAAAGCAAGGCTGGCGTCCCAAGGGTCAAGTAACCGCCGAGTGAGCCATAGTGAATGGCCGTATCGACATTGAACCTCAGCGGGACGTTCACATTGTATGTGAGATTCGACGGACTCCACTGGGGGTTGGCATTGAATGCCGCATTCGCACCCTCGAACACGATGCCTCCACCTGCAGTGATGGTGAACGTGGAGGTGCTGGGGTTACCGCGGCCGTTGAGGTTGAGCTGATTGAGGGTGAGCGTGGAACTCGCGCCGGTCGCGTTCTGCGTGGTGGCGTATGCCCCGCTCAGCGAATTGCCCGCCACAAACAGATTCACGATGCCCGCCGTGTTGTTCGCCGGAACAACCCCGCCGCTCCAGTTGCCCGCGTCACTCCAGTTGTACGTGCCCGCGGTCGATTGCGTCCATGTGTACGTCGCGGCCTGCGAAACACCCGCCAACACCAGACCAGCAGCCATCCCGAGAATCGCCACACCTCGGCGGCTGGGCTTTGGGTAACTGAGGCCGAACCGATCGATCATTCGTGCGCTGTTCATCCGATGCTCCTCCGAAAGTTCTCCTCCAGCCCGTAACCACAGAGAATACTGCCGTCTACGGTGCTGTTGCTACCTAGCAAATATACCCCGACCACGGGCATCGTCAAGCGAATATTTACGTAGTAAATCGCGTTTTATATGTGTATGACCGTCTCGATTCCGAATCTCGATGGCGCGCCTCGATTTGGCCAAATCTACTGCACTAGATTGTTTACCTTGGCCCCCGTGTGCAGTCATAAATCGATTTCACGGCATAAATCCAACCTGGGCTCGCCTGAAAATGATGACGATTGCCGTAATCTCCCTCTTTCAGCACATCGACTTCCACGTATACTTCAGTGAGAACTCTTATCCCTCGTGATTAGCCAGACCACCATCGCCCGAAAGCTTAACCTCTCTCAAAGGACGGTCTCCCTTTGCCTTGCCGGCTCGGACCGCGTCGCTGACCAAACCCGCAAACGCGTCCTCAAAGCCGCCGCCGAATTGGGCTACAGGCCCAACCGATCCGCGCTCTCCATGCGATCCGGACGGTTCAACGGCGTTGCTCTCCTCCAAAGCACCAACCAACAACTCAGCTACCTCCCAGGCGGACTCCTCGCAGGCATCCAACAGGGACTCGCCGAACGAAAAATGCACCTCGTGATGGCCGCCCTTCCGCTCGAAACACTCGAGGACGAAGAAACACTACCCGTGGTCCTCTCCGAATGGCTCGTCGATGGATTCCTCGTCAACTATGCCTACGGGTTCTCACCCAAATTCGCAGACATCATCGAACAGAATCGCAGCCCCTCCATCTGGCTCAATACCAAGCGACCCTTCGCATGCATCTACCCCGATGACTTGGGCGCGGGTCGGAAAATCACCGAACACCTGCTCGCCCTCGGACACAAACGCATCGACTTCTTCGCACACCGAACCCTCGACGACCACTTCAGCGTCGCAGACCGATTCAATGGCTACGAACAAGCCATGAACCTCGCAGGACTCCAAGCCCGTCGACACGTCATCAGTGGTGACGTCAACTGGCGCGATATCCGTCATGGCGTCGACATGGTCAAAAAATTCTTGTCCGGACCCGATCGACCCACTGCCGTCGTCTGCTACGAAGAATTCGAGGCCGTCCGTATCGTCATCGCCTCACTCGAACTCGGGCTTTCCATCCCACGCGACCTCTCCATCGCCGCGTTTCATGAAATGGAAATCTGCAGCAGCGGCTTCCCCATCACCACCATGGCCATCCCGGAATTCGAGATGGGCCAAAAAGCCATGGAACTGCTCAACGCACGCATCGAAGATAAGTCGTCGGCACTTCCACCCATCGTCATGCCCTACTCCAAACTCTTCGACCACTCCACCGCACCACCACCAACCGCCAGGTAAGACGCAAGCCGTTCTTTGAATCCACGGCATCAGCTTCAGTCGCACTACAATCTGCTAGACTCCACCCATACCCGCACCAGAACAGCCACCTGCTTCACGCGGTGCTTCTGCAATCGCCCGACTCATCAAACCAACTCCCACCTCGCCGGATCGTTACGGCTCGACATGCGTCAACTCGATTCGATCAACCACGGCTCCTGTACCAACACCCGCAGGCGCTGTCAGCGTCAACGGCTGCTGACCCTCTGCCAACGAGATTTCGCTTCTCACTGTTCCCCATTCTTTCCGATCTCCGGTCGCTTCCAGCGCGATCGGCTCGGACGTTACGTCGCCGGCCTTCAACTGCCAGCCGGGCGAGTCTACTCCGGGTGACTGATACCGAATCGCCACTCGATAACGACCGGCCTTCGAAACGTTCACATCGAATCGAACTCCTGCGTTCTTGCGACCGTCAAGCGATGCCATGTATCCCATTCCGCTGTATCCGTACACATCCTTCCAAGGCGAAGTCGCAAGCGCTCCGCCCATCGGCATCCCATCCTCTGCTTCGTGAATCACCTGATCCACACGCCCAATCCGCAACGACTCATACCCGGGCTGCAACCCCGCATTCGCTCGAATGCGATCCGCCGCCCCTTCAGTATCCGAACTCAAAAGAATCATCGGCCCGACTTCGATCCGCTCGGCGACCTTCGCGATGGTCGTCCGCTCCCGATCCACATACATCCGATCAACCACAATGTCCGACGAAATCCCGTTCACCTTCAAATTGTGGTCGCTGATCAACTCACTCACGTTCTCACTCAATCGCCAATACTGCGACGCCTCATCCAGATAATAACCCTGCCCATAACGCGCCTGCTGAGCAACATTCCCGATCATCAGATTCGGTTTCCCCAGCTCGTCGCTCCGACCCAACGTGTAATAGCATCCGCCGTCTGCAAGCTCGACCATCGTGTTTCGCACCAGATTCGATTCGATGCGCAAATGGCCCGTGACCGTTCGCTTGGCACGCTCCCATCCCCAACCGATGTGCATTCCCGTGTAAGGCACGTTGTGAATCTCGTTGTGCGCTACCAAACTGTCCCGCACATACGCCAGCGCGATCCCCGTACTCGAGCGATACTCCGCACCGGTTCGCGTGACATAATTGTTTGCGATCCGAAGACCTGATATGTGCAGACGTTCATCCTCGGGATACGAATAGTTCTCACTCGCCGGATTCTCAAAATCAAAGTAATCGCCAATCTGAATCCCCGTGCCCGCGATGTCCCTGAAACTACACCCTTCGATGCGGCTGTCTTTCGTCCCCGCATACATCGCTACACCAATCCCGCCCAGCGATCGAAAATGACAACCCTCGATCGTTATCCCACGCGCATGCTTCACCGTGATCGCTGCAGACTTCGCCGTAAACTCTCCGCCCTTGGTCTTGTTCTCACGCATCACATTGTTCTGCGCGTCAGGAAGCCCAAACTCCGAACTCGGCCTCAGCCAAGTACTGTACGCAAACTCGATCCCACGAATGGTGATATTCTCCACCAACGCGTCCAGCGAATCCCCCTTCACCACCACCAAGTCCTCTGTCACCGGCACCATCACACGCGCCGTCTCCAAATCCTCCCAGGCCTGCGGCTTGTAATAGAGCGTATCTGGCGTTCCGTTTACCGCACCGCTCGCATCCAGATACCATTCGCCAGGCTCATCCAACAACTCATACGCATTCTCGATATACCAAGGCAGCTTGATCCCCGTAATCCCCTTTCCGCGACCGTTCGCAAAGCCCGGCTGATCCATTACAAGCTTAACCAAATCGCCCTCTCGCCCGATCGTCGCCACGCCCACCCGCGGGTTTGTCCAAATCACCCGGTAAACCAATTCGACCTCAGATGCATTCTTCCACTCCAGCATCTCTACATCCGAACACGTGTGGCCATCATCCACGAGCTTAGCATCCGTCAGCCCCGTCACGCTACGGGCACGCGTCGCGCGCACACCATTGACGAACAAGCTCCGCGTCTTCACGGACTCTGGGAGCTTCACACGGTAAATCCCAAGCTCAGCATCATGAACAGTCCAGCCGCTGACCTCGATCCCGCCCATGATCACCGGACGATGACCCTCCATCGCCGCATACGTCACATGAACCTCGCCTCCGCCGCTGTCCAAAGGTCCGAAACGAAGAGGCTCTCGCAGCACATACTCGCCACCGCTCAGCAAAACCTCCACCCGCTTGGCGCCCCGCGCAACCGCATCACGCGCCGCTCGCTGTGCCTGCGATAAGGTTCGTAGCGCTTCCCGCACACTCGCACCCGTCGACTCATCACGCCCTTCCACCGGATCGACATAAATCTGCGTCGTCAACTCCGCATCCATCCCAAAAGATCCCGGTGGACTGATCGTCAACGACATCGTCCACGCCAATCCCAACACCAATGATCCTGAACAACGCATGGATCTTCCTCATTTCCGCGTTAGAGGTCCTCATCTGATTCGTATCTCACCCTCACCGGACCGATCAGCCCGGAACGGTCCGATCCGCGATACCGCGTCGGAATGGTTCGGTAGTGATTCGAAAGCGTGTTGCACACCAACACCTCGATCGCGTTCGTCCCGATCCGCGCCCACTTCGTGATGTCCCACACCCATGGCGCAGCCACTCGCACCCCGGCAGCCTCACCGTTGATTCGCAACTCCGCGCTCGCGACCAACTCACCCAAATCCAGCAGCACACGCGACTCCGACGCCACCCAACGCAACTCGATGTCCCGCCGATACCACGCCGATCCCGAGTAACACGACAATCCATCCACCTGTGCCCAATCACCACAAGCCATTGATCCACGCACGCTCTCGATCTCGATCGGATCAGGAAACACCGCCGCCCCTCGACAACCTGGCAGCTGCTCCACACGCATCGCCACCATCCCCACCGCAGTAAGCGGAGTCGGCATTTCCAGGCTCCAGTCGTTTCCTTGCTGTCGGATCCGTGCCTCTGCCCCATCGACCCAAATCCGAATCGAACCCAACACTCGACCCCGCATCACACGCGTGCCTGGCGGAACAGAACATCGATACCAGCCGACCAAACCCTCACCCGACACATAAGGATCCAACGGCAATCGGTAAGGATCATCAAACCACGATGACGAAAGCGGTCGCCGCGATTCGACCGTCGGCGCACACGCCACACGTGGAACAATAAAGCATGTCCCTGCCTCGTCGTATCGCGCCACAAGCCGATGACGCCCGCTCGCCAACGATTGAATCTCTTCTGGACGCACCGGCTTTCCATCGAGCCAAACACGCGTCGGCAACACTCCGCCAACACATAACTCAATCTCCGCTGCCTCGACCGCAACGATCGATGTCGTCACAAACGTCGCCACACCGGCTGTCAACTCGTATTTGAATCGGTGTCCGCGTCCCGTGCCTCGATCACGCTGACCGATCGCCAGCAGTTCGTCGTGCACGCGACCCTTCAAACCGTGATAGCCCTGCGGACCAGGATCATCGTGCAAACCCGTCCGCCATGACGCTGACCGTAATTGCCATGACTCAGATTCCAACAGAGATTCCCCCGCCTCACGCAACGCAATCGACTCATCGTCAGCGCCGAATTGCTTCACCCAGTACAGCGGACCCACGCCCACCATCTCGCGTGGCCAACGGGCGTCATCAAAGCCCGCTTCCAGAAACGAAAAATCATCCACACCCACCGGTCCCACCCGCAAGATCCGAACCTCA
The DNA here is from genome assembly GCA_027487775.1 of Planctomycetaceae bacterium. Classification (GTDB taxonomy): domain Bacteria; phylum Planctomycetota; class Phycisphaerae; order Tepidisphaerales; family Tepidisphaeraceae; genus JAIYCY01. The sequence continues at coordinate 193,940 of JAIYCY010000021.1, forward strand.
GGCCCGATGAACCCCGGCGATGCGGGCAGGCGATAATCGCCCCACCGATTATCCAGCGTCGGAACCACCTCAAACTCCCATGGCCCGTGAACATAAACCGTGCGCGTGCTCACGATCTTCAACGATGATCCTTCTGCTGCCTCCGTCGGATCAAAGACCAGCACCTGTGCCTCGGTAGCCTCCAGAGGCATCGGCACGATCGTCGTCTCTCCGCTCACACGCGCACCAGACACACCCACACGCTCCCCCGTCCACGGATCCCATCGCGTCAATCGGCCACGCGCACGAAACGCACACTCAACACCTCGTGAAACCCCATACACAAAGTAGACGTCCAATCCCTCGATCCGCCGATGCTGAACGTATACCGGCGTCGCCACATGGGATGCGCACTCGAAATCAAGTACCGATCCCGATACGTGCAGCCGCAGCGACTCCGCATCCGATCCCCACGTCGCGCACCGCTGCAATCGCGACACCAACGATCCAACCAACACATCATCCCCGCCCATTCGCTCCGTCGCAGCAGGCCAATCTCCCATCACAAACACGTCCCCACCAGACTCCGCAAATCGCACAACCATCCGCAAAGACTCGAATCGCATCACACGAACATCCGCAATCACCAGCGTGCGATATGACTCTCCAGCTACATGCAACCTTCCATCGATGATCTCACTACGCTCCAACGAATCGGCATCCATGAAATCAACATCGATCGCATGACGATACAACTCCTTCACCGCGTCAAACGATCCTCGCGCCGCCGATCGCTCACACTCCGCCTGCACCAACTCCACCGGATACAACACCGCCACATCGCATACATGCACCCCCTGACTCAACAGATAACTCATCCGCTCACTGGCACGCAGAAATGTCTTGAAATGTCTCCAGTATGGCATACGAAAGTGATTGCAAGGCGGCGCCCATTCCCACCATCCGCCCTGCGTCGAATAGTAAAGTCCGTGCAGACTGAGCAGATTGTGACCCATCGCAAAGTTACGCCAGGTCGCGTCCACCACCTGACCACATGTCGTTCCCCAGCCGCTCGAATAGAACCCTTCAAGCCACGTCCGCGGTCGCTTGTAAAGATGCGCGATTGAGCTCGCCACCTTGTTCTTGATCACGTCCGATCCCAGATGAGGCTGATCACATCCAGGACCCTGATTCCAACGCTGCGTTCGAAAGTAATCCCCAAACTCCGCTACATCCGTGCCACGACCGCCGTGGTCACATCCATACGTCATCCCACGACGCTCATGCCATTCAAACACAGGCTTGAAATAGTTCTCCTCCGAGAGTGTCACATACACGTCGTAATAGTCGATCCGAACCTTCGACGTACGCGGGCCGATGTCCACAAACAATCCCGACAACTCAGGCACGATGTCATATCCCTTACGCCGACGAAACTCCTGGGCAAACGTCCCGTTCCACGGACGGCCCTGCAAATTGAAGTTCAACTCATCCGAAAAGAAAAAGTTCAGCGCACGCCCGGCCTCACCCGGAAATCTGCGATCAAACGGACCAAAAAACGCGTCCGCCACACACGCCCCAGAACCCGCCGCCATCGGATCCAGCGACATCGCCAATCGCTCCACCGAAACCAACACCACGCGACAACTCGCCTCCAAAGCCGTCCACTCGATCTCTCCCCCGCTCGCCTCCAACGGCAACAACTCACCCTCGTCACTCACCACCGCCGCTGACAGAAAGCTTCCATCCACACCCGTGCGAAACGTCTCACCTGCCTCCAACTTCCGGATCGTCGCGCGCAACACCCCGCCCCTCATCTCTGGATGATCCCGCAACACCTCGTCTATCGACCACCCCTGACCCGGGCCCAGCGTGTAGTCACTCAAACTCACACACATGCCCCGCGACTTCGCCTCACCTAAAAACCAACCGAACAAGTCCCACCAAGCCTCCGAAAAGAGCGGCGGATCACTCGCGTAGGTCAACCCGTAACTCGCCCCACCCTCGTCTGAATGCGCGTAATTGACCTGCAAACCTGCGATCGACGCATCCTTCAACTGATCAAGCTGCCAACGAATACGCTCGCGATCCAAACGATCTCCCTGCCACCAATAGAAACTCACCTCCCCATAACCGGGCGGCGGTGAGACAAAGCGATCGTGGAGCGTGCTCTTCATCATGTTCTGTCACCGATATCACACCCCTACACGTCTCATCACTCACCCGCGATCGCTGAGAAGTCCATCGCCGATCCATCCAGATCGATCGCGATCACCGTCGCGATCGCATCTCGCTTCTCGACGGGCACCTCAACATGCCACTTGCCCTCGCGAACTTTGATTGACACCGCCGTACCGTCCAGCAACTTCGCTCCCACGAACGGCCGCGCAAGCGATGGCAACACGATCTCCCCGACTTCATCCGGCCACTTTAGAACATGCAGATATACGGTCCGATCACGACGCGTACTCACCCAACCCTTCGTCGGCTTCCAAGGACCACCACGCGTGCCGTAAATGCTCCGGCCATTCCGACCGAGCCATCCACCCATCTCCGCCAATCGTTCGGCTTGTCGCTCCTCGATGATGCCCTCAGGCGTCGGACCCACATTGAACAACAGATTCCCGTCACCCCCCGCCGTTCGGATCAGCGTCCGCAGGCACTCCTCCAGCGGCTTCATCGGGTCGTTCGGCTTCCACGCCCACTGCGTGCATAGCGTCATGCATGTCTCCCATGCACGGTCGTCACGATAACCACCGATGTATTGCTCAGGCGTATCAAAATCCCCCGCCGCACCTGTCCGATTGTTCACCAGGATGTCCGGCTGAAGCGCACGAATGCGATCGATCACCCCCTGACCCCGCGGCCGATCAAACTCTTGCGGCACGTCGAACCACACCGTCTGCAACGGACCGTACTTCGTCACCAACTCGCGCACCTGCGCATCCAGATATCGCGTGTAAGCATCCAAATCCGCGTCCGGCTTCAGTGTCCCCCCACCCGGACTACCGAGCGGAAAATCAGGGTGATGCCAATCGCACGTCGAGTAATACACTCCAAACGCAAGCCCCGCCCGCCGACACGCATCCGCTAACTCACGAACGACATCCCGCTTGAACGGCGTGCGCGTGATGTTGTAGTCGGTCTCTTTCGTATCCCACAGACAAAAGCCGTCGTGATGCTTCGTCGTGAGCACCACATACTTCATCCCCGCCGACTTCGCGATGCGAACCCACTCGTCTGCATTAAACGCCTTCGGATTGAACTGCTTGTACAACGCGTCGTATTCCGCGATCGGCACCTCCGCCCCACGCGACCAGCCGATCTCCGTCCCCTTCAGACTCACCGGACCCCAGTGAATGAACATCCCGAAACGCATGTCACGCCAATCCGCAACCGCTTCGGGTCGAGCTTCGGTCGGGAGATCGTCATGCAACTGAAACTCCGTCACGGCAGGCCTTCCACCCGCCGACACGGTCAGTCGAAAATGTCGCGCCGAAACAGGCTCTGACAGCACCGCGCTCAGCGACACCCCGATCCGATCGCCGGATGCTGCTGGTTTCCAGGCATTCCCATCCCGATACTCCAGCGCCCACTTCGTCACCGGCGCGTATCGACCCGCAAACACCTTCTCACGAATCGCTACACGCCGAATCAACTTCGACTCACGCAAATCAACCTCCAGCGAGCCCGAATGAAGCCAGTGCGCTTCCGATGCCTTGTTGCGATAGTGCACGAACGACTTCCGTGCTGCCTCCTTCGCATCAGGCGATCGGCCTGGCGTCCAATAGGTGTTCTCGTCGTCATCCACCGTCGCCGCCCCATCGTGCATGAAATGCGGACCGACAGCGCTCGATGTCTTTACCGCACACCGATACGCCAGCGAACCGCTGCGCGAGCGCGGATAGATCGGCGAGATCTCCATCGGCAATGCGTTGGCGAGCTTGAGCTTGATCACCGTCACTTCGAGATCACGCGCGGCATCGGGAACCTTGAGCAGGATGCCTTCAGAGTCCTGATGGACCTCGACGGGCGCGCCCTTCAGGGTGCTGGCAGATCCGATGCGGGCCGACATGGCCGGCAGTCGAACGGTGTTGCTCTTCATATGCAGCGCGTGAATGAAAATGGCATCGTCGCTCCGCGTGGAAACATATTCCCACGTCGGCGTAAACGGACCACCGCGCGTGCCGTAGATCGCCTCGGCGTGGGCGTTCACCCATCGTCCCACTTCGTCCAGCACCTTCACCTGCCGATCTTCAATCACCCCCAACGCGTCCGGACCGACATTCAAAAGCAGATTCCCATCCCCACCGATCGTGTTCAGCAAAATCTCCAGACACCGGCGCGGCGTCTTGATCTTGTCGTTCGGCTTGTAAGCCCACTGCTCGCCGATCGTCATGTTCGTTTCCCACGGCAACTGATCGCCGTAGCTGCCCACAAATTGCTCGGGCGTCGCAAAGTCTCCGTTCCCAAACACGGCACCGTGAGACTCGTCGGTATCGATCACATCCAGTCGATTATTGATCACAGCTTGGGGCGCAAGACGACGCACCAGCGCGGCAGTTTCGTCCGGATCGCTCGGACAGGGCATCCCTTCGTAATCGAACCACACAATCGGCATCGGGCCGTAGTTCGTGAGCAACTCGGTGAGTTGCGCATGCATCCGCTCGACGAACTCGCCGTTTCTCTCAGGATCACGACAATCAGGATCGATCCAGTCCGCTGCCGAAAAGTAGACGCCAAACGCGATCCCCGCTTCACGCGCCGCCTCGGCAAGCTCTGCCACCACGTCACGCCCGAATGGTGTGTTCATGATGTGGTACGAACTCGTCCTGCTATGCCACAGCATGAAACCGTCGTGATGTTTCGCTGTCAGCACGACATAACGCATCCCGTTACGCTTCGCGATATCGATCCAAACGCGCGCATCAAAACCCGTCGGATTGAAACGGCGGCACAACTGGTCATACTCCGCCGCCGGCGTCGATCCCCACGCGGGCATCCAGCGACTCGTGTTGCTCCGACTCCATCCGATCTCACCCCCCGTCAAGGCGACCGGACCCCAATGAATGAACATCCCAAACCGCGAAGCCTTCCACCATTTCAACCGCGGCTCCACTGGCGCAGGCCCGCTTGACGCTGATACTTTGAACGCTTCGGATGCCGTCTGTGAAAGCGCAGTTGATTTCATCGATGTACCGCAAAGGAGCAAAAGCAAGGACGTGAGCCAGATGCGACGAGTCATCACGAAAAAACCCTCCGAGGGTGACCGTCGACCCGACCCATGCCTTCCTGCACTCACGTCCGCAAGAGCAAACCATCTTAAATTCATTTGATTTGCTAGGTAGTAGCAATCATAGTAGACTCGTGCAATCTTCGCAAGACTCGGATCGGTTGACGCGACGGATTTATCCCGGGCCGTAACCGCAAGGCGGCAGGGTGGGTCAATCTGCGGAGACTCAGCCGGTCAAACCTTCCGGGCATCCATCAGTTCAGGAGTGTCAAGGTGTCTTTAAAAGTGATGCTCGAAGAAATGGACAAGCGCTGGAGCCCCGCGAGGAACCTCATCTCGCAAACGGTCGCCTCGCCCGGCTATCACACAAAAATCGTCGACGGTGCTACGGCGCATTCGACTCGCGAAGCGGGCGACTACGCGATAGGGTGTCTACAGTCGGGTGAACCCTGGCGTATCGAACGTGCCGCATCGGTTCTCCGCAAGCTCGCGTCGATGCAGGTCACGAACCCCTGTGATCCACACTTCGGCATCTGGGGATGGTTCGCTGAGGAACCGCCCGAGCAGATGGCGCCGGCCGACTGGAACTGGGCCGACTTCATGGGCGTTCGATTCGCGCAGTGCCTCATCGCACACGCGGCGCAGCTCGACGCGACGACGACCGCCGTCGCATGCGAGGCGCTTCGCCGCGCTGCCTGGTCGATCTTCCGCAGAAACGTCGGGCCGAGCTACACCAACATCGCCGTCATGGGCGGCGTCGCCTGCGCGGCAGCGGGCGAGATTCTGAAAGAGCCACTCCTGCTCGATTACGGACGCCTTCGGCTCCAAAGTGTGCTCAAGCTGGTCTCCGAAGCAGGTGGCTTTAGTGAGTACAACTCGCCGACGTATACACGTGTCGTACTCGAAGAATGCGAACGCGCGATCCACCTGCTGCAAGATACACAAACGCGCGATGCCGCCGAGGCGATCCGAAAACTCGCGTGGCAGACGATCGCAGAACACTTTCACCCCGGTACGCAGCAGGTCACCGGACCGCAAAGCCGCGCGTACGGCGACCGCGTGAACGCGTCGCTCGCGAAGTATCTCACCGAAACGGTCGGCATCGACGTCACAGCACACAAGCTGCAACAGAAGGACCTCAGCCTGATCGGCCTGAGCGTCGTCCCCGCGCTGCCCTGCCCCACAGAACTCCGCAACAGGTTTACAACACTCCCCGATTCTCCCATGACGATACATCATCGCTTCGGATCGGGCGTGCACGGAGACATGATCGGCACGTCGTGGTTCTGCGAGGATGCCTGCCTAGGCTCCATCAACCGCGGCCTGGGTTGGGTGCAGCAACGACCCGTTCTAGGCTACTGGCGCACCGACGCCGACAGCGCGATCTGCCTCCGCGTCCGCGTGCTGAAGGACGGCCGAGACTTTGCCTCGTCCTACCTCTGGACAACGCAGGTCGATCACCGACTCATCGGCTCCATCACGCTCGCCAGCCAGTCAGGCGACCATCACGTCACCCTCGACAAGCCCCATCACGGCATCTTCCCAATGCGTGACCTGCGCATACGGATCCAATTGCACGGTAGCGGCGCCATCGCCCGCGCGATCGACGACCGATTCCAACTGGCCGCGGGGAAACGACGGGTCGTCGTGCACGCCGGGACCGGTTGCACCTTCGAATCCACGCCCGTGCGATGGGCAATCGGACAAGACGACGATGTCGCGTACATCGATGCCATCTTCTATACGGGCGAGGAACGCCAGCTCGATTCGAACTCCGCGGTCGTACGATTCGCCTACGCCCTTGAGATGCTCGCCGAAGGCGCAGCACCGGCGAGCGACCGAGTCATCGGCCATGACCGCGAACACACGACCGAGTGGCAGTTCGGCGATCTACGCGTCACGGGTTCGCGCAAGCCGGTGCGCTTCGCTTGGTGAGCAAGCGGACGACTACGGGCCGGTGAATGGACCGCACACCACGACGTCCTTCATTCGAATTTCCGGCGTGACCACGAGCGACTTCAGTTTGCCACTATGAACTTCGGCCTCGATGATTGTCTGCCCCGGCGCGTGCAGCTTGAACCGCACGTCCCATTCCCGCGGCCAGGCGGGAAGCAGATAGAGCTTGCCATCCGGGCGTGGCTCAGGCGCGAGCAGCATCTCCTGGATGCCCGTCATCCCAGCCCCGCCCCAGTTGTGGTCGGGCAGCCAGTCGTGGCCGGGTCCGAAGAACGCGGGAAACCGCGACTGAGGCGCGTCGACGTTCCCCAACTTATAGATCGCCCGCCTCTTCGCTTCATCGGTCCAGCCGCAGGCGGCCATGTTGACCACGTTCGCCATCCACGAGTAATCCTGCTTGCAGAGGATCGCCCGTTCGGAAGGAATCGTGTCCCATGTGTCGCGCGCCAGCTGCAACGTCTCAGGCTGGGTCACCCCGACCAATCGATACGGCCACGCCGCGTAATGCTCGATCGGCTCCCACCGGTTGTATACCTTGCCGACCGTTCGCGCAGGCAGCAGTGATCGCTTCCCTTCGCGCTCTCCCATCGGCAGCGCAGGGACAGCGACAAGGATCGCATGCAGTCGCACCCGTTGCGACGTTGATAGGTCGGGCAATCGCAGGAGTGCCTCTGTGACGCGGCGCAATCCCGCTACCACCTCGATCGGATCAGTCGCATCGACCGCGTATTCCAATCCGTTGGCCGGGTAAATGACGAGCTTGCCGTCGGGCCCGAGTTCACTGCCGGTTCGCAATCTTGCCTGGTCCCGATAGAAGCTGTCGTAGAAGAGCACGGTTCCGATCATCCACCCGACATCTCGGTCGATGTCGACCCCGAGCGTCTCGTTCGCCAGCAGTCCCATCCACGCGTGCTCGAGCATCATCGAAAAGTGGAAGGTCAGGTGCTCCGCGCCGCAGAGTCCGTCGGGCCTCGGATGGACGCAGCAGAGCCCGCAAACGTTCATCGGCTCGGGGTAGACCACGCCTTCTGCTCCATGGATCCGGGCCCGCGCCGCCGCAAGCATCGATCGCTCGCGATAAAAACGAAGCGACGGCGCGAGCAGGTCAACATCGCCCGCCGCCAGCGTCGGCCAGCCGAGCCAACGCTGGTTTTGCGACATGAACCCACAGAACATCCACCGGCGAAAGTCCGGCGTTGACGGTCCACGTGTGTCGATGGGCAGCTCGTCGTTGTTGTTCCCCATGATCCGACCCACGTGGTTGTCGACCGTGAAGATTCCGCCATTGAACAGCAGCGGTAGTTCGCCATCACGGTTGCACGCCAGCATGTAGCGGAACAACTGGTAATTCTGCCCGACGCGAAAGCCCGGATCGCGTTCGCTCGCGTTGGAATTGATGAACACGTGCGATCGATTCCAGAACTCATCCCAGCGTGCCCTTTCAGCGATCCGAGCACTCTCGATCGCGCTCGAGTCCAGCGCAGCACGCACCTCACCGACACACGATGCAATGTCCACCGAACGCCCGGCGACAAGGCGTATCGCAATCACGTGCCGACGAAGACTCGCCAGACGCCTGGTCCATGCCGTTCCGTCCCATGCCTGCCATTGCACTCGACCACAGTCGACCGCCGCGCGCTCAGGCGAGGCGATCGAAATCGCTACGCCGAATGTGCGATTGCCGATCACATCGGGAACCACGCTCGGCTCGAACCCCTGCTTCCGCGCTGCCGTTGAAAAGGCGTGCGAGTACGCTGCGTTCCTGTGCCAGCAACAGATCGTCTGACCGTCCACCTCCACCTCGTCGGGCGACAGCGTTTGCGACGTATTCCACATGTCAAGCGACAGGCCCGTGCGCGCGCGGTCACGCCACGTGCCGAACGCTACGTCGAGCGGGCACGCACATTCCGACTCGGTTTCAACGTAGAGCAACTCGCCCGCAAACCACAGGGTCGCCCGAAAGTCGCCGGCAGATACGACGATCGTGCCCTCGGCCAGACGCAACTCCTGCCTTAACTCACCTGCAGAGCAGAGATCGACGCCGCCCGGCGTGATTCGCACGCATCCGAGCTTCAGAAGTCGAGCCTCTTCGTCGTATGCGCCGCTGTGAGCGAGATAGATCCAGATCGAACCGTCCTGAATCCAGACGTTCGCCCCCGCGCCGTTCCGACCCGACAGCGGCATGGAATCGAGCGAGTCGTTCGAGGGCGTCGTCCAGATCACGTTGTAACGCTCAAGGTCAATCACGGTCGTACACGTCCATTTCGTTTGCGTAGCAGCTTCGGGCCACAAGGTTTTCGACCAGAACTCACATCCGCGTTCGATGGACGTCCGTTCAAGCGGTATGCCAGACCGCGTCCACTCTGACGTGTCGATCCGTACCATTCACTTTCGCCGTGACGAGAGGATGTATCGAGGCGCCGGCCGGGCGAAATCGGAAGCGCGTGACGCGTCCGCCGCGCCACTCGATGTCGACTGCGCATCCGCCCCGCGCACGTAGCCCGCCAACCGAGCCATCGGTCCACGACGGCGGCAGCGAAGGTAGCAGGTGGAGCAGCCAGCCGCCTTGCTCGTCCTTCATATGGCTCTGCAACAGCATCTCCGCAACCCCCGCGGTGTAGCCGAAGTTCCCGTCGATCTGGAACGGCGGGTGCGTGTTGAAAAGATTCGGCTCCAGCGTGTGCGCGATCAGCTGACGAACGAGCTGCCCCGCCCGCAACCCGTCGTGCAGACGCGCCCAAAAGCACACCTTCCACGCCGTACTCCAACCCGTGCTCGCATCGCCACGCGCATTCAGCGATACCTTGGCCGCCTCTGCCCATGCCGGCGATCCGATCGGCGTGATCTGTCGACCCGGATGCACGCCGAACAAATGCGAGATGTGCCGATGCCGGTTCGCCGGATCATCTACATCCTCCATCCACTCCTGCAATTGGCCCCATCGACCCACCTTCGGTCCCAGCAACTTCTCCCGTCGCTCTGCAATCCGCTCACGCAAAGCCCGATCCACACCCAACGCCTCCGATGCCTCCAGAAAATTCGTGAACAGGTCCCAGACGATCTGCTGGTCGTACGAAACACCGCGCCTCGGCGTGCGGTCGGCCTCCTTTAGAATCACTCGCCCGTCCTGCTCAACGGGCCCGTGCTCAGGTGACCAGCCATCCGGCGTGATGAGCTTCCCCTCATGTTCGATCAAACGCTCGTCCCACATGAGCGTCAGCTCACGCAACATGGGATAAGCACGATCTCGAAGAAACGTCTGATCTCCCGAGAACGCGTACGCTTCCCACAAGTGCTGCGAGAGCCACGCGCTGCCCGGAACGTTCATCGCCCATCCACTGTTCCCGCCCAACGTGTTGTTCGTGCTGTAAATGATCCAACCACTCGGTGTGCGAAGCTTGGGATCGGGGTTCAACCTCTGCGCCGCGGGTAAACTCTCGACCCAGTCAAACAACGGCCCTGCACATACCGCCAAGTTCGTCGTCTCGGCCGCCCAGTAGTTCATCTCAATGTTGATGTCGGTCGTGTACTGGCAATACCACGCCGGCTTCATGTCCTGATTCCAAACCCCTTGAAGATTCGCAGGCACCGTGCCCGGCCGCGAACTGGCAATCAACAGATATCGACCATACTGAAACAGCAGCGCCTCCAGCCCACGATCCGCCACGCCACGCCGATAATCATCAAGCCGCCGATCGGTCGGTACCGAACATTGATCATGATCGCCCAAATCAAAATGTACCCGCGCAAACAGCCCGCGATGATCCTTCACATGATCACCGCGAGTGACGGCATAACCCTTCCGAACGGCAGCATCCAATGTCGTCCCAATCCACGTATCAGGCGATTCCCCACGCCAGCCCGAGGCGGGATCCAGCCGGTAGTCTGTCCCCGCGCTCAAGAATATCGTGACACCATCCGCTTCTGACACCACGATCGATTCGCCTTCAACCCTGATCGAACCGCCATCGAGAACCACACGGGCCTCAACCACGTACGACATGCCGTTGGCGATCTTGCCCGCGTAGCGCAATCCGCCATGCCACGCCGACGTCCGTGCAGGCTCGCCTATCAATCGCCTCGCATCCGACAGCGCGATCCGCACGTCGATGCTCCCCGGAACACTCGCACTCAGTCGCATCGCAATCACGCGATCGGGATACGATGCAAACACCTCACGCGAATAATCGATGCCGTTGACTCGATACCGCACCTCCGAAATCGCCTTGTCGAGATCGAGTTCCCGGTGATACCTATCAGCAACAGCGTGTGCATCAGGAAAACTGATGAGCAAATCCCCAAGAGGTTCATAGTTGCCCATCTCACCGGTCTTGTTTCCGCCTGAACAGAGCGTGTGTTCGTTGAACTGCAACCGCTCGTTCAACAGCCCGCCAAAGAACATCGCACCCATGTACCCGTTACCCACCGGCAACGCCTCGATCCATTTCTCGGCTGGCTTGGAGAACCACAGGATCTGCGGGGCACATGAAAGGTCAGAAGACTCCTGCGCAACAACTACACTGGACGACGTCGTCTGAGAAGAAGATTTACCCATGATGCTCCGCTGTGATAAACGATCTGTCCGAATCCGTTCATGCTCAAAGTAAGGGCTCGCCAGGCTCAGGACTTCCACCATAAAAGTATACGTAGCAATTGAATCGTTCAACGGCTTTTGCGATTTCTCGGAGGTTGCTCGAATCCGATTCGAACAAGATGAGCGATCGGCGTCCCGATCCGGATTGGTTCATCACGGGTTTGCACAAATCGGCTCGGAAGATTCACCGGCGATGGTGAATGATCGACCGATCAATCACTCCAAGCACTCGGCTGACCGCAGCCCATCACATGCCGATTTGTTCTCTACACCCACCATCAACCGCGAAACAGGCAGGCAACGTTCCCGCAATCAGGCCGACGTGCAATGGTCATCCATCGCCAGGAAGCTTGCTTCAATCAAGAAGCTTCAGGCAACACGCGTGAAGCCTCATGCCGCTTCTCGGACAACTACCCAGAATGAAACGGGCGACCACGATCCGCAACTCAACCCCTAGCGGCCACACCATCATCGACGGTCATTGGTCGGCGACCAAAGATGAAATCTTGGAAAAATCGCACCGCGATCCGTCTCACCCGGCTCAAGGGCCTCCACATGAAAGTCCGCCATCAGATAGTTCATCTTTCCCCTCTTCCCGCCCGGATGTATTCCGCGAACCGAGCCCAGACCCTGCGTCTGCCAGACAATACTGCTCGTGCCAGCAGGGGGCGGAGACGCCTGACTCGCATCACCATAATCACGCGCACCCAACCAACTGAAGACGTCGTTGGCTGACCCAGGCCACTTGATGACCGGAAAATCGAACATCAAAATCGTCTCCGCCGATCGACGAAGCTTGCCCGCACGCAGAGGTCGATACATGCTCGCGCCGCTCACCACCGGATGAGGCGACCACACTGACACGATCCGACTGTTGATCCCATAGCTTCTCGGATTCACCAGATTGGCAAACCCACTCGCCGCCGCGCGAATGCCATCATCCTCGCCGCATCGCCACACATTGTCCGCACTCGTCAACCGCTTGGGCGCATACGACAACCGCATCTCATCCTGCGTCAACTTACGCCCGTCATACGCACCCAGCAGATCGTCCCACGAAACATAAAGATCCGGATCCCCCACCTGATTCCATGCGCCCGTGCGATACCCGATCCCACTCGAAAATCGCGGCGTGAAAGAACCCTTGTTGTCGTTGATGTACATCTGCATCGCCACACCCAACTGCTTGAGATTGCTCAAGCACTGAGTCGCCACCGCTGAACGGCGAACCCGACCCAATGAGGGCAGCAACAACGAAACCAACACCGCAATGATCCCAATCACCACCAACAACTCAACCAAAGTAAAGCCACGTACGACTCGCTTCGATGCACATCTGATATTGGAGTGACGCATGTTTGACCTCCGCATGTCAACCTCGCTCCAGCAGTTCCAGACATCGCTCCGCGGCGACCCCGAAACGCCCATTGCTGTGCTCCCAATATCCCGAGGACCCTCGCTACAACCTAGACCAGATTGCGAGTTCATCTTAATCATTTGCGTCACTCACAACTCAAACCCAAAGACCCGCACCTCATCCATATCAGTCCGGAAGACGACATGCCCTATCCACTCCGCGCGACGCAAACACGTAATTCATTGACGCAAAATCTTCGACCACGAGCTGACTCAAGATGTCATACTTTGGATAAGTGCAGTTGCCCGAAAATGGCAAGATCAATTCTTTGGAGGAGGAATCATGTCCGGTCAATTTTCATCGCGAATACGTCGATTTTCACTTGTTAAGGCCGTGATTGCGGTCGCTGCACCGCTCTCTTTCGCGCAAACGAACACATGGGACGGCGGCGGTACCGACGACCTGATCAGCGACAACGTCAACTGGAACAACAACACCTTGCCGGCGTTCACCTCGGCGACGCAGGCGCTGTTCGCCGGTTCGACCCGCCTCAACCTGGTGGTGAACACCAACGTCGCGTTCGGACCGTCGAGTTCAGGAAGTCCACCGGCAGCTGCGATCGCGTTCAGCAGCAACTTCAACCTCAGCGCAACCGGCGGATCCGGTATCACGCTGTACGGATCAAGCTCTGGGAGCTTCCCTGTCATTCGCACCAACAGCGCCGCGACCGGCGTCACCATTGGCGCGCCCATTCGCATCTTCGCGACTTCCCCAGCGGCGTCACCCTTGGGCAACCTGCTGGTGCTCGCGGCAAACAACGCCACTTCTGTCACCGCGCTCAACATCACCGGCGACCTGTCGCTGGCCAGCGGCAGTACGGCCTCGACTTACGACATTCGCTTCTCCGCGGGCTCGGGCGCGACGACGGCCCTCAGCAATGTACGCATCGGGGGTGCCATCTCCGGCTTGGGTTCGCTCGCCAACGGGGGCTTCAACTGGGGTGGCGACCTGATCATTGCCAACAATCAGTCCCTCTCCAGCAGCAACATCAACATCAACAACGGCTCGGGCTGGGGCACCATCAACGGGCGACTGGTGCTGGGCGAATCGACCTCCCATGTCCAGACATGGAACAACATCACGCTGAACAACTCGCTCAAGCTGATCATCGCCGGCGATATCACCGCCAACACCTTCGCCTCAACAGCAACCTCCTTCTCGCCACGTATCCTCGGAAACGCCTCCGGTGGAACTCTCAAACTCAGCTCAGGATCCATCGCTTCCCACGTTGCCATCGGCGGAACAGGTGCAAACGAAAACAACCTCAATCTCGTCAAGCAGAATCCGGGGACATTGACCCTCTCTGGAAACAAAACCTACACCGGATCAACCCAAATCAACGGCGGTACGCTCGTCTTGGACGGATCTCTCGCATCACCCATCACACTCAACGCTGGAGCGACTCTCAGCGGCGAAGGATCCACCAGTGCCTCTCTCACCTTCGGACACGGAACGAGCACACTCAACTTTAATCTCGCCACACCAACCGCAGCTCTCACCGCCAACAACGTCCTTACGGCAGGCTCGCCAAACGTCATCGTCACTCCTTCTGCCACCGTCACCCATGGGATATACACAGTCCTCAAGACCACCTCAGGATTCGGATCTACTCCACTCTCAACCTTCGCTCTCGCTACTCGCGCTGGATCCCTCTCCTACTCAGGCAACGATCTGATCTACGCCGCCTCGGCAGCAACTGCCGCCAGCCTCGTCTGGACTGGCACCGATCCGACCAATCCCTCAGCCTGGGATACCGTCAACACCGTCAACTGGACCAATACCGGAAGCCCGGACCGCTTCTACACCGGTGATGCCGTCAGATTCGATGACTCCGCGTCGTCCTTCATCGTCAATGCCCTGCCGGATTCTCAATCGCCGGGATCGATCACCATCAGCAATACCTCGCCCTATACGTTCAACGGCGCGATCACCGGCAGCGGATCACTCACGAAATGGAACGGCGGATCCGCAACCTTCAACGGCCCTCTGACCCGCAACGCTGGTATCATCGTCCATGCCGGCACGCTCAGCTTCGCCAACGCCACCAACTCCATCACTGGCGGAATCACCGTCAACGGCGGTGAACTGCGATTCGCAGGATCGGTCGCAAACTCACTCAGCTCACAACCCCTCACGCTCGCAGGCGGCACCATCGCTTACACCGGATCCGCCACCACAACCAACGATACCCAGACCATCAACATCAATAACGTCAGCAGTATCAAAGTCGACACTTCCAAAAACCTCACCTGGCGCGTCGGTGGAAAAATCTCCGGCAACGCCAACTGGACCAAATCCGGAAACGGCATCCTCGCCCTCGGACGAAACTCAGATACAGGACCCGCCAACGACTTCACAGGCTCCCTCACCGTCACTGCTGGAACCCTGGACATCCGACACCCAGATTCACTCGGCTCCACCAACGCACCCACCAACATCCAGACCGCTACACTCCTCGTCCAAAACTTCGGCCAATCACCAGGCACTCGAAGCTACGCCGAACCACTCAACTTCGCCGGAATCTCTTTCCTGACAAACCTCAATCAGGAAATCAAAGCCTTCGTCACACAATTCACCGGAACCCTCAACGTCAGCGGTACACTCGCATTGTCCACCGCCATCACCCCCGGCAGCACTTCACCCTCCCTGCAATTCAACACTGCGTCGATCATCACCACGACCGCTTCTGAAATCGTACTCGGCCGCAGAGCCGACTCTTACCCCAGCACCATCGATCCCCTCGATGCTCAATCCATCACGATCAGCAGTCCAATCTTGGGCCCCGGTTCACTCAGCACCGATGCCTCGGCTTCACCGGCATCCATCTACATCCTCAACGGATCTCACGCGTACACCGGAAACACCACCATCAATGCGGCATCGCTCCTCGTCAATGGCACTTACACCGGTGGCGGATCATTCTTCGTCAATGCAGGCACGCTCGGCGGAAATGGATCCATCACCGGCGACGTCTCACTCAACTCAGCCGAAGCAACACTGTCTCCTGGTTCAAGCATCGAATCACTCAATGTCGTCGGCAGCATCTCGCTGAACTCAGGCTCGATCATCATTGAATTCGACGGCACGAACCCGAATCCCATCGACTCACTCAACCTCACCGAATCACTCGATCTCGGATCTTCCTCCCTGATCCTCAGTCAGATCGGAGCAAATCTCGATCCCACGCAGTCATATGTCTTCATGACCTACGGCAATCTCGTTGGATCATCATTCGCTCATGTCTCCGGACTTCCATCAACCCACTCCATTCAATACAACTTCGCAGGCAACAACATCGCGATCGTACCCATCCCAGAACCAACCATCCCCGGAATACTGCTCGCCACACTCAGCCTGATCCTTCGCCGAACTCGATGAACACCGCCGACCATGGACTGTTGTCGTTGTCAACATTCATCGTTCACACAGAGTCTGCGCGTGAGACATCTCTTCACTGGTGACTCAGTCAGTTGCGGATGTCTGGTATGTCGCTCATTCGGAGGATTCGGATGACAGCGTCGGGAGCGTGCGGAACCCATTTTGCTTGATCATCAGCAGATCTGACGCGTTGACGATGCCGTCGCCGTTCAGATCTGCATCGGGGTTCATGCCTGTGGCAACGGTCAGATACCAATTCTGGCGGACCAGCAGTTGGTCAAAGGAATCGACGCGACCGCTGCCGTTGGCATCGCCGGCGAGGCGGAACAAGTCGTCCTTTGTGGAACCGGTGGTGCGCTTGAACACGACGGTGTTGTCTGCATTTCCATCCGTGTCCTGAAGGAGATTGTCTGACAGATCCTTGACCATCGAACGATCGATGCGGAGCGTGTATCGTGCAGTGCTTAGTCGCGTGGCATTGCTCCCGCCGAATCCGTCCGTGGTTAGATCGACCGTCAGTTCGAATCGGTCGGCATTCCATGCATAGCGCGACGCATTGAGCCAGCTGAGTACCGATCCCGTCGACGCCAAGACCAACTGCACTGCAGAGCTGATTGATGCGCTGGCAATGAGTTCCGGAATGTTGGTCGCTTCATTGAATTGGAGGACCAGCTTCGTCAGGTTGGAGCGTTGAAGCCCGCCGTCGTTGATCTTGAAGGACGTTACCGTCGGCGGGGCGAGGTCGACCACCGTCAGTTCGACGCTCGCAGTCGATGTCAGCCCCATGTCATCTGCCACGGTGTAGTTGAATGTGTCTGAACCTAAATAGCCGGGATTCGGCCTATAGAAGAGGATGTTGTTGTCAATGAAGACCTGACCATGTACGGGCGTGGTGACTTGGACGATCGTCAACAGTTCCTGCTCCGGGTCGACGTCGTTCGCAAGAACGTTAAGGGGCGTGAAATCGGCATTCTGCTGGACGGTCACAGCATCGGGGAAGGCAATCGGCGGGGCATTGGGCGGAATCCTATCGAAGCGGATGTTGTCCAGTGCAACGGATGAATCAATGGATGATCCGATCAGTTCGAATCTGATGGTCGTCATGCGACCCCGAAGCGACTCAGGAATCTCGATCGAAGCGGTATAGCCGGTGGGATAGCTGGGGATGGGTAATGAATCGAGTACCTGCGTCCCCGTGTGGTCGGTTGCTGAGATTCGCAGAACATTGCCTGCGCTCGATCCATCGAGCACGTCGACATCCATGACGATCGAGTCTGTGTCGTGAGGCAGGTAGAGACGATTGTGAGTGCGATAGTGGGGGTCCCAGTCGAACAACGTTGGTGGGCTTAGTCGCAGCCGACCCTGGACCACGGATCCGCCGCCGCCTCCGCCGTGGAAAGACCAGCCCGCGAGCGCATCGTTGCCCAATTCCTCAAGATCAAAGTCACCCATGCTGAAGTCGGTACGCGCCATGTGATCGTCCAGATCATTGGCACCTCCGGGAAAACGATAGGCGTTTGCGGGGTTGATCGGATCGACTCTGCTTCCGACAAAGCCGTGGATCGCACCATCGAAGTCGAATCCGCCTCGGTCGAGCCAGCGCGTCAATCCCATATCCGCGCCGCGACCATCGGAATACCAACCGGAGTCCTCGGAGCCGGGGTCGACGGTCCCGAAGTACCAGTTGATAGGATCCGAATGAGCGTCGGTGCCGCTCACGCCCGGATAGCCCGTGATATCCAGATCAAACGACTCGCTATCAACCAGAAACGGAAGGTTGCGTCCGCTCGGAACCACAGGCAGCCCGGCCACCTGCCAGACGTGGTCCATCAACATGATGTTGGACCAGGGTTGCGGACCAGGGTCATGAAATGATCCGTCGAACGGGACGTCGCCTTCATCAAAGTCATGAACATCGAGGAGTGTCATGTAGTCCACTGGAATGCCATACACCCCCATCCTTTGCGCCAACTCACTGGCAACGACAGTGCCTCGACTATGACCGATCAGGTGAAACGAATCGCTCAAACTGGGTTCTCTGGGCGTGACAAGACCGGCATGCACGAGAGAGGCGAACAGTGCGTCGGCAGATGCCTCGGCCTGCCCGGAGACGCTATCGTTGCTGGCGGCAGCCCAATCATGAACGACAATGATTTGTCCGAAGGGGTCATCCCAATGAGCAAAGGCCGTTCGGTTGTCCCGGTAAAGCAGGCCGTCGTCAGGATCATAAACATAGACACGTCCCCCCTCGTAAGCCGACAACAACGCGGTGATGTTATCCACGCCCCAATAGTCGTCGATCGGATCAAATCCGCCGAGGAGACCTCCACCACTCAACTTAAATCCGTGTAGCAGGGTGGTGATGCCAGTGGTCACCGGATCACGCGCCGAGGGCTCAACTGTGATGCCGCCGAGTTGAGGGAAGTCGACGTTGCTATACACCACGGTTTGGGCATTGTTTTGCACATCGGTCAACCGGACGTCGAACCAGAGTTGTTCCCTCGTCCAACCCAGATCGGTTGCATCCAAGCTCGCCGTCACCGTCGCAGTGCCTACTGATCCTGGCAAGGTGATGACGGTCGACAAAACGGTCTGTTCGACATAAGCGTTGTAAGCGATCAACTCAACACGCGTAGCACGCGCAGACGGACCTACAACATCCAATGCGATGCTCAGAGAACGTGCAAATCCGTCGTCATCGATATCCACAATGTTTCCCACGCGAACACCCGACACTGCGAATGGGCGTGCGATCTGGACAATGTCGGAAGACACGTTGTTGATTTCATTGGACTCGGCGGTCGTGCCGGTTGCGTCGGCGAGGAGTGCGAAGGTGATCGATCCTGCGCCCGGGTAGCCCGGCGGTGGGATCATCGGCAGGCCTTGTAGATGTGTGAGTCCCCAGGTTTCTCCGGGTAGTAGAGGTGGCACATTGAAACTGTTGAGAAGGACATCGTCGGAATCCCCGATTGTTCCATTGGAGGACATGACCAACCGGGCTGTACCGCCATTGGACCGGGCGTCCCCTTGATTACGAATACCGATCTCGAATCCTTCGTGAGCGCCCCACTCGAAGGGTTCAGACAATGCATCGAACGAAGGAATAAGGTCCGCGCGCGGCAGGCTCATCGTCACGATGTCTGCAAGGAGGTTGTCCGTTTCGTTAGATTCGGTGATGACGTTCCCGCTATCGGCCCGAAATGCGAAGTACACCGGGCCGTCTGCCGGATATCCCGGGGGCGGCGTCGCTGGGGGTGTGTAGGCGTAACTTAATCCCCATGCATTGCCGGGCATTAAGGCAGGGATCGAAAACGTGTTGATCGTGATATCGTCGGAGTCGTTGATGGTTGAGTTACTCGAAAGGATCAGTCGTGCAGACGAAGCGCCTGCGATCCCCAGACCCGCGTTGTTCACCGATAGATTGAAACCTGAAGACTGGCCCCATTTCCAGGGTTCGTTGAGCGCGTCGATCGCGGGCTTCAGATTCGGCAGCGGTACTTCGTAAGTCAGCCGCATGTAGAACCAATCCACAGTCCCCGTGTCTCCCGCCGCCCAGTCTTCGACGCCGAGCGTCCATACTCCGTCTGCCCGCTGGCCGTTCCAAGTGCTGACGTTGATCCGATCGAAATAGACATCATCATCTGTTGCAGCATCGTCATCCAGACCGCCATCATCAGACCCGCCGGAGCGGTCCCACATCACGCGCTGGGTGCCTTGTGGGCTGTTGATGAATATCCGAAGGTCTCCTGGCCATGTGTGCGAAACTCGAAAATCGAACTCCGCCGATGTGATCAAAGCACCCGCGGGCGCGGTGCTGGTGATTGAGTAGGCGTAAGATGCAAAGTCAGAAATCGGCAAAGGGTCATTACGACCAAACTCCACCGTGGCTAGCAGATACCGATGCTCTAGTCGATCGAACAGGCGTGCGCGAATCACGATCGGACCTCCGGTTTCAAACTTGACCGCTCATGGAACGAATTCTGGCCCCGGCGTCGTCGCCTCACACAACCAAGTCCAACGACGCACAGCACGCCGACCGATCCTGGTTCAGGAACAAGATGAAGGCGGTACAACTCGTTTTGGTTCGGGCCGCTTCCGGTATCAACAAAATACAGGTGATTGCCATGCACGATCGCCCAACCCAACTCGGTGAGCGGGATGGAAAAGAGGGCCTCGATAGTGCCGCCTGACACAGGAACGCGGCTCAGCGCGCCGGCAGCAGGATCGTAAAAGTAGGCATAGCTTCCATCGGAACCGAGTCCCGAGACGAATCGGACGTTGCTTGCCAGCATCGTGAGGTCGGTTCCATCCTTGTCCGCGCGCTGCAGAACGGTTTCTGACGCGGAGAGGGTCGTGTACCAGTAGAGATGGTCATTGTCCTGTGCGACCGCATATTCGTATCCGACCGACGCTCGAATCTGTGATGTCGCGCCGGTGTCGAGGGAGGTGCGATAGTACCTCTTATCACCAAAATCCTGCCAATAGACGAAGGACTGATCGAATGTGCTGTTGCGTACCCACTTGTTTCCGTTGTTGCTGTGGTCCACATCTGCTCCACCCGACTTGGCGATCCGGCGAAGGCCGCCGTTTTGTTGCCAGCCGAGATCGAAGTAGAGATGGTTTTCATCTTGTGCATGCAACGACGCGCCTGTCATGCCGGTCTTCAGGAATGTCGGAGATCCACCGGAGATCGGGGCCTTCCAGATCGAACCATTGGTGTATCCGCTGGCAAAACCATAGAGGTTCGTATCGTCATACATCAGCTCGCTAAGGGAGTTATCTGTGACATAGCTGCCGGGGATGGTTACGCGTGTCGTCGGTGTGTGCGGGCCGGCGGTCATCGGGACCGATTTCACGTAGGCCGATTGGTTGTTTCCATAAAACTCGGTGAAGTAGAGTTCTGATCCGATTGGCGTTAATTCACCGACACGGACGAGGTTGTTGGCGACGAGGATGGGGGACGCCGAGGCCGGGACCGTCGCCCAAAGGGACGCGGCTGTGAGGAAGAGTCGAGCCGCGTGATGAAGTGTAGAAGACATTGGGTGCTCCGTTGCGTTGATCTGAAGGCGATTGGACGGCTGTTGATGACTCATCGACAGTCGTTCGGGGGATTGCGTGCATGGTTTGGATTGAGTGCGTCTGTCTGAGGACTCGCGCGATGTTTCGGTCGAACGAGATGGACTCGGTTGTCCGCTCGCTCGAAGCCCACCTGAGTCGGTTCAGCTGGTGACTTGACCACGGCGTCGACGAAGGATGCCCCAGCCCGCCGAGGTCATGAGAACAACTGCCGATGCTGGCTCGGGAATGGGGGTAGGCGTGGTGCCCGGCCCGTTGAGGCGGAACAGCGGATTCTGCTGGACTTCGATTTCGAAAGTCACTTGTCCCGTGTGAATCATGGTGTTGACACCCGTTGCCATTCTCACATTCAATTGATCAACGCGCATTCTCAACTCGATGACGTCAAAGCCCGCCAGGTCGACGTTCGGCGCTCCACTGAAAAAGTACGATTCGCGCGAGTCTGGATAAGGCCAACCCGCGCCAGCCTGACCATTGTCCCGCGTCGAGGAATATCCGATCCTCATCCGACCGCCGTCCACGCCGTCGGTCAAACGCGCGAACAACGCGTCGAATTGTGTGGCCGATGTGCTGTTGGCAACAAAAGTCTGACCCACATTCGCGTTTCTCAATTGAAAGTTACGGAACACGTTGTACGTCCCGTAGGCGAAGTTCGGATCGCCGTCCGGGATGTAGCCGAAGAAGACCGTGACGCTTGGATTGGTGACCGGATTGCTACCCATAAAGGCTGAACCGGTGATTCCCATCGACCAGCGGAAGATGACCGCAGCATCGGATGGGCTAGTCACACCCAGAATCGCACTCAGGGCAATGGCGGCAAAAGCAAGAATGGATTTCATCTTCGTGACGCTCGCGGGGGTTTTGGACGTGAGACGGCTTGAAACATGAATGGATCTCGACATAAGCGGCTCTTTCGTATCGGCGTGTCAATCGGTTGGGGTGGGTACTTAAGCACTCCAAAGAGACGTTGAGACGATGGCACTGATGAGCAGCCAGACACCTTTATCGACGCCTTCTGCCCATCAGCACTGTCAGCCCGCCGACGATCGCGAGTGTTCCGGGCTCGGGCACGACGGTCAGATCAAATTCCTGGGTGAGCCTTCGCAATTCGATTTGGTGATCAGCTTCATCCCCGAAGAGGCTATAGAGCGTTTCGACGGTGACAGAGCCGCTGGCGTTGAACACTGGGCTGCTCAGCAGACGTTCTTCACCTGCAAAAAAGGGATTCTTATCAATGAAAACGCCGTCGATGGGCGCGAAGATCGGCGCGAGATTGGAATTGAAGACTGCTGGCTGTGCCAGAACGAGTCCGCCCGGTTGGCTTGGCGTGGGATTGACGACCTCGGCGTCGATCAGCCGGGTGGTGAATCCGGTGAAGGCCTCATAAGGAGCGTCGAGCGTGACGGTGTAGCTCAGGAGCAGGTTAAGGTCTTGGTCAAAGAATGTGCCCGATGTGGCGAACTGATCTGCAAAATCGAAGTCCAAAACCAGCCGCGAGCCTGCTTCGATGGTGGCGGTGACATTCACTTGACTGAAGTCCGGTGACACGCCCACGGTTTCGTCTTGGGTGATTGCGAAATCACCTACGGTTACGCCGGGGAAACTGAGGGCGCCTCC
Organism: Planctomycetaceae bacterium; assembly: GCA_027487775.1. Lineage (GTDB taxonomy): Bacteria > Planctomycetota > Phycisphaerae > Tepidisphaerales > Tepidisphaeraceae > JAIYCY01. The sequence goes on from JAIYCY010000021.1 coordinate 217,190, forward strand.
GTTGAAAAGCGACTGAAGCGGAAGCGTCGCTGCACGAGCGGAGAAAGTGCCCGGATCAGTTGGGCATTGGAGGGCCACCAGGGTCGCCGGGATCACCCATGTAATCCTCAAAAGCCAGGCTGGTTTCGAGGGCTTGTTCGAAGATCGTTGCGTAGCCTGCGATGGTAGATGCTCTGTCTGTTCCATTGATCACTCTCCGTGCGTTGGTGTAGTCGGTTCTTGTGTTGTTGATGTACCAGTCGAGTCGGGCACCGGTGAAAGTGCCGTTTCGCATGCCGTAGGACATGATTTCGTACGAGATTTCAGGATCCAGCGCGAGGTCGGGGTTGTTGACCAGGTCGTATCCGAGGATGTCGCCCATGCGTTGGTAGTTGCCCCGCCCGGTGAGTTGGACATGACCGCGGCCACGGTAGCGAAAGCCGTCGCCCGGCTGCGTGTTGCCCAAGTCGGCGCGACCGTCATAGCGGCGGAAGTATCGCTCCGGCCCGTTCTCATAGACTGGCTGCATTGTGCGGCCCGTTTCGTGCCACGTGGTGGCCAGCACGTACGCAGCTTGTTTCATGCCTACTTCACTGTTGATGATGTCGAATCCCGGATCAGCAAGCAGATTGTTGTAGAGCGTGCGGAGTCCGTCGGTGGTGGTGGAATTCAGGGCCGAGCCGAAGCTCTGTCGCACGGCATCGAGAAACGCTTCGACGCCGCTGATGGTCTGAAACGCGACTGTGTTGAACATTCGCTCGCCAATGGGGATGACCGAAAAGTCCGGATCGAGAATGATGCCCATGTGCGATGCACCAGGCGGGGGCAGATTGGGGCCCGCCAGATTGAAGGTTACGCTGTGAAGGCCGATGGTCGTGTTGGGCAGGGTGAACCGTCGCGCTGCGAGGGCGGGTTCGTCGAAGCTTCCGTCGTCTAACCATTCTTCATAGCCGGCGGTATCGAGCCAACGTACTTCGATGTCAGGGGCTGTGGGCAGGTTCCGACCACTCACCTCATAGCTGAAGGTGAGCGTGTTGGCCTCGCGATCGAGCTCGGGTTCGTCGTAGAAGCCGAAGCGGAGCGTGGCCTGACTCACGCCGAGACCGATCTGATATCCGCCGGTCGTCAGGCCTGGGATGACCGTCACCTCACCGACGCCGTCGAAATTCGTATCGCCAGCATCGCTGATGGCCAGCGTCCAGTAGCCTTCGATGTCAGCGATCTGTTCGACAGAGGCGGCGTAGGGGTGCGAGCCGAAGTTGGCGTTGTCATTGAATTGCCGAAGCTGACCCGCGGGATCGTAAATCGCGGCCGCAGGATTGAACGCATTGAGGTTGCCGTAGCTGACGTAAGGCTCCTGCCCGATGTAAGCAGTGATTTGCTGGCCGGCCTCAAGATAGACGCGGTAGTAGTCGACGTCAGATTCGGTGCTGATCTCACCGTAGACCGACCGGCTTTCTTCGTCGCTATTGAGCAGCTGTGCGGTTGCCAGCGTATTGTTGGGTTCGACCTCAAGGTTTCGCGTTTCGATGACGAGCGTCGGGCGGAGTTTCGGATTGGGGTGATCGGAGCTGGCAAAGACATTGAAGTTAGGACCGTCCGGATCGAGGTAGCTATAGCCGTTGTACACCGGACGGAGTTGCAGACCGTAATTGGGCTGGCTTCCGCTCTTCCAGTCGTTGTAGAGGTCGGTGATGGTGACGTCGTGCCACAGGCCCTTTTCGGGGAATGCCCCGGAGAAGCCTACCTGAACCGCGTCCGGTCGATCGTCCCACCAGAGTCGCTCACGATCCGGACCACTGCCTTGCGTACGCCAGTCCCACGCCTCGTTGATGCGATCCACGAACATGGTCGTCGGCGTGTCGGTGTTGAGTGCAAAGAGTCGCAGGGTTGCGGTTTCAGCGACCGGTGGCAGACCGTTTAGATCAAACTCAAGAAGGCTGTGGTAGTAGTCGCCCCAGCCACCGACACGAAGCTCTTCGTTGTTGAGTCCGCCGCCCCCATCGGTCGTATGGCCTGATCCGTTGTAGGCATAGACGTTTGTGGTCCAGATGTCTTTGCCCTGCCCCGGGCCCGGTTGATGAACAAACACAGAAAGCAATCGACGGGCTTCGAGTGATTCGAGAATGGACATGATCGAGACTCCGGCGTTGGGAACTTCAGGACGCTTTAGTTGCGATGACTGATCTCGGGCATTCGCGGTCGAGTGATTGGCTAAACAGCAAAAACAAAACAAAGCCCGCCAATGAAAACGGCCCGAGTCGCGGCAGATCGACTCACACGGCTTGGGGCGTGACATCGATCGGCGGACACAGGCTGTCGTCATTCGCGGGCTATGTCTCTGCTTCTGTTGAACCGTACCCACCCACTCATGCAATCACTCGGGGTTAGGCGGGCTTCGGTCGGATTCCGAGCTTCGGTCGGATTCTTCGGTCGGATTCGATGTGCGCTGACACGACAGGGTGGCCGGCCAACGTTTCGGTCGCAGAACTCTGCGTCGAAGCGGTGAATCACCGCGTTCGTTCGGACTCTTCTTCCGACGCACAATTTGCGAGCCGCCGCTTTTCTAGCAGTTTTGCCCAGCTCGCACAAGTCCAGAACCTCAGCTCGCACAAAATTAGCAAAAGGCTAACACCGCAGGTTCCGAGACCGCGTCGGCATTTCCTCGATGCCGAAGAAGCAATCGCCCAACAACACAAGATGTCATTTTCTCGTCTTCTTCACTTGCTAATGGTGTTGTCTGGATCGAAACCGCTCGCAGCCCGCCCACCTTCGGTGAAGTTGAGTATTAAGGCTTTGATAATTCCTGTTGGCAGATCGCTTTCAGCTTGCACTCGATTCTGCCGCTCCGTATTCTCGACATTGTTCAGGTGCATCTCCTCATCGCACAAAGGAAGAGCTTTCTGCGGGCACAGTCTTGAGTCGAGCGCTGTTTTCCAGCGCTCACCTCCGCCTGAACGAATCGACTCAAGTTGCTGCCTCCCTGCGATGGCACTCGACGGCGAAGCGTTTTGAACTCGCCTTCTTGCAGAGCCTCGCAAGACGTGATCGATCGACAACCCTCCACGCGTGTGGAATGCGTTGCCTTCGATCCCAATCGATATCCCATTCTGAGTTCTGAACCATGCTGAATCCCAATTCGTTTTCACGTATTCGTCGTGCCGCCGTCAGTGTCATTGCCATGTTGACCGGTGGTCTGACCGCCCCTTCTATCGCCCTCGCCGACTCAGGCGATCTGATCATCGGCGACTTCGGTGGATCGAGTACGGGCATGTCGTTGGGAAGCAATCGCCTCGACGCCAACGCACCCGGCGCGAATCTTGATGTCGCCGATTTCGCCGCCGCAGTCGATTATGCAAACAGTCTGTCGAACCTCGCTGAGCGCGGTTCCCTCTTCATCAGCACTGGGAATGTCGGATCAGGCAATGTCGTGTTGCCGGCAGGTCAGGTCCTCAGTTTTGACCATCCAATGGGTAATCCCGACGGTCAAAGCGTTCTACGTATCGAAGCCAATCAGGATGTGTCGGTCTTTGGTGACATCACTCACAACACCATGACCGGTGACGCCTTGCACCTTGCTATCTCCAGCGATGGAAACATCTACTTGGACGCATCCGGGAGTTTCCTTCTCAACGAAGGCTCGCTGTCTCTCGAGGCCGAAGGCTCTGTAGAGATCAACGGCCTCGTTTCGGCGAGCGGTTATGACATCTTCGCAAACGGCCGGATCAGCACGCCAGACATCACGACCAGCGGTACGGTCAATCTGCTTCAATCGGTTCCGGTGGGTTCAGGTTTGGCCCACGGAATTGTGACAGGGTCGATCACCACGACCGGACAGATGGGAAACAACGGCATCCAACTCTACTCCAATGCCGTTCGTGTTGATGGATCGATCAATGCTGGAAGCTTGGACATGATTCATCGAGGAAACAGTGAAGGTGAGAGCTTCGTCGTCACTGGAGAAATCAATCTCTCAAACGGTGATCTCGGGCTCACGATCGAAACCGACGGCAGGGTTGAAGTTCAAGGATCAATCCAATCGGACAACGAGCACGCGACGATCGTCACGGCAAATGGAGGCATCCAACTCGGGCAGGTGACCGTCGGCGGAAACATGCGTCTGCTTCAGCCCAACCCGAATGGGACCGGACCGGCAGGCGGAATTCAGACCGGCTCGATCACGCTCACCGGCAGTGAGGGTTCTAGCGCGCTCGAGTTCGAGACTGCCATGCCCGTCTTCATCGATGGCGACGTCTCGGCGGGCGGCCTGAACTCACAACCGCCAGACCTGTCGGTGGACTCTGATTTTACGATCACCGGTAGCGTCTTCCTGAACGAAGGCACGTATAACAGCTTCAACATCGAGTCCGGCGGCGACGTCGAAATCGGTGGCGAAGTCACCCACGCGACCTATTTCAAGATTCAAGCCAACGGTGGGATCAAGACCGGCGACGTGACGTCGAACGGTGTGATCATTTTCGAGCAGCCAGATCCGACCGGTTCGGGCACGGAAGGCGGGGTTACGACAGGCGCGCTGACGGGTGCCACCGAAGGCGTTCTGTTCAATACGGGCATGCCCGTGACCGTCAACGGCTCTATCCATGCTGGCAGCTTATCGGCTTATGGACCCGAGTCCTCTTCCAATGGAGTCGGGGCAAGCGTGGGCGTTGGCTTTGTGGTCTCGGGTGACATCGACGTGACGGGCTCACCGATGTCGGCACAAACCAACGCCGCAATCTCGATTGATACCCTCGGTAGCATTCAGATCGATGGAAGCATCGTCAACCATAGTGGTGAGGGCGTTGACCTCATGGCCAACGGCGCGATTCGAACAGGCGACATCACCGCCGGTGGGAATCTGTCCATCAGTCAATCTTTTCCCACCGGCACAGATACGGACGACGGCATTCATGTTGGTTCGATTCTGCTTTCGGGGAATTCGCTGGGCAATAATTCGCTGCAGATTTCAAGCGCACTTTCGATCCTGGTCGACGGCCCCATCACGGCCGATCGCGTCGACATCGGACCCGGCAATGGAGACGGATACACGGGCCTTACGATCAATGGTGAGGTGGATGTCGGTGAGTTGGGTGAGATGAACATAAGTCATCGCGGTGAGGTGATCATCCGGGGTAACTTCACCGGTCGACAACTCACCGTCTACAACGACCGGGACGAATCCAGTTTCGAGTCCGGATCGATCCAAACGACGGAAGCGGTCGAGATCAATGTCGGAAGAAGCGTCATCATCTCTGGTGATCTGATCGCGGCGGATGGGCAGGTTCGAAGCAATGCGGAGGCCGACTTGCTCGGGATTTCGGCCGGTGATTCTGACATCTTCGTCGCCGGAGATGTTCTGGCGTCCCGTTGGGTTGAGTTCAAACACAGGTCGGCCCAGATCGGCGGATCGATTGCAGTGACTTCCAACTTGACCGCAAACCCACAGTATCCCAATCGATTCTCTTCAGAGGGCAGCGGGACTTTTGAACTCAACGGCGATCTGACGGTCCAGCGCGGGTTCATCTCCATCGAGCACGAAAACGGCATCAGTATCGACGGCACGACGACCAGCGACAACGGCGAGATAGGCCTGACGTCGTACCTTGGACCCATCCAAACCGGCGATCTGACCGCAGCGCTTGGGATCAGTGTCCAAGCCGGCACTGACCCTGTTGTCCTTGGTCACGTCAACACCGGTGGACGATTCATGCTCAGCGGAAATGATGTGACCATCGGAAACATTATTGTTTCGATTGGAACAACCAACGACCCGGGACAAATCGAATTCATTACTCACAGCGGTCCAGGCAGTCTGACGACCGGCGACATGTCTGCCCGCGAGATTCAACTCCAAAACTATCAGACACTGAACCTCGGTGACGTGTACGCCGAGGATCGAGTGAAATTCGAAGTAGATCAAGGCCCTCTACACATCACCGCAGGCCGCATCGAGGGTTCCACGGTGATGTTTGAGAGGGCCCAGGAGGTCACTGTCGTCGCCGATCTCATCAAGGGCTCAGAAATCGTCTTCTATGACGCACAGAACGTAATCGTCACCGGAGCGATCGAAACGTCGAGCTATTTCAACTTCAACACCAACGACGGTTCTTTCTCGAGCGGGTCCATCACCGTTCCTGGTGGCATAGGAATTTCCGCGAAGAACGTTGCGATCAACGGAGATCTGTCGTCAACCGGCGGCGGCAGTCTCATGCTCTATGCTGCGGAAACACTCGAAGTCTCAGGCGGGATAAGTTTTCCCGGGTCAGTTGCGGAGATTTACGGCACAGGGCGCATTGACCTGAACGACTTGGTCGTGTTCGAGGCAAGTCTTGGTGGTGGCGACTACTTTTTCTCTGCAGGATCGGTCGTCCAAGCAAATGGCTTTCAAGTTTCCGCCGATAACACACGCATCCACATGGGCGGCAACGCCCTTGAAGCAAGCACGATCACGATTAGTAACGGCCAACTTTACGTTAGCCAAATGGGTCTTGCAGGTGGGACGACAGCGTTTCAGAACAACGCGACCATCCATCCCGAAGGAGCCGCTCCCGGCCCGACCGCATTGAACATCCTCGGTGACGTCAACTGGTACACCGAAAACGGCTTCCTGAAGTTGGACATGGCCAACGCTGCCGGCGCGGCGGGTGGCGGGTGGGACGCGCTGTTCATCGACGGCGCGCTGACCCTCGATGCCCAAGGTGGATCGCTCACCATCCAATTGAACACATTCGATCTGATTGCGTTCGGCGAGTCGCTCAACTTCAACCCGGCTCAGAACTACAGCTGGACCCTCATCCAAGCCGCCGGCGGAATCTTTGGCTACGACCCTGACATGGTTCAGTTGGACCTCACGGGCTTCGCGAATTCGCTCTACGGCGACTTCTCGCTCCAACTCGATCCCACCGAAACCACGCTGAACCTCGTCTACGTCACTGCCATTCCTGAACCCACAACGCTCGGCCTCCTTTCGATCGGCGTCCTCACGCTCCAGCGAAGGCGACGAAAGACTCGCTCCCTCACGAGTCGTTGATCTCTGACTGCTTCCACTGCCAAGCGCAGGAGCAAAGAGCAATTGACCCACGCCCGCCCGACTGGCGATGCGTGTGACGCTGTGGCTGGTGTTGTGATCGCAACGGGATTGGTGGATGTTGAAGCCCGCGCTGCCGTTACGATGATTTTTCGCCGGCCATATGAACGAGATATGCGTGTGAGGAAGCAAAAGGCCCCTCATATGATCGAGGGCCTTTTGCCGTAAGTCTATACAAGGTAAGGGAACGCACTCGAGAGGGCTCGAACCTCTAACCCTCGGTTCCGAAGACCGATGCTCTATCCAATTGAGCTACGAGTGCTGCGTTGGGCTCATGAATCTATCATGAACTCACGACAAATTCACCGGCATGATCACATACAAAAAGGAACTGCCTGCCTTGAGCAGGCCTGGGCTGCGCGGATTGGACAGTTCGAGGCTGACCTCATCCTGGTTGATGACTTTCAGAGCTTCGCCGAGGAATGTCGGATTGAATCCGATCGCCAGATCTGCGCCGTCGAATTTGCAGTGGAAATCGACCTTTGCTTCGCCGGCTTCGGGGTTTCGGCTGGTGAGGACGAGTCCTGCGTTGCGGCTGAATTCGAGTCGAACGCCTTTGCTGTCATCGCTGGTCAGGAGGGACGCGCGGCGCACAGCGGACAGGAAGTCGGCTGTGCCTGCGATCATTTTTTTATCGGTGTTTTTCGGGATCACATCTTCATACGGAGGGAATTGTCCTTCGAGCAGGTTGGTCACGAGTGTTGCATCGGTCGTGCTGAAGACGGCTTGATTTTCTGCGACCTTGATGCGGACGGTTTCTTCGGGGCTGGTCAAGAGCTTTTCGACGAGGCTGAGTGCTTTGGCGGGGATGATGGACTTGCTACCGATTCTGGATTTGTGGGTGGGTGCGGTTAGATCTCCGCGTGCCAGGGCCAATCGTCGTCCGTCGGTGGCGACGAAGACCAGTTGGGAAGCTTCAGGGACCATGAGCACGCCGTTGAACGCGTATCGTGTTCCTTGGCGATCGGTGGCGAAGACGGTTTGAGCGATCAGTTGTTTAAGGGTTCCAGCCGACAACTCGATCTCGGCGGTTCCTTCGTGCTCTGGGATTGGCGGAAAGTCAGCCGCCGACTGAGTGAGTAGTTTAAAGTGGCTATCTGCTCCCCGGACGTGCATTTCGCTTCCTTCGACGGTGAGGCTTAACGTATCGTCTGAGCTTTCACGGACGATATCGCGCAAGCGGTCTGCCTGGACGAGCGTCTGTCCCGGTTGGTCGATTTGCACTTGTCCATCGACGAATGTGATGGCGACTTCGAGGTCTGTACCTTCGACCATCAACCGATCATTTTCGGCTGTCAGTTTCACGCAGCTCAACACCGGCTTGGGACTCCGTGTTGGAACCACGGTCGAAGTCACCGAGACCGCCTGCAGCAATGCCGCTCGATTGCAGATCACCTTCATGCCCGCACCTTCCACTCGATTGCCCTAAAATTCAACCCCTTACCCTAACCCGCCGATCTCGTCTCACCGTCCGATTTGAACCTCGCCCGAGAAGACTTCGATTCTCAGTCGTTCCGAGCCTGATGAGTGTATCTCCTCCATGAATGACTAGAAAATCTTTGAATAGTCGTAAGGGTGGTAGGCTTGCGCGTTTTGGGGATAGAGTCGGAAACATCTCATTAAACGGATATCTGACAGGCTGTTACAGCATCGATTCTCGGACCATGGCTGTGGATAACTTGTCGTATCGTCTGGATTGTTCGCTGTCATATCGGGGTCGGAGGTGACAGGCGTCATGGCTGTTGGTGGTTGCCTGTCGGTGTTGATGCTCCCTTGTGACAGCGGCGCGTCGCACGACCCCAGAGTCATCCACAGTTCATCTACATTGACTGTCATGAAGCTGTCCCCACTTGCTCCACAATCCACATGCGGTTTGTGAATCGATTTTGGGCGATTGATTTTCTTAACAGGGTTCGGGGAGTCCGGTGTGTTCTGTTGGTCATCGAGGGTTTTATGAGGGTCAAGTGCCAATGCTCGTGATGTTTGGTCAACTCATCGCCCGCTCTTACAATGTCTGCTTCACATGAACGACGAAACGCCCCTACTGCGCAGCGTGGATTGGAAGAGTGTTTTACCCTTCACACAGATTTTCCGGGCATTCCGGATTGCGATTCATCCGTCGAAGCTTCTTTTGATGCTCGTGGGCATTATCAGCATTTATGCCGGCGGCCGGTTGCTGGACACGTTTTACTGGACAGATCGGCCTGTTTCGGGGGAGATTGGTCAGGTCCACGAGCAGGTGCTTTTTGATCGTGGTCAGACCGATTTTGGTGAGGTTCGGCGTGCTGTTCTGGATCGTAGCAGGCAGCAGCTTGAGCAGCTTCGTGCGGATTTGATGGAGCGTGAGCGTGCGGATGGAACGACGGTTGATCCGCAGAAGTTTGATCGCAAGAGCATGATCGCGGTCATCGAGCGGACCCGCGACCGTCGGGCTCAGGCCGCGCGTGAGGCGTATGAAGCGTTGAAGGAGCCTTCGCGTACAGATCGCGAGTCGCGTGATGCCGCGATCCGAACCGTTTATCGTGAAGCCGCCGTCGAGGCTGGGTTGGCGAGTCAGTCTGCTTCGCGCGGGCCTTTCATGACATTTTTGGATTACACAACATCTCAGGTCGATGAGATAGCTCTTGGTGTGATTCGGTTCGATTGGTTGCCCGGTGAGAATCGCGAGCCCGGCCGCTCGGGCGTTTTTCTGGGTCTTTATCGTCTTCTCTTTGTGGCACCGAGTTGGGCGATCACGCATTACCCGGTCGCGACGTTGATTCTCGGCGCGTGGTCGCTGCTTGTTTGGGCCGTCGTAGGCGGGGCGGTCGCGCGTATCGCGGCCGTTCACGTCGCACGTGATGAGACGATTTCCATCCGACAAGCGCTTCGTTTTAGCCTTGCGAAGTTGTTGAGCTTTGTCAGTGCTCCCCTTCTCCCACTCGCGTTGATTGGTGTTTGTGCATTGATCTTTTCGCTGGCGGGATGGCTTAGCGAGCTTCGTTATCTGGGTCCGACCTGGTCGATCATCGTGGGCGGGCTGTTCGTTGTCGTCATCGGGATCGGTCTATTCATGGCGTGCACCATGCTGGGCACGTTTGGCGGATTCGGGCTGATGTACCCGACGATCGCGGTGGAAGGCTCGGACAGTTTCGATGCGATCAGCCGCAGTTTTAGTTATGTGTTTGCGCGTCCGTGGAAGATGGCTTTTTACAATCTGGTCGCGATCGTCCACGCGTCGCTTACGTATTTGTTCCTGCGTTTCATGGTTTTCCTGACGCTCGCGCTGGTGCATTATTTCCTGACGGTCTGGACCAATGACCGTGGCCCTGACGGGACGAGCAGCTTTGCCAACGTTCTGGTCAGCCCGGACGGATTCTGGCATCTCGGCGCGGCCCCGACTTACGCCAGCCTCACGACCGCCGAGTCGATCGCGTGGATCGGCACGAGTTTCTGGCTCTACCTCTTCCTCGGTTTGCTCGGTGCGTTTGTGCTATCGGTTTACCTTTCGACCAACACGATCATTTATTATCTGCTGCGTCAGGATGTCGATGCGACCGAGTTGGACGACGTTTACCTCGAGCCCGACGCCGAGGATTTCGATGACGGCCCGGAACCCGAACCCGAAGCGCCGTCCGACTCCAAGCCCCAGCCAAAGCCTGAAGCCCAGGCCGATCCAAAGCCGGGCACAGCCTCCGATGTAAGTTCGTCGCCCGACACGTCGCCCGACTCATCGACCACCGCATCGACCACCGCATCGACCCATGAATCGCCAGCCGAGTCGAGCGCATCGCCTCAGCCAGCTCAGGATCCCGCACCGAATGCAGATGAGTCGAAGCCGACGTGATGGATTAGAATCGCATCATCCCGGAAGCTCTGAGCGATCTGGCTGTGTAGTCATCGCTAAGGCTTGGCAACGAACCAGAGGAGCAGGAGATGTCTAGAGCAGGCGGATCATCTTTTCCTCCCGGCTTGCCGATTCTTGTGCTGATTTTGGTAGCTGCTTGTGCATGGTTGATTCAGCTCTTCGTTGCTCGAGCGGATGAGAATCCGGACGATCTACGGATGTGGATTTTCGCGACTTCGCATCGCGATACGTATCTGTTGCCCATTCCCGGTTCGGGCGAGCAGCCGTTGGTCGATTCATTTAAGGCCATGCACGGTCGCGGTGTGCGGATTGAATTGACGCATGCCCGCGCGCTCGACACGCGGCTCCTATCGCTTTTTCAATCCAATGCGCGAGGCGAGAAGCTTCCTGATGTGGTGAAGATCGAGATCGGATCGGTCGGCAAGTTTCTGCGAGTCCCCGCCGACGATGTTCAGTTTTTACCGTTGAATTCTTTTTTTGAGCGAGAGGGTCTTTTCGAGAAGACCGTCACCGCGCGTCTGGCGCCCTGGACGCGTGATGGTCAGATTTTCGGCGTGCCACACGACGTTCATCCTGTGACTCTCACCTACCGACACGACCTCTGGACGGAGGCGGGCATCGATCTCGAATCCGTCGTCACATGGAGCGATTTCGCCTCGGCGGCCCGACGTTATCGTGAATTCTGGCGAGCGCGCGGGCATCCCGAGCGTGTCGCGCTTGAGCTCACCCCTTCCGCACCGGGCGATCTCATCACGCTGCTGCTTCAGCGTGATTTGAATATTGTCGACCAATCTCTTTCCGTTCATTTGAGCGACCCGCGCGTGGTTGACACTGTCGCTCAATATGCGAGATGGGTCGCAGGCGGGGACAAGTTTGCTGGTCCGACATCTTCTGGCGGAAACAACTGGGTCAATGACCTTGAACGAGGTGATGTCGGGGCACTGCTCACACCCGATTGGCGTGTCAGCTACATCCGCAGCGTCTCCAGTGGTTTGGAGAACAAGCTCCGCATGCGCACACTGCCGCTTTTCGAACCCGGCGGACGCCCCACCAGTACCGCCGGCGGAACGATGGTCGCCATTCCCCGCCACGCTCGCGATCCGGAAGCAAGCTGGCAACTCATCAAGCACCTTCTCTTCACCCCTGAAGGTCTCGAAGCCCGTCGCGTTCGATCCGACATCCTTCCGCCACAACGCGACGCCTGGGTTCATCCCGCCTACGACTCGCCTGACATCATCTACGGCGGACTCGCAACCCAACGATTCTTCGCCAATCTCGCGGACTTCGTTCCTGAGCGACACGCTACAGCCTACAGCGGCTTGGCAGCGGGTCGTCTTTCGCTTGCCCTCCTCGACGCCACCCGCGCCGTCGAGCAAAACGCGACCGAAGATCAGCTTCGCGTCATCATTCAGTCGTCGCTCGAAGAGGCACAACGCGAAGTCGAAACGCAGATCAACTTTCAGCGTATCGACAAGCCTGAGTCGCTTAAAGCGGTGAGTCTGGCGCATCAACTTCCATTCCCCGTGGCGGCAACGCACCGGAGCGAAATCGATGAGAGCGAGGGGATCTTGCCATGAAGCGACGCACCGCGCCTTACCTTTTTGTCGCGCCCTGGCTCGTCCTGTTTTGCGTTTTCATGGCCTGGCCGCTGGTCAGAAGTTTCTACCTTGCCTTGCATCGCCCGATCGCCGGGGGCGACTTTGTTTTTGATCCCTTTGCCAATGTCAGTTTTCTGGTTCAGGATCAGCTTTTCTGGCGAGCGATCATCAACACCTTTTATTTTGCGTGTCTTTACCTGGCTTTGCAGGTTCCGCTTTCGCTGGCCCTTGCGCTTTTGCTGGATCGACGTGATGTCCGCGCTCGCGGATTTTTCAGACTCGCTTTTTTCAGCACACACCTTGTCGGGTCGGTCTTCGTCGCGGTCATCGCCAACATCATTCTCGGGAGCCGTCGCGGGCTGATGAACCAGTTGCTGATCATGGTGGGCAACGAGCCGGTCGCATTTCTCTCCAAGCCGGAATGGGTCATGCCCATGATTGTGCTGTCTGCACTTTGGCTTGGTGTGGGTTATGGCATGATTTACATGCTTGCAGCGCTCCAATCCGTGGACCGCGAGCTTTACGACGCTGCCAGCGTCGACGGGGCCGGGCCGGTCGCGCGGTTTATGAACGTGACGCTTCCCGGCATCGCACGTGTACTTAGTTTTCTGACGCTGATCGGCTTTGTCGGAGCATTGCAACTCTTCGAACTGCCCTACGTGATGTTCCAGGGCTTTGGCCCCGGGTTTCGCGCGATCACGATCGTGGGCTATCTCTTTTCAACCGGGTTCGAAGTCGGTGACCTGCCCTACGCGAGCACTGTCGGATGGGCGCTTGCCATCATCGTTGGCATGATCGCGCTGATCCAGATGCGTCTTGGAAGGAGATTCTCACAATGACATCCTCCGACGCCCTTTCATCCAACATCCGCATCACTGATGAACCGAAAGTAACCAGCCGAACCTGGCTGATGCATATTCTGCTTGTTCTTGCGACGATCGTCATTCTTTTTCCTGTTCTCTGGCTGCTCTGTGCATCGTTTAAGCAGCCTCAAGACCTATTCAGTTCCGTGCTGCTTCCGTGGGGCGGACTCGATCGGCTGACCCTGGACAACTATCGACGTCTCTTCGGCGATCAGCCTTTTGCGAGGTGGTTCGTCAATAGCGTGACGCTTGCATCGACGATGTCTGTCACGACCGTGCTGCTCTCCAGCCTTGGGGGATTCGCATTGGCGAAGTACCAGTTTGCCGGTCGTGGGATCCTGATGGGCATGATGTTTGCGACGATGCTTCTGCCGGGTCAGATGCTGTTGCCCAGCAGTTACGAGCTGATGCGGAATCTCGGTTGGATCGACAGTTATCTGGCCATTTTGGTGCCGGGTGCGGTGAGTGTTTTTGGCATGTTTCTCTTCATGCAATCGATGAAGGGTTTGCCGGACGAGCTTTTGGACGCGGGTCGGATCGACGGATGTTCAGAGCTTCGGCTTTGGTGGGACGTCGCATTACCGACGGTTCGGCCGATGACGGGCGCATTCACGCTGATGACTTTTTTGGGCGCGTGGAACGGGTTTCTCTGGCCTCAGATCGTTTTGCAGGATGCGGACAAATACACGCTTCCGATCGGGCTGGCCAACATGGTCTCCATGCCGGAGTATCAATCTGATTATGGCGTGCTGATGGCGGGCACGCTTCTGGCGGTGCTTCCGGTGGTTGTGCTCTTCTTCGCGCTTCAGCGTGAATTCGTCGCAGGGCTGACCAGTGGTGCGGTGAAGGGCTGATCGATTTTCTTCAGTCGATCGATTCTCTTTGGCTGTGGGTGCGAGATTTTTTTCTTGGACCGCGAGGTTCGTCGTTGGGCCATTGCGTTTTGGGATAGCGTCTTACGTCTGAAGCATGGTCACCCTCGCGCGTGATCGGTCCAGTCTGAAAGATCAGCTTCGTTTCTTCAGTCCATCTCCATAAATACCAGGCGAGGATCCTTCGATGAGCACCGCCCCCACTGCCTTGGTGTAAAACTCTGCCGGGCCTACCCCGCCGATGATCCCGTAGGCGTAGCCCGCTTCATGCAATCCGTGCAGACATGCGATCAGCAACGCTCGACCGACGCCCTTGCCACGCATCGATTCGTCCACGCCGGTCGGCCCGAAGAATCCTCTGGCCGTGCATTCATACGCGCCGAATCCGACGACTTCCCCATCGTGAATGGCGATGAACACGCTCGACGGCTTGTTGGCGTATCCGACGCTGATTTCATCTGCCCATGTTTTGGCGAACTTCGCCTCCACGAACTCACGCACGCGTGACTGCTCATACGCCCGCGCGCGGCGAATCAGAATCCCCTGCCGACGCATCGCCTCCAGCTCAGCCCCGAGAGGCGGAAGCGTATACAGTTTCACCAGCATGTCTGGCATGACGAAACCTCCAGACCAGCTATCATGCAAGCAATGACCATTACACTCAATGGAAGTCCCTTTGAGGTTTCCGACGGCACGACCATCGAGACTCTCTTGCGCGCCCGCGGACTCTCTTCCGACAAGGTCGCCGTCGAACTCAATCGCAGGCTTCTCAAATCCGAAAAGTATGACACGCTCCTCAAGCCCGGCGACGACGTCGAAGTTGTCACGTTTGTTGGCGGGGGCTGAATCGTTGGATCGGATCTGGGTAGAGTTTTGTTCAATTGAGTTTTCAGTGATTGCAAACAACAAAGACCATGATGTCGTCACCTCACACCATTCCGTCGCTTCGTATCGGTACGTTCAATGCCAGGAGTCGTCTTTTTGTCGGCACGGGCAAATACAAGGATCACCAGACGATGCGTGAGGCGCTCGAGGTGAGCGGCTGTGATGTTGTGACCGTCGCTGTCAGGCGTGAACGGCTGATTGATGCGTCGGGCAGGAGTCTTTTTGATTCACTGGACATGTCGCGCTACACGATTCTGCCCAACACGGCGGGTTGTTTTACGGCTGACGACGCGATTCGTGTCGCGTTGCTGGGTCGTGAGTTGCTGGAGAAGCAGAAGAACCCCGGCGCCGGCTGGGTGAAGTTGGAAGTGCTGGGCGACAAGAAGACGCTTCTTCCCGATCCTGTGGGAACCATTGAAGCCACGCGCGAGTTGGTCAAGGAGGGATTCACGGTTTTGGCGTACACGAGCGATGACCCGCGATCGGCGGTCCGCATTAAGGAGGC
The DNA here is from genome assembly GCA_027487775.1 of Planctomycetaceae bacterium. Lineage (GTDB taxonomy): Bacteria > Planctomycetota > Phycisphaerae > Tepidisphaerales > Tepidisphaeraceae > JAIYCY01. The sequence goes on from JAIYCY010000021.1 coordinate 232,826, forward strand.
CGGCGCGGCGAGCGTGATGCCCGCCGGCAGTCCGATCGGCACAGGTCAGGGCGTGCTCAATCCGCTAAACATTTCGCTTTGTCTTGAGCTGCTGAAGGAGAACGACCCGACGTATCCTGTGATCGTGGATGCGGGCGTCGGGACAGCGAGCGATGTGACGGTCGCGATGGAACTGGGTGCGGACGGCATTTTGCTCAACACCGGCATCGCGCATGCCGCCGATCCCGTGAGCATGGCCCGCGCGATGTCGCTGGCCTTGGAATCCGGTTATCTGGCTGCCCGTGCGGGTCGAATCCCCCGCAAGCGCTATGCAACTGCGTCCAGCCCGTTTGAAGGCGTGATCAGCTACATCCCCGGCGAATGATTCATATCAAGCGGCGGCTGTGGAAGAGGTTCGTCGTGTGTGCGGTCGGTTCATGCCGCCTTTTTGATCGGAGCCTCGGGTACGCCGTCGAGTTCGATCGTTCGCGGTTCGACCTTTTGGTATCCGAGTTGGTTGATGACTTCGAGCACTTCGGTCCAGGTCGGGAACAGCTTTTTGTTGACCTTCTTATAAGTTTCGATGGCTTGGATAAACTCGAATTGCTCGGCGGTCATTTCGCCTTCTTCGGCGCTGCGACGCTCTTCTTCTCGGCGAATACCCGCACCTCGGCGGCGCTCAAGGCCGGTCCTTCGGTCGGCGGCCCGTCGCTCGGGTCCGGCGTACCCGGCCTCTTCACGCGACTTTTGCCGCCGATCCGCCCCCAATCGCCGATCCACGACATCGCGTGGGGCGTCATTTGATCCGTTCTGCGTGGCAGAAGCGGGATCATTCTCGGGCGTTGGATTATCAGGTGTCTGGCTCATGGTTACCTCGCAAAAAAGCGTCTTGAAAGGTCATCGGCCAGATCAAGCCTTGGGTTAAGACGGTTTGGATCCATTCAACAACCCGACCGAATGCCCGAATTCCCAGCCGAGCGTCGGCTTGATGCGATATCGGCGATTCTTCATGGAAAAAGCGGACCTTCGATTGGCCACTAACCCTGTGGCGGCGTGCGTGTCTATTCTGGCGTCCTGAATTCTTATCCGCAAAAGGAGAAACGTATGAGGACGCTCAATTCCCTGTTCGCCGCCACGCTCGGAATCACCGCCGCATGTTCTGCGGCTCAGCCTGCGCTGGCAGATTGGTCTTGGGAAGTCGGGTTCACAAGCCAGCCGATTGTGGATTGCACCGGCCCGCAGCGAGTCTGGATTCAGCCGGTCTATGAGACGCGTTACGAGCGTGTCTGGGTCGAGCCGGTGTATGAGTCGCGTTGCGAGCGTATTTGGATTGAACCGGTCATCGAGCGTCGCATCGAGCGCGTATGGGTTCCGGACGTGTACGAAAAGCGAATCGTGGTCAAACACGACAGCCACGGCCGAAAGATCCGCTGCGAGGAGAACATTCTCGTTCGACGCGGCTACTGGTCGAACACCACGCGTGATGTTGTTGTGCGCGAGGGCTACTGGCATGAATCCCCGTCGCGCGTCATCGTGCGTGAAGGGTATTGGCACACGGTGGAACAACAGGTCTGCGTCCGTGAGGGCTATTGGCAGGAAGTGGGTCAGCCGGGGTTGAGCTTCGACATCCGATTCGGATCTGAGGCGCGTGAGCGTCGGTTTGATCGCGATGACGACGACCACGATTTCGATGACGACGATCACCGCGTCGTCCGCAACATTGCCAAGCGACTTCAGCTTGAGGCCTCCTATCGAGATGGTTACGCCGAACGAAGCGATGGCTATGCCGAACGACGTGAAAGTGGTTCATATCGTCGGGACGCGTCCGATCATCGCTTTGATGACGATCGAGAGAATGTTCGGGATCGTCCGTCGCCGGAGCGAAACCCTTACAACTCGGATCGACAGTCACGCGACGATCGCCGCGAGAGCTCCGATCGGTCGGACCGGGCTTCGCGCGATGATCGCAACGAAACACGCGGCCCGCGCGGCGAAGGCGCAGGCCGTTCCGATCGGGCTGACCGAGACGATCGGGCTGACCGAGACAATCGGGATGACCGTGGCGAGCGATACCGCTGATCAACCGCAGCGTGTTGACCGTCTCAAAGAAAGCTAAATCACCGCGTCGCGCAGGTTTTCGCAACTTGCGCGACGTCTTGCTTGATGGATGGCGGTCTTTGTGAATTGCGGTGGCCGTTAGCTGATGACGGTTTGGATTTGATTTTCATGCCAGCAGGCTTTCGAGGCTGGATCTTCCGTCGCTGGAATCGAGTTGTGCTTTGTCGTAGTCCGATCCGCCGTCGATCCAGTCGTACGCGTTGTCTCTGGAGTAGAAGATATCATTGCCATAGTTGCCGTAGAGTGAGTCGTAGCCCTTATCGCCGTAGACGATGTCGTTGCCGTATCCGGCTTCGATGCGATCGTTACCATCGCCGCCGTAGAGCGTGTCATGGCCGTTTTCGCCGTAGAGTTTGTCATTTCCTTTGCCTCCGCCGACGTAGTCATTGCCATCGCTGGCCCAGATGCGATCGACGTGGCTTCCGCCTTCGAGTCGGTCATCGCCCGCCCCGCCGTAGATGCGGTCTTCGCCTGCTTGTCCGTCGATGAAATCTCGACTGGAGGAACCGTTGAGTCGGTCATTGCCTTCGCCACCGTACAGGCGGTTGGAGCCTGCGCCTCCGCTGATCGTATCGTTCCCCGATCCGCCGTAGATCGAATCATCGCCTGTGTCGCCGAAGACGTATGCGCGAGGGACCGAGGTTCCGAGGGTGACGTAATCATTGCCCGCGCCGCATTGGACATCGACGCTTTTGACTTGGCTTTGTGTGAAGTAGAGCACCGAGCCATTCATGCTTGCCTTCACCTGGCCATTCGAAGTGGTGATTGCGATCGAGTCGGCGTTGCCGGTCCCTTGAACCTTCAGGGCACCGCTGACCAGCGTTGCAAAGCCGCTGCTGATGGATCCGGTGTAGGAGACATAGCACTTGAGCGTCCCGATGCTCGGATTGGTGGTCACCGTTAGATCCAATCGCCGGGTGTTGGTGATGCTGCCATTGACGTTGAAGGTGGTGAAGAAGTCCGGCGCATAGGCAGTCAATTGAAAGGCCGTGCTCGTATAGCTCTTGACCGTGACATCCGCGCCGGTTTCCCGCTCGAACTCGACAATCCCCTCATCGAACTTCGCCCGCGGGGCAAGTACGACAAAGCCGTTGAAGCTATCGAGGGAGTTGGCGTCGTTGAACACGTCGTACACGCCGTATTCATTGGCGATATCTTCTGCGCGGTGGGATCCGACCGGGAAAGCCATCGCCAGCGCACCGCTCGATTCTGTCACCACGATGTCGAAGTCTTCGATGCTCGCTGCCAGGAGCAGTCTTCGTTCGAATGCTTCCATGGGTTGGCCGGTGTGTTGTTCAGGTCGTGTGGCTCGACTTGATCGAGAGGGTCGACTTGATCGAGAGCCTCGACTTGATCGAGCGGATTGATTCCGTCTGGTGTTTCGCATGACCTCGCTCCTTGGCCGTTTAGTCGACGACCATTCACAGCCTCCGAGTCGGGCCGGCGCGGCTTGGGCTTGGATTCGGGATTCAAGAGCGTGACATCGAGACATGGAACCGGCCTGAGTCGCGATGTCCGCAACAATGGCAGGGCTCAACACTTCACGCTAGCGAACGGTTGGAATTCCGCATCCCGATTGAACGTGGAATCGGCTCGGTGCGACAAACAACCGCACGGCCGGTGACGTGTGCAGCGGCCGTGACGATTGGTGACGTTCAATCTGCGAGTTTTTGGCAGAGAGGATGACGCGAGAGCCAATGAAAGAGGCGGACCTTGGTAGGCCCGCCTCTCTCACACGAATCTCATGTTGTGATTGAATTGCTGGGATTCTTTGTGTTGTGCCTGAGGCTCTGATCAGCGGCGGCGTCGACGGAGGGTCAGGACGGCGCCAGCGCCGATGAGTCCGAGCGTGGTGGGCTCGGGGACCATGGATTGAGCGAGAGCCCAGTCGCTGGCAAAGGCAGCTTGGATCCCGAGGTCGATCACGAATTGACCGGCGGCGGTCGCGGTTGCGCCGTAGTTTCGCGACAGTGCGACGAGGTCGAGGAATCCGACGTTTCCGTCGAAGTCGAAGTCGCCTTCGCTCCACTTCTTGTTGGAGGTGCTGTAGCTGCGTGCCAGTTCGACGAGATCGACGAAACCGACGCTGCCGTCGAAGTTGGTGTCGCCGTCGAGGAGGCTGGTGGCGAGAGCTGCGCGGATTTGTTGGAAGTCTGAGTCGAATCCGAGGCTCGCGATCGTGCCGCTGAAGGCCGCCGAGGTGTTCGGATCGATGTGGGTGATGACGTTGTCGTCGGTGAGTTCGGCGGCGATCAGGTCGTCGCTGGCGCCGAGGACGTCGGCGAGGTTGGTGAAGTTCTTGCCGATGTTGCGGTCGAGGACCTTTGCGTCTTCGCGGTTGAGTGCGCCGTCGTCGTTGACATCGAATCGATTGAACTTCAGAGCGGTGGCAGATCCGCCGATGGTGTCGAGTTCGTTGTTGAAGGTGATGACGGCCGCGTTCTTGCGGATTTTGCCGAATCGAACGCCGAGTTCGCGGCGGTTCTGGGCGGTGTCGCCAGCGGGTCGGCCGTTGAGTTGAACGGCGTCGTTGTAGACATCTCCGAGTGTGCGAGATCCGTCGAAGGTGGGAGCGGACGGGTCGGTATCGACGGAAGCGCCGTAGAGGAAGTAGCGGACGTCGGCGCGGCTGATGGTTTCAACGCGATCGCGGCTGATGGCGCCCGCGGCGTTTTCGCCGAGTGCATTGGCGAAGGCTTCGGCGTTGGAGTAGTCCTTGGCGAGGACGACATCGTTGCCGCTGTTGTCGACGACGACGACGTTGCCGTCGCCGTTGAAGTCGCTGATGAGGAGCAGGCCGGCTTGAGCGGCATTGAAGCCGGCGGGCGTCTGGAGCTTGCCGGTGTTCGCGAGGATGGCTGCGGACACGGTCGGGTTGGCGGCCAGGTAGGCGGCGGTGTTGCCGTAGGCCCGAGCGAGGCTGGCGGTGTCGCGGAAGTCGCGGACGTTATCGCGGTTGAAGTCGCCGATGAGGGCGTTGCCGATGTTGGCGTTGTCGGTGTTGTTGTCATCGAGGGTGATGGCAAGTTCGAGATCGCCTGCTGGTGCACCTGTGGAGTTGGTGCCGGTGCCCACGTCGTAGATGCGGTAGCGCTGGGCGGTGGCTGAGCCATGGTTGTTGCCTGCGCGGACCCAGTTGAGGCTGTTGGCGAGGGTCGGTGTTCCGCCGCTGCCCTGGACGACGACTTGCCAGATGTTTTGAGGCGAGGTGTCGAGGGTGTCGGAGGTGTCGGGGTCGACTGTGCTTCGGTTGATTTTGACTTGGGAGGTGCCGTCGAGGCCCTTGTTGACGCCCATGAGTGTGGTGGGGATGAAGCTGGCGCGGATCAGTGCGTCGAAGGGGGTGGCGGCGGTGACGGGGCTGGGGCCGGACGAGACCGACTGGGTGATGTTGTCGAGGTACTTTCGTGCGATGCCGGGTCCGGTTTGGGCGCCGTTGGTAGCGATGGCGACGTCATCGATGTCGCCTTGGATGGCGTTGGTGGTGACGGCGTTGCCGTTGGCATCGACGGGGATGACGGTGACAGCCTGGGCGGCGGACCACATTTGGTAGAAGCCTTCGGTGACGTTGAACGCGGTCGGTTGGACGGGGCCGGCGACGGGTTCACCGAGGTTTCCGGCTTCTTCGTTCCAGTCGATGGCCAGAGCGCGAAGCGGGCGTGCTTCGGTGGCGAGCAGACCGCTGGTGCCGGAGCGGGCGGCGTCACCGGTGCTGAGGACGCCGAGTGCCATGCGTTGGTGGGTGATGGTGGAGAGGACGCCGGTGGAGCCGCTGGTTTTGTCGGCGTAGCGTGCGATGGCGCTGGGGCGGTGCTCGTTGGTGTTGACGCCGTTGGTACCGCCGGTGGTGCCGTCGAGGTTTCGGACGGGGCTTTGTTCATCGCCGCTGGCGACGTTTACGAGTCCGTTCGGGCCGGGGACGTTGGCCGAGGCTTTGAGTGCCCGGCGGTCACGTTCGCCGGAGGCCCATGACGGGTCGAGTCCGAGGTTGTTACCGGCTTGGTTACGCGTGCCTGATCCGATGTCGCGAGTGCTGACGTTGAAGTTGGCACCGTTTTGGATGCGACCGACGGCGTTGAGGAACTTGGCATCGGCTTCGCTGACCGAGTCGAGGCCTGTGCCGGGGTTGGCGCTGATGGTGAAGGGTGCGACGACGACGCTGTCGTTTCGTACGCGGCTGGCGAGTGTTGCAGCGCCGGCGGCGTAGTTGTCGGTCGGGTCGTCGAGGCTGGTGACATCGGCGAGTGCTTGCATGTTGACGTTAGCGGCGCTGAAGCCTGAGGCTGCGTTGGGTCGGCCCTTGCCATAGCCAGCGGCAGCGGGTGCTGCGTTGAATACTGCGCTTCCGTCGACGGCGAAGCCTTGGATGGCGGCCACGTCGCTCCAAGCGATGTTCGGTTTGGCGACGGCGGTGTTCGCGCCGGTCATGTTGGCGGTGTAGCTGGAGAGTGTGGTGACGCCGCCTGTTGCGGGGAGTGAGTTATTCTGCACACCGTTGACGAACAGTGGGTTGTTCGCCTGCACGGGTGATTGTGCGGTGGTGAGGAGGCCCTGTGATCGGACGACGTTCAACACGCCGTTGATCGAGCCGGTGTTGTGGTAGGTGTAGACCATGCGATCGTTGGACGCCGCCGGTCCGCCGGTGACGTGCGATCCGTAGAGTTGACCCGAGCTGAATCCGGTGGGGATGGAGTAGTGGCTATTGCCGACGCGCACGCCATAGAGGGGATTTCCGCCGACGGAGATGACGTCTGCTGACGGGTTGTTGAGTCCGCGTGCGTAGCCGACGAGGTATCCGCCGGTGTTTCCTTGAGCGCTGGTGAAGCTGGCGAGAGCGGTCGCGCCGGTCGTGGGGACGAGGAAGGTGAGGCCCGTGGGGCCTGAGGTGCCGGGGACGTTGTTGACGTCGGCGAGTGTGAACGGTGCCAGCACTGCGACGGCGGCGGCGCTCAAGAGGGCTTTGCGGCTTGCGGAATGCATCTTCGATCTCCTTGCGGTTGATTCTCTACTTCCCCGCGCGACCACACGTCGTGCGGGCTCCCAATCTTTCGAAGACGGCGACAAACATGTTCTGCTTGTCGCCGTCGGGATGGAGGTTGGTTAATCAATCGATGAGGACGGAGGGTTCGCCTCGGAGCGAGTAGATTTTCTTGCCCCACTGGAACGGTTTGAGCGTTTCTTCGATGCGTTTGGTTTCGACGTGGCCATCGACGAACAGGAAGTTGGTCTTGGCTGTTTTGCGGTCACGGCCGTGATTTCGACCGACCCATGAGAGGCGGTTCAAGCCGATTGCCGAGTCGGCGCGAACGTCCGCGGGTGGCGCGGTGGCGGCTCGGAAGATGGGTCGGCCGAAGGCGTCGGGTTCGAGGTCGGTCAGGTTGATGCTGACGCCACCGGTGACGGCTTGATAGGCGTGTACGGGTCGGTGGCTCTTGACGACGCCGCTGTCGCCTGCAGCGTCTTCGGAGATGACGCGCCAGTCCGGGTGGAACTCGGTTGCGAGGATGACGTTGGCCGATTCCTTGATGCGTGAAGCGGTGACATATTGGTTTTTGAAGCTGGTGGCGGTGCCTGCACGTGCGATGGCTGGCGAGAACTTGTTTCTCGGGATGATCGCTTCGTTCACGGTGTAGGCGACGCGGCGGACCTGTTGGTCGACGATTCCGGCTTGTGTGTCAGGATCGCGTTGTTGGCCTGCGAGTGCGTCTGCGATTGCGGCGTTTGTGGGTGGGAGTCCGCCTTCGTCGTTGATGCTCGGACAGGTGAAGGCGGCTTCGCTGACGGCGCTTTGAGCGACTTGGCTCGAGCGATTTCCGCTGGAGAAGATGAACCACGACCAGTGGATGTAGCCGATGGTGGGATCGGCGGCACTTCCGCCGGCGACATGGGGTGCGCCGCGGTTCGGGTCGACCGCATACAGATAGGCAGCCGGGTAGACGCCGCGATTTTGAGCGAGGTAGTTTGCAAACCCTTGGCCGATGCTTTTGAGGTTGGCGGCGCACTTGGTCGCGTTGGCTTGTTCGCGAACGCGAGAGAGCGCGGGCAGCAGGATGCCCACGAGCACTGCGATGATGCCGATGACCACCAGCAGTTCCACGAGTGTGAAGCCTGAAAGACTGGATCGACCGCCTTGTTTGAGGCGACCATGAATGAACCCACGACCGACATTCTCTTCTGACATTGGACTCTGACTCCCTTGATCACATTCCAACGGCGGGACACCGGTATCTCCCTGACTCCAGACGCACCGACACGCAGAGCGCCCTGTCCCGCCGACGTGGCACAGGATCACTTCGCCACATTCGTATCGTGATGGGCTTTTGTTGAGAGTGGGTGAATCTCGCGCGAGACTTTCGCTATGAGATGATGAAGAACATGTGAGTGACGTTACTGCTGGATGAGCACGGCGAGGATCAAAGCCGTTCGCATGGTCCAGGCAATGGTTCGAATCATGTTGGTGCGACACAACTTACGATGGAGTTGCGCGTCGAATCCCGTCGCGAGCTTTCCGTGGATGGGAACCTGAATTCCGAATGTCGATCCCCATGCCACCGCAATCAGCGCAAACGCTGCCCCCGAGATCCATCCCGGATCGGCCACCAACCAGGCCACAGCAGCGGCCATCTCGAGCAACATCACTGGTGCGACCACCCATGTCGTGCGCTGGATGTGGTCTTGGTGTGCGCTCTTCCACGCTTCGGGTTCGATCCGATCCAGCAGCGGGTAGTGCACGACATGTACAAGCATGACGAGGCCGCTCATGAACCCGGAGAGCGCGAGATTCAGTGGGACGATCCAATCCATGGGCTTCTCGAGAGGTTGAGCGCGTTGACCGGCCGATCAATCGCGTGCCTTGGCGTGATCGTCGGCATCGTAGGCGGGATGCACGCTCGAGCCGGCGACCTCGATCCGTTCGATGGAGACGGCACGACCTGTTTTCTCGTCGAGTTCAGCGACAATTCCGCAGAGCCTTGATTCGCCTGTGGCGACATCATAGGGATGTGGCATGTTGGTTGACATGGCGCGGACCACCATGTCTTTTCGTCGGCCGAGGATTGAGTCGTGCGGGCCTGTCATTCCGAGGTCTGAAATGAAGGCGACACCGCCCGGCAGGACGCGAGCGTCTGCGGTAGCGACATGGGTGTGGGTTCCGTAGACCAATGCACACTTGGTCTCTGGTCTTCCGTCAAGCCAATGCGCGATGGCGGCTTTTTCGCCGGTGACCTCTGCGTGGACTTCGACGATCACCACGTGAGCTCTGGGCATTTCTGAGAGTGCTCGCTCGATGGCTTCGAACGGATCGGAAGCTTGCATGGTTGGGACGAGGACTCTGCCGAGCACGCAGACGATTCCCACGCGCAAGCCGTGAGCGGTCTCGACCACGGTAGAGCCCCGGCCGGCTGCATGTCGTGAGAGATTCGCGGGCCTGACAATTCTTTCTGAGCGGCCGAGTGTTTCGATGATGTCGCCCTTTTTGAAGGCATGATCGCCGAGTGTGACCACATCGACGCCGTAGGCTCGCAGTTTGTTGAAGAGGTTGGTGGTGATTCCGCTTCCGCCTGCGATATTTTCGCCGTTTGCGATCACCAGATCGACCCGATGTTGTCGAACCAGTGCAGGCAGTTTCTCCCCGACGACCGTTCGCCCGGGCCGTCCGACAATATCCCCGATCGCCAACACTCGAATCGCCATGGCCCGATTCTACTCGGGCCTAAACGCTCCACCACTGCAAAACCGTTGCGTATGCGAATCCGGCGAAGACGGGGGATGTTGGCGGCTTTGCGTGCACTTGTTGGGGCCGCTGGGTCATTGAGTGACTTCGGGTTGGGCTGAGGTTGATTTGGGTAGTTCGATGGATTCTTCGATGGCGTTTGGGGGCGGGGTGAAGCGGAAGTGGTCTTCTGGCGGATTTTCGAGGCGTTGGTGTTGTTCGTAGCGGACGGTGGCCCAGGCCTCGCGGATGCCGGTGACGCCGCGGCTGGCGAGATGGCTGGCGAAGTCGGTTCGCATTTCGACGATGAATCCGGTGGCTTCGTCGAAGAGGCTATCGACGGCCACGCCGTCTTCGATGCTTTTGATTCGGACGAGTCCTCGTTCTGCTTCGCAGGAGGTGACGGTGGCGTTTGGGGGCAGGAGTGCTTTTCGTGCGTCTCCGAGGGCAGCGATGATGACGGCGGGGTTTTGTTGGGTGAGTAATGCGATCGTGTCGTTGTGTTGGGTCATGTGTTGGGCGGGCATGGAGAGGTATCGCTCGGAGCCGGGTTGCATGATCCAGAGTCGTTGTCCGTCGTTGACGAGTTCGATTTCGCCTTCGGCGAGGTGTCGGATTTTGAGTTGACCGTCAGCTGAGCGTGCCCACGAGCCGTGTACGGTCATGGATCGTTCGTCGCGTTGGTCGGCGACGTCGAATTTTCCGGTGAGTGTGCCAGTGACGCGCATGGGTATGGCGTAGGCGTTGGTGGCGCGTTGGAGTGTTGTGTTCAGGAGAGTTTGCGCCTCTTGGTCCAGCTGAGATTTGGGCTGGACCTGTGAGGATGGATCGGCGATGGGTGCGGGCCCATCTTGTCCTGCGTCAGCGTGACTGGTGGATTCGACCCAGCCCCAGGCCATCCAGCCGAGCACGAGCCCGGTCGTGATCGCCGCCGTTCTTCGGAGCCACCTTCGCTTTTTCTTTCTCACATCGCTCATGCCCGGATGGTACACCAAGAAACTTCGACATACCCTTATCTCAGCATGCGAGCATCCCGCGGAGAATCCGAAACGCACCGCCGGCTCAAGCGCGAGGCCTGCCAGTGGCTCTTCCGCGCCGGCTACCGCGCCATCGCCGCCGAGGTGAATCTTTTTCCGCTCGGCATCATCGATGCCGTCGGAGTCGGGACGTTCGGCCCCTACCAGAACCACCTGCGCGACGGACGCGAACGCCCACAAACCTGTTTCATCGAGGCCAAGGCCTCGCGCGCCGATTTTCTGCGCGACCTCACCGAGGATCATCAGCTCGAGCTTGCGCTCTTCGAGCGTCGCGCCAATCGCAAACGTCGAGGCCGTCGCACGCTGCGCCAACGCGTCGGACTCGGAAAGTTCGACGCCTGCCTGTTACAACCGATGGCCAATCTGCACTACGTGCTTTGTCCGTCGGGATTGCTGAAGAAGGATGAGATTCCGCACCGATGGGGATTGCTGGTTTGGGGTGAAACCGGGATCAGCGTGGCGAAGGCAGCTGTATGGCAGGAGTCGGGATCGTCGGTGAACTCGACGGGAGCATCGAGCGGTGCCGTGGCGCGGGCGTATGTCGAGTCCGCGATTGCAAGGACGCTGACCTCAGACATTTATCGAGCGGACGACCGTGCGATGGCGTCGGTGAATCGTGAGATTTTGACGAAGCAGGCCCGGCTTGCCGAGCGGATCAGGGAGACAGCGAGGCAGTTTGACGAATGCACCTTGCCTTTGGAGAAGGGGTCGTCCTGATGAGGGTTGGCGTGGGGCTCGACATTCGCGTGTCGATGGTCAACAATTGGGGATGAGCGTCAGTTGTCGGACGTGTTTGGATGAACCTCAGCATTCCACTTGAACATCCTGATAAGCGGACGGCGCTCTTTGGGGCGTCGGACCGGTATCTTCGTTTGTTGCGTGAGACGTTTGGTGTGACGGTGGTGAGTCGGGACGAGCAGATCAAGTTGAGCGGGGAGGCCGCGCAGGTGGGGAAGGCGGCGGCGGTGTTGCAGCAGATGCAGAAGAAGTTGCGTAAGCAGGATTGGCTGAGTGATCGGGACGTGAGCGACGCGATTCGGATCGCGGCGGCGGAGTCGGGTCCGCGGGCGGAGGGTGAGTTGGATGTGTTTGTGCGTGGTCAGGCGATCGCGGGGAAGACGCCGGGTCAGGCGCATTATCTGCAGGGGATGCTGAATCACGATCTGACTTTTTGCACGGGACCGGCGGGTACTGGCAAGACGTATTTGGCGGTAGCGGTGGCGGCGCATTTATTGAAGCGTGGTTCGATCAAGCGGATCATTCTTGCGCGGCCTGCGGTGGAGGCTGGGGAGAAGTTGGGCTTTTTGCCGGGTGATTTGGCGGCGAAGGTGAATCCGTATTTGCGTCCGTTGTTTGATGCGCTCAATGACATGATCGATTTCGAGGCGGTGCGTCGGATGATGGCGAGTGACATCATCGAGGTGATTCCGCTGGCGTTTATGCGAGGTCGAACGCTGAACGATTCGTGCATCATTTTGGATGAAGCGCAGAACAGCACGGTGAGTCAGATGTTCATGTTTTTGACGCGTCTGGGTCATAACTCGAAGATGATCGTGACGGGCGACACGTCGCAGGTCGACCTGCCGGATAACGAGGAGTCGGGCCTGCTGGATGCGATCCGGCGGACGCATGGGATTCCGCAGGTCTTTAATTGTCGGCTTGAGCGTGACGACATTGTGCGTCACACGCTGGTGCAGCACATTGTGAATGCTTACGGCGAACAGGATGTTCGACCACAACGCAAACGCGCCTTTCACCGGACGGAACCGGCAAGAGGCCCCAGCGTCCATGGCGAACCTCCGGCATGAGGCGATCACCGCCGACGATCCAGCGCAGACGCTTTCACGAGCGTAGAGGCTTTGCAATGGACGTCGAGAGATGGGTGAACGATGAATGATGATCAATGAACGATGAATGAGTAGTCGGCGTCGGTGCGTCGTTGATCGGTCATCGTTCCTCACTCATCGTTCATCGCGTCAACCAGATTGATCCGTCAACCAACTGCTAACCCCTAGCCCTTAACCACGACCCACTATTCCGCTCATCCCTCATGCTTCCCTGGCTGACCAGTAAACGCAGACTACGCCCCGGCGTGCAGGAGACCGACCTTCGCACGTCGATCAGTGAGAAGCTGCGCGGTGAAGGCGTGCTCAATGCGCTGCAGATTGCTGGCCTGTTTGCGATCATTGCGTTTCTGATTTTATTGCTGCGTCACGATGTGACGAGTTTGCGGCCGGGCTCGTTCAGTCGGGCGGACGTTTTTGCGCGGACGGATTTCCAGCACTTCAGCCCCGACGCGTTGCTGGCGGCGCGTCAGCGTGCCGAGTCGGCGGAGCCGAATGTTTACAAGTCGCTGCGTGATCCGTGGCAGGACGTGGGCGATGCGTTGCTGGCGCTACCGCATCGAGTTCGAGCGTTGAAATTTGAGCAGTTGGATGTGGATTTGGCGAGTGTTCTTGATGCTGCGAGTCTTGCGCGGCTGCAGGATTATGCGCAGCCCGATCGTGCCGAGATGTGGGCGGCGAGTGTTCGGAGTTACATTGATTCGTTGCGTAAGACGCAGATCGTGATTCTTCCGGACGCTCGTCGTGAGGAGGAGTTGTCGCTGGGAAGGCGCATCGCGATCGAGTCGGTTGGGATCCGCCCTGCGAATGCGACGTTCAGCGTTTCGATGATCGATTCGATTGCACAGCGACTGGAGACGCCTGCGCGTGAGCAGTTCCTCGGGCCGTTGGTTCCGAAGGTGGTTCGGCTGACGATGCTGCAACTTGCCGGCGAGCCGACGCACGATCTTGATGAGGCAGCGACGGCAGCGGCTCGTAACGTGGCGTCTGCGAAGGTGGATGAGTCGGCGGGGATTGTGCAGTATCGAGCTGGTCAGAAGATCGTACCGACGGGCATCATTCGAGAGTCGGACTGGTCGCTGTTACGTGCGGAGCATCGGGCGTTTCGTCACAGCCTGGGCTCGGCGAGGTATTTGCAGTATGCGGGATTGTTTGGGCTTTGCGTTCTGATCACGGTGGTGGCGTCGGCGTACATCGCAGTGTATCAGCCGCGTGTGATTCGTAATCCTGCGCGAGGACTCGGGCTGGCGTTGTTGTCGCTATCGATGCTGTTGGTGTCGCAGCTTGCCGCGATCTCGAGTCAGCCGATTCATGTGTTTGGCGTGGGTTCGACGGTCTTGGTCGCGATGGTGCTTGCGATCGCATATGACAGGCGGTTTGCGATCGGTTTGACGGCGATTCAATCCGCGCTTGTGGCGCTAGCCGCCAGCGCGCCGATTGATTTCTTTCTGGTGCTTTTGACGGGTAGCGCGACGGTGGCGTTGTCGATGAACGATCTGCGGAGTCGCAGCAAGCTGGTCGAGGTGGGCGGGCTTGGAGGGGTTGTGCTGGCTGTTGGGACGCTGGTGGCGGGTCTGTTGTCGGCGGATCCTGTGCGTTTTGTTGTGACGGATGCGTTGTATGCGGGAGCGGCGGGCCTTGGCACGGGTTTTCTGGTGCTTGGTGCGTTGCCGGTGATCGAGCGTGTTTTCCGGATCACGACGCCGATGACTTTGTTGGAGTTGGTGGACACGTCGCATCCGTTGTTGCGAAAGCTGAGTCGTGAGGCACCCGGGACGTACAACCACTCGATGCAGGTGGCGGTTCTTTGTGAGGAGGCTGCGACGGAGATCGGAGCGGACGCGTTGCTGGCGCGTGTGGGGGCTTATTACCACGACGTCGGCAAGATGAACAAGGCGGACTATTTTGTGGAGAATCAGCGTCCTGGCGACACGAATCGTCATATCGCGTTGAGTCCGAATGTGAGCAAGATGATCATCATCGGTCACGTGAAGGACGGTTGGGAGCTTGCGCGTCAGCACAATTTGCCGACGAGTTTATTTCCGTTCATTCGAGCGCATCACGGGACGACGGTGGTTGAGTATTTTTATCATCGCGCGATGAAGCAGGAGGAAGCGCGCGGCGGGGAGAGCGACGATGTTGCCGCCGATGAGTTTCGCTATCCCGGCCCCAAGCCTCGCAGTCGGGAGGTGAGTATTTTGATGCTTGCCGACGCAGCAGAAAGCGCGACGCGAAGCCTTGATGATCCGAATGCCGGTCGCATCACGGACATCGTCGAGCGGATCACATGGGACCGCATCCGCGACGGACAGTTTGATGAATCCGAACTCACGATGTCCGACATCGAGCGCGTGAAGCAGGTGCTGATTCGAACGCTGATCGGGATCCATCATCCGCGTATTGCGTATCCGAGCGACGAGAGGGATCGTGAGGAGGAGAAGGATCAGGACGAGAAGCGGAATGAAGGTTCGGGCGAGCCGCCTGCACAATCGGCGGTGGGCTGAGGTTTTGGATGGTTTGGGTGCTTGTTGGGTGTGGGATCAGCGGATCGGATTTTGATCGGTAGCGTTGTGTTGTTCGCGCAAGTCGAGATTGGCGACGTTTGCCGGGCGGGGCGATGTCTGGCGTTGAGGTCCCAAGACAGATGCCATCCGAGAGAACGTTTACGATCAGACATCAGTGTGAGGTGTTTGGAGGGCTGGTTTTTCGCGAGGCGCGTTTAACGCGTTTTCGACCGAATGCATCGGTGGTTGTGACGACGCGTGATTCGCGGGAGGCGTCGAAGAGTGTGCTGGCGGTGGTGGTTTTTTTGCTGGAAGCTTTGGACGGGTTTGTGTTGCGGCCGACGGACGGGTCGTTGGCGACTGAGAGTGCGTGTTCGATGCGTGCTCGGGCAAACTTCACGTATTCGCCGCTTTGATCGATTCCTGCGTATCGTCGTCCGAGCAGAGCTGCAGCGACAGCGGTGGTTCCTGATCCGTTGAACGGATCGAGCACGATATCGCCGGCATTGCTGGATGCCTTGATGATTCGATCGAGCACTCCGATGGGCATTTGGCATCCGTGCCAGCCTTCGCGTTCTTTGAAGGTTCCGCAGACTCGGCTGACGTACCACGTGTCGCTTGATGGATTGAAGAATTCGACGGGTATGAAATTCTCTTCGGTCAGTTCGGTTTGTCGGTTCAGATATTGAGCGAAGCCCGATTCATAGAATGAGGTTTCCTGAGGTCGTAGGAACCAGGTGTCGTCGGGGAGTTTGCCTTTGGGGTTTGCGCGGTGATCGCCGTAGGTGGTTTGTCGTGCGCTGGCGACTCGTATGGCGTCGGCGTTGAAGGTGAGGTTGCCCATGCCGGATTCGGGTTTCTCTTTGGAGAAATAGAGGATGTGTGTGTGGCTTTTGGCGAACATTTTTTTGGTTTGTTGGCCGAAGGTGTAGTGCCAGATGATCCAGTTTCGGAGATGGAATCCGATTTTTCGTCGCGCGACGACGCACAGATCGGCGGCGAATTCGTCACCGATCGCGAGGTAGAAGCTTCCGTTGGGTTTGAGCGCGCGATGGACGGCGCGCATCCATTTTTCGCTCCAGTCGACGTACTCATCGACGTCTTTGCGATCGTCGTAGTTGTGATAGAGGTATCCGATGTTGAAAGGCGGATCTGCGAAGCAGAGGTCGGCCCAGCCCGGCTTGAGGCTGTTGAGGTACTCGGTGGAGTCGGCTTGGACGATGGCGTTGATGGGGAGTTTTCCTGCGGGCGGTGCGAGTTCTGTGTAGACCGGTTCGATTTTGGTTGCCGCGTGTTCGACTTCGCGTTTTTTCTCTTTGGCAGAGATGCGTGTAGGCGTGGACGACATGGGTTAGACTCGCAATCGTGAAAGAGGAAGAAGCCGTCTGGAACCGGGACATTCTGCGGATCATCGACGCCAACTGCAACCGGGCCGCCGAGGGCTTTCGTGTGATCGAGGAGTACGCGCGTTTTGTGCGTAACGATGCCCGGTTGAGCGGCCAGTGCAAAACGTTTCGTCATGCGCTCGAGCAGGCTTTGCATGACGCGCGGATCACGTTGCCGCTTAGGCTGGTTTCGCGCGACACCCGAGGCGATGTGGGCACCTTGCATCCGGCTCAAAACACCGAGCATCGGCAGAGTTCCGGCGACATCGCGCATGCCAATGCCCGTCGGGTGGCCGAGGCGCTGCGTGCGATCGAGGAGTACGCCAAGCCGACGTCTCCTGGGCTGGCTGAGAGTGTCTCGAAGATTCGTTATCAGCTTTACGAACTGGAGAAGTCGCTCGCCCGACCGTCGAACGATCGTTTGGCGCGGGTTCGGCTTTGCGTGCTCGTGACCGAGAGCGTTGCCGGGCCGGATTGGCTTGTGCGGGCGGAATCAGCTTTGCGTGGCGGCGCGGAGATGTTGCAGCTTCGTGAGAAGGATCTTTCATCGCGCGAGCTGCTCAATCGGGCGAAGCGACTGCGCGAACTCTGTGACCGACATGATGCGTTGTTCATCGTCAATGATCGCCCTGACATCGCGCGATTGACTCGTGCGGATGGCGTACACGTTGGGCAGAACGATCTTTCGGTGGCGGATGCGCGGCGAGTGTTGGATGACGGGCAGGATCGGCGTGCGATCGTTGGTGTGAGTACGCATTCGGTGGAGCAGGCGATGAAGGCGGAGTCGGACGGGGCGGATTACTTGGGGATTGGTCCGATGTTTCCGAGTTTGACGAAGCCGCGTGATTTTGTGGCGGGTGCGGAAATTGGCAGGAGCGTTCAGGACGCGGTGGAAATTCCGGTGCTGGCGATCGGGGGGATCGACGAGACGAATCTACCGACGCTGACCGCCGTCGGCATTCGACGCATTGCAGTCACCGCGTCGGTGATCGCTCAAGCCGACCCCGAGCGCGCCGCGGCTCAACTGCTGTCGCAGCTTCGAGTCTTGGAATGATTCGGACTGTGGCCCGTGGGTAGCGCTCACCGAATCAGAGCGACGAGCGAAGATGATCGATTCAAGCCTTTGCCTTCTTCGTAGTCACGACGGCGAGTTTTACTAACTGACCCGCCTGTTTCATGGAAATCGATCCTGGCTTCGGTGATTTGCCAGCATTTGCGGGGACGCGACTGACTCGAACTTTCCGTTCAACGGCTGCTTCCAATTTCGCGATCAATTCTGCTTGCTTCTTCTGCGTTGCTTCGAGTGCAAGATTCTTCTCGGTCAACTCTGCGACCTTGCTCTGAAGTGCGATCAGTTCACGTCTGAGTTGCCCGGTAATTTGCGCGTTGGCCCGACGCGCAGCAGCCAATTGCTCAGCGTCTTCGATCCTATCCGGATTCAGCACGGCATCATTTGAGGAAATCATGGGTCGGTCCTTCGATGACACGTGGACTCTGGCCGCGAGGCACGTCGTTGTCGTAGTGAGCGTGCCCACTCACTCCCGAGTGCTTGACACAATGAGCCTACGATTTTCGCGGTTTGTCGGCAATCTCATGATAGACGAACCAGGGGTCGATAAATCGCCCGGTTTCCTCCCAGCGGGCGAGGCATCTTTCAGTCGCTTTCCCGCGGTCCAAATCATTCAAGACCAGATAAACCTCATAACCCGATGCGATGAGAAGTTGAATCAGCTCATCGAGACTTCGTGCATCCCCTCCAACTTTGGGAAGCACGATGTTATGTCCTGCAAGGATGGCTTGCTCCAAGGCATCTGATGCGAGTTGGGTCGACTCGATATGAACCTGAGACGCATTTCGACCCGAATCATACTCTGGCAGCTTGGACTTGATCACGTCCGAATCGATAAGGAGCGCGTTGTTTTTCTCAGCGAGACGGTGAGCCAGCGTCGACTTGCCTGCCGCAGGCGGTCCGATGATCACGATCGCACGAAGTTCGCTTTTCAATCCGCTTTTGGGATTGAAGCCACCTTGACCGTCACTCCACTTCCTTTCGTCAGGTTCGTAGTTCAGGTTCATCGCCTGATCGAGGATGCGTTTTCTGAGTTTGTTACGCTCTTTGGTGTTGATCGAATCTGTAGAGACAAGCCCGCAAAGTCGATGACGTTCGCGAATGACTTCCGGTGTATCGAAAGGCGTTTTGGGTCCGTCCGTCGAAGACATGCTCTAGTCATCCTCACAACATTCTCGACTCTAGCAAGTCAACTGAATCATCGCATCTTTGCGTTATGTCACTCGCTTTTGGGTACGAGTGCGTCGAGTGTTTTGAGCGGGAGTTCTTCGAGTGCGGCTTTGAATGCGGCTTCGTCGACGTTGCGAAGTTCGAACGAGACGAGGATGCGTTTGCCGGCGTTGGTGGTGACGGTTCCGACTTTGCCTTCGATTTGCCATTGGACGAGGGCGGGTCGGTCTTGGACTTGCATGGTTTTGGTCCAGCCTTCGTCGGATTCCTGGTCGATTTCCACGGCGCCGAACATTCCGCCGGTCATGGCCATGACCATTTCTTCGTTGGCGTAGTCGATGAGTGTGAGTTGTCCGGAGGGTGGGGCGTCGCTGGCGTCGTTGGGGTCGCCGTATTCGGCTTCGGCGATGGAGATGGTGAGTTCGCCGAACTTGGATTTTTGTCCGCTCGATTTTCCTCGTGGGAGTCCGCCGATCTTGGCGGGCATTGCTTCGCGTAGTTTACGGAAGTCGATCGGTTCGAGTTTTTTCTTTTCCTCGGCTGGTTTTTCTTCGGCGGCGGGTTCATCGACGCGTGCCAGCAGGGCGGGCGACACCCACGTCATGGCGGCCAATGCGGTGACAGATCCGGCGATCCATGCATGTTTCTTCATCATCTCAAACCTCCGGTCGAATGGATTCAACATTGAAAATTTGCGGGCGCATCGAACAGCAAAGCGGCGGCATTGGAGTATGAACCCGCGCGGCGTCGCCCGTCAAACCGATTTGCCCACTTTCATTTTTCGGACAGCAGCGTCTAATCTGGGGGGTGTCAGCCAATACCCATGAGGAGCAGTCGTTATGTCGGATGTCGTGAATGTGGGCGTGATCGGGACGGGGGCGATTTCCGGTGCATATCTCGGGATGGCCAAGAATTTTCCGGGCGTGCGGATGCTGGCGTGCAGCGACCTTGATCCCATGCGGGCCAAGGCGGCTGCGGAGAAGTTCGGCATACCGAAGGTTCTCGACGTTGATTCGCTTCTGGCTGATCCCGAGATTGAGATCGTGCTGAATCTCACCATCCCCGCCGCCCACCTTCCGCTGGCGATTCGCACGATCGAAGCGGGCAAACACACCTACCTCGAAAAGCCGCTTGGCATCGATCGCGAAGAGGGCAGAAAACTTCTCGACGTCGCCCGCTCGCGCAATCTCCGCGTGGGGTGTGCGCCCGACACCTTCATGGGCGCGGGTATTCAGACGGCCCGGAAACTCATCGACGACGGCGCGATCGGAAAGCCGGTCGCGTTCACCGCGTTCATGCTCTCGCGTGGTCATGAGCATTGGCACCCCAGCCCCGAGTTTTACTACGCGCCCGGCGGAGGGCCGATGTTTGACATGGGCCCGTATTACCTGACCGCCCTGCTGCAATTGCTCGGCCCGGTCAAGCGTCTTTCTGGTTTCGCCTCCATCACGCGTACCGAGCGCACCATCCTTTCCCAGCAGAAACACGGACAGGTGATGAAGGTCACCACGCCCGATCATTTCTCTGGCAGTATCGAGTTTCAGAACGGTTGCGTCGGTTCGATCATTCAGAGTTTTGCCACTCGCGCGGCCCCGCCGATGGGGAAACATCCGATCATCATCTACGGCACGGAAGGCACACTGGCGGTCCCGGATCCGAATGGTTTTGACGGGACGGTGTCGCTGTGCAAGTTTGGTGAGAAGGACGAGTATGTCGAGGTGCCGCACGCGTTCGTGACGGGCTATGGCCGCAGCGTCGGTCTTGCTGACATGGCCCGCGCGATTCGCACGAATCGCCCGCACCGTTGCAGCCTTGAGCAGGCCTTTTGTGTGCTGGATTTGATGCAAGGCTTCCTCGATTCCAATCATTCGGGCAACGCCTATTCGCCGATCCTCCCCTACCAACGCACCGCCGCGATGAACCCGAATCTTCCGTTCGGGCAGCTCGATTGAATGTCGTGGTGATGTCAACCGAAAGTCTCCATCGCCCCATGATTCAATCGCTCCAAACACGCCTGCACCACGCCGACTGCAAATGGCGTGAGTCTTGCGTCGGCGCGAAGCGTTTCGAGCGCCTTGTTCTCCAAAGGTGCTGATACGATCTCGCCGTGCTCGTCGCGATCGAGTCGTTTGCGCAGCTCGAGTTCATCGATCGACAATCGCACGAGGAAGAGCGCTTCGGGATGACGCATCTGCAGGTCTTCGACGAGTCCGACCATGCGGATCGACATCGGTTCTTGCTCACGGATGTTCAGTTCTTCGCGTACTTCGCGCATGGCGTCGGCGACGATGTTGGGCTCCGGGAGGTCGGACATGGATCCGGCGAACGGATGCACGCGTCCGGGGTAGTAGGCGAGTCGTTCGCTGCGCACGCCGAGCAGGAGCATGCCGTCCGAGCTGATCACGCCGCTGCTCACTCCGAGCGGACGGGCCGCCACTTCGGGTCCGAATCGATCGACGACATCGGGATGTGCAAAGTGTGTCCCGACGACGATGCGATAGCTTGTCGAGCTCACGTCGATGCGGATCGACTCGAACCCAGCCTCATCTGCGTGAAGATCAAATCCTTCGAATCGACACAGAGGCCCGTCGAACAGTTTCACGCCCGGCCTTTTATGCGCGTCGACCCAGGCCTGATCGATGAGCGCATCGACTTCCGGCTCGCGCCGCCAGGCTGAACGAACCCGCCGCGTGATGACGCGTTCCGGCGCGAGGTCCAGCCGCCGAATCCATCGCAGGCGAGTTGTCATCTGCTCCGACATACGAATCACCCTACGCGAAGTTGGCGAGCTGCTGCAAAGTCGAATGGTTGACCGACGATCGGATCAACACTCTATATCAACCCGCGCGCTGCGCGGATGCGTCCGCAGTCGCGCAGCGCAAAATCGCATTTTTGGAGAAATCGACGCGTTTCTGGGTCCAAACACCGGAAGATGGACAGAAAGGCTCGATCTTCGACCCACGTGGGTTTTGGATGACGGACGCCCTGCGCTCCCCTGCGCACCCGTGCGCACCCCTGCCTACCCCTGTGCACCCGTGCGTACGTTTGCGAACACCTCGCGCCCGGATGTCGCCGGCTCGTGATCGCTTTCCGCCGGCTCGCGCACACATGTCTCATCCTCCCCCATCAACGCCTAAGTTCAGGCCGGGCCGTCGACTGCGATTCGCTGCGTGAAACATCGCTGCGTGAAACATCACTGCGCGAAACATCACCGTACAAAGACGATCGACGCACAACGATGGGCACAATCCCGATTGCGTCTTCGATCGTCGCATACATTGTCGAATCGAGTGTCGAGACGTCGGCATCCGTTTCGCCACGCCGAAACCAGCGTTGAAAGAGCGTATCTCCTCACATCTACCCGCGCGCTGCGCGCCTGCGTCCCCACTCGCGCAGCGCCGCCGACATTTTTCCATCTCATCCCAACCTCCCCCACTCCGTCGGACATCCCACCACCCAAGGCCGCCGATGGGAGATAAGGTTTGACCAGAGCAAGCGTTCGGATAAAGTCGAGAAATTCCGACGGGGAACGCTATCCGGCGCGACCTGTCAGTTTAATCACTAGGTTAGTCGGCTATGGGCGTCTTCTACCCTGTACAACCGTTCGACGATGAGATGGCATCGTTCCTCGAAGAGATGGGCGCGGCGGTGCCCGATTCCGAGGGGCCGTCGCGCAATCCTACGCCCGCCGAAGTACGCGCGGTGTGTCTTGCATTGCCCGACGTCAAGGTCGAGTTCAACATCAAGGCCAAGTCGCACTGGTCGGCCTACATTGAGAGCACAAAGCGCGATGAGGGCACCATTCTCAATATGGAGAAGTTCAAGGGGGCTGAGGATAAGCCGCTTCCGATCATGTTCGAGAAGGGTTCTCCCGCGTTGATCCTGGAAATCGTCAAGCGCCTCTCAAAACTGTGCGGGCCACTGGTGGTCATTCCTGATACCGGTGAGGCTCCGATCGCAGTAACCTCGACAGCGTCGGTCAAGAAGCTGCTGAAAGAGTGGGAGCACACGGCCGGTGGGGAGTGACGGCAGCCCGGCCGCTTTGGCAACAAACAAGCGGACCGGGCGGGCGTCGCGGTCCCCTTGATTCGAGAGCGCGTCCGTTGCCGGCTCGGCCACTGAACGGTTTCTACGCTATGTCGCCCATCACCTCCCAGCATCTTCGACTCGTGCCTGCGACGGCGGACTTGATCGCAATGGAATTGGCAGATCACCCGCGTTTGCAGTCGGCCTTGGCGTGCAGGGTCGATTCTGATTGGCCGCCGGAGGAGGTCCGCGACGTGCTGCCGATGTTCGAGGCGACCCTTCGCGATCGGCCGGGCGAGGTCGGGTATCATGCGTGGTTTTGGGTGACGCGTGCTGATCCGGTCCTGGTGGGGAGCGGAGGATTCAAAGGTCCGCCGGATCATTCGGGGATGATCGAGATCGGCTACGGAACGCTCGCCCGGTATCGGCGTCGCGGGTTCGCGGCAGAGGCGGTGTCGGCGCTTACGGCGTTCGCCTTGGAACTCCCGGAGGTCAAGACAGTCGAAGCCGAGTGTCGCCCGGACAATCTGGGTTCGCTCGGCGTCTTGCGGCGGTCGGGCTTCGTCGAAGTCGGCCCGGGATCGGAAGCGGGCACGCGGCGATTCCGGCGGGCGACATAACCCGCCAATGCAGCGGACCGGCCAGTTGTGTACACTGTGGCTCGAAGGTCGGTCGTGTTGGCCGGCCACTGAACGGTTTCTACGTTAGCTGGCCAGTAAGACACAGAGGAGGCAAACAGTGAAGAAGTACCTACTTGGCATCGTCGTTGCGATCTGCTCAATCGCCACATCGCACGCCCAGACGGCAGGCACGGTCAAGGTCACCCCTGACACCTACATCCGCGCCGAGACCGACCGAACCTTCCACAACATCAGCCAGCAGGCCGGCGGTGTGAACCGCTGGTTCTATATCCGCAAGCCCACGCCACTGGACCAGCAGACGGTGGTCAGAATGAATCGGGACACTCTGTATTCAGCGTCCATCGTGGACACTTCGAAGGGTGCGACCGTGACAGTGCCGCCGTTGCCGGCGGGTCGATTCATGTCGGTGCTGCTGGTTGACAACGACCACTACGCGCCGGCGGTTTACTACGCCCCCGGTACGTATGACTTGCCGCAGGACACGAAGTACCTGGCCGTTGTCGTTCGAACCCAAGTGCTGAATCCCAAGGACGATGCGGACATCGCGCTGGCCAACAAGCTGCAGGACGCCGTCGTCATAAAGGCGAACAGCGCCGATCCGCTGCCCCCCATGCAATGGGAAGCGTCATCGCTGAAAGCCCTGACCGAGCAGTACGAGAAGGACTCCGCTCAGTACAGTAGTTGGAAGGGAATGATGGGGCCGCGCGGAAAGGTCGATGAGAAGACGCGCCACATCGCCGCAGCTGCAGCGTGGGGCTTGAACCCGGAGTGGGACGCCACCTACTTGAACTACAGCGGCAACCATGACTACCGCGTGTGCCACAAGGCTACCTACACCGTGCCGGAGAATCAGGCCTTCTGGTCAATCACGGTCTATGGCAATGACGGCTACATCAAGAGCGAAAACGCTGTGATTAACTCCACGAACGTCAAGCTGAACGACGACGGCACGTTCACCGTGCACTTCGGATCGAAGGAAGCCTGCGGCGACGTGCCGAACCGGGTGGATGTCACTGAAGGCTGGAACTTCCTCATGCGCGTCTACCGACCAGGGCCGTCGGTTTTGGACGGGCGCTACAAGTTGCCGATGGTGGAGCCAGTTCGGTAAGAACATTTGTGGTAGCCGAGCGCAATCGCCACCCAGTCGCATGACCAATCCAAAAGGCCAGCTAACAAGCGGTTGCAGCGGACGGCGCTGGCGCGCCGCCGCTGAACCGGAACGTTAGTCGGCAGGAGGTCGCTTGAAGATCGAGGACGTTAAAGTGGTGGGGAAGCCCCTCGCGGTCGCGACGGCGGCCGATGTGGACGCGTTGGCGTCACGGCTCTGGATCACGTTTCCCGCTGGCTACCGCGAATACGTCACCCGCCTCGGTGAGGGAGTCCTCGGCGGCTCGTTCGTGCGCATCTACCCCCCGTGGCGGATCGAGAAAGAGCTGCCGGAATGGCGGCGGCGCATCAGCAAGTACTGGTTCTGGGATGAATGCCGCGAACTTCTTCCGAAGGAACGCGCGCTGGAGTGCGTGATCATCGGGGATACCGTTAACGGCGACGAGCTGGTGTTTCACCCGAGCCGCCCGAACCGGCTGTTCGTCCTGCCCCGCGACAGCGAGCAGGTCTTCGACGCGGGCGATGATCTGCTGACCGCCATCGAGTGGATGTGCACTTCGGGTGAGGTGGTCGAGCCATTCAGGGAGCGGAACTTCGAGCCGTTTGACAGCCGGATCGAAGCCGAGGGTCGGGAGAAGAAAGTTGCTGGCGCCGACCCGGAAGGCGAGTCGCTTGACGACATTGTCGAACTGGTCGAACGGTGGGCCAAGCGACACGCTGTCAAGGAGTTAGCGCGGAAAGAACTGCGTGGGCAGACGCCAAAGGGAGGCAAAGCAGAACTCCTTTACGAAGGCATCTTGATCGATGGACCGTCGAAGATGGACGTCGGGTACGGCGTTGCATGGCGGATCATCGACAAGGAAAGCGGAAAGCTGCTTGGCACGTTCCGCTGGGGCAAAGGCGATGGACATGAGGGCTCGGAATTCGAGCCAGCGAAGAATGGGTGAGGGCCGACTCACGCCTGCCGACTAACCGGCCAATGCAGCGGACCGGGCCGGCGGGTAAGCTTCGAGTGGTTCGAGAGTCGGCGCGGTGTCGGTTCGGCCGGTGATCGGCCTCGGCGTGTTTAGGATGGAGGCGAGCGGGTGTGGGAAGGCTTTTCGATGACATCCGACGCCTCGTGCTGATGGGGCAATATCTCGTCGGCGAGCACGCTTCATTACGGCTTGACGAGCGTGGCGTACTTGAGTGGCAGGTGGTCGATGGCATTGAGGGAGCAAGGCTGATCGCCGAGCGGCCTAGGTCGCTGCCCAATCCGTCGGTCGAGGTTTTGCAGACGCTGGCCGACGGGACCGAGGTGAAAGTTGTCTGGTCACGTTTGCCGGGCGGTGATATTGTAAAGCTGGTCACGGTTCACTTTCTCGACGAGCGGCAGCCATGAATATCCCCGGAAGAAGAGTCAAGCGTACGCGGCTGGTCAGGACCGAGCGGTTCGTCGTAGCCGTCGAGGTTGAGGCGATCATACCCGACGCCGACCCGAGCGAAGCGTGTTACTCGCCTGAGACGGTGGGATTGCTACGCGAAATCGAGTCGCGTGCGCGGGCTGGCGACGTGGCGTGGCTCAAGCGGCATGGACAGGTTTATGAAGTGGTTGCAGCATAAGGTGGGCGTGACTGCCACCCACGTCATCCGTCCCGGTATCCCATTTGTTTCGTATCCCATCTTTTCCTTCAAATCCCGCCGAACCTGCCCGTTCGTGGCTTTGTGTGGGTGTCTTTGACGCGCTTGGGTCAAATCGTGGTCCGGCGTACACTTGTTGGCCTTATGTCCAATCGACCGCGACTCCTCTCTGGCATCACGCCGACCGGTAAAATGCATCTTGGCCATTGGGTTGGTGCGATCGAGAATTGGGTGAATCTGCAGAACGATTTTGATTGTTTTTATTTGCTGGCCAACAAGCATGCGTTTACGACTCGGGCGAATCAGCCTGCGGAGATTCGAGCGAGTGTGATGGATTTGGCGACTGATTTGCTGGCTTGCGGGATAGATCCTTCGAAGTCGGCGTTGTTCATTCAGTCGGAGGTTCCGTGCATTGACGAGTTGACGTTCTTTTTGTCGATGTTGTTGCCGTTCAATCGTGTGATGCGTAATCCGACGTTGGCGGAGGAGATTCGGGACAAGGGATTGGGGGATCATTATCCGTTTGGTTTTCCGTTGTATGCGGTGGGACAGTGCGCGGACATTTTGGCCTTCAGGCCTGATGTGGTGCCTGTGGGTGAGGATCAGGTTCCGCATTTGGAGTTATGTCGTGAGGTGACGCGGAAGTTTAACGTGACGTATTGTGGTGTGGATTCGCATGCGAGGGATGAGGATCATGCGCGACTGGGCGGGGTGTTTCCGGTGATTCGGCCGCGGATTGGTCGTGTGAAGCGATTGGTGGGATTGGGTGCTCCGTCGGCGGAGACGGGTCAGTTGTTGAAGATGAGCAAGAGTTTGAACAACGCGATTTATTTTGATGACGAGCCGGGTGAGATCGAGAAGAAGATTCGGGGGATGTATACGGATCCGAAGCGATTGCGGGCGACGGATCCTGGCGAGACGGATGCGGGTAAGAATCCGTTGTGGGCGATGCACGAGGCGTTTAATTCGGATGTTGCGTGGGTGGAGTCGCACAAGGCGCAGTATGCGGCCGGTCAGGTGGGAGATGTGGTGATCAAGAAGAAATTGATTGAGGTGATTGAGACGTTGGTGAGTCCGATTCGGGAGAGGCGTCGTCATTATGCTGCGCGGCCGGGTGATGTGTTGGATGCGTTGAAGCTGGGCACGGCGCGAGCGAATGTGGTGGCTGAGGAGACGTTGTCGCTGGCCAAGGCAGCGATGAAGCAGGACTATTTCGGTCGAGTGGTGGAGCTGCGCTAGGCGCGCGAGCCTGACGTGGCATCCCGCAGATTCGACATTCGGGGAATTGGCGTGCGAGCTGGTATTAGAGGAGTCTGAGGAAGAGGATGAGTGACGATCCGAGCAGGACGATGCTGGTGAAATAGACCCATGCGGGGACGCTGGTACGTCGGGTGTTGGAGGTTGAGTCGTCGGTGAAGAGGTCGCTGAGCATCCATGCGCCGCAGCGGTGGCATCGGATGGCTTGGTCATTGACCATTTTTCCGCAGCCTTGGCATGGGATGCAGGTGACTTCTGCGAGTCGTCGTACGTCGGATTCGAGAGGAGCGTCGCGTTCGGAATCGCTGAGGATTTCGTCGAGGCTATCGCCGGCGTCGTCGTCGGATGGATCGTCGGGATGTGCGGGCCTTCGGGGCATAGAGTGGACGTGGAGGTGGACTGGCGGGTTGAGGATAGCAAGCGTGTGGGTGTGAATGCACGCTTTTTCTTGAAATCTTGTCGGACGTTTGCGTGATGGTGTGGCGTGTGCCGGGCGATTTTGGGGAGAATCGATGAAATCCAGGCCGATGCGGGGGTGTGGATTTGCCGATAAACCGGGTATGCGCGTCGTGCTGGTGAACAACTACGATTTGGCTTCGATTTACGAGCAGTGGCGGAGATCGCCTTCGCCGGCCCATCATTTATGGGGATTTGATCAGTTGGAGCAGGCGGGTGTTGAGGTTCGTTTTTTGCCGTTTCAGGGTCACGCGGGTCTGAAGCGATGGGGCGAGAAGTTGAAATTGTTGGGCGATCTGGATCAGTGTTGGCGGCTTTTTCGGACGCAGGGTGAGTATGACGTGATTTTTTCGGCGCATCACTTTACGACGCTGGGGGCGGCCCTTTTGCGTCGGTTGGGTTTATTGCGGAAGCCGATTGTGGCGGTGTGTTATCAGTCGTTTCGGCGTGGGTTGATGGGGAAGTTGTTGACACGTTTGTTGGTAGCGGGTCATGACCGATTGCTGGTGATTGGTGAAGCGACGTTGGAGCATGTGCGAGATGTGCATGGGGTTTCGGATCGGAGGTTGAAGCCGTTTTTCTGGGCGTATGACCTGCCCTACTACGATCCGACCTGGCCGGGTGAGGAGGATGCGACGCCGAGGTATGTGTTGGCGGCGGGCAAGACGTATCGTGATTACCCGACGCTGATTGGTGCGGTGAAGGAGACGGGCGCGAAGCTTCGGATTTTGAGCATGGGTCAGTTTGCGGGATCTGATCAGTTGCCTGCGTGTGTGGAGGTTGGTCCATCGGGATTGGATTGGAAGCAGGTTCTGGAGCAGTATCGCCATGCGTTTGCGATAGCGATTCCGTTGAAGCTGGATGGTAAGAAGCCGCACAATGCGATTGGCTTGACGAGTTTGCTGGAGGCGATGGCGATGGGTCGTCCGATTTTGATGACACGGAACGACTTTGTGGGGATCGACATTGAGGCGGAGGGTATTGGGCAGTGGATTGAGCCGGGTGATGTTGAGGGTTGGCGTCGCGGGATAGAGGCGTTGCATCGCGATCCAGTGGGCGCGCGTGCGATGGGGGAGCGTGCGCGGCGTTTGGCGGAGTCGAGGTACAGCTATCCGCGTTTTGGTCAGGAGCTATTGGCGCATTTGCGTGAGGTGGTGTCGCAGGATTCGCGATGATGGGTTGAAGTTGGGGGGCCGGGTGTTTGCGGATGTTGCTGGATCAGCCTTGCGGGGGCTGGGGTGTTTTCGGTTCGATTTTCAGTTGGTCAGCGGGTTTTCGATTTCGAGCCAGGTCTGGCGGGTTGAAGTCGGCGATTTTGCGTTGTGATTGGGTGACGAGTTTTGATCTTGCGCGTTCGAATTCTTCGTCGGAGAGTTGTCCTTCATTGCGCATGCGTCGCAGGTCTGAGAGTGTGAAGATTGGGGCGTCGTGGGTGTCGGAATTCATGCGTCGTCGATAGACGGCGAGTACGGTGATGAGGACGGCCGCGACGACGAGAACGACGGCTGCGGGCACGGCGAGGTTAAGGAAAGATGCAGTGGCGAGGGAAGCCGCAGCGGTGTCGGTCGGGGTTTCTTGGACCATGTCGGGATTGTACGCCAAGTCCAAGCGGGAATGACAGCGTGGTTTTGAGGGGTGAAGATTCAGGGCGAGGCTTGGAGGGAATCGGTGAGCAGTTTGCGGACGAGGGTGATTTTGGCGTTGAAGTCGGGGTTTGCGGGGACGATGGAGAGGTGTGGGTGTGCTGCCCAGAGTTGTGCGAGGAGCTGCCCGGCTTCGACGGCTTCGGCGGCGGATTCGAAGCGGATGGCGTTGGAGGCGTCGCCGTCGTAGATGCCGATGGTGGCGGCGGATTCGAGGAGTATGACGCGGTCGTAACGGGTGAGTTCGCGTTGGTGGGTCGTGTTCAGATCGTGCCAGTAGGCTTCGGGGCCATCGGGCCAATAGGCGCTACCGTCGACGGTACCGCGATCCATGACGAGCATGGCATGTGGGTGTTTTTGTGCGGCGCGTTGTTCTTGTTCGATTTGGAGTTTGTAGATGGCGCGTTGAGCGTTTCGACGTTCGTCGAGGTTGAGTTGGTTCCACTTGCGTCCGATTTTGGCGTAGATCTGTGTGGCGGCTTCGGGGACGACGAAGATGGGTATGGATGAGCCTTGTGCGTGGGTGAGGTGGGATTGTTTTGCGAGTTGGCTGACGATGGAGGTTTTGCCGCTGGCGGGTGCGCCGGTGAGGGCGATGCGGAGTCGGGATGTTGGTGGATCCTGCATCGAGGACGAGGGGTTTGTGGGGATGGGTTTGTGAAGCTGATCAGGATGGGATGGATGGTTTCATTGGCCGGGGAGCATGCCGGGTGGGAGGCCTGCTTCGCTTGCGACGCGGGCCATTTCGTGTCGGATCATTTCGGCGGCGGATTGTTGAGCGGCGCGTACGGCAGCGACGATGAGGTCTTCGAGGCTTTGGAAGTCAGCGCGTGACATGGCGACGCGTGGACCGTCGTCGGGATGGTTTGCGATTGGGTCGAGATCCGCGGAGATGTCGTTGTTTGAGTAGAGGCGTGCGAGGCGCTCGGCGTCGATGCGTACGGAGAGTACTTCGAGTTTTCCGTTGACGGTTGCTCGGACGAGTCCTCCGCCGGCTTCGCAGGTAAGCGTGCGTCCTGCGAGGTCTTCCTGGACGGACTTCATTTTTTCCTGGAGCTCGCGAGCCTTGGCGAGCATTTGGGGAAGTTGAGCGAGGTTTTTGAGGTTGTCGAACATATGACGCGACACTATCCGGGGGCGAAGCGTCGTCCAAGCGGTCGTGCGGGATGGAGTGGTTTGAGGAGAGGTTACTTCATGGTGTCGATGAGTGCTTGGGTGAACTCGGCCGTGTTTGCGGATCCGCCGAGGTCGCCGGTTCGGGTTTTGCTGTTGGCGAGGAGTTGGTTGTAGGCGTCGCGGATGCGTGAGGCGGCGATGGTTTCGCCGATGTGGTTGAGCATCATGACGCCGCTCATGATGCAAGCGAGTGGGTTTGCGATGCCTTTGCCTGCGATGTCGGGAGCGCTGCCGTGTACGGCTTCGAAGACGGCGACGTCTTCGCCGATGTTGCTGCCGGGAACGACTCCGAGTCCGCCGACGAGTCCTGCGCAGAGGTCGCTGACGAGGTCACCGTAGAGGTTTTCCATGAGCAGCACGTCGAATTTGGCGGGGTCTTGGACGAGTTTCATGCAGCCGGCATCGATGATGAGTTCGTCGTAGGCGACTTGGGGGAATTCCTTTTCATGGACCTCACGTGCGCAGTTGAGGAACATGCCGTCGGTGAGTTTCATGATGTTGGCCTTGTGAAACACGGTGACTTTGCGTCGATTGCGTTTCATGGCGTAGTCGAAGGCGTAGCGGGCGATGCGAGTGCAGGCGTTTTTGGTGGCGACCTTCATGCTGGTGACGACGCCGGGGACGATTTCATTTTCGATGCCGGTGTAAAGGCCTTCGGTGTTTTCGCGCACGATGACCATGTCGACGCCTTCGTAGCGTGTGGCGACGCCCGCGAGGCTTCGCACCGGACGTACGGCGGCGAAGAGGTTGAGTTTTTGTCTGAGTTGTACGTTGACGGATTTGAATCCTTTGCCGACGGGCGTTGTGACGGGTCCTTTGAGGGCAATTTTGTGTTTTCGGATGGCGTCGAGTGTGACATCGGGTAGGACGTCGGAGTGTCCGTGGTGTTCGATGGCATCTGCGCCTGCCGGGCAGGTGATCCAGTTGATATCGACGCCGGCGGCATTGATGACTTGTTGTGCAGCGTGTGTGACTTCGGGTCCGATGCCGTCGCCTGGGATGAGAACGATCGTGTGCTTGCTCATGGAGGGATAGTGTAGTCAGACGTGTGTTTGAAGCGATAGACTTAGGCGAATGACTTTGATGGGAGAAGCAATGGCATCGGCAGGAACATTGAAACAAGGAAGATCGGGTGAGTTGCGATGTCCGATTTGTCGCAAGGCGATCGTGTCGAGCGAACCGGCTTCGAATGAGTCTGCAAGCGAGAGTCGGCCGAAGTTTTTTCCGTTTTGTTCGGATCGATGTCGGCTGATCGATTTGGGTCGTTGGCTTGATGGTGCGTATCAGATTGCTGTGGAAGCGAGTGATGATGAGGGGATGGACGAGTCGAGTTTGTTGACAGTGGAGCAGGATCGGCAGGAGTCAGAATCGGGTGGCGCGAGAAAGAACCCCCGTGGCTCACAGTGAGCGGTTCGGGGGTTCCTGGAGGAGACACACAGTCGCGATAGATTGGGGCGTGGGGGATTCTGTGGTCAGGGATGTTGTGGTCACCAGTACGGGATCAGGGGATGAGGAAGCGATCGACTTCACGCGATCGAGTGAGGGTCTCTCGACCGCGTGAAGTCATTTCGATCACTTGTAGAAGTTGGTGGCTTCGGTTTCCTCGACGGGCCGTTTGAGTTGGTCGGCGGTCATGGAGGTCTTGAATCGGACGTCGCCTTCGCCGGTGGCTTTGACGACGACGGTGTAGGTGGCTTTGGCTTTGGCGGCGAGGGTGGCGAGGGGCTGGAAGGTGACGTTGTTACCTTCGGCGGTTCCGTTTGTGGCACCACCAGCGGAGACGAATGTCATTTCGCCTTCGAGTGTGCAGGCGATTTTGACGTTGGTGGCGACGGCGCTGCCTTGGTTGGTGACGGTGATGGTGTAGGTGGTATCGCCGTTGAGTCGTACGGGGTCGGGGCTGTCGACGACTTCGAGGAGGAGTGCGGGGATGCCGACGATCTGGGTTTCTGCGCTGACGGTGGCGGGCTTGGCGCAGTCGGCGGTAGCGGTGACGGAGTTGCGGGCCGGTCCGATGTTGGCGGCGCTGGCGTTGAGTTTGAGGGTTGTGGAAGCGCCTTTTGCGAGTGTTCCGAGGTTCCAGGTGACTTTGCCGTCGGTGACATTGGCATTTTCGCCGGGGTTATTGGCGACGGTACCGGCGGGCAGGGAATCGACGACGACGAGGTTGGTGGCATCGGCGTCGCCTTTGTTGGTGACGACGATTTCGTAGGCGAATTGTTCACCGACATAGGCGTTGGTGGGCCCGGTCTTGGTGACGAGAAGTTCGGGTTGGCGTGCGGTGACGTTGGTGGACTTTTCGGCGGCGAGTCCATCGTCGGCGGTGAACTTTCCGGCGACAGCGAAGGTACCGCGTCGTTCGAGTTTGACGGGGACTTCGACGGTGCGGCTGACGCCCGCGGGCAGGTCACCGACGTCGGCGACGACGTTGGATTTGTTGTCGGTGGTTTTGACGCCTTCGGGGAGAGTGCTGTTGAACTTGACGGCGCGTGCGGTTCCGGTGCCGTTGTTGGTGACGGTGAACTTGAGTGTGACGGCGTCGCAGAGGAGTGTTTCGACGCCTTCGAGAGCTTCGCCTGCGATGCTGGGGGCAACGACGTTGACGTCCATGCAGAGCGAGGTGTTGTAGCTGACGCTGGCGCAGCTGGACTGTTGACCTGCGGCGCTGGCGGTGGCGTTGACGGTGATGCTGCGTGTTTCGCCGGGCTTGAGATCGCCGAGGATGAGTCGGGCTTGGCCTTGTGTTTCGGCGACTTTGCCGCCGCTGACATCGCCGAGCTTGAGTCCTGGCGGGAGGCTTTCGACGACTTCGACGTTGGAGAGTGTGGTTTTGGAGATGTTGGTGATATCGAGTGTGTAGGCGAAGGGCTTATTGGCGACGACTTCGGCGGGCGCGGTTTTGACGAGCTTGAGGGTCGAGGTGTCGGCGGATCCTGTGGGGTAGAAGAGCGTGCCGGAGCGTGTTTCGCCAGCTGCGATGGCGGGGCTTGCGGGTGCGGATTTGTCTTGGACGGCGGAGGCTTCGGGTGCGGAAGCGTTGCTGGTGACTTCTGCGGTGGTTGGTTGTGCGATGGTTGGATCGCCGTTGGGGCGTGTGGTGGTGCGGACGGTTTGGCATCCTGCAGCGACGACGGCTGCGAACGCGAGGACGGCGATGGCGTTTTTGCTACGGCTCATGATGAGTCTCTCCAGCGATTCCGAGTCAGTCGGGTGAGTTCGACCGGTTCCACAATGGAACAGGCTCGGACACCCGGCGGACTAGGGGTCTGAGGGTGGGATCGGATGAAACGGGACGCGACTTAAGATGTGGGCGGAAGAATGCGCGTCCGAGAAACCGATGGATCGGATCGGTCGAACGGTTGGACTTTATGCGTCCATGTGACGATCCGGCGTGTTTCGCGGAGTCACGGTTAAGTCAGTTCGCAGGTGGTTTGGGATGGAGCATTGATCCGGACGTATGGGTGGATGGATCGATAGTCGTATTGACTGCGGAGGCTGGTGCGCGATAGACGCGGAGCGATCCGTCGGGGGATGTGAAATCGAGGAGAGGAGCGTATTGGGGGCCGAGGTCGCGTTCGATGACGAGATAGGTGGCGTGGTAGCGATGTGCGACGTTGAAGAGGTCCTGCGGATCGCGTGCGTTGTAGAGTTGGTTGAGCTTGCGTTGGGTTCTTGGCATGTGTCCGCGGAGGGTGCTGACGTCGATGCCGGTGACGTCATCGAGGCGTCGTTTCCATTCGACGAGTTCGCCGTTGAGTTGTGGGACTTGTTTGAAGCTGACGACAGCGGACCTGAGTGAGGCGAGTCGGAAGCTGCCGTCGCCTGGCGGGATGAGAAAGACGGCGTTGATGGGTGTGGAGTCTTGGGCCCATTGTCCGACGTCCTGCATGGCTGGCGATCCGTCACTGACGGTGGAGAGGCCGAGTTTGTTTTGATGAGCGAGCGTGAGTACGCCAAGGAGCAGGCCGATGCAGGTTGAAGTCAGGAGGACTTTTCTGCTGTTTGAGATCGTAGCGGACGGGTTGGAAGTGATGGGGACGGATTCGGAGCGTGTGAGGATGAAAAAGAGTCCAGCGATGATGAGCGTGCCGAGCAAGGCCAGCAGCGTGGGTTGGTGCGTGAGTACGAAGGTGCGGACGGCTTCTGCGATGCCGGTGGACGGATTGGCGGTGGAGGCGAGGAGATAGATCGCAACGAGGGTTGAGGCGACGGCGATCAGGATGTAGGTGATGAGGCGTGTGGAGCGGCGAAAGTGATCGAGCAGGAGCCATGCGGTGAGTGTGCAGGCGATGAGTTTAGGGAAGATGCTGAATCGGTAGAGGCTCATTTGGACGATGGTTTCACTGATCCAGAAGATTCCGGCGAAGACGATTGCACCGGCGAGCATTAACAGGAGGAAGACGAAGGCGTGGCCGATTCTGCGGAAGGCGTCGGTGGGTTGTGTGGAGCGTCTTTCGAGGACGAGAGCGAGGATTGCGGGCGGGATGACCCAGAGGTAGCTGATCCAGAGTGCGCCCGGCCAGGAGGAGGGATCGTAGTGGTGAGGATGTCGGAATCGGACGTAGATGTTGATGAAGTCTTCGAGTGGGATGACGGCGGAGTGTTGCCATTTGCTGACGGCGGCGTTGGCGATGTTGATGAGTGATGGGGCGCAGACGAGCAGCGCGACGAGGATGGCGCGTGGTTTGAGGATGGATTTGAGCGTTCGATCGCGCCAGGCATCGAGTGAGACGAAGACGGTGAAGAGCAGGATGGCAAAGAGCGCGTAGTTGAGATGGAAGATGCCCGCGATGCCGGCGCAGGCGGCGGCGAGAGTGTTGCGGCGCGAAAGCCAGAGGTTGAGTGAGGCGAGCATGAGGACGGCGGCGATGTTGCTGGGGAGGAAGCTGCCGTCCTGGAGGAACTGGTTCATGCCGAGGCCGAATCCACCGGCGGAGGCGTGGAAGAAGAGGACCGAGAGCAGATATGTTGCATGTGAGCCGCCGATCTTTCGGGCGATGCCGAGCCATGCGACGTGAAGGCCGACGACGATCGCGAGGTATCCGACGAAGAAGGCGGGCCTGAGGATATCGAGTTGGTTGAGTGTGGCGGTGAGCCAACTGAACAGGACGTGGTATTGGAGTGTGCTTGTCGTGAACCAGTCGGAGGCGAGGATGCGGGGGTCTTCGATGCGGAAGGCGTCAAGCAGATAGACCTGATGATTGGATTCGCCGAAGGAATAGCCGGCGAGGACGAGTGACATCGAGCAGCCGATAGCGAGTGCGGCGATTGACAGCCATGGTGCCGAACGGGGTTGGTTCGGTGTGTTTAGCGCGGGTTCTTGTGTTGATGTGAGGCTCAATCGGGGGAAAGTCGGGGTGAGGGAGGGTTTTGGGGATCAAAGCGGGTGATGGGATTCGAACCCACGACGTTCAGCTTGGGAAGCTGACATTCTGCCACTGAATTACACCCGCGCGGGGATGAATCGTATCGAAACGTCGTGTGAACGCCAAGTGGAATGGGATTTGGGGGGCGTTGCCTGGAAGTTGGAGTTGTGAGGAAGTCGGTTTAGACGTCGACTTCTTGTTGGGTGATGATATCGAACATGGCGGCGGCGTCTTCGGCTTTGTTGAGGTCTGAGCGGAAGCGGTCGAGCATCATGAGCTTGCTGATTTTGGCGAGGGTGGTGATGTGTTGACCGGTGCGGTCTGGTGGGCTGACGAGGAGCCAGATGAGTGAGACGGGTTTTCCGTCGATGGCTTGGAAGTCGATCGGTTTTTCGCAGCGGCCGAGTGCCATGATGAGGTGATCGACGCCCGCGGATTTACCGTGTGGGATGGCGAGTCCGTAACCGATGCCGGTGGTTCGTGTGGCTTCGCGTTCGAGGACGGCGTCGAGGACTTTGCGAGGGTGGATGAGTTCGTTGTTGGCGGCGAGGAGGTCGATCATTTCGCGGATGGCGTCGACTTTGGTCACGGCGGCCAGCGGCGATTTGATGTTGGCGGGTTTGAGCAGTTCGGTCAGTCGCATCTTCACATCCGGTCAACAAACACATGGTCGTTCGGCGCGATCCGGTTTTGATCGATCTGTATGACGCTGAGCTGCGTCGCGTGTGACGGAGTCGAGTGGGTCTTTGGATCGATCGGAAGGGAACAGATTACTCGCCTGGCCGCCTGCGGGCAATGTACGGGCGAGGAGGTGTGTGGTGGAAATGGGTGGGCGGATGTTGGAGTAAGAGAAACCCCGGACGGCATGGTCCGGGGTTGGTGTGTGTGGATGAGATGTTACGGGGCGCGTGGGCGAGTTTTATCGTCCTGCGCGGCCGTAGATGTTCCAGATCATTTTTCCGGGTTGGTTCCAGTCGGAGTTAACGCCTTGGTTTCCGGTGGAGCTGGTGAGGACTTCTCTCATGGTGAAGTAGCCGACGTGTCCGTCGGCGAAGAGGAGATGTCCGCCGCCGCGGTGGCGAGAGGTGAATCGTTGCCAGTCGGCTTTGAGTCGTCCGACGGTGCGAGAGGTGATGCGGTTGTTTTGTCCGCCTTGTGAGGTGTAGTAGGCGTCGTCTTTGATGGAGACTTCGCCGGGGTTCATGCGTCGTTCGACGAAGATGACGACATTGGCAGCGGGCCGGAGTTTGGAGAGTTTGCCGCGGTCGGCTTGGAGTCCTGTTCCGTCGAGGAGTTTGGAGTTGTAGACGTAGCTGAAGAAGGTTCGTCGGGGGACGACGGCGTTGCTGGCGGCGGTTCGACCGAAGTTGACGAAGTAGCCTTCTTCGACGGTTTCGCCGGGCCGACCGATGGCGACATCAGCGGCTGGGCAGACGTTGACATCGCGGATGCCGGGTCCGGGGATCGATCCGTTGCCGGCTTGCCATTCGACGTAGCGTTCGTTGTAGGGTTTTGAGCCGAGGTATTTGGGGAGTGCGTTGAACCAGAGGGATTCGGTATCCCAACCGCGCAGGTCGGATGAGATGGGCGCATTGCTGACGCCGAGGATGGGATCACCGGCCTCGCCGTCTTGACCGTCGAAGGGGAGGAAGCCCTTGTTGGCATCGGCGTACATGATGAAGGCCTGTCCGAATTGCCGGAGGTTGGCCTGGCAGACGGTGGCTTGGGCCTGGCTGCGTACGCGTCCGAGTGCGGGCAGAAGGATGCTGATGAGGACGGCGATGATGCCGATGACGACGAGGAGTTCGACGAGTGTGAAGGCGGGCTTGGATGCGTTGGGCAGAGATCGAGTGTTGGAAAGAGAGCGAGCGTGATCGCTTGGCATGAACAAAGCTCCGAGTAAGAGGGGCTCCCAGAAAGAGAGAGCGGCAGACCATGACTGCTACGAGGTGGCAAAAAGGGACCGCCCTTGCGCCACATCGAGGAGGAAAGACGATAAGGCGGCCGATGTGAGGAATCGGCTAAGGGATTGTGTAATTTGCGCTATAATTGCGCAAAGAAGGCGACGCTCGCGGAGTACTTTACGGCGGTCTATTGAGGTCCTGAGGAAGAGATCAACAGTGACGTAAATCATGTTGACGGCTGCATTCTACTTACGTCTCCCGGTTTCATCTTCTTTTCTGCTTACGTCTCCGGTTCCCTCTCCGACCCGAATCCCGCACCGCTTGTACCGCAGCCATACGTCGTCGAACTCGGGATGACCCGCCTGCACAAACTCCGCTGGCATCGATTGCCGGAACCGTTTGCTCAAGACACGATCCTCCTCCGGCGTGATCACCACTCCGATCAGATATCGCTCGCAGATCTGCATCACTTGATCCGCCGTCGCATCCGGAAGTCCCAAGAGCATCTCGATCACGATGCGTTTGGGTACGACATGCTCGTGTCGCAGCTTGGACGCGGGGTCCTTGCGGAACTGCTCCTGCGCCGCCTCGGTCCAGAACTGGCGACCGGTGTATTTGCCGCCGAGGCAGGTCCAGCACCACGCCAAGTCGATCAACATCGCCCGTTTGGTCCCCTCTGTTAAAGGCGATCGCAACACATAGACCGCATCGTGAACCAGCTGCTCCTTCGTCCGATGCTTTCGTGGATCTCGCCTCATCGATCGAGAAATACCGCATCGCAATCCTACAAACCAGTCTTCCACAGACCCGGTTAGCCGCACTAATTCATGGGAGGAAGTGGAACACGGACGTAAGTAGAATGCGACCTTCAATACTACTTACGTCCCGGTTGCCTTTGCGATGACGAAGAACGAGATGGATTCGAGTCGCAGTTTGGCGATATCGCTCAGTGTGAACGACGGCATACCCGCGAGGATGGCTGTGGACTCGAGCATGGAGTAAATCGCAGACCCCGGCGATGCTCTCACATTATTCGGTATGTCAACGTATCACAACGCTTTTCTTGGTAGCGAGGTCATTCGATGTCGCGGGCGTAGTTGATCGGATCAACATCGACCGCGAAACGGACATGAGGGCGGCGGTCATTTGTTTGCGGTTATTTTTTGCTATCGGGGGATTCGACGGTGTAGTTGGGGCTTTCGCGTGTGATGCGGATGTCGTGGGGGTGGCTTTCGACCATGCTGGCGCTGGTGACTCTGCAGAAGCGGGCGCGTTGTCGGAGTTCTTCGATGGTTCGGGTTCCGCAGTAGCCCATGCCGGCTTTGAGACCGCCGACGAGTTGGTAGACGAAATCGCCGAGTGGTCCGCGATACGGGACCATGCCTTCGACGCCTTCGGGGACCATTTTGGAGAGTTGTTTGACGCCTGCTTGTCCGTATCGATCGCCGGAGCCTTTCATCATCGCGCCGAGTGATCCCATGCCGCGGTAGGTTTTGTAGCGACGGCCTTGGTGGATGACGAGTTCGCCGGGTGATTCGTCGAGTCCTGCGAAGAGTGATCCCATCATGCAGGAGGAGGCGCCGGCGGCGATGGCTTTGGTGATGTCGCCGGAGTGTCGGATACCACCGTCGGCGATGACGGGTATTCCGGCTTCGTGTGCAACGCTGACGGCTGCGAAGATGGCGGAGATTTGGGGTACGCCGACGCCGCTGACGATGCGAGTGGTGCAGATCGCGCCGGGTCCGATGCCGACTTTGATGCCGTCGGCGCCCGCATCGATGAGTTCGCGAGCCGCGTGAGCGGTTGCGATGTTTCCAGCGATGACTTGGATGTCGTGACGGCGTTTCACTTCGCGTACGGTGTCGATGACGTTTTGGCTGTGTCCGTGTGCGGTATCGATGATGATGACGTCGACTTCGGCGCGGATGAGTGCTTCGATGCGGTCGAAGTCTTTGACGCCCGAGGCCGCGCCGACGCGGAGTCTGCCGCGAGGGTCTTTGCAGGCGCTGGGGTATTGGTGGTGTTTGTCGATGTCGCGCATGGTGACAAGGCCAGCGAGGTGGCCTTGTTTATCGACGAGGAGGAGTTTTTCGATTTTCGCGCGGTAGAGGGTTTTTTCGGCTTCGTCGAGAGAGACGTCGCCTGAAGCGGTGACGAGGTTTTCGCGTGTCATGACATCGCGAACGAGTCGTGCGTCGTCTTCCTGGTATTTGAGATCGCGACGGGTGAGGATTCCGACGAGTTTCGCGCCGTTGGGGTATTCTCGGAGTCGTGCGGCGGGGATTCCGGGGACGAGCGCGACCGATGCGGCGCCTTCGACGATGGGGATGCCCGAGACGTTGAAGTCGTGCATGAGTTGTCGGGCTTGACCGATGGTGGCATCAGGGCGGAGTGTGATGGGATCGGTGATGATGCCGTTTTCGGATCGTTTGACCTTTTCGACTTCGCGGGCTTGCTGGTCGGCGGGGAGATTTTTGTGAATGATTCCGATGCCGCCTTCCTGAGCCAGTGCGATGGCGAGTTGGGCTTCGGTGACGGTGTCCATGGGCGCGCTGATGAGCGGGATATTGATTTCGATTCCGCGAGTGAGTCGCGTGCGGGTGTCGGCTTGGGCTGGGATGAAGTCGCTGCGATCAGGCAGGAGCAGGACGTCGTCGAAGGTGATGCCGTCGAAAGCGATCTTGGGGTGATCCATGAGGCATTGATATCTGAGGTGGGTGGCGGGGGCAAGTGGCGATGGGATAGGGTGTGGGGCGTGGTTTGTGGATTGGCGTGGAAGAGTTTTGTAGATGTGTGAAGGGTTTGAGTGTCGGATCGTTCGGGGATGTTGGTATAGTTAGGTTTGTGATTACGTTGACGTGCAGTCGATGTCGAGCGGTGCTGACGGTGGACGATGGGTTTGCCGGCGGGGTGTGTCGTTGCAGCCATTGCGGGACGATTCAGTCGGTGCCAGCGAGTGCTGCGAAGACGGGTTCGGCGACCGGTAAGACGATTTTGCATAAGAAGTCTTCGCCGGGTTCGGGCTTGGATGAGTTGGGTGAGATCATAAGCAGCAGTGGTTTGGCGGGATCGGGTTTGCGTCAGGCGCGTCGGTCGTCGAATGAGACGCCGGAGGCGAAGCGTCGAGCGAACGTGCTGATTTTGCTGGTGGTGGCGGCGGTGTTGCTGGTGGGTGTGGTGTTGGGATTGATGCTTGCGAATCGGGGGTCGGTGGAGCCTTCTGTTGGAGGGGATTCGACATCGGTTGGATCGGTTGGTGAGTTGGCGGGATCGGATTCATCGACTGCGCGGTCGTCGGGTGAGGGGCTTGTGGGGAGTCGGTTGATGTTTGGGGGTATTCCGTTGGATCGTGCGACGGCGTTGGCGGTGTTGGTGGATCGTGGCGATGCGAGTCGGGCGTTTCAGGGTGAATTGCGATCGGCGTTGGTGGTTTTATCGCAGCGGATGCGTGCGGGTTCGACGATGCATGTGGTTTTTTGGTCGGGCGCAGACGGCACGCCATTGGTTTCGGATCGGCCGGTGCCTGCAGGAGAGTTTGCGTCGCTGCGGAGTCGTCTCGAAGAGACTCCAACGGCGCGGAGCACGGACATCGGCCCTGCGCTCGAAGCCGTTCTTGCTCATACCCCGACGGACATTTTGATTCTCACGGGCAAGGGTTGGCAGCTGGATGAGGGTTTTACACAGCCGATTGTGAAGGCGATTGGTGCGCGGCCGATTCGCGTGCACGTGATGATTTTTGATGGTGAGTTGCCGAACGAAGCGTTGCAGGCGCTTTCGCGCACGACGGGAGGTCGATCGGTGAACATTCCGCCGGAGGAGATCGGCGTGCGGTTGGGTCAGTGACTCGGTGAGTCATTGAGTCAATGAGTCAATGAGTCAAGCGATCGGGGGATCGACGTTGTTGGACCGATCGCGGCGTGTGAGCAGCTTCATACCGAAGATCAGCAGGCCAAGGTTTGCGACGGCGAGCAGGACCGCGAGTGAGCGGGTGATGAGGTTGATCGCGTTAGCGGTGGTTGAACCGGCGGAGAGGAATTGTTGGTGATTTTCGCGGGCGAGATAGATGCCTTGGTTGAGTGTGAGTGTGATGAGGAAACCGAGGTAGATGAATCGCCAGCGACGGTCGATCGCGAAGGCGATCGCGAGCATGGCGGCGCAGGGGACGGCGTAGCGGGAGTGCATCTGGGTGCAGAGGATGTAGAAGGCAGCGCCGCTCATGGCGACTGCGGCGGGCAGGATTTCGGGATTTGATTTTCGATGGATGCAGACGGCACGAAGGATCAGGAGCAGGCAGGAGGCGAAGAGGATGAGTCCGATGTGGGTGTATCGGAATCCTGGTAGGCGTTCGGGCCAGACTTCGCGGAGGTCGGATCGGGCGAGATCGACGGGCATATTTCGGACGACGATGTCGAAGGTGTCGAGGATGAGCCAGAGGTTGTAGGCGCTGACTTGTCGGAGTTTGACCATGTCGACTTGTCCGAGGTAGGCGTCGCGCACGGAAGGCCCGGCGCCGGCGAGGATCATCGGCAGGAGGACGGCC
Source organism: Planctomycetaceae bacterium (assembly GCA_027487775.1). Lineage (GTDB taxonomy): Bacteria > Planctomycetota > Phycisphaerae > Tepidisphaerales > Tepidisphaeraceae > JAIYCY01. The sequence goes on from JAIYCY010000021.1 coordinate 275,379, forward strand.
GAGAGTGCCAGGAGGAATCCGAGCCCCGAGCGTACGATGCCGGGCAGGCCGAACTGGAGCGCGACGGCGAGTGCGATGACGGGTCCTGCGACGACGGTTTGGAGTTTGAGCGAGAGGGCAAGCCCCATGGCGATGCCGAGCCAGAAGGTTTGGCGTGAGAGGAAATGAATGATTGCGAGCAGGAGGAAGAGCGCGAGCCATGCGTCGGTTTGTGCCCAGAGTGCGGCATTGATGTAGAGGGGTGTAAAGAGTGCCCAGGCGAGTGCGGCGCGTCGGGCGACGAGCGGGCCGAAACGATCGCGTAGACCGAATCCGCAGACGAGTACGCCGATGGCACAGGCGAGGATGTTGGGAAGTTTGACGATTGTCCAGATGACCGGCCCGTTGGGATCGACGAGGTTGAGTTCGCGTATGTGTGCGACGCATGCGATCCAGTAGAGCCACATGGGCGGATAGTTGGCGGGTCTTGTGGGGTGTGCATAGGGTCCAGTGACGCCGAGTTGTGCTGAGGCGTCTGCCCATGCGAGCCAGTATTCGTGCATGTCGAGTGGTGCGCGGACGAGTGGTGCGCTGGCGAGTCCGATGATGAGCACGATGAAGGCGAGCTGTGGGATGAATCGATCGCGTGGGCGTGCGTCGCGTGTTTCCCGATCGGCGGGTGGGAGTGTGCTCGGCGCGTCGGGCATGGGTGGATGATCCTCGGTCGCCGGACGGGGATCAATGTCATGTTGAACCGACCGTGTCGTGTGGAACAGTCGTTGGTGAGATGGGGGCCAATCGATGGGAACAAAGAGGCGATGAAGAATCTGATATCGGACGCAAAGATTCGCGATGTCTGGTCGGGGATGCTCAAGAAATCCGGTGCATCGATTTGACGCGCTGCAGTCGGAATCTGATGTCGTAGGAGAGGAAACATGATGTATCAGGACAAACGAACGCAGGTGCGTGGCTCGGTGATGGTGTACTCCATCATTGCGGTCACGGGGCTATTCGCGATCGGATCGTTGGCTTTGGACTACGGCCGGGTGCAGGTGGCGCGTGCGGAGCTGCAGGATGCGGCGGATGCAGCTGCGCGGCACGCGGTGACGGTCGTTCGGAATGAGTTGTCGGGGCAGATTGCGGCATTTCACCATGCGAATCAGTCGTTGAATGAGAATCGTGTGGATGGGCAGCAGATCAGCTTTGCGTTGGGTCAGGACGTACGGGTGGGTCGATGGGACGCGCGGACGCAGGTGTTTACGCCGACGAATTTTGCGGACGAGGCGAATGCGGTGCAGGTGGTATTGAATCAGCCGGTGGGAGGGAATGGTCGGCCGTTGTCGCTGTTGCCGCTCTTGGGGCGAGATCAGGTGAGGGTTCGAGCGAGTGCGATTGCGCGGATCGAGTTTGACGAAGACGTTGTGCTGAACGGGAATGGCGGAGGCGGCAACGGCAACGGTAATGGCAAAGGCAACAACGGGAATGGTAACAACGACAATGATGATGACGAGGACCGCATAGAGGTTCCGGACGGCACGTATCGTTATTGGGTTCCTGCGACGAGCAATCCGTGGTTGGCGGGGATGCCTGCCGGGACGGTGGCGAATGCGAACAACCCGTCGCGTAATCCTGACTTTGCGGGTACGGGGTTTAAGGACAACGGCAAACAGATCAAGCGTAACCGCGGGACCGATGGTGAGGGCTCGCAGGGGACTGAAGGCACGGCCGAGTCGAATTATGCTGCGTGGGGTGATTATGCACCGAAGAAGGCGAGTCCGATCGAAGCGGGCACGCTGCGGGTGCGACCGGGTCAGACGATCACGTTTGACGCGCTCAACGGCGGGGCGAACAACTCCAACTCCAGCGTACGTTTTTCTGCAGACGGTAACACGGGTTGGGTGATCGACAATTTTGGTGGGAGTGAGAACGGCATAAGCAACATTCGCTCGCCGATCAATGCGGTGATTGCGGTGTTCATTTCGGACGGTCGTCCTGATCAGAACGGTACGGTGACGCCTTCGGTGCTGGATTTTTCATCGGCATCGAGCCGTGATTTTCAGACGCTTCGACCGCAGCGTAACCAGGTGTTTTTCATCGGTGACGGTCGGCGTGACAACGGGGAGATTCAGCAGTTTGTTGTTCCTGAAGGTGTGACGCGGTTGTTCATTGGAACGATGGACGGCTGGGAGTGGAGCAACAACGTAGGCGGATTTGAGGTGACGGCGCACGTCCGCGGGAACATCGCGACGGTGCGATGAGATATCGCGACGGTGCGATGAGATGGGGTGTGAGCGGCTGCTGTTGCGATGGATCAAAGTCGCGAGGCGAAGAACATGCCAGTGCCGGGTGCTTTGGGGTTGGGTTGGATGTCGACTTTGAATTTTGCGTTTTCGAGCAGGGTTCGGAGTGAGTTGATGTTGCGTGGTGAGCCGTCCGCGCCGGTGGCCGGGTGGTACTCGCCGACGATTTCGTGGATTCGATTGAGTACGGTTTCGGGTGCTGCTTCGAGCACTTCGTGTTCTGCGCCTTCGATGTCGATTTTGAGGAGATCGAGTTGATCGATGTTGTGTGAATGGAAGACTTCGGTGAGTGGTATGGAAGGGACATCGAAGGGGTGTTCGGTGTCGTGGGTGGAGGCGTCTGGGTGTGCGCTGAAACGTCCTGTGCCGCGATCGGTTGTGCCGGGGTAGAGACGTAGTGTTCCGCGGGTCGCGCCGACGGCGTTGTTGACGGGTGTGATATGCGGGGATGAGCGGACGTTGAGTTTGAGTTGTTCGAAGTTGGATGGGACGGGTTCGTAGGCGATGACTCGTTTGGCCATTGGAGCGATGCGAGCGGAGAACATGCCACAGTTTCCGCCGAGGTCGAGGACGGTGTTGAGGGGTTTGGCTGATCGTTGTTGTATGCGATAGACGTCGCGTACGAAGATTTCGTGGAAGACGGAAGGGTCTTGTGTTCCGCCGCGCAGGTTGAGAGTTCTGCCGTCGAGTAGGTGAGCCTGGAGTGTTTGTCCGGCGCGATGATGGCGTCGAGTTCGGGTCATCTCCCATGCGTTGGTGACCCAGCGACGATAATGGAGGTATTCGAGCATGAGGGGTGAAGAGCGAGCTTGACGTTCAGCCGCGTTGTTTGAGGTAATCGGCGGCGGAGAGGAGTTTGTTGAGTTCGGCGGTGTTGGCGGGTCTGACACGGATCATCCAGCCGCCGGTGTAGGGTTCACGGTTGACGAGTCCCGGGTCTGAGTTGAGTGCTGAGTTGATTTCGACGACTTCGCCTGAGATTCCGGAGTAGAGGTCGCTGGTGGCTTTGACGCTTTCGATTTCTCCGAATCGGTTTCCGGCGGTGAGTTGGGTGCCGATTTTGGGGAGGCTGACGTAGGTGATATCGGTGAGTTCGTCAGCGGCGAAGAGTGTGATGCCTAGCGTGACGATACCGTCTTTGAGTTGGTGCCACTCGTGTGTTTCGAGGAGCTTGTAATCGTTGGGGAGGTTCATGGTTCTCCTGGATTGAATAGAATCTTGGATACGTAGTGTTGGATCGATACGGCGCTCGGTTCGAGGTGATCGGTTCGAGCCGAGGGGATCAGGCGTCAGGACGTTTGTAGAACGGGAGCGGGACGACGGCGGCGGGTTGGAGGTCTCCGCGCAGGTCGGCGGTGAGTTGTGTACCGTCGCTGGCGTGATCGAGATTGATATAGGCCATTGCGATGCTTTTGTTGAGTGTGGGGCTCATGGTACCGCTGGTGACGACACCGACTTCTGCGCCGCTGGTGTTGCGGATGGTCGTACCTTGTCGTGCGATGCGTTGAGAGTTGAGTTCGAGTCCGACGAGTTTGCGGGACGGTCTGAGTGATTGAAGGGCATCTGCGCCGATGAATTCTTTATCGAGGCTGACCGCCCATGCGAGTCCGGCGCTGATGGGGTCGGTGTCTTCGGTGAGTTCGTGGCCGTAGAGAGGCATGGCGGCTTCCATGCGGAGCGTGTCGCGTGCTCCGAGTCCGGCGGGCTTGATGGTGGCTTCTTCGCGATCGAAGCGTCCTGCGAGTTTGCTGATGACGAGGCTTGCGACGCGTGAGCTGAAGGTCATTTCGATGCCGTCTTCGCCGGTGTATCCGCTGCGTGAGACGGTGTAGCTGACGAGCATGAAGCTGTTGCTTTCGAAGCCGAATTTTTTGAGGGCGCGGACGTCGGTGGGCAGCCAATCGCCGACCTTTTCGATGACTTTGGGTCCTTGGAGTGCGACCATGGCAGTGGCTTCGGTTTGGTCGATGATATCGAGATCAAGGTCGCGTTCGCGTCGGACTTGGTGGAAGTGTTTGACGAGTTTTTCGCGATTGCTGGCGTTGCAGACCATGGACCAGTGTCGGACGTCGCGTCCGACGATGATATCGTCCATGACTCCGCCGTTGGGATTGCAGATGAGAGCGTAGCGGGATTGTCCGGTGTGGAGTTTGGAGAGTTCTCGCGTGCAGACGAGGTTGAGGAATTTTTCGGCGTCCTTGCCTTTGAATTGCAGGCGCCCCATGTGGCTGACATCAAAGAGGCTCCCGCTTTTGCGGGTGTGGTGATGCTCATCGACGATTGACCGGTAGAGCAGTGGCATGTCCCAGCCGGCGAAGTCGACCATCTTGGCGTTGGCCTTGGTGTGAAAATCGTAGAAGGGGGTTCGCCGGGGCATGGCAAGGAGTATCGCGTTGTGGAGGAAGGCTTCAAGCGGAGAGCGTGGTTCTGTGAGATCTTCGTGCCAAATCGTGCAAACACGGAAAATCGGATTGTGGTTGGTTGTGATGGGTGTGAGGATATGGGTTGGTCTTACGGGAGGTTTTCCATGGCCATCGCGTATCGAACCCACAACTTGATCCAGCCCGGTATCGTACTCAGCGCCGCCGACGCGGTGCGATCGGGTCGGGACTTTAAGCCTGATGTCGTTGGGTCTGACGAGGTCGTTCGACACGAGTTCGCCCGCACGCATCTGGAGATGTCGGCGGCTGACGAGTTATCCGAGCGGCTGAGCGGCATCATCGACAGCCAGGGGCACCGCTGCATCCCTGCGGTCGCGTTTCTGTTGGTGATGTTCTCAGTGATGCCGTTCTCGGTGGCGGCCCTGTTGATCTTTTCTTGGACGCTTTGAGATTTGGCGGTTCTCCACCAATCGCTCGACGGATGTCACGGACGGGACGTTCCCGGGCATGCTGATCAGCGTCGTTGAATTTCCTGCCTTGCCATCGCGGCGAAGTCGCTGCTGCTGACCGCGCCCTTGTCGCCTTCGGTGCGATGTCTGACGGCCACCTTGCCCTCGGCGACTTCCTTCTCTCCCACGATCAGCATGTAGGGCACCTTCGCGAGCGTGGCTTCGCGGATCTTGTAGCCGATCTTGTCGGCGCGGAGATCGGTCTCCACGCGCAGGCCCGCGGTGAGCAGTTCGTCGGCGACCTTGGTGGCGTAGTCGTTGAACTTCTCGCTGATCGAGAGGATGCGCACCTGCTCGGGCGCGAGCCAGAGCGGGAACGCGCCGGAGTAGTTTTCGATGAGGATGCCGAGGAATCGTTCGAGCGACCCGAGGATGGCGCGGTGTAGCATGACGGGGGTGTGCTCGGCATTGTCCTCGCCGACGTAGCGGGCACCGAGGCGTTCGGGGAGGTTGAAGTCGACCTGGATGGTGCCGAGTTGCCAGAGTCTGCCGATGGCGTCGGCGACCTGGTATTCGAGCTTCGGGCCGTAGAACGCGCCCTCGCCGGGCTGGAGTTCGTAGGCGACGCCGATGTGGTCCATCGCGACGGCGAGGGCTTTCTCGGCTTTATCCCAGCTGGCGTCGGAGCCGACGCGTTTTTCGGGTCGGGTGGAGAGTTTGACCTTGATCTCGGTGAAGCCGAGGTCTTTGTAGACCTCGACGAGGAGCTTGTTGAAGGCGACGACTTCGGATTCGATCTGGTCTTCGGTGCAGAAGATGTGGGCATCGTCCTGGGTGAAGGCGCGGACGCGCATGATGCCGTGCAAGGTTCCGCCCGGCTCGTTGCGGTGGCAGCTTCCGAACTCGGCCATGCGGAGCGGGAGATCGCGATAGCTCTTGGTGCCTTGGTTGAAGATCTGGATGTGGCATGGGCAGTTCATCGGCTTGAGGGCGAAGGTGTGTTTTTCGCTCTCGGTGACAAACATGAGCTCGGAGTATTTTTCCCAGTGTCCGGACTTTTCCCAGAGGATGCGGTCGACGATCTGGGGGGTTTTGACCTCGATGTAGCCTGCCTTGCGGAGTTTTTCGCGGATGTAGTTTTCGATGGTGCGCCAGAGGGTCCAGCCCTTGTCATGCCAGAAGACGGTGCCGGGGGCTTCGGGCTGCTGGTGGAAGAGTTGAAGTTGCGGGCCGAGGACGCGGTGATCGCGTTTTCGGGCTTCTTCGATTTGGGTGGTGTAGGCGTCGAGTTGTTTTTTGTCGAAGAAGGCGATGCCGTAGATGCGTGTGAGTTGGTCGCGTGAGGCGTCGCCTTGGAAGTAAGCGCCTGCGACGCTGAGGAGTTTGAAGGATTTGATTTTGCCGGTGGATGGAACGTGAGGCCCGCGGCAGAGGTCGGTGAATTCGCCTTGTCGGTAGATGCTGAAGTTGGATTCGCCTTTGGCGAGGATTTCGTCGATGAGTTCGTCTTTGAAGCGTTGGCCTTCGTTGCGAAGTGTTTGGCGGGCGGAATCGACGGAGCAGTTTTCGCGAGAGAATGGGATGTCTGCGTCGATGATTTTTTGCATTTCTGCTTCGACTTTGGGGAGTTCGTCGGGGGTGAGTTTGGATCCTTCGGGGAGTTGGACGTCGTAGTAGAAGCGGCCGTCGTCGAGGACGGGGCCGTAGGTGTACTGGACGTTTCCGTAGAGACGGCGGAGCGCCTGGGCCATGACGTGGGCGGTGGAGTGGCGCATGACGTAGAGTGCGTCGGGGTCTTTGTCGGTGACGATGGAGATGCGGTGTTCGCCGGTGAGTTGGGTGGAGAGGTCGACGAGCCGCTCGTCGACGCGCGCGACGACGGCGGCCCTTGCGAGGCCTTTTCCGATGGAGAGAGCGAGGTCAGCGACGGAGGATCCGTCGGGGAGTTCGCGTTTGGAGCCGTCTGGTAGGATTGCGATGGGCATGGTTTGGGGCGGATGTGGTTAGTGGTGAGTGGCTGGTGGTTAGCGATTCGTTGTGACCTTTGAGTTTACGGTTTTTGGGGTGGTGTCGTCGAGGGCTTGCGTCTGGGGTGGGATTGGTGAGATTGGCGGGTTCATGGGATTTTTTAGTAAGACATTCGACAAGCTCAAGCAGGCGCTGAAGAAGACGGCCGAGGTTTTGACGACGGACGTGCGGACGTTGTTTGTTCCGGGTCGTCAGATAGATGACGGTTTTTTGGAGCAGATGCTGACGACGTTCATTCGTTCGGACATGGGTGTGTTGAATGCCGAGCGTTTGGTGGGCGAGGTGAGGTCTCGATGGAAGGCGGGGAAGATTCGGAATGCGGAGGAGGCGGAGCAGGTTGTTCGGTCGGAGATGATAGCGGGTTGGGGCGGGCCTGAGACGCGAGAGTTGAGATTTGCGGATGTGGGTCCGACGGTGTTGATGGTGGCGGGGGTGAATGGAGCGGGGAAGACGACGAGCATCGCGAAGCTGGCGTATTTGCTTAAGAATCAGTTGGGTAAGAAGGTGATGGTGTGCGCGAGCGACACGTTCCGCGCGGCGGCGGTGGATCAGTTGACGATTTGGGCGGATCGTATTGGTGTGGAGATCGTGAAGCACAAGCCTGGTGCGCCGGTGGTGGTGGGCGATGGCAAGAGCGTGCACGCCGACCCGGCCGCGGTGGCGTTTGATGCCTGCGAGGCCGCCAAGAGTCGTGGGATCGACGTTTTGATCGTGGATACCGCCGGTCGATTGCACACGCAGGATCATTTGATGCGTGAGCTTGGGAAGATTCGTGGAGTGATCGAGAAGCGTATTCCCGGTGCGCCGCACGAGACGTTATTGGTGCTGGATGCGACGACGGGTCAGAACGCGGTTCGTCAGGCGCAGGAGTTTTCGAAGGTTGTGCCGGTGACGGGGTTGTTTCTGGCGAAGCTGGACGGGACGGCGCGTGGCGGGGTGGTGCTTGCGATTCGTGACACGCTGAAGCTGCCGGTGAAGTTTGTGGGTTTGGGTGAGACGCCTGCCGACGTGGAGACTTTTGATCCGGAGCGATTTGTGACGGCGTTGTTTGAGCGTGAGCCGGCGGGGAAGTAGGCGGAGCAGAGCGTCGTTTGAAGTTGGCCTGAATAGAAATTTGAGGTGGGCCCCAATAAAAAAACGGGCTTTCGTGTCGCCCATCCGACCGCCGGATGGGCGACACTGCCCGTGGGAACCAACCGCGCTCCATGACTTTGCCCCGGTTTCACCGGGACATCGCCGTCACCATGACGACGACGAGAACCCCTTACACAATCAGGATGCCAGACCGACATTTTTTTCTTTCGGGTATGACGGGCTTGGGAAGCGCCGGATTTTACGGGCAAAACCGTGATGGTGGATGGTTCTTCGCGGTTGTGTTCTATAACAACGGTGGAATCGATCATTGCCCGATCCGCGCGCGACGCTCATGTTTCGATGTGCCTTTGCACAGGCAATGTGCAGTCGTGCGTTGATGTGTTTGGGGGACCTGTTGGAAATCGGGTGAAGGTGCTCCGCCCTGCCGGTGAAAGGCTATCCTCAGGCGGATGAGTCTTCGCATTCACGTTGTCGAGCATGTTCCGTTTGAGGGCCCTGCCGAGATCGGGCGATGGGCGTCTCTGCGTGGCGCCGTGATGGGTAGGACGCGGGTGTATGAGGGTGAGGCGTTTCCGAAGGTGGGCGACTTTGATTTGTTGGTGTTGATGGGCGGCCCGATGAGCGTGACGGAGGAGACCGCCCTACCGTGGCTGGTGCTGGAGAAGCAGTTGGTTCGCGATGCGATGGAGGCGGGTCGATCGGTGCTGGGGATATGTCTGGGTGCGCAGATGATCGCCAGTGCGTTAGGCTCTGCGATATATCGGGCGAGTGAGAAGGAGATCGGCTGGTTCCCGGCTCGTCGTGTGGTCGATGCTGGCTCCCCTTTCGCGCGGATTTTTCCGAGCGACTTCACGCCGTTTCATTGGCACGGCGAGACATTTGATCTGCCGGCGGGTTCGGTCCTGCTTGCCTCGACGGATGCTGTTCCGCATCAGGCCTTTGCGATCGGGGCGCGTGTTGTGGGGATGCAGTTTCATCTCGAGGCCACGCCTGCGAGCGTTGATCTGTTGATCGAGCACTGCGTCGGCGACATCACGCCTGGTGGGCTTTATCAGCAATCGCCCGATGTGATGCGCAACAAGACGCCGTCCGCGTCGCAGTCGGTTCATCCGATCTTGCACGCGTTGCTTGATCAGCTTTGTGCGTCGATCGCGATTCGATGACTGACGGGCAACAGATGGTGAATTGGCAACTGACGGTGAATGGGGTCGTGTTGGCGATGTTTTCGGGGAATATCGTTTAGTCGATGATCACATCGTTACCGTCGATTTCTTCGAGGACATCGGTGCCGCTTCCACCTGAGAGGGTGTCGATTTCGCCGTCGTTGGCGATGAGGACGTCGTTGCCAGATTGTCCGACGAGTTGATCGCGTCCGGTTCCGCCGACGAGGGTATCGTTGCTCCCGCCGCCGATGAGTATGTCGTTTCCGGCGCGTCCGTCGATGAAGTTGGGTTTTCCGTTGCCGGTGATGTTGTCGACGAATGGGCTGCCGAGATAGAACTCGACGGTTCCGGAGACCTGGTCGTTTTCGCCGGTTTCGCCGTCGTTGAAGAGGTCATCGATGGTGATGGTGATGCCTGAGGTAGCGGAGGCGTAGTCGACGGCGTCACGGAGTCCTGCTCCGCCGATGAGCCAATCTCCGCCGGATCCGCCGATGAGGGTATCGTTTCCGTTTCCGCCGCTGATGACGTCGTTGCTGCTTCCGCCTTCGAGGAGGTCGCGGTTTCCGTTGCCTTGGATTTGATCGTCTCCGGGTCCGCCGAAGACGCGATCTTTGCCCGGACCGCCGATGATGGTGTCGTTTCCGGATCCGCCGTCGAGTGTGGTGGGCAGGTTGATGGCGCTGCTGATTTCGATGCGATCGTTTCCGCTGTCGCCGGTGACTTCGATGGCGTTCACGTTTGCGCGTGGGAAGGCTTGTGTAAATCCGTCGTTGGTTGCCCGGACGCGAATCGTATCGCCGACGATATCCACGACCATGACGTCATTTTCATTGGGTTCGCCGAGGAAGAACAGCTTTTCGTTGACCACATCGGCAAAATGCAGATATGTCCGTCTCTCAAGGGATTCGATTCCGTGTGTCATCGACCCCTTCGTTTCGCCGGTACCTGATGTCGTAGTGTTGTTCCTCATGTCCTTACTCTATGCGCGATTCGCCGCACATCGAAGCAAAATTCTCTTTCGTTAGGCGGTCACGGTACGATGGAGTGGATGCCTCGGCGTGATCACATCGAGATGACTCTGGCCTTATCGGCTGCGCTTTCTTTGATAGCGGGGTTTCTGCTCGATCATTTCGGTGCTTCGATGTATGTGTGGGGGCCGTTCACATTGTTAGCAGCGATATGTTCGAGCACGCGGACGTTTCCTGGGGCGTTGGCATCGCTGAGGCAGTTAAAGCTCGACATCGATGTGTTGATGTTCGCGGCCGCGGGTGGAGCGACGATCCTCGGGCATGCCCATGAGGGTGCGTTGCTGCTGGTGTTGTTCGGATTGGGTTCTGCGGGCGAATCGCTCGCCCTCGGCCGCGCCGAGCGTGCGATTGACTCCCTCACCCAGCTCGCGCCCCGACAGGCGACGCGCATCCTTCCCAACAACGGTGAAGAGACTGTCCCGGTGGAATCGCTCAATCCTGGCGATCGCATCCGCATCCGCGCGTTCGAGCGGATTCCCGCCGACGCGCGGATCGACGAGGGCAATTCCGACATCGACGAGAGTTCGATGACGGGCGAGAGCATTCCGGTCGACAAGTCTCCCGGTCATGAGATATTCGCAGGAACGCTCAACGGAGGAGGAGCGTTGCTAGCGAGCGTTCTTCGTCCGACGGGTGAGACGCGGTTGGCGCGGATCGTTCACATCGTCGAATCCGCTCGGACGCTGCGGTCGCCGACGCAGCAACTCACCGAGCGTGTGGAGCGTTGGTATGTTCCGCTGGTGATGCTGGTGACGGTGATTCTGTGCATCGCCCCACCGCTTCTGGGTATCGAGCCGCGGCGATCCTTCCAAGCCACATCCGTATCCTCAAACTCCGTCCCATCACTCAGCGCAACCACAGCAACCGATTCCACCACACCGACCGATTCGATTGTTCCGTCGGGGGGATCGATAGCGCCGTCGCGGTCGGGCAAGTCGCGTTGGGGCGGATGGTTTTATCAGGGGATGGCCTTTCTGACCGCTGCGAGTCCTTGCGCGCTGGCGCTCGGCACGCCTGCTGCGGTTTTATGTGGGATTGCGCGTGCCGCGCGTGTGGGAGTGTTGATCAAGGGTGGTGCGACGCTGGAATTGATTGGCCGGGTGAAGGCGGTCGCGCTCGACAAGACCGGAACGCTGACGGAGGGCAAGCCGACACTTCAGCTGATTTGCTCCGCGCGGAGCATCGACACCCCTCGTCTGCTTCGTCTCAGCGCTGCCGTCGAGATCCACGCGAGTCATCCCTTGGCTCATGCCGTCGTTGAGGCGTTCCGTACGTCGTCTCCGGTAGAGTCGGACCTTCCCACCGCGACGGACATCAAGCAAACGCCCGGCATCGGCATCGAGGCGCGGGTCGACCAGCATCACATTTGGATCGGTAAGCCTGGTGTGATCACCGACCGCTGGCCCGAGGAGCTCGAAAGCGCACGACAGGAAGGCGAGCAGGCCGGTATGAGTCTTGTCGCGGTCCGGATGGATGGTCAGCTCGCGGGCCTGCTGGGATTTGCTGATCCTGCGCGTGGATCGGCGCGGGCGCTCATCGATCAACTTCGGGAGCGCAACATCGATCCGATTGTCATGCTCACCGGTGATCACGCCCGCGCGGCCGACCACATTGCAAAGCAGGTTGGCATCGATCGCGTCTACGCGGGACTCTCGCCTGAAGACAAACTCGATCTCATCGAGCAACTTCGCGCCGAGGCCGGCGAAGTGTTGATGGTCGGCGACGGCGTGAACGACGCGCCCGCGCTGGCCCGCGCTTCGGTCGGTGCGGCGATCGGGATGCGGTCCACGCGGACAAGCTCAGCCTCGCCCGGGTCTCAGGGCGCACAAGCGACGCAGGAAAAGACCTCAAACGCCGCCGACGTGGCTCTTGAGACTGCCGACCTTGTGTTGATGCAGTCGGATCTTCGTCGGCTTCCAGAGACGATCGATCTTTCGCGTCGATCACGTTCGATCATTACGCAGAATCTCGTGATCGCGCTGGGAGTGATTACGATCGTCGCGCCACTGGCGGCGTTGGGCTTTGCGCCGCTCGGTCTGGCGGTGTTGCTTCACGAGGGTTCGACGATCGTGGTCGTTCTGAACGCGCTGCGTTTGCTCCGCTAGGCGGCCGATAATCGGGTTGATTTAGGGCGAAGAAGAGGGCTTCAGCGCTGCATTTGTGCATTTGGTTGGACATCGCGCGGTTTGGATTCGACATCATCTTCGCAAGATTTGAACACCATGCGAAGCGAAGAAAAAACTGTGACGACTCTGAGGCCGGCTCATTTGCGAGGCACGACCATGATTTGGTCGGTGGTCGTGATCGTGGTGCTGGTGGGGATCATTAGTCTGGCGGTCGATTTGGGTCGGGTGCAGGTGGCCAAGAGCGAGATGCAGGCTGCGGTCGACGCATCGGCTCGACATGCGGCCCAGCGATTCATCCTGACGAACGGGAACATCAACGAGGCGATCACCGGCGCTCGGAATGCTGCCGGCGACAACCGGGCGGATGGAGCCACCGTCTCTCTCTCTGGCTCGGGCAATACGTCCAACGATGTGCAGTTTCTGAACTACAATTCAGCCACTCGCACATACACGACGCTGAACGGCAACAACAGAAGCTCCGCCAACGCCATTCGAATCGCGACGCAGCGTCAGGTTCCGCTGCTTTGGGGAAGCATTCTGGGTCGATCCCATTCGAGTGTTCGCGTAGAGGCCATTGCTTCGACGTCTGAAACCGCCTACATCCCGGTGCCAGGAGACCGATCCGCCACCGTCAACGTCAACGGCGAGGCCTCGGTTTGGTATGCCGGGATGCCCGCGAGCAGCACGCCCTTTGGCGGTTACGGTGATACAGCGACGCGGAACAAGCCCGTGCAAGTGACCATCCCCGGGGACGTCATTTCCGGTGACGAGCTCACCTTCACCAACACCTCCGGCGATACCTGGCCTAGCGAATGGATCGGCATGGAGAAGGATCCGAACAAGGTTCCGAGTCATCTTCGATTCCCGACCGATGGGCACCCTTCCTTCGTCTACAGCAACAACAACTTCAACGGCATCTCCGGCATGAACAACGGTCGCAGTCACGCGCTCGTTGGCGTCTTCCTGAATGACAATGCCCCGAACACCAGCAACGCGCCAGGGTCGCTGGATTTTTCCGGAAACGCGAGAAACTACACCACGCTGAGCCCGCAGTTGAAGCAAGTCTTTCTGATCGGTGACGGTCTGACGGATTCGGGGACTCAACAAAAAGTCATTGTCCCGCAGGGTGCGACGCGACTCTACCTTGGCGTGTTTGACGTCAACGGCCTATACACTCACAACGGCGGAAGCAAGAAAGTCACGATCAACGCCCGCACGCCGCAGAACATCGCGATCATTCGTTGATCGACCGCATCACAATGTCGCGTGTCATCCTTGCTGAGACGGCGGACGATTGTTGGCATCGCGTTATCGATCCATCCGCACAACGCGTCCTGCTCCCACCACATAGCGACATCGCCCTTCGCGAGCATCGATGCGCGCTGTTCCTGTGAATCGTCCATAGGCGGGCAGGATCAACAGATTGTTCTCGACGACAAAACACGGCAGTGTCGCACCGCGCACCGCACCGCTATCCACATACGCACCCGGATGCAGATGCCCCGCCAGCATCGGTAGCGCCCCTGCCTCGCGCGCTGGTTCATCGGTCGCCTCGGCGGGATCATGTACACAGTCGATCCCGTCACGCACAAGCCTCGGCACCGTCTCGATCCCGAGCTTTTCCGGCAATCGCCCAGCCGACCGGTCATGGTTGCCCGCGACCAGGGTCATTGCGACTTCCGCATGCTTGCTGCGCCACTTGGCGATCGCCTCGATCACGTGAGGCACGTTCGATTCGGGTCCGTGCAGAAAATCTCCGAGCACCCAGAGCTCGCGTGGTGCGGTTTTGTCGATCAGGGCGGATAGACGTGCGAGGTCTGTTTTGGTGATCGATTCGGGTACGGCAACGCCGCGTGCGCGAAAGAGTGTGTCCTTGCCGAGGTGAGTATCGGCAAGGATCAAACGTTGGGCGTCGGGCCACCAGATCGCTCGTTCGGGCAGGAGCATGATGCGGTGTCCGGCGAAGGAAATCTCGAGTGCGCCGTTCATGTTTGGTGCGGCGTTTGGATCGATGTGCGTGGTTTGGGATCGCATTGAATCGGCGTGTTGAGGCGTGGGCCTTGCGCGTGGTTCAACGGCGTTTGTCAGCGCTGGCAGCAGATTCGAGTTGTTTGAGCACTCGTTCGATCCGTTCACCCGCGGCCTCCATGGTGATCGTCTGACTCTGAATCCGCTGCGCCCAAATGGGAAAGGCGAGCGGCGTAAACGACTCTGGGAATGTGCAGATGATGTGCTGATTTCGCAACCCCACGAGCGCAGTCCTCAATCGCCCGACATCAAGCTGGCGGTCGAGTACTTCGCGTCGAGCCTGCTCGAGGAGGAGATTTCCCGGATCAAATTCGACGAAGACGTCATAGAACAATTCAGAAGAGGCCTGCAATTGTCGCACACTGCGCGGCGAGCCTGGTGAGGTGGGCACGAGGAGCCCTGCGACGCGAGAGACTTCGCGAAACTGTCTTCGCGTGAGTTCGCCGGAGTTCAGGCATGCGAGCAAATCCTCCAAGAGCATTTCATCGCTGAGCAGTTCGCGCCAGTCAGATTCTTCGAGGCGGTGTTGCAGCATGTCTCCTGCGGCGTGGGGCAGGAGCATTTCGATGCCGTAGTCGGTGAAGGTCGCGGTGATGGGCAGGTCGATGCGTCGTTTCATTCGGAAAGCGACGAGTGCGCCGAGTCCTTCGTGGACGAGTCTTCCGAGGAATGTGAAGAGGAAGTGATGTGTGCCTTCGCGTGATCGGAGTGTTTCGACGAGCAGTTCATTCCGGCCGGGTCGGCGGCTCCAGTCGGCTTGCAGGTTGAGGACGGGTCGGATGGCGCGCATTTCTGGATCGTCAAAGACGGCATCGCCGGCGGGATCAATTCGGGCGCGGACTTTTTCGGAGAGCATGGTGCTGAGTGGAAATCGTCCGCCCGCCCATTGCGGTACAGCGCCGCGTTTTTTGGTTGCAGGTCTGACGCGTGCGGTCATGTCGCGCATGCCGATGAGTTCGAGTGCCCTTCCGCCGAAGATGAAGGCTTGTCCTGGTTCGAGTCGGCTGATGAATCCTTCTTCGATGGTTCCGAGGTTTTTGCCGTTGTTCATGACAAGTTTGACCACGCCGTCGCTGGTGATGGTGCCGATGCCGAGTCGATGGAGTCGGGCGATTTTTTCGTCTGCGATGTGCCATCGTCCTTCGATGGATTTCACTTTGGCAAATCTCGAGTAGGCGCGGAGTGTGCTTCCGCCGTGCTCGATGAAGTCCATGCACCATCGCCAGTCGTCGTCGCTGAGGTTGCGATAGGCGTGCGTGCCGCGCAGTTCGCTGAGCATGGCGTGCTCTTCGAATCCTCCGCCTGCCGACGTGGTGATGAGATGCTGGACCAGGACGTCGAGGGGTTTTTCGATGGGTCTGCGTGGTTCGACGTCCTTCTTTTCGATGCCTTCGCGTGCGGAGCTGAACTCGATGAGTTCGAAGGCATGTGTCGGTACGCACCAGACGCGTGAGACTTCTCCCGGCGAATGTCCGCTACGACCTGCGCGTTGCATGAGTCGCCCGATGCCTTTGGGGCTGCCGACTTGAATCACCTGATCGACGGCGGGGAAATCGACGCCGAGGTCGAGGCTCGAGGTGCAGATCACCGCGCGCAGTCCCATTCGCCAACCATCGCCGGCGGGTTGCTCGTCGTTTGGCGCGGTCGATCGCTGGCGTAGCAATCCTTCGACGCGTAGGCGCAGGGTTCGATCGAGCGAGCCATGATGAATCGCGATCTGGCCGAGCCATTCGGGGCGTTGATCGAGGATCGATCTGAACCAGATTTCTGCTTGAGCGCGGGTGTTGAGGAACACGAGCGTGCGTTCGCCTGATTCGATTCGGCGGATGACTGCATCGAGCATGCGGAGTCCCATGTGTCCGCCCCACGGGAATCGATCGACGGATTCGGGTAGGAGCGTTTGGACACGCAGATCCTTTTCGATTTCCGCGTGGATCATCTCCGCCTGATGGCCCATGCCTGGGCATAGGACGCTGAGTGCTTCGTCGAGGTTTCCGAGTGTGGCGGAGAGTCCCCAGACGCGTAGGCCGGGGTTGAGTGTTCGGAGTCGGGCGAGTCCGAGTTCGGTCTGCACGCCGCGTTTGGTGGAGAGGAGTTCGTGCCATTCATCGACGACGACGCTGCGAACGGAGGCGAGTCGTTCGGGTGATGATCCGTAGCTGAGCAGGACGCTGAGTGATTCGGGTGTGGTGACGAGTACGGTGGGCAGTCGTTCCTTTTGTTTTTGTCGTTTGGCTTGTGAGGTGTCGCTGGTGCGGAGTTCGACGCTCCAGTTGAGTTCGAGTTCGCTGGCGGTGGTAGCGAGGTGATGAGCGGTGTCGTTGGCGAGTGCGCGCATGGGTGTGATCCAGACGAGTCGAAGTGGATCGGTGGATGCGCGGAGGTTGGGTCGTCGGGTCGCGTGAGTTGCTGGGGATGGTTTGGGCGTTGGAAGGTAGTTGCGATGGCGTTGGGCGAGGGCTTCGAGCGCGGGTCCGCCGAAGACGCTGAGGGTTTTTCCCGCGCCGGTGGGGGCGTGGACGAGACCGCTTTTGCCGTTGAGGTATGCCTGCCACGCGCGGACTTGATGAGTGAATGCGGACCACCCGCGCGACGCGAAGGCGTCGAGCAGCGGCTGCACCGGCGATGTCACCTTGCTTTGGGCCAACAATCACTCGGCCTTCGGCGCCTCGGGCTTGTCTGAGTCAGGCTTCGGCTTCTCGGCGTCAGCTTTGGCTTTTTCGGCGTCTCTTTCGGCTTTCTTGGCGGCGTCTTTGGCTTTACGGGCGGCTTCTTCTTCGGCGAGGGTTTTTTCGAGTTGAAGGCGCTGCTCGTCATTGAGGACAGCGAGGCATCGTTCCTTTTCCTGCATTTCGAGCAAGACGATTTGCGTGCGGATGTCGCGACGAATGTCGAGGATCTGGCTTCTTTGTTCTTCGGTGAGACCTTGCACTTTCGTCCACGGATGCACGAGCTTTGCGGTTACCTTGGGCGTGGCGGGCTTGGGGGCTTCGTCTGCGACGGCCCAGCTGCCGACAGACAATCCAAGGAAACTGACGACGCCCAATCCGATCCACATCGCGCGACGCATGTTTGCTCCTTAAGTAGAAGGTTTTGATGGATGCCTCAATGGAAAACTCCCCGAGGTGATTCGGGGAGTTTATCTCAAGCTCGATTTGATTCACGAAAAAAATCTGATCAGTTTGTCGGCGGGGTGTTGGTGTAGCGGATTGGATTTTAGTGTCTGTGGATCGATTCATCGACGACGTGTTCGGCCTTGATGGGTTCGAGTGACGGTTTGATGTTGGGCGAGCCGTTGCGGTATTGGATGACGCCAGCTTGCGGTGCGACGTAGCGGATGCCGTTTTCGATAACTTTGAGGACGTCGGCGTGGTGGTAGCTTGGGAAGGTTTCGTGTCCGGGCCGGAAGTAGAAGACGCGACCGCCGCCCCGTTTCCAGACACAACCGCTGCGGAAGACTTCTCCGCCTTCGAACCAGCTGACGAAGACGAGTTCGTCGGGCTCAGGGATATCGAAGTGTTCGCCGTACATTTCTTCGTGATCGATGACGATGCAATCGGAGTTGAGTCCGCGTGTGATGGGGTGACCTGGGTTGACGACCCAGATGCGTTCTTTTTCGGCGGCTTCGCGCCATTTGAGATGGCAGTTGGTACCCATGAGGAGTTTGAAGACTTTGGCGTAGTGACCTGAGTGCAGGACGATGAGTCCCATGCCTTCGCGGACGCGTTGGGCGACCTTTTGGGCGATTTCGTCTTTGACATCTCCGTGGGCCATATGTCCCCACCACGTCATGACGTCGGTGTTTTGGAGGACTTCGTCGGTGAGTCCGTGTTCGGGTTCATCGAGCGTGGCGGTTTTGACGATGAGGTCTGGGCTTTTGCGGAGATGTGAGGCGATGGCTTCGTGCATGCCTTTGGGATAGATCTCGGCGACGGTTTTGTTTTTCTTTTCGTGGCGATACTCATGCCACACGGTGACGCGAATCGACATAGGTCTCCTTGTTGAGATCGTGGAGAATACCCGGCCCGCTCAACGCGGAGAAGATGCCCGATTCCAAAACTGGCTCGTGCGCATAACCGCGGGCATCGTGACAGATTTGGCTGTTGCGGGTACTTTTTTTCGGCGTTCCGAAGCGGTTCGCCTGCGTTGCAAGTGATGCTGTGTCGCATCCCGGTCTGTTTGAGGGGAGGAGAAGGCGTGAACAAGCAGATTGATCTGTGTGACGGTGCGGCCGTGCGAGTGGTTGTTTATACCGACGGCGCTTGCGATCCGAATCCCGGCACGGGTGGATGGGCGGCGTTGTTGATGGTTGAGGGCAAGCCAGAGACGCGGCGTGTGTTGACGGGTGGTGAGCGTAACACGACGAACAACCGGATGGAGATGACGGCGGTGATCGAGGGTCTTCGGGCGTTGACGCGTCGATCGCATGTGACCTTGGTAACGGACAGTGAGTATGTGAAGAACGCATTCACGCAGAAGTGGATTGACGGTTGGAAGAAGCGAGGATGGAAGACGGCCTCGAAGGAGCCCGTGAAGAATCAGGATCTTTGGCTGGCGATGATTGGGGAGATTGAGAAGCACGAGATTCATTGGAAGTGGGTTCGTGGTCACGGTCATGACCCGATCAATGACGAGGTGGACCGTCTTGCGGTTCAGGCGCGTCTGGAGCTTGCGGGGAAGGCTTGAAGGGCGGGTTTGTGGGGTCGGAGTGTGAATGAGGACGGCGTGGTGATGGGTGTGGTTCGGACCGGATCCGGATGCTTTCGGCTGCGCCGTGGAGGCCTTTCGGGCCGTTTGTGCCGGGTCGTCCCGCGGAAGGATGCGGGCCGGGCAAATGGCGAAAAATCCCGTAGGTAATCGATTGCCAATCGGTTGGATTCGCGATAGAGTTCGGGGATGAACCACCGCAGCAAACCTGTCGTTGCTTCTTTGGGATCGATTGCATGTTCGTTGGCGCTTTCGGGGCAGCCGAGCGTCTTGGCTGACCCGCAGTTGGTTCCCGCGGATCAGCAGCCAGTGCCGCAGGCTTCGCCGCAGCATGCGAAGTCGGGGCTTCGGCATATGGCTCCTGCGCGTCTTGTGATTGGCACGGCGCTCGGTCCAGGCGACATTTCGGATCCGGTTCGGGCGGAGTTGATTGCGCGTGAGTTTGGAGCGTTGACGTGTGGGAACGACATGAAGCCTGAGTCGCTTCAGCGTGAGAAGGGAGTCTTCACGTTTGAGACGGCGGATCGTTTTGTGGATTTCGCGCAGCAGAACGACATGAAGGTGATTGGTCACACGTTGGTGTGGCATTCGCAGGCGCCGAAGTGGCTTTTTGAGGATGCCGAAGGCAGGCCTTTGTCGCGTGATGAGGCGCTTGAGAATATGCGCAATCACATTCAGACGGTGGTGAGGCATTTCAAGGGCAGGATCGTGGGATGGGACGTGGTCAACGAGGCGATATCGGATTCGCCGAACGAGTATCTGCGTAACACGCCGGCGTTGCGTGCGATTGGTGAGGATTACATCGTGAAGGCGTTTCAGTTTGCCCGTGAGGCCGACCCTGATGTTGAGCTTTACTACAACGACTACAACATTGAGGCTGACTACAAGCGTCCGAAGGCGATGCGATTGATTCGGGAGTTGTTGGATGCGGGTGTGAAGGTGAGTGCGATCGGCGTGCAGGGGCATTGGTTGTTGGGTCATCCGAGTCTTGAGGAGATTGAGCGTGGTTTGCGAGAGCTGTCGACGTTTGGTCTTCCGATTCACATAACGGAATTGGATGTGGACCCCCTTCCGCGATCTGGCTCGGGCGGCGCGGATGTGACGGCAACGGAGCGGGCGGGTCTGGACCCGTATCGCGAGGGTTTTCCGGCGGAGATGCAGGAGCGATTGGCGGAGCGATATGCGGGGATTTTCCGGTTGTTGTTGGGTTTTCCGAGTGTGACGCGGATCACGTTTTGGGGTTATGACGACGGGACGACGTGGCTCAATTATTTTCCGGTACGAGGGCGTGTGAATCATCCGCTGATATTTGATCGACAGCTTCAGCCGAAGCCGGCATATCACGCGATCGTCGAGACGTTGAAGTCTGCGCCTCGCTAGTCGTCGGTCGCGATGTGATTGTTGCGATGCGTGGCGCATGAAAGCCCATCTGTCGAGTTCGATTGGTGGGTGATGCAGGAACGACACGCTCCAAATCAACGTGCGCGCTGCGCGTCTGCGTCCGCAGGTGCGCAGCGCAAAATCGGATTTTCGCGAAAATGGTCAAGATCAAGCCACGGGAAGCGCAAAAGCGTTCGAGAACGCCAGTCTGTTGACCCGTTGATGCATGCGAAGATGAGTTCAGTTTGCGCGATCGGCCACGACTCGCGTGCGCGTTCGGTGTGCGCAGAACGTGCAAACCGCGCGCTCGCGCGCACTCCTGCACGTTAGCGCGGACTCGTTCGCGTTTGCTTGCGTTTGGTGAGTTGGGGTTGGGGATGCTTTCGGTGGTGTGCTGGATTTATTTTGTGAAGCATTGTGCGAGGTTGGTGAGGGCTTGGGTGAATTGTTGGAGTGCTGAGTCGTTGGGGAGCGTGATGCTGAGTCGTGGTCGACCGGCGTGGTCGCGGGCGATTTCGAGAGTGGGCGTGGTGTGTTCGGCGGTCGGGCTGGGCTCGGTCGTGTGCGAGGCGTGGTGCGTGTGCGAGGCGTGGTGCGTGTGTGATGGATCAGTTGGTTGCGATGGTTGTGCGAGTGCTTGTGCGAGTGTGGCGAGGAGATGTTGGCCTTGTTGTAGGAGTGATTGCCATGGGTCGTTGGATGGGATGGGGTTGGATGTTGAGGGTTTTGCTTCGTCGGGGGTATTGGGATCGTGGTTGTTGTGGTTTGATTCGACGATGAGTGGATCGCCGATGGCGTGTGTGGCTTTTTCGATGCTTTGGACGAATTGTTGGAGTTTGGATCCGCCGAGGTGGACGGTGTCAGCGCCGCCGTCGAGGATTCCGGCGAAGAGGTTTCGTTTGAAGGATTGGAGGCTGAGTATTCCTTCTTCGATGGAGCCTTGGCTGACGAAGTGGAGTACGGAGACGGGGTGTTTTTGTCCGAGTCGATGGACGCGAGCGATGCGTTGTTCGAGGAGTGCTGGGTTCCAGGGTTGGTCCATGATGAGGACGCTGGCGGCGGATTGGAGGTTGAGTCCGATGCCGCCGGCGTCGGTGGAGAGGAAGACGCGGCAGTTGGGATCAGAGGAGAAGCGTTGGATGATGTCGTCGCGTTGTTCGCCGGGTATTCCGCCGTGTAGGAAGGCGTATTGGATGTTGAGTTGATGGAGTCGTTGCATGAGCAGTTCGTGGCTTCGTACCCATTGGCTGAAGACGACGACTTTTTGTTTTGGGTCTTCGAGAATTTCGAGAAGACGGTTGATGAGTTCGTCTGGTTTTGAACCGTGTGCGGAATCTGGATCGATGAGGTAGGTGCTGTTGGCGGTCATGCGCATGGACTGGAGTGCGGCTTGCATGCGTTTTTGGTCGGCTTCTGAGAGGAATCGGTGTTTTCGCCATTTGAAGACGAGTTTGGCGACGATTTCTTTGAATGAGTCGTGGAGTGTTTGTTGTTGTGGGGTCATGGGGACGAAGTGTGTGGTGTCGATGCGGCGTGGGAGTTGTTTGAGTACTTCGTCGCGTGTTCTTCGGAGCATGACGGGTTTGAGCGTGTGGGCGATTTGGTCGAGTTTTTCGTAGCCGATGACTTTGCCGGTTTCGTCGGTGATTTGGTGTTCGTGTAGGAATCGGAAGAGGGGTCCGAGTCGGTATCGGTCGACGAATTCGAGGATGGAGTGGAGTTCTTCGAGTCGGTTTTCGATGGGTGTTCCGGTGAGGACGATGGCGTATTGGGACTGGAGGCGTTTGACGATTTGGGCGGTTCGTGTTTTCCAGTTTTTGATGCGTTGAGCTTCGTCGAGGATGACGAGGTCGGGCGAGAATTTTCGTACGTGATCGAGGTCTGCGCGGAGGAGGTCGTAGCTGGTGATTTTGTAGAATTCATCGGATTCGAGTTGCGTGATGCGGGCCTCTTGTGAGCCTGCGATGACGCGTGTGGATCGGTCGGTGAATTTTTGGATTTCGTGTTTCCATTGGTGTTTGGTGGAGGTGAGTGTGACGACGAGGACGCGTTCGACGCCTGCGGCGCGAGCGAGGAGTTCGACGGCGGCGAGTGATTGGACGGTTTTTCCGAGTCCCATGTCGTCAGCGAGGACGCTTCTGCCAGCGCGAGCGAGGAAGAGAGCGCCTTGTTTTTGGTAGGGGTAGAGGGGTGTTTTGACGAGTCGATCGAGCAGTGGGGATCGGAGTCCGCGTGGCAGGAGTTTATCGAGTCTGTCGTTGAGTCGGACGGCGTCGCGGGTTTGGGCGACGAAGCTGATGGCTTCGTCGTCGAGTCGGACGTCGTGTCCGTTGCGTTTGAGTCGATCGATGATCCATTCGAAGTGTGATCCGAGTGAGGCGCGTGAGATGGCGCTGTCGTGGTCGAGGTGTTGCGAGATGTCGCGCCAGGCATCGTCGGGGCAGTCAGCGCCGCGTCGAACGACGACGCGTCGTTCTGCGCCGAAGCGGAGGAAGACTTCGGTGAAGGGCGGATGGAATCCGCTGGCCAGGAGTGTTCCGGCGCGTTGGTCGTTTTCGAGATGTTTGAGTGCGAATTCGAGGTGTTTGCAGGTACCGAGGGTGTTGATTCTGAAGTCGGGGCAGGTGCAGAAGTTTTCGCCGGGCCGATTGGAGCGGATGAAGAGGCGGTAGGTGCGGGAGGTTTGGGGGTTGGTGCATCGGAACTCGCCGAGGGGTGTGGTGGTGTCGAAGCGTTTGAGTTGGAAGTCTTGGATTCGCCCGAATTCGCGTCGTAGAGCGCGTTGCCACTCGTCGAGAGTCATGTCGGCGGGTTTGTGAGAGCGGGGTGTTTTGGGGCGTTTGGATTTTGGGACGGGTTTGAGAGGGTTGTTTTGTGTGGGGTGGTTGCGGGCCGTGGTTGAGGCTGAGGCGTGATCGAGTGTGCGGAGGACGGGTTTGGTTTTGCGTCGGGCTGGCTTGGGAGTGGAGGATTTGGATGAGGCGTTGTGCATGAGTTCTCCGTCGCGAGGGTTTGTGGTCGGAGGTGGAGGATACTCTTGAGGGGGTTGGTCGTCGTGAAGGGGTCCGAGAAGATGAAGGTCTTCGGGCGGTGCTGGGTCCGGGAATGGATGGAATAGGGGCGTGGAATCACCGGACATGGCGTATGCTTACCCAGTTCACCCTGATTTCCCAATCCATTGAAGTGTTAAACTCGAGGTTGCGAGTCAAGTGGGTGTTCGAAGGCGTCGATGTTGAAATGGGAAGGATAGATAAATAGAGTTTGCAGATTCGGGCGATCCGATGTGAGTTTGGGTTGTCTGGCTGCGAGAAAGAGTGTGCCCCGTTGGATTGAGATGGGGTGCCGAAGGAAACGAGAGGAATCGACCATGAAGACCGTATTCACGACCGGAGAGGCCGCCGAGATTTGCAAGGTGAGTCAGCAGACGATCATTCGCTGTTTTGATTCGGGTCGATTGAAGGGTTTTCGTGTACCCGGATCGCGATTTCGTCGTATTCCGCGTGACGCGTTGATTCAGTTCATGAAGGACAACGGGATTCCGCCGGACGCGTTGGATTCTGGGAAGAGCAAGATTTTGGTGGTGGATGACGATCCTGAGATTGTGGAGTTGTTTGTGGATGTGCTGGAGCGTGACGGTCGATTCGAAGTGCGAACCGCCGACTCGGGTTACACGGCCGGCTTGATCACGAATGAGTTTAAGCCTGATTTGGTGATTTTGGATTACATGTTGCCGGATGTGAACGGGAACGTGGTCTGCAAGACGTTGCGTGAGCGTGAGGAGTTTAACTCGACGAAGATCATCATCGTTTCGGGCGTGGTGAATCAGGACGAGATCAACGATCTGCTTAAGAGCGGCGCGGACGAGTTTGTGAAGAAGCCGTTCAACATCGAGCGACTTGTCGAGCGGATCGGGCAGCTTTTGACGATTTGAGATTGTGTGGTTGGTTGGATTTGGCGTGACGATGTTGGGGATTGCTCTTGGCGTTGCTTCGGGCGATGCTGGGAAGGTTGATGTCAGAATCGGATTCCAAGGGCGCAAGTTCGGGCGACGATCGACCGCTAGATCGGCGGCGGTTTTTTCGGCAGTCGTTGCGTAAGCTATTGGGCCCGGTGGTGGAGGCGGTTGAGGAGAAGGTGAACGAGGTTTCGCGTGGGCTGGAGCAGTCGCTCGGCGCGGCGGGGCTTGCGGGGAAGAAGAATTCAGGGGTATCGGTATCGCTGCGGATTTTGCGACCGCCTGGTGCGCTGACGGAGGACGATTTTCTCAGTGCGTGTTCGCGTTGCGGGAAGTGTGTGGAGGTTTGCCCCGCCGAGTGCATTCGGATGGACGAGAGTGTTGCGGGCGGAGCGCCGTTCATCATTGCATCGGAGCGGGCGTGTGTGGTCTGTTCGGATTTGAGTTGCATGATGAGTTGTCCGAGCGGTGCATTGGTGCCGACTCGGATGTTTGACATCGAGATGGGTCTTGCGGAGTGGTCGGCGGAGTCATGTTTGCGGAGTCGGGGTGATTCTTGTCGGATTTGTGTGGACGACTGTCCGATCGGGACGAAGGCGATTCGCTTGTCTTCGGAGGCGGTGGGATCGGGTGTGATCGTGGATGAGGCAGCGTGTGTGGGTTGTGGGTTGTGTGAGAATCATTGTCCGACGGGGCCGAAGTCGATCGTGGTACGTCCGCGTGGGTTGCGGTGAATGGGTTTGCTCGTGCTGAAGCGCATGCGGTGTTCGGGCGTTGGGGGTTGGTGGTTTGATGCGGGGCGTGTGGGGGATTGATCCACGGTTGGTTCACAATCGATTCACCGCGCAAAGATTTCGTCTATCCCCCCTGCTGTTGTCGTGATAGATCAGGACCGGCTCATTTTGGGGGAACAACTTTACTCTCACATGGAGGTGAGTGATGTCGGTATTTGGTGGCGGGGCGTCGCGTTTTTCGATGGGTTCGCGTGTGGGTGTGGTGTGGCTGGTGATATTTGCGTTGACGATGCCGTTGGCGGTGCTTTTGAGTGTTCAGTTGGCGAGGACGAGTTTTGAGAAGGTGAGTTTGCGTGGTCGGACGATCACGGTGAAGGGTTTTGCGGAGAGGCCGATCGAGAGTGATTTTGCGATGTGGTCAGGGACGTTGATTGCGAGGGGGCCTGATATTGCAACGGCGTCGGGGAAGTTGGAGGCGGCGCGTCGTGCGTTGCTAGAGCGGTTGGGTGTGGAGGGCTTTTCGGCGGATTCGATAGGGATTGGCGTGGTATCGGTGACGCCTCAGTCGATGCGAGACAAGGATGGGAACGCGACGAACACGATCGAGATGTATGTGTTGAGGCAATCGATATGGGGTAGTTCGGCGCGGGTGAGGCAGGTGGAGACGTTTAGCCGCGGGGTTTCTGATTTGTTGACGGCGGGGATTGAGTTGGATGCGGAAGCGCCGCGATATTTGTTTAGTGGTTTGGAGGGGATGAAGTTGGACATGATTTCGGCGGCGAGTGGGAATGCGCGTGAGCGTGCGACGCGATTGTTGGAGGGAGGCGGGAGCGAGTTGGGATCGCTGCGTTCGGCGAGTCAGGGTGTGTTTCAGATCACGCCGCCTTTGACGACGGAGATAGACAATTCTGGGATGAGCGACACGTCGAGTATTTCGAAGGTGATCAAGGCGGTGGTGACGTGTGAGTTTGAGATCGATTGAGTTTGAGATCGAGTGAGTTTGAGATTGATTGCGTTTGTGATTCTTTGCGGGCTGGGTCACATCGGATGGTGATCGATCGAGACGTTGAGTGATGAAGATTTGCCTTTTGATGGGACGATCAGTGGTCGTCTGCGACGATGAGTTGTACGCCGCGTTCTGCGAGGTGATCGGCGATGGCGCGTGGTGGATTGGCGTCGGTGATGACGGTTTCGACGGATTCGACGTCGCCGAGTCTGACGAGTGCTTGTTGTCCGAATTTGCTGGAGTCGATGAGTAGGATGGTTTGTTGGCTTTGTCGCATCATGACGCGTTCTGCTTGGACGAGGAGCATATTTTGGTTGTAGAGGCCGCCCTCATGGAGTCCTGCGACGCTGAGGAAGAGTCGTTGTGCGTGGATGGAGGCGAGCATGGCTTCAGCGGCGGGTCCGAGGAGTACGCCGTATCGAGGGTAGACGACGCCGCCGCTGAGGATGAGTTCGACGTGTTCGTCGTTTTGGAAGAGGCTGGCGATGGGGAGGCTGTTGGTGACGAGTTGGAGTGGCGTTCCGAGGAGTTCGGAGGCGAGAGCATAGGTGGTGGTACCGCCGTCGAGGAGGATGGTTTCGCCGGGTCGGATGAGTTTTCGTGCTGCGCGGGCGATTTTTTGTTTTGATTCTGATCGATAGGCGAGACGTTGTTCGAAGGCGTAGGGTCTGCCCGGTTCGCGTGTGGAGTCGGCGCCGAGCCAGACCGCCCCGCCGTGCGTGCGTCGGACGCGTCCTGCTTGTTCGAGTTCAGCGAGGTCGCGTCGGATGGTGGACGGGCTGACATCGAGTTGCTGAGCGAGTGCTTCGAGGCTCATCATCCCCT
This sequence comes from Planctomycetaceae bacterium, assembly GCA_027487775.1. GTDB lineage: Bacteria > Planctomycetota > Phycisphaerae > Tepidisphaerales > Tepidisphaeraceae > JAIYCY01. The sequence goes on from JAIYCY010000021.1 coordinate 302,563, forward strand.
GCTCGGCGAGGATTTGTCTGAGTCGTGTTTGTCGCTCGGCGATCAGCATGTTGTTGCTCGACAGAGGTCGGGAAGATGGACCCGTCTGGGTGTGGGTTGTGAGATTATTTTCGACCGGCGATGCGTGCGCGCATGGCGGCGACGCGGTCGGCCTGAGTTTGCTTGGTGTTTGTGGTGGGTGGGGAGTTTGGCAGGCTGACTTGGGTTTTGGTTCCGTCGTAGCTGGTGTTTCTGCGTGTGGGTTGGAGGTCGTCCTTGAGATCTCGCCAGGGCGTGATGCCGATTTTTTGGAGTTCGCCGTGATAGCTACGTACGGCTTCTGCGGGTTCGTTGAGAAGTCCGTCGGCGAGGAGTCTGAGGTGTTGGATGAATGTGGTTTGGTGTTCGCTGTTGTTGATCATTCGTCCGTAGAGGGCTGCGCGAGCGCCGAATTTTCGTGCTTCGTGGAGTTGTTGGAAGGCGTCGAAGGTGGTTCCGCTGGATCCTCCGAGTATTCCGGGGATGAGGTGAGGGTCGTAGGAGGCGAGTTCTTCCATGGCGCGTGGGCCGTGGTATGCGATTTTGAGGAAGACGGGTCTGCCGCGTGACGGGACGCCTGCGAGAGTTCGGACGATGAGGTCGTTGATGAATCGTCCGAGGTCTGTGGGGCAGTGATTGTTGCAGGCGTTGGGGTCGAAGACTTCGAGGAAGTGTCGGAATTTTTTGCGTTCGGCTTCTTCGCGAAACTCTTTGTAGGCAAGGAGTGCAGGGAGGTCGAAGTCGATGTCGTTGTTGGGTGTGATGGAGTAGAGGCCGAGGTTTGCGCCGAGGGATCGTTCGTGGCTTTGGGGGTCGAGTTTTCCGGCTTGGATGTGATCGAGGTTTGCGGTTCTGAAGGGTCGCGAGGGTTGTGAGCCGTAGTTTCCGCCGGCGGGGAGGTGGATGTCGGTGGTGTCGTTTGCGCGGCAGGCGGGTGTGATGGTTGATTGGTCGAAGATTCGTTCGTGGATGGTGAGCAGTTCGCTGGTGGAGCAGGACATGAGCATGATGTCGATGAGTCCTTGGCGGACGTTTTCGCGGATTTGCTCACGGTATTGTGCGAGGGATCGAGGTCGTCGCGTGCGTGGATCGACACCGGTGGCGGCGAGTCCTGTGGCCATGTCGGCGTCTTTGGCATCGGCGAGGATGAAGTCGCGTGACTTGGCTGGGTCGGCGTGGATGCGTGCGAGTTTTTGGTCGAGCGATTTCATGGATTGCCGAGGGGGCCGATGAGGCGGATGGGTCAGGCGGCCATGATTTGGTTGGTGATGATTTGGACGAGTTGTTCGATGTCAGCTTCGGTGTATTGGTTGGGAGTGAGTTCAGCGATGGCGCGTTCGAGTGGGTTTTGTGGTTGTACGGCGCTGATGCCTGCATCGCCCATCATTCGGCCGCGCATGCCGGATTCTGTGTTGACGCGGCTGACGTAGTCGCTTGCGCCGCAGGCGATGGCGCCTTTTTTTGCGTCTTCAGCGCGTGGGTCGGGGATACCGAAGCGTGCTTTGAGTTGGACAAGTTCGGTCATTTCGTCGCTGGTGAGGGTTCGGACGCTGCCGAGTGATTTGGTGAGCAGGAGGATGCGGGCGTAAGCGTCGACGATTTCGAGGTTGTAGTAGGCTTGTTCGAGTGTGGGGTGGAAGCTGACGATGCCGTGATTGCCCATGAGGATGACGTTGGAGTCTTTGACGTAGGGCAAGAGCGATTCGCCGAGTCGGGTGTCGCCGGGCGTGACGTAGTGTGCGGTTTTGACGGGTCCGAGGAAGACTTCGGCTTCGGGGTGGATGCAGGTGGGCAGGTCGACGCCTGCGATGGCGAATGCGGTGGCGTGTGGGGGATGGGAGTGGATGACGGCGTTGCAGTCGGGTCGTGCTTTGTAGATGGCGGCGTGCATGAGGAATTCGCTGGTTCGTTTTCGTTTGCCAGCGAGTTGTTTGCCGTTGCCGTCGACGACGCAGAGGTCGTCGGCGCGGAGTTCGCCTTTGCTGATTCCGGTGGGCGTGCAGAGGAATCGATCTTTGCCGATGCGATAGGAGTGATTGCCTTCGTTGCCGGCGCAGAAGCCTTTGAGCCAGATTTTGCGGCCTACGTCGCACATGGCTTCTTTCAACTTGAATTCGCTGGGAAACTCGTTCATGGGAAGACCTCAGGTGGAGTTGTCAGTGGTTGGTGTCTGAATTCATTGCTTAGCGTTCATTGCTCAGCGTTGATTGTTCATTGACGGATTTCGTTGATGTCGACTTCGATGCGATCGAGTATGGCGCAGTTGTAGGCGTCGAGCGGGACCATTTTTTCGGGGTAGAAGGGCATGGTTGCTTCGCGGCTTTCGGTGAAGGCGATGGTGTCCTGGAGTGTTGCGCCGAGGTCGTCATAGACGACGACGACTTCGCTGGTGCGGCGTGGCTGGCCTGCGAGTGCGAAGCGGTCTTGGACTTCGACCATGAGAAATCGTCCGCCGATGAGGGACGGGTGTGCGGGTTGGAGTGTGAGGCGACCGATGACTTTGCCGATGCGCATCAGTGGCCTCCTTTGGGGCAGTTGCAGGGTCTGGGTGGATGGGAGGCGGATTTTGTCTTGGCCCAGTTGGGGATGTTGCCTCGTGGGCCTGTGGTGAATCGTGAGAGGAGGTTGCTGAGTGTCATCAGCGGATGGGCGGTGAGTTCGACGATCATCACATTGATGGCGGCTTCGCGGAGAGCGAGGTCGAGTCCGGCGAGGCTGGTGATGACGGCTGCGCGGAGGGAGGCGTGTCGGTTGCATTCGATGGTCGCGCGTGCGGCGTGTTCGACGACGAGAACACCGCCGGCCCAGGAGTTGTGCTGGACGGCGTGATCGAGAGCTTGGATGGCAGAGCTGATGTTGCTGGGGTCATCGAGGATGGTCATGGGCTGAAGGTCGGTTTGTCGTCCTGCCATGATGAGAGCGGCTCGGATGGCGCCGGTTCCGGTTTTCGGGCAGCACCACCATCGGAAGATGTTTGCGGGGTTGGCTTTTGGAGTGAAGCCTGAGGGAGATGTTGCATTGATGGAGGATTGATCGACGAATCGGATGATGAGTTTGCGCGCGCGAACGAGATCGACAGCGGCGGGCGTGAGTCGTGTGTTCCAGGGCAGCTGGATTTCGGAGATCTGGCCCGATGTTGAAGCGTGCGCGATTGAGTGTTCGCGGAGGTGTGCTTCGAGTTGTCGGGCGGTCATGTACATGACGGTTGTGGGTCTTTGGAGGTGAGTGTTTTTCGGGTGATGGTGATTTGTCGGTCGATTAGGTCTTTTTGAGGGTGGCTGGGTCGATGATGCCGCAGATGATGAATCGGACGGGGCTTTTGTCATGTCCGATGGTTTCGCGGGCGAATTTTCCGTCGGAGTTGATGACGACGAGTTGGCCGGCGCCGGTGCCGAGTGGATCGGCGCAGAGTTGAGGGTCACCGTCGGGTGAGCCGTTGGGTCCGAAGGGTTGTACGAGGATGAGAGGCCAGCCCTGCATGGACGGATGTTTCACCGTTGCGTGTGCTCGACCGATGACTTGTCCGTAGAGCATGGGTTTGGCCTTTGGAGCGGCGTGTCGTTGTTGAATTGCGTTGCGTGGGTCGGGTGTGTTGGTGCTTGGTGTTTGGCGTTTTGTTTTGAATGGTTGGATGTTGTTTAGATCATTCGGAGAGAGTTGACGAGTGCGATGCGTCGGAAGCGAGTGAAGGTGAGAGGTGTGGTGATCCCTTCGCCGGTGGGTGTTGCGATGGAGTAGCTACCGTAGCCGCTGCCGCCGTTACCGAGTCCGGCGACGCAGGGTCCGTTTGCGACGAAGATGGTGGTGGCGGCGCGTTTTCCGAAGCGGGTGATGGTGTCGGTGTTTCGCGAGTGGATGATGGCGGTGTGTCGGTAGCCGTGTTCGGCTGCGAGGGCGCGTTCGATGGCTTCGTCGACGTTTTTGCATCTTACGATGGGTACGAAGGGCATCATTTGTTCGACATCGACGAAGGGGTGATCGAAGGGTGTTTCGCCGATGAGGAGTTGGGTTCCGTCGGGGATGTTAGTGCCAGCGGCGCGAGCGAGGATGGCGGGGTCTCGTCCGACGAAGTCTTTATGGACGTGGTGTTTTTGGTCCTTGGGATCGAGTGGGAGTGCGGCGGCGGTGAGTCGTGCGATTTGTTCGGCGTTGAGAACGGCGGCTCCGGCGCGTGTCATGGCGTCGATGAGTTGATTGGCGACGGTGTCGACGACGAAGACTTCCTTTTCGCCGATGCAGAGGAGGTTGTTGTCGTAGGCTGCGCCCCGGACGATGGATCGTGCGGCTTGTGTGAGGCAGGCGGTTTCATCGACGACGACGGGTGGGTTTCCGGGTCCTGCGACGATGGCGCGTTTGCGTGAGGCGAGGGCGGCGCGAGCGACAGCTGCGCCGCCGGTGACAACGAGAAGCGGAACGCCGCGATGATCGAAGAGTTGTTGAGCGGTGTCGAGCGTGGGTGTGTGGATGCAGGTGAGAAGTTGTTCGATGCCGAACTTGGCGTGGATGGCTTGGTTGTAGGTGGCGACGGCGAGTGCGGCGCAGTTGGCGCCGCTGGGGTGTGGATTGATGACGAGTGAGTTTCCTGAGGCGATCATGTTGATCGCGTTGCAGGTGAGAGTCGGGATGGAGTGTGTGACGGGCGTGATGCAGCCGATGACGCCGAAGGGAGCGAATTCGTCGAGTCCGAGTCCGTGTGAGCTGCTGAAGGCGTGGGTGGTGAGGAATTCGACGCCAGGGATTCCGGCCATGGAGTGTAGTTTTTCGATTTTGTGATCGAGTCTGCCGATTTTGGTTTCATCGAGTTCGATGCGTCCCCATGATTCTGCGTTGGTGACGGCGATTTGTTTGATGAGTTTGATGATGGCGTCGCGTTGGGCGAGGTCGAGTTGGGCGAGTTGTTCTTGTGCTCTGGTAGCGGCTTGCACGCAGGCATCGACGGACGCATGGACGCCGAGTCCTGCGGCGGGTCGGGATGGGGTTGATGAGGCGCTGGAATGCTGCGGGTTGTGTTGCGGAGGAGTGGATGGAGAGTGGCCGCTGGCTGCGAGGCGGCGCATGACTTCGGCGACGACATCATGGACGAGTGCTTGTGACATGGGTGGTAGCCGTTGGTGGTTTTATGTGCGTGATTAGTTTGTGGTTGGGTGGAATGATTGTCCGTTGATTTGAGCGGAGTCGATGATTCCGACGATGACGGCGTCGGCGGGCAGTTTTTGTGTTTGTTGTGTCATTCTGGCGCTGGAACCTTGGACGACGAGAACGAGTTGTCCTTCGCCGCAACCGACGGTGTCGATACAGACGATGGCGCGACCGGTGTTTCCGAGGCTGGTGGGTTTTTTGTTGGCGTCGTAGGTGACGTTGAGTGGTTCGACGACGAACAGTTTTTGTCCGCCGAGGGATTTGTCTTTTTGGGTGCAGACGACGTGACCTGTGACGCGAGCGATGAACATGTTGACACCTGCGAGTGGGAATCGGATCGAAGCGTCGAAGATCAGCTCCACGGAAGTACGGCTTTACGGATGGGTGAGCGTGTATTCGTGTGCGGATCGGTCGGGATTAGATTTTTGCGACGTCTGCGTGTGGTCGTGCGATGACGTGTACGCTGACGACGTCGCCGAGTTTGGCGGCGGCTTCTGCGGCGGCGTCGATGGCGGCGCGTACGGCGGCGACGTCGCCTGCGATGGTGACGGCGACGAGTCCGTTACCGACTTTGTGTCGGCTGACGAACGAGACGTTGGCGGCCTTGAGCGCGGTATCGAGCGCTTCGACGGCGGCGATGTTGCCTTTGGTTTCGATCATTCCGATTGCGTCTCCGAGTGCCATGGTGTGCTCCTTGTTGGGTTGAATGGACAGAGGTTTGTTGTCAGTTGCCAGTTGCCAGTTGCCAGTTGTCAGTTGTCAGTTGTCAGTTGTCAGTGGATATGAGTGAGTGTTTCGACGGTTTGTTGTGCGACGACTCGTTCTTCGTCGGTGGGGATGATCCAGATCGAAGCGCGGGATTGATCGCGACTGATGCGTACTTCCTGGGAACGTGTCTGGTTCAGATGTGGATCGAGATCGATGCCGAGGAACGAGAGGCTCTCGCAGACGCCGGCGCGGATGCGTGAGGCGTTTTCGCCGATGCCTCCGGTGAAGCTGAGGAGGTCGATCCCCCCTGCCGCGACGATGAAGGCGCCGAGGTAGTGTCGGATGCTTTCGATGAGGACATCGATGGCGAGCTTGGCGTGTGTGTTGCCGGAGTCGGCGGCTTGTTCGATGTCGCGGAGGTCGTTGCTGAGATTGGAGAGTCCGAGGAGTCCGGATTTTTTGGAGAGTGTGTTGAGGATGTCGTCGAGGCTGTGTCCGAGTTTGGTGAGTTTGAGTAGAGCGAAGGGGTCGAAGTCTCCGACGCGGTTGTTATGGGGCAGGCCGGTTTGCGGAGTGAGTCCGAGGCTGCAGGCGATGCTTTTTCCGTCGACGGCGGCGCAGAGGCTGGAGCTACCGCCGAGGTGGCAGTTGATGATACGTCGAGCGTTCGGCGCGAGTTGCATCGCGCGGTTGATGCAGTAGCGGTGGCTTGCGCCGTGGAATCCGTAGCGGCGTATGCCGTGTTTTTCGATCCAATCGATGGGGACGGCGTAGGCTTGACGTGCGGGTGGGATGGTTTGGTGGAAAGCGGTTTCGAAGGCGGCGACTTGTGGGACGCCTGGGAGTTTCTCGGCGAAGAGTTTCATCGCGGCGATATAGACGGGATTGTGTGCGGGTGCGAGGTCTGCGAATTGTTGCATGGTTTGGATGACGTGATCATCGACGCGGACGGCGGTTGAGATGGGCCCGCCGTGTACGGCCTTGAAGCCGATGGCGTGTGGTTGTTGGCCGTTGGTGTTGAGAGTGTTGAGGATATCGTCGATGACTTGTGCGTGGCTGTTCCAGGGTTGGTTGGGTTGTCCGATGCGTTCGTAGCTTCCGCGCGCGACGACGGCGAAGTTCTTGTCCGAGTCGAGGACTTTGAACTTGAAGCTGGTCGAGCCGAGGTTTGCGACGAGGACGAGCATGTGAGGGGTTTGGCGGTTGGCTGAAAGTGATTGATGGTTCGTTGTGGGTGGTAGAGTGATGAACTAGGAACGATCAGCGATGAGCGATGAATCAGATTCGCTAGGGATCGCTCAGCGCTTAAGGCTTGTTGCTCATCGCTCATCATTCATGATTCATCGCTCATCATTCACGTTTTCACTTTTCACGCGTTCAGCCTGTGAAGCTTGCGAGGAGGTCTGCGTGGGGTCGAGCGATGACGTGTGCGGCGACGAGCGTGCCGACGCGTGAGACGGCGGCGCTTCCGGCATCGACGGCGGCCTTGACGCTTCCGACATCACCGCGGACGACGGTGGTGACGTGAGCGCCGCCGATTTCGATGACTTTGACGACGGTGACGTTAGCGGCTTTGCACATGGCATCGGTGGCTTCGACGACGCCGACCCAGCCTTTGACTTCGATCATTCCCAGTGCGTCCATGATTGACTCCTCGAATTCGATTCGGTGTTAGAGAAAGCGGGTTGTTGTTGGTGATGTTGTAGACGAGCGAGCGATGGCGGATGGCAACAGCGGATTACTTCTTTGGGGTGGGTTTGGGGAGCGTTGCGCCGAGTTCGTCGTGTGGACGAGCGATGACGTGGACTGCGACGACTTCGCCGACGCGCCCTGCGGCTTCGGCGCCGGCATCGACGGCGGCTTTGACGGCGGCGACGTCGCCTTCGATGTAGGCGGTGACGAGTCCGCTACCGGCTTTGTCGTAGCCGAGGATGCGTACGTTGGCGGTTTTGAGCATGGCATCTGATCCTTCGATCAGTGCAACGAGTCCGCGTGTTTCGAGTAGTCCGAGTGCAGAAGCAGGCATGTGTTCCTCGCTGAAAGGGTTTGATTGGCTGACGGGATTGTTTTGTGTGTTGGTTGGCGTTGAGGCGTTGGATGACTTGTGTTGGTTTTGATTTAGCGGACGAGTGCCATACCGGTGGCGGATTCGAGGTCGCAGGCGTTTCCTTCGTCGGTATCGATATGGACTTCGAGGATGACTTTGGGGTGGTATCGAACGACGAGGTCATCGAAAGTGAGTCCGCAGGGTCCGTCGATGCGGAGTTTCATGCGGTCTCCGTCGCGGACGTTGAAGTGTTTCATATCGGCTTCGGACATGTGGACGTGACGTTTGGCGCGGATGACGCCTTGGTTGATTGAGAGTGCGCCGGCGGGTCCGAGGAGTGTGATGCCTGGAGAGCCAGCGTGATCGCCGGAGATGCGTAGCGGGAGGTCGATGCCGAGGTAGACGCCGTCGGTGTATGAGAGTTCGACTTGGGTGTAGTTTCTGCAGGGTCCGAGGATTCGGACGTTGGGGATGATGCGTTGACGTGGTCCAACGATGGTGACGAGTTGTTCGCTGGCGAATTCGCCTGCTTGGTAGAGGTCTTTGAGTTTGGTGAGTTTGGTGCCGGTTCCGAAGAGTATTTCGAGGTCGGCTTGTGTGACGTGGACGTGTCGTGCCGAGACGTTGACGACGAGCGGGTGAGGTGGCGAGGCTTGGAGTGACCCCCCTGCTCGGTGGGCTGTTGGGTTGGGGCTGAGGTGGGTGGAGCCGACGGAGGGAGGTGCTTGGATACGGCCGGCGAGTCGTTCGCGCAGGACTTGGCGGACGAGTGATTCGACGGTGGAGCGATCAAGAGCGGTCGAGCCCATAGAGCAACTTCCTCGGTGGGATGAGTTGGGCATATTCTGTCACATCTGGCAGTTTTTGCAAGATATATTCCAAAACATGCCAGATTGTCGCAGAAGATGGCGTTGGATATGTGTTTCTGTGCGGGAGTTGGGGTTTTTATGGGGCCGAAGCGGTGCTCAGGCGTGATGGAAGGATGGCCCGGGGGCCGGGGGAGGGTTGGCCGAGCTCAGAGAGTGGTTGAGTGAGCTCAGAGAATGGTTGAGTGAGCTCAGAGAATGGTTGAGCGTACTCGGAGAGTTGTTGTGCGTGCTTGGCGAGTGTTTGGGGTGTGGGTGAGTCGCTGTGTGAGTCGCTGTGTGAGTTGGTGGGTGAATTGGGGGGTGAATTGGGGGGTGAGTTGGTGGTTTAGTCTTCGGTATCGGCGGCTTCTGCGGCGGCGAGTTCGGCTTCGTTGATTTCGGTATCGTCTGGTGTGATGTCTTCGAGTCCGAGTCGTTTGCGGTATTCGGTGGGGCTGACGCCGGATGATTTTTTGAATCGGAGAGTGAAGTAGAAGGGGTTATCGAATCCGACTTCGGCGGCGACTTGTTTGACGGAGAGGCTGGTGACTTCGAGGAGTTGTTTGGCGCGGCGCATGCGTTGAGCTTCGAGGAATTGGAGCGGCGGGGTTCCGATTTGTTCTCGGAAGAGGTGGGCGAGTCTGGAGACGGACATGCCGACGGCTTCTGCGAGGATGTCGAGTGTGACGTGTTTTTCGAGGTTTCTGCAGAGCCAGTCGGTTGCGGCGCGGATGCGGTCGTCGAGTTCAGCGGTTTCGGCTTTGGGGTTGATGACGTCGCACCAGAGTAGGAGTTCTTCGAGGGCGTTCATGGCGAGTTCATCGCGGTGTTTGAGCGGGCCGGTGGCGAGTCGGTGAGCGTCGGTGAAGCGGGCGATGATGAGTCTTGCGAGCGTGGGGTCGTAGAGGCTGATGCGTGTGAGTCCTGGTGCTTCTTCGGGCCAATCGAGCCAGGGCGTCCAGTCTGCGCGGGGTTTGAAGTGTGCCCAGACGAGTTCCCATTTGGGATGGCCGTTGGCGACGGCGTAGTCGTGAGGAGTTCCTGGTTTGAGCAGGACGAGGTCGTTGGTGCTGGTGACGATTTCCCCGCCCGGGTGGCCGAATCGACCGTGGCCGTTGAGTGTGAGGACCAGGAGCCAGTCGCGTGTTCCCTTGGGGCGATAGCTGTAGTAGCCGGTGACTTCTTTGAAGTGACCGGTGACAAGATCGACCGGCTCGAACTGCATGGGAACGGTCTTAGGCATATTGCAGGATTGTGTAGGGGCGGGGCCAAAAAATGAAGCCCCAAAATCACAATTTTTCAGAAAAATCTTGTTTCTTTGGGGTGGTATTGGCCGTCAGGGACGTTACAAGCCGATGAAACGGGGTGCTTTAGGGTTGGTGGGTTCATTGGGGAGCGGGCTTGCAAAATATTAGTAGGTTCGAGGGGGGCAAGGGTGGTTGGGTGTCGGTTAGAGTGGGGTGTGTGAGAAGGCAACGTGTGAGAGAGTTGATGGATGAGCCAGATGTGGAAGCGTTGGAGCACGCGCGTGCGTTGGCGGGTTTAAGGCGGATCAATGCGATATCTGGGGTCGTGGGTGGTTTGTCGGGTCGGGCGTTGGTTGAGTTTTCGAGGCGTGGATATGGGGTTGGTGGGCGGGTGCGGATGTTGGATATCGCGAGTGGCGGGGGTGATGTTGCGTTGGGTGTAGCGAGTCGGTTGAAGCGTGCGGGTTTTGGGGTTGAGTTATCGATGTTGGATCAGGCGGAGTTGGGTTTGCGGCTGGCGGTTGCGCGGGCGAGTGAGATGGGTATTGAGTCGCGTGTATTGGTGGGGAATGTGTTCGACGGTTTGCCGTTGGAGCGCTACGATTTGGTGACTTGCACGTTGTTTTTGCATCATTTTGATCCGCCGGAGGTTGAGAGGTTGTTGGGATTGGTGTTGGTAGCGCGTCCTGGGTTGTTGTTGGTGAGTGATTTGAGGAGGAGTCGAGCGGGCTGGTGTGCGGCGTGGCTGGGGGGGCGGATGTTGAGTCGTAGTCGGCTGGTGCATCACGACGGCCCGGCGAGTGTTCGGGCGGCGTACACGCGTGATGAGATGCAGGGGATGGCGGATCGGAGTGGGCTTGTGGGTGCTCGAGTTGAGGAGGTTTTTCCGTGGCGGTTGTGTTTGGAGTGGCGTGGTGATGACGGAGTGAGGTGAGGGGTGCGAACGGAGCGATGCGAGGCGGCGGATTGAAGCGAAGTCAGCGATTGAAATGAGGCGATGAAGTGGATGAAGAGTTTGAGGTTGATGCGTTGGTGATTGGTGCGGGGCCTGCGGGTGCGGGCTGTGCGCTGGGTTTATTGCGTCGTGGTTATGGCGTATTGCTGGTGGATCGTGCGATGTTTCCGAGGGAGAAGGCTTGTGGCGGTTGTTTGAGTGAGCATGGTGTTTTGAGTTTGGAGCGGTTGGGATTGTTGGGATTGTTAGAGGGAGCGGCGCGTATTGAGGGGATGAGATTGCGTCAGGGCGGGCGTGAGGCGCGGTTGGAGATTGGGCACGGTTGGGCGGTGGATCGTGCGAAGTTTGATGCGGGGATGGTGGCGGAGTTTGAGAGGCTGGGTGGTAAGTTTTGGGGTGGTGCGCGGGCGCGGGTGCTTGAGGGTGTTGAGGGTGATCGTCGGACGGTGGAAGTTGAGCGTTGTGTTGGTGTTGGGGAGGGTGTGAGTCGAGTGCGTGTGCGTGCGGGTGTGGTGATGGTGTGTGACGGATTGGGTGGGACGTCGTTGGATGGATTGAGCTGGTCGGGTTGGCGGATCGAGCGGGGTTCGCGGATGGGTGTGTCTGCGATGTTGGAGGCAGGTGAAAGTCGGTTGGAGGCGGGTCGGTTGGAGATGGATGTGGGAGTGGGCGGATATGTGGGTCGGGTTCGGCTGGGGGATGGTCGGGTGCATGTTGCGGCTGCGTTGGATCCGGATCGAGTGAAGCGTGCTGGGGGTCCTTGGCGGTTGATGGATGAGATTGTTCGGCGTGGTGGGGATGGTGTGGGATTGATGGACGGGATTGAGAGTGGATCAGGACGAGAGGCGAGAGAGCATCGGGTGGTTCGGATGCGTGGGACGCCTTTGTTGTCGCGCTCGCGGGGTTTGGGGGATGAGCGGTTGCTGGTGGTGGGCGATGCGTGTGGTTACATCGAGCCATTTACGGGTGAGGGGATGGCGTGGGCGTTGCGTGGTGCGATAGAGGCGGTGGAGGTTTTGGGGGATGGTTGGAGTGTGACGACGCTGTCGAGGTGGGAGCGTGCGCACGCGTGTGCGTTGCGTGGGCCGCAGCGTGTGTGTCGTGCGGTGAGGTGGTTGGTGAGGCGTCCGAGGTTGAGTTGTGGAGCGATCGGTTTGTTGGCGTGTTGGCCTGGGTTGGGTGTTTGGTTATCGCGTGGTCCGCGTGGCGGGATGAGTTCGGGTGGTGGGATGGATTTGGTTGCGTTGTGTCGTGGAGAGGGATTGAAGAAGTCTGTTGGGACGGCCTCCGGTGGTGGGGAGGTGCGTCATGGGTTTGGCGTCTGAGGTGAATGTGTTGGGTGTGGGGACTGCGTTACCGGCGCGTGTTTTGCAGGGCGAGATTGGTCGATTGGTGGAGGAGCGTTGCGCGAGGACGGACGTCGAGCGTAATCGTGTCGGGCGGTTTTTCGGTAGGAGCGGGATCGAGCGTCGATCGATGGTGTTGTGTGAGGATGAGGATTCGATCGCGGGATTGGAGGCGTTTTTTCCGTTGGATCGTGCGCCTTCGACGGGCGAGCGGTTGCGGGCTTTCGAGCGTTTGGCGGGGTTGTGGGCGGAGCGGGCGGCGCGTTTGGCGTTGGTGGATGCGGGTGTGGAATCTTGTGATGTGACGCATGTGGTGACGGTGTCGTGTACGGGCGTTGTGTCGCCTGGCGTGGATGCGTCGCTGATTGAGGCGATAGGTCTGCGACGGGATGTGGAGCGAGTGAACATCGGCTTCATGGGATGTCATGCGGCGATCAACGCGTTGATGCTTGCGAGGCGTATTGCGATGAGTGATTCGGGGGCGTGTGTGCTGGTGGTGTGTGTGGAGTTATGCAGTTTGCATTTGGGATATGGTTGGAATCTGGATCGCGTGATCGCCAACGCGTTGTTTAGCGACGGCGCGGGCGCGTGTGTGGTGGGCGCGGCAGCGGGTCATTCGGATCGGAAGCCGCTGGCGCGGATTGTGGGCGGGTCGAGTTGGTTGGTACCGGAGTCTGCGGAGGACATGGGATGGCGAGTGGGTGAGAGCGGTTTTGAGATGACGTTATCTTCGCGAGTGCCTGGGAAGGTGGGTGCGGGTGTGAGGTCTTGGTGTGAGGTTTGGTTGGGCGGGTATGGAATGGGAATTGAGTTGGTGCGTCATTGGGCGGTGCATCCGGGCGGGCCGAAGGTTTTGGATGCGACGCAGGTTGGTTTGGGATTGGATGAGGGGAGTTTGGATGTATCGCGGGGCGTATTGAGGGATGTAGGGAATGTGAGTTCGGTGACGGTGATTTTGATATTGGAGCGGATGATGCGGGCGGGGATGGGAGGGCCTTGCGTGGCGATGGCGTTTGGGCCTGGTCTGATGATGGAGGGATTGTTGTTGGAGTTGGGCGTGGAGTGACGTTCGGGCGTGTGGTGGGTTCAACGAGAATTCGAAATGATGTGTGCCGACATCACGTTTTGGGTGTCGTTGTCTTCGACAGACGACAGGGACGAGAGATGTCAACAAAGGTCGACGCGAGACATTTCTTGAATGGGTGTTATTCGTGTCGTAGAGCTTCGATGGGGTCCATGCGGGCGGCTTTGACGGCGGGGTAGAGGCCGAAGCCGATGCCGATGACGACGCTGACGATGCAGCTTGCGGCGACGCTCCAGGCTGCGACGACGGCGGGTGGTGCTCCGACGATGGGGCTGGAGCCGAGTTGTTGGATGATCCAGCTGATGGCGGAGACGATGGTGTCGAGGTAGGTGGCGACACCGACGCCGAGTGCGATGCCGATGAGTCCGCCAGCGAGAGCGATGACGGTGGTTTCGATGAGGAACTGTAGGATGATGTGTCGTTGTTTAGCGCCGAGTGCGCGTCGGATGCCGATTTCTTTGGTTCGTTCGGTGACGGTGGCGAGCATGATGTTCATGATGCCGATACCGCCGACGAGTAGGCTGATTCCGGCGATTCCGCCCATGACGAAGTTGAAGGTTCGTTCTTGTTGTTCAGCTGCGCGGAGGATTTCGATGGGTGCTTTGACGCCGACGTCTTGTCGTTCGGGTATTCCGAGGATGTTTTCGGTCATGGAAGCGGCGGTTTCGACGCGATCGACGCTTTCGCTTTTGAGCCAGACTTCGGAGATTTCGATTTGTTTTCGTTCAGTGGATCCAGCCATGACGCGGATGTTGGAATCGCCGAAGACGTTCCAGGCGAGGTTGAGTGGGAGATAGATGTCGAGGTCGATATCGCGTTGGATGATGTCAGCGTTGGAGGCGTCAGCGCGGAGTCCAGTGGGTTCGAGGACGCCGATGACGGTGAGTTGTAATGTTCCGGTGCTGGGCGTTCCGAGTGTGACGGTTTGTCCGATGGGGTCGGAGAATGGGAACATTTGTTCTGCGGCGCGGGAGCCGAGCACGGCGACGGGTTGTGCGCGGTCGTAGTGTGTTTGGTCGAAGACTTCACCGCGGGCGAGTTGGAGTCGGATGACGTCGAAGATTTGGGGTGTGGTACCGATGGCGCGGACGGCGTTGAATCGTTTGTCTCCGACGACGACGACGCGTTCGGTGTCGCGCATGGGGACGATACTGAGGAGTCCGGGCATGAGTTTGAGCCGTGCGAGATCGACGCGTGTGACGCCGTAGCGGAGGACACGGCTTTGTCTGCCGGATGCTTCGGAGCTTTCGGGAGGTCGTTGGGCGGTGATGACGATGTTGGTTGCGCCGAGTTGTTCGAGTTGTCGGAGGGCTTGTTGTTTCGCGCCGTTTCCGAGGGCGACCATGATGATGACCGCCGCGACGCCGAAGATGATGCCGAGTGCGGTCAGGAGTGAGCGCAGTCGATGGAGCAGGAGGTTTCGGAGTCCGAGTCGGAAGTTTTCGAGGAGAAAGAAGATCAAGGTGTGTTTCGCTCGGAGTTGGAGGACGGGTTTGTTGTGACTCTGGCGGTTTGCCACGTTGAGTTGAGGCGTGCCGCTGCGGGGGATGATATCGCTTACCCTTGGCGAAAGTCGATGGTGAGACCGGGGCGTTTTGCTTGAATGAGGTCAGAGGTGTTTTGGGGTTGTGGTGAGGGTGGGTTATGGTGTTGGGATGAAGACGAAGGAGAAGCCGGTGATGGTGAAGCAATTGTCGGTGGAGTCGCTCGGTGCGTATGTGTCGTCGGGCGTGTCGGGCGGGGAGAAGTCCGGGCGGATTGTGTTCGGGCCTTCTGGGACGAACTATCAGCATCATTTGGAGTTGCCGGAGTCGGGTGTGGGTGGATCGCGTGTGGATGGATTGCCGGTGGGTTCGGTGTTGCGTGGATTGATTCGTTTGAAGGCGCGGAAGGTGTATACGGTGGTGGCGGGCGGAAACTTTGTCGCGCCGATTTTGGGGACACCGCGGACGATCCAGGGACAGGTCATTGGGATCGGCGAGGGTTATGTGGTGGTGCAGGCTGGTGCGAAGTTTGTGGTGGAGTTGCCGGATGAGACGGGCGCGTCGGTGGAGTTGGGTCATGGCGCGATCGAGGTGGGGACGCGTGTGAATGTGGTGGGGTTGCCGGGGGCGTGGTTTGAACGGGTGGACTGAGCCGGGCTCGACCGCCCTGCTACTGATCTGCCACATCCCAGCCGCTGCCCTGCTGCCGTCCGACTTCAATGACGAGTGGACTTAGCGACCGACGAGCTTTCGATGTGGGGCGGAATCGATAAGGATCGATGCTGATCGGTATGGGGTGTTTTGGGCGTAAGGGTTCGTCGCATGGCGACGTTGGGTGTCAGGTTTTTCGTTTTTCGTGCGCGAGGACGTTGAGGACGGTTTGCTTGAGGTGTGCGTTGGTGGCGCATGCGTCCGGGCCATTGACGGTGTCTTGGCCGGCCCAGTTGGTGAATGACCCCCCTGCTTCGCGGATGATGGGCGCGACGCCAGCGATATCCCAGAGGCTGATGGTGGGATCGAGCATGATTTCCGCGCGGCCTGATGCGACGAGCATGTATCCGAAGACGTCGCCCCACCCGCGGGTGAGTTTGACGTGATGTTCGAGATTTTCGAAGGCGTCTGATCGTTTGATGGCTCGGACGATGGATCCTGCGAGGAGCGTGGCGTCTTCGAGGCGATCGACGGACGAGACGCGGCACGCGCGGCCGTTGAGTGTTGCACCGAGGCCTGCGGCAGCGCCGTAGAGTTCGCCGAGGGGTGGTAGGCTGACGGCGCCGACGAGGGGTTGATTTTTGACGAGGCATCCGACGACGGTTCCGTAGAGCGGTACGCCGTGGATGAAGGATTTGGTTCCGTCGATGGGGTCGACGATCCATGTGTAGTCTGGATCTCCGCCGCTTCGGCCGTGTTCTTCGCCGAGGATGTCGTGTGTGGGGAAGTATTGGTGGATGATGGATCGGATGACGGTTTCTGCGTCGCGGTCCGCGACGGTGACGGGAGTGTTGTCGGGTTTGTGTTCGACGTCGACGTTGGCGTTGAAGTGGGCAAGAGTTCGACGTCCGCCGACGTGTGCGGCTTCGAGGGCGACTTCGAGTAGCGCTTTGAGGTTCACATCAGGCATGGCGGGCTTATACCAATCCCCCACCCGCCCCGCCAACCCAGCGAGTTCTGGAGTTTTATGCATACCAAACAGTCGATTCGCTGAAGTGAACACGAAGGGGCGAAGGAACGAAGGAACGAAGGAACGAAGGAACGAAGGAACGAAGGAACGAAGGAACGAAGGAACGAAGAGTTCTCCGAACCTCGAAGGGCGTTTGGGTGGGGAGTCGTCGTGGGGCCATTGAGTTTTCGGACGGAGCCTAGCAAGATCGGCGGGGTTGTTCGCGAGATCGTTCAGGTCAGTCGTGGGAGATGTTTGGAGAATCGGCTGGGCGAGTAAGTCTTCGACTGGAACCATTTAAGACTTCGACTCGAACCATTGAAGCGCGGAAACCGAGAGGCCGGGTCAGGCGATTCGCTGCGAAGGCGGCGGGCTAGCGTGAGGACACATCTGAAGCTTTAGTCCCCCTGCCCTACTCGATCCCTGTTTGTGACCGCCCCTTTGTGAACACATCTTGGTGCTTTTGGCGTCCTTCGTGGCAAATCCCTTTTCGATCCGTCGATTTTTTCGGATGAGACCCGTCAGGATTAGTCGTCGAGTTGGACGCCGAGTCGGTCGACGAGTGAGTCGAATTCGTCGAGGTTGGTGTAGTGGATGATGAGTTTGCCTTTGGCCTGGGAAGCGCCGCTGCGGACTTGGACGCGGAGTCCGAGTTGTTGGGTGATGGATTTTTCGACTTCGCGGAGGTGTGGTGAGGCTGGTGTGGGGCTGGCGCGTGTGGTGGAGGTGGGTGTGGGGCTGGCGATGATGCGTTCGAGGTTTCGGAGGCTGAGTCCTTGTGAGACGACGAGTTGGGCGAGTCGGGACTGTTCGGCGGGGTCGTTTTGGATGGAGCAGAGTATTTTGGCGTGTCCGAGCGTGACTTTGCCGGAGCGCATGAGTTCGAGGATGTCGTCGGGTAGGCTGAGTGTTCGGATGAGGTTGGAGATGGTGGAGGGATCTTCGCCGAGTCGTTGGGCGAGTTCGGCCTGGGTCATGCCGAGTTCGCGCATGAGTGTTTTGTAGCCGGCTGCGCGGTCGACGGGGTTGAGGTCTTCGCGTTGGATGTTTTCGACGAGCGCGATTTGGGCTTGGGTGAGTTCATCGACATGTTTGACGATGGCGGGGATGGTGGCGAGTCCGGCGAGTCGTGCCGCGCGGAGTCGTCGTTCGCCGGCGATGAGTTGGTAGGATTGCGGTGAGACGCGTTTGACGAGGACGGGTTGGAGGACGCCTTGTTCGCGGACGGAGTTGGCGAGGTCGATGAGTTGTGCTTCGTCGAAGGAGCGGCGTGGTTGATGGGGGTTGGGGGTGATGGCATCGAGTGCGATTTCGAGTGGGGTTCCGTCGGGGTCGGGGGTGGTGATGGTGGCTGTCGATCGGTCGGTCGGGTTGGCGATTCTGGAGTCATTGACCGATTCGGTGGCATCGGCGATGGGGTCGAGGTTGAGATCTGGGATGGGTAGATCGGTGGTGAGCGACGGATCGAGCGACGGATCGAGCGACGGATCGAGCGAAGGATTGAGCGTGGTTTCGGAGATGGGATGGATGGATCGTTCGACGGGCCTGGCGGGGAGGTGTCGAGGCGTGTTGATCTCTGTCGGAGCTTCGTCGACGGCGGAGCTGGTGTCGACGGCGGAGCTGGTGTCGTGGGTGGGCGTATCGAGTGAGCCGAGGAGGCTGGAGAGTCCGCGGCCGAGTCGGGGGCGTTGACGCGAGTTGGGATTGGACATGACGAGCCTCCTTGCTGTGATCGCTCGTTGCGATTGGGCGAGCGATCGGGATAGAAACACCCTTCCATGGGGCGCGGAAACCGCGAGTCGATTCGCGTGGATGCTCCGCGATGGGATGAGTGTAACAAATTCTCGTGTCGCGCGGAAATCCCCTGATCGGGTGTCTGTCCTCGGAGGGATTCACACGAAGCGTCGAAGGGACGAAGGAGATTTTTGAACCACGAAGATCACCAAGGGCACGAAGGAGGAAATGGATGGTTGGAAGTGATCCATTTGGAGTTGGGAGATTGAATCCAATGGAGTGCGGAGATGATCGAGAGACTAGGCTTGTGTGCGAGCGTGTGACATGCGTGCGTGAGCGGAGATGAATGCGCGCGAGCTGGCGGAAAGCGTTGATTGGATGGATCGGTTTCGGTGCTGCATGTTCCAAAAACGGGACGTCCATTGGAACAAAGTCGACTCGATTTGCTTCTCGAATTCGATCGAGCCCTGACCTCATCGAATCAGAATCCGAAGTTCAATCTCCATCATCAAAAGAATCCATCCCCCCAATTCCCTTCAAATCCCGCCCTCCAATCCCTTGAGAATTCTTTGTGATCTTGGTGATCTTAGTGGTTCAAAAATCCCCTTCGTCCCTTCGCTTCTTCGTGTGAACCCCCAAAAAACGTTCTGCGCAGAACCTCTTACCCGGCGCGGGTTTATGGAGGCATGGTGTCATGGGTCGGATTGGCGATATCAGGTTGAATTTCGCGCGGATAATCGGACGTTGGGTGTGTTGTGGGTGGGTGCTGGGCTCATTTGGCGAGGATGTGGGTGAGGGTTTGGAAGGCAGATTCTGGGGAGAGGTTTTGGAGGCAGGCGTGGTGGGAGCAGTGTCTAGAGAGGCAGGGCGAGCAGACGAGGGGGAGGGAGAGGACGTGTGCGTTGGGGTGGTAAGGGCCGGTGAGTTGGGGATTGGTGGGGCCGAAGAGTGCGAGGGTTGGGACGGCGAGCGAGGCGGCGAG
The DNA here is from genome assembly GCA_027487775.1 of Planctomycetaceae bacterium. Classification (GTDB taxonomy): domain Bacteria; phylum Planctomycetota; class Phycisphaerae; order Tepidisphaerales; family Tepidisphaeraceae; genus JAIYCY01. The sequence continues at coordinate 321,815 of JAIYCY010000021.1, forward strand.
GTGCATGGGGCCGGAGTCGTTGGTGACGCAGGCGGCGGACGCTTTGAGGATGGCTGCGAGTTGTCGGAGGGTGGTGCGTCCTGCGAGGCTTTTGGCTTGGATCTGTTTCGAAAGTTCGACGGCATCGTTGGCCCCTGCCACGACGGGCACGCAATCGGTCTGCTGCTCGATCTGTCGCGCGAGGGTGTCGAAATGTCGGGCGGGCCAGCGTTTGGTCATCCAGTTGGTTCCTGGGAAGAGGAGGATGACCCGTTTGCCGGTCAGCTCGAGTGAATCGAGCAGTTCGCGGGCGGTGCGATGATCGGCATCGTCGAGGCCGTAGTCGTAGAGGAGGGGTCCGCGTGGGCAGCCGATTGCTTCGGCGAGGTCGAGGTAGCGTTCGATGGCATGTCTGCCCCCCTGCCGTTTTGGGATGCGGTGTGTGTATCCCGCCCAGGCGGCTTCGCGTGCGTAGGCGAATCCGATGCGGACGGGCGCGTGGGTGAGGAGGCAGAGCAGACCTGATCGGAGCAGTCCTTGCAGGTCGATGACCAGATCGTAGCGTTGGGCTTCGAGTGCTGCGCCGAGGTCGAGAAAGTCAAAGACTCCGCCCGCCCGCTTGGAGCGTTTGGACATGCTTGATCGTTCAAAGAGGATGGTGTGATCGACCCACGGGCAGTTTTCGAGGATGTTTTGGAAGGCAGGGACGACGAGCCAGTGGAGTTCGGCGTGTGGGAATCGTTGTTTGATGAGCCTCGCGACGGGGATGGCGTGGATGATATCGCCGAGTGCGCTGGGCTTGAGGATGAGGATGCGTCTGGGCCGGAGCGAGTCGAGGTCCGATAGGCGGCGATTCGATTCGGCGCGGATGTTTAATGGCGTGTTTGATGGGTTTGAGACATTGTAAACAAGACGAGGAAGGGTGGGATTGGACTGAAGTGATGGGTGCGTGGATGGCGGGTCGGTGTGGGGCAAGGGGTTGGAGAGTTTGGCAGAGCGGTTTTACACCGATGAGATCGGCGGGGCTAGCAGCGGAAAACCTAACATAGGAATCGGGGACAGGTTTGGCGCTTGGACATTCTCAAATAGCCTACCAATCGCAGAAGACAGCTTCGTACAACAAATGGCGACGCCTGAACGGACATGTGGTTCTTCATCGATCATTGACCACAAGCGCATGGCGACTGAAGACCGGGAAGAAGTCTGACAAAAGACTCAACTCACGGCAACACGTTCCAAATGTGTTGTCTTACACTATCGGACGTCTGGCAGTGGTGCCTGAACAGCCGGAAATCGCGTACGCCGCTAGATGGCCTGTTGTGATTGCAACACGACCGGGTCTCGTGGTTATGCGATGCAAGGAATTGGGAAGATCTCTTGCCCACAGACAGGAGGCCACTATGTGGTACTCACTGATCGCGGCAGTTGCTTTCTTCGTCATTGTTGAGGTAGTTCGGCTGGTGTGTTGTGTGATATTGAACCGAGCAGAGACTGACCTGTTTCTGATCTGGTTTGCGCTAATCATTTCAGCAATACCGGCGATCATCGTGACTACGCTCGTTTACGGACAGGAATGAACTCACATTCGCAGTACGATCTTCGAGTCCGGCCGAAGATCGTACTGCGATCATTGAATCGGATAACACATGCCTACATTTATTAAGGACTTTCCAATTGGCAGAGATCAAATCACCGATTGTGTCAGAAAGATTGGCCGCGATGTTATGACGAGCCTTGAGCAGCGACCTGATGATGACGGCGTTATACGCCTCACGATAGTGCCAATTCTGACCGGCGCGTTCATGTTCTGTGCAGACTTGACGAGATCACTCGTAGATCATCAGCGAAAGCCGCATGAAAACCTGGACTGCCGAATCGAGTTTGTAAGGGCCAGCTCACGACCAAACGAGAAGACTAAGCGAAGTGTGGAGGTCGACATATCAAGACTTCCCGAGAACGCAATTCGCGGATGTAATGTACTTGTTGTCGATGATATCCTCGACTCCGGCGAGACGTTCAAATCACTCATTCCTAAGCTTCAAGAACTACGACCTCGTTCATTACAGACGGCAGTATTGCTCGATAAAAAGTCGCAACATGGACCTGAGATTCAGGCCGACTTTGTAGCCATCGAGATCCCGAACAAGTGGGTCATAGGATACGGATTAGATGAGAACGGGCTCTATCGAAACTTACCTTACATCGACTTTCTAAATCCAAGAACGGGAAGACCGAATTCCTGGCCAAGGCTGCGGTAACACAAACGCGGGCGAATGACGACCTTTTCAATAGATCATTTCGCGTACTCTGCGGTGGCTTTGCGTCTTTGCGGTGAATCTTTTGTGGGGCGGAATCAAAAGCGGTCCCGGGGTTGAGCCGGGACCGCTTTCGTTTTATGGGTTTGGTTTGGTTGTGTAGTGGTTGATTATTTGGATTTGAGGGCTTCTTGGAGTCCTGGGAGGTTGGCGGAGTCTGTGGGGACGGTGATGGTGGAGTCTTTGAAGTCATCGCCGACGGGTTCGAAGCGTCCGCCGAGGTGTTTGGCGAGGAATGATTCAGCGACGGCGTAGAAGCTGAGTCGGTTGGGTGGTCGTGCGAAGCCGTGGCCTTCGTCGGGGTAGAGGACGTAGGTGACGGGGATGTTCTTTTGGTTCATGGCGGCGACGATTTGGTCGGATTCGGCTTGTTTGACGCGAGGGTCGTTGGCGCCTTGACCGATGAGGAGTGGTTTGGTGATGGCGTCGACTTTGGTGAGAGGGCTGCGGCTTTCGAGGAAGGCTCGTCCTTCGGAGTTGGAGGGGTCGCCGACGCGTTCTTTCATCATGGGCATGAATGCTTGCCAGTAGGGCGGGGCATTTTCCATGAGTGTGACGAGTGAGGAGGGTCCGACGATGGAGACGCCAGCGGCGAAGACGTCGGGTGTGAAGGTGAGACCGACGAGGGTTGCGTATCCCCCGTAGCTACCGCCGTAGATGGCGACCTGGTCTTTGGAGGTGACGTTGTTGTTGATGGCCCATTGGACGGCGTCGAGGAGGTCGTCGTGCATTTTGCCGGCCCATTCTTTGTTGGCGGCGTTGATGAAGTTTTTTCCGAAGCCTGTGGATCCGCGGTAGTTGACGCTGAGTACGGCGTATCCGCGGTTGGCGAGCCATTGGTGTTCGGGGTTGTATCCCCAGCTGTCACGAGCCCAGGGTCCGCCGTGGACATTGAGGACGAGGGGCACGGCGGAGTTGGCTTTTCCGTCGCCGTCGGGGTCGGCGTGTTTTGGGAGGGTGAGGTAGCTGACGAGTTGGAGTCCGTCACGTGCGGGGATGGTGACGGGGTGCATTTTGACGAGGGGTTGTGCGGCGAGTTCTTCGTTGTTGACGAACGCGAGCGTGGCGGACTTGGTGGCGCGGTCGTAGATGTAGAATCGGAGCGGTCCTTCGTCATCTTCGACAGCGACGGTCCATTTGGAATCGTCGAGAGTTCGGCTGGTGATTTGGAATTCACCGTCGCCGAGTGTTGCGAGGTAGTTGAAGTCTGCTTGGATGGAGGGGTCGAGGACTTTGTATTGGTTTCGTTCGACTTCGAAGCTGACGGCTTCGATTTTTCGGGTGACGGGATGAGCGACGACGCCGCCGATGTCAGCGCGGTCATTTTCTGCGACGAGTGTTCTTTCGCCTGAGTCGAGGTTGAGTGTGTAGAGTGCAGCGGTATCTCGTCCGCGTGAGTCGATCATGTAGAGGATGCGACCGGTGGGGTCGAAGCCAGCGGGGCTGGTGGTCATGGCATCGGGTCCTGCGACGGGTTCGCCCATGGGCGTCCATTTCCCGTCGGCATCGGGTGCGAGCATGACTTGTGAGGAGTCTTGTCGGACGGTGAGTGCGAGCCTGACGTTGTAGTCGTCGTCGGCGAGGAAGCCGGCGACGAAGCCGCCTTCGAGGATTCCGGGATTTTCGAGGACGAGTGTTCGTTCGCCGGTGGTGAGGTTGACGCGGTAGAGGTCGTGGAAGTGTGGGACGCGGTCGTTGAATCCGATGAGCAGTTCGTTGGGGTGTTTGGGTGAAGCGCCGCTGATACGAGCGACGACGGCGGGGTTATTGATGAGGTTTTTGACTTCGCCGGTCGCGACGTTGACGGCGTAGACCTGGAAGTTTTCATCGCCGGCCTGGTCTTGTTGGTAGGTGAGGATGTCGGGCGTGTAGGTCCAGCCATGGGACATGATTCCGCGGCCTTTGTCGGAGGTGATGGGCTTGGCTTTGGAGAGGTCGGAGGCGGGCGCGACCCAGACGTTCATGACGCCATCGACGGGAGCGAGGTAGCTGACGTATTTTCCGTCGGGGCTGAGTCGGAGTTGAGCGCGGTCTGGGTTTCCGAAGAGGACGTCGCGTGGGATGAGTGGTACGTCTGCGAGGCTGGCGGGTGCGGCGAGGGTTGGGGAAGCGCCGGCGATGCCGATGACGGTCGCGGTGGCGAGCGCGAGGGCAGTGAGTTTGGAGGCATGGTTGCGAATGGACATCGGATCGACTCCTTGGGACGGGGTGAAGGGTAATAAGTTGGACGAAAGGACGGACTGTAACGATGACACGCCGGGAGTAGAAGGTCTAACAGTTCAACATGTCGGGCGGGCCTGTCGGGCAGTTGGGGCGGTGGGTTGGGCGTGGGTTGGTCGAGGGTCGGTGAGTTTCAGAGTGTTTTTCGCTTCAAGTGCGGGCGGAATATCGCTAGAGTCTTTCCTCCCGGTCTCTGGACGTGTGTGTGGTTTGGCCAGCGTGTTTGGCTGGGGGTTGTGTGTGATGGATTGTGAAGTCGAAAGAGGATTCGAAATGGAGATCGGGTTGGGATAGAAGTTTTTGATCGAGAAGGACTTTGAGACGAGGATCGCCGATTCATGGGAAAGCCGACAGGATTCAAGGAAATTGATCGAGAGACTCCGAAGCGTCGTTCGGTGGATTTGCGGATCTTGGACTGGAACGAGATCTATGTGCAGATGCCTGAGGAGAAGCTGCGTAAGCAGGGCGCGCGTTGCATGGATTGCGGCGTTCCGTTTTGCAATCATGGATGTCCGCTGGGGAATCAGATTCCGGATTGGAATGACTTGGTATATCGGGGGAAGTGGCGGGAGGCGCTGGAGGCGCTGCTGAAGACGAACAATTTTCCGGAGTGGACGGGTCGGATTTGTCCTGCGCCTTGTGAAGAGGCGTGTGTATTGAAGGTGAATGACAATCCTGTGACGATCAAGTTGATCGAGCAGAGCATCGTGGATCGTGGCTTTGCGGAGGGATGGATCAAGGCGCAGCCACCGGAGAAGCGGACGGGAAAGAAGGTGGCGGTGATCGGCTCGGGACCGGCGGGTTTGGCGGCGGCGCAGCAGTTGAATCGTGCGGGTCATTGGGTGACGGTGTTTGAGCGTGATGATCGTGCTGGGGGATTGCTGATTTATGGGATTCCTGATTTCAAGATGGACAAGACGACGGTGAGTCGTCGAGTGACCTTGATGGAAGAGGAGGGGATCACGTTCAAGTGTGGGGTGAACGTCGGCGTGGACATCACGGCGGAGCAGCTTAAGAAGGATTTTGATGCGGTGATCGTGTGCATTGGTGCGACGGCGGCGCGGGAGGTTCCGGTGCCGGGTCGCGATTTGGGTGGCGTGCATTTGGCGATGACGTATTTGCCGCAGCAGACGAAGTTGAATTTGTCGAGTGATCCGACGATTGGAGATCAGATCTTTAAGGAGCAGAAGATCGACGCGAAGGGCAAGCACGTGGTGATCATTGGGGGCGGTGACACGGCGGCGGATTGTTTGGGGACGGCGTTGCGTCAGGGTGCGAAGTCGATCCGGCAGTTTGATATCAATTCGAAGCCCCCGGAGCAGTACAATCCGAAGACGCCTTGGCCGAACTGGCAGGTGGTGATGCGGACGAGCAGCGCGCACGAGGAGGCGGAGCATTTGTACGGCGGGCCTGGGAGTGTGCGTGACTGGGGGATTTTGACGCGTCGATTTGTGGGTGATGCGTCGGGTCATGTGCGAGCGCTAGCATGTGTGCGGATCGAGAGTCATAAGGACGCGGACGGGAATCGGCATGTGAGGGAAGTGGCGGGGAGTGAGTTTGAGATTCCGTGTGATCTTGCGCTTTTGGCGATCGGATTTTCGGGTCCTGAGCGAGTGGGTTTGGTGGAGCAGATGGGATTGGAATTGGACAAGCGAGGTGCGATCAAGGTGGATCGCAACTACGAGACGAGCGTGCCGAATGTGTTCTCTGCGGGGGATGCGCGGCGTGGGCAGAGCCTTGTGGTGTGGGCGATTTCTGAAGGCAGGCAGGCGGCGCGATGTTGTGATGAGAAGTTGATGGGCAAGAGCGATCTGCCGCGGTTGGATTTGTTGTGACGATGAATGGAGCTCGACGATCGTGATGTTGAGCGCGAGGAGAACTGCGAGGCGTTTCTGAGTGTGATCGAGGTCATTCTCGGGCAGCGGATCGCGCGTGGTCGCTGGTTGGTGGGCGTATCGGGCGGTGCGGACTCGGTTGCGTTATTGCGTTTGCTGGTGGGTTATCGCGGCGATGTCGAGGTGGTGGCAGCGCACGTGGATCATGAGTTGCGTGGTGAAGCGAGCGCGGGGGATGCGGCGTTTGTGGGTGCGTTGTGCGCGGGGCTTGGGGTGCGATATGAGGTGGCCCGACTGAGCGAGATCGAATCGCGCGATGTTGCGCGTCGGGAGGGTGGTGGTGAAGATCGACGTGGTGGACGTTTAGATGGCGTGTCGGATGGACGTGAAATGGAGAGTGGATCGAAGCGTCGATTGAGTTATGCGCGGTCGCGAGCGATTAGGCTGGGTTGGTTTGGAGAGTTGGTTGCGAGACATGAAGCGTGTGGGGTGATGCTGGCGCATCATGCGGATGATCAGGCGGAGACGGTGGGGCTGCGAATGTTGCGGGGTGGTGAGGCGTGGGCGCTGGGTGGGATGAGGGTTGAGGAGGTGATGGGTGGTTTGCGTGTGGTGAGGCCTTTGTTGGGCGTGCGGAAGTTGGAGTTGGTGGAGTATTTGAGATCGATCGGTCAATCGTGGCGGGAGGATGCGAGCAATGCGGCGGGCGTGACGAAGCGGAATGTGGTTCGTGCGCTGCTGGGTCGTCGGCCGGAGTTGGTGGAGGGTTTGTTGGAGTTGGGAGCGAGGGCGCGAGCGTTGGATGAGGCGTTGGAGGCGAGTGTGGAGGGTGAGCGTGCAGTTGCGGAGGAATTGGAGACGGCGTGGGTTGCGGGTTTGCCGGATGTGTTGGGTCGGCGTGTGGTGAGGCGATGGTTGCGTGGGCGTGGTGTGGGTGTGGATCGGATGTCGATGTCGTTGGTGGATCGTGTGGTGGAGATGGCGCGGGATCGAGCGCAGCCGGGCCGGATGCAGTTGCCGGGCGGGTCGATGTTGTGTCGAGTCGGGGGGCGATTGCGTGTGATGCCATTTCTCGAGATGTCCTGTACCGACATTCGCGGATAGGAGTGGTCTTCGAGGACATTCAGTTGATGAGCATCGGCGCGGGAGATTTCCTGACTTGGTATGAGTTGAGGACGGGGGCGGCGGTTCGGATGGTGTGATGAGTGGCCTATGATGTGTGTGTGGCTGTTGGATGAATGATTGGAAGTGTCGTTTTTTTGTGGAAGGGAAGTCGGATGTCGATTTTGATTATTTCGGGGACGATGAGGCCTGGTTCGAACAGTTTGAAGGTTTCGCGGCAGTTGGAGCTTGAGTATCGGGCTGCGGGTGTTTCGAGTGAGTTGTTGTCGTTGGAGGCGTTGCCAGCGGAGGCGTTTGTGCCGGGCGTGTATGCGAGCAAGCCTGCGGCGGTTGTGCGGATGCAGGAGCAGGTTTTGGCCGCGTGTGGGTTGCATGTGGTGACGCCGGAGTACAACGGGAGTTTTCCGGGAGTGCTGAAGCATTTTATTGATTTGCTGAAGTTTCCGGAGAGTTTTGAGGGCAAGCCGGTGGCGTTTACGGGTGTGGCGGCGGGGCTGTTTGGTGCGTTGCGTAGCGTGGAGCAGTTGCAGATGATTTTTGCGTATCGGAATGCGTATTTGTATCCGTTGCGTGTGTTCATTCCGCAGGTGCATGCGAAATTGAACGAGGCGGGTCAGATCACGGACGGCGAGATAGCCAAGCGATTGGGCGAGCAGGCGCGTGGATTTGATGCGTTCATCCGGTCGCTGGGGAAGTGAGAAACTGGTGGAGTCTGAAACTCGATTCGCCGACGAGGTAGATTCCGATGAAGAAGACGGCGAAGTAGACGAATTGGAAGAAGCTTTGGTCGGTGATTCGTTTGACGATCCAGAGTCCGCAGAGCGCGCCGACGGCGACGAGTGGCAGAAGGATGAGGACGAGTGTGAGATCGACGTGTTTGAATTGTCCTGCGAGCGCGTAGGGGAGGAGTTTGGTGGAGTTGGCGAAGAAGAAGAAGACGGCGGTGGTGCCGACGAAGCTTCGTCGGTCGGGTTTGAGTGGCAGGAGGTAGTTGGCGACGATGGGGCCTGCGGCGTGTGCGAGGGTGGTGCTGAGGCCGGTGAAGAGTCCTGTGATCCAGCTTCGCGTGGGTTCGGGCATGAGTTTTTGTTGGAGTCCGCGGTAGTTTCGCCACCAGGTGAGTGCGACGAGGAAGATGGATTCGAGTCCGATTTCGAGTCGGATGAGGATTTCGACGAGGAGTTGGTTTTGTGCGTGGATGATCCAGAGGAGAAGTGAGCCAGCGAGGATGCCGAGGAGTGTGGGTAGGACGAGTTTTTTGATGAGGGAGAAGTCGAAGGATTTTCGGTGTTGGACAATGGAGAAGATGTCGCCGGCGATGAGCAGGGGTAGGAGAAGTCCGAGGGCGGCCTGCGATCCGAGTGGCGTGTTGGCGAGTCCGATGGCGACCATCGGCACGACGATGAGTCCGAGACCCGCGCCGAGCCCGCTCTTACTCAATCCGATGAGAAAGACGGCAAGGGCAATGAGCAGCCACGGCCAAGGCATGTCGAGAGTGTGAGGGGAAGGAGAGTGCTGCACAAGTGGGTGGGAATCGCGGGGATGGGAATCGGGTTGGGCGCGGGTTGTGTGGGTGTGGCTGAGGTTCTGGCGTGAGATTTTGCGCTGCGCGATTGGGGACGCAGGTGCGCAGCGCGGGGGTATAGGTGGAGGAGAGTGAGGTCGCTTCAGGCGGGGCCTGTGCGTAGGAAGTGGCGAGAAGTGCGAACATGCGGCGGCGGAATCGGTTGGGCTCGCGTGGATTGGGTATTTCCTGCAGATTGGGTCGGTAGAACGGGCATAAGTTTGAGAGAGAGGCATGTGCGCGGGCGCGGCGAACGCGTGCGCGAGCGGGAGGAGGGTGTGCGCGAGTGTGAGAAATGTGCTTGTCAGGAGAAAAGTGCTTGTCAGGAATCGTGGAGAGGATGGAGTTCGGTGGGGTGATGGTTTGGGGGAGCGGATGTGGGGTGGATCGGGTTAGGATGAGTTGATGCGAGATCGCGGCGCGACATGGTCTTGGTGGATGATGGGGCTGGTGTTGTTGGGGTTTGTGGTGGGTTTGCGCGTGTGGGACTTGGGGGTGGCGAGGCTATGGGCGGACGAGTTGTATTCGATTCGGTTTTCGAATGGTCATGGGTTGGATGAGCTTCCGGGAGCGCGCTGGAGCGAGGGTGGATTGAACACGATGCGGCTGCCTGAGGAGCGGTTGATCGGCGGGGGAATGCTGGAGTTTGGTGAGCTAGGTCGAGTGATGGATGCGGTGGCAGAGGACACGCATCCGCCGTTGTATCCGGTTGTGTTGCGAGCCTGGCGTGAGGTGGTGGGTGAGTCGGAAGTATCGATGCGTGTGTTGTCGCTGTTGTTTGCGGGGATGAGTTTTGTTGGATTGATCGGTGCGGTGCGGGGCAGTGTGATGGATCGTCTTGGGGTGATGGATCGAGTGGGGTTGGTGGATCGGTCGGGAATGGATGTGGGATGTGTGTGGTTATGCGTGTGGATGTCGGTGTTGCTGGCGGGCGTGTCGGTACCTTGGGTGATGTATGCGACGGAGGTTCGCAGTTATGGCATGTTGATAGGGTTTTCGATGGTGGGTTTGTGGGCGTGCATTTCTGGGGTGAGGTCGCGGGGTTTGGGTGGTCGTGTGATGTGGGCGATGGTGTTGGGAGTATCGACGTTGTTGTGTGCGTGGACGCATTATGCGGGGATCGTGATGTCGCTGGGGATGGGGTTGTGGTTGTTGGTGCAGCGTGATCGGCGGGGCTGGATGGGTTTTGTGGCGATGGGTTTGGGGGGGCTGATGTTTGCGTTGACGTGGGGCGGGGTGGTGTTGGAGCAGCGGGAGCGATTTCGGACGAATCTAGCGTGGTTGGACGAGTCTCCGCAGGGGCATGTGGTTCGGACGATCGGTCGTGTGATGGAGTCACCGGCGCGGATGATGATGAGGCAGTTGCCTGAGGTGGGATCGGCGGGGGGATCGGGTCTGGTCGCGGGGGATGGAGTGAGTGTGGGCGGGTTGAATGTGTGGATGTTGTCGTTGCCGGTGGTGGTGGTGTGTGTGTGGATGGGCAGGCGTGGTTGGCGTGGCGGGGTGAGGCTGAATGAGGATGGAGGATCTGTTGAGATTGGAGGAGGCGGAGGCGTGTTTGCGATGCGTGGGTTGATGTGGTTGTGGGCGGGGCTAGCGATATTGCCGGTGTTGCAGGCGAGTTGGTCGGATGTGTTGATGAATCGTCGTGGGTTGGTGGAGGCGAGGTATTTGGTGTTGGGTGTGGGGCCGATGTGTGGCTTGTTGGGTATGTCGGTGGGGATGTGGTTGCGGTTGCGGACGTCGGCGGGAGCGGGATTGGGGGGATGGTGGAAGGTTGCTGGGGTTTGGGTGTTGGTGGTGTTGGTGTTGGTGGGCGTATGGGGCAATGTGGGTCGTTTTTCGAATCCGCCGCTGGGATGGGATCGTTTGGCGCGGCAGATAGACGGCGTGTGGCGTGAGGGGAGCTCGTTGCTGGTGGTTGCGCCGTCGGGTCAGCGGTGGATGGCGGAGAGTTCGTATGACGGGGTGTGTGCGTATGGTGAATGGGGCTGGTCGGGGGTTTGGCTGGGCGAATGGGAGGAGTTCGCCCCGTCTGATGTGGATGGCCGGCGGGTGGTGGTGCTGAGTGTGTTGGGTGCTTGGGAGCGAGGGATGGCGGCGGATGCTGGCGGGGACGATTTGTTGGATAATGCGAAGCTGGGAAGGGGTTTACCGCGTGTCTCGCGGGCGGCGAGTGTGTGGGTTTTGGAGGGTGAATGAGGTGGGTTTTGGTGGAAGGTAGTGAGGTGATCAGGAGGGTTGACAGGCGAGTGAGTTCGTGTAGTGTTGTGTTGCTCGGGGCTATAGTGAAATGGGATCACGCGACCATGGCATGGTTGAATTTGGGGTTCAAATCCCCATAGCTCCATACGACTCGGCCGAGTACGGCCTCGCTCATGGCAGGCCTTCGACTCCACCGACGACGGCCTCGCTTATGGCAGGCCTGTGGCAGGCCGAGTCGAATGCCCTGAGTAAGCGTACTCGCGCATCGAAGGGCCTTTCATGTGCGAAAATGCATCTTCGGATTCGTTCTTCGTCTACATCGTTCGCGGCTCAGACGATAGTTTTTGCGTCGGTCATACGTCGAACGTTAAAGAAAGAGTCGTCGATCACAACGAGGGTCGCGGCGCGGTTTGGACGGCGTGTCGGCGACCGGTGATCCTTGTCTATCAGCAGCCGAGGTCGTCTGTCGAGGATGCCGTCGCACGAGAACGCCAGATCAAGGGTTGGACGCATGCGAAGAAACTGGCTCTGGTCTGTGGTGACATAGCGAAGCTAAAGGCGCTGGCAAGGAGACAAAATCGCTGACGCCAGCAACGAATCGTTCAACTGGTGTCCCGCTGACTCCACTCTGAATCACCTCCGCCCGGCGGCCAAGTGCCTGTCGGGCGGATTTGTTTTGGCGGATGGATACCCCACGATGACGCTCAGAATGCGTACGGTGCGTTGATGACGACGGGCGGTAAGCGAATTTGAGCGGTGATCCGGCGGTTATACCCAGTCCAGAACTGTTTCGCGTTTATGTTTCCCACATGAAGGATGTTCACGACAACAAAGGGATTTTGTCGTCAGCGCGGTTCATTACGTTTTGGGATAGCGTCCTAGTCGGTTGAGGTGACCTTGGTCGGCGTTTTCCAGATCGTCGTGTGGATGTTTTGGGGGTTACGTTTTCGTGTATTGGCTGCGTATGCTATGTCGTGTGTGTGTGGTTGGCGGATGTGTGGTGTGGCGGTTTAGAGGTTATCAGGAGGTTTTGATGTTGTTGAAGTGGTTTTACGAGCGTGCGCAGAATCAGGGTGGTGACCGTGCGATCACGGATGACCGAGGTACGGTGACGTTTGGTGAGTTAGCGGTGATGTCGGTGGGTTTGTCGAGGTTGATTGGATCGATGACGCAGCAGTTGCGTGTGGGTTGTGTGTTGCCGAGTTCGTCGGCGTTTACGGCGAGTTTTTACGGGTCGATGTTGGCGGGTCGGACGTTGGTTCCGATCAATTTTTTGTTATCGCCTGAGCAGATTGGTCACATTGTGCGTGATGCGGGGATTGATTTGATTTTGTCGGTGTCGCCGTTGGCGGAGCGATTTGGACAGATGCCCGGTGTGCGAGTGGTTGATTTGATGCAGTTGCCGCGGCCGAGTGGTCCTGTTCCGTTGCCGATGGAGCCGAAGGTGTTGCCGGAGTCGACGGCGGCGTTGTTGTATACGAGTGCGACGACTGGGATGCCGAAGGGTGTTCCGTTGACGCATGCGAATTTGGAATCGTGTGCGGCGTCTTGTGTGGAGCATGTGTTTCGGGGTGGTAATCACAGTTTTTTGGGGTTGGTTCCGACGTTTCATTCGTTGGGATTGTTGGCGACGGTGGTTGCGCCGATGCGATTGGGTGCGTCGGTGACGTTTGCGGCGCGATTTAGTCCGGTGGGTGTGTTTGAGTTGTTAAGGAAGCAGAGGCCGAGCATTGTGATTGCGATCCCGTCGATGTTCCGGGCGATGTTGATGGCGAAGGTGGCGGACGGTGCGGATTTTGGATCGGTGTATGCGGCGATATGTGGTGGCGAGGCGTTGCCCGCGACGACGCGTGAGTCATTTTCGGAGCGTTTTGGAGTGAGGTTGATGGAGGGCTATGGTCTGACGGAGACGTGTGGCCCGGTGAGTGTGAATACGCCTGAGCGGTATCGGGCGGGGAGTGTTGGGGTGATGATTCCGGGCGCGGAGGTGCGAGTGGTGGATGAGACGGGGACGGATCTGGTCAGGGGCGGCACGGGTGAGATTTTGTTGCGTGGGCCGATGGTGATGGGAGGCTATTTCAATTTGCCGGAGGCGAGTCAGGGCGTGTTGAGAGATGGGTGGTTCAGGACGGGCGACATTGGGCATGTGGATGAAGAGGGGTATTTGTTCATCACGGGTCGCGCGAAGGAGATCATTATTGTGGGTGGCGAGAAGATGTTTCCGCGAGAGGTGGAGGAGATGTTGCTGTCGCATCCTTCGGTCGCGGAGGCGGCGGTGATCGGAAGGCCGGACGAATCAAGAGGTGAGGCGGCGGTGGCGTTTGTGTCTGCGCGTGAGGGGATGTCGATTGATGTGATGTCGTTGCGGGGGCATTTGCGAGAGTTGGGTTTGCCTGGTTGGAAGATGCCGCGAGACGTGCATGTGGTGCAACAGTTACCGCGTTCGCCGACGGGGAAGGTGTTGAAGCGTGAGTTGGCGCAGATGGCTTAGGGCGATCGCGATGACAAATCGGTGTGATTCGATACAATTCAGAATGTTCGGCAAGATTCTGAGCGTTCGAAACATGATTCGAGATGAGTGAAGGAGTCGCGATGTCTAATATGCCCCCTCCGCCGCCTGTTGGAACTTCCGGGCCTTCGTCGTCGAGTCCGCCTCCTCCGCCTGCGGGATATGAGGTTCCGCCGGGGGCGCAGCCATTGGAGCCGAATCCAGAGAATCGGACGATGGCGATGTTGTGTCATATCTTGGGGATTTTTACCGGCTTCATCGGGCCGCTCTTGGTGTGGCTTTTGAAGAAGGATCAGTCTCCGTTCATCAACTATCACGGTAAGGAGGCGCTCAATTTTGCGATCACATCGTTGCTGCTGATGATTGTGGTGGGCGTGGTGACGTGTGGATTTGGTGCGCCGGTTGTTGCGATCGCGATGATCGTTTTCCTTGTGCTTGCGGGATTGGCAGCCAATCGTGGCGAATGGTATCGGTATCCGTATTCGCTTCGATTGATCAAGTGATGGATGGTGTGGGGTGAAAGTGCATGACCTGCCGGGATATCTTGCGTAGGATCATGGGATGACCATTTTCGAAAAGATCATGGCGGGTCAGATTCCTGCGCGTATTGAGTTTGAGGACGAGCATGTGATTGTCATTCATGACATCAGTCCGCAGGCTCCGGTGCATTTGCTGGTGATTCCGAGGAAGGTGATTCCGACGGTGAACGATATTGGTGGGTCGGATCAGGAGTTGATTGGTCATTTGTTTTCGACTGCGTCGCGTGTGATGAGGGGATTGGGTCACACGGATTATCGTTGTGTGTTTAACTGTGGTGCTGGTGCGCAGCAGACGGTGTTCCATCTGCATCTTCATGTGCTGGCGGGTCGCTCGTTTAGCTGGCCGCCCGGGTGAGGTGGTGCGGGGCGTGTGGGTGTTGGGCGGCGAGCATGTTCAGGGAGAATGTTCAGGGAGAATGTTCAGGGCGGGTGTTCAGGGCATGGGTATGTTGGTGATGTTGAAGGGGACTTCGATTTCGCGGAAGTCGGAGGGCAGGTCGAGGTTGAGGGAGAGTGGGGTGGCGTCGGCTTGTTGTGGTGGGCGGTAGGCGACGTGGACTTCGAGCGTGTTGGCGTTTCCGGCGCGTGTGTTCATGTTGCGTTGGTGTACGGGTCGGCTTTTGGCATCGAGTACGCGAGCGGATTGGAGGGCTTCGAGTACGCGTTGTCGGGTGGTGGATTGGGCGGATCCTCGGATTGTGAATCGGACGATGTGTGTGTTTTCGCCGCGTTGTAGTTCTGGGATGTCGAGGTTTTCGGGTGCGGTTTCGATGCGAAGTGTTCCGCCTTCGATGTCGACTTCGATGGGCTCGAATTTGGCGAGATTGGGTATGGCGACGCGTTGGACGCGTGAGGCGATATTGACTTGAACGCGTCCGGCGAGTTCGACGATTTCGGAGCCGACGTTTTTGGGATATTGGAGTTGGAATTGCAGGTTGGCGAAGCCTGCGTTCTGGACGAAGCTGGTTGTAGCGCCGCCTTCGCGAAGGAGTGATTGTCCGAGGTCATCGACGGCCCGCTCGAGTGTGATGCGTGTTTGTCCGCTGGCCATGCGGATTTTGGGTTCGCTGCGGAGCATGGCCTGGACGATGAAGTTTTCGCTGCTGTTTCCGAGTCCGATTTGTCGGATGCGTGAGTAGTGGACGGAGTTGACGGTGAAGATGAAGGGTCCGCGTTCGTGAGTGAGTCCGGTGAATTGTCGATTTCCGCCGTGCTGGAGCGTCCAGATGTTTCCGTTGACGACGACGCCGAGGTTGGTGGCGCGTTCGAGTTCAGCGAGTGCTTCCCAGTAGGTCGCGTGATCGACGCGATAGTTGAAGAGTCGATCGAGTGGTGCGCCGGGGTATTCAGGCAGGACGAGTTCGCCTTGGGTTTGGGCGTTGAAAGCTCGGACGATGTCGGCGGGGGTGACTTGCTGGAGATCGAGCGTGATGCGTGTGGGGCGTAGGAGTCGTTGTTCGTCGATGCTGGCGAGAGCGGCTTCGAGTCGGGTGATTTCTTCAGGATCGTTGGTTTGAGCGAGTCGGTTCTTCAGGGCTTCGACGACGGAGGCGGGGTCTGAATCGAAGGCGAGTTCGACGAGTTTTGCTTGAGCCGCCTCGCGTGCGGACCAATCGTCGGAGCGGAGGTCTGAGAGGGCGGATTCGAGAGGCGAGTTGGGTTGGTCAGCGTGAAGCGTGGGCGGTGTTGAGGCGAGGAGAGAGGCGAGGAAGAGGGCCAAGAGTGTGCGTGGGCGTTGCATGGTGAGCTCCTGCCGTGAGTGTAGACGCGAGCGGGGCATGTCGTCGCGAGGGTGGCTTGAAAACGTGTAGAGAAACGTAGACCGGCCCGCAGGCTTGATTGAGGGCCTGCGGGCCGGGGCTAAGGGTTTTGAGGATGTGCGAGAGTTTGGATCACGTGTTCATCGAAGTGGATTCGATGAACGGGTGATCAACCGCGATTTCAGGCGGGTTTGCAGCAGGGCTTGGTGCATTCGCTGCACTTATCGCCGCAGCAGGCCTTGCAGTCGGGGCAGCTGCAGGTGGCGACTTTGCCGCCGGCCTTGTTGGCAGCACAACCGAAAGCGCCGGCGGAGAGCATCAGACCGGCAACGAGGGCGAGCGAGGCTTTGATGAGATTCTTCGACATGATTGTAATCCTTGGATATGAGTAAAAGTTGGAAAGAGAATAGAGGTTCAAATGAAAGACTTGAGTTGTTTTGCGTTCGACAAGATGACGAAGCTGGAGATCGTCTCTTGGGGCTGATGAGGACACGAGACAAAGATCGTGGCAGGTGCCGACGATCGTTCGTGGGTCAGCGAGTGGGGCAGGATCAACAGGTGAGCATGACGCGTAGTTCGACCGGTGAGGTCGGCGGGCCGTGCTCGCGGGGGAGTTGAAGTGTGTTGAAGCTGATCGGTTCGGTTCGGTTCGACGAGGCGATGAGAACGACGGGGAGGACGAATGTTGTCGGGTCGAGATCAATCGAGCTTGATGCCGACGCCGAGACGGTCAACATGGATCCCTGGCAGTGGGGGCAATCCTTGGATTCGGTTGACTTTTCAGATGAAGAGTCGGAGGCGTTGATCGGATTTCGATCGGGCATCGCGCCGGCGCAGCAGGCTTGCGAGATCTCGATGCTGGTGGTCGGGTTTGGAGTGGAGGTTTTCCAGATGCTGGCGCGGACGCAGACACATGCGAGCGGCCCGAGCAGGAGCCAGGCAGCCAGCATGGTGGGGAGGATTTTCTCGAGCCGCGTTTGCATCTATATAGATTGTAGCATTCATCGGACGAAAAGTCGCAGGAAGTTGAGCGTCCGAGTTTTGGGAGGACTCAGGGATTGCGAGTAGCGGTGGGTGGCGCGTGCGCCCTGCGACAAATCGGACATGTCGATCCGGTGATTTTTTCGTGATCGGATGGAGGGTGCGCGGTAGGGTCTTGGCGTCCTCGCCGCTGGGACCGTTCAAGGTTTCGGCCCCTGTCTCCGAGGTTGATGTGTTGCTTGTGATCGATTCCTTCGGAGGATTTTTTATGCCCGTTTCCTACACCACTGCGGACATTCGCAACGTCTTGTTTGCCGGCCACAAGTCGGCCGGCAAAACCACGCTGCTCGAAGCGTTGCTGCACGCTGCCGGCGCGATCAACGTCATGGGCGAGGTTGCTCGTGGGACGACGGTGAGCGATTTTGAGAAGGAGGAGAAGGCGCATGGACATTCGATTTACTCGTCGATTTTGCATGCCGATCACATGGGCAGGCGATTGAACTTGATTGACTCGCCGGGCTCGCCTGAGTTGATTGGTCAGGCGTTATGTGCGATGCCGGCGGTCGAGACGGTAGCGGTGGTGGTGAACGCTGCGAGCGGGATCGAATTGGTCACGCGGAAGATCATGGAGGCGGCCCGCGAGCGGAACATTCCGCGAGCGATCATCATCAATCACATCGACGCGCCGGACGTTGATCTGGAAGATCTCGTCGATCGGATTCAGAAGACGTTCGGGAGCGAATGTCTGCCGGTGAATCTGCCTGCGAAGGGCGGATCTGCGATCACCAAGTGCCTGCTGAACCGTTCGGGCGAGTCGGACATTTTTTCGGTCGAGGTGCAGCATCAGGCGATTCTGGATCAGGTGGTGGAGGTGGATGAAGGATTGATGGAGAGGTATTTGGGCGGTGAGGAGCCGAACTATGAGGCGCTTCATGATCCGTTTGAGAAGTGCATGGACGAGGGGCACGTGGTTCCGATTTTGTTTACGAATGCGAAGTCTGGGGTGGGTGTGCGGGAGTTGCTGGATTTTGTTGCGCGATGGTTTCCGAGTCCGCTCGAGGGCAATCAGCAGCCTTTCATGATGGACGTTCCTGAGCAGGATCACACTGCGGAGATTCCGTTTGAATACAAGGAGGGTGCCAGCGATCCGATGTTTGCGCACGTGTTTAAGGTGACCAGTGATCCGTTCGTGGGCAAGCTGGCGATTTTCCGTGTGCACGACGGCAAGCTGACGGGGCAGAGTCAGGTGATCATTGGTCACTCGAAGAAGCCGATCAAGCTCGCGCACGTGTTTCATTTGCAGGGCAAGCAGCACATTGAGGTGCCCGAGATCATTGCGGGAGATATCGGAGCGGTGGCGAAGATTGAGGAGATTCATCTGAACGATGTATTGCATGACGATCACAAGCTCGACACGGTTCACCACAAGCGTGATCCGCTGCCCACGCCGATGTACAGCCTGGCGGTGACGCCCAAGGCGCGTGGCGACGAGCAGAAGCTCAACGGCATGTTGACGCGGATGGCCGAGGAGGATCCGACGTTTAGATGGACGACCGATCGTGCGACGCACGAGGTGGTGATCACGGGGATGGGCGAGTTGCATTTGCGTTTGGTGCTTGAGCGGCTGGAGGCGCGTGGACTGCATGTGGATACCAAGCCGCCGAAGATTGCCTACAAGGAGACGATTCTCGCACCGGCAGAGGGTCATCACCGACATAAGAAGCAGACGGGCGGGGCGGGACAGTTCGGGGAGGTTTTTTTGCGTGTCGAGCCGCTTCCCGAGGATTCGCCGGCGCACACTGGGCAGGGCGGGTCAGGCTTTGAGTTTGTGAATGAAGTGTTCGGCGGGACGATTCCGGGGCAATACATTCCCGCGGTTGAAAAGGGTGTGCGTGACATCATGGAGCTTGGCGCGGTGGCGGGCTATAGCCTGACGAACGTGCGGTGTATTGTGTATGACGGGAAGTATCATCCGGTGGACAGCAAGGAAGTCGCGTTTCGAGCGGCGGGCAAGTTTGCGTTCATCGACGCGATTAAGAAGGCTCGTCCGACGCTGCTCGAGCCGATCGTGAAGTTGGAAGTGATTGTGCCTGAAGACAAGCTCGGCGCGATCACGGGCGATCTTTCGGGCAAACGTGGTCGCATCCAGGGGACGGACATGCTCGGCGGAGGCTTCGTGCGTGTTGACGCGCTGGCTCCGCTTGGCGAGTTGCTGAGTTACAACGCGCAGCTCAAGAGTGTGACCGGGGGTCAGGGGAGTTTCACGATGGACCTTTCGCATTACGACCCGGCCCCGCCGCAGATTCAGCAGCGTGAGACGGCGAGCTTTGCAGGGCACAAGGACGAGGATTGATTGGCCGCGACATGCACGATCGATCGTGTGTTGTGGGCGGTGCAGTGTGGGTCGTCAGAGTGATCGCGTACGAATTCTTCATCCCCGAGCCGTCCGCCGTCCGATAAAGCAGATGTGTCGTCGTCCACGCCGATCGCTACATCTTCCCACGCCCGGCCTGCGGACGGACGCGTGCGCGCCGGGCACGGTGATCCGATCAAGGACTCGACGGGCCAACCGGTCGATGGTTTGTGCGGTTCATTGATCGAAGAGGTTCGACAGGCGATCACGCAGAGCGACTGGAGCCGCGTGGTGGAGATGCTGATCGCGCGACGCGATCCCGGCTCGGCGCGGCTGGTCCGGTTGTCGCGCAACCTCGAATGCGTGCGGCTTCGCCACCCTTCGATCCATGAGATGATCGTGCGGCATTTGGATCGTCCGATCGGGCGACCTCGGTGGCGATTCGATGGGGTGCGTGACTTCGATCCAATCGAATCTGACATCCAGCTCAACAAGCCTCTGGCGCTGGCGGGCCTCGCGGACGGAAAGTTGCTGGCCGCCCTGATGCGACATGCGCGGCCAAACTCGCTGGGTCAGGCGCAGTCGATCACGATTCTGGAGACCGACCCCGCCCGGCTATTGCCTGCCTTCGCGGAATCCGACCTTCGACCTGCGATCGATTCGTCGCGTGTGCGGTGGTATGTGGGTCCTGGTGCGTTCGACGATCTCGCGCGTGATTTGATCGCGTGTCCGATGCAGGCGATTCCGTCACGCCTTGTCGGGCCGAGCGCGTTGGACTTCGCTCCGTCGCTGGATCAGGTGCTGCGAGCTGTTCAGGCGCATGATCGCGAGCTTGGGCAGCGCATCGAGTCGATGTATCGGGACTTTCGGGCTGAAGCCTTCCTAGCGGGGGTTTGTCGGGTCGAAGGATCGAGCGAAGTTCGATCGGAAGTGTCGTTGGTGGCGCGTCGGCCTCGCGTGCTGCTGCTGACGAGTCGATTCACGACGGTGTTGCAACATGCGACGCGTGACGCCGACGACGGGTTTGCGCGACTCGGCTTCGATACGTTGACGCTGATTGAATCGGACGATGCTGAGCAGCTGACGGCGCGTGCTGTTCGGGCGGCGCTTTGTTCGTTTCGGCCGGATCTGGTTTTTCAGATTGATCATCAGCGAGCCGAGTGGGGCGATTTGTTTCCGTCGACGCTTCCGTTTGTGAATTGGGCTCAGGATCACCTTCCGAATCTCACGACTTCGGCGGCGGGTCGTGCGATGGGTGCGGGCGATTTCGCGCTGCTCATGAGCGTGGAGCGTTACACGAAGCTGTATGACTATCCTGCCCGTCAGTGCATGGAGTTTCGCAAGCTCACGCGGTTTGTCGATCTCGAGTCGCGTGATCGCCCGAAGCAACTTGCGGGGGAAAACAGTTGGGCGAAGTCGCTCGTGTATGTTTCGAATTGGTCGGATTCACCGGAGCGTGTGGCGGACCGATTGGTGATGCAGCAGCCTGACGCGACGTCCCGTCGGATCGCGCGTGATGCGTGCGACGTGATCCTTCGTGAAGCACGTCGGAACAATATTGCAGAGACTGCCGGCTCGATTCGGCGAATGGTTGGTGATCGGCTGGACGGGTTGGAAACGAGGTCTCGACATCGTTTGTGGAGCGGATTGTGGGAGCAGTTGGGCAATTCGCTTTATCGCAGGCAGGCGTTGCGATGGGCGGCGCGGATCGCGCGTGAGAAGGGATTGGATCTGGCGATTTTCGGTCGCGGCTGGGATCGCGATGCGGAGTTTTCGCGTTATGCGCGGGGCGTGATTGCGTATGGGCCTGAGTTGGAGCAGCTCACGCGGGCCTGTTGTGCGACGCTTGTGCTGGAGCCTTATGTTTGCTGGTCGCATCAGCGTCTGCTCGATGCGCTGTCGGCGGGCGGTCGGGTGATCGTGCGCGATCATGCAGCGCATCGTCTCATTCGCGAGATTGCGAAGTTGGTTCTGCGTGCGGGTGAGCCGCGGGTTGATTCGACGGATGCGTTACGTGATCGACTGGATGAAAAGTCGCGAGCCGAGTTGGATCGGACGATCGGGGCTTGCCGTGATTTGTCGACGAGTGACGAATCGCTGGATCTTGTGCAGACCTACGGGCAATTGGTTTTGAGCGGATTTGCAACGCTGGAAGAGCCGTTGCTGGAGGCCTTGGATGACGTGACATTCAGTGACGAGGCGACGTTGGAGCGTCGGGTGGTTGATGCGATGGGGCCGGCTGATTTGTTGATGGCAGCGTCGGGCTGCATGCGAAGAAGTGCCGCCGACCGGTACGACTATGCGGCGGGGTTGGGTCGTGTGGTGAAGTGGATGGTCGATCGACTTCGCGAGCGACCGTTGTGTTTGTCAGACATGGAAACGAGGGACACGCGATGAATGCGAGCAGCACGATGAAGTTGGCTGGTAGCGAGCATGCGACGGCGCGGAGGTACCCGCGGATTTCGGTTGTTCATGCGCTTCATGCGCCGGGCGTTCGATTTCATGTGACGTCGGGCGCGGAGGCGTTTCGGGTTGAGCGTTTTGGCGGGGAAGAGGCATTTACGCGTGCGATTCTCGATGAGCTTCGGCCTGGTGATGTGCTGTTTGATATTGGTGCGTGTATCGGGTTTGTGTCGATTCACGCAGCGATGCGTGGAGCGCGTGTGGTCAGTTTTGAGCCTGATCCATCGTTCCGTTCGAGGCTGCTGGAGAACGCGGTGCTGAACGAGGTGAAGCTGGATCGTGTGGTCGATTGGGCGGTCTCCGATCGGTCCGGGGAGGCCCGTCTGTTCACCGATGGTGTGACCGGCCACTCCCCGAGTCTTCATGCGCAGACGGCGCGAGGATCGATCACCATTCGGACTCGATCGATCGATGAGTCGATCGATTTTGAAGAGACCGGCAAGAGCGGGGCAAGTGATACGAGTGCATCAGGGGAATGGATCGATCGATTGCCCTTGCCTGATGTGATGAAGATCGACATCGAAGGTGCGGAGGTTCGAGCGCTCGTGGGGATGTCGCGATTGCTCAGTCATCCGCGAGCGCCTCGGACGATTTTCATTGAGCTTCATCCGACGATGGTCGGTGCGTTTGGCGATGAGATCGAGCGGGCGGGAGAATTGCTTGAGCGGGCTGGCTATCGAGTCGATGAGGACGAGGCGCGATACGATCAGTTTCTTTGCACGTATCGCCGGGCCGGGCGTGGTGGTTGAGGTCATCGACGTTTGAGTTTGTTTTGGAGTTGATCGGATTGGGATCCGAAGTGGTTGAGGGAGATTGCAGCATGAGTTTGTCTGAAGCGCCGACTGCGACGTCGAATGTATTGGTGCCTGTGCTTCGTCGGGCCGATCCGTTTTCGCGTGGATTGACGGATGATCAGGAGAAGCAGTTGTTGGAATTTGCGGGGCGGATTGGGCTTTCGGCATCGAAGAGTCATGTACGTTCGATGGGGCATCGCGCGATCGCGATCGAGGGGCGCTGTGTGGGTCGCCTGGCGGGGGATTTGGTCGATTTGGTTTTGCGAGGTCTGTGTGTGCGGGCGGCGTTTGAGCGTTTGCAGCGACCGATTGAGATTCTGGAGATTGGGACGCTTTTCGGTGTGAATGCGATCATTCTGCATGACCTTGCTCGCAGTCTGGCTGGCAGTGCGAAGCTGACGCTCATCGATCCGCTGGAAGGTTATTACGGGCGCGGGAATCGTGATGTGGTGACGGGGTTGCCGATTTCGGTTGAGAATGTTCGTTTTAACTTGCGGTCCAATTTTGTTTGCGACGGCGATGTGGAGTTGATTGCGCGAAGCTCGATTGATCCGGCGACAGCAGAGCTTGTCGGCTCGAAGCAGTTTGATTTCGCGTTCATTGATGGCGACCACAGCTATGCGGGGATCGCAGCGGATTGGAAGTTCTACACGCCGCGGGTTGCTTCAGGCGGCTTCATCGTGATCGACAATTATCGGGACGGTGTCTATCCGGATGTTGACCGTTTTGTGGATGAGCAGATTGCATCGACGGGATGTGCCCGATTCATAGCGAACTTCGCGCGTACTGCGGTCTTTCAAAGAACGGCGTAGATTTGGTGAATCGAGTCGTTAGGGGTCGTTCCTGTCGAACAACCGGTCGAAGGTTCCGCCATCGGCGAAGTGGTCGTTGTGGGCTTGTGGACACAACTAGACGAATCCCGTTTCGACCCGTTTCTTCGCCCCCAACCGCAAGGCTTGTTGCGTTGGTCGGCGGATCGGGCTGACTCGGGCGTGATGCAGTGCGATCATCCTGCGGTGCGGATGATGTTGTAGGCGGCATTGTTCCGCGTGGGTTGATTCCAGCGTTCGGACGAAAATGTGTTTGACTTGTCGGTGCTTTCGATCAGGTGACCGCGAAGTTCAGCGATCCATCGTTCGGAAGCGTTGAGTTCGTAGGCACTGTTGAGTAGCAGTTCGACGTATTGTCGTGACGGCGCTGCACCGATCCAGTCGGTTTCCACGGAGAGGTGTGTGTAGGCGAGGCGGAATTCAGTTTCGCCTGGAATGTGAACACTTACGCGGATGAGTTGACGCTTGGCTCGTTGGGTGTAGTGATGCTGGATTGCACTGAGTGCGCGATCAGAAATTTCGGTGACCGCACCAGAAACGAACTTGCCTGCTTCGGGAGCGATATCGGCGACCACGCTGGCGTATCGCGCGTCGAATTCATGAAACTGCAATCGCGTGTGACGTGCGATTGCTCGACGAAACGCGCCATTGACCCGCTGACCGGTCCAGTGGACTGTGGCATGATTGGCGACGATGGGCGTTCCGAAGGCAAAGCTGCGTTCGGTAGCATTCAGGAGATGGTCGTAGAAGAAGTATAGCATGGTCAGAATCTCACTTGTTGTGCGTTGTCGACTCCGACGCGTCGCCGACCCGTTCGAAGATTCGGTTCGGACGACGCGTCGAGCAAGCGTCGAGCAAGAGCAATTGAGTTGATTAGATTTGAATTGAGAACTGTGTACGTAGCACGACTTGGGCTTCATCATCGCCGGCGTATCCAAGCGATTCCTGGGCGGCGGGAACGCCATCGGGCAGATAGACGACATCGAGTGAGAGCTTGGCGCGATGCAGAAAACTGCCGCCGGGTCCGAAGTAGTAGTTGGCGCCGAGGGTTAGATCCGAGAGCTGAAGTTGGCATCCTCACGGAAGTCGAAGTATCAGAGATAGAGCGCCGCGAATAGTGCGAATCCGCGGTCGTTCTTGTATTGCGCGTCGGCGGTCAGCAAGAGTCGATTGGTGTCGATGAGTTGAGTGAAGTCAAAGCCCGCTCCAAGCACCAGAAGATTCTGTTTGGTCAGATGGGCGGTGAAGTCTCGATAATCGGCCCAGGCGCCTTGAAGCTTGTGTTCCAGACGTCCGGAAACACCGAAGTAGCCGTTGTCCGTGTTTGGATTCACGAATGTTGTGTTTCTGGAATTGCCGCCGTCGTGGAGGGTGATCTCGCCGCGGGTCGCTCCCTCCTTTGGTCCATAGATGAGGGATACACCTTGAATGCGATCGATCAAACCTCCGCCGATGAGCCCATCGAGCAGCGTTCGATCGACTGAGAGTTGCTGCAGCCCGTTCACATCCCGTTTGCGGTGCGATCGCGCTTTGAACTGTCCAACGCGCACGCTCCAGTCGGGTTGGAATCGGTAGGCCGCCCACGCATCGAGAATCGTAAAGTTTCCGCCGGATCGTGATCCGTCGATCTGCAGGCCGTAGGTCAGATCTTTGGAAATCACATGACCATCAGCACGTATGCGCAGTCGACGGACTTCGAATCCTTGTTCGATTCCTTCTGGATCATCTGATTGTAGACCGACGACATGTCGAAACTGGGCCCAGAACTGCGGTCGGAGTTCGAAGCTGCCGTCGCTTGAGCGAATCACGAGACCGCGGTCGTAAATGCCTGTCAACGCCCCGGGATTCGACTTGGCTGCTGCATCCTCCTGGAGTGCTTCTACGACAGCCCTGTGCTGCTCAGCCGCACCGTCGGCCTGCAATCGTTTGAGTCGATCGAGTTCCGCCTGTTGCAGCTCGAGTTGCCTTTGCAAAGCATCGACGCGAAGCGCGATCGACTGATCCTGCGCCACGACCGTCGATCCTGCAGCGCTGGCCCCTAACACAACCATCCACAACCAATGACTACGAGACATACGATTATCCTTTCCGAAAAATGTTGAAAACAATTCCCCTGATCGATGCCGAAGGGGCATCGATGATGACTCACTCAAAATCTGAACGCTCTGCCCCAAAGATCCCCAAGAGTCAGTACGGAAGAGGGGCCCGCCTGTCAGCAGGGACGGCGATCGGCTGATTGCAACGGACTGACTTCGTCGCGACGGATTGACTCGTCCGACACCGGCCGACGTTGGTTGATCAACAACCCAAGCGCTGATCGGGTCGTTCTATCGCGGCGAGTTCTGGGCGAACGGGTGATTTGAGTTCTGTTCTCACGCGAACGATCCGTCCTGCTTCGATGGTGAGTTGAACCCTTCCGTCGGGAAGGTTTGCGAGTTGTCGGCGTAGCTCGCGGATCCACTCGCTGGCTTCGATCGCCTCGCCGAGTGGAGTAGTTTCAAACTGTACTGTTGTGTCGCACATGTGGAATCTTTCAGACGAGAATGCTTGAGTGTCGGTGAAGACGATAGCGATCGATTGATGTCGGTTTTCGAGGATTCGCCCGTAGCTCGACCGGCGGGAACATGAACCGGTCGAGCCAGGGCTGCGCGTCTCCGGTCAAGGAACGGCTCCCGACTGGAGAGACTTTCGTCAATGGTTCTACTTGGTGTAGATCTGGTCGAAGGTTCCGCCGTCGGCGAAGTGGTCGTTGTGAGCCTTTTGCCATCCGCCGAAGACTTCTTCGATGGTGAAGAGTTCGAGTTTGGGGAACTTGTCGCGGAATTTTTCTGCGATGTCGGGATCGACGGGGCGGTAGTAGTTTCTGGCTGCGATTTCCTGTCCTGTTTTGGAGTAGAGGAATTCGAGGTAAGCGCGGGCGACTTCGGTGGTTCCGCGTTTGGCGGCGTTGGCTTCGACGACGGCCACCACAGGCTCGGCGCGAATGCCTGTTGTTGGGATGACGATTTCGAAGCCTTGTTTATTCAATTCGTTTCCGCCGAGCAGGATTTCGTTTTCCCAGTTGACCAGGACGTCACCGATTCCGCGTTGGATGAAGGTGTTGGTAGCGCCTCTTGCTGCGCGGTCGAGTGTGGGGACATTTTTGTAGATGGCTGCGACGAATGCGCGTGCTTTGGTGTGGGCTTTGGCGACATCTTCGGCGCGGGTGGGGTCTGCGAGGATGGAGCGGAAGTCTGGTCCGAGTTCGCGTCGGAGGGCTTCGCCCCAGAAGGCGAGGTAGTTCCAGCGAGCGACGCCGGAGGTTTTGGGATTTGCGGTGATGACTGCGACATCGGGCCTTGCAAGATCAGACCAGTCGCGGATGTTTTTGGGATTTCCTTTGCGGACGAGGAAAGCGAGTGTGGATGAGTAGGGTGCGCTGTTGTGTGGGAGTTTGGATTGCCAGTCCGCGGGCAGGAGGTTTCCGTTTTGGTGGATGGCGTCGATATCGTAAGCGAGCGCGAGCGTGACGACGTCCGCCTGCAATCCGTCGATGACCGCCCGTGCTTGGCTGCCCGATCCGCCGTGAGATTGCTGTACACGGACATCGACGCCCGCGGTCGCTTTGTAGTGTTTGACGAAGGCTTCATTGAACTCTCGATAGAGTTCTCGCGTTGGATCATAAGAAACGTTTAGGAGCTCGATCGAATCAGCATGAGATCGTTGAGGCTGAAAGCCAACGATAGAAACTGCTCCGAGCAGAACGAACGACCATCGACGTAGCGAACTGAACATGGGAAACTCCTGAAGAAGGGGCCACTGAATCCTTGATGAACCGCGAGAGGCAGACCCGTTACTCGGTATGACTGCCTTGATTAGATTTTTCTGGTGGGAACCGGGAACCCGGTTGGTTGGAAGCCTGGGGGATCAGGCCGGGCAAGCGTGGGGCTGTTGGTGGGACCGCCGTCAAGGGCAGTTGGGTCAACAACAACCCATCGGCATCTCGGCCGACATTCTTGTGGAACAACACATCGCCTGCAGTCGCATGGGGGGCAGTGTATCTCGCGTGAGCCCGCCGTCAAGCCAAAAATCTACTTTCCTACAAAAAGATAGTTATTAGTTTCCGCACCCCTGCATCTGCCACCGTGACAGTGCGATCGTGATTGATCTCCCGACTCGGCAGGGTGTTGTTGTGCAGGTGGTATTCCGTAAGTCGTTATTTTGATGCAATTTAACGACCAATACTGCGGCGGGCACGCTGGTTGCTTCATGAGCACGGGCCGAACCTGCGCGTGCGGTGTCGGTGATTGATGATGTTTCAAAACACTTTTTTGCCCGGAGCCTACAACCATGGCCAAGCTGCGTCCGATCGGTGACAAGATCCTCGTTAAGCGTGTTGAAGCTGAAACCAAGACCAAGAGCGGGATCGTCTTGCCCGACTCGGCCAAGGAAAAGCCGAAGCGTGGCAAGGTGCTTGCGGTGGGTGATGGCAAGCGTCTGGACAACGGCGAGAAGGCTGCATTTCAGGTCAAGAAGGGCGACGAGGTCCTTTTCACCAGCTACGCCGGCACTGAGATCAAGATCGACGGGGAAGAGATCCTCATCATGACTGAGGATGATGTTCTTGCGATCGTGGAATGAGTCGTTGAGCGCACGTTTCGATGAGCGGGCGTTACGTCGAGTTGTTCATGGATGTCCTTGAATCGTGTTTGCCTGCGAGCATGTTCGGAGTCTTTCGATCTGTCTCGTGGTTGTTCGGGTTTGAGGGCTGATTCGACAGAAGAAGACAGATAATCAACAAACCAGGAGAAAAAACATGGCCGCCAAGAGAATTGTATTTGAACAGGAATCACGTGAGGCGTTGCTTCGGGGAGTTCGGAAGCTCGCTCGCGCCGTGAAGGTGACGCTAGGCCCGTCGGGTCGAAATGTCGTGCTAGAGAAGTCCTTTGGATCGCCGACCGTCACCAAAGACGGTGTGACGGTGGCAAAGGAGATTGAACTGGAAGACGCCTATGAAAACATGGGCGCGCAGATGGTCAAGGAAGTCGCCGAGCGGACCAGCAAGATCGCTGGCGACGGCACGACGACTGCCACGGTTTATGCTGAGGCGATCTTCGGCGAAGGATTGAAGAACATTGCTTCGGGTGCCAACGCGACGCAGGTTCAGCGTGGGATTCACCTCGCAGTCGGTGCGATCGTCGATGAGCTGAAGAAGATGAGCCGTCCGGTGCAGAACTCGAAGGAAGTCGCCCAGGTCGGCACCTGCAGCGCGAACCAGGACGAGCAGATCGGCAAGATGATCGCCGATGCGATGGACAAGGTCGGCAAGGACGGCGTGATCACCGTGGAAGAGGGCAAGAGCCTCGACACCACCGTCGAACTCGTCGAAGGCATGCAATTTGACAAGGGTTACGCCTCGCCTCACTTCGTCACCGATCCCGCCCGCGCTGAGGCGGTCCTCGATGACGTTTATGTTTTGATCCATGAGAAGAAGATCGGCAGTGCTCGGGACCTTGTTCCCGTCCTCTCCAAGGTCGCCGACGCAGGCAAGCCGCTTCTCATCATCGCCGAAGAAATCGAAGGCGAAGCCCTTGCGACGCTGGTGGTGAACAAGCTCCGCGGGATTCTCAAGGTTGCCGCGGTCAAGGCGCCTGGTTTTGGCGATCGTCGCAAGGCCATGCTGGAAGACATCGCGACCGTGACCGGTGGGACCGCGATTTTTGAAGAGCTGGGTTTGAAGCTCGAGAGCATTGAGCTGAATCAGCTCGGTCGCGCGAAGAAGGTTCGCATCGACAAGGACAACACGACGATCATCGAAGGTGCTGGGAGCGACAAGTCGATCAAGGCTCGAATCGAGCAGCTCAAGCATGAGATTGATGCGACGACGAGCGACTACGACAAGGAAAAGCTCCAGGAGCGCCTCGCCAAGCTGGCGGGCGGAGTGGCTCAGATCAACGTCGGCGCTGCGACCGAGGTTGCGATGAAGGAGAAGAAGGCGCGTGTTGAAGACGCGCTGCATGCGTGTCGTGCGGCGGTCGAAGAGGGCATTTTGCCCGGCGGCGGCGTTGCGGTGATTCGTGCAGCCGCCAAGGTGCTCGACAAGGTTGCCAAGGGCGCGCCGAACGAGGATCAGCGAGTGGGTGTGGAGATCGTGCGTCGCGCGGTCGAAGCTCCGATCAAGCAGATCGCCGAGAACGCCGGTGTCGATGGCTCGGTTGTCGCGCAGAAGATCAAGGAGAACCTCTCCGATACCAACTTCGGCTACAACGCCATGACTCACGTCTACGGCGACCTGGTCAAGAGCGGCGTCATCGTCCCGACCAAGGTCGAGCGCATCGCCCTCGAGAATGCTGCATCGATCGCTTCCCTGTTGCTGACAACCGAAGCCGTCATCAGCGAGATCAAGGAAGACAAGCCCGAGCCTACCGGTGCACCCGGCGGCGGCATGGGTGGCATGGGTGGCATGGGCGGCATGTACTAAACCCAATGCACGAGATCGCGTAGCGTTCCGGATCATCGTTGGATGTCAGGTTCGCATGTGCTCGGTGCTCGTGATTACTTCAAGGTTGATTTTCGAGAAGCCCGTTGCGATGCAGCGGGCTTCTTGATTGGTGGGTTGGCGTGGCGAACGAGAAAACGCCGCCGGCGTGTCGCGAGACGCGCCGGCGGCGGTTGGAACTGTGAGTTGTTGGGTCTGATTCGAGTCGGTGAATCTGAGTGAGTAGATGCCGATCGAATCAGATGAGTTCATCGGCGTCGCAGTGCGATGAGTCCGAGAGCCGCGAGAGCGCCGAGTGTGGCGGGTTCGGGGATGACGGTTCCGGAGATGGTGACGTTATCGAATCGCCAAGTGCCACCGCTGCCATAGTCACCCGTGGCGGTGCTGGTGCCGGGACTATAGACGGCACCGGCGTTGGCTCGCATGTAGGCGGTGTCAGCCGCGAAAGGCGCGAGCGTGCTGTTTTGATCGAAAGCTTGTCGGGAGAAGATTGAAACGATGCGGATGCCGAAGTTGGCCTTGTTGTCAGCCGCAGCGGGCAGTGTCAGGGTTCCGGATGCGTAGAAGGTGTCATGCGGGCTGAGTCCGCCGGCGTTGTTGGTCAAGGGTTGCCATGTGGATCCGTCGGTGGTGTAGTCGATGCGTGCCCAACGGGAGGCGGTGCCAGAGGCGCGGTGGTCGTAGCTGATGGTGATATCTTCGAAGCCTGCGGTGCTGGCGAGGAACTGGACACCAGCGGTACCAGAGCCGGTTGATTGGGCGGGGTAGTTGGTTGAGTTCCAGCCCCTGCCGACTCCATTGCCCGCCGCGAAGGTCGCAGTCGTTCCGCCGATCAGAGACGCAGCGCCCGTCCCGGTCGAGGGGGTCGAGACATCACCTTCGAAGTTCCACTGGGTGATGACGGCACCAAAGGCGCTGGTGCTGACGAAAGCAGCTGTGGCGGCTGCGATGAGGGTGTTGCGAAGCATTCTCTGTTCTCCGGGGTTCTGGCACATCCGCGCGTGGGCGGGGCCGTGGGGTTCGAAACTCCAAACGCGTTCGCAGAGGTCCGGCGAATCCTTGGGCGGATCGTCGGCTTTGGCTGCGACTTGGCTCACCTTGAGCCGGGTGTTGTCGTCGGGGACGCTGGCCGACGCTGGCCGACGCTGGCCGACGCTGGCCGTTGTGTGGCGAGCGGCCAGCCGGTGCGAAACACCCGTCGAACTGGTCGGTTCGACGATTGGAATGGTGACGCCTTGGCAATAACGTTGGGTGTTTTTCGTATTAAGATTTGGCTAATTGCCATGTGTCGATGGTCTGAGTTTGGCAAGGTAGTCAAGGGCTGCCGCGCGGGCGGTCTTGGCGGCGTGATCTGACTTAAGGCCTTCGAATTGGGCCAGATTGTGTGAAAGATAGGCGTTTGAGCGGTCCGCAAGCAGATTGCGGAGTGCATCAATATTGGCCGGGTTGGGCGTGTCATTTGCGGATGCGAGTCGGTGGGCTCGCCCCGTGGCTTGGCCCCAGAGCTGTGCCGAATTAAGCAATTGTGTATAGGTTTTGATGTCGTCGTGATCGAGTTCGTTGGACCAGGGTTCGTAGAGGTTCACGACGTATGAAAGGCCGTTCACTTCGCAGGGCAGGGCGAGGAGGGGGTCGGGGTCGGTGAGGCTTTGCGTATGGTTGGCGGATCGCAAGGCGGGAGAGGAGGCGGGCGTGTTGGGGAGAGGGTCGACGAGTCGCACGCGTTCCGCTGCGGATGGGATTTGTTGTTTGAAGTAGATGATCCGTTCGACCTGATCCGCGCCTTGAACGAGCAGGAGAATTTTCAGTAGTCCTTGCGAACCTGACGACCCGACGCGTGTGCGTCGGACGGCATCAAGGATGGAGAATGCATCCGCCGGTCCGATGAGGTCGGCGAGCGTTGGGTGTTGAGAGGCGAGTTGTTGGAGTGCGGAAGCGAAGGCTTTACGAAGTTCTGGGGTGAGGGGGTCGAGGATGTTGGTGATCGGTCCTGAGTCGGGGATGAGCGGTTTGAACTTTTGGCCTTCGGTGAGTTGATCGATGACGCGTTGGTAGGGTCGATCGGAGCGGATGAGCAGCTTTTGAACTTCGGGTCGGTCTTTGATTTGTCGCAGGGCGTCTTGTGGGTCTTGGCGTGCGGATAGGTAGGCGTCGAGCAGGGTTTGGATGAGTTGTTGGGATTGTTGGGGATCGAGGGTGATGTTGTTGGTCTGTGCGATGAGTTGGTAGGTGATGGCGCCTTGGAGGAGTTCGAGTTGGTAGGGGAGGTTTGCGGAGTCATCGAAGTCGACGAGTCCGAAGCCGAGTTGTCCCAGAGGCGACGTGGCATAGGTGCCGATGTTTCCGAGGTGGAGGTCGCCGTGGATGGGGAGGAGGTTTTCGGGATGGTTCATCCAGTCAGCGCAGTGTGTTTTGGACCAGAGGAAGAAGATATCTTTGGTGCCGCGCCAGAATTTGTAGGGATCGGAGGTGATGGAATGGATTTTCAAGGGCCAGCCGCGCGGGTCGGCAAGATCGACGTGCGGGCCGTACGATTTCAGGAGGAGGGAATAGGGGGAATCTGAGAACGAGAGGTCGTGCGGTGATTCTGCGAGTGGTTGTGATGGCGAATGGGTGCGGTGCGTGGAAAGCGCGTGGGCGGGGTGGATTGGGACGGCGGATCCGAGCAGCATGGAGACGGCGAAGCAGATGGTGTGGTGCATGGTCAGGATTTCCTTTTGGATTGGTGGGGATCACAGTTTGCCGTGAGGCGAAGAGATGATGAACTGGAAAGTGGGTGTTTTCGAGTGACATTGGATTTTTGCGCTGCGCGCTTGTGGGCGCCATTGCGCGGCGTGCGAGTTGAGATAGAGTCTGGCCACGGGTCTTGGGCGCGAATGTGGTGTGTTGCGGTGCATTGATTGTTGACCGAAGGCCTTTAAGGGAGATTGCTGATGGACATTCGACCTGCGTTGAAGAGTCAGTATCACGCCGCGATGCAGACGTTGCGATTGTGTATCGAGGCTTGTCCGGATGCGATGTGGGCTGATCCGAAGGACGGATACGCTGCGTTCTGGCGTGGGGTTTATCACACGCTTTTTTTTACGCATTTTTATCTTGATGACGATCACGAGTCGTTTGTGCGTTGGGACAAGCATCAGGAGGAGGCGGAGGATTTGGGGCCATTCAACGGGCCAAACGGGCAGGTGCCGAAGGCTGCGAGGCCTTATACGAAGGAGGAGTTGCTTTCGTATTGGTTGTTGGTGGATGGCAAGATCGATGGTCGCGTGGATGGGATGGATCTTGAATCCCCGGCGAGTGGATTTCCGTGGTACGGGCCGATGGGGAAGCTTGAGCATCAGCTTGTGAATTTGCGTCACATTCAGCATCACGCGGCGGCGTTGTCGATGCGGCTTCGGCTGGGTGCGGATATTGAGGTGCGTTGGGTGGGGCGTGCTCGTTAGAGTTTTTGGGATTGGGTGTGTGGAGTTGGATGAGTTGGTTGCGGTAGGAGTCGTTGACGATGTTGACGGCGGGTCGTAGCGTGCGGGTGCTATGTTGATTGACGAGAAGATTGCGAGATTAAGGCGAAGGTCTGAGCGGATCATTTCGGAGGACGAGTTGCGTCGTCGGCTGGAAGTTGCGGAGAAGAGCGGCAAGCCGCTTCGTATCAAGTTGGGGATGGATCCGACGGCTCCGGACGTGACGCTGGGTCATTGTGTGCCGCTGAAGATCGTGAGGCAGTTTCAGGAATGGGGCCACAAGGCGGTGATCATCGTCGGAGATTACACTGCGCGAGTGGGTGATCCGTCGGGCCGGAACACGCTTCGTCCGCAGTTGTCGGAGGCGCAGATCGACGAGAACGCCAAGACGTATGTTGCGCAGATTGGCAAGGTGTTGCTGACGGATCCGGAGCATCTTGAGGTGCGATACAACGGAGAGTGGCTTGCGAAGATGTCGATGATGGAGGTGATTCGACTGCTGGGTCGCAAGACGGTGGAGCAGTTGCTTGCGCGTGAGGATTTCGCGAAGCGATTCGAGTCCAAGACGCCGATTTTTTTGCATGAGCTTTTTTATCCGTTGTTGCAGGGTTGGGATTCTGTGGCGATTGATGCGGATTTGGAGATTGGTGGTAGCGATCAGTTGTTTAACAATCTTGTGGGTCGCGAGTTTCAGGCGGAGCTAGGCCGGCCGGGTCAGATGGTGATCGTGACGCCGTTGCTCGTCGGAACTGATGGTGTGGTGAAGATGAGTAAGAGCAAGGGCAACTACATCGCGGTGACGGATCCGCCCGGCGGGCCGAGCGGGATGTTTGGGAAGGTGATGCGACTTCCCGATGCGCTATTGGAGAGTTACTACACGCTGCTGACGGATTTGGACCTGAGCGACGTGCGTACGGAGATCGCGGCGAATCCGCGTGATGCGAAGGTGAAGCTTGCGAAGCTGATCATTACGTGGCTGCACACGAGCGCAGATGCGGAGGCGGCGGAGCGGGAGTTTATGACGGCGACACACGGCGGGGTTCCGGAGAATATTCCGGAGATGAAGATCACGGCCTCGCCGCAGCGACTCGCGCCGCTTTTGGTGAGCGCGGGATTCTGTGCATCAAATGGCGAGGCGATTCGCAAGATCAAGGAAGGTGCCGTTCGCATTGATGGCGAGAAAGTCCCGCCCGAGAGCTTTGGACAGGATCGAACCTTCGCTGCTCCGGTGGTGTTGCAATTGGGCAACAAGCGATTCGTGCGGCTGGTTCCGAGTGAATCAGTTTGATGATCTGGATTTTCGTCGTAGGCACAGAGCGCCGACCACGAGTGTGGCAGCGAGAGTGGCGGGCTCGGGGATGAGTGCTTGCGCGCGGGCCCAGTCGGCATCGAAGGATGCCTGCGATCCGTAGTTGCGAGCCAGTTCGAGGAGGTCAGTGAATCCGACCTGGCCGTCGAAGTTGAAATCGCCGTCAGCCCACCATCGTCCGTTGGTTGCGTTGTAGTTTCGAGCGAGGGTGAGGAGATCGAGGAAGTTGACCGAGCCGTCGAAGTTGGTGTCGCCGGGTTGAGCGTCGGTGATCGCGCGGGCCGCCTGATAGGCGGGGCCGAACTGAGCAACAGGGGCTTGTTTGTTGAAGAGGACGACGACCCAGGGGCTGTCTTGGAGGCGGTTGCTTTGGAATCGCAGTGGTATGCCCCATATGCCAGAGGGGGCGTCGCTGACGTTGGTTCCATCACCCAGGAGTGTGAAGAAGAGGTGGTCGTGGTTGCCCTGTTGTACGTAGGAGAAGTGTGGAAATCCTTCGAGGAAGCCGGTTCCGCTGAGCAGGCCGTTTGACGACTGTGAGATGGCGAGGCGAGGTGCTGGTGCGGGCATGATTTGCGAGGCTGGTTGCAGTTTGGACGAGCTTGAGTCGAAGTAGAGAAGCGGTCCTGCGAGGTCGAAGGAGAAGATGGTTCCGCTGGTGAGATTGTTGCCGGAGCGTCGCGATTCGAAGCCGGGAAAGTCTGTGGCCCAGATGCCCGGGCCGAGGTTGTCGAAGTCGACGAGGAATGCGGTTTCCTGGAGATAGTTGGTCGGATCGAAGTCGTCGTTGCTGGTGTAGGTGGTGATGCGTCCGTCGGTCTGTCCGAGCCAGATGCGCGGTCCTTCGTGGGCTTGGGCAGTTTCGGTGGCTAAGCCAAAGCAGGCGAGGGCAGCGACGAGTTTTGCGAATTGTGATTGGAGTTTGGATACAGGCATTGGGTTACCTCGAATATGAAGCGCGGGTCAAGCGGTGAAGTTAAAGAGTTAACGGCAAAGGCTCGCGCACGGGATAAGCCGTGCGTGAGCGTTGAGGTTGAGATTTCATTGACGTCGGCGCTTCATGAGCAGTGCGGGCGCTGCGAGCAGCGCGAGCGTGCTCGGTTCGGGGACGACTTGAATGAAGCTGGAGGAGATGTTGTTGGCGGATGCGAAGTCTGAGGCTACGAGCGCAGCAGATTCGAGTGAAACGCCGCTTGCGAGGACGAAGTAGATGGGATGGGCAGGGTTGATGGATCCGCCAGTGGGTGAGAGAGCGGTCGTGGCAACGCGTGCGGAGAAGAGGTAAACGCCGGGATCGGCGGGGAGGCTAGTCTGCCCGTTGTTGAGCATGCGGAAGGTGGCGC
Organism: Planctomycetaceae bacterium; assembly: GCA_027487775.1. Taxonomy (GTDB): domain Bacteria; phylum Planctomycetota; class Phycisphaerae; order Tepidisphaerales; family Tepidisphaeraceae; genus JAIYCY01. The sequence continues at coordinate 357,875 of JAIYCY010000021.1, forward strand.
TGTTGTGCGGTCGAGCGGCAGCACTGGGAAGTGTTGCGGGGTTGCCGTTAATCGCGGAGAAGTTCAGGGCACCCGAGGATGATGCTCCGCCGAGCGTGACGGCTGGCGACTGGGTTGCCGGATTGGTGCCATCACCGCTGAGGAACTGGATGCTCTCGGTTCCGGGATCGACCCAGGCCGAGCCGGACCAGACGTTGAGTGGGCTGAGGGGTGTGTAGCTGAAGTTGGTTCCGCCGAGGTTGACGAGTGAGGTGGCGTTTCGCAGCGCAAAGCCCGTGCCCGGTATTTGGGTGACGGGCGAGGCGACGGTGGGATCGACGACTTCATAGGCCCATGTGAGTCCCGGGCCGGAGGGGAATGCCGGAGCACCGCTTGCGTTTCTGTCGGCAGCGGGTCGGGTGTAGTGGAAGAGTGTTGGGTTTCCCGAGACGCTGAGTGTGGTCGGCAGCACGGGCATGACATAGATGCGTTTTTCGTTGGTGACGCTGGCGACGTTGGGAGCGCTGGTGCGAACGACTTCGCGGGTGACGATGCGATTTCCGGCGGCGTCGTAGGTGAGTTGAATCTGCACGCCGTGACCGAAGGTCATCGACGAAAGTGCGAGAAGCGAGAGGGCGGGACCGAGGGTCAGAGACTGACGCATGATGAAAAGCTCTTCTTTCTCGAGAAAGGGTAAGAGACAGGGGATTGGACCAGCTCGTTGATCGATCACAACGTGTGATGACCGAACGAGGCGAATGATGAAGAACAATGATGGGCTGTATCAACGGAGAAGATGACTGGGCGTGTGCCCGGATCTTCAGCGAGGATTCAGCGGGTCGAATAGGTTTTTGTCGGGACGGCTATAGACCTTGTCGAGCGGGAGCGACTCAGCGTGCCCGTCGAGGAAGGCGTAGTTAAGGACGGCGTTCCAGCTTTGCGCCCTGCCGCCATGACGATTCAGTGGCATTTGGTTTCCGATTCGCTGCAAGGTGAGCTGTGGCAGCAGAGCGGAATAGAAATCTTGAACGTGAATGTGATCGGCGACTGCGTAAGCGCCTCGTTCGGCGAGTTCGACGAACTGAATGACCTGCGCGGGTCTGCGAATCTTCGTCACCGAGCGTACATCAGCGAAGTTGGCTGGTGCGTGCGTGATGGAGACGAAGTTGTTGATCCCGTAGCTGGTGGTTCGGATGCGGTTGCCGGCTGCGGGCGTATCAAAGTGGATGCTTTGATCTGCTGCGCACCGACGGACGAGTCCGCTTCCGGTGTAGGGCTTGAGTTGCTCAAGCCAGGCGCCTTGTTCGAGTCCGTTTCCTGCGGTGATGAGTGCGCCGCGAAACTCTGCGGCATAGCCCGCCTGGGCGACCGCCAGTTGTCGCATATTGGAGAGGCACTGCGTTCGCTCCGCTGTCATGCGTGTTCGACGCAATGACGGAAGCAAAATGGCGATCAGCACGCCAATGATCCCGATCACGACGAGCAATTCCACGAGCGTGAATCCATGGCGCACGTCAGAGTGCGACAAAGATCTTCTCGTCAAATGGCCGCATGAAAGCAGGCGATCGGAAAGCTTACGCAAACGCATCGGGGTCACCCAAGGGAATCCGGCTCAAGTCGGCGGACTCATGCCTACACGTGCGATGTGTCGGATGAACCCTGACGACGATCTCAACCAGTTCTCGAAACGTGTAATGCCGATATCGGATGGCGAGTGTCGTCGTGGACGACATTCAATTGACGCAAATCGGCGCGGGGCATTTCTTGACCTGGTATGATTCAACGCGTGCGGACAGGAGCGGGTCACCTTGCTGTGGGTGATCGGATCCGCGCACTGTGTGAGATCAAACCGGTGGGCCGATCGGGTAGTAGGGGAAATTGAATGCTGACAGAATGCAGAGCGAGTCGGATTCGAACGACCGCTCGAGGGACTGCTCTGCGAAATCAAAATGCAGGGTGAAGGCGGATGCAACGGTGTAGCCCTTGGCGATGTAGCAGACGACGCAACGCTGCTTTTCCTCTTCGCTGGGGTTCTTGTTTTCGCGGTTGCTGGACGGGCTGGACAACTCAGCACAGCAACTCTTGGCTGCGATTCGGTATTGCGAGCGAGATGAGACAGCCTTTGCGTCTGATGAGCTATCCAGCCCCAAGTTGGGCAAGGTATCGGGCGAAGCGCCGGGAGATGTGTCGGGCCAAGTGATCAGTCCGCGCGTGTGTCCGGGAAGGAACAGCACGAGCCAGAAGCACTGCCAGAGGATAAGAAACCAGCGCAGCATCCGAATGCGGGCAAGCTATCAGGCATTTCGGGGCAGTCCAGATGAAAATTTGTCGCAGGTGCAAGAATTCTGATGAACCAACGATCATTCGACGGCCAGCCGACGCTTCGTGTGGCAAGCTGTAACAGCATGGCCTGTTGAGAGATACACCTCTTGGGTTTGAGCTTTCGGCGTCGGGGCGGTTTGCGCGGCTGACAGAGGGGACTTCTTGGCCCATTGTCCGGTTAACGGCCTGCGTGTGTGCCGCGACCGCGTTCGATGTGCACGGCGATCAGCGCGACGTCCGCGGGTGTGATGCCGCTGATACGGAGTGCTTGTCCGAGTGATCGCGGGGTGAATTGGGTGAGCTTGGTTTTGGCTTCGGCGCGGAGGCCTGTGACGGAGTGATACTGCATCCAGTCTGGAATCCGCTTGGTTTCGAGTCTTCGGAGTTCTTCGACCTGTCGATCTTGTCGCTCGATGTAGCCGGCGTATTTGACGCGAATTTCGGCCAGGCGACCGAGATCGCACAAGGCCGGTGTGCTGATGGATGGATCGTTGAGTTCCGGGCACCGCATGCTCAGTCGATCCCAATCGTGATCAGTTCGTTTGAGCCAGTCGCGCAGTGTCTGACCTTCAAGGCGTATCGCATCGAGCTTGGCGAGTAGCGCTGCGAGCATGGTTTGTCTTGTGGCAAATCCGCGTGAGCGAGCTTCGTCGATGAGGCCGACTTTTTGGGCGATTGGGGTGAGTCGTTCGTCGGCGTTGTCGGCGCGGAGCATGAGTCGATGCTCGGCACGACTGGTGAACATGCGATAGGGTTCGGTGGGAGGCTTGGTGACCAGGTCATCGATGAGCACACCGATGTAGGCCTGATCGCGAGCCAGGACAAAGTCGCACGCACCGCGCTCGGCGAACTGTGCGGCGTTGATGCCGGCGATGAGTCCTTGCGCGCCGGCTTCTTCGTAGCCGCTGGTTCCGTTGATTTGTCCAGCGAGGAAGAGGCCTGGGATGCGTTTGGTTTGGAGTGTGGAATCGATTTGATCGGGCCAGACCATGTCGTATTCGACGGCGTATCCGTGCTTGAGGAAGACGGCGTGTTCGAGGCCTGGGATCATGCGGACGAAGGCTTCTTGAATGTCGGCGGGTAGAGAGGTGCTGATGCCGTTGACGTAGATGGATTCACCGGGGCCGGTGTTGGATGGGTCGAGTGTTTCGGGTTCGAGGAAGAGTTGGTGTGCGGGTTTGTCGGCGAAGCGGTGGACTTTGTCTTCGATGGAGGGGCAATAGCGTGGGCCTGTGCCTTCGATTTGTCCGGTGAACATGGGCGCGCGGTGGAGGTTTGCGCGGATGAGTTCATGGATTTGGTGTGATGTTTGTCCGAGATGGCATTCGATTTGTTGGAGTTGGGGCGTAAAGGTTTGGCCGGTTTCGAGGAGTTGATATTCGTGGAGGAAGGAGAAGGGTGAGGGAGTTGTATCGCCGGGCTGGGGTTCGAAGCGGGAGAAGTCGATCGAGGAGCGTAGCAGTCGCGGCGGGGTGCCGGTTTTGAGTCGTCCGAGGTTCAGGCCGAGCTGGCGGAGTGCGTCGCTGATGGAGTAAGCGGCCCCTTCACCGACGCGTCCGCCGATGGTTTTGGCTTCGCCGGTGTGCATGAGTCCGCGCATGAAGGTGCCGGTGGTGAGGACGACGCTGCGGGATTCAAGCGAGCGAACATGTCCGTCGAGGGTGGAGCGAAGCTGGAGTGTGAAGCGAAGCTGGCGCGTGAAGCGAAGCTGGTGTGTGAAGCGATCGGACGAGTCAGATGAGGGGTTCGGGCTTGCGGAGGGAGGCGTGAGTCCTGCGACTTCGGCTGCGAGGATGGTGATGCGTGGATCGGTCTTGAGTAGTCTTTGAATTTCGCTTGCGTACTGCAGTTTGTCGGCCTGGGCGCGTGGTCCCCAGACGGCGGGTCCTTTGCTGCGATTGAGCATGCGGAATTGGATTCCGGTGGCGTCGATCGCGCGTCCCATGAGTCCGCCGAGCGCGTCGATTTCGCGGACCATTTGGCCTTTGGCTTGTCCTCCGATGGCGGGGTTGCAGCTCATCGCGCCGATTTTGGTGGGATCGAGCGTAACGAGAGCGACGCTTTGCCCGAGACGTGCCGCCGCCCAAGCGGCCTCGACACCGGCATGTCCTCCGCCGATGACGATGACATCGAAGCGAGTTTGTTCGTGGTCCATTCGTCCCATGATCAGGTCCAGTTTCAGACATCGGTCATAGCAGAGGTCGATCGCGCTAGACGCCGGCATCGAAGGTCATTGATCTGGAGGCTCGACTCGATGGGCTTGATGAGCCATTGGAGATCAGCGCTTGGACAATAGTGCTTCGGTTTCATCCCAGCCGATGCAGGCGTCGGTGATGCTGATGCCGCGTTTCAGGAGTGACTTGTCGTTGGTGAGTTCTTGTCGACCTGGAAGGAGGTTTGATTCGATCATCACGCCGACGATGGGGCTGGCGGGTTCTTTTCGTTGTTCGATGACGCTGTTCCAGACGGCGATCTGGTTTTCGTGTTTTTTGGCGCTGTTGGCATGTGAGCAGTCGATCATGAGTCGTCGCGGGAGTTTTGCGCGCTCGAGCATCGCGGCGGCTTCAGCGACGGTAGAGGGATCGAAGTTGGTTTTGCCTCCGCCACCGCGCAGGATGACATGTCCGTCGGGGTTTCCCATTGTTTTGACGAGGGCGACGCATCCGTCATCGTCGATACCGAGGAACGCGTGCGGGTGTAGCGCGCTGGCGAGGGCATCGACGGCCACCTGGAGGTTACCGTCGGTCGAATTCTTAAAGCCGACCGGCATGGACAATCCGCTGGCCATCTGGCGATGCGTTTGGCTCTCGGTGGTTCTAGCCCCGATCGCCGCCCAGGCTAGGAAGTCGTCGAGGTATTGCGGAACGACGGGATCGAGCAATTCAGTGGCGGTGGGCAGACCGAGCTCGCAGACATCCCGCAAGAGTTGGCGCCCGAGTCGCAGGCCCGTTTCGATGTCGAAACTTCCGTCGAGATGGGGATCGTTGATGAGACCCTTCCAGCCGACGGTGGTGCGAGGTTTTTCGAAATAGACGCGCATCACGACGAGATAACGATCCGACACACGCGCGGCCAATCGGCTCAGACGCTCGGCGTATTCCCGCGCGGCGTCGGGGTCGTGGACCGAGCAGGGTCCGACGACGACCAGCATGCGTGGGTCATGTCCGCGAAGAATCTGTTGGATTTCGTGTCGCCCGCGTGTGACCGTCGTGTGGGCGGTCGGCGTCATGGGGATGTCGCTGGTGAGTTGAGCGGGGCTGACGATGGCGCGGAGGCTTTGGATGCGGAGGTTCTGCGTCGGCGCTAGACCAGCGGACTTGGGCTCAACCGAATCCCAGAGAGAAGAGGGCATCAGGGTTAGGAGTTAGGCGGGATAGGGGTTAGGCAGGATAGGGGTTGGGCAGTGTGTCAGTTTTTGGGGCCTTGGGGTGCGGCGGTGGGTGCAGATCCCGCTGCGCCGGCGGATGCTGTGCGTGGTGCGGGGATGTTGAGCCGATCGCCGGGCCGGTTGGCGAATCGGGGTGCCGGGCCTGCAGTTTGTGTTGGGATGACGATTTCCCCTTCGGCGTTTTTGAACTTATTGGGGTCTTTGTGGTCTGGCATGAGAACCATGTTGATTCGCTTGCCCATCAGCTTGGCGTCTTGTTCGATCTTGGAGACGAAGAAGAGTTGTTCTTTGATTCGTTTGAAGATGTCATAGCCCAGTTCAGAGTGAGCGATTTCGCGGCCTCTGAATTGCAAAGTGAACTGGACTTTGTTGCCTTCGGAGAGGAATTGCTTGGCGTGGTTGACCTTGATCTGCAGGTCATGCTCGCCGATCTTGACGGTTTTGAATTTGACTTCTTTGAGTTGTCCGCCTCGTGAGTGAGCGCGGGCCTTGTCTTCTTTTTTGGCCTGCTGGTACTTCCACTTGCCGAAGTCGAGGATTTTGCAGACCGGCGGTCGCGCGGTGGGAGCGACCTCGACGAGGTCGAGGCCTGCGTCTTGGGCGCGTTTGAGCGCTTCGTTGGTCGGGACGATCCCGATCATTTCGTCGTTTTGATCGATCAACCGGATCGGCGAGATGCGGATCTGATGGTTGTGGCGGAAGTTCGTAGCGATGGCTGACACTCCTGAAAGGGACTCGTTGGTCAGGTCTGTACCGCTATCACTCTGATCCGACGGATCCCCGTGTGCATTGGGCTCCATCTTGATTGAGATGGGGCGACACACAGGTGAGTGTGCGGGGAGGACCCGCCTGCAACTTCCGGCCCGGCCGCGGGTGTGATCCGACGGGAACACCCACCCGGCCCGCCGAAAGCAGGCGTGACCGCCTTCAATGTACGCCCCCAACCGACCCTTTGGCAAGCACAATCACTCAATTCCTATCGCCATTGCCACTTGCCACTGCCACTTGCCACTGCCACTCGCCACTGCGACTCGCCAATGCCCCGCCGACCCGGTCATCCGTACAAAGCCCAATTCTGCCCGGATGTCCGCCTGTAAGGTGTTGCTGGCAGGGGGGGCCGTGTTGTAGGTCGAAAGTGCTTCAACCGGGGTTTCTGGAGGTCGCTGGAAGCTTGGGTTTAAAGCGCCAGTTCAGAGCGCCAGTTCAGAGCGCCAGTTCAGAGTGCCAGTTCAGAGCGACAGTTCAGAGCTGTGGCCGGGGAACAGTTTAGCGGTCGGGTCGATCAGAGTTTTGCCGACGTTGACCGCGAGTGCGGCTTCGCCGAAGCCGCTGGCGATCAGCTTGAGTTTGCCGGGGTAGGTGCAGACATCTCCGGCTGCGAAGATGCGTGGTCGGCTGGTTTGCATCAATTGGTCGACGGAGATCTGATTTTTTTCCAGTGACAGGCCCCATTCTTTGATCGGGCCGAGGTTCGAGACGAATCCGAAGTTGCTGATGATAGCGTCGACTTCGATGGTTGTTTCGGCTTGGGTGCGATTATCAAAGACGACTGCCCGTCGGACGCGGTCGTCGCCTTCGATGGCTTTGATTTCGTGGAACAGCATGACGCGAGTCGAGGTTTGCATCATTTTTTCGACGCTGTCTTCGTGAGCGCGGAATTTGTCGCGGCGATGGATGAGGGTTTGCTCGGAGGTGACGTCGGCGAGCATGTTGGCCCAATCGACGGCGGAATCGCCTCCGCCGAGGATGAGGACGCGTTTGCCGGCGAAGTCATCGATGCGTTTGACGAAGTAGGAGAGTCCGCGTCCGAGCCATCGGTCAGCGCCATCGATGGGTACGGGCCTGGGCGTAAAGGACCCGACGCCCGCGGCGATGAGGATGATTCGCGCTTTGTGTTCGCCTCGTGATGTTTTGAGTGTGAAGATGTGATCTGTGGGATCGGTATCGAGAGCGACGACTTGTTCGCCGAGGCAGGGTTGAGCGCCGAATTGGAGTCCTTGTTCGACGAGTCTGGCGACGAGGTCTTTGGCGATGACGCGTGGGAAGCCGGCGACGTCGAAGATGTATTTTTCGGGGTAGAGCGCGATGAGTTGTCCGCCGAGTTCTTCGAGTGAATCGACGATTTTGACAGACATTTGTCGGAGTCCGGCGTAGAAGGCGCCGTAGAGACCGACGGGGCCTCCACCGACAATGAGAAGGTCAACGACGTCAGAGGTTCGGGTGGCAGTCTGCATGGGTGGCGGAATGGTAGGGAGATCGTGGGTTTGGGGCAATGGAACCGGGCTTTCGACGGTACGTTCGACGGGTGCGTTGGAGTGGGGTGTAAGGAAGTGGGGGATTTATGAAAAGAGAGCAGCACCGGTGTTTGGCCGGTGCTGCTCGGAGTGGGTAAGAGTTGTTGTGGTGGATTGGTGACAGGGTATCGGATCAGGCGGATGTCGAACCGCGGATGTGATAGGCCTCCTGGCCGTGTTCGCCGATGTCGAGGCCTTCGAGTTCCTCGGCTTCGCTGACACGGATTCCGCCGACGACTTTGAGGATTCCGAAGATGGTCAGCGAGATGAGGAAGGATGTGAAACAGACCGCCAGCACGCCGATGAATTGGGTGACGAGCCCGGGGTTTTGGCCTTCGCTTCCGTAGAGGCCCTTGAGGACTTCGCTGTCTCCGAAGATGCCGACGGCGAGGGTTCCGAAGACGCCGCACACGCCGTGGACGCTGATGGCACCGACCGGATCGTCGACTTTGATTTTGTCGAAGATGACGACGCTGAAGGTGCAGAGCACGCCCGCGATGACGCCGACGATGATCGAGCTGCCGGGGCTGATGACGTCCGCGCCGGCGGTGATACCGACGAGTCCTGCGAGGATGCCGTTGAGAGCGAAGCTGAGGTCGGGCTTACCGAACATGACCCAGCTGGTGATGAGTCCCGCCATACCACCGGCGCACCCTGCGAGGGTTGTGGTGACGAAGACCTTGCTGACGCCTACTTCGTCGGCGCTGAGAACGGATCCGCCGTTAAAGCCGAACCAGCCGAAGAAGAGGATGAAGACGCCGATGGTAGCGAGGGGAAGGCTGTGGGGCGGGATGGGTCGGACGGTGCCGTCGGCGGCGTATTTGCCGATGCGTGGTCCTAGGAGTAGTACGCCCGCGAGTGCAGCGAAACCACCGACGCCGTGCACGAGGGTAGAACCTGCGAAGTCATGGAAGCCCATGTCTTGGAGCCAGCCACCGCCCCACTTCCAGCTACCGGTGAATGGGTAGGCGAGTGTGACGAAGACGATGGAGAAGATCAGGAAGGGCATGAGTTTGATGCGTTCCGCGACGGCACCGGAGACGATGGTGGCGGCGGTCGCAGCGAACATGGCCTGGAAGATGAAGTCGGTGTAGGCGGTGTAGCTGCCGTTGTAATAGGTGGGCAGGAGTCCCGCTTCATCGACCGCGAGGGGTTTTCCGATGGCGAAGATTTCGGGGATGAGCCAGCCGTCACCGGGGTACATGGAGGCGAAGCCCCATGCGAAGTAGCTAAGGACGCCGATGCAGACGATGGCGACGTTTTTGGTGAGGATGTTGACGGTGTTTTTGGCTCGGCACATGCCGCTTTCGACGGTAGCGAAGCCGAGGTGCATGGTGAAGACGAGAGCGGCGGCGATGAGGATCCAGATATTGTTGGCTCGGTACTGACCGGCGGTGACACCGGCGGCAACGAGGGGATCTTCTGCGGGCGCGGCTTCGGCGGTCGCTTCTGCGGCGGCTTCGACAGCCCCTTCGGCGGCGGTCGTCGCGGCATTAGCGGCGGCTTCCACTGCAGGTGCGGCGTCTTGGGCGAGCAGCGTCGAGGGGGCAGCCAAGGCGAGGGTCAATCCCATCACCAACGCGATCAACCAGGATTTTTGTCCTAGTCCTTTCATCATTCGACTCAGCATGGAGGTCTCATTCTGCCGGAACGCGGCCGGCGATTTGATTCATCCGACGCCCACCTTCCCACACGCGTGGTCGACGTCGGTACTGTTCCTCTCTCGTAGCGCGCACGACCGCGTCACGACACGGAGACAACTTCCGCTTCGGAGACGTAAACAAACCAAGTGCCAACAATCCCGCCTCTCCCAATACCGGGACAACGCTTCACGCTCTACGCGATCTCTGATCTAGTCCCGCCCAAGCCCCCATGTAGTTATAGAATCACCAGCCGCCCAAAAAACGCGCGGCCGGTGGTTTGCTTTCGAAACGTGCCCACTTCATGCGCGTTCCCGCTTGGCGTCTCTGTTGGCCCGATAACTTGCAAAGTGTCGCCGGTTTGACACTTCGTGTAGCCTGTGGTCCCTCGATAGGAGTTAGGTGTGTCGGGAGGATTAGCCAAGGCAAGCGAAAATCTCTGGAAGCGCGTTTTGCTGCTGGCGTTGCCTGTTGCGATCGAACAGTTGCTCCACTCTGTGGTCGGCTTTACGGATTCGTATCTTGCGAACAACTTGATCGTGCTGTCCGGACTGGAGGGGCAAGCCCTTACCGACGCCCGCATCGCCAACCAGAACGCCGCCGCCGCGGTGGGTAGTGTGGCTTACATTCTCTGGTTCATCGGTTTGCTGTCGGGGACGGTCGGAACTGGGGCGACCGCGTTGATTGCCCGAGCGATCGGCGCGAAACACAAGAGCCTCGCCAACAGCGTTGCGGGTCAGGCGGTGATCGCCGCCGTGGGTGTGGGGGTGGTTTTTTCGATCATCGCTTGGTTTCTCGCGCCGTTGATAGCGCCATGGGTGAGGCTTCCGGTGGAGGCGCAGGGTCTGTTCGTCGAGTATCTTAGGATTGTTGCGCCCGCGATGCCGTTTGCGATCCTGATGTTTGCCTGCGGGGCGTGTTTGCGTGGGGCGGGCGAGATGATTCTGCCGGCGATGGCGTTCGTGGTTGTGGATCTTGTGAATGCGGTGATGAGCTTTGCGCTGGTTCGGGGCTGGGGATTTATGCCGGAGACCGGGTTTGCCGGTATTGCGCAGGGAACAGCGATCGCGTATGCCGTGGGTGGTGTTTTGTTGCTTGCGGTGATGTTGAGTGGTCGGGGGAAATTGACGCTCTACGTGCATCGGCTTCGTCCGAATCTGCTGACGATGAAGCGTATGTTGCGTATAGGCGTGCCTGCTGGGATGGAGCAGACGTTGCAATGGTTCGCGCAGTTTGCGGTTGTGGGTTTGGTGAATACGTTGGGAGCGGCGTCGGGGGCTGCGCACTTCAATGCGATTCGGTTGGAGGCATTCAGTTACCTTGTGGGGATGGGATTTGCGGTCGCGAGTGCGACGCTGGTGGGTCAGAGTTTGGGGATGGGCAGTCCCGAGCGTGCCCGGAGTTGTGCCTGGCGTGCCTACGCGTTGGGCGGGGGATTTATGACGGTGATGGGGATTTTGTTTGTGGTGTTGGGTCAGGAGATAGCGGGTCTGGTGACGCGCGACCCGGAGGTTCTGCAAGCGACCGCCGACTGTTTGTTTGCGGCGGGTTTTGCGCAGGTCGGATTTGCGGCGTCGTTGGTGTTTGGGTTTTCGTTGCGTGGTGCGGGTGACACGTTTCGGGTGATGCTGACGAATCTGTTCAGCATCGTGATTGTTCGGCTGGGCGGGGTGTTTCTGGTGGTGAATGTGCTGGGCTACGGCCTGCAGGCAGTCTGGGTGGTGCTGAGTGTTGAGTTGACGTTGCGAGGTGTGCTGATGTTGATTCGGTTTGAGCGAGGTCGATGGAAGAAGCTGAAGGTGTGATACGTTTGCGGAATCGTTTACGGTTTCTTTTTGGCGTGTTTTGCTTCGAGATCGCGGAGTGTTTTTCGGTGTCGCATTTTTTCGCTAAATGAGAGTCGATCGGTGAGGAGGATTCCGTCGAGGTGGTCTGTTTCGTGTTGCCAGACCCTTGTTTGAAAGCCGTCGGCGATGATTTCGAGTGGCGAGCCGTCGAGGTTTTGCGCGGTGAGTTTGACGCGGTCGGCGCGAATGACGTGAACGCGGACGCCTGGGATGGAGAGGCAGCCTTCTTCGTCTTCGTCGCTACCGTCGAGTGGTTCGAGTTTTGGATTGATCACGGCGCGGTCGTCGCGGGGTTCTCCGGTGTGGTTCATGACGAAGAGCCGGAGGTTGAGTCCCACTTGGGGGGCTGCGAGTCCGACGCCTTTTTCTTCGCGCATGATTTGGAACATTCGTTCGACGATTCGAGCGAGTTCGGCGTCGAAGGACCGGACGGGTTCGCATCGCTTTTTGAGGCGTGGATCTGGATAGAGCACGATTTGCAGGGTTTCGGTGTTCATCGGGGCGGTTGAAAGGGTAGAATGGTTGATTGACAGCTTCAACCGGGCGTCGATAGATTCGGTGTTCTGTGGCATGGAAGCGGGCGGATGGTTGTAAGTCTGCCGATGATAAGGGCCTAAACAGTTCCGTGGCGGTCGTGAATGAGCGGTCGTCTGGTCGGATTTTGTTTGACGGGTCGCACGAGGGTTCCTGAACTGAAAGTGTGGTTGGCCGTGTCCGATCTTAAAGAGCGATACATTCAGATCACCGACGAAGATCGAGAGAAGGCCCGTCGGTTTTTCGATCAGGCGATCAAGGTCGCGGGAGCGGGGCAGTACGAGTATGCCATTGACATGTTCCTTTCGGGGCTGGCGCTGGATCCGGAGGCCATTGAGTTTCATCAGAAGCTCCGTGACACGGGCCTGCGTCGTCGCGCGTCCGGCGGGAAGAAGATGGGGATGTTCGAGAAGATGAAATTCACGGGTCGGGGCAAGGACGAGAAGCAGAACATGCTGAACGGCGAGCGTTTGCTCGCACTCGATGACACCGGCAGTCTCGACTATATGGACCAAGTGATGCAGGCCAGCTTTAAGGCGGGCTGTTTTGATACGACGCTCTGGATCCTGCCGATGTATTACCGCGCGATGGCAGATGGCGGGAAGATGGACTACGCGCGTCTTCAGCGGATGCGCGATCACTATGCCAATCTGGAAAAATGGAAAGAGGCGGTCGAGCTGACGGCCCAGCTATTGAAGCTGCGTCCCGAGGACATGGATTTGAAGAACGACCTGAAGAATCTGAGCGCGCGTCAGACCATGTACGAGGGCAAATACGAGAAGGGGGGCAGCTTCCGGGAAATGGTCCGCGACGTCGATACCCAACAGCGTCTCATGGAAGAGGCGAAGGACGCTCAAAGCGACGACTACCTCATGCGAGCGATTCGCGACGCCGAAGAACAACTGGCCAAGGATCCGAAAGAGCTGGGCAAGATGATGCGTCTTGCCGACGCGTTGGCCAAAGTGGGTAAGCCCGAGTTCGACGAGCAGGCGATGGCGCGTCTGGATGATTTTTATCAGCGTACGGGTCAATTCCGTTTCCGTCAGCGGATGATCGAGATGGCATTCAAGAAGCTGGACACCGAGGCAAAATCCCACATCGCTGTCCTCAAGGCCGCGCCCGGCGATGCGGAGAAACAGCAGGCCTATCGCGAGTTCGTCAAGAGTCGCGCGGAAATGGAGCTGGGCATGCTCCAGGAGATCCTCGAGCAATACCCCACCGAGACGCGCTGGCGTTACGAGCTGGCTGAGAGGCATATGAAGCTCGACGCCTTTACCGAAGCGATTCCGCTTTACCAGCAGGCGGTCAACGATCCGAAGTTTAAGAATCAGGGGATGCTGCGTCTTGGCCAGGCTTTTCTCGCTGCCGAGTATTACGACGAGGCGATCGACACGCTGCGGGCCCTGATCGAGAGCTATCAGGTTCGCGACGACTTTGCCAAGGAGATGTACTACAGCTTCGCGCGCGCCAACGAAGCCAAGGGCGACCTGCCCACCGCCAGCAAGGCCTTTAGCACGGTAGCGCAAATGGACTTCAACTACCGTGACGTCCAAAAGCGTATCAAGGACATCCGCGCGAAAATGGCCGGCGTGTAACACGTTGTGGAGCGCTTTCGCGCCTCGCACAACTGAACTTGGTTTGCGGTGCAAGGTTTGTGGCAACAGAAGAGTCCGAGGTCATGGTCATGATCCGCTTGGAACTCTCCAAAATCAGATTCAACGACCTGATGGAGCAGCACATCATCTGGCTAAGCGAGGTCGTCGAAGCCGACGTGGAAGGCCCGAACCATACACCGGTAAAGTCCCCGCCCGAGACCAGGCAGAACGCGAAGAGCAAGTTCAAGACCAAGCCTGTCGAGATGGTCGATGAAGCCGTGTCTGACGCTTCAGCGAGTCCAGACGCTTCAGCGAGTCCAGACGCCTCCGATCCCAGCAAGATCGAGCCGGGCCCGACCGACACATCCGCCGACACGACAGCCGGTACATCCGCCGATGTTTCGTCGGCAAAGACCGCCGGTGCGCGAACGGGTCGGGTTTTTCCGATCGTGATTGGCACGAACGAAGCGCTTGCGATCCGATGCAGTCTTGACGGCCTGAAGTTTCCACGACCACAGACCCACGATCTGCTCCTGCAGACCATCGATTCGCTCGGTGGAACGATCGAGCGTATCGAGATCACGGACCTCCGTGACGCGACCTTCTTCGCGGAGTTGGTCCTCAAAGTCGGTCGCAAGAGGGTCCGTATCGACTGCCGACCGAGCGACGCGTTGGTGTTGAGCGTCAAGCGCAACATCCCCATCTACACGACCCCCGCCGTCCTTGAACAGGCGATCTGATGCCCGACCCGAGGGGCGTACCAGGAGGCACGTGATCCCTAGCATGCAAGACCCGACCTCCGGCCCCCGGAACGAGCGATCCAACTCGCGACCCGCCGTTCCAGATCGGTCGCCTCGGATCGTTGAATGACTTTCCATGTGCGTCGGGGGTTGCCTACTTCGACAGCATCGCGATAGCCAACGCCTGCGGACTGCCCAACTTGATCGCGTTGCGCTGTGGCCGTGCCAGATCTCTCGAAGCCTTACGACCGCGCAAAATCAGGCGATTATTGAGTGCCTTCGCCCGATCTATGTCAGCCTGAGCCGTCGGCATGAGGTTTGTTTATATGTTCGAACCGTTATGCCGGGAATGCGATCGTTGGCCGCAGGCCGGATGGAGCACGCACCTGCTCGTAAGTCGGGCGGTCCGAACGATTGGTTTCTATCCGACGGTTTCATTCCATGTTTTGCCTTGCTTCGGAGTTTTAGAGATGTCCGCCGACGCGCGCCCGATCACAGGTTGGAACGCGGGCCTCGTTGAGGTCGCCGGGGCAATTCGCGCGAGCATCGTCGGCCCGGTGACCACTCTCGAGCTTTCGGATTGGGTTCGGATGATCGACCGTGCCAAGCATCGCGCCGTTCGCCCCGCTTGGCGACTCGATGATCCGCGGCTCTTCCATTTGACACACGTCAGCTTCTGCCTCGAACAGCTCGACTTGCCAAGGCACGAAACTGAGCGCGTCATCGCTCGTTCATATACGCACCGCGGATTCCGCTCGCGACTCTCCGCCAGGCTCCGCAACCACGCCGCCATTCTGCTGCGAATCGAGCGGCTTCTGGCCTCTGGCAAAGACCTGCGCGTGGATCATCTTCTGCAATGGTACACCGGCATTAGCGCGGGCCTCTGCTCGGCCATGCCTGCCGAACCGAAGATCGAGCGTCTTCAGCAGATTCTCCGCCGGGTCAATTCACCTCACATGCGGATCGGGTATGCGGTCGCTGAGATCGCATCGCTCCACTATGAATCGCTCACCGATGCCCTCGTCCCGAGCTTCCATGGGATCATTGCAAGATTGCTCCTGCACTACCAACTCGGTCGATGTGGTCTGCTCCCGCCCGCGTTCCGACCTGAGGATGTGGGCCGATTCCGCTCGGTTGCAGAAACGCAACGCTGTATCATGCAACGTGTCGCCGACGCGTATGAAAATTTGAGTTGACGCTCTTCACATCAGATCGCGCGACGCGTGACGAGAGAGAGCTCACTTCGAGCAACCGGTCACTTTGCGTGGATACTCGCTTCGAGCGATCAGTGGCTGCTGGCGATGTTCAGTCCGCCTGGGTCAGCGGAGTAACTGGCAGCGGTGTGAGGCTCTGCAGGCTCACCCCAAAGCCCGCCGTCAACGCACCAGCGCTATTGTCGATCCGAAATCGACATCGAACGGTTTGACTCGCAGCGTCGATGACCGGGCTCTTCATTTCCAGTCGGCCCACGATCAACTGCTCATCTGCGAGTTCTGCACGCAGCACATACTCCCGTCCGACCTCGGCAGGAACGAGATGAAGCGGCAGATTCATCTCCGCCACCAGCGATGATGTATCGACGAGCAGCAGGACCGGGTCGGCGACCCGCAGGCTGGTGCCCGGTTCGACCATACGATCGACCACGACGCCTGCGAACGGCGCTTTGACGTGAAGCTGATCGAGTCTTGCTTCTTCGAGTTTCAATTGCGCGTATTCCTGCTGCTGCTTCTCAACAGCCAACCGATGCTCCGCTTGTGATCGGGCGAGCGTAAGCTCGGCGTCGGCAAGATCTCGTTTCGACGCGGCATTCTTCGCAGCCAGCTCGACGAGTCGTTTGTGGTTCTGTTCCGCATCCTTCAATTGTGCCTCGGAGCGCTCAATCTCGGCCGTCGAGCTTGCCCGAACGCGCGCCGCCTCAACCGCCGCCCGACTCACGCGATCGTCCAGCACAAACAATGTCCTGCCCGCTTCAACCGTCTGCCCATCTTCCGCGTCCAAGCGGATCAGCACTGCCTCGACTGGCGCAGACAAAGTCACCTGCTGTGTCGGCATCGCCAATCCCATCACCGATCGCAGCCGCGCATCCGCGGGCATCGTCAAATCCTGAGTTTGGGAAACGGATGCCAGAAGGCCCGCGTTCGTCATGCCAATGCACGCGCCAAGGCTCGTGGCGATAAGAATCAGTTTCAGCTTGTTCATGTTGGATCTCTCTTCCTGATGACGACTTAGTACGCGCCTGCCTGCGCGCCGGTGGAGCTGGATTCTCCCCAGTTCCCTTCGGACAGATGCAACCGATCGCGGAAGCGAAGGATCGATCGATACGCGGTCGCAGCAAGTGATTCGGTTCTGCCCGCGAGCCTGACTGAAACATGCTCGTTGACGCGATTTACAATCTCGGTTCCGAGGTCGATGCGAATCGCGTACATCCCGATCGCTGCACGTGTTCCATCGCCCAAGACCGGCACGGGCCCGCCCGCTTCGAGTGTTAACGACGGGACCGACACCTGACTGCTTGACGCTGCGCTGACCTCCACCACCGTTCCTCGCATGGTTCGACTGGAAGCACTGGCGGATCGACATTCGAGCGAATCACCCACGCGCACGCCCGTTTCCTTGAGCGTCGATTCGTCAACAAGCAACAAGACTTCCGTTCGACCCGAAGCGACGGTCGCGATCGGTTCGCCTGGCTTTACGAATCGGCCCGTTTCATGGGCGAACGGCAAATGGACGATCCGCCCGCCGCCTGGGATGGTGACCTCAAGCTTGTCCGCTTCGTGTATCGCATCAACGAGCTCTGCCTGCGCGTTTTCCCATTCCACAGAAGCCAGCCGTTGTTCCATTGCACCGATCGTCGACTCACGATTCAGCTTGATCGAGGCCGCCTCTGCTCGCGCGCGCGCGACGGTCAATCGCGTTGTGAGTTCCGGGTTCTCCATGAGGATGATCGGCACGCGTTCGCCAACTTCATCACCAACGCCCACGCCAGTCGCGACCACGAATCCAGAGACCGGTGCATTGAGCGTTTCGACCTTTCGCTGAGTCAGTACGCCCGTTTCCATACGATGATGCGGCACGGGAACGAGAAACATCGAAAGAGGAATCACGGCGACGAGCATGGCTGCGATCGCATAAGCGCGTAGTCGCACATGTTGCGTTTCCGGGCTGCGGCACAGGAACTTCAGTAGTTTTACCAGGGTTCCGCCGAGCGAGATGATGACATACACCACCGCCATCGCGAGTCCGATGAAGTAGAATTTGAACGCGATCACCGTGCAGATGCTCAGGACGATAAACACCTTGTAAACCGCCGACGCGCTGGCAAAGATTGCGAAGAACCACCCAGTCGCCCGGCTCACGCCTGCTGCCATCGTCTGCACACCGACGACCCTGCGAGCAAGGACCGCGTTGGTGTAGTCGTTGGCGCGTTGTCGAAGATTGGGAATCCCGAGTAGATCGCTCAGGATATAGTAGCCGTCGAAGCGCATCAGCGGATTCAGGTTGAAGCCGAGCGTCACGACAGAAGCTAGAAAGAAGACCTGATAGGCAAGGGCATTGAGCCATGTCGTTCCGGTGCTCGCCCACACCAGCAGCGCAACCGCCGCCACCATCGATTCAAAATACATGCCGCCCAAACTCACCATCAATCGATCGCGTCTGCGCTGAAAGCTCCAACTGCATGACGCATCCACATAGGCACAAGGAGTCAGGACGATCAGCATCACGCCGGTCTCCGGAACAGTCCCGCCGAGGCGTTTGCACGCATACCCGTGGCCCATTTCGTGCCAGAGCTTGAGTACGATCAATGCCACCCACATGGAGAAAAGTTGATCGAGTTGAAACAATCCGCTCAGTGAATTGACGAGATCACCCCAGCGAATGACCACCACGCCGAGCATCGCAACCATGAGCAGAGACCATAGAACCAGCACCGGCTTGGTATAGAGCCAGCCGAACAATGGGAGTGTGCGCGATAGAAATCGATCCGGGTTCCAAAGCGGGATCTGTGCATTGAACGGCGCCATCAGCCATTTCTTACGCTTGGCAGCGGCGAGCTGTTCGCGTCGTTTGAGGATCGTTTTTTCATCGCTCAGCGGAAGCGAGAGCAGTGCGCTTCGATGCAGCCCGACGATAAAGTTGTAGAACGCCTCTTCCTGGTCCTTTTCGACGGTTCCTTCGTCACACAACTCTGCAAAGAGTTCGCCTAGCGGTCGTTTGTCCGAGAGTCGGCAGAGGATTTGATAATCCTCGAAGGAGAATGCGTGATGCTGAAAGCTGACCGGATCGCGAATGACATAGCTCACGCCGTCGCTGTTGATATGACGCGTCACATCAAGGTCAGCGCGAAGTGCGACGCAGGCCTTGCCCATCCTTTCGGCAAGACCGGGCGGACTCGCGGGCTTGGCGGATTGCGCTGCATTGGCGGAGTTGGTCGGCGGGGGGTTCATGGATTCGGTCGGTCACAGTCGTTTTGGCATTCGCTCAGTTGAATGATTCGTTCGTTCGTGGCGTGTGAAGTGCTTAGGTCGTTCACACCCAGAGCCAAAGTCGCAGCTTGTCGATCACACGATGGAACGCGACCCAGCACGCCCGCCGCGGTCCGACTTCCACACGCGCCACGCCCTGCATGCCGGGTTTCAGTCCGTCGGCGTTAGATTCCACAATGGCCTGAACTTCAAACACGTTCGTTCGATCCATCGGATTCGCAGTCGCACCCACGCGCGTGACGCGTAGCGAACGGGACACGTCGGGCTCACTTTCCAAGGCAAAGCGTCCGATCAGCCCGGCGCGAATCTCGCGCATCTCACTGTCTGAAACGAAGAGCTTCAGTTCCACCTGATTTGTGTCGATGAGTTCCAGCAGAGGCGTGCCGAGACTGACGGTCTGGCCGATGAGCTTATGAACTTCTTCGCTGGCAACGACGCTTTGTCCACTGGCCACCACGGTCGCCTGAGCGATGCGTGATTGAGTCAGATCAAGCTGCGCGCGAATTGCTTCTGCTTGCGCCTGATGAATTCGTGCCTGACCCCGATCCTGACGCGACAGTGCTTGATTGGCACGCAGCGTCTCGCCCAGAAGCTCTCCCTGAAGGCGTCGTTCATCAGCTTCAAGCTGCTGGGTATCCAATCGTAGGAGCGGGGTGCCCGCGGTGACGTGATCGCCCTTTCGTACGAAGACCTCTGCGACACGACCATCAAAGGCCGCGCTGGCAACGAAGGTCTGACTTGGCGCGACCACCGCACGTGCCGGCACTCGGTAGGTCAAAGTTCCAAACACGAACCACAACAACCCCAATACCGAAGCAAGAACCAGTACCCGACGAGCGATCGCCGATTTGGTTCGCGGCTTCATCCATTTGATGCCTGCGCGCAGGGTCGCGCGAAGCGGGTTTTCTGTCGCCTGTTCGAGCAATCGAAGCGCAGCGCCGTATGCCTGCAACACGGTTTCCAACTTCTTCAGGGCCTCGGCATCGATCGGTTGGTCCGGTTTGTTGCGCACGGTCAATAGATGCGAGATTGATTCGCCGTCACGGAGCGGGATCGTCGCCACTGGCGCCCCGCCCGCTGCGTCTCGAACTTTCGCGTGCAGTTTGTAGGTCGCGGCCGAATCGGCATCTAGTGTCAGCGTCGATCCGAGATCGAGTGCTTCTTCCATCGCGCCGACCAGAAGCCCGCTTCCCGGACTTCGCCGGGCGGGTTCGGCCATCCCCGAGACGGCGAGAAGTCGGACCCGACCACCTCTTGCGCGACCAAGTGCCACAAGTTCACACTGCAGCTTGCTGCGAAGCTGATTGACCATCGCGATTGCAAGCTCGGCGGGCTCGCGCTGTTGACTCGCGGCCGACAACGCTTCCATGAGGTTGCCCGACCCCTGCTGTGCAGTTCCATTTGTCGCCGGTCCTTCCTTGACTACGCGGATGGAACGCGACGCCAATCGGGCCACCGACAGCAGGGTGAGGAGTTGCTCCCGAACCGTCTCTGCCGGTCGATTGATTGTGACCGGAACCGCACAGGCGAAAGTGCCCGCGGTTCGTGCCTCGCCAAAGGGTGCGGCGATCACAGCCACGCGTAGCTCGGCATTCTTTGCACCATACACACGAGCTTCGCAGGCATCGCTGGAGAGACTCCGAGCCACCGCCTCCTCGATTGCCTCGCGCCAGAACGACGGATCAATCCCCTCTGCGTGATAATCCTTGATATCGCGCTGGCCTGATGAGTTCAGGTCCATCACGGCATACACGACTCCAAGCTCGCGACTCAGCTTCGGAAAGAGCGCCTGATAGAAGGTCATCGTGCTCGACGCACGATCTGCGATCTCAGGGATCTGCTGAACGAGTTGCCCCGCCCGCGCCGGTTCCACTGCGGATCGTTGGGCCGCCCCCGAAGTTGCCTCCTTGGCCTCACTCATGCCGCCAGAGATCCCTTCAACAGAAGTTCGACGGGGGCAAAGAACGCAAATCCCGCTTCAAACGCATCATCGCGGAGCAGTCGGACGCGTACACATTTGGCGTAAGTGATCGGGAGATCAATTTCCGAGCTGGAGACCCGCACCCGATACACGTTTCCGACCAGTGGAGGCCTTGCGAACACGCCCATGCATCCGCCCGCCGACACGTCGACAGCGCTGCCGCGATCAGGTGTTTCAGTGCGGGTCAAATCTCCCGGCAGAATCTCCATCCCACCGCGCACCAACACGCGCTCATGCTTGCGCATGGCGGCGATATTCGATGGCGTGTTTCGCGCAATCTCCCCCACGAGATCAGCATCGAGCTGATCCTCCGTCGACTGCTTTGTGCGATCGAGTTCTGCAAACATAAGCGTTCCTCGCAACTCACCACGCCAGGAAAATCAGGCTGCGCTCAGATCAGATCCGGACACGCCGGATCCGATCTGCGTACCGAGCACGCGCCCGATACACCTCTTCAGTCCCTAGCATCGACCCCAAGAGGCATCCACTTAAGTCGGTTGTGTGATGAATTCGCGGGTGTGTCCGATAGAAGCGGCCGCGATGACGCATTCGTTCGATTGGAGATCATCGTCGGCGATTCGGACCTTGATCTCGCTTTTCATCGCGTCGGTCTGGCCTTTCGGAGCGTTCGCTCTCGGGCCCGCCCGAGACCGGACGGGGAGGCAGGCCCGCGATCGATCGCAACAGGGCCCATGCCGTTGTCGTGAAGCTTGCCGCCTCCTGGCTCGTGGCCTCGGACGATGCGGCCTGTGTTTCGGCGGCGCCATCGTCGCTCAATTCCTTGACCGGGCTGAACACATCGTCGAACCGCGAAGAACTCCCGCGCAACTCGATCATCAGTTGATCGACCTGCCCACGAAAATCCTCGACCTCGTCGGTCAGGAGGCTGATCTCAGTCAGATCAATACGCCCGAGCGCCTCGGCAAGCCGCGTCGGATCGTTCAGACGTCCGTCGAGATCGATCGTGCCGAGTCGCGACGCTTCTACCTCCGTTGTCGCCAGCACGTCGGTGCGTAGACCGACGACCACTTGCAACTCCGACGCAGGAGGAGCTGCACCTTCGGTCGAACCGCTCAAGGCAGCGTCAGAGGCCGGATCCACCTGCGTCAAGTCTGCTGTCGCGGGCGTCTTGGGTACCATGTCCGGCGGAGATGCAGGTTGGAGCATCTCCGGCGTGAGGCCATTTTCTGGTGGGATTGGCGTGGGAACAGAGATTTCCGGCGTCGCGCGAGCGCGAACAGTAACTTCACGCTCGATCGTCAGCCCACCGGAGTCGGTCACGCTGACCACGAGGCTTGCGTAAGTGTCGCCCTCGCGCTCGAACACTGCTCCACGAGCCAGCCGAATCTCGCCTGAATCGGCATCGATGACGAATCGCTCGTCGCCGCGAATGCTAAATCGCAATGAGTCGCCCGCGTCGGCATCAAAGCCTGCAGCTCGACCGATCAGCGTGCCCGGCGCGGCATCCGACCGGAAATCGGCAACTTCGAGGTGCAGATGCTCCGGTCGTTCGTTGACGTCTGTCAACCGAATGGTCATCGGCAGATCGTGCGACGCACCAGAGGCGTCCAAGACACGCACTTGAATCGTCCAAGTCGCTTGAGCTTCAAAGTCCAATGTTGCGTTCGGTGCGACGTAAACTTCGCCCGACTGTGGATCGATCAAGAATCGACCGCCGCCGTCATCCATCAATTCGAATCGCAGGATATCACCGACATCGATGTCAGTTGCCGACACGCGACCCACCAGCGTCCCAGCCGCTGCGTTCTCCGGAATCGTTGCGATCGCAATGGGTTGGAGTACCGGCGTGTCGTTGACATTCTGGACTGAAAGCGACAAGAGACTGCTCGCCTGCACACCGGAATCGTCAGTTGCTGTAATGCGTATTGAGAGCGCGCCGACATCAGCATTGCCCGGCGTGCCACTGAACGAGCGCGTCGTCGGATCAAAGGTGAGCCAACCCGGCAGCGTTGAACCGTCTGCAAGCATGGCGGTGTAGCTGAGCGTTTGGACTCCGTCGGCATCGAAGAACATGTCTTCAGGAACCACGAAGTCGAAGCGTTGATCTTGCAGAACAGTCTGTGGCGGGATGTCGTTCGAACGGACCGGCGCGTCGTTAACGTTCTGAACGGTCACGGTCATCGTCGCGATCGATTCGGCGGTCGTGCCCGTGATTGGATCATGGTCAGTTGCAATCAGACGGAGCTCGAGGGTGCCAAAGAAGTCGTCGGCGGGAATGAGCTCTACACTCGGCCATTCGTTTGAGTTGAGGATCCAGCTACCGTCCGCCTGGCGCGAGCCGACGGAGAGCATGGCGTCGCTCGGGACTCCCTCAATACGGAGCGTCGGCGCGGCTGCATTCCCGCGATCGGATCCGCTTCGCAGATCGATCGAAAGACCAATCGTCGATTCTTCCGGCCCCGACACCGGCCCGGCGAAGAGTCGCGGGGCGTCTGCGATGTTTTGCGTCTCAATGCCGAAGGTCTGACTTGCTTCCACACCGGCGATGTCGGTCGCGTAGATGCGAACCACAATCGCCCCGACGTCTGCATCTTCGGGCGTACCGCTGAAGGTGCGTGTCGTGGGATCAAAGCTGAGCCATGTCGGCAGAGGCGAACCGTCGACGAGCGTCGCTCGATAGCTCAGGATGTCACCATATGCGGTGTCGATGTCGACAAACGCATCAGTCGGGATCGAGTAAGTCAGAGGCCGACCTTCGACGGCGATCGTGGATGCGATCGGCGCGTTCGAAGTCGGGGCGTCATTGGTGTTGGTCACCAGAAGCGCGAGGTCTGCCGTCGCGCTCAATCCGCCAGTGTCAGTGGCTGTCAGGCGGATCGACCAGGTCCCGACGTGATCGTTGCCCGCGACGCCTGTCAACCGACCGCTCGTGGGATCGATACTCATCCAATCCGGGATCGGCTGGCCGTTGCTCAGCGTCGCCGAGTAGGTGAGGACATCGCCCGAATCACTATCGCTGAACATGCCGCTCGGCACCTCGAAGCTGAATCCGATGTCCTCAGTCGAAGAAATCGACGCGTTGTGGTGAGCGACGGGTGCTTCGTTGATGTCGCGCACGATGATCCACGTCTCGGCCTCATCAAACAGTCCGCCAGCATCGGTGACGCGCACGAGGATGCGATGTGCATCGAGCGATTCAAAGTTCAGGTCTGCATTGGCGGCGACGCGAATCTCACCAGTGGCCGGATCGATGACAAACCTTCCACCCCCGTCGTCGACGAGGCTGAAGGTGAGCGTCTCGGGAACATCCACGTCCGCCGCCAACGCATTTCCAACCGCAGTTCCCGCGGAAGCATTCTCATCGACGGCGTCACCCGAACCGAGCGTGAGGACAGGTCTTTCGTTGACGTTGGTGAGGTTGATGGTGTACGACTGGGTCGAAGTTGATCCGTCTTGAGAGGTCGCCCGGACGACGATGGTGTGGCTCGTCGCAGACTCGTAGTTGAGCTTCGTACCATCCAACACGGTCACGACGCCGGTGCTTGAATCGATCGTGAACGCGCCGTCGGAAGAGTCATCGAGCGAGTACGAGACTCCGTTGGTCGTGCCGTCAGAGTCTGAGGCGAAGGCGGTGATGCCGACGACGGTGCCGTTGGTGGCGTTCTCGGCCACGCGGTCTGCGTCGGTGTTGGTGTCACTGATGGGCGATACGTCGAACTCATCGACGTCCGTCAACGCGATTGTATAGCTTTGCGTGCTGGTCGAACCGTCCTGGCTCGTGGCGCGGACGACGATCGTGTGAGAGGTGGCGGACTCGTAGTTGAGCTTGGTGCCATCCAACACGGTGACGACGCCGGTGTTTGCGTCGATCGTGAACGCGCCGCCCGACGAGTCATCGAGGGTGTAACTGACGCCATGGGTCGTGCCGTCTGAGTCTGAGGCGAAGGCGGTGACGCCGACGAAGGTTCCGTTGGCGGCGTTCTCGGCCACGCGGTCTGCGTCGGTGTTGGTGTCACTGATGGGCGATACGTCGAA
>JAIYCY010000033.1 GCA_027487775.1 Planctomycetaceae bacterium
ACGCAACGCAACGCAACGTGACCGTGACGCTCTAACTTCAGCACGTCGATCGCCTCGACGAGGTCGCGCGTTCGGACCTGCAAATCTGATCGAGGGCCTAGAAATGCGTCGGCTGCTCGCTTCTGCCAATTTCCTTCTCGACGCCCCGCATCCAAATCCGCGTCAGGGGCTGCAAATCGACTTCCCCGCCGACGTCTCGGCCTCCCTCACACCCACCGATCTGCAACTTGAGAATCTGACCAAGAATACCTCCGTCGGTCTCCAATCTCCCACGCTCACTGGCAACGTCGCGACGTTTCGCACGTCGGCCACCAGTCCCGTCCTCGACGACGGCAACTATGAACTACATCTACCCGCCGACCGCGTCTCTCCCGCACTCGCTGCCGATCTCTACAAAGAAGATTTCTTCCTCAACGGCGATTTCGATCGCAACCGGGCGGTCGGATTTACCGATCTGGTGACGCTCAATCGGAACTTTAACAAGACCAATGCCAAGTGGTCAGAGGGAGATATGAATCTGGATGGCGTGGTGAATTTTGCGGACCTAACTGAACTGAGTCGGCGATATCAGATTCAGCTTACCGCTTCGCCGCGTGTGGCGGGCGAGTTGGTGTCCGATGCACTGCCCATGACCACTGAAGGGCTTACGCCGATTCGATCGACGTGGGTTCCGTCGTTCCCGAGCGGTGTGACGATCGCGGGTCAGACGGTGTTTCGATCGTTGGACGGCGTGACGTATACGCAGTTGGCGACGGTGGATGCGACCGCGACCAGTTACGACGACACGACGGCCGAGGACGGGCGAAAGTATTGGTATCGCGTCAGGCCGTTCCAGACCGTGACGGTGGCGGGCGTGACGAGCAATCAGCATTTCCACACGACGCTGGAGGACTGGGCGGTGAGTGTGATGAAAGCGCCAACGATCTCGAAAACGTCAGTTGGCGCGACTGGACTGTTTGTTTCATGGATCAATCATTCGATATCAGCGTATGAAGTGGAACTGTCGATCCAGCGGGCGGGGTCAACGGATGATGTCAGGCTGACTCATTTTCTATCTACTCAAAGCAGCGGCTTCATTGACGGACTTGATGCCGCCGCAGACTACATCATATCGATTCGAGCGATGAACGCGCATGGCACCTCAATACAGTCGCAACCTACGGCGATTCGGACCGAACAGGCTTACGATCATAATGAACCAGCGGGACAACAAGGAATTTTTGGATTTAACGACAGTACGGCTCAAGGCAATTATGTGTTTCCCGATGTTTCTGCCCAATGGAGTCCTCAGCCCCCGTTCTTCAATCTTGCAAATGAGTCCGTGAGCTTGCAGCTATCAAATTTGCCGAAGCATACATTTGTAAAGGCTCGGTTCTGGGCCCGATCGCAGTGGACCCAGAACGCCGGTCCAATCGGTGATATCAAATTGTCTTTCAATGGAGATGAATTCAATATTACACCCTATTGGGATGGCTCACTGTTTCAAGACGTGTGGTTCTTCGACGCAGAGTTTGCCCCTCATATGTCCCGAGATGTGTCAGTCGTAATCGAGGGGTCAAATTTTCCGACAAACGGATCGCGGACCTGGGCTTTGGAAGCGGTGAATGTCGACACGTTTCTTCCAGAGGTTCGCGTGAGATTTCCCGGACCGTCGACAATCGAGGAAGATGGCGATCGTCTTGAGACGGATGTTCTCGTGGAACGAACCAGTGCTGGTGCTTCGACGCTTGGACTTCCCCTTCCCGTGCGAATCATTGACGCCCCATCGGTCGTGGGTTGGGATGAACAGGCGAAATTGGGGGTCGATATAAGTCTGGACAAACCGACTGTGACAATTGGGGCAATGCAGAGTTCCGAGTCAACGGCTGTTCGCGTAATTGATGATGAGATAAATGAACAAGAAGAGTACATCAGACTTCTTCCAGCACCTAGCGCTCTGTACAAAGTCGTGGAGGACCCGGCGGCTGGAAATGTGAGCCAGGCCCTAAAGATCGTAGGAACTCGAGTATCGGTTGCGCATATCGACAGATTGCTGGATTATCCAGCATGGCCAGATGGAGCAAATAGGCCCGAGCCGGGCGACCCAATCGTCGAACCCAATGCAAATCGCATTTACGGCTTTCGAGTCTTTTTTGAAATCAGAATTCGAGGCGAAGGCGTTAGTCGAGCTGGAGCGACGCAAATCATGAACACCTCCACGAGAGTCACTGACTCGCTGACAGGTGAGGTCGTTTCCGGGGCTGAAGAGGTGTTCCCGATGATTTGGCCCCTCGCAAACGAACCGGTTCCTAATCCGCCGTCTTTGGAACAGCTGGTGAGTGTAGATACTGGAGGCGAGTTCCTGTTTGATGGGGGCTGGCTGCTACCTCCTCAGACTATGTCGCCCTCATTAGTGGATCACGAGGCCGGGATGGCCTATTGGTTAGATATGCATACTTTCCTCGTCAAGGTATTGCATCCCGCAGGTCCAATTGATGATGACCCAGCGACCGAGCTTCGCACACTTCTCGTCGATCGTTCAAAATCTGTGAGAACGAAGTTCTATGATACAGGAATCGCTGATCTGTCTGTCACAGAGCCGCTTCTGCCTAAACTTAAGTTTCGCGGCACAAGTGAGTGGTCGTACAGTTGGGACAACTTACATGCGAAGGGCACGCCGAACGCGACCGATCCGATGCGGCATTATGCGGTCGAGTTCGGTGAAAGGCGACGCGGTCGGTTTATCGTCAATGGCATCAATGACGCTCGACTCAATTGGCTTAATTCTGAAGTGTGAATTGAGATAAATATGAAGCCGTGAGCGGTTGACCCAAGATATCAACGTTCGCACAGTTGGTTTCAACTAATGATTCACGCGAGGTGTTTGATATGTTAACCAGATTTATGAAGGCGAATTGTCTGGCTGGTATCATATTACTGGCCAACGGCTGCAGCCAATCTGGCCTTTCGCAGTCTGGCCACATTTCGCTCGGAGTCGATCAACCCAAGAGCACAGAATTTCGTGAGCGGGCAAAGGCATTCAAGGCGGTGCCGGAACTTGAGGGCATTCGAGTATCACTCAAAACTAAGAAGGGAGGCATCTTCAATGACGTATCCGTTGAGAATCAAGGTCGACGAAGCGTCGTCGTGTATGTTGGAGCCGAGATCGACGCGAGCGGTTGTACGGTGCCGATCTTTGTGGGCTGGGGTCTCAAACCAATCAAAGGAACCCTATATGTAGCGCTGGCTTCAGCGACGCAGGCTCGACGTGATCAGTACATCGATCTCGTTCCAGGCAGAGACCGTGAGCTGTTTTTCCCCGGAGATGATGATGGGGATATCCACGCCGAGCCGATTGAAGTGATTCGTGTTGAACCGGCGGTTGTCGTAACCGACATGGATGGACATTGGATCAATCACCGTCAATTGCCGCCGGTCTATACCAGCGGGGGACGGATGCACGAGCATGAATTGGTGCCACGCAGTCCTGCCGTCGATCGTGATGCACTGCTTTTGCGGCTACAAATGGGTTCGCATGCTCGCAGCTCGGTTGAACTCGCAACCGAGTACCTTTTGGTTCAACAAACTTGGCACGAGAAGAAGGGATGGGTGCCGAATCGTGTCATGATCCATCCGGTCTTGCTGGCGCGATCGGATCGGAGGTTGGTTGTCGCCTACGGCCCACCGGTCGAATTGAGCATGGAGATCGAGAAGCCAGTTAGAGCATCGGAAATGGAATTGCGTCTCCCAACGGACGATTGAACACGCGGCGTTGTAACCGAGACACCATCGGGGTACGCCTCGAACGAGGACGGAGTGCGTAGGGTCCGGTGTACGCACCGGACCGTCGTTGCGTCGCTGGCGAAATGGTCCGGTGAATACACCGGACCCTACCTGCTCTTTCGAGGCTGGCTTGAGACGGGCGGGGGAGACGGGTGTGGCGTGGTCGGAGCGTGGCGGGGTTGGGGGGATGATTTTCTGGGGTGAGTCGGGTTGTCTGGGGGGTGGGTGGTGTTGTTGGGTGGTCTGGTGGGCGGGCGATTGTGATTGCTGGTGCCATCGAATCTCAGTGGGATGTGTTTGGGTTGAGATGCGTTTGGGGTTGATTTGGTTTTGGGGCGGCGTCTTGGGTCGTGTCTTTTGGGGTACAATTCGTGGTGCGATGAGCAAAGGCGATTCATTTTCGGTGGACTTCAGGCGGCACTTTATTACGGGTCTGGCGGTGTTGATTCCGTTTGCGATCACGTTTTGGTTGATGCGGACGTTGTTTTTGATTTTGATCGGGATAGGCAAGCCGATTGTGGAGTGGTTCACGCGGACGTTGAATGCGGCGGCGAATCGGATGGATCCGCCGCCTCCGCTTCATGCCACTGGGTCGGGTCTGGCCAATTTCCTTCGCGAGACTTCCGAGTTCGTCGGCCGTGACACCTTCCTCGACATCACCAGCCTGTTTGCCATGCTGATGGTGATCTACCTTCTGGGATGGTTCGCCAATCGCGTACTCGGTCAGCGCATGCTTCGTGTTCTCCAGCGGCTGATGGATCGGATTCCGTTGGTCAAGACGATTTATGGTGCGACGCGGCAGTTGTTGGAGATTTTTCAGACGAAGCCGGATGGTGTGCAGCGTGTCGTGTTGATCGAGTTTCCGCACGAGCATGCCAAGGTCGTCGGACTCGTCACTCGAACGTTTCGGGATACGCGGACGGGTCGGGAGGTGGCGGCGGTTTTCATCCCGACGACGCCGAATCCGACGAGCGGATATCTGGAGATCGTTCCTGTGGATCGGATCGTGAACACGGATTGGACATTGAACGAGGCCATGACCTTCGTTGTCAGCGGCGGAGCCGTCGCACCCGACCGCATGAACTACGATCCGCCCGCCATGGAATCGTCTGGAAAATCCGCCGACCCGGTCTGATTCATTCCCGAGCTCATCGGTTGTTTACCCGACAGACTTTCTGAATCCGTCGCGAGACTTTCGCCTGATTTTCGCTACACTCCCGCTCTTGCACACCGGCGGAAGAGCGACGTTGCGTTCGGCAAGGTGCCGAATCTCGTCGTCATCTCTCGATGGTCCGGTGTCGATCATCCATCACCCCGCCCGCCGGGAGGAAGCTCGCCATGGCCAAGGCCGTCTCGACCGATTCACTCGCGATCAGCAAAAAAGAGGATTACAAGGGTAAGAAGTTCCGCATCGCCTTCATTGGCTGTGGCGGGATCGCCCAGACCCATGCAGGTGCGTTAGCGAACATGCCCGACGTGGAGATTGTGGCGGGCGTTGATATTCAGCAGTACCGGCTGGACAACTGGCAGGAGAAGTGGGGCAAGCAGCCGGTCTTTACGGACTGGAAGAAGATGCTGAAGGAAGTGAAGCCGGACGCGGTGAGCGTGTGCACGCCCAACGGGATCCATTCTCAGCCTGCGATTGATGCGTTGAATGCTGGTGCGCACGTGATCGTGGAGAAGCCGATGGCGATGTATCCGTCGGAGTGCGAGAAGATGATCGCGGCCGCGAAGAAGAACAACAAGAAGCTGACGATCGGCTTTCAGTATCGATATCACCCGACGACGCAGATGCTCAAGCGTGCCGCGGACGAGGGCCAGTTTGGCGACTTGATGTTTTGTCGTTGTCAGGCGCTTCGTCGTCGCGGGATTCCGAATTGGGGCGTTTTCGGCCAGAAGAAGCTGCAGGGCGGCGGGCCGATGATTGATATCGGCGTGCACTGCATTGAGATGGCGCATTATGTGATGGGTCGACCGAAGCCGGTCGCGGCGGTGGGCAATACATGGACGTTCCACGGCAACAAGCCGAGCAACGTGGTGAGCCAATGGCCGAACTGGGACCACAAGACGTACACGGTGGAGGACATGGCGATCGGTCATATTCGATTCGACAACGGCGCGATTCTGCACATTGAGGCCAGCTTTGTGGCGCACATTCCGAATGATATTTGGAACTTCCAGCTGATGGGCACGAAGGGCGGCTGTAACTGGGATCCGGCGGAGATTTACCGTGATGTTGCGGGGACGATGGTGAACAGCAAGGCGGGCTACATGCCCGACGGGGACTGGAAGCTCTTGTTCGGGACGAAGCTGCGTAATTTCATCGACGCCTGCACGAAGGGCACGCCGCAGGAAGCGCCGGGTGAAGACGGCCTGACGATCCAGAAGATCTTGGACGGCGTGTATCGCTCCGCCGACGCGGGTGGTAAGGAAGTTTCCATCAAGTGATCAGCCATCAGATCCAGGGAGACTGATCGACTGCAGTATCGCACGCGACGGCCCGACGTTCAGTCGGGCCGTTCTCGTTGATGGAATGTCTGGGATCACATCTCCGATTCGCACCAGAAGAGTTCGCGTATGGCTGCGCCGATGTCGCCGCTGCGCATGAGCGTTTCGCCGACGAGCGTTGCGCGGATGCCTGCGTCGGCGAGTTTTTGGACGTGTCCGCGTGTTCGGATGCCGCTTTCGCTGACGAGGTTGTCGCGATTTTCGACGAGTTCTGCCATGCGTAGTGTGTTGTTGACGTCGACGCTCATGGTTTGGAGGTCGCGATTATTGATGCCGAGCAGGCTGTAGCTTTTCATGGGGAACCCGATGACGCTGTCGCGGACGCGCATGAGGTTTTCCATGCTGTGGACTTCGATGAGCGTGGTGAGTTTGAGTTCGGTGGCGAGGATCGAGAGGTCGATCATTTGCGGTGTGGTCAGACACTCTGCGATCAGGAGGATGGCATCGGCGCCGCAGGCGCGTGTTTCATAGACTTGCCAGGGATCGATGATGAAGTCTTTGCGGAGGACGGGCAGGGGGATGGCGCTGCGGATGTGCTGGACGTATTCGAGTCTTCCTTGGAAGTGGGGTTCGTCGGTGAGGCAGCTGATGGCGTCAGCGCCGGCTTGGTGGTATTGCTGCGCGATGTGAACTGGGTCGAAATCGGAGCGGATGGTGCCAGCGGAGGGGCTTGCGCGTTTGACCTCGGCGATGAGGTTGACGAGCTTGCGTGGGGAGCGATGTTCAGCGGCGGGGTCGCGGGTGACGGCGGCGAAGAAATTGCGTGGCCTGTCCATGTCTGCGATTTGTCGCCTAAGCTCAATTTCGCTTTTTAGCGCACGACGTTCTGCGACTTCAAGCCGCTTGCCCGCAACGATCTGATCGAGTACGCCCGACATGTGTGAATGAAGCCTAGCGCGACGTTCGACCTTGTCAATGACCTTTAGCCAGATGATCCGAACATGCCCAGCCTACTGCTCGCCACAACCCCGACCATCACTGCTCCATCTGTGACCGCGGATGCAAACATGGTCAACGACGTCACCGCCGCCTCGTTCGAGCCGGCGGCGCTCGTGCCGGTCGTCGTCGTCGCGGGCTTCGCACTCGCGTGGGTCGTCTTCCTTGGTCGATTCATCATCCGCGTCCCAGCCATCGTGCCGGGGCCACGCGTTCGATCCATCGACGGCCTGCGTGGGTTGCTGCATGTGATGCTGATCACGTTCGGGATTTACCTGCTCAGTCCGATGATCGTGGGTTCGATGATGGCCTCGCCCGGCTCGGACGGGACGCTTCAGCTTGATGACCGACAGCGCGTCCTTGCGATGATGTGGGTCTACGCACTCACGCTGCTGGGTGCACGCGTCGCCTGGTTTGCTCGGGTCGGCGGGCGTCGATCGGGTGCAGAGCGTGGCATGAGGGTCGATTCAGGCGTCAGCCTGGGACTTTTGCCATCGATGGGTCCTCGCGACCTGCGAGGGATTCTGCTCTGGTCGATCATCGCGATACCGTCGACGTATCTCATGAGCGTCGCGTCGGTGCAGCTATGGAAGGCGATTGCGGTCGAGCATGCGCCTGCGCACGACTTGTTGCAGCTCATGGGTCGAAGCGGCGTTTCACCTGAGCTGATCGGCGCGATCCTGAGCGCCGCCGTCCTCGCACCCGTCGTCGAGGAGGTTCTCTTTCGAGGGCTTCTGCAGACCGCAGTTGCGAGCCTTGCGACCGCGTTGTTTCTGAAACCGAATGCATCGGCCAAGACAACCGTCGGTCCACGCCACTTCGCCGGCGTGTCGCGTGCGGGTTGGGTGGGAATCGTGCTGAGCAGCTTGCTTTTCGCCTCGATTCACGCGTGGTGGACGATGCCTGCGATTTTTCTGCTTAGCCTGGTGATGGGCTGGTCGTATGAGCGGACCGGGCGGCTGTGGGTGCCGATCGGCGTGCATGTGGTGTTTAATTCGATTTCGACGCTGATTTATCTGCTCACCGCACTTCGATGATGCAGTGACCGGGCAGTTCGGGTCGATCGACGGGATGGAGTCGTGAGGTTCGACGCAGGCGATTGAGTCGCGGGCGTGCGGCTTGGAGTTCTTCGGCGGCCTTGGGTCCTTTGAGGGCGAGGAGTCGCGTTCCGTTTTTGAAGAGGCCTTGGGTGAGTTCGAGCAGTTTGTCGAGTTCAGCGACGGCGCGTGTGGTGAGGATGTCGTATTTGACTTCGACGGCTTCGATGCGAGCGTGGAGGGTACGTACGTTGGTCAGGCCGAGCGTTGCGACGATGTGATCGAGTGCGTCGAGTTTTTTTCGAGTGGCATCGATGAGTGTGACGCGGAGATCGGGTCTTGCGATGGCGAGCGGGATACCTGGCACACCGCCTCCCGTGCCGAGATCTGCGAGGGTGAGGGGCGAGTTGCGTTGACGTCCGCGATCGCGTGTTGCGGGCGGCAGGTGCGGCAGGAGCGTGAGCGCGTCGGCGATGTGCTTGAGGTCGGCTTCGGGTCGTGTTGCGATTCTGGTGAGGTTGAGTTTTTCGTTCCAATCGATGAGCAGATCGAGGAATCGGTCAAGTTGATCGATCGTCGCGGGTGCCGGTTCGAGGTCGGCGGATGCGAATAAGTCTGTCCAGATCGGAAGTGACATCGTTTTGGAGTCTACACGCTCCGGCGATAGCCTGCTCATATGCCCGATGCGCGTCCGAACATCGTTGTCTTTTTTAGTGATCAGCAGCGATTCGATTCGACGGGTGTGGGCGGAAATCCGCTCGATCTCACGCCGAATTTTGATCGACTCGCGCGGTCTGGGACGTTCGTGAAGCACGGCTTTACGCCGCAGCCTGTGTGTGGTCCTGCGCGGTCGTGTTTACAGACGGGCTTGTATGCGACGCAGACTGGGGTATTCAGGAATGGCATTGCGCTGAACCCGAATCTGCCGTCGATCGCGCCGATGCTCGCGGAGGCGGGGTATCGGAATGCGTACGTCGGCAAGTGGCATCTGGGCGGACACAACAGTGCCGGGCCGGTCGATGCGAAGTATCGGCAGGGCTATCACCACTGGCGGGCCGCCAACGCGATCGAGCACACGTCGGATGCGTATCAGACGCGTGTTTGGGACGAGCACGATCGTCCGATCGATTTACACGGCTATCGCGTTGACGCGCTTGCGGACGAGGGGATCCGGTTCATGGTGGATCATCGCGCTCGATCGAGTGGGCAGGCGATCGATCAGCCGTTCTTTCTGATGATGAGTTTTCTTGAGCCGCATCATCAGAATCATCGGGACGACTATCCTGCGCCGGACGGCTACGCCGAGCGATACACCGGTCGATTCACACCGCCCGATTTGCAGGCGTTAGGCGGGACATCATCGCGTCATTTGCCGGGCTATTGGGGGATGGTGAAGCGTTTGGATGAGGCGCTCGGGCGGGTGGTTGATGCGATGAAGTCGCTTGGGATTCTTGAGAACACGGTGATTTTGTACATCAGCGATCACGGCAATCATTTCAAGACTCGGAACAGCGAGTACAAGCGGAGCGCGCACGATGCGAGCATTCGGGTGCCGATGATGCTGAGCGGCGGGGCGTTTGCGGGTGGAGGCGAACTGAGCGAGATGGTGAGCCTGGTGGATGTGGTGCCGACGCTATTGGATGTGGCCGGCGTGGCGGTGCCATCGACGATGGTGGGTCGGTCGATATTGCCGTTGGTGCAACGCAACGCGGGAGTGAAGGCGGGCTGGCCGACGGAGGTGCTGGTGCAGATCAGCGAGAGTCAGGTGGGTCGGGCGATTCGGACGGTGCGATGGAAGTATGCGGTGACCGCGCCGCATCAGGATGCCTGGCGTGATGCGGGGTCGGATCGGTATGTGGAGAGCGAGTTGTACGATCTACACGCCGATCCGTATGAGCTTGAGAATTTGATCGAGTACGAAGTGTACGAGCCGTTGAAGATCCGATTGCGCGAGCGACTTGCTGCCCGGATGAGGCAGGCGGGGGAAGCGGAGCCAACAATCGAAGCCAAACCGGGCAAACCGTCCGGGCAACGGCACCTATTGCCCGATGAGATCGACGCGTGAGCCGATCATTCTTCGAGGTTCAGTTGATCGTCGTTGGGGTCACGCGCTTTTCCGCTGTTCGAGCGGATCGTTAAAAAGATCGCGGCGTCGTTCGACGACGGCAGCGTCGATGACGAACTTGGTGCCCGCGGGCTGATCGGGTAGGCGGTACATGATGTCGAGCATCAGCTCTTCACAGACCGCGCGAAGTCCGCGAGCGCCGGTTTCGCGTTTGAGTGCTCGTTTGGCGATGGCGTTGAGTGCATCGGGTGTGAATTCGAGGATCTTTCCGTCCATCTTGAAGAGCTTTTGGTATTGGCGGACGAGAGCGTTTCGTGGTTCGGTGAGGATGGAGATGAGCGCTTCGAGGTCGAGCGGATCGAGGCTGGAGATCAGTGGGAGTCGACCGATGAATTCGGGGATCAGGCCGTACTCGACGAGGTCTTCGGGCTGCACTTCGCGGAGGACGCGAGAACGTTCAGTGACGGCGTCGACGCGGTTGCCGGTTTCGGAGAAGAATCCGATTTGCTGGCGACCGAGTCGTCGTTTGATGATTTCATCGAGGCCCACGAACGTTCCTCCGACGATGAAGAGGATTTGGCTCGTGTCCATTTGGATGTATTGCTGCTCTGGGTGTTTTCGTCCGCCTTGCGGAGGGATGTTGGCGACGGTGCCTTCGAGCATTTTGAGCAGTGCTTGTTGTACGCCTTCGCCGGAGACGTCGCGTGTGATGCTGACGTTGTTTTGGGTTTTGCCGATTTTGTCGATTTCGTCGATGTAGATGATTCCGCGTTGGGCGGATTCGAGATCGAAGTCGGCGGCCTGCAGGAGGCGTAGGAGGATGTTTTCGACGTCTTCACCGACGTAGCCGGCCTCGGTGAGTGTGGTCGCGTCGCCGATGGCGAATGGGACATTGAGGAACTTGGCGAGCGAGCGAGCGAGGAGCGTTTTTCCTGATCCGGTGGGACCGATGAGCAGGACGTTGGATTTTTCGATGTCGACGCCTGGGTCGAGAGCGTCGGCGCCTTCGGTGCTGGCTTGTTGGATGCTGGAGAGTCGCTTGTAGTGGTTATGCA
This sequence comes from Planctomycetaceae bacterium, assembly GCA_027487775.1. Taxonomy (GTDB): domain Bacteria; phylum Planctomycetota; class Phycisphaerae; order Tepidisphaerales; family Tepidisphaeraceae; genus JAIYCY01. Next base: position 11,364 of record JAIYCY010000033.1, read on the forward strand.
CAGCGACGGCGAGAGCGCGCTTGGCGTAGTCTTGGCCGACGATGAATTGATCGAGGTGGGTTTTGATGTCGCGCGGCTTGGGGATGCTGGTAAAGGTGGGTGATCCACCGGCGAGTTTTCGTTTTTCCTGTTTGATGATGTTGTGAGCGAGATCGACACAGGAGGAGCAGATGAAGACATCGCTGGGTCCTTCGACCATGGGTCCGACGTCGCGTGAGCTCTTACCGCAGAAGGAGCAGGTGGTCATGCGTCGATTGCGAAACCCGGGCGATCCTGGGGGCTGTTGAGCGCCGCCGTTGCCTTTGCCGGGTCCTGTCGGTGATGCCATGATCCAACTTCCTTCCAACTGACTGCCAAACGTTTGCGGGCGGCTGTCCCGTAAATCCCTGATGAGGGCGGGGTTCAGAATTTACCCGCGGCGATCTGTTGCCCGTGTCGCACACGGACCTTCCGCTTCTTGGTCTATCGTTCCAAAACGGGTGGCAACTTGATCGAAGTCTCACTTCGGCCAAAGTTTCGTGATGGCCAACCGGGCGGATGCCGGCGTCCTATAGTAACGCAGTTCATGCCGCATGTGGAGCAAAACATTCTAGGGAATGACCACCTGACTCGCGCGGCGATTTCGCAAGTGAAATGGAGCGGTCCAAAAGACGGGTCTATGAAGGTTGGGATTGGTACGAACATGTCGGGCGGAAAAGCAAGCGAAGCGACCGATGAGGGTCGCTTCGCTTGGTGGGTGATGTATGGGTTGGTTGACGGGGTGATGAGGGAGTCAGACGCCGATGGTTTTACGAGCAGCCCATGCTTGTGCCGCAGTTGAGGCATTTGTAGCAGGTGCCGCTGCGTACGGTGATGGAGCCGCAGGTGCTGCAGGGCGGGGCGTCGGACTGGAGTTTGGAGCTTTGTTGGCTGAGCGGATCGACGGCGGTGAGTGTGGCGATGCGTCCGCCGGGTTTGAGGCTGGATGCCGTGCCGCCGTTCGACTTGGTCGCGGGTTTGTCGAAGAGGCTGGGGCCGGGGTCGCGTGAGCTGATTCGATCGTCGGACGCTTCATCGCTTGCGGTGGCAGCGTCGGCATGGGCGTCGGCCTCGGAGGTGTCACTTTCGCCGCCGCTGTCGCCGAAGATCGGTTCGGGCATCGGTTCGCGTTTTGGTGCGTTGACAGCGCGGTAGCCGGAGAGGAACTCCATGGCCATCCATCGGAAGATGTAATCGACGGGGCTCTTGGCGAATGGGATGTCTTGGTTGCGTGTCATGCCCGAGGGTTCGAAGCGGACGTGTTCGAACTTTCGCACGAGTGATTCGAGGGGCACGCCGTATTGGAGGGCGACGCTGACGAGAGTTGCGATCGTGTCCATGAGTCCGCCGATCGTGGAGCCTTCCTTGCTCATGGTGATGAAGACTTCGCCTGGCGAGCCGTCTTCGTAGAGACCGACGGTGATGTAGCCTTCGTGTCCGCCGACATCGAACTTGTGCGTGACGGCGTGCCGCGTGTCGGGCAGGCGGCGGCGCAGCGGACGTTCGACGACTTTTTCGACGATCCGTTCGATGAATTGGATGTGCGATGAGGCGGGCATCAATTCCGATCGCGATTCGGAGGCTTGATTCTTGGCGACTGTTCCTGCCCCTTTGGCGACGAGGTCTGCGACGTCGCTGCGGGCTGCTTCGACGTTTTCGTCGGATTCTTCGTCGTCGATTTCGTCGTCGCTCTTGATGTTGAGGGGTTGGCTGAGTTTCGAGCCGTCGCGGTAGAGCGCGTTGGCCTTGAGGCCGAGTTCCCAACTGAGGCGGTAGGCGCTCTTGATGTCGTCGATATTGGCTTCGTTGGGGAGGTTGATGGTTTTGGAGATCGCGCCGCTGATGAAAGGCTGAGCGGCGGCCATCATGCGGATGTGTCCTTCGACGGCGATGTATCGTTGACCGGTTTTGCCGCACTTGTTGGCGCAATCGAAGACGGGCAGATGTTCGTCGCGCAGGTGCGGTGCACCTTCGATGGTGCCTCGTCCGCAGATGTATTCGCTTGCGCGAGCGATGTCGCGTTTTTTGAATCCGAGCCTTTGCAGCAGGTTAAATCCGGATGACTGCCATTCTGATTCCGGGATTCCGAGTCGATCCATAGCCTCCTTGCCGAGTGACCAGCCGCTGAAGGCGAATTGCAACTCGAACGTGCCGGGCAGTGACGTTTCGATTTTTTGCAGTTCTGCATCGGTCAGACCGGCGTCGCGAAGCGTGTTCCAGTTGACGAGCGGTGCGTCGTGGAGGCTGAGTGATCCGAGTACGTACTTGAGGATGTCGTGGATCTGTGCGTCGCTGTAGCCGAGATTTCGCAGGGCGGGTTCGAGGGATTGATTGGCGATTTTGAAGTAGCCACCGCCTGCAAGTTTTTTGAATTTGACGAGTGCGAAGTCGGGTTCGACGCCGGTGGTATCGCAATCCATGAGGAGTCCGATGGTGCCGGTGGGTGCGATGACGGTGGACTGTGCGTTTCGATAGCCGTGTTGTTCGCCGAGTTTGACGGCGCGATCCCAGCAGGAGCGGGCGGTTTTGAGCAGGTCTTGGTTGATGAGGCTGTCGTGTTCGATGAATTGAGTCGCATCGATGCCGACGGGGCGAACGCTGATGGCTTCATACTCGCCCGCGGGTGCGTTGTACGCGGCGCGGCGGTGGTTGCGTATGACGCGGAGCATGGAGTCGCGGTTTTTGGCGTAACCGGGGAAGGTGCCAAGTTCGCGGGCCATTTCGGCGCTGGTGGCGTAGCTTTCGCCGGTGAGGATGGCGGTGATGGCGGCGCAGAACGCGCGGCCCTTTTGCGAGTCGTAGGGGATGCCCGCCTGCATGAGCAGCGCGCCGAGGTTGGCGTAGCCCAGACCGAGCGTGCGGAATTTGTAGCTGAGTTCTGCGATTTCTTTGCTGGGGAAGCTGGCCATCAGCACGCTGATTTCCAGGACGATCGTCCAGAGGCGAATGCCGTGGCGGTAGGCGTCGACATCGAAGCTCTTTTTCTCGGCGTCGAAGAATCGCATGACGTTCAGCGACGCGAGATTGCAGGCGGTGTCGTCGAGGAACATGTATTCCGAGCAGTTGTGCACGGTCATGCCGTTGGCGATGAAGCTGTGCGTGACGGGCTCGGTGAGGTCATAGACCGGCTGGGTTCCGAGCGGTGTGAGGGAGACGAATCGGTCATAGCTTTCGATCGGACCCGTCGAGAGGTTCGAAAGGCCGACGGGCGTTTCGTGTTGGACCAGGCCGATGTGTTGCCAGAACAGGCCCATCGAGTTTCGATCGATCGTCAGTGTTGAGTTCGATGCACTCGTCGAGCGGATGCTCTTGATGCCGAAGCCGATGAGGAGGGTTTGGACGTCTTCGACGAGCGTGTGGCTTGCGTGGGTGAAGACGATGCTGGTGCCTGAGGCATCGGTGATGACTTGCGCGTCGGCGGAGAAGAGTCCGCGGAGGAGGTGCTTTTGCGCGGGGAGGCCGGCGGTGAAGGCTTCGTCGCTGAGCCGGCGTGTTGAGCGATCGGTCTTGATGAACGCCGAAAGTCGGCTGATGAGTCGTCGATTGGTGTAGCTGCGTGAGAGCGTGGCGGGTTGAGCGATCGGATCGGAATCGAGTGATGCGTCCGAGTGGGTTTCGATGTTCCAGGTTTCTTCGATGTAGCGGGCGAAGGATTCGACGGATGGTTCGTGCTTGAGGGTGGCGAGATCGAGTTGGGTGAGCGAACCGTTGGCGCTGCTGACGAGCAGGCCTGCGAGTTGGAAGAGGTGGGTGTCGACGGGTTCGCCGACTTCTTCGATGCAGGCGGGTTCGTGCATGAGTCGGATTTCATCATGGGCTTGGAGGTGTTGTGCTTCGACCCAGCCGCGTCGTGTGAAGAGTTTGTGGTCGGCGGTCAGTTTGAGTCCGTATCCGGCATGGGTTCTGAGTTGGAAGACGGGTTTTTGTCCTGTGGGGTAGGCGCCGTCGATGGTGTGGACGGCTTTGCCGTCGGTGTTGGTGATGAGGCGTGAAGGGAGCAGGATCATGGAGTCGATACGGCGCCAGATACCGCCTGGTGTGAGGACGCGAGTATCGCCTGTGACGCAGGGGTTGGATGCGTTGATGCGACCGTCAGCGGGGCAGGTGTGCCAGTCGTTGATGGTGGAGTCGTATTGGACGCCCGGGTCGGCGCAGCGCCAGGCTGCGAAGGCGATTTGTTCCCAGAGGTCGCGTGCTTTGAGGGTTTTGGCGGGTTTGCCGCTGGTGCGATAGGTGAGAGTCCAGTCGGCGTCTTTGTCGAGTGCTTCGAAGAAGCTGTTGGGGATGCGGACGGAGTTGTTGGAGTTTTGACCGCTGACGGTGAGATAGCTTTCGCCGTTGAAGTCGTAATCGAGTTTGAGTTTGAGTTTTTGTGCGAGTGCTTTTTGGTCGGCGGGGAGTTGTTTGAAACCTTCGACGAGTGCGGCGACTTTGAGTTCTTCGCGGACTTTCCAGTTGATGAAATCTTCGACGTCTGGGTGATCGAGGTCGAGGCAGACCATTTTGGCGGCACGTCGTGTGGTTCCGCCGGACTTGATGGCGCCAGCGGCGCGGTCGCCGATCTTGAGGAAGCTCATAAGGCCGGAGCTGCGTCCGCCGCCGGAGAGTTTTTCATTTTCGCCGCGTAGGTTGGAGAAGTTGCTTCCGGTGCCGGAGCCGTATTTGAAGAGACGTGCTTCGCGTGTCCAGAGGTCCATGATTCCGCCCTCGCCGACGAGATCATCGCGGACGGACTGGATGAAGCAGGCGTGTGGCTGGGGGTGTTCGTAGGCGTTGGAGGATTGCTTGAGCTGGCCGGATTTGGGATCGCAATAGAAGTGTCCTTGAGCAGGGCCTGTGATGCCGTAGGCGAAGTGGAGGCCTGTGTTGAACCATTGCGGGCTGTTGGGCGCGCAGGCTTGGTCGAGCATCATGTAGGCGAGTTCATCGTAGAAGGTTTGTGCGTCGGCGTCGGAGTCGAAATAGCCGTGCGATTTGCCCCAGTGCGTCCAGCACCCTGCGAGGCGGTGGATGACCTGGCGTGCGGATTTTTCGGAGCCGAGCGTGCCGTCGGTTTGGGGTACGCCCGCCTTTCGGAAGTATTTGCTGACCATGATGTCGGTGGCGAGTTGGCTCCAGCCTTCGGGGACTTCGGCGTCGTTCATTTCGAAGACGACGGTGCCATCGGGGTTGGTGATGCGACTGGTTCGACGGCTCCAGTGAAAGAGCGAGTAGACGTCGGTACCTTCCTTGGTGAATCGGCGGGTGATCTTCATCCTAAAACTCCCTGCGTAAGTGTTACAGATGCTCTCTTTTGACGGACGCGGACGTGACAGACTCTCGCGCACGACAATCGGATGTCGTGTCGAGTGGGCGAGGCCGACGTTAGCGGCCCCGGTTTGATTCAGTTTTGCGTTTGAGTGTTCGGGTCGGCGGACTCGCCGGTGGGTGTTCCGGGCGAGGCATCCGAGGGCGTCGGGTTGGGGGCCGGTTCGATCGAGGCTGGTTCTGTGTGAATCGTCTCGATGTAGCTGTCGAATTGACTGTTATGGATCGAGTAGTTGCCTTCCGCGAGTGCGGGTGCGTGGCGGGTCTGTCCGACAAACACGCCGGCGGTGGTGATGCGGACGATCGAGCCTTGGGGTGCATCGAATTCTGCGATGCGGAGTCCTTCGGCATTGCGTACGGAGAGGCGAAGCGAGCTTTCGACGAGGTAGACGAGCGGAAGTTTGCCCGCGAGGATAGCGCGATGGTCTCCGCCTTGGATGGGGAGTTGCTTGCGGACGACTTCTTGGCGCGTTGGGGCCTGAATGCGTGTGATGGTCAGGCGTTCTGTGCCGAGCCCGGCTTCATGTGAGCCCGCGATGGCGAGGCCCGGATCGAGCGACAGCTCGGGTTGGCGTTGGTCTTCGGATGGGCCTGGGATGATGGTGACGACAGGTTGACTTTGATCGAATGGGGAGGATTCGATCGCGCGAGCGCCTTCGAGAGTCGCGCGGGGTGACTGGAGATTGTTTTGATCGGCGGGGTTTGGTGAGGAAGCGAAGCGTGCGGGGTCTTGTACTTCGGGCCAGTTGGGATCGCGATAGCTGATCCGCGGTGAAGCTTGTTCTGAGTCGGCGAGGATGCCGCGTGATGCATTGGGGTTGTTTGATGAGGTCGAAGTGGACTGACATCCGACGAAGCCCGGCAGCGTGGCTGCGAGGATGACGGCGGCAGATAAGACCATCGCATCGCGGCGGTTCGAGCGAACCGTGGTGCTGGAGAGGAGTTCAGATGGGAGTGGGCTGTCGTTCACAATCGGTCCTTTTCGGGCATCCTTGCCCGGCTTGGCTTTTCACCGGTTGATTCCTGCGGTTTTGTGTTGGTAGATCGTTGTGTTTTCTATTGATCTTTAGGGTTCACGTGTGTGTATGTCAGTCGACTCGCGGCAGGACCAGTCCGGGTTGATCTTGATACTTTCCGCCCTTGTCGGCGTAGCTGACGGAGCAGACGCGTTCTGCCTGGAGGAAGAGCATTTGGGCGATGCCTTCGTTGGCATAGATTTTGGCAGGGAGTGGAGTGGTGTTGCTGATTTCGATGGTGACTTTGCCGCGCCATTCGGGTTCGAGGGGCGTGACGTTGACGATGATGCCGCAGCGTGCGTAGGTGGATTTACCGACGCAGATGGCAAGGCAATCGCGAGGGACGTGGATTTCTTCGACGGTTTCGCAGAGTGCGAAGCTGTTGGGCGGGATGATGACGTGGTCTTTGCCGGTTTCTTGTGTATCGACGGTGACGAAGAGTTCGTCGGTGAACTTTTTGGGATCGACGATCGCTTGTCCGCCGCTCGGGCTGACGTTGGTGAAGATTTTGAAGAGGGTACCGACGCGGACATCGTAGCCGTAGCTGGAGACGCCGTAGCTGATCTTACCTGCGCGTTTCACGTTTTCTTCGAACGGCTCGATGCCGACGAGTTCGCGAATTTGGGTGTCACAGAGAATCGACATGTTGAACCTCAGGCGAGCGATGACGTGAAAAAACAACAAACGCGGGCGGAGCTTCTGACGAGGGAACCGAGGAACCAAAACACCGAGCAGGAGCCAACTCACGACGAATCCAGGCGGCCCGGTTTGAACTGATTGGGGGCAGACGCCGGGCCACTAACAAAAACCTACTATAGCTGTCGGTCCGCGTTTCTGTCTTGCTGTCTGCGTTTCTGTCTTGGCTTTCCCTGATTCCCTTTTTCTTGCGGGCATTCGACCGACCGGACCCGACTGAAACATCCCTTTCGAATGCCTGTATGACTATCGGCTAACCGGGTCGAAGATATACAACCGGTTGTGCCAGTCAAGCCCGGATTCCCCCACAGAAAGTGGTAGGTTCGCGTGAGGCGGAGATACAACTTCCGTCCTGTTCGAGGCTTGCAGGTTAGCATTCGATGAAGGCAAAAATCGATTCACATCTTTTGTCGCACCACTTTATCCACCGCCCGTTGTCCACCTGTTGGGGATCGATTTTGGGGTCTTTGGACTTGCAACGCAGAATTGCCTGAAATTGATGCTACACTCCCGCGCGAATCGATTGTTGAGGGCCGATGGTCGCCGTTTCGATCGACGTTGGTTTGGACGATTTGCCTAAGCTTCCATGAACATCAGACCCGCCGAGTTGCAGGATGTGCCGGACATTCAACGGATCGTGAACCATCACGCCGAGTTGGGTCGAATGCTCTTTAAGAGTTTTGCGCAGTTGTATGAGGACATTCGAGACTATGCGGTCGCGACGATCGAGATCGAGGGGCGTGATGTGGTGGTGGGTTGCGTCGCGTTGGGTGTGATATGGGCGGATCTTGCGGAGGTGAGGGCGCTGGCGGTGGATGAGTCGATGCGTGGGCGTGGGACGGGTTCAAAGCTTGTCGAGTGGTGTATCGCTGATGCGCGTCGACTGGGCATTCGACGTTTGATGTCGCTCACCTACGAGCAGCGATTCTTTGAGAAGCTTGGTTTCGTGGTTGTCGCAAAGGAGACGTTGCCGCTGAAGGTTTGGAGTGATTGCGTGCGTTGTCCGAAGAATCAGAATTGCGACGAGATCGCGATGATCCTCGAGCTTACGGACGTGCCGATCCTCGAAGCGCCGCAGGCCCTGCCGACGCCGCGAGGCGTGAGCATTCCGGTGCTGCCGAGCGGGTTTGATGATTGATCGAGACGTCAACGGGCAGATGCGAGGGATATTGACATGATGCGTGGCAGCTTGGTTTCATGAATTGACGACGCTACACGACATCAAGCAGCTCCGTGTGATCAGGCCCTGCGTACGCCGAAGTTTTTGTTGGCGAGGTTGTCGCCGGGGTTGATTGCGTTCTGGTTGCCGGCGGAGTTGAGCCAGAGGACGTTGGATTGATCCATGAATCGGACTGCACTTTGAAAGCCTGCGTCAGGGAAGAATCCTTCGATGGTCCAGGAGAGATTGATGATTTTAGCGCCATTGTTGACTGCGTAGGCGAATGCTTTGGCGAGAGCTGAGGTTTGGACGGTGAAATCGACGGTGCCTCCGCGTCATCGGATGGGCATGATTTTGGTCCCGCCTCCCGCGACGCCCGCCATGCCGATTTGGTTGTCGATGGAAGCGGCGATGAGACCGGAGACGATCGTGCCGTGGCTGTCGATGGCGTTGTTGAAGGTCGGATCGGCGCGTGGGTTGATGTTGTTGGAATTGGAGGCGAAGTCCCAGCCGTTGATGTCGTCGATGTAGCCGTTGCCGTCGTCATCGCGACCGTTGCCGGGGATTTCGCGTGGGTTTCGCCAGATGTTGTCTTTGAGATCTTCGTGTTCGATGTCCACGCCGTCATCGAGGACGGCGACGACGACGTTGGAACTGCCGCGTGTGACGTCCCAGGCTTTGTCGATGTCCATGAGTTGATAGGTGGGGCGTAGGACCTGGCTGGTGGTCCAGCGTGGGTCGTTGGGGACGTAGTCTTTTTGGACTTTGTAGATGTTGTCGGTCGAGGCGAAGCGGACGCCGGGCACGTTTTTGACGGCGTTGATGGCGCGTTCGAGTGTGGCGGTGCGTTTGACTTTGAGTTGGACGAGCGAGCCGGACTTGAGTCGGAAGATGTTTTCGGAGGATTCGAGGACGATGTTTTTGGTGAGGTTTTGCGCGACGCGGGAGTTGGGATTATTTCTGACGAAGTCCCGGATGAGCGTCATGCCGGAGCGGCGGTCGACTTCGGCGAGAATCTGCGAGCGTGAGACGTCGGCAAGGCTGGCGAGCAGGGGGCGTTCTTCGAGCTTTTCGGGCAGGACATGGACAGACCGTCGGCGCGTGAGCTTGGGCAAAGGTTTGCAATACTGACGCAAAACGATGTCTGCTCAGTCACGAATCAACGAGACATCACGTGTAAGACTGTATGGTGACGTTAGACGAGGCAAAGGTTGGCGGATGCGCTGGCCTGCGTTTGGGCACGACGTGGTTATGCGACCTTCGTCTGGATCGCGTTGCCTGAGCGGATCGGGGAATTGGATTCGGTGATCGCGTTGAAGTCGGCCTTGGGGAAGACGTTGAGCTTTCCGCCGACGGTGGCATCGATGACGCGTCGACCGCTTCGCCTGAACATGAAGTCGGCGATGCGGTAGGCGAGTTCGCTGCCTTCGAGGTCTGGCAGGTGCCACTTTGCGCCATTGGAGAAGTATGAGCCTGCGAAGTGATTCGGATCGTGCGATTGGTTGGCCGTCTGTTCGGCGTGGGGCGATCCGGTGTATTGGTAGCTGTGATCGACACCGATGAGCACGACCTCGCTGAAGCCCATGTGGTAGGCGAGCTGCAGGCAGACCATGGTGACGGTGTTTCCTTCCCAGCATCCTTCGGTGAGGTCGGTGTAAAACCAGCTTCGCAGGCCCGAGCGCGTCCAGAGATAGGACACGTCATCGCGTGCGCCGATGATGTCGCGGGTGTGCCAGCTGAAGAATTTTGGGCAATCGATGCCGAGGATTTCCTTGCGAAATTGTTCGGCAACGAGTTCGTTGACGCAGGCGTAGTAGGTGGGTCGCCAGTCGGTCTTTTCGAAAATCAGGTTGATGCGATTGGTGGCAAAGCAGACTTCATTTTTGATGCGCGAGAGGTCGGTCCGATTAAGGCTTGGTCCGTTGCCGAGGATGAAGCATCGTTCCCCGCGATGGCGGTCCTTCAGTGCGCGTAGTCGTTCGACACTGGCACGGAATCGGGGATCCTGATGCTCGCGCCATCGACGAATCGCGCGCCAATTCGTCGTGCCGAGGCAGGTTTCACCCATTCGATCAAGCCAGCTCGATTCGCGCATGCCATCACTCCAGAAAAACCATGACCTGGGGTGCTATCGACCATGGGGCGTGAAAACCTTGAGATTATCGGCCGATCCTTTGATGCATGTGATGATGCACGTCGATCCGCGAAGAAGTCGGTCCGAAGTGAAGTCCGCGAGATCGCATGGCGGATGATGCATGTGATTTGCCTTGAAAATCCGTGTGAATTCGTTCTTTGTATGAGCCGATCTGACTTGTGATTTGGGATGCGCGGGGTGAGGATGCGTGAGAGTTTGAGTATGCCTCGTCGCAAGACAATTTCACGATCCGCGGCCGTTCGTCGCTCGAAGCGGCGTAGCGTCGATGTTGACGGTGTTGTCGAAGGTGTTGGGTCGGACGCTGTCGTGACATCGGCTTCTTCGGAGGTTCAGGTGTTGCGGGATCTGAACAATGTCCGCAACTGTGCACGAGCGGCGGACGACGTGGGCATGCGATGGCTCTTTTTGCAGCTGTTTGCGAATCATCCTGCGCAGGTTTGCCTGCTCGATTTGGACGGCGTGATTCGCATGGTGAATCGTTCGTGGTGCAGTTTTTCGCAGTCGAATGGCGGGGACGTCTCGGACGAGGCGTATGTTGGTCGGAGCTACGTGGACATCTGCCATCGCGCCGCCGAGTCGGGTGATGAGCACGCGGGGCAGGCACTGGTCGCGCTGATGGACGTCATGACCACGGGCCGCCGAAATGCCGTGATGACCTACCCGTGCCACGCGCCGCATGAGAGGCGTTTCTATCGGTTGTGGATTGAAAGTCAGTGGCCTGAGATGCCAGCGTTGATCGTCGCGCACAGCCTGATCCGCGCTGAGCCCGCCCGGGTCGGCCCGTCCGGTTCATTTCCGGCTGAGCCGCGAGCCTTATGAAAGCCAAGGCACCGTGAAGACCAAGTGGCGGTGAAGACCAAGTGCCTTCAAAGATGGCCACGGCCTGATGACGATCGGGGTCGTTTGAAATCAGTTGTACGCCGTGTGATTGCGTTGTGTGATTCCGTTGTGTGACTTCGTCTGTTCGATTCGCCAGGCGATTCGGCAGTGCGATTTGGCAGTGCGATTTGGCAGTGCGATTTGGCTGTCGTCAATTGATTTTCGGTTTATCGCATGATCCATCGTTCGGCGTTTTTGACGATCGGATCGCCGGCATAGACTTCGTCGCCGCGGACGGTGTAGTCGAGTTGTTTGGTTTTGCGGAGCAGGATGGGGTGACCTTCTGCGTCGGTGATGGGTTGGCCTTCGCTGTCGGTGAGTGGTGCGGTTTCGCCTGAGAGTCCGCTGACGAAGATGCTGAAGGTTCCGGGTTCGGTGGTGGGTTCGGGCCAGATGGCGACGCCATACTTGGCCATGTCTTCACCTTCGAGGATTTCGCCGGCGAGTTCGAGCGCGGGCTTGAGGGGTTTGCGAGCTTCGCGTAGGGCGACCGCTTGGAACACTGCGGCGCTGGTTTCTGTGTCGGACTTGAGCACACGACCTTCTTTGGTGAGCAGTTCGAAGGTCGGCAGGAAGATTTGTTTTTGGCCGGTGTGGTTGGTGGCGACGTAGGTCATGTACCAATAGGCGCGCGGAACGCTTTCTCCGGGGATTTCGACGACGATTCGTTTGGGTGTGTCGGCGACGAAATCGAGTTCCCACGCCACTGGATAGACGCTGGGCTGCGGGAAGAGTGCCGGCGCATGCCGCGGCAAGCTACCCAGGCAAAGCCCCGCCAATCCAAGCACCGCAAGCGTTCGGACAATTCGCATCTGTAAACCCTTCTGGTCAATCTCGTGAGGTCGAACTTACACGCAAGGTCGAGGTTAGCGAATGGCGAGGCTGTTGCCATTCGGCACGACCATGATTTTCTGGACCGCGTCGATCCCGATGCGGTCATTGAGCCATCGGCCGCTTCCATGCGGATTCACATATTACCGGCCCATCGGCAATTTCGCTTCTTTGGTTGCCGACGCCCGGGGTTGGGATATCTTTCAGTCCAATGTCCGGGGTGTCAAACTTTCTCGTCCGAGCCGACGCTTCGCCACCCCTGGAGATTCGTCCGGTGCAGCGCGCCGAGATTGATCAGGCTTTGCGGTTGATCTTGGCGGCGGAGAATCGTCACGAGACCGACCTTGCGGTGGTGGAGTTCTTGCAGCTTGCCGTTTGGCGTGGGCTGGACCTGACCGGCATCTGGGTGGCCGCCGACCCGAACGAGCGTATCCAGTGGGCCGTACTGCCCATCTCTCAACCCGGGCGAACCATCTCGCTCCTGGTCCCCCCACGGCTCAGGCCCGGCCTGATCGATACCCATGTTGCCGAGCTTTGCGCCAGCGCGTGCATCGAACCACGGCATAATGGCGTGAACCTCGCCCAGGTGATGATGGACACCCAGGCCAAAGCCGTCGTCAGGTCCCTCGTCCACGCGGGCTTCGAAGACGTTGCAGAACTCATGTATCTCGCCCGGGAAGTCCGTTCGCGTATCCCCGGCCGCATCTTTCGCGATACCACCCTTCGCATCTGGAAATACGACCGCGCGGTTCACGCGCGGTTCTCTGCCGTCATCGAACGGAGCTATGAAGACTCGCTCGATTGCCCGAAATTGACCGGCAAGCGTCATATCGAAGACGTCGTCAGCGGCCACAAAGCCAGCGGGGAGTTCGATCCCAACCTCTGGCATCTGGTCAGCGATGTTCATAACAACGACCTCGGTGTGATCCTGCTCAATCGCATGCACCGGCGCGCCGGACTCGAACTTGTCTACGTCGGTATCGTGCCCGAAGCACGCGGAAAGGGCATCGGCGACGGACTCGTCCGACTCGGCATCAACGCACTCGCCGAGGAAGGCGGAGGCCACATCATCACCGCCTGCGATGCCGCCAACGCGCCTGCGCGTCGTTTGTATCATCGACATGGGTTTGGTTACCTCCATTCCAAGCGTGCCCTGGTCAAGACGCTCACGCCCGCAACCCCCCAGACCAAAGCCCTCATCACCACCACCGCCATGATCCTGCGTCGCCAAGGCGTCCCCGCGCCAATGCCGCGCTGAACGCGTCTTTCGCTCGATTCCCCTCGACATCCACCAAGACGAGCGTATCGAGTGACGCGCTCCAACCCAACGTGCGCGCTGCGCGTTTGCGTCCGCAGGCGCGCAGCGCAAAACACGATTTTCGACCAAATCTTCCCGAATCGGGTCAGTTTTAGCCCAAACCACCCCAAATTGGGGCAAACACCCCGTCCCCGTTCATCCGATCGGCCCCCGCCAACCTGCGATTTCGCCGCACTCGCGTGCGCATTCGAGCGCGTTCAGATGCGCTTGTCGTAATCTCATGCCAAACCCCAGAAGACGTGATCGATGAGACGTTCAGACCCGCCTGGGTGCGAGCGTGTTGAGATCGTGTGACGGGCGTTCATCTTTGATAGACGCACAGATGCAAACGGCGTAAAATCCGAGCATGAGGACGACAATCGATATTCTCGATCCACTACTCGAGCGAGCCAAGCGGTTTGCCGCCGACCGATCGCAGAATCTCGCGGATGTTGTCAACGACGCGTTGGCAGAGAAGTTAGGTCGCGAAGAGTCGCCGGTTGCAGAAGCGAAGCCGTTTCGCTTCATCACATTCTCCGGCGATGGAGTTCAGCCCGGGGTGGATCTCAACGATCACGCAAGTATCCAGCGTGTACTGGATGAAGACGCGCGACTCAATGACGGTTCGATAGATCTCAATCGCCTGCGATGAGTTCGATGAATGGACCTCTTTGATATCAACATTCTTGTTAACGCGCACCGCGAAGACGCACCAGAACACGATGCAACGCGAGCTTGGTTTGAGCGAAAAATTTCAGGCCCAGCCCGGTTTATGATGGCCGACATCGTTCTTGTGGGGTTTGTCCGTATTGTGACGCATCCGAGAATCTTTAAGCCTCCCACGCCGCTTGATCGAGCGCTGGCGGCGGTGGATCAGATACGCTTGCATCCGCTCTGCGTTCTCGTGCGGCCGGGCGAGCAGCACTTTGATCTCTTTCTCAAGCTGACAAGGGCATGCAATGCCAAGAGCGACATGATTTCCGACGCGTACCTTGCCGCGATGGCGATTGAGAACAATGCGCGTCTTTACTCATGTGATCGTGACTTTGCGCGCTTCGACGGTCTGGATTGGTCCTCGCCCGACTTATGAGCGGTCGCTGTGTCGATCGTAGAGCGCACCGGCCTCTGAACCAGCGTTGCTCCGACACGACTCATACGAGATCAAGAAGTGAGACGCGCCATTCATTTCTTCTATCAGCTTGCGCAGCAAGCGTTTCCAGTATCTGGTCGGCGCGTCTCATTTCGCCGATCCGTATCAGGCCACTTACACCGATCTCATTCGGCATGTTCGACGACGATCATGGTCAGGTCGTCGCGGGCGGAGGCGTTGGCGTTGATGGCTTCTTCGAAGCTTGAGAACAGGTCGCCGGTGGGTTGGGCTGAGAGTTCGGCGAGTTTGGATTTCCAGTGGTCTCCGCCGACTTCGCCTTGGGGGCAGAAGGCGTGTTCGATGCCGTCGGAGTAGAGCAGGAGTCGTTCGCCCGGCTGGACTTTGACGCAGGTGAGCGGCCAGGTTTCGTCATCGAAGACGCCGAGGAGGCTTCCTTCGCATTCGACTTCACGGATGGATCCCTCGCGTGAGATGATGATCGGTGCGGGATGTCCGCCGCGTGCGAAGCAGACCTCGGAGTTGCGGCAATCGACACGCGCGTAGATGGCGGTCGCGAAGGTTGAGCAGCTTAGGTTTTGTTCCCGCAGGGCGTTATTGAGTTTGGTGAGCGTTTCGTTGGGATCGAGCAGGCGATAGCCGTTGGGTTGGATTTGTTTGGTGACCAGCGCCTGGCGCATGAACATGGTCAGGAGTGCTGCGGGCATGCCGTGACCGACCGCGTCGGCGAGATAGACGCCGACGTGATGCTCGTCGAGTCGTGCGATGTCATAGAGATCGCCTGAGACGTAGTGTGCGGGTCTGAAGCAGGCAGCGAATCGCATCGCACCGACCGCCGGCATCGACTTGGGCAGAAAGTCCTGCTGAATCCGCGCAGCCAATCGCTGCTCTTCATCGAGCTTGGTCATCGACGCGCTGAGTGCGCGATCGCGTCGTCGCAGCACTTCGAGTTCGGCGGTCAGTGCGTCGATCTGCGCCTTCAACTCCTCCAGATTATCGGTGTGCCCAAGGAGTTGGGCGATCGACTGTTTGGCCGACTCCACCGGGGAAGAATCGAGGATGTCGTCGCGAACGATTCGGAGTCGTCCGACGACATCGTCACAAAGTTGATGGGCTCGTGCGGCCAGGGTCATGGCTCTCCACCCGTCGTTGGGCATCTCCCACGAATCGCCTTGTCAAAGACCGGTCTGACGACCGATCCCAAGGCCTCGCAGGACATGCAGGTCCACGGGTGACGTACGATTCACTCAGGCCGGGAGGCCAGTCACGAACTCTCGCAATACTGAAAAGCCCATCGTTATCGGCCCGGACCTGTTGGAGCCTGACGGCGGCGCGGTCTGGGCAATCTTTCGGAGCCTGATCGGGCGAGCGGGCGAGGCTGTGGTCGAGCGACGCGGCCGTGGGCGGCGGGGAGTTTGCGACGCCGGCGACGGCCAAGACGACCCACCTGCACGGCGGCGACGGGGAGTACGCGGCGTCGGTCGGGCTGTACTACA
>JAIYCY010000027.1 GCA_027487775.1 Planctomycetaceae bacterium
ACCGGGAACCTCACCCGCGAGCCCGGCGAGGATGTCGACACCTATGCCATCCTCCAGGGCTCGCTCAGTGCAGGCAACAACTACAACATCACCTACGTCGGGGCAGACTTCGACATCACACGGGCACTGCTGACCATCACCGCCGACGACTTCGTGCGACGCTACGGCCAAGCCAATCCCACGCTCACCTATCGCATCGACGGGTTGCAATTCGATGATGATCTGAATGATCTGACCCTGCCGACGGTTGAAACCACTGCCGACCGCCGATCTGGCGTTGGACAGTATGCGATCGTTGCCTCGGGCGGGTCTGCCGACAACTACACTTTCGTTTATCGCGACGGCACGCTTCGCATCGATCCCGCCCAGCTCACGATCACCGCCGAAGACGCCTCGCGTCTTTACGGCGCGGCCAATCCGTCCTTCACGCTCCGTTTCGAGGGCCTCGTCCATGACGATGACGCATCCGATCTGGCTGGCCTGAAGGTGGACACGGGCGCGACGCCTCGCAGCGGGGTCGGCTCGTATCCGATCACGCCCTCCGGCGCGAGCAATCCCAACTACGACATCACCTTCGTCAACGGCCAGCTTCGGGTGACGCCCGCGGCCCTTACCATCCGAGCCGACGACCTCACGCGAAACTTCGGCGAGGCCAACCCTTCTCTAACCGCACAATTCGTCGGTCTGCTCCCATGGGATTCGCCCTCGGATATCGGCGTGAGCCTCGACACCGACGCCGATCTCGATGCCGAGCCCGGCTTGTATCCCATCCGCGTCCTTGCCGGACTGAATCCCAATTACGCCATTCTCGCCACCAACGGCACCCTCACCGTTCGACCGCGGCGGCAAGACCCCGACATCACACCGCCCCCGTTCGATGCGGATCTCATCTTCGACAACAACGAAAACATCCAACCTCGTGACAACGATATCGCCAGCGATACGCCGGTAGAAATTCAAGGACTCGCAACGATTTCGATCCAACTGCATTCGCCTGACGCGCCGCCGCCTTCCATCGAGCTCCGGACGGTCGGTCGACCGGTGGCACACGACTGGTGGCGGCTCGCGCGGCTGGTCATGGGCCGCTTCAAGTCGATCTTCGTCGACCCAGAACTACTGCGTCGCAATTCACCCAGCGACACGATCCAACTCGCCGACTCACCAGAAGATCGCGATCCTCTGGCTCAGCAAGATCCGAACCCAACAACCGAACCGAGCCAACCCGCAGATGAAGCCGCCGATGAAGCCGCCGATCGGCCCTCCGCGCTCACCACGACCGATACCGGTCCCACGCCCTGATCCGCCGTCACGCCAAGAACGAACATCGACACCGTCAGATTCACGACCGAATGCCCACTTGGCCGATGCCAGCATATCGTGCAGTCGTCTCAATCAACCCGTCATCCGCACGTAGCAGGCATCGTCCCATATCGAAACCCACAAAATCACAGGCATTTTGCAGTGCCGCAATCGGCACTTTTCCTGGCCCTGATCTTCGTCGCGGCCGCGTCGATACCTACGTCCGCCTATGCTCAGGACGCCGACCGCACACTGCCCCGCCAGCCCAAACCTCAGCCCGCCCCAACCACGCTACCTGACACGCCAAGCCAATCCAACGTCCTCCCCGACGATCCCGCCCCCATCGTCCCAACACTGCGCCGCCTGCTCATTGAACGACCGAACGAACCGTCCCAAGACCCTTCAACAAAGACCGAACCACCAGCCGCCGACCCGCAAAATCCCATCGACGTTCGCGTCGACTTCCTTCAAGACGATTCCAAGCTCAACGCCTCTCTCGCTGCACGCATCGGAAAGCCCCTCTCGCTTGCCGATCTCAACGCAATCTGCGCCGAGATCGTGAACGCCTGCCGCGCAGCAGGGCGTCCGGTCGTCGATGTCACTCTCCCCGAACAAGACATCACAGAGGGCAACATCCGCATCGTTCTCATCGAAGGACAACTCGGCCGCGTCCGCACAGAAGGCGAGCCGAGCGAACGCAGCCGACAACGCACCGAGCGCACCATCCGAATCCAGCCCGGCGAGCCCATCCTCGCGACCACACTCCTTGAAGACATCGACTGGCTCAACCGCACCAAACTTCTATCGTCCTATCGCCCCATCTTTGAAAAGGGGGATCTGCCCGGTCAAGCCGACATCGTCCTCGAACGCGTCGGACCACGCTATCCACTTCGCGCTTACGGAGCCTTCGAAAACACCGGAAATACCGCGACCGGCGAAAACCGACTCGTCAGCGGATTCAACTGGGGTGACGCACTCTTCCTGGGCCTCGATCATCAACTCAGCTATCAGTTCTCCACCGACAGCGAAGTGCGACGCTTCCACGCACACGGCCTCTCCTACACCGCACCGCTCCCGTGGCGGCATATCGCCTCCCTCAGCGGGACCTGGTCACGCTCCGAACCCGATCTCTCCGACCCGGCTTTCGACTCCGTCGGCGAAAGCTGGCAAATCAGCGGCCGCTACGAAATCCCTCTCCGCAAACGCACCCTCGGCAAATCCGACCTCCGTCAATCCATCGCCCTCGGCGCAGACTTCAAAGAATCCAACAACAACCTCGAGTTCGGCGACGAACAGGTCTTTGACCGCGCAGCACAAACCGTCCAGTTCATCCTCGAATATCGCTTCGCACTCGTCCCCGATCCCACCGGCCCACGTCGATGGAACACCAACGGCAGCGCTCGACTGGTTCTCAGTCCGGGCTATCTGGCATCCAACAACAATTCATCCGCCTACGAAGAAGCACGCGCAGGCGCTGACCCTCGTTACGCCTATCTCAATCTCGACCTCCAACACCAACTCGCCCTGCCCGGCGACGCCCTGCTCTCCGTCCGCACCGCCGCGCAAGCCGGAACCGGCGCGCTCCTCTCAGGCGAACAATTCAGCATCGGAGGAGCCGATACCGTCCGAGGATTGGACGAACAATCACTCAACAGCGACACAGGCCTCCTCGGATCAATCGAACTGCAATCCCCTTCCATCAGCCTCCTGTCCCCCATCCTCCGAAAACCGATCGACGACGACCTGCGCCTCTTTGTCTTCGCAGACGCTGCCGTCGGATGGAACTACAACAGCAGCGACGAAGTGCCCTCCTCCGTCTACGCCTTCAGCGTCGGACCCGGAATCCGATATCGCATCAAAGACCACGCCAGCCTCGAGGCCGCCTACGGCGTGCGCCTGAGCGAGCACGGACTCAACGACCCAGATGCCAACGAAGACGGCCGGTTCCACTTCCGCCTCTCCGCAAGCTTCGCCTGGTGACGCTACGCCTTCCACAGACACGTCGCAAAACAACGCGGTCAGGCTTCACCTCATGCCTCAACCCCACTTCCCAGATTAGCTTCACTTCACATTCTCAATCTTGTAGATCCAGATCACCGAAGGATCGGCCTCGCGATCCCACGGCTTGATCACGATTCGACCCTCTTTCATGTAGTCCTTGTAAATCTCCACCGGCACCGCGACCGCGTAACTGTCGTCCTTCTTGTACCAAAGACTCGGCTGAATGTGATCGTAATCAACCTTGTAGAACGCCTTGTAACCCTCGCTCCAGTCCCAGCGTGTCGTGCGACTCCAACCGTCCGTCTTAAACACAACCTTCAGCACCTGATCGCCCGGATGAAGCTCGTTCCATGTCTTGATCACCGACTCCCGCAACGCCTCGACGTCCGGCCCCGAGTAAAGCTCGGCGGGGAGTTTGTTGTTGCGGATGATCTCCTCGGAAAGCGACTTTTGAGCCTCACGCGATTTGGCGCGGATGGCTTCGATCGACGCGACGGCGGCGGGATGTGCGGGCTTGTTGGTCGCCTCCAACATCCTGAGCATCGATTCGGCATAGCCCAACTGCTGCGTGATCCCGCCCGTCGGACCAAAGTACGCCGGACGCTTCTCCGTCACCGCAATGTCGATCAACCGCTGGACCTGGGCAATCTGCTGATCGATCTGGCCCGGCAACGCCTGACCCCGCTGGACCGCGTAATCGGAAAGGTCGGTCAGCTGTTCATCCACCCACTGCAGCTTGCGCACCATCGCCTGCAGCGACGCGTCATTCGGCTTGGCGGCGAGGCGTGGTTCCCAACGGCCCAGCATCTGCTTCAACTCCGCCTGCATCTGCGGCAACTGACCCGCCGTCGCAATCGCCTCATCAGGCCGATTGTCAAACAACGTCTGCGGATTGCCCAGCACACCCGACCACGAATCAATCATCTCTCGATCCTGCGCCTCCTGCTGACCAAGCTCGGCAACCTGGCGATCCGCCTCCGGAGCGGCCGCCTTGATGCGGTCGTGCGCTGCGATCATCTGCTCACGGATCTTGTTGAACTCCTCGGTCAACGCCTTGACCTCCGGATGCCCGCCGGGCAATCGGTTCAATCGCTCCACCGTGTTCTTCATCCGTCCGTTGACAAACTCCATGTGAGATAACGCCAGGCGAATCGAATCGGCATCCATCGCCACGCTGGTGATCTCCACGATCTTCTCCGCTCGCGGTCGAAGCTCGTTCATGTAGTACCGCGCGTCCTTCAGATCGGCTTCCTGCTTGTAATCAAGCTTCGTCGATCCTTCGGATGAACCTGTATTCGCCCCGGCTCCCGATCCCGATCCTGCACCCGCTTCCGGCGCTGATGCACCAGAATTCGACGGCCCGGCACGGACGGCGGCAGCGGTCGCGTCGAGGTCCGCCTTCACAGCTTCTGCGCGGGCGGTCAGCGACTTGGTCTTTTCATGACCGGCCGGGAGTTGCCCAATCCGGCGGCTCTGCATGTTGAACGTCCGGACCGCCGCATTGTACGCCGACGCCACATTTCCATCCCCCGCCGACAACTTCACGCGAATCTCCGCGAGCGACTTCTCAACACCCTCCAGCGCAGCCGCAATCTCGTCATGCACCTTCTGCTGATGCTCGGTCAACGACGCCTGCGCAAACACCAACGCAGTCGCATGACCCGACCACATGCTTAACGCCGCGACCCACGCCACCAACCATCGCCTTCCCCTCATCCCCGCTCGTTCCACATTCATCTTCGCTCGATCCGCATTCACCTTCGGTCGATCCGCATTCACCTTCGGTCGATCCGCATTCACCTTCGACATCGCTTTCTCCTATCATCCCCAAAACATCGCCACACGACTCGCAAAATCCTCGTCCGCAAGCCGACCGCTTCCATCCACACCATCGGCCGATCCGACGACCGAACGCCCGCCAATCTACCATGCCCCGACCGACCGATCACCGCCATTTTGACCCGATCCGCCTCTTGACGTATATTTCCTCGTCCCACTTGGAGAGGTGGCAGAGTGGCTGAATGCGCCGGTTTCGAAAACCGGTCTACGAGCAATCGTAGCGTGGGTTCGAATCCCTCCCTCTCCGTTACGAGTCGAGCCTCTGGAAATTCGAAAAGCCCTTCGCAATGCCTTTGCGGAGGGCTTTTTCCTGCTGTCTGCATCCAGAACTTTCTGCTCATTCCGAGAGTTCATCTCATCTCGTGCGGTTGCGACGGCGGCGGCCCAGCAAGGGAACCGCGGCCGCGACAAGCGCGAGCGTCGCGGGCTCGGGAACGGCGGACCGAGCGAGGTTCCAATCGCTCGCAAAATCACCGCCCACAAGCGCAGCCTCCGCGGACGTCAGCGCGACGTTGTAATTCCGAGCCAGCGACAAAAGGTCCGTGAAATTCACCAAACCGTCGTGATTGCTGTCCCCGTTGTGCCAACCGCCCGCCAAACCATATGCACGAGCCAACGCCAGCAGATCAACAAAACCCACGCCGCCATCAAGATCCGTATCGCCCGCTAGCGTTACACGCACCAAAACTGCATCGCCACTGAGCGGCTCACCCATCCAGGTACCCGGAAAACCCGAAAGAACGCTCGACGCAAGTGCGTGCCCGACGGCCAATCGATTGTCCGGACTCGACGTGCCCATCACACCGGATGCAATCATCGCTCGAATCGATGCAAACTGCGCCGCGGTCTCCACAATCAGCGCGCCGGTTCCCATGTCCAGCGACGCACCCGAGGCGATCGAAAGCGACCCGATACGGCTGACATCCTCGCCATCCGCAAGCAGCGCGACCTCGCCTGCGCTGATCGACAGACCGGCTGCATGAAGCTCTGCGAACGCGAGCCGTCCAACGCCCAGCTTCGTGAGCTGCGTCGCATCAGTGCGACGGACCAACCGCAGAGATGAACCCGCTGCGACTTCGATCTCGGCGTTCTTGGTGATGCTGACGGCGGCATCGATCTCGTGCTGGCCCTGCGTGACCGTGATGGTGCGGGTTGCTGAACCGGAGAACGTGAACGTGCGTGGCGTGGAATCTGAACGGATGAGGTGACCCGTGCCCGCAAGTTCAAGCCTGTTCAGCGTGACGTTCTGATCAAGATTCACGACCGCCGCCGCCGAACCGCGCGAGAGGAGCTTGGCGGTCATGGTCTGGCCGTTGGGTACGGTCGTCAGGATCCAGCGCGCCTTGGCACTCCAGTTGCCAGTCGCATCACCCTTCCATTCTGGCATCGGAAGCACATACCGGATGTACTCGCCAGCATCGATGTTGCCGTCGTTGTTGGTGGTCGCGCCGATCTGATGCGTATTCAGTAGCGTGCCCCCGTTGGCATTGCCATAAATGCCGACAGCGAGCCAGATTTCCTCCGGGTATTCACCGAAGATCGAGACGAGGTCGAGCGTGCCTTCCAAGACGCCGCCATTCGGACCTGTGCCGGCAGCGCGATCGGTCCCGCCGACAAGTGCGCCACTGGCGTTGAACCAGCCTTCAAAATCGTTGTCATTCTCATCGGCGAGGAACGTGAGCCATTGCGCGACCCGACCCGACTTCGCCCACGGCGCGGCCGTCATGTTGCCCGGCGGACGTGCGACGAAGATGTAATGATCGGAGCCTTCGCCCGCGTCTTGCGTGGCGAGGTACAGCTTTCCGTCCGCGACCCCGCCATGCAGTTGCATGCCGTTCTCCGCGATCAACGCCGCATCCGCATCGCGCACACCGTCCATCACCCAGCCCGATCCCGGCGGAGGAGGAGGTGGTGGCGGTGGCGTGTTGTCACCATCGCCGACCCAGACGTGTTGGATCTCCGACCGTGTGATGTTGCCGCGTGCGTCGACGGCTTCAACGTAGTAATCAAGCAGGTTGCTGCGAATGCCCGTGATCGGCGCAGAATACATCAACGCGCGATAGTTGGCCGCCAGAATGCCCGACGGAGGCGCCACGTCGCTCGAAGTCATCGGTATGCTCACCCATTGCCCGACTTCAGTCCCGCCGACATAGGTCTCGTTCTGGACAGAGTTCAACGGATTCGCTCCGTCGCCGTCGATGCGATACCTCAGTGTAACGCTTGTAAGTCCGGAGACGTCGTAAGCGTAAGTCCAGATATTGAAATCGGGAGACTCCGGATTCGGACCCCATTCGACTTCGCCGGGGTTATAGATGTCACGTTGCGGCAGAAAGACGCTGGGCGGGGTGGTTTCGGTTTGCAGGTTATGCGGCGTAAGGACGGCATTGGCCTGCATGGCGGCGAGATTGGCACCGCGTGTGACGTTAGAATCCCATATTTCGGTCCCATCCCAATACCAATGATCAGACGCCTGAGCCTGCGTGAGGTAGTGCCAGCCACGCTCTGCGGCGTTGCCGGTGTTGTTGATCGCGTTCTGCGGGCTCGCGCCTCCGAGGATGTCTTCGGCGGTGTACACCCGATTTTTCGCGGCGGTCAGCACTGCCCACGAGTTTCGGTCCGGGCTCCAGCCGGTCGTCGGATTCGGGTCGCCCAGCCATTTTTTGAATTCCGGATCGCCGTTGTCCGCACCCGCCCAGCTTCCGGGTTCGATATGAATCACCGCGTTCTGCGGAACGGGAAATCGATCAAGATAATCCTGAATCGTCGTGACATTGTAATTGGGTGTGTTCCGAACCCAGTTCAGCATGTTATTCCAATTGCCATTATAGTAACCTTCTGATCCGCCTCCGAAATTGTCGCCGTCGTGATGCAAAACAACGAGCATCGGTCGGTTCGGATCTGTATTCATGTGGCGGTACTGATTCATCACCGATTCATATTGAAGCGCACCGAATCCCCCGCGACCGTCTTCATTGCCTTCATATCGCGCGCCGGGCACTGCGACGATCTTCTGAATCTGCCCAGTGTTGGGATTGACATACTGAGATTGGTGCGGGCGATAGCTGAACGGCGCGCTGACCTTTGACGGAGCCCAGAGGTTGTTGAGCTGAATCCATGCCCCACCATTGGCGGCGGGATCGGGATTGATCTGGTCAGCGCGGTTGGGCGCGTAGAGATTGGAGCTGTTGGTATGCGGATAATTCTGCGTGGCGCGGTCGAAGTGAATGTTATCGACGATCGCCCACTCAAAACCCTCGGCCACCAGCGCGGGAATCATGCGGCTGCTGAACGCAGTCTCGGCGGGGAAGAAGCCTTTGGAATACGGCGTCGCATTGCCAAAGGTCTGCTGCAGTTTGGTCTTGTGCATCCTGATCTGCATACGCAGATCGCGCTCGTCCATGAGCGGCCCGAGCGCGTGATGGTAGGTGAAGCCGACGAGATCCAGCCGACTGTTGTTTCGGGCCGTTCGCGTGTTGCGCGCCTGGGTGTACGGGCCCTGCCAGTTGTTCCACATCCCGCCATTCACACCGACAGACTGCATCTGATTGAGATTCTCGATGAGCGAACCCGAAAAGCTCACCGACGCGCCGAGGTTAGGCCGGTCTTGTCCGTTGATGATGGCATTGCGAGGCCAATCGGTGTACGGACCCTTCCGCTGATTGTGAACGTCGTAGATGCTGAATGAGTAGCGACCCGCGTTTTGCGTCTGCGTGATGTTCTCGCCGGGGAAATAGATCGGCTGGTGCATGTGCCACAAGAATCCGATCTCGATGGGCGCCGGAGTCTGGGCGTATAGAACGCTGCCAAGCGAAGCGACCGCCATCGAGGCGGCGAGCGAGAGACGTGCGAGCTTCATGTCGGACTCCTGAGATGACTGATACACGCCCGGCATGGATCAGGAAGATCTGTTCCGGGTTGTATCCACGAAAGGCCCGCCCGATGCATGGGTGAACCGGTTAAATCCGCGCTGTAGATTAGATCGTAAATCCAGCACCGTCAACGCCATATTCATGCTGAAGCGATCCAACAATGCGGCACGCTTTACACCCACGTTTCCGCACGATTCTGAGCCTGTCCGCTCGGACGGTCGGGCTTGCCATGCGGGCTATCGGTCGTGTAGATCGGACGGATGAACCTTGCCCCTGTTCGACGCGCCCTGCTCTCGGTCTCTGATAAGGATGGCCTCATCGAATTCGCTCAAACGCTACACTCGGAGTTTGGCGTTGAGCTCATCAGCACCGGAGGAACGGCAAGGGCCCTGCGTGATGCGGGCCTGCCGGTCATCGATGTCAGCGAAGTGACCAGCTTTCCCGAAATGATGGACGGGCGACTCAAGACCCTGCATCCCCGCGTGCACGGCGGTATCCTCGCGCTGCGGAACGATCCGGCCCATGTGCGATCGATGCACGAACACGGAATCCGACCAATCGATATCGTCTGCGTCAATCTCTATCCGTTTGCCGATACCATCGCGCGAAACGACGCAAGCTTTGATGACGCGGTCGAAAACATCGACATCGGCGGACCTGCGATGATCCGGGCCGCAGGGAAAAATCACGATCACGTCGCGGTCGTCACCGAACCGGCGCAATACGCATCACTCATCGCCGACCTGAAAGAAAATCGCGGCAAGACCAGCACAGCCCTCCGCCGGAAACTCGCGCAGGCCGCCTTCGCACATGTCAGCCGCTATGACGCACTGATCGCAGGGTACCTGCTCAAACATGTCGACGCTCCATCCGCGCCCAACGCTGCATCTTCCACATCATCCGCCTCAACGCTCACATCAGACATCAAGCCATCAGACGCACTTCCCGAACGGCTTTCAATCACGCTCGATCGCGCGGAGATTCTACGTTACGGCGAAAACCCACATCAGTCGGCTGCGCTGTATCGCATCGAATCTGAAGGCGCTTCAGGCGTTGCAAACGCGAAGCAACTGCACGGCAAGCAACTCAGTTATATCAACCTGCTCGATGCCGATGCGGCGCTGGCATGCGCAAACGAGTTTGATCGGCCGGCGGCTTGTATTGTCAAGCACGCGACGCCCTGCGGCGTGGCGATCGCAAATGATCTCGCCGAAGCGTTCACCAAAGCCTACGACGCCGACGCGCTGGCGGCGTTTGGCGGGATCGTGGCGATGAATCGCGTCATCGATCGAGCCACCGCGGACGCGATCACCGCGGGACAGAAGTTCCTCGAGGTGATCGTCGCTCCAGGCTATTCCGATGATGCACGCGATCTGCTCGCCGAGCGATGGAAAAACATCCGACTGCTGCAGCTTCCCAGCGCCAGGCATCCCCACGCGAGCCAGACCTCGGGGCTCTCGATGCATCGCATCGCCGGAGGCATGCTGGTGCAACGCCGGGACGATGTGGGCGTGATCGCCTCGGAATGGAAAGTCGTGTCCAAGCGATCGCCTGATGAGAAGGAATTGCATGATCTGGCCTTCGCGTGGACGGCGTGCAAGCACATCAAAAGCAACGCCATCGTGATCGCTCGAGACGGACGAACAGTCGGCATCGGTGGAGGTCAGGTCGATCGCGTCGGGGCGGCGCGGATCGCGATCGAAAAGGCAGGCGAGCGAGCCCGAAGCGCAGCGGCGGCGAGTGATGCGTTCTTTCCGTTCCCGGACGGACCCGAAGCACTCATCCGCGCGGGCGTCACCGCCATCGTCCAACCGGGCGGAAGCCAACGCGACGCCCTCACCATCGAAGCCGCCGACAAAGCCGGTGTGGTCATGGTCTTCACCGGCCGACGGCACTTCAGGCACTGAATCGACGGGTGCAATGAGCGATGGACGTTGATTCGAGCGAATCCCTCCAGGCCAGTGTCAGCGCTTGGCAAGGAAATGCGGCATCAGGTCGTGCCCGTTGGCCAATGCAAGCCCGCGCGCGGCTTCGGCCTCATGGTAGGCTCTGAAGGATCCGCTCTTGATGTCGCTGCCCGCGATGAGCCAGGGCGTGGGCGCGTAGCCGTGCTTTCGTGTGGCAATATTCGTCGGGTGATCGGGAAGCACAAGCAATCGCCAATCTGGAAACGTACGAAGCTTGGCTAGCGTCGGCGCGATCACGTGCTCGTCAATAGCTTCGATGGCGGCGATCTTGGTGCTGAGGTCGGCCTGATGGCTGGCTTCGTCCGGGCTTTCGACGTGACTGAGAACCAGATCAAATCGATCCAACGCGGCGGCAGTCGTTCGGCCCTGTGCGGCGTAATCCGTGTCGTGGAAACTGGTCAGACCCGGACTCTCAACAACGCTCCATCCGAGCAGATTGGCCAGCCCACGAAGTAAATCCACCCCGCTGATCATCGCGCCACGCGACACGCCGAAGCGATCAACAAATGTCGGCATGTTCGGCGCATGACCCTGACCCCAGAGCCAGACGCGCGTGGCGGGGTTGAGCTTTCGCGCAATGCGGTCGCGATTGATCGGATGATCACTAAACAACTGCTCCGAACGCTCGATGATGCGACGAAGCACATCCTGACCCGCCCCCGTGGGAAGATGCGGCGCGAACGGCTCGCCGGGGATTTCGTGTGGCGGCTTGGTGCGCAGATCAAAGTGTGCGTCATTTCGCACGACAAGCAGATTGCGATAACTCACGCCAGGATGAAACTCAAAGCCGGGCAGATCAAGATCGTCGGCGAGGAGCTTCAGGAGGATGCGGGCCTCGGCATCGCTGATCCCTCCGGCAGAGTGATCGATCATGCGGTCGGCCTGCGTCGTGACGAGGTTGCAGCGGAAGACCCAGTCGGTCGCGGAAAGTGGAATACGCTGCGCAGCGGCTTCGAGCGGGGCGCGGCCGGTGTGATAAACCGCAGGGTCGTAGCCGAGCAGCGACATCGTCGCAACATCAGATCCGGACTCGAATCCGTCGGGCACCGTACGGGCAATACCAAGCTCGGCTGCACGCGATAACGCATCAAGGCAAGGCGTCCGCGCGACATCAAGCGGCGTGCGCCCGCCGAGCGAATCGATCGGATCGTCCGAAGCACCGTCGGGAATGATGATGGCAAATTTCATGGCAAGATTGTTGTTCGTCGTCTACCAGTCGCCACACGCGAATCCAAAGCCGTTGATCTCACGCCGATGTTCTCTCTCGGTTGTCTCTGACTGCTGACTCCGCAGGAGATGTCTCAAGACTCAACCACGCACGATGGTGCGGTCAAAGCTTACCCTTCTGCTTCATCGTCATTGCATGTTCGCATAAAGCTGCTCGTTGGTCGGCATTTTGGTCAATGCATCGAGCAACGATTTCATGGCCTGGGTTGGAGGCATGTTGACAAGATGCCGACGCAGCTTGCGATTGCATTCCAGCGCGCGAGGCGAGAGCAGAAGCTCCTCCTTACGCGTTCCGGATTGTGCGATGTTCAACGCAGGAAAGATGCGATTGTCGGCGAGCTTGCGGTCGAGAGTCAGCTCCATATTGCCGGTGCCTTTGAACTCCTCAAAAATCACCTGATCCATCCGGCTGCCCGTGTCGATGAGACACGTCGCCAGAATCGTGAGCGATCCGCTGTTCTCGATCTTGCGGGCCGCACCGAAGAGGCGCTTGGGGATTTCCAATGCACGCGAATCAACCCCGCCGGACATGGTCTTTCCGCTGCGTGCATCGGCGTTGAAAGCCCTCCCGCAGCGCGTCAGTGAATCCATCAACACGATCACATCGTGCCCATATTCGACGCGACGCTTGCATCGCTCGATCACGAGTTGACTGAGTTCAAGATGCTTGTCCAGCGTGTTGTCGTTGCTGGAGGCGTGAACGACGCCGGGAATGTTTCGACGCATGTCGGTGACTTCTTCCGGCCGCTCGTCGACGAGGAGAAGCAGCAACTCGACGTCGGGATAATTGTGCTTGATCCCGCGAGCGAGGTTCTGGAGAAGGATTGTCTTGCCCACACGCGGCGGGGCGACGATCAATCCACGCTGGCCGAAGCCGACAGGCGTGAGGATATCCATCGCGCGCGTCGTGAACTCCTTGGGGTCGTGTTCGAGTTTGATCTGCGGCTGCGGATCGAGCGCGACGGCGTCGTAGATCGGAATGAGCTTGGAATAGACGTCCCACGGCTTTCCCTCGATGGTGCGGAGGCGTTCGGCGCGATTACCCCGGACCTCCACTTCGATCAGCAGGCCGGGCCGGAGCTTTAAGGCTTCGATGAGGGGCCGCGGCACTACAACGTTGGGCTGGGTGGGCCTAAGCAGATGGGCGGGATCACGAAGTTGTCCGTCGCGCCTTTCGTCGGGCATATGCAGTACGCCTACGACGGTGGGTCGGGCGGGCGTTGTGGGCGCAGATTGCGGCGCAGTGGGTGCCGCTGTGCGGGGTGCATCTGAAGAAGCATCGGGCATGAGTTGGGTTCCGATCGACCTGCGTGTAGTGTCTTGCATCGCGCGTAGGACATCGAATGACAGCCATCGATGTTTTAGAGCGACATCGGACGCTGTCAGGCCAGTGCACGCGAGTGGTCAGAGCCGCGCGTCCGAGTTCATCAATGTAATCGGATAAGAATCGGAGGCAACTATGGAATTGTTGGCGAAACTGCAAGAAGAGATGAAGAGTGCCATGAAGTCCGGTAATCGCGACCGATTGGGCGTGATTCGGATGCTCATCAGCGAAGTGAAAAACATCGACCTCAACCCCGCCAAGCCGACCGCGCAGCAGGCGGTCGAAGCCTATGCCAAAAAACTGAAGAAGAGCGCGGAAGAGTTTGCCAAGGTCGGCAGGCCCGAGGAAGTGCAAAAGCTCGAAGCGGAAATTGCGGTGTGCGAGGAGTTCCTTCCAAAGAAGCTCGATGCCGAAACCACGGCGGGACTCGTCGACGCGTTTCTGGCTGCCCATAATTTCACAGAAAAACAGGCTGGGCAGGCCACCGGCGCGTTCATGAAACAGCATGGCGCGAACGTCGATGCAGGGATCGCCAGCAAACTGCTGCGCGAGAAACTGGCTGGCAAATGAACCGACCGCACGAATCGGAATCACTGACCCACAGATCCAGGGACAGTTTCGATCAACCTTCGGGCCTGTATCGACGATAACGCTTGTAGGCCGCACACGCGTGTGTGAGGCAGCGCGCGTGCGCAAGATCGTGCTCGTGCGCCATCTGATGGACGTGATTCGTGTGGATCGTGGTGGACGAGTCGCCCGATCTCCGCGTCGTGGTGAGTTATGGATCGGCAAGTCCCTGACAAACGATCTGAGTTGATCCTGCAGCAACTCGACCAGCTTCCGACTCTGCCCGCGGTGGCGGTGCGTGTGTTGGAGCTGACGAGCAACGAGCGGACCCACGCACGCGAGGTGGTGAAGCTGATCGAAAGCGATCCGTCGCTGACAACTCGGATTCTGCGGATCGTTCATCGTGCCGACGGCGGAGTGCGGAGCGACCTGAACTCGATCGAACGCGCGGTGGTACTGCTCGGATTCGAGGCCGTTCGAAATGCGGTGCTGGCGGTCAGCGTCTTTGAAACATTCGGACCGGCTGCGGATGCCGGATCTCCATCGCGACGATTCAGTCGCGAAGAGTTCTGGAAGCACTGCGTCGCGGTCGCATGTTGCAGCGAATTGATCGTCGAGAAGCTCCGCGCGCAGTCGTCCGGATCCGTGGGTGTCGAAGCCTCCGATGCGTTCATCGCAGGGCTTTTGCATGACCTGGGAAAGGTGGCCATCGATGCCGCACTGCCCAAGAGCTTTGCTCGCGTGATCGAAGCAGCCGAGCTTTTGCGCGGTGACTTTGCCGACATCGAACGGAACGTCATCGGACTCGATCACATGGTCATCGGAAAACGACTCGCCGAACGATGGCTCCTGCCGGCGAATCTTCGCGATGCGATCTGGCTCCACGGCCAGAATCCCTCCGCACTGCCGGCCAGCGTGCGCAATCCGAAACTCGTCAACATCGTCAGCCTCGCCGATGTCATCGTTCGTCAGCAGCACCTCGGATACAGCGGAAACTATGCGTATCCGGTTTCTATTCCGACGCTGCTGGGTGCAGTCGGACTGAACTTGAAGCAACTGGAGGAAATCACCGGACAGCTCGTCTCGCGAATCGAGCCGCGCGCCAAGTCGCTCGGACTGGGCGAAAGCACCAGCGAGGCGCTCTATCGACACGCACTGCAACGCGCCAACGTCGAACTGTCTCGCGTGAGCGATCAACTGGCAGCAAAAAATCGCAGACTCGGCGTGCGGGCGAAATTCTTCGAGGCGCTGTCGGCGTTTCATGGAGAGCTTCGCCCGGATGCGCCGCCTGCAAGTGTGCTCTTTGCGATCGCGCAGACCGCTTGCGGCGTGCTGGATTGCCCGAGCGCTGCGGCGTTCACGCTGGCAGCCAGCGGAAGCAGCGCGGAAATGCTCCTCGTCTCGCGCGATGGCGATGTACTGCAACGTGGCATCATCGAACGAAGCGACGACGCAACGCTGCTCCCAATGGCTGCAGGCGATGGTCCCATCCACCCGGCCGGCATCGAAATGGAATGGCTCGGCGGATCGGTCGCGCCACGACTCGGGGGAAGCCGGTTGTATTGGATCGCGCTCTATGCCGACGGCGCGGTCATCGGCGGAGTCGTATGGGGTGCCGGCGCGGATGAAACAAATCGACAGGCAAGTCAGTTCAATGAACTCACCGCAATGGCAGGCGGATGGGCGCTTGCATTGCGGACCTGCCAGATCCGTGAAGAGTCGAGATTGCTCAATGAACAGCTCGTCGAGGCCAATCGACGATTGCAGAGCGCTCAGGACGAAATCATGCGAGCACGCATGCTCTCCAGCGTCAGCGAAATGGCCGCCGGTGCAGCACATGAGATGAACAACCCGCTCGCAGTCATTTGCGGTCGAGCGCAACTTCTCTCCAAACAACTCCAAGACCCGCGACTTGCACAAAGCGCAAAACTGATCGCCGAGCAGGGCGAACGCCTCAGCGGAATCATCACCGAGCTGATGGACTTCGCCAAACCGACACCGCCCAGGCCGACGCCTGCGGACCTCGCCGACCTCATCGATCACGCGCTTGCGGATGTTCGACGCGAACCCGAAACACAGTCGCGCGCGATCGAAGTCACAATCTCCACCCTTCCCAACATCCACGCCGATATCGAACAAATCACCGCGGCGATTCGGGAAGTGCTCGTCAACGCGATCCAGGCCACGCAGCCCGACGTCGGCAGCATCGAGATTCACGCCGCCCACGATCGCGTCGGCGGACACGTCGTGCTCAGTATCACCGACAACGGCTGCGGCATGGACGAACGAACCCTGCAGCGGGCTTTCGATCCGTTCTACTCCGCAATGCAGGCCGGCCGACGCCGTGGAATGGGACTGGCCAAGGCGCTGCGATGGGTCGAAGGCTCGGGCGGAAGCATCAAACTCGAATCGCGCGCCGGAACCGGAACTCGCGTGGTGATGCTGCTGCCGACTTCTGATCCACAGTCCAGTGCCCAAGCAATCTCGCATGCCAACCCCAAATCGAACCAGCAAGCCAGTTCGCTCGAACAACCCGCACGCCCCGCCGAAAACCGACATCTCGCCTGAACGGTCCAAACCGCTCGCTTCCGGTTCTCCGCTCGATGTCGCAGAGCCTTCTCCAGCGCGACTTCGATCCAATCGAATCGGAAACTCGGTTCAACATTGATCCCCCTCGCATTACCGGCCCATGCAGTACGGCACGCCACGATGCAGATTTTACGGTCCAACCCCGCCGCAAAATGCGGCTCAAGCCCGAACCATGCCGACCGCGCAGAATCGGCGCGATGTTCAGGTTCGACTCAATCGGGTCTCCTCTCGCGTCGATGACATCCTTTGACATGGCTATCTCTCCGACCAAAGCGTCCAAGGCTCCCACGAAGGCGACTCCGATCGTTCTCGTTGTGGATGATGAATCCGACATCCTCGAACTGGCTGACGACGCGATCGCTCGCGGATGCGCAGCACGCGTGCTCCGCGCGGGCAACCTGCGCGAAGCTCGCAAGATCATCGCCCGCGAAGAGATTCAACTCGTGCTCGCCGATGCGTGTCTTCCGGACGGGGACGGCACCGAGTTGATCCAGACGCTGCGCGACGCACGACCCCAGGCCGGCTTTGTCCTGATGACCGGGCATGCCTCGGTCGATCGATCAGTCGGCGCGTTTCGCTCCGGCGCGATCGACTTCCTCGCCAAACCGTTCACCGAATCACAACTGACCGATCGCGTGCAGAAGGCGATCCAGTTCCAGGACGGCATCCAACGAAACGAGCGTCGTATCGAAAAACTCAAACGGGCTGTCCGCAAGCTCAACAACGCGCGTCGGATGGTCAGCAAAAAAGTCGACCTCCTGTGCAACGATCTCGTCAGCGCCTACGGCGACCTCGCCCGACAATTCGAAGATGTACGCATTCGCGAAGCCTTCCGATCCACCATCAACGCAAGCCGCGACCTCGAACAAATGCTCTGCCACAGCATGGACTGGATCCTCCGACAGTGCGGATACACCAACATCGCAATCTTCCTCTCAGGCGACGATGGCACGTTCGAACTCGGCGCGTACATGAAGTACACCATCCAGGGCAGCAAGCCACTCACCGAAGCACTCAAACAAGGCATCATCGAAACCATCGCACGCGATGACTTCGTCTGCTGGAGCGATCGCGAGGCCGGCCAACTGCTCAGCGATGTCGAACTCGATCATCTGCACGGACAAGGAATCATCGGCGTGAACGCGAGCTATCTCGGCGAGAGCCTCGGGATCATCGTCATGTTCCGCGACGGCAAAGCACCGTTCAGCAGCGAAGATGCCGCCACCCTGCGAACGGTCGCGCCGCTCTTTGCTCACGCCCTCACCAATCTCGCCCGGGCCGCCGACGGACCGGAAAAGTGGATCGAAGAACCCGGCGCCGATGAGACCGGCGACGGAGGCTTTGAAGACCACTTCGACCAGGACCCACACCACCGCGACGAAACGACCGATCACAACGACGGCTTCTGGGCCGACGAACCTCCCAAGAAAAACAAGCCCCGAAAGCAAGACGACGCCGACTGGTGGAAACGCGGCGAGCCTCCGCCCTATTGATGCCAGTCGTCCCCATCGACACGCTGTGTCTTCATCGATGCTACGTACCTCGATCCATGCTGCGCATCTCAATCCATTCTGCGCATCTTCATCGGATCTACGCATCTTCATCGAATCTGCGCATCTTCATCAAATCTGCGCATTCCGATCAATGACGGTCACTCCGATCGATGATGGTCACTCCATTCGATGACCGTCATTTTGATCGATGACGGTCATTTTGATCGATGAAGGTCATCTCATCGGACACCAGTTCTCAAAACGTCTCACGCCGATGTTCCTCAAACAAAGGTCGCCGCGGAAAACAGCTCGATTCTGATGTCGGCGGGGATGTTTCGAGATCTGGTATTGAACACGCCCTTCATCTCAACCCGCGCGCTGCGCGGATGCGTCCCCACTCGCGCAGCGCAAAATCCGTTTCCTCCGTGACGAGCCGTTGGGGTTGTGAAAAAGAGAACCGACGCCCCGGGGTCTTGGGGCGTCGGCTCGGTCTTGTCGCGCCCGTCGGCAGGTTGGCCGGGTCGGGCGGGCATATGTTGATGAAGCGGTCTTGAGGCTGTCCCTCGGGTCAGCTCGCCGAGCTTTCCCTCGGACAGGCTTTGCTTTAGGACCATGGTCGCTCAAGACATTGTCGTATGCCGTGAGGCTTCTTCAGCCCTAAGGCTCAGTACGACATCGAGATGCCGACCTTGGCGAGCAGTTCGTAGTCTTGGCCGCCGTCGTTGGCGTTTTCGGCGCTGTCGGCGAAGAGTTGGATGTACTCAACACCGCCGGTGAGCGACCAGCTGCCGTACTTCTCGGGCATGGGGAGCGGAATGCTCGCCATCGCGCCGATCGAGGCGTAACCGAAGATTTCGTTATCGCCGTCGTTGTCGACGTAGTAGTCGTCGACCGAGAAGCCGAACTTGATCGGGAACGAGAGCGACAGGCTGGCGACATCAAGTCCGAAGCTCGGGGCGAGAGCGATTTCGGCGTAGATGTCTTCGCTGCCGTTGCCGTCGTCGGTTTCAGCGAAGACGCTGAAGACCGGGTTGAGCGCGAAGTCCTTCAGACCCACGTTTTCCCAGTGCTTGGCATCGTCGTAGCCGAACTGGAAGCCGAGTTCCTGAATCGTCTCGAATGCATTGTTCGGATAGAAGTAGACGGTGTAGATCAGGTTGAAGTTGAAGCCGTAAGCGCTCACGCCGGCGACGGCGTAGAGGTCGGATTCGTACCAAACGTTGTCGCCACCGGTCTGTTCGGAGTGGAAGCTGTTCCAGGTTCCGAGGGTGAGGTCGACAGAGACGTCATCGCTGGTGAAGGCGTTGAAGCCCACGGTCACGCCGGGCTGAACGATCAGGCCGGTGTCTTCCTGGTTGTAGCCACGGAAGAAGTAGCTGGTGGTCCAGTCCACGCTGGCACCGAACGTCAGACCGCCGGTGTTCGGATCGGTGGCTTCGGCACGGGCCGAGCCTGCAGCAGCCATCGCGGCCAAAACTGCGGTCGCAACAATACGCTTGCTCATCGGAGCTCCTTCCTCATTGAAGAGGACGAAACGGGGTTAACTTGTGCTCGGCTTCGGCTCAGTGCGTCCTGACACCTATCCGGCTTGCCTATGGGCTCCACAGCCCAAGGCTCGGAATTACGATTAACTTCGGCAAAGTCGCTTTATTCACAACAGTCTTTTCATCCGTCACATCCCGAAACTCCAAAGAGCAGCCGGGAGAATGACGTTTGAACCTAGAAATGAACACTTTTCGCTTCCCGAAACATGTTCTTATCAGACGCAAGCCCGTTTGCCAAATCCATCCCGTCCCTCAACGCCACACCCCTCACCCTGTATAATCACCCAAAATCGACCAAGGAATCCGCCCACATGGCCCTCGTTTGGCAACAACCACTTTCCCCAGTTTACCAAAACCTCTCCGACGCCGAACTGCGCCTACGCATCGCGTCCGCCAAGGAAACTCTCGGAAAACGCCTCGTCATCCTCGGCCATCACTACCAACAGGACGACGTCGTCGCCTTCGCAGACTTCGTCGGTGACAGCTTCGAACTCTCTCGACGCGCAAGCGAACAGTCAGACGCCGATTTCGTCATCTTCTGCGGCGTCCATTTCATGGCCGAAAGTGCCGACATCCTCACCGAACCACGCGTACGCGTCATCCTCCCCGATCTAGGCGCAGGTTGCTCCATGGCAGACATGGCCTCCCTCGATCAAACCCTCGACGCCTGGGCTCAACTCAAAGAAGTCTGCCCGGACGCACCCATCGTTCCCATCACCTACATGAACAGCTCCGCCGCCATCAAGGCCTTCGTCGGCGAGCACGGTGGGGCCGTCTGCACCAGCTCCAACTGCCAAACCATCCTCGCCTGGGCGCTTCGCGGTGGGGCACTCCGCGAAACACCGACGCGGGTCGAAAACTCCAGCACTCCAACGCCCAACAACTCCGAAACCAAAATCCTCTTCTTCCCCGACCAACACCTAGGCAGAAACACCGCCCACGCCATGGGTTTCTCACTCGATCAGATGGTCGTCTGGGATCCCACACGCGACCTCGGCGGAAACACCCCAGAACAAATCCGACAGGCACGATTCATCCTCTGGAAGGGCCACTGC
Organism: Planctomycetaceae bacterium; assembly: GCA_027487775.1. Lineage (GTDB taxonomy): Bacteria > Planctomycetota > Phycisphaerae > Tepidisphaerales > Tepidisphaeraceae > JAIYCY01. The sequence goes on from JAIYCY010000027.1 coordinate 20,775, forward strand.
TCCGTCCACGCACTCTTCCGACCCGAACACATCGATCAGGCAAGGCAAAACATCCCCAACGTCAAAGTCATCGTCCACCCCGAATGCAAATTCGAAGTCGTCCAAAAGGCCGACCTCATCGGATCGACCGCCTACATCGTCGACCAAATCCGCCGCGCACCACCCGGAACACGCTGGGCGGTCGGCACCGAAATGCACCTCGTCAACCGACTGCGGCAACAACACCCCGACCAGCACATCGTCGTCCTCTCCGATTGCCAATGCATGTGCACCACCATGTACCGCATCGACCTGCCACACCTCTGCTGGGCCATCGAAGAACTCACTCAAGGCAAAGTCGTCAACGAAATCCGCGTCGATGACCACACCCGCCGATTCAGCCTCGTCGCACTCGACCGCATGCTCAACATCCGCAACATCACGCCCACCGAAGACTAAAAAACCGCGCCTATCGAAAACCGCTTCTATCGAAAACCGCTTCTATCGAAAACCGCTTCTGTCGAAAACCGCGCCTGTCGAAAACCGCGCCTGTCGCGATCCACGCCCTGTTCATGCCCTCAATCCAACGGGCGCGCTGCGCGAATGCGTCCGCAGCCGCGCGACACTTTTCCCGATTTTTTGCGATCACCCCGATTCTTCGACGATCTTGACCGGTTTCGACCGGCTTCTACCCCATTCCACGTTCGGCCAATCGCGATTCCACACACGTTCCGACACGCTCAGGCGCGCATTCCGACGCACTCACGCTCGCATTCAAACACGCTCAAACACGCTTTTCGACACGCACGCCAAAACACATCGCGCACCCACCAAACACGCTGTTGAACGCGCTCAAGAGCGATTCGTCATCGACCGCAACAGCGCTCTCCGTTTCAAGCCGATCAGGCCGGCCTCACGACTCGATACGGCACGGAATCGACTCAGATCGAGCGGCGCAGGCTCAAAGCAGCTTCTTCAGATTCGTCAGAGCGACTTCAACTGCCTTCATCGGCGGATACTTCTGGTAGACCTCGTGCTCGACCACATAATACTCGGTCCCCGCCGCGCGACACTTCTCGATCACCGACTTCCAAGGCACCTGGCCCTCACCGATCGCGCTCCCATCCAACGGAAACTCCTTGAAATGTACACTCGGACAACGCTTCGGATGATGCTCCATCGACCACGTCGCGCTCATCCCGCCGTGCATCGCGTTACCCGTGTCGTGCTGCAACAAAAATGACTCGTCCGTCAATTCAATCAAATGCTCCCACGCACTCTTACCATCGGAAAGCGGCTTGACGTCCCCGTCGTGCAGGTGATATCCCGTTCGCATGCCGGCGGCCCTGAGCTTCGGCAACGCCGGCGCGATCTCATCCAACGTTCGCTTGCACGCGTCTCGACTATTCCGCTTCTCAGGCGGCAGCCACGGTACAAACGGCAACCGACACCCCAACACCGCATAATCCGCGATCATCGCGTCGACCTTCTCGGCATGAAAGTTCTCGATCCCGACGTGCGCGCCCGCACACACAAGCCCAAGATCATCCAAAATCCTCCGAATCTCACCCGCACCATGCCCGTGAAGCCCCGCAAACTCGACCGCCTCATATCCCAGCTTCGCAACGGCCTGCAGTGTCCTCGGAAAATCAGCCTTGGCGTCGTCGCGAAGGCTCCAGAGTTGTAATGCGATCTTGGACATGGGCAATCCTCAAATGATGATTCGAATCGAAGGTCAACAGTTCCGGTCAGACGCACACCGCGTCCTGTCACACAAAGGAACAGCCATACGACCGCCAAGTCAAGAATGCCATCCCCTCCCTCTATGCGACGACTTGCCCCACACCATAGTTATCATCCGAATCATTGACCGATTCCCGGACGCTCATCCGCCTGACAGTTGACCGCCAACCCGATTGACCCCATCGATTCAATTGCGGTATACTCAAATCGTCGCGAAATCGTACGATCCGTAATCTAAAACGTCTCGCATGGACAATCGCATCGGGCGCGTGCCCGCGATTCACGATGACAACGGCGGGTTTGACTGGAGCGTTCTATGTCGCAGCCTCAACCATCGCCCGCCTCCCCACAGGGCACCGCCCACGAGCGCTCCGCCGAGGAACTGCTCCTCGAGCAGGAACTGAAAATCTCATTCTGGCGACGACCCTGGGTACAACAAGTCGTTCCCCTCGCAACAAGCCTCCTGTTTCATCTCGGCATCATCGTCCTCGCCGTCGTCGTGATTCGAACCCTGCCAAAACTCATCGAGGTCGTCGTACAGGAACAGGTCATCATCCCGGAAGGCATGCTCGCAGATTCCACCGACCTCGGGCCGATGGAACAGGCCGGGCTCAACGACGATCCGACGCGTCCTTCCATGCAGGATCAAGATCCGACCGTCAACGACACACAAGGCTGGGCGGAACGCGAAGGACAAAACCAAACGCCCTCCAACGACAGCGACACCAGCGCCGAGTCGACCAGCAATGTCACGCCCATCGGCGTCGGTGTTCGCACAGGCGGCGCACTCACCAATAGCACCCGCATCGGTTCCGGCGAAGGCGGCGGACGACTCGCACGCTTCGGCCCGCCCGGCGGGGGCAAGCGCGGCATCTTCGCACCAGGCGGACGCGGCGGAAACGCACGAAACATCATCTACATCTGCGACGCCTCAGGCTCCATCGGATCCAGCGCCACCCGCAAAGCCGTTCTCATCAACGAACTCAAAAAAGCCATCGATAACCTCAAACCCATCCAATTCTTCAACGTCATCTTCTTCGCAGACGAACGACCCAAAGTACTCAACGATTCAGGACTCCTCGCCGCAACCCCCGCCAACAAACAACGCGCCTACGCCTACCTCGACAGCCTGCAAATGCAGGGACAAACCGACCCCGTTCCCGCGCTCCAAGTCGCCTTCAAACAAAAACCCGAACTCGTCTTCCTTCTCACCGACGGCGAATTCTTCGGCTCCAGCACACCCGAAGACGTCATCGCCGCTGTCAAAAATCTCAACCGCGACGGCAAAGTCCCCATCAACACCATCATGCTCGACAACGATCGCGAAGAAGAACACAAAACACTCCGAACCATCGCCGAACTCACCGGCGGACGCTTCACCAGCGTCTCTGCCGAGGAACTCCTACGCTGACACAATCACCTTTCAATCAATACCCTCTTTCAATCAATCGAACCGTCACCAAAACACCAACGCATTCGACCATTAAACACGCACTAGCACACCAGGCACTCGCCCCTGACCACCACACACACCCTACTCCCCATGAACCTTCGACACACACTTCGCGTCTTTCTTCTCTCCTCCGCCATGCTCCTCGGACTGGTCCTTCTCTCCGACGCCGTCTTCGCCCAGGAAGCCGCCGCCGGTGAGACAGCCGCAGCCGCAGCGCCTCAAAGCGGAAAGGTCGCGACCGCCGTCAAACTCGTCTTCGGCGAGCTCGACTTCGTCACCGTCATCATCTTCATCCTCTCCATCATCTCCAGCACCTACATCGTCAAGTGCTCACTCCAGGCACGCAAAGAAACCATCCTCCCCGAAGAATCCACCGCTCGCATCCGCGACATGATCTCCAATCGTCAGTTCCAGGAACTCATCGACTTCACCGAAGCCGACCCCAGCTTTGTCAGCCAAGTCCTCAACCCCGCCCTCAAACGCGCTCCCAAATACGACCACATGAAAGAAGCCATGGAAGTCGCCATCGGGGAACAAACCGCCGACGCCTTCCGAAAGGTCGAAGTCCTCAACATCATCGGAAACCTCGGACCACTTCTAGGCCTACTCGGCACCGTCCTCGGCATGATGGTCGCTTTCGATCAAATGATGCAAGCACAAGGCGAAGCAAACCCCAGCCAACTCGCAGGCGGTATCGCCACCGCTCTCGCACACACATTCCTCGGCCTCTTCCTCGCCATCCCAAGCCTCGCGGCCTACGGACTCATCCGACAGAAGCTCGACCGCAACACCACCCGCGCCGCCATCGAAGCCGAGGAACTCCTCCAAATGATGCGACCCGACGCCAACCCCAATAACACCCGATCCGCCGCCCCCGCGCCCAGCGTCCGCCCCAAGTAGTCCACGAGCCATCGCCACGCACACCCGCCCCCTAACCGACAGCCACCCGAAAGATCCGACGATGGGCAAACGCCACATGCCAGAATCGCACGCGGAACACCCCAACGTGGTCCCGCTCATCGACGTGATGCTCTGCATCATCGTCTTCTACATGCTCGCTGCCAAAATCGGCGTCGCCGCAGGCAAACAGGAAGGCATCGAACTCCCTGAAACACTCTTCGGAAACAAACTCACACTCTCCAACACGCTCACCATCAACGTCACCACCATCGGCCTCGGAGGACAAGAAGTCCCACGCGTGACCGCTGCCGTCGACGATACCGGCACGCCCGTCGCACTCGACGTCGGTTCACCCATGGACGGCCCGCTCACCCAAGCCCTCCTGCGAGCCCGCTTCGGAAACGACCGACGCGAAGGCGGAACAGGAACCAACGCCGACAGACCCAGCCTCCGCGTCGTCATCCGCGCCGATGCCAACAAAGTCAAATACCGACACCTCGCACCCGTCCTGCAAGCCGTCGCAAACGCCAAAATCGAAAACATCGACTACAACACACGCAAGGGAAAACCCAAAAACTGATCCGCACGAAAGTCGACACCGCAGCACGCATCGACCGACAAGGACCCGACCATGGCCAGTGGCAAAAGAACCCGATTCGGCGCACGAGCGCCCGCCCGCTTTGAAAGCGGCCCCAACATGACGCCGCTCGTCGACGTCGTCATGGTCATCCTCATCTTCCTCATGCTCGTCGGTTCATTCGCCACCCAGGAACTCATCCTCCAACAAAAGGCCGGACTCTTCTCCGTCGCCTCCAGCAGCGCACGACCCCCTGACCCCAATCAAGTCCCCGACGAACCCATCATCGTCCGCGTCGATCCAACCGCTGACGGCGGGTACATCGTCCGTGCCGACAACATCCAAGCCACCAGCGGAACCGTCCTCCATGATCAAATGAAGGCCCAGTTCGAAAACCTCATCCGCATCGGCAAAGATCAAACCAAAATCGCCGTCGTCGTCCAACCCTCCGGCGATGTCGCATACGGACAACTCATCGAAGTCTACGAAGCAGTCCTCAAAGCAGGATTCGAAAAAGTCAGCTTCGCCACCCCTCGCTAAACCACGACACCACTGGCAGCCCCCAGCCCGCTTGTGTACCGTCATTTCATGAACCTTCAGCCAACGCTGGCATCGACATGGATCCGGCTCGTCCCGCTTCGGGAAGCCGACTTCGAAACACTCTACAACGTCGCATCCGATCCGCTCATCTGGACTCAACATCCAAACCCGGATCGCTATCAACGCGACGTCTTCAGAAGGTATTTCGACGGCGCAATCCAAAGCGGTGGAGCCTTTCAAGTGCTCGATGCTCGCAATGATCAGCCGATCGGTTGTACGCGATACTACAACTACAATCCCGAACTCAAATCCGTCCTGATCGGCTACACCTTCCTCGCCCGCAGCCACTGGGGAGGCGTCTTCAACCCGGCCATGAAGCAACTCATGCTCGAGCACGCCTTCACTTCTGTCCAAACCGTCCTCTTCCACATCGGCATCAACAATCGCCGATCACGCATCGCCATCGAACGACTCGGCGCGACGTTCGTCCGCGAACTCGAAGTCGCCTACCACGCCGAACCCTTGAAGCAAAACGTCGAATACGCCATCACCAGAGACGCCTACTTGAGCCAGCATCGCTTGACAACCGGCTGACGGTATCGACGCTCAAATCAACTCGCACTCAGGAGGCCTCATGATCATCGAAGGACACGCACACGCACGCGCAGGACTCGTCGGCAATCCCTCCGACGGCTATTTCGGCAAAACCATCAGCTTCATCATCCGAAACTTCAAAGCGACAGTAAAAATCTGGGAAGCACCCCACTTCGAAATACTCCTCGGGCCCGCCGACTACGCTCGATACGCCAGCGTCTCAGCATTCCTCCGCGATCAAAAACTCTTCGGCTACTACGGCGGAGTACGACTCATTAAAGCCGCCATCAAAAAGTTCCACGACCACGCCGCCAAGCAAGGCATCACGCCACCCGATCGCTCATTCTGCATCAGCTACGACTCCGACATCCCAAGACTCGTCGGTCTCTCAGGCTCCAGCGGAATCGTCACCGCCACCATGCGCGCCCTCATGCAGTTCTACGCGCAAGACATCCCCAAACACCTCCTCGCGACTCTCGTACTCTCCGCAGAACGCGACGAACTCGGCATCACCGCCGGACTGCAGGATCGCGTCATCCAGGCCTACGAAGGCATGGTCTACATGGACTTCTTACGCGAACAAGTCGAATCGCTCGGCTACGGCAACTACACCGAACTCAAACCCAATCCCGCCCCGCCGCTCTATGTCGCTTTCGACCCCGAACGCGCCGAAGTCAGCGATGTACCTCACCGAAACCTCCGACAACTCTGGCTCCAGGGCGATGCCACCGTACACGCCGCCATGCACGAACTGGCCCACATCACCGACCGCGCCAAGGCGGCGATCGATACGAGCGACTGGACCACACTCGGCCGCTGCGTCGATGACAACTACGCCGTTCGACTGAAGATCATGAACGTCGCGCCGGAAAATCACCGAATGGTCGAACAAGCCCGAAGCGTCGGATGCAGCAGCCATTTCTGCGGATCAGGCGGCGCCGTCTGCGGCCTCTACTCCGACGGAGACCAATACCAAAAGCTGGTGGACGCGATGGCGGAAATCAACTGCACAGTCATCCGGCCGAACATCTTCGGGTGAATCGTCACTCGAACCGTTACACCACAAAGGGCACAAAGATCACCAAGATGATTTGATGGCTGAATTGAATCGTTCTGTCACTCTATCACGGGAATCGTCATGGCGATCGGTCGAACGACATCTCACGCGCCCATACCAGCAGAGACCGAAGCGATCTGTCGGCAGGTGATTGATGCCATCATCGCCGTACATCGCGAGCTCGGACCGGGCCTTCTCGAATCGGTCTACGAGCGATGCATGATCTATGAACTCACAAGTCGCGGACTCGACGTACGCCGACAGGTCATCCTTCCCATCTTGTACAAAGGCCAGCCGATCGACGACGGCCTGAGGCTCGACTTGGTTGTCGCGAACTGCGTGATCGTTGAGATCAAATCAGTGGACGAATTGCACCCCGTTGTGCGAAGCCAGTGCATCACCTATTTAAAACTCTCTGGCTTGCGCGTGTGCCTCCTCATCAACTTCAACGCCCGACTTGCGGTCGACGGACTCGAACGCATCGTGCTTTGACCCTTTTCTAATCAATTCCCAATCTCCTCTTCGTGTCCGTCGTGCCCTTCGTGGTAAAACAACCCACAATGAAAGCCATCATTCCCGCTGCCGGTTGGGGGACTCGGATGTTGCCTGCTGCCAAGGCCGTCCCAAAAGAGCTTTTGCCCGTATTGGATCGACCGACCATCCAGTACGTCGTCGAAGAGGCCGTCGCTGCGGGGTGCGCGGACGTGCTGCTCATCACACAACGCGACAAACGCGCCATCGAAGACCACTTCGATCGAAACGCAGAACTCGAAGCCAGACTCACCGCCTCCAACAAAATTGAACTGCTCGCCTCTGTCCTCAAACTCGCCGAACACGTCCAAATCCACGCCGTCCGACAAGCAGAACAACGCGGACTCGGACATGCCGTCCTGCAGGCGGCCGCTCATGTCGGCAACGCGCCATGCCTTTGCCTGCTCGGAGATACCATCTTCTCGACATCCGCCACCGATGTCCCTCTCCCGTCGGCCCAACTCATCAACGCACACCACAAACTCGGCGGAACCATCATCGGTCTCGAAGAGGTCCCAGCAGAAAAGGTCGGCCGCTACGGCATCGCAGGCGGCGCCATGATCTCGCCAGGCCTGATGAAGCTCTCCACGCTCATCGAAAAACCCACCGTCGAATCGGCGCCCTCACGCCTCGCCATCGCGGCACGCTACGTCCTCGCGCCCAGCATCTTCTCCCATCTTCAAAAAACCCCGCCCGGCAAGGGCAACGAAATCCAACTCACCGACGCCATCCGACTCTCCATCGACGCAGGCGAACCCGTGCACGGCGTGGTGCTCTCGGCACGACGTCACGACATCGGCAATCCCCTCGACTGGCTGCTCACCAACATCATCTACGCCTCACGCGATCCAACACTCTGGCCACGCATCAAGGCCATGGTCGCCGAACTCCATTGACGCGACCTTCGCATCCATGACTCGCAACGCACATGACCTAGCGAGCGATCGCGCGATCGGGCCGACGTTCATTCGAAATGAACCTTGCGAACCATCACTAACGGCGTTGCGACGCTCCACGAGAAAAAAACTTGAGTGTCGCGCGCTCCACTTTCGATTGACGCGCGCCAATCGCGTGATATTCTTTCGCTTGTAATGGATTGGCCGGATCGGAAGCGGTGGCTCCCTTTCGATCCGGCCTCTTTCGTTTCAAGCCCTCCTCTAATCCGCACGACGCAAACTCGTCTCGCAAACTCATCTCGCAAACTCATCTCGCAAAGCCGGGTCAGCCACAACACCGGATCCAATGCTCACGCAGGCCCTCCGGATTTCCGCTTTTCACGCCGGGATTCTGCGTCTACGATGCTTCGCCTATGTCGCTCACTGCGCCCACACCCACTCACGCCCCCGCCACGCCCTCATCACCCGCGAACCTGCTCGTCTGGATCGATGGCAAACTCGTCCCCAAGGCCGAAGCGTGCGTCAGTGTCTATGACCACGGCCTTCTCTACGGCGATGGCGTCTTTGAAGGCATTCGCGTCTACGCAGGTCGCATCTTCGAACCCGTCGCACACCTGCGCCGACTCTACGACTCCGCCCGGTCCATCCGACTCGACATCGGCGTGTCGATCAACGATCTACAGAAGGCCATCGAAACCACTTTTCGAGCCAACGGATTCGTCGATTGCTATGTCCGCGTCGTCGTCACGCGCGGACCGGGCGATCTCGGCATCGATCCCAACAAGAGCGGCAAGCCCGTCGTCTTCATCATCACCGACAAAATCAATGTCTTTCCGCCTGAGCTGTACGCGCGGGGTATGTCAATCATCACCAGCAGCTATATCCGCAATCATCCCAACTCGACGCCACCGCGCATCAAGAGTCTCAATTATCTCAACAACGTCCTTGCCAAAATCGAGGCCAACGACGCCGGCGTGCCAGAGGCGCTGATGCTCAATCATCTCGGTAATGTCTCCGAATGCACCGCCGACAACGTCTTTATCGTCCGCGACGGGCAACTACGAACCCCCGGAATCGATCAGGGCATCCTCGAAGGCATCACACGCCGCGTCATCATGGAACTGGCCAAAAAACTCGACATCTGCTGCACCGAAACGGTCCTGCAACGCCACGACGTCTACACCGCCGACGAAATGTTCGTCACCGGCACCGGCGCCGAAGTCATGCCCGTCACACAAGTCGACGGACGACCGATCGGTACCGGCACCCCCGGCCCCATCACCAAACGCCTCATCGAAGCCTTCCACGCACACGTCCGACAATCCTGATCGCAGAAATGCGACCTGATCTCAGAAATGCGACCTGATCGCAGAAATCCGACCTGATCGCGGAGAATCGAATCACAGCAGCATCGTCGCGGCCGTCTCAGCAGGTCGGCTACGATTCGTGAGTCGATTCGATCGCCGATCGGGTAGAATCCACCGACATGAAGCCGGGCGAGCCATCATCCTCCGTCCACCCAGATCCCACTTCGCTATCACCTGAAGCCGGGTGCGTGGGCGTGCTACGCATCGCCAACATGGAATGCGCCAGCTGCGCCGCCCGCGTCGAATCCACACTCAAAAAATCCGCATTCGTTCGATCTGTGCACGTCAGCCTTGCACGATCACGCGCCAGCGTTTCGCTCAACTCTTCCCATTCGCCAACACCCGCAGAAGCGCTCTCCCAACTCGCCGCCGCACTCGGCGAGGCAGGCTACCCTGCAGAAATCGCCCCGTCCGACGAAACGCCCCTCGACGCCGCTCGCAAAGAAGCCGATGCCGCTCGTGCCACAGAACGACTCTGGTTCCGCAACGCGATGATCGGCCTGCTCCTCTGGTTTCCCATCGAAGCACTCCACTGGACCCTCAAACTCGCAGGCATCCACTTGCATGGCGTCAATTGGATGACCTGGCTCGCACTCACCTGCTCAACACTCGCACTCATCTTCGTCGGCGGGGGATTCTATCGAAGCGCCTGGCACGCACTGCGACGAGGGACCAGCAACATGGACACCCTCATCTCACTCGGTGCCACCGTCGCCTGGGCCTACAGCGCTGTGAATCTGGGCGGACATCTCCTTGGCTGGTGGGGCCCGCCGGAGCACGTCTATTTCACCGAAGGGACCGCCCTGCTCGCGCTCATTTCCGTCGGACACTGGCTCGAAGCACGCGCACGCGATCGCGCAGGAAACGCCATCCGCGCACTCATGCAACTCGCCCCCGCCACCGCACTACGATTACGCGCAGCTCCCACAACCTCCTCCCATCCACTTTCACCACACGCCTCCTCAACACACTCATCCGCTACAACCACTGAGTCCAACCCCGCCCCCACCGATTCCCCCGCGCCACGCCGACTTCGCCTCGGCGTCATGCAGCCCGCTCCTTCAGCCACGCCCGAGCCGGTCGAAGTACCAGTCTCCGTCCTCGAGATCGGCGATGCCGTGCTCGTCAAGCCCGGCATGCGCGTGCCCATCGACGGCAAAGTCATCGAAGGCATCAGCAGCGTCGATGAATCCATGCTCACCGGCGAACCTCTCCCCGTTGTACGCAGGCCAGGCGACACCGTCATCGGCGGAACCATCAACCGTGACGGCGCGATCACGCTCCGTGTCGAACGCGTCGGCTCGGAAACCGCGTTGTCACAAATCGTCAAGCTCGTCGAAACCGCCCAAAGCGCAAAACCACGCGTCCAGCGACTGGCTGACCGCATCAGCGCTGTCTTTGTCCCGATCGTCCTGCTCATCGCACTCGGCACCGGCATCGCATGGTACATCGTCGGCGAATCACGCGGATGGGAGCAGAGTCGAACATGGGGCGAACTCGCCAATGCCGTCTGCAGCGTCCTCATCATCGCTTGCCCCTGCGCGCTCGGCATCGCGCTGCCCGCCGCGCTCATGGTCGGCACAGGCTGGGGCGCTCGCCGTGGAATACTCATTCGCGATCTCGACACCATCCAGAACGCAGAGCACGTCCGCACTGTCGTACTCGACAAAACCGGAACCCTCACCGAAGGGCGGCCCGTCGTTGCTGGCATCCTCGCCCACCAACCCAGCACGACACATCCCAACCCCAATCACCACAACTCTAATCCGCACACCGAATCCAACGCCAACACCGACGAACGCGAAATCCTCCGACTCGCAGCCTCCGTCGAGCGGCTGTCGAGCCATCCGATCGGTAATGCCATCGTCGAAGCCGCCGTCACCCGTGGAATCCACACCAGCGACGTCAGCGACTTTCTCAATGATCCCGGCAACGGCGTCAGCGGTGTCGTGGACGGCAGACGTATCTTCGTCGGACGCACGTCGAACTCTCACACCGCCGAGCCATCTTCCGCTCCCACCGCGCATTCAGCCGTCAACACGATCCCATCACCTCAAGCACTCACTTCCTGCGATGTCGAAGATCGCACCGATCCGAACAAGCCGATCCGACTCGGCACGATCCAACTCACCGACCGCGCCCGGGCCGACAGCAGGCAGGCTGTCCAAGAGCTTCGACTCGCCGGGCTCCGCGTCGTCATGCTCACCGGCGATCACGAGCAGGCCGCCCGCGCGGTCGCTCGCGATATGGGCATCGATGAAGTCATCGCAGGCGTCAAACCCGACGGAAAACTACGCACCATCACCGACCTGAAATCTCAAACACGACAACTTTCCTCTCGCGCACGTATCGCCATGGTGGGCGATGGCATCAACGACGCGCCCGCACTCGCCGGCGCGGATGTCGGTATCGCTATCGGCAGCGGCACTGACATCGCCAAAGAGTCCGGCGGTCTCGTCCTCGTCGGCTCTAGCCTCACCGGCGTGCCTACCGCGCTACGACTCGGACGCGTCACCATGCGCACCATCCGCCAAAACCTCTTCTGGGCCTTCTGCTACAACGTCATGGCCATTCCACTCGCCGCACTCGGCTACCTGACACCCCTGCACGCCGCCCTCGCCATGGCCCTTTCCGACCTCTGCGTCATCGGCAACGCGCTTCTCATCCATCGCAAAATGCGACGCTGAAACACCCGGCGATGCACGCCCTCACACGTCCCATCATCCACGCAGCTTTTCACACCCACCGAAGCCATACGTCCAAACGAAAATAAAAATCACACCGACCCCCTTGACCCACTTCCGGCCCCGGATTAGATACGCCTCGTCGCCGTATCGGACACGCGTCCGTCATCTCGGTCGACCATTTTTGCACCCGCAGGAAGCCTGCCATGACTGAACTCCTCGAAGCCATCGACACAGATCAACTCACACTCGATCCCTTCGCGCAGATCGACCCGTCTCTCCTCCCCCAGGCGGCCAAGGACGACGACGAAGACTTCGAAGACGACGATGACTTCGAAGACGACGATGACGACGATCTCGACGAGGACGAGGACGACGACCTCGACGATCTCGATGATGAAGATGAAGATGACGAGGACGACGAAGACGACGAAGATGAAGACGACTTCGACGACGATGATGACGACGAGTTCGAAGACGACGATGAAGGCTTCGACGAAGACGACGATTGATCACCTGCGGGTGATCATGGATCGACTACCTCGGCCCGCAGGCGACTCTTCTCGAAACCAGATTCTGCCAAGGCTCCATAACAGCCTAACGGGCCTGACGGCAGGGGCCCACCGGAATTCGCCTTGCGGAGACGGCCCTACGAAGGACTGATGAGGATCTTGCCAGGCCCGACCGGGGCGCGACAAACACTCTCGCGGATGATGAAGTATCACGTAGCCGCAGTCCACGCCTCGGCCTTCAGCCTCAGTCATTCATCTGTCACCGGCACCTGTCACCCGCCCCTGTCACCGGCATCTGTCACCCGCCCCTCATTCACCTGTCACTCACCCCCGCGATGCTCACGCCGGTTGGACTTGATCTGTCCCCGGCGTTTCTTATTGTCCAGTCGCCTCATCTTCGCGGCCCGCGAGGGCTTGGTCTTCTTCCTCCGCTTCGGCTCCACCAACGCCCGCACCAACATCTCACGCAACCGCTCCAACACCGCCTCGCGATTCTGCTCCTGCGTCCGATGCGTGTCGCTCGTGATCAGAATCTCACCCGCCGCCGTCAGTCTTGAACCCAGCAGCCCGCGCAATCGCTCGATCGCGCCCACGCTCATCACACCATTCAACTCATCCAGACTCAGCCGCATCTCGCACGCCGTACTCACCTTGTTCACATTCTGCCCGCCCGGACCGCTCGATCGCACAAACCGAAACCGCACCGCATCCATCCGCACCCACACGCGCGGCGCCAGCTCCGTCCCCGAACCTTCGCTCACTGACTGCCGTACTCCAACCGCTCCACCGTACCGGCCGACAACCCCGTCCCGGCCTTCGACCCCATCTCGGACGACAACGCCCCCTTGCCCGACTACGCCATCTTGTCGTACACGCTCGGCCTTGGCTTTTTCGTCTGCTGTTTCCACCACATCTCCAGGATCAACAAAGCATACAACCTCTGGGCATGATCGCGATAGCCCGTTTCGTGCTCATCCACCATCTGCTCCACCACACGCTTCTTCATGCGCTGTCCGATCAATCCATCGCCCGACAACACATGATCACGCAAATACCCCCGCATCTCGCCCCTGAACCATTCCCCGATCGGCACCGCGAATCCCATCTTCCTTCGCCGGAACACCGATGCCGGCAAGTCGCCCCCGAACGCCTCTCGCAACATCCGCTTTCCCCCGCCACCAATCAACTGCCGCTCGTCCAGACCCGCCGCCAGTGCCACCAGCTCGTGGTCCATGAACGGACTCCGCACCTCCAATCCGTGCAACATCGAACACCGATCCACCTTCGCAAGCAAATCGCCCGGCAGATACGACACACGATCAACCGCCGCCGCCGACTCCACGACGTCACGGCCCGATTGCTGCATCACACTCTGAAAGAGCGATCGGATACGCGGCCACCGATCACGCGCGTTCATGCCCTGCTGATCCTGTGTTGCCAACAGCCCTTCCAGCGTCGGCTCGTCGAAGATCCGCATCCATCCGTCATACCGCTCCGCAGGCGACTTCCCTGCAGACGCCAGGAATCGCCCTCCACGCGCCCACTTCGACTTCGGATGCCCGCGTGACATCCATCGACCCAGCCCGGCCACCATCGCAAAGGCGTCGAGCTTCCGAGCGTGTGCCATCGCCAAGTAACGCTCGTATCCGCCAAACAATTCGTCCCCGCCATCACCACTGAGCGCCACCGTCACGCGGTCTCGCGTCACGCGGCACAACTCATGCGTGGGGATCATCGAACTGTCCGCAAAAGGCTCTCCAAATGCCGCCACCAGCCTCGGCAGATCCTCGACCACGCGCGGGGTCAGACGCATCGTCTCGTGCGCCGCTCCCAAATGTCGCGCAACCTCCTCGGCGTACGCCGATTCGTCATAACGCGGCTCGTCAAACCCGATCGAAAATGTCCTCACCCCGCCGAACTCTCGCGCGCACCGCGCAACGATCGACGAATCGATACCGCCAGACAAAAAAACCCCAAGCGGTACGTCACTCACCAACTGACGCTCAACCGCACGCATCACCGCCCCACGCACTTCGGCGGCTGACACCCTTGTGCGAGACCGATCGATCCCTTCGCCCCAAGTAGCATCAAAGTATCGTCCGGATGAAAGACCACTCGCCGCAAGACGCCACCATGTCCCCGGTTCCAACTGCCGAAGATCCCCCAGCATCGATCGCGGGCTATAGCCGTAACGGAGGTAGTCGCGAAGCGCCAGATCATCGAGTTCCCCAGCCGACGGATCGCGCTCTAATCGTGCGACGCCCCTGGGTTCGCTGGCAAACGAGGCGGCTCGCAGTGGGGCTTGATGACCCGCTTGACCCGATCGATCGTGATCGACGAGCAGCTCAACGTATAACGGCTTTTGCCCCAAACGATCGCGTGCGAGCCACAGGCATGCGTCGCGCGCGTCCCAGATCGCAAAGGCGAACATCCCGTTGAGCTTCGAGAGGGTTTCGACACCCCAGATCTGCCACGCGCGCAGCAGGACTTCCGAATCGCCTGTCGTCACGAAGGGATCGGAATCCAAACGGAGCAGCTCGTCACGCAGCCCGCAAAAATTGTAGATCTCGCCATTAAAAACGAGAGTGAATCGGCCGTCACGGGAATGCATCGGCTGCATCGCGCGAGGGTCTGGATCAAGCACGGAAAGACGGCGAAACGCCAATCCCACGCTCGGCGATCGGCTGGCGGTCCCTACGACTTCCGTTTCCAGCGCACGACGTGGGTCATCGGGATGGGACAACCAGATACGTTCAGCATCAGGCCCGCGGTGCGCAATGGCGCGAGAGCAGGCGGCCAACGTGCCCGGCCGCACCGGCACGCTCCCGTCGAAGCTGACGATTCCCGCGATTCCGCACATCACCGCAATCTACGCGAGAGCCCATCAACTGCCGAATGCATGTCGATGAAAGAATGATTCCTCAATGCTCGCTACGCGGCGAACGCGACATCAACTCACCCAACGCTGTCAGTACGTCCTTGTCCTCAAACAACACCGAAAAAACCTGCTGCGTGATCGGCATTTCCACCCCCAACCGGCCGGCCAACGCATGAATCGATCGCGTCGTCGCAACCCCCTCCGCCACGCTCTTCATCTCCGCAAGAATCTCCACCAGCCTTCGGCCCCGACCAAGCTGCTCGCCCACCCGGCGATTGCGACCCTCCGGACTCACGCACGTCGTAATCAAATCACCCAATCCCGCAAGCCCCATGAACGTCTCCGCCCGCGCGCCCAACGCCACGCCCAAACGCGTGATCTCCACCAAACCACGCGTCACCAACGCGCTCTTGGCATTGTCACCCGCACGCAGTCCGTCCACCATCCCCGCCGCAAGCGCAATCACATTCTTGCTCGCCCCCGCAAGCTCCACACCTATCACATCCGTGTTCGTGTAAATCCGAAACCACTGCGTCGACATCGCCTTCTGCACTCGCCTGCCCAGCGATTCATCCAGCGACGCCACCACACAACTCGCAGGATGATAACGCGCAAGTTCCGCCGCTATGTTCGGCCCCGACAACACCGCGAGCGGATTACTTCTACCCACCTGCTCAAGCGCGTCGCCAATCACCTGCGTCGGCCGACGCAGTGTGTCGTTCTCGATCCCCTTCGTCGCACTCACGATCGGCACACCTTCAGGCACATGCGACGCAAGACGCGAAAATGTCTGGGCAAGATACTGCGTCGGAATCGCACTGATCACGAGCGAACAACCGCCGAGCGCCTCGGCAGGATTGGCCGTCAACATCACGCCATCCGGAATCCTCACGCCGGGCAACAGACGGGTGTTCTCCCGATTCTGCTTCAGCCGATCGACAGAATCTTCGAACGCGCCCCAAAGAACCACCCGATGCCCGCCCGCACTGGCGAGAATCGAACAGACCGTACCCATCGCACCGTCGCCGAGAATGGTGATCGATTCGCTCATCAGAAAGTGAACATTCGACGTTTCAGTTTACGCACCGGAACGACGCGTGTGGTAGTCGGTGACGCGTTCGTGGATACGCGCGATCTGCAGCAGCTTGGGTTCGCTGAAGTTCGGACCGAGCAGTTGCAGGCCGATGGGCAGCGGCTTTTCGTCGCTGCCGGGCTCGGGCGTCGTGAAACCGCACGGAATGCTGACGCCTGCGATGCCCGCGATGTTGCACGTCACCGTGAAAACATCGCACAAATACATCGCCAAAGGATCCGCCTTGTCGCCCGGGCGGAAGGCAGCCGTCGGGCTCGTCGGGCTGAGGACCGCGTCGCACTTCTCGAACGCCTGCTCAAAATCACGCGAAATCAACGTGCGAACCTTCAACGCGCGATTGTAATACGCATCGTAATAGCCGCTCGAGAGCGCGTACGTCCCGATCATGATCCGACGCTTGACCTCGTCGCCAAAACCCTCGTAACGACTCTTGCTGAACAACTCGATGATGTCACGCACCGGCTCGGCGGTCCGATGACCGTAATGCACGCCGTCGTATCGCGCAAGATTGCTCGACGCCTCGCACGGCGCTATCACGTAATACGCCGCGATGCCGTACTTGGTATGCGGCAGACTCACATCAACAATCGTCGCGCCGGCGGATTTGTACACCTCGATCGCGCGATCGATCGAAGCCTTCACCTCGGCGTCCATACCCTCGTCCAGATCAAACTCCCTCGCAATGCCGATCCGCAGCCCCTTCATCGGCTTCTCAAGGTCGGCCAGATGATCCGGCACATCCATCGCCGCGCTCGTACTGTCTCGCGCGTCGTGCCCGGAAATGACATTCATCAACAACGCCGCATCAGCACAATCAAACGTGATCGGGCCGATCTGATCCAGACTCGACGCAAACGCGACCAGCCCATAACGCGACACGCGACCGTACGTCGGCTTCAATCCGACCAATCCGCACAACGACGCAGGCTGACGAATGCTACCGCCCGTATCCGATCCGAGCGACGCGTAGGCCAACATCCCCGCCACTGCCGACGCGCTTCCACCCGAGCTTCCGCCTGGAATCGTCCGCGTGTCCCACGGGTTGCGACTGACCATCAGCGCGCTGTTCTCCGTGGAACTGCCCATCGCAAACTCATCCAGATTCGTCTTGCCAACGATCACCGCGCCCGCAGCCTCCAGCTTCTCAACCACCGTCGCGTTGTACGGCGCATAAAAATTTTGAAGCATCTTCGAACTGCACGTCGTCGCGCCGAACGTCGTGCAGAGATTGTCCTTGATCGCAATCGGCACGCCCGCCAGCGGACCAACACGCTTGCCCGCATCCACTTCGCCCGCCACGCCTAACGCACGATCCGGAAACGTGCTGACATAAGCGCGATACGCCGGATCGAGTTTCGCGATCCGATCTAGAACAATTTTCGTCAGTTCGACGCTGCTCGCCTTCTTCGAGGCAATCGCGTCGCGGGCACCGAGGAGCGTTTCAAACGGAAGCATCCCCGAAATGTAGCGATTGCACGACGATTTGCGATATCAACCCACCCACCGCCTCAATCAACCCATCTCCGCACTTCACACTTCCTCACCAAGCGGCTAGCTTCGATGCATGCCGCGAAAGAAGTTGAACGTGCTGAATCAATCCGATCAACCCTGGTTCAAAGACGGTCTGAGCTTTACCTGCACCCAATGTGGCAATTGCTGCACCGGCGGACCCGGATACGTCTGGGTCAGCGACGAAGAAGTCGATCGACTCGCCGAGCATTTCGGCCTGAGTCGCGAGGAAACAATCCGAAAACACGTTCGCATGATTCAGGGTCGCATGAGCCTCAAAGAAAAACGCGACCAGCGCGGCGAGTATCCCTGCGTCTTCCTCACCGATCTGGGCGATGGAAAGCGAGGATGCGCCATCTACAAGGTCAGACCCCTGCAATGCCGCACCTGGCCCTTCTGGGACGGAAATCTCGACACGCCCGGCGGATGGAAACGCGCCGGAAAAACCTGCCCAGGACTCAACACCGGTCGACACTTCTCACTCGAACAAATCATCGCACTACGCGACGCAGAAGACTGGCCCGATCGAACCGTCACCCCAACCTCCCCCAACGGACAAAAAGCCATGTCAGACGACTGATCCACCACCACCCCACGTCGCACGAATCTCAGTCGCTCATTTCGGGAAAGGCCCCACTAGCCGTCGACATCCCGCTCGACGAATCCCGTCGCGCGATACCCCGCCTGATTGATCGCATCCAGCATCGCAGCCGCTTGCGTCGTGCCACGCTCCACCAGCACGCTCGCCTGACCCGATAGAAAATCGACTTCCACTTCCCGAACGCCCGCCAACGATCCGATCGCACGCTGAATCGCCTGCTCGCACCGATGGCAATGCATGCCGTCGATCTGAATCAGCACGAGATGATCATGACTGACTTCGCCCATGGCTGTTGCAGAATCTTACCCGAACCCCATTCCGGCGCAAACAGGAATCCCCAGAACCACCATCCCCACCCGCCCCACCCGCACAGGCCGACGCCCTTCGGGATTTCGCACTCCTCTACCTCGGGAGTATCATCGTCCCGCGAGTAAGCAAAACCTTCCATTTACGTCCGGAGACAACCGTATGAAGATCGGCGTGCCCAAGGAAATCAAGGCGGACGAGTATCGAGTGGCCATGATCCCCGTCGGGGTCGACCTTCTCACCAAAGCAGGCCACAAAGTCTTCGTCGAAAGCGAAGCCGGCGTCGGTTCCGGATTCGCCGACGAACATTACATCAAGGCCGGCGCCACCATCGTCAAATCCGCCGCAGAAGTCTTCGGCGAAGCCGAGATGATCGTCAAAGTCAAAGAACCCCAGCCCGCCGAGATCAATCTCTTTCGGCCCAATCAAATCGTCTTCACCTACTTCCACTTCGCCGCATCAAGCGAGTTGACTCAGGGCTGCCTCGAACGCGAAATCGTCGCCATCGCCTACGAAACCATCCGCGACCGCCAGGGCAGGCTACCCCTCCTCACGCCCATGAGCGAAATCGCAGGCAAAATGAGCATCCAGGAAGGCGCAAAATACCTCGAAAAACCCATGATGGGCCGCGGAATTCTCCTCGGCGGCGTCCCCGGCGTTGCACCCGCCAAAGTCGTCGTCATCGGCGCGGGCATCGTCGGCACCAACGCCGCCAAAGTCGCCGCAGGACTCGGTGCCGACGTCAAGGTCATGGACATCAACCTCGACCGACTCCGATACCTCGACGACACCATGCCCGCCAACGTCGATACCATCTTCTCCGACCCACACACCATCCGAAAACACGTCTCCGAGGCCGATCTCGTCGTCGGTGCCGTCCTCATCCCCGGCGCAAAGGCACCCAGACTCATCACACGCGAACTCCTACGCGTCATGCCCGACGGTGCCGTACTCGTCGATGTCGCCATCGATCAGGGTGGCTGCGCCGAAACCAGCCGTCCCACCACACACCAACAACCCACCTTCATCGCAGAAGGAATCGTTCACTACTGCGTCACCAACATGCCCGGCGCCGTCGGTCGAACCAGCACCATGGCCCTCTGCAACGCTACCCTCCCCTTCGCACTCACCATCGCCAACAAAGGCTACCAACGCGCCGCCTCCGATGACCCAGGTTTCGCCGAAGGCATCAACATGGCACGCGGGCGAATGACCAGCCACGCCGTCGCAGAAAGCCTCAACCTCCCCTGGGAAAAAGTCTGACACGAACACCCTGGAGCGCGAACGAAGACGGGGGAAACATGAATTTTGAGCGATGAACGATGAACGATGAGCGATGAGCCCGAGCTGCATGCCAAAAGCCGCATCACTGATTTCGTACGATCCGCCCGCCCACGCTCCGACACATCCTCCCAGCTTCGATCCCCACATTCTCTCTACATCGTTCATCGCTCATCGTTCATCGTTCATCGCTCATCATTCATCGCTCAGCGTTCTTCGCTCATCGCTCATCGTTCATCGTTCATCATTCCCCCTCCCCCTCCCCGCCCCGACATCAGTGCACCACCCACGTCGCGTCGCTGATCAAACACATCCCGCCCATCCGCGCCAGAATCGGCCGGATCGCGTCCGCCAGCTTCTTCGACTGCTCGTACTCGCACGCAATGATCAACACCACGTTCCTCATCACATCCGTCGGCTGATCTCCCATCCGTGAGCCTCGGTCCCCCTGACCGGCCACATCACGCAACAACGTCCATCCGCTAATCCCCAAACCCTTCACGATCTTCAACACCTGCGGCAACTCCACCGCATCGATCACCAATTCCACTCGTTTCACCGCCCGCATCTCCACCTCAACCTTCCGACTCGTGTCATCCCAGCACACATCAGCCCGCATCCAACAGGAATGCCGAGCCAACGTCACCTCAAACCATAGGCCGCTACCAAATCTTCTCAATCAAAAACCAGTATAGCGGAATCCCCGCAATCACATTGAACGGAAACGTCAACGCCAACGCCATCGGAACATACAGACTCGGATTCGCCTGCGGGATCGCCAAACGAATCGCCGCCGGCACCGCTATGTAACTCGCGCTCCCACACAAAATCGCCAGCAACAACGCATCGCCCGGCGACGCCCCCAACACACGCGCGATCCCCAACCCCATCAATCCCTGCACCACAGGCACCACCACCGAATAAACCCCCAAAATCGCCCCCGTTCGACGCAACGCCTGCAACTGCCGACCCGCCACCAATCCCATGTCCAACAAAAACAACACCAACCCCAGCCTAAACGCTATATCAATCGGCTCCATCAACTTCCCCGACGCCTCCGTGTTCGCCAGCAATCCCACCAACATCGCACCCACCAAAATGAACACCGGCCCGTTAAAAAACGCCTCGCGAAGCAAATGACCCCAGTCAATCGACTCGCCACGCTTCGCGCCATGAATCCGATACAACAACACCCCAATCACAATCGCCGGCGATTCCATGAGCGCCATCGCCGCCACCATGTGACCCCCGTAACCCACCCCCAACTTCTCCAAAAAAGCCGCCGCCGTAATAAATGTCACCGCGCTGATCGATCCATAACACGCCGCGATCGCCGCCGCATCCGCACTCCCGATCCGCTTACGCAACAAATAATAACTCGCCACAGGCGTCACACACGCCATCACCACCGCCGCCCCCAACGTCATCAACTGCGTCCCACCCAACTCACTCCCACGCAAACCCACTCCCCCCTTAAATCCTATCGCCAACAACAAAAACAACGACAACACCTTCGGCAACGGACTCGGCAAATCCAAGTCGCTACGCATCCAGACCGCCAACAACCCGACCCCAAAAAACAACACCGCCGGCGACAGAAGATTCGTCAAAACATCGTCCATACGTCGGCCGCACTCTACCGGCCACACGCCCTCCAATCCATCACCCGCCAAACCCGCACCACCATCCCCCCCAAACTCTCAACACCAGCCCCCAAAACCCATCACCCAGCCTCCAAGGCAATTCACCACCCCACCCGCCTCCACCATCCGCATCCCGCAAAGCCCATTTCATGCACGCTCGGACGACTGCACCGCCACAATTACAGGTCCGGGAAAATCCGCATTTCACGACAGCGGCTGAGGCCGATGAATCCAAAGATCGCCGACGACCCCAATTTGCAGGCCAACCATATCGTGTTGTTGCGCAACGACACGACATTGCAGCGCTGCAATGTGACCTTGCAGCGCAACAACACGAGTTTGCAGCGCAACCATATCGAAATGCCGCCCGCAGGCCGCGTACAACGCACCGCCCCCGCCCGCCCGGGGGAAGCACGATCGGACTCGGTTGGTTAAAGGTCTGATTCGGAAAGACCGGCCTGACGGAGAAGACAACGCAGAAGGCCCGCTTTGAGCGGCTTGTTGGCGTGGACGGGGATCGACAGGCGGATGATGCTGCCGGTCTTGCCGTAAATGTGATGGCTGCCGTTGATTCGAAGGAGCACCCAACCGGCCCGTTCGACGATCTTGCAGAGTTCCTTGCCGGAGACCTGCTTCATATCGCGATCTCGAGAATGCGGCCAGGCTCGGCACTTGAGCTGGGATCGATATCAACGCTAAGACAACCCTCGACGGCTTCGTAGATATTGGCGAGTAGCTCTTCGAACGTGTCGCCTTGCGTGGCGCAGCCAGGGATCGACGGAATCTCGGCCCAGAACCCGCCTTCCTCGGCTTCGTGAATGACGACTTTCACTTTCATATGTCCGTAATTTTAGCTTCGACGGCACACGAAGTCGAGAAGCCCGTAGGGTGCGTGAAACGCACCGCGCATCGCACCGCCCCCGCCACACCCCATCGCGCCGTCAAAGGTCGCGCCGTCCGAGGTGCATTGCATGCACCCTACCTGATCTCGAACGACTGAGGTGTGTGTCGCGGATGCATGGGCGGGCGGGCTCTCGGATTGGCCCGCAATATCGCATGGGGTTCTGCGTTCTGGACGATACACTGTCGGGCGTCGGCTGCGTCCCTGCTGTTTACTCCCAGCCGAGCCTGAGTCAGACCTTGCCCGGAGCGATCCGCCATGGCCAAACTGCCCGCCGACCTCTTGCCGTTCGAACCGACCGCACGCGACCCGTTCGACGCCACCAAAGCAGCCCATCTCCTCTCCCGCGCAGGGTTCGGACCCGCACCCGGCGAAGCCGAAAAACTCGCCGCACTCGGACCCACTCGAGCGGTCGCTTCCGTCCTCGATTTCCCCAGCGCACGCGCAGAAGAGCTCTCCAAAACCGACGTCCCCAACCTCGCCGGCATCGAAGGACTTCCTAAAACATTCGAGGAACGACGACGACTCTACGAAGGTCTCTCACCGCAGGAACGACAAGACCTCAACGCCCGCATGAACGCCGCCAATCGCGAAGCCATCTTCGCGACCGCGTCATGGTGGATCACACGCATGGTCAGCGGGCCCTATCCCGCCCACGAAAAACTCACCTTCTTCTGGCACGGTCACTTCACCACCAGCGCCCGCGACGAACGCAGCGCATGGCTCATGTGGAACCAGAACGAAACGCTCCGACAACACGCCGCCGGACAATTCGGCGATTTCGTCAAAGCGATCAGCCGCGACCCGGCCATGATCGATTACCTCAACAATCAACAAAACCGCAAGGGCCGACCCAACGAAAACTACGCCCGCGAGCTGATGGAACTCTTTACCCTTGGCATCGGCAACTACACCGAAAACGACATCAAAGAAGCCGCCCGCGCTTTCACAGGCTGGCACCACGACGGCGAGCTTTTTCTCTTCCGTCGTTCACTCCACGACACCGAACCCAAAACCGTCTTCGGCAAACGCGGCACCTTCGGCGGGGACGAAGTCATCGACATCATCCTCGATCATCCCGCCTGCGCACCCTACATCGCCTCACGACTCTGGAGCCATTTCGTCTACGACCCGCCCGAACCCGACATCGCCCAGGCACTCGGCGCTGTCCTCCGCGAAAACAACTACCACATCCGCCCGCTCCTGCGAACCATCTTCTCCAGCAAACGCTTTTACTCCAGCCAGGCGATCGGCACGCAAATCAAATCGCCCGTCCAACTCGTCACCAGCACCCTCCGCGCGCTCGACGTCCCCGTACCCCGACGCGCTCAACTCTCCGGCGCATTCGATGCCATGGGACAAGTCCCCTTCTATCCGCCCAACGTCAAAGGCTGGCCCGGCGGACGATCCTGGATCAACACCAGCACGCTCTTTGTCCGCGTCAACACCGCCGTTCTGCTGGCACGTCAACTCAAACCCAATCAGCTCAACCCCGAAGGCCTCCGCGAGGGCCGCGACATCGTCGATTACTGGGTCGCAAGACTCATCCACCGCCCGATCGACGAAGGTCGCCGTCAGACACTCGTCGAAATCGCGGGCAAATCACCAAACCGAGAAACCATCGGCAAAGTCATCGAATTGATCGTCTCGCTCCCGGAATTTCAGCTATGTTAAACACATGACTGCCCCTCCGATCTGTTAGCCCGGAGCCTCGATCATTGTCTCCACTGGTTCGAACCGACTGCGAATCGAAAACCATCTACCCGGACATCGACATGAACCCCATGCACACCCGGCGACTTTTCCTCCAGCGATCCATGGCCCTGCTCGCAGCCATGCCGAGCGTGCCGCTCTTTCTCGATTCCACCGCGCTGGCCATGACCAACGCGCTCGACGACCCGTTCCGCAATCACCAGAATTCCGGCACCGACGGGAAAATCCTCGTCATCGTCCAACTCTCCGGCGGAAACGACGGACTCAACACCGTCATCCCCTTTGCCGACGACAACTACCAACGCGCCAGACCCTCACTCGCAAAACGGGCCGGCGACGTGCTCAAAATCAACGACCACATCGGACTCAACTCCGAACTCGCCTCGCTCAAAGGACTCTTTGACAACGGCGAAATGAGCATCATCCAAGGCGTCGGATACCCCAACCCCAATCGTTCCCACTTCCGCTCCATGGACATCTGGCATACCGCCGAACCGGAGAATGAACGACTCACCAGCGGATGGCTCGGCCGATACTTCGACGCACAATGCTCCGGCGTCGATCCCAAAAATCCTTCCGCCGGAGATTCCGACAAGTCCATGATCGGCGTCGCCATCGGCGAAAATCAACCCCTCGCCATGCGCGGCGAACGCATCCTCCCCGTCAGCTTCGAACGCGCCGAACAATTCCGCTACCGCGGATCCGACGAAGATGCCTTCGAACAACTCGCCGGCACCGGCCCAAGCGCAGACGATCCATCGGCTTCCGATGCCGCATCGAATTCAACGCCGGGCGCCCCAACGACCGGCTCATCACCCGTCGCCACCGCGCAGGCACGTGCACGGGCATCCCGACGCGCACCTGCTCAAGTCGCACCGTCGGCAGAAGATCAACTCAGCTTCCTCAGCCGAACCACGCTCGACGCAGTCGCCAACTCCGATCGCATCATCCGCGCCACCGGCAACCATACGCCCGTCGGTGAATACCCGCGCGGTGACTTCGGCGCAGGACTCCGAACCGTCGCGGCCATGATCGCAGGTGAAATGCCCACACGCGTCTACTACGTCAGCCTCGGCGGATTCGATACGCATGCCAATCAGGGCGGACGTCACGATCAACTCATGGCAACCTTCGCCCAGGGCATCGATGCATTCCTCAAAGACATGAAAGCACAGGGCAATGCCGATCGCGTCATGGTGATGACCTTCAGCGAGTTCGGCCGACGCGTCGCCCAAAACGCCAGCGGCGGAACCGATCACGGCGCGGCCGCTCCCATGTTCCTCTTCGGCTCACGCCTCCGCGAAGGCGTCATCGGCCGACATCCCAGCCTGACCGACCTCGACTCAGGCGACCTCAAATTCAACCTCGACTTCCGATCCATCTACGCAAGCCTCCTCGAACACTGGCTCGACGTACCCAGCAAACCCATCCTCGGAAAACAATTCGACACCGCCAAAATCGTCCGCGGATGACGCAGCAAATCCAACTGCGTTTTGCATTGTCAATCCGAGACGAATACACGACATTCAACGGCCATGCGGAGAACCCTCCTCGCCGTCGTATGCGCGTCGTCGCTCGCAGGAATCCCAACCCTCGCAACCGCAGGCGACGCACAGTCGATTCTCGATCGACTGCCGGATTACAGGCAGGCCGGAACGGTCATTCCCACTGAACAACCGATCACCGCCCGGGCGCGCGATTTTGGTGCCCTGCCCGATGATGATCAGGACGACACCGCCGCCATCCGGCAAGCACTCGCCACGATGCCGCCCGGCGTCCTTCTCCTCGAATCCGGAACCTACCAACTCAGCGATCGGCTCCTCATCCATCGCGACGGAATCGTCCTCCGCGGCGCAGGAGCAAAGAACACCATCCTCCACTTTTCGCGATCCCTCGAAGACATCGAACCCAAACCCACCACCAACACCGGCGGCCGTCCGGTCTCGGCCTACTCCTGGAGCGGCGGACTCATCGAAATCCACGGGACGCGCATCGATCGTGGCCCGCGCATCGGACCGCTCGTTCCCACCGATCAACCGCATGTCTTCAACGCCCCCGACATCGACATCGACACCTCCACACTCGAGCAAGGACAACGCGTCGTCCTGCTCGTGCGCGATGATGATGCACGAAGCCTCACCCAAACTCTCAACGGAGGAACTCTCAACGATACCGCCAAGTTCCCCGCGCCCACCGTCGCACAGCCGACCGTCATCAATGCCATCGACGGACAGCGCATCGAGATCGCGCCACCGCCCATCCCGTTGCCAGCAAAAGCTGCATGGAAGCCCCTTCTGACGGAGGACCGAACGCTACGTGACAGCGGCGTGGAGGATCTGACGATTCGCTTTCCTGTCACGCCATACGAAGGTCATTTCACCGAACGAGGCTGGAACGGAATCTCCATGATCGGCACGTCCGCCTGCTGGGTCAGAAACGTCAACATCGAAAACCCGGACAGCGGCATCTTCGTCGGTGCCGGACATCGCAACACGCTCGCCCATGTCACCTTCCGATCCGAACGACCCGACACAGAATCTGACACCGGCCATCACGGCATCACGCTCAGCGGCGTTCTCAACCTCGCGGCGGATTGTCGATTCGATACCCGATTCATCCACGATCTGACCATCACGGCGGGCAGCTACATGAACGTCTTTGAACGCATCGTGGCAAAGGATCTGAGCATCGACCCACACAAACGCGCACCCAGCTTCAACCTGTTTGCCGATATCGACGCGGGAAAAGGCTCACGACTCTATCGCCACGGCGGAGGCGACGAGCTCGGCAGGCCCTGCGGGATTGGCAACGTGCTCTGGAACATCCGCGCACAGCATGATCCGGGACTGCCGCCCGACCACTGGGCACCCGACGACCTCGTCATCGTCCATGTCTCGGATCAGCCCGGCAATCGCTGGCCAATTGTCATTCGCAAGCACGACCCCCTGCCCACACCCAACCCACGCGAATCGTCACGTTAACGCAACGGCTCGTCTTTCATCATCATCGCCGCCAGCGCTTTGATCGCATCGCGAAGTTGCGGATCAATGTCAGCGACGGCTGTCGGGGTCGATGACGATTCATCGGAAGTCGACGTGGGTTTGTCTTTAGTCGATGCCGTCGAGGTTGCACCACCCGACGGCTCGCTCTCACGCTCGGCAGACGCGGCGGTGTTATTCCGAATGACTTCGCGACGAGACCACTCGCGGATGAGCTGCCGCTGTTCGTCGTCGGTCATCTCACGCTCGATATCCGGTTCCACGCCCCAAGTGGCATCGCCCGGCCGACGATGAATGATTCGACCGCTCGGAAGTGTGTAGTAGGCGGTCGTGATCTTTAACACGCCATCCTCGCCGATCGGAACAATCCGCTGCACGCTCCCCTTGCCGAACGTCCGCACGCCCACAATCACCCCGCGTCGATGATCCTGAATCGCGCCCGCAAAAATCTCACTCGCGCTCGCGGAGTCCTGATTCACCAACACAGCGAGCGGGACCGGCGGAAGCGTGCCGGACCCGCGGGCGCTTCGCGTCTCGCCAGGCACATCCCGCGCACGAACGCCAACGATGATCCCCGATTCCAAAAACAGATCCGCAAGATCGACCGCTTCCTCGAGCACTCCTCCACCGTCGTACCGCAGATCAATCACAAGCCCCCGCATGCCCTGATCCAACAATTCACGAAACACCGCCTCTGCCTGCCGCGCCACCCCCGGCGTAAACTGCCGAATCCGCACGTACCCGATCCGCGCATCTTCGTCCGCCCACCAATTCCAATTCACGCCGGTCGTTCGACCCACCCCCGCAATGCTCGAGACCGCCACCTGTCGCCGCGCGATCACCTTCTCGACCACCCCACCGTCAACACGACGCAAACCGACTCGAACACTCGTGCCCGCCGGCCCACGCACCAGCCGCGAGGCAGCCTCCGTATCAAGACCCGCCAGCGATTTGCCATCCGCACTGACCAGCACATCGCCCGCCTCCACACCAGCTTCGAGCGCAGGGCTGCCCTCGATCGGACTCACCACCTCAACCTCCCCAGCGTCGTTCTGCCGAATCGTCACACCAATCCCAACAAAGTTGCCCTCGATCGACTCCATCAACCTCTGACGAACATCCGCGCGGAAAAACTCCGTGTACGGATCCAGCGGCTGAAGCAAACCCGCAATCGCCGAGTCTTCAAGACGTGACTCGTCCACCGGCTCGACATAAAGCCGTCGCACCTGCTCGCGAATCAACGCAATCCGATCCGCAAACTCAACGTCCTGTGGCTTGGGAATCGGACCGGCCAACCGAATCGCCAGCACCGCCACCAACATGACCGCGATCAACCACGCCGTCCGCAATTTGCCCCATTCGTGCGCGTCAACGGCATTCACGTGCGCAATGGCATCCGGCTCTGCGACAGGGCTTTCTGGTGTGAGTTGGGGCGACAAATGCTGCATTGATTGCCTCGTTGCGAACGTAGAAGCGACTGCCGTCAATCCATATGCGATCGACGTGCCCCGCCGATGTTCCATCGCGTGATCGCCGACTCCATGGCCACCGCGACAGCCTCCGGACGCTCGATCGGAGCCATATGCCCGGCCCCCTGAATGATTTCCACATCGATGCCCGAACGCAACGCTCCCATCGAACGCGCCACCGACGCCGGGCTGATCCGATCATCGTCACCACACACCACCAATCCCGGCAGCGACGACTCTCGCAAAGCCTTCTCACCGTCCGATCGATCCCGAATCGCCGACACCGCATACTCGATCGTACGCGGACCCTGATCGAGCATGATCGACTTCAGCCGATGCACAAGCTCAGTCTGATGCTCGTACGCCGACGAATGCAGCATGTTCGGAAGCATCACATCCACCACCGCAGGCGTCCCGTACGTGCGAACCAACGCGATCATCTCATCACGCTTCTGCTTCGCTGTTTCATCATCCGGCGCCGCCCGCGTATCGCACAACACCAGCCCACTCAGCTTCGACGCATAACCACGCACCACCGCCTGCGCAACATAGCCACCCATCGACAACCCCGCCAAAACGAACCGACCCAGCCGCAATCGCGCCGCGATCGTCACCACATCCTCCGCAAGCGAATCCATCGTAAACCGCTCGCTCACGCTGCTACGGCCAAAACCAGGCAAATCCGGCACGATCACTCGTGCGGCATGCTTGAGCCGGTCCGCAACATCAAGCCACACACGGCCGTCCAGCGGAAATCCATGCAGCAACATCACCGAGGGCCGCGCTTCAGACTCCTCGCCGAAATCCTCATAATGAATGCTCGATCGATCCAGATTCAACGTCGGCATGCCCGGAATCCTATCACAACTCTCCCATCGAACCGACAAGCCTCACCAAGATGATCAGATCCACACATCGATTCCTGCGATTGTCGTTCTTCACGTCGTCAGGATAAACTCCAAATGCCCATGGCACGCACCATCTGGTTCATGCACGCGCTCGGACGGGACGGATTGCCCGCCAAGCTCCCGTGCGCAGGTCGACATCTCGTCCTCGAAAAAACGATCAAACACGATTTCTTCGCGGCCACAGGATTCTATCGCGACGACGCCGGCGCACGTTACGTCGTCAAAATCAATCGACGCATGAGCCTCCTCGGATGGCGACTCATCGGAAAATGGCTCGGACGACGCGAATCTCGCGCTTACCAAAAGCTCGCAGACCTCCCCGCCATCCCCGACTACATCGGACCCGCAACAGACACGGGATTCGTCCATGCCTACGTCGAAGGCGAGCCCCTCTCCCGTGATCGACCCGTCCCAGACTCATTCTTCCCGGAACTCCTTGAACTGATCGCCGAACTCAATCGCCGCGGCATCGCCTATGTCGATACCAACAAGCCGCAAAACATCCTCCATACCGACGACGGACGACCCTGCCTCTTCGATTTTCAAATCCACGTCGACCGCCATCATCTGCCGATCCTCGGTCGCTGGCTGCTCGGCATCTTCCACCGCGCCGACGTCTACCATGTGCTCAAACACAAACGCCGTTTCCGCCCCGATCAGTTGACCCCCGAAGACCTCCAGCGACTCGAAAAACGCGGATTCTTCGTACGACTCCATCGCACCATCACCAAACCCTACTTCTGGATCCGACGCCCGCTGCTCCGCTGGCTACGCAATACCGGTCGAGTCATGCCTGAAGGATCAAAATGAGAACCACCGATGGCCGCATGAAACCAGAACATGCAAAATGAAAATCGGCCGACCCGAGGTGGGTCGGCCGAATGATTTGCCGTCCACAAACTGCGTTCGGTCATTCCACGCCGACTTCGATGCGAATGAAACCGCTCAGCGTCACGCCGGACTTCTTCAAGAGGTCGGCGACCGTCCCCTTGAACTTCTCGGGGTTGATGAAATCCTGCTCGGGCAGGACTCGCTCTTTGAAGAAGCTGTTGATCACGCCTTCGGCCATCTTCTCAGCGATGTTCTGCGGCTTGCCGCTGGCCTTGGCACGCTCGATCGCGATCTCACGCTCCTTGGCCACCGCATCAGCGGGGACAGCTTCACGCGTCAGGCCCAGCGCGACCGGCTTGAATGCGGTCAGGTGAAGGCACAAATCGTTGAGCAGCTCATCGCTCGCCGAGCTGCTGCCTGCCACAAGAACGGCGATCTTATTCGTCACGCTGTACAGGAATGCGCCCGTCTTCTCACCCGAGATCGTCAGCACGCGACCGAGCGTCACGTTCTCTCCGGTCTTCTGCGCGGTGTTGACGAGAATGTCCTTGATCGTCGCATCATCGGCAGCATTTCCGCCGGCTAGCGCCTTGTCCACCGCGAGGGTCAGCAACTGCGTGACCGGCTCAGAGCGGGCAGTGAAGTCGGTGTTGCACAGCACTTCCGCAACCGCCGCCATCTTGCCGCAGGCAGACTTCTTCACCATCAGCCGACCTTCGGTCGCAGTACGCGCCGCGACGCCCGCCTTCACGCCCTTCTTCCGCAGGTTGTCAATCGCGGTCTGCAAATCCCCGCCCGCTTCCTCCAGCGCGGCCTTGCATTCGTTCATGCCCAGGCCGGTCGATTGACGCAATTGCATAACTAGCTTCGGTGTAATCTGTGACATAGTTCCTTCTCGATTCTACTTTCGACTCGCGATGGCCGTCTCAACTTCACAACAGATTCTGCGACGATCGCGTTTTAGATTCCAAAGAGATAACGCAAGAGAGTTAATGTTGAATGTTGATCCAAGTCAGCGCTGAATGCGGCGCGAGTTTGGTGCTGCTTCGAGCAGGCCATTCGGCTGAACGACTCGACGAGCTTCGATCGTCCGATGTCTCGGATCAAGGGATCGAAGAGGCGAATCGCAAGCGAGACCGACTCGCTAGCGAGCTCGCCGATCACTCTGCGGGCTTGGCTTCGGGCGCGGGGGCCGGAGCAGCGGCGGCTGGCGCGGCGTCGGACTTGTCGTCCTCCGCCTTGAACTTGGCACGGCTCGATCGCCCACGACGTGGACCGTCGCCGCCCTCTTTGGCTTCCTGCGCGGCGCGGCCCTGCTTGCCTTCAATCGCCGCGTCCGCCAATTCCTTCACCACCACGTCGATCGCACGCATCGCGTCGTCATTGCCGGGAATCGGAAGATCAATCAAATCGGGATCGCTGTCCGTGTCGATCAACGCGATCGTCTTCACGCCCATTTTCTTCGCTTCCTTCACCGCAATGTGCTCGCGGCGGGTGTCGACAATAAACATCAGACCCGGCAGGCGATCCATCTTACGAATACCCGAAAGGTTCTGACTGATCTTCGTACGCTCGCGACCGAGCGTCGACTTCATCTTCTTGGAATATGTATCAATCGTGCCATCTGCCCAAAGCTTGTCGAGCTGATCCAAACGATTCAAACGAGCGCGGATCGTACGAAAATTCGTCAACGTCCCGCCGAGCCAACGCTCGGTCACATAGTGCATCCCACTGCGATCGGCATGCTCGGCGATGCAGTTGCGGGCCTGACGCTTCGTGCCGACAAACAGTACGTCCTTGCCCGAAGCAACCGTCTGAGTGATCAGACGCTTGGCGAGCAGCAACCCGCGGGCAGTCGCCTTGACGTCAATGATGTGAATGTTCCCCTTCTTGCCGTGGATGTAACCCTGCATCTTCGGGTTCCAGCGCGAGGCCGGGTGACCAAAGTGAATGCCTGCTTCAACCAACGACTTGACCAACTCTGCGGTCATGCTCATCGCAAATACCTTCCGACCCCATTCGGGGTCTATCGTCCGCTCCCGCGGACTCATTTCCGACAGCCGAACGCTTTGAGAGTGAATCAACACTTCAAAGCGACTCGACCAGCCTCATCCGATGTTCGCCTGCAATCAGATTGCTGACGAATGCACCGGCACAGGCTTTGGCGGATACCAAAAACCATCGGCGGGCCGAACCTTTCGACCCTGTCCCGTCTCGATTCTCTGCCTCAATCAGCAAAGTCGAGCCCCAAATTGTAACCGAAGCCCGCCCGATTGATCAACCCGCAAAAAACGCCGATTTTCCTCAGTAGATATCCCCAAATTCAACCACTTTCGCACCATCCCGTGAAAGTCGCGACGCTGATTCACGAATCAACGCTGGTAAATCGGCAGATACCCATACGGGAGCGACAACACCGACACAAAGACCGCCGTCGAATAAACCGGGCTCACGCCGCCACGATCACCCTCACGCGGTGTCCACCAGGCGAGATCTCCCTCTCGCTTCACGCGACGCAGGGCCTCAGCTCGCGCCATCGCATACCACTTCGCCCAGTGCTCTCCGCCTCGCATGTACTGAACCGGCGCGGCGTAGAAACTCCCATACGTAAACCACTCGTTGTCCCGACCGAATCGATCAAACAGAAACTGCCCCGCTAGATCGATCATCGGATCGTCATAAATCCCGCAAACCTGCAACGAATAAATCGCCGCCGCCGTCCTCGCAAAACCCGCCGTGCCTCCTCCTCGCTGATAGCTAAAGCCCCGCTCACGCTCACGCCAACACGCTCGCACGTACGCCACCCCTCGATCTATCGCATCCTGCGGAACCAAAAGCCCACCGTTCCGCGCCACCCGCAACGCCACCAGCTGCAATACCGTCACCGACACATCATGATCCACCGGCCTCGGCTGATACCGCCATCCCCCCGACTCGTGCTGACTCGCAAGGATCAACGCGATCGCACGCTCCAACGCCGGCCTCAGACGCTCATCTCGCACCTGCCCGTAAAGCTCTCCCAGCACGATCGTCGCGATCCCATGACCATACATGTTCTGCTCGCCCGTGGGCGCTGCGATGTACCCGTCCGAACGCGCACAACTCAACAGAAAATCAAGCCCTCGACGAAGCGGCTCACCATACGGACCCTCGTCCGGCAAGTGACCCGACGCCATGAACGCATGCAACACATACGCCGTGATCGCCGCCCGATGCGAGTCCCGCGCGAACGAACCGTCGGGCCTCTGCTGCTGCGCGAGATAACGCAACGAACCCTCAATCACCGACTCCGTCTCATCATCCACCACCGGCATCAACACATCAGATGTCTTCTCCCCAAACGACACCTCCGCCGCCGTCGATGAAGTGGCCAACACGACAGCTGACGATTCTCCTGCGCTGTCATCCGCGAAAAGCCTCGCGTCATTCTCCAAGACGCGCGCACCGGAAAGGCTCGCACCCAAGAAGATCGCAGCGATGCTGATCGTCGAGAGATGACGCACAATACGCCCGAACCATCCATGCGATCTGCTCGGATGCCTTATCCCGCGATCTGTTGCGCGTGAAACTGATTGATCAATGTCGATCATGGGTTCTCCCGTTCGGAGGCAAGGGCACGCAGGTAGGCCTCGATGAGCTCGGCATACTCGGCGGCGTATCGATCCCCCTGAGACTGCTCCAACGCCGCACGCTCTCGCTCCGGCAATCCTGCAAAGGCCCCGCGACCGCCCCGATCTGCCCCGGCGACGGGGTCGGCGGAATTGTTTCGCGAACCTTCCGCGTTCGAATCCATCGCCTGCGATGGATCCGTCGAATCCGCACGTCCGCCTGGCATGGGCTTCCCGCCCGGCCCCGTCGCCCGGCCGGACTGCGCCGACTCGGAAGACGCTTCCGCCTGACTCGCTCGCGCTTCGGCAAGACTCGCTCGCGCTTCGGCAAGACTCGCCTCGGCCGATGCCCTCGCGGATTCAAGCGCCGACTGTGCACGCCGCGACGAAGCCTGCGCGGCCGCCGCCTGACCAGCTCGCGACTCCGCCGAAGATTGCCGCAACGCCGAACGCGCCGACTCCAACGACTCCGCAATCGACGCAGCAGGCAACGCCGCTGACGACTCACCCGATGCCGATTCACCCCCCGGAAGTGAATCGCCCGACGATGCGGCTTCCTTCGATGCCGCAGATTCCTTTGATCCCGCGGATTCCTTTGATCCCGCGGATTCGCCCGACGGCTTCGAGGCTGCCTTCGAAGCATCCGCCCTGGGCTGACCGGAATCACTCGACTGATCTTGCCCTTCGTTCGTCTGCCCTTGCCCAGCTGCAGACACTTCTGCTTCCTCTGATTCTGCCTCTTGCGCCGATGCCGCTTCACGCGCGGCCGCCTGCTGTCGCGCAGACTCCGCCGCCAACGCTGCCGATGCCAACTCCTCCGGACTCATCTCCTGCGATGCCAACTCCGCACGCTCGCTCGCCTCCGCTATCGCCTCCGCCAATCGCTCAAGCTCCTCCACCGCATCACGCTCGCCTAACGACTCCCTCAGCCGAGCCATCGCGCCATCCACCTCCGCTAGCGCATCCGCCAATTCCTCCTGCGCCCGACCGCTCGCCTTCATCGCATCAGCCACCCCCTCCTTCGCATCGATCGATCCGATCGCCTCCTCCTGTGCCCGCCCGGCCCGCTCCAGCGCCTCGGCCGCCTGCTTAAGAGACTCAGGCATCGACGTCATCGACTCAGGCAACGCAGAACTCGCCTCAGATGTCTCTTGTCTCTCCCCTGGCGCTGCAACTCTCGCCTCGCGCGTTGCCGACTCCGTTTCCGTCATCGCCTCGATCGCCGACCTCGCCCGCTGCGTCGTCGATCGCGCCTCCTCCATCGCCGCACGCGATTGCTCCGTCGCTTCCCGCGCCCGGTCCGTTGCGGCACCAGCTTGCTCCTTCGCTGCACCAGCTTGCTCCTTCGCTGCGCCTGCTTGCTCCTTCGCTGCGCCTGCTTGCTCCTTCGCTGCGCCTGCTTGCTCCATTGTCGCGCGGGCGTCCGCGATCGCCTGATCTGCACGCGTCTGGTCGGTGATCGCCTCCGCGATCTCTTCACGCGCTGCCGACAGCTCTTCGATCTGATCCGCGATCGCAGCCCGCGTCGCAGGATCCGTCACGATCGCCGCCTCTGCTCCCTCCGATTGCCCGCTCGCATCCGCTTGCGATTCATCACCCGAAGCCTCTTCCTTCGACGCATCATCCGAACTGCCCAGCCCAGCCTGCGCCTCCCGCGTCGCCTTCTCCAGGGCTTCGATCGCCTCGTCCTGCGCACGCGCCGCCTGCTGACCTTTGCCGCCGGCCAGGTCCTTCTCCGCACGCTCCATCCGCTCGATCGCTTCATCCAGCGCTATCGCTGCTGATTCCGGCGTCACACCCTGATCTCGCAACGCCCGCGCCTGACGATTGAGCTCCGCCTGCGCTGGCGCTAGCCCGCGCGCCGCCTCCGCACGCTGCATCTGCCCACCCTTCTGCTTCTCTTCGTCCGGCGTCGCCTCACGCAACGCCCGCTGCTCGGCTGTCAGTCGATCGAGATTCTCAACCACATGCCGCGCCGCCGCATCGTTCCCCTCGTCATTCATCATCGCATCACGCGCCGCCTCCAACGCTGATCTCGCCTCCGCCAAATCCGGCAACGCACCGGCCACATCACCCTCCGAGATCGCCGCCCGCGCCGATTCCTGCTTGCGGCTCAACTCCGCACGCTCGATCGCTTGCCTCGCCGCACGCAGCGACTTGCGATCGCTCACGCTCGCTTCACCTTCGAGCTCTTCAAGCGCCTCCATCGCCTGCTTCGTCTCCTCGATCAATCGCTGCTGCCGCTCCCGTGAACCCCTCAACGATCCAGGATCCACTGGCTGTCCACCCGTACGCTCCGATCGCTTGGCCACATCCTGCTCGATCACAGCCTGCGCCTCGGCCAAATCACCCAACACCCGGCCGATCTCCTCCTTCCGACGCTCGTGGCGATACGCGGTCAACAGTCCACGCAACGTCTCGGCGGCACGACGCTGCGCCACCTGCGCTGCCGTCAACACACCCGATGTATCAACCGCCCCATTCGACCGACTCGCAGATTCCAAATGCCCCAGCGCCTCTCGCATCTCACGCTCACTCACCCCCGCCAGCATCAACCGCGTCGCCGCCAGTCGCTGCACCGCGTCATCACTCACTCCACTTTCCGCCAACTCATCCAGCGCACGCGCGATCTGCCCTGCAATCTCGATCGTCCGATCCTGCGCCCGCGCCTGACGTACCGAAAGCTCTCGAGCACTCGGTGCAGCCTCCTCACGATCCATCGCACCGTCAGGCTGACGAGCCATCGCCTGCGATCCGAGAATCGCGTGCGATCCACACACCATCCATGGCATCATGGCGATCGCCAACACCGCCCGACGCTTTCGTTGTAGCTCATGCATCGCCTTCACCTCGACCTTTCGCCCGAAGGCGCTGCTTCGATCGCCCGGCCCACATCGTCAGCCAACTCCTCCTGACGACGTTCCAGCTCATCAATCTCATTCATATAATCTCCCAACCGACCCAATAAGGCCGCCCGCACCTGCTCCTCTGTGCCGATGATCAGCGTCTGCATCGCGCTCCGCGTCGTCGAACCGGCAAGGTCGGTCGCCTCGATCCACCACTCCAACCGATCCCCGGGTGCGAGCGTCAACGGCGAAAGCTCAAACCGATGCTCTCGCGTCTCCTCAAGACTCACCTCACCCCGCCCCGTATCCACAAACAAGTCCACCGACTCCGCAACCTCCGCACGCGCTGCCTCGATCGACTCCTTCGATGCAAACAGAACCTCCCGAGGCACGCTCTTAAACTCCTTCTCGCCCGGCGGACGCCACGACATCCGCAGGCCCGCACGCCCCAACTCCTCACGCAACTCGATCCGTATCGGATGCAGACCCGCTCGCAACTCCAACGATCGCGAATCCGCCCGGCCCCAGTTGTAGGATTGATCCCACACAAACGTCTCGCCCACACGAATCGTCACACGATCATCCACCTCAACCCGAAACTCGTATCGACCCGACTCCGCTGCATTGAGCCAACCCTCGTACCGCGCAAGAAAATGATCCGCCTCAACCCCCTCCGCAGGTGATTCCCCCGCATCCATCGCGGGAAGCGCACCCCGCATGTCCCTCGCCACCGCACCCGGCGCAGAATCGTTGAAGTATCGAAGCCACAGCCCATCCCCACGCATCTCCCGACCCTTCATCGATCCGCTTCGCACATAACGCAACCTCAACGCCGCAAGCCCTACGTCATCGCTCGCCTGCCCCACCACACGCGGCGATGCCCACGCCGTCACCCATCGCTCCCCCGCTTCTTCCAACACCCCGGAACCCGACCGCAACGTCACGTTCGGCGCAACATCCGCCTCCTGTCGCAGTGGAACCTCATAAGGCTCGAGCGAGGTAAACCCTCTTGCATCACGCAGCAAGACGCGCATCGATACCGTCGTCGGATCCAATTCCATCGCATGCGCACTCCCGATCTGCATTGAGCCCTCCCCTGAACGATCCGCAAGCGCGGTCAAGCGATGCTCCCGACCCGAAGGCAGTTCGACAAGCCGACTCGATTCGAGATCGATATCTCCGTCGGATTCGACCATCACCCCAAGCCGACTCCCCACCAGGATCGAAAGCTCGCCACGTGGCAAACGCTCCGCCAAGCGCCGCGTATAGCTCGGCGGGGTCGCGGTCCAAGTC
Source organism: Planctomycetaceae bacterium (assembly GCA_027487775.1). Taxonomy (GTDB): domain Bacteria; phylum Planctomycetota; class Phycisphaerae; order Tepidisphaerales; family Tepidisphaeraceae; genus JAIYCY01. Next base: position 59,487 of record JAIYCY010000027.1, read on the forward strand.
ACTTCACGCGGCTCAGGCGGAACAACAACTTCCACACCATGACCAACGCTCGTCGCGTCATTCAATTCGACCGAATATCGGATCGACTCGATCGCTTTCGGAATCACCGCCCTGAACACACCCGGCGATTCCGGAATCGGCAACAAATCAATCTGCACCTCACCGGCACGCCTCCCGCGATTCGCGCTACTCACGCCACCCTGTTTGAGCGCCTCCTTCTCGCCAGTCGCTCCGTTCACATCCACCAGAAGACGTCCGCTCGCCGGGATCACGCCCGACGCCCGCACGTCGATCACGATCCGATCACCTCGAACCACCGCATGATCCGTTGGCGTGAGCAATTCGATCCGCGTGGCCGTCGGTCGATCGATGCCAGGCACCAGTAACGCTCGCATCAAAAGTCGCGCCCCCGATTCGCCCGCTTCGATCGTCGCAAACCCGAACGCAAAAACGCCGATCCCCATACCGATCAGCCATCGACGCGCCGGTACAGGATCGACCACGCTCGACAACGAAACACTCCTCAGCAGTCGCGCCGCCTGCGCGATCGTCTGACCCATCAACATGCGCGACCCAAACCCCAACGCCATGCTCGATTCCACACCAGGCCCCTTCACCGATTCACGCCCCGACGCCATCCGAAACAAAAACTGCTCTGCTGAAATAATCGAACTTGACGACTCCAAAACCTTCGACTCCGCCAGTAGCGCCGCACCCTCAATGTCCATCGGCGATCTCCATATCGGCCACGCCTCACGAACAATCAGACGCCCCATCCACACAACCGCCCCAACGCACGCGATCACACGCAATCCATAGCTCAACCCCACCACCGCATCCAGCAGCATCACCGCACCAAGCCAGCCCACGCACAACAGCACCACACGCGACATCAAGTGCAACATCGTCGTCCGCAGCGACGCCGCCCGAATCGCATCCAGCCGCGCGCGCACAAACTCCGCGTCGTCCAATCCAACCTCGGTCGGCGGACGCTCAGAATCGGCTGTTCTCATCGTCATCGACATGGCGGTCCATCTCCCATCCTACGATCGATCCATTCGCAATCACTCGTCGTTTCGGACCTCGACACAAAACTACCGCAGTTGCCACCGCCTCCTCAGAAACCACTCCAACGAAAAAAACAAAAGAACCAAAATCAAAGCCCAAAAGCTCGACCAGACCGGCGACTCAATCATCGATCTCACCGGCGCGCGTCGCGATTCAATCAATCGGGGAAGGTCCGCCAATTGTGGCTCACGCACCGCAAGCCCACCGCTCTCACTCGCGATCGCTTCCAGCATCGTCATGTCCAGCGAAACTCGCGACAACTCCGACATCGGCTCAATCACATTTACGCTCGCAGCACCCTCGTCACGACCCTCCACACGCAGCTCCGCCCGACCCGGAACACTCGCCGTCCATTCACCAACATAACTGCCCGGCTGATCCGCGATCGACTGCATCGCCACGCGCCGACTCGATCCGTCCGCCTCACGCACCACCATCATCACCGACGGCTCACGCAGCGGGTCGAGGCCTTCGTCTAACAGCCGCGCGACGATCTTCACCCTCCCGCCAGGCTCGATCTTTCGAACCGATGGCAGAATCCGCGTCCGCTTGGAATCGCCCAGTAGATTCGCCAGCGTCATTCGTGTCACGATCTGACCCCACAAACGCGCATGCAGTCGATCTCCCTCGTTGCGACGAACACGCCAAAGCTGATCCGTCGCAATCAAAAGCGTCTGTCCCAGTCCATAAGGCTGCAGAATGACCAGCGGCTCACCTTCATCCGCTCCCTCTGCCGTCTGCACCAACACCCGCGCCGCAGGCCTCGCACGACCAACCCGCGCATGCCAGAAAATCTCCGGCAGCCTCGCCCACGTCGCAGCATCAGCCGCGTCATTCGCTTCCAGCCTCAGCATCCCGTCACCCGCACCAAGATTCGTCCGCATCCATCTGACACCGCTACGACGCTTGGCCTCCGACACCGCCGATGACTCCGACACCCCACGCAGCGGAATCTCCGTCGGCACCAGCGGCTCCATTGCCGTTCCCCGAAACGTCTGCGGCATCCGCTCCCGACCCGCAACCATCACCAGCCCACCCCCAAGCTCACCCACAAACCGCTCGATCATCTGCAATTGCCTCGCAGAAAAATCACTCGCGCCCACATCACCCAACACCAGCAAATCATAACCCGCCAGACCCGACGCACCACCCATCTCATCCGGAAAGCCCGACAGATAAGGCGATCCCTCGATCAACGCGATCCCAGCATCACCCGATGTCAACACACACTTCAACTCCACTCGACGATCACGCAACAACGCCGCCTGCGCATACTTAAACTCCCAACGCGGCTCACGCTCAACCCACAACACGCGAATCTTACGACCCACCACCTCCAGCGGCACATTCATCACGTTATTCGCCGACGATGCTTCACCTTCCATCTCATCCACCACCAGCCTCACCGCTTCCGATCCCGCTTCCTCAGGCGCAAATCTCAGCGTCACACGTTGCCGCGAAGAACCGTCCAGCGTCACACGCTCCTCCGCCACCTGCACGTCACTGCGATACCCGCGCATACGCACCTGACGACCCTCAAATCCCGGCGAGGCGACCTCCACTTGCAACGAAAGCTCGTCATCCACAAAACCCACCTCAGGCCCCTCCGCCCGCACGATCGCCACGTCCGCACGATCCACAACGCCCACGCCCCACGCAAATATCGGCACGCCACGTTCTCGCGCCATCCGCGCCACACGCATCGGCTCAACCCCACGTGTGTTCACCCCATCACTCACCACCAGCACCCCCGTCAATTCCGCCGCCCGTGCCGGCTCGATCACCTCCGCCAACGCCTCACCGATCGCGCTCGCGGTCGATTCCACGCCGTCAGAGATATGAAGCCTCGTGTCGCCTCCGCGCGACTCATCCGAGTCTCTTGCAATCGGTTCACTCGATCGTGCAAATCGACGCAATTCGACACGATGCGATTTCTCCAACGTCTCCAATAGCCGCAACCGCTCGCCGAACATCGCCTCATGCACCAAATCAATCCGTGACGCCTCAGATGCCCCAGATGCCCGCGCACCATCCTCACCCATCACCGCCAACAATCGTGCGCGATCCTCCTCGCTGAGCCGCTCATCCACCTGCCCCATGCTCGCACTGTCATCAATCAACACCACCAAACGACGCATCACCGCCCCACTCAACTCAAGCTGCAACACCGGCCGCGCTAACAACAGCACCAACACCGCCAGACCCGCCGACCGCAAGCCGATCAGCACCCCACGCCGTCTTCGCGTAAGTTCCGCTTCACGTCGATACGTCCAAACCCCAATCCCCACCACCGCAATCCCCAACAGCACCACCAACCACATCGGAAAGCCCGTCGCCACAACGCTCACACGCTCGATGCGACCTCCGTCGATCGAGCCGGGCGAAACCCATTGCAGCAAGCCCAACATCATGCGTTCAACCATTCCAAATCGTTCACTTTGATCGACTAAACCGCTGCGAAAACACCGATTCCAACAACGCAACGATCAACACACCCACCAACAGCGGCAGGCTCAACTCCCATCGATTCGCCTCCGTCTGCAAAATCGCCATCGCATCGCCCGGCCCTTCGATCGCCTTGACCTTCGCAACCTGCTCCAACGCCCTTCGCCTCGGCCCGTCGAGTTGCGTCAGGTCGCTCTCCCTTTCATCACTCGCGAACGCAACCAAGACGGATGCATCGCCCGACTTCACCATAAAGGCCCCAGCACGCGCCGAGACGATCTCTTCCTCACGCACCAACACCCCACGCGCATATGCCGCCGACGTTCCAGGCAAACTCACTGCCATCTGCCGCTCACGCTCGATCGCATTCTCGTTCTGCAGGTTCACACGCCAGCCGACATCAATGCCCGCCGGCCATCGCATCGACTCACCCGCCCGACCGTTCACCGACGCCGTTCGTCGATCCGACGCCGCGCCCAACATACGATGCAACAGCGGCACAAATACGCCCGGCCTAAGCGGTAAATCGCTCCATCCCGTCGATGCATCCACGCCCACCATCCCCACATACCCTCGCCCCACATCACCGTCCGCAACCAACACCCCAGCCGTCGCCAACCTCACGATCGCACGCCCCGCCTGCGCGATGTCCTGCCTACCTCGCTCACGATCGCTGCCCGATGCTCCCACATCCTCCTTCGGTCGAATCGGTTCCAGCACGTGCGCACGACGAACGCCCAGCTGCGCCAGTGGCGAATCGCCTCCACCCTTCCACACCGACGCGATCGGATGATCCAGCCCCACCAGACTCGCCCCCAACGCAGACCTCTCGTTCATCGCATCGCCGGTCGGATCTCCAATCCGCGCGGGAAGAAGCTTCAACTCCTCTGACAACGCATCATTGAAGAACGCGACGTCGGTTCGATCTCCCGCGAAGATGATCAACGCTCCACCGCCACGCACATAAGCCGCCAATCGTCGCGCTGCTACCGGCTCCAGCTTGGCAACATTCGCAAGGATCACCGCGTCCATCGCCTCAAAACTGCTGCTCGCCAGCCGCTGCGCGCTCACCGTGGTCACCGCAAACGCCCCGCGACTGTTCTCAGAGGGTCGCAGCGCTCGCGCTAGAAAAAAGCCCTCACCCCGCCCGCCGTCCCTTTGCGGATCGCCATCGACAATCATCACGCTAAACGCCCGCTTCACCATCACAACACCATCACGCGCGTCATCGCTCGACAGTCGGTCCTCGTCGATCGTCGCACGTACCACCGCTGGCCCTTCCCGCGTCAACCTCGCCATCAAACCCACCGTCCGAACCTCGCCCGGTGACAACCGCTCCAGAACCGCCTCATCCGCTCGCCGCTCCGTCGCTTCATCATCCGACTCCACCACACTCAGCCGAACTCGCACTCGCGCCAGCGGCTCCGATCCGTGATGCACCACACGCACATCAAATCGCGCCGGTCGATCCAGTTCCACACGACCATCCGCAGGCTTCACATCCACAATCGCTGTATTCGAGACATCGTCGGATTCGATCAATATCACGCCCAGCGATCGCTTCCCTCGCGGCGCATTCGCTTGATCACCCGCATCATCGACCAACGCATCGAGGTTCGCCCATCGCTCGACATTCTCGGCTGCGTTGTTCTGACCATCGGTGAGAAGCAGCACGTCCGCATCCGCATCTGTCGGGATTTGCCTGACGATCTCACCCAGATCCCTCGCCAATTCCCCGCGACGGTCGCTGCCCGGCATCGCTCGAATTGCCGCTATCACCGCCTCATGGTCCGCGATCGGCAAAGGCAAAGGCGAGTCGGACGCTTTCGTCAGACTCAGCACTGCCACACGATTCGATGACGAAAGCCGCCCCACCACCTCCACAGCGGCCTCGCGCGCCCGTTCCAGCCGCGTCGGCGTACCATGATTCATCGACATCGAATCGTCGATCACCAGATAAACGTCCGCAGAACCACCCAATCCGCCGACCGACCTCAACACCGGTCGAGCCAATGCAATCACCAGCAACACGATCAACAAACATCGCAAAAGCAGCAACAGCAAATCTTCCTGACGCAATCGCCTCTGATGCTTCTCCACGCTCGCACGCAAAAATCGTATCGCCGCCCATTTCACAGGCCTCGGCGGACGCTTCGACAACCAATGAATCAACACCGGCGACGCCACGCCAACCAAACCCGCGAGCATGATCAGATTCAAAAACATCAAAAACCGCTCTGACTCTCATCCCAACAACAAACACACCAGCCACGCCCGCTATCTCACTCAACGCATCCCACCACGCTTGCGGAACATCAAATACTCACCCAACGCCTCGGCGATCGGTCGGTTCGTATCGAACAACACATAATGCGACTTCGCGCCCTCGCATCCATGCCGCACCCGACGACGAAACGCCTCAAGCGCCTCCAAATAACTCTTACGCACATCTCGCGGCGTGATCGACAGCTCGACCTGATCCTCCAGCCCGCTGAATCGAACCGAATCTCGAAAGTCGAACGACAGCTCGTCGTGATGCATCACGTGAAACACCACCACCTCCTGACCCGCCACCGTCGCACGTCGAATGCCCGCGATGATCTGATCCTCGTCGTCAAGCAAATCCGAAATGATCACCACAATCCCACGACGCGATGTCGACGCGACAACCTTCGCCAACGCGGCCGACAATTGCGTTCCGCCACTCGCCTCCAGCGCGGCCAGCATGTACAGCAGATCATGAATGCCCGCCAGGCTCGATCGCCTCGGCAGCGGTGTCGCAAGCTTTTCATCAAACACATGCAAACGCACCGAATCCCGCTGCATCAGTGACACATACGCAATGCACGACGCCAATCGCCTCGCATATTCAAGCTTGTTCTCATCTCCCTCGCCGTACGCCATCGACGCGCTGGCATCGATCAGAACCTGCACCTCGCAGTTGGTCTCCTGCTGATATCGCTTGACGAAAAAGCGGTCCGTTCGGGCAAGCACCTTCCAGTCGATATGACGCAAGTCATCGCCCGGCGCGTATTGCCGATGCTGGCTAAACTCGACGCTGAATCCGTGATAAGGCGAACGATTCTCCCCCACGCTTGCACCCTCGGCGATGCGCCGGGCAAATAGGCCGAGCGCAGTCGCACGACTGACGGCATCGGCGGGCAGAAGCTGACGGGCCGGGGTTGACATGAGAAGCACGGGCGCGGCTGCGTGATGCAAGGTCGGATGCGAAAAGTGATCAGAAAGAGGGTGTCATCCGAGCTTTTCGGTCTTCGGGATCGATTTGAGAATCTGCTCGACAAGGTGGTCCGGGGAGATACCCTCTGCCTGGGCTGTGAAATTGGGGATAATGCGATGCCGAAGCACCGGCTTCGCGACCGCGGCAATGTCGTCGCAGGCAACGTGCGTCCGACCCGCAAGCGCCGCCCGCGCCTTGCCCGCAAGCACCAGATTCAAACTCGCCCGCGGGCCCGCGCCCCAACTCAAAAATCGCTCACAAAACTCCAGCGCATCCTTCGTCCCAATCCGCGTCGCTGAAACCACTCGCTGCGCATACGCAAGCACATGATCCGCCACCGGAACCTGACGAATCACCCGCTGCAACACCAACACTTCCGCACCGCTCAGCACCTTGTGCGGCCTGCCCAAACCCGCGCCCGTCGCGCGACGCATGATCTCGATCTCCTCGCTCGACGTCGGGTAATCAACCTTGATCATGAACATGAACCGATCGAGCTGCGCCTCCGGCAACGGATAAGTCCCCTCCTGCTCCACTGGATTCTGCGTCGCCAACACAAAAAACGGCTCGGGCAACTTGTGATCGATCCCACCCACGCTCACCTTACGCTCCTGCATCGCCTCCAACAACGCCGCCTGCGTCTTCGGCGGCGTACGGTTAATCTCATCCGCCAGCACCACACTCGCAAAGATCGGCCCGGGCAGAAACCGAAACTCCCGCGCACCCGTCGCGCGATCCTGATCAATCACCTCGGTCCCCGTAATGTCTGTCGGCATCAAGTCGGGCGTGAACTGGATCCGCTTAAATCCAAGATCAAGCGTCGACGCGAGACTCGAAATCAACAGCGTCTTGGCCAATCCCGGCACGCCGACAAGCAGCGCATGACTCCCCGTCAAAAGTGCGATCAACAGTTCATCGATCACCCGATCCTGACCAACGACCGCACGCGCTAGCTCGCTCCGAATGGCCGCGTGCGCGGCACGCAAATCGTCCAACGATTGCAGCATCGCGGACTCGAATGCTGCGTCTGGATGGATCTCAGCGGATGTCGGACTGGCTGGTGAGTTCATGCTTGCCTTCATTGTGCCGTCGCATCGGCGTCTGTCACGTCAAAAAATCCGTCAGCCTCGTACTTCCGTGCGAGCTGCTCATAATGCGTCGTCAGCCAGACAGCGTACTTCTTCTCCTCCTCACGGATCGGGCGCACGATTTTTCCCGGCACACCCATCACCACCATCCCGTCAGGAACCTCCAAACCCGGCGGAACCACCGCGCCCGCGGCCACCAAACAGCCTCGGCCTATCTTCGTTCGTCCCAACACCCGCGCGCCCATCCCGATCAGCGTGCCACGCCCCACAAACATCCCATGAACGATCGCACCATGCCCGATCGTCACATCATCCTCAATCACGTTCTCAATCCCGCTGTCGCAGTGAATCACCGCCCCGTCCTGCACATTCACTCGATGGCCAATCCTCACCGGCGCTACATCACCCCGCGTCACCGAGCCGAACCAAAAGCTCGAACCCTCGCCCGCCGTCACGTCACCCACCACCACCGCGCCAGGTGCATACCAAAAACCCGAACGATGCCTCTTGAATCGAATGTTCGACATGGAACCAAAAGTCTATCACGACATGCCCAGATTCGTATCATGCACCCCCATGACTCGATCGAACGAAGCCAGCCACGTACGTGCTCACCCCGAACCGTCTCGCGTCGAACTCGCACGCATCGAATTGCCCATCCGAGTTCGCTACCCCGAAGCCGATCCCATGGGGTATCTGCACCACTCGGTCTATCCCCAATACTTCGAAATCGGCCGTATCGAACTCCTCCGCGCACTCGGACACAGCTACGCTGATCTCGAACGACAAGGCGTCTTCTTCGTCGTCACCAAACTCGAAATCCGCTATCGACAACCCGCCCGTTTCGACGAACAACTCACCCTCATCGCAAAACTCGTCAAGCAAACCACCGTCCGCTTCGACCACGCCTACGAAATCAAACGCGAAGGCCTGCTCCTGGCCGAAGGTCAAACCACCATCGCCTGCGTCGATCGACAAGGCGAAGTCCAACCCATCCCCGATCACCTGCTCGCCACGTCCGCCCCATGAGAAAAACGCGATCGCCGCGAACTTCGCCAAATCTTAATCCGGCCGTGACAGACCCACATCGATGGTCCTCAAAATGCCGGCATGAAACTTATCTGCCGACTGCTCCTCGCCTGTACGCTTGCGATCCCCTGGATCGGATCGCCAGTATCGGCGACCGAACCCGTCGAGGACGGACTTCAAGAATGGCAATTCTTCCCCGATTATCGACTCCCTCAACGCGCCGGAGATGTCCCGCAGGTCCCTCGCTCCACACCCCCAGCACCGGTTCCCGATCTCGAGTTTGATCAACCCCCGATCCTGCTTCGGGGTATCGAGCCCACACATCGCACCGTCCTGACACGTGCGCCCGATGGCGTGTCGAATGCGTTCTATGCAGACCTCTGGATCCTCGACCATGTCAATCGACCCGTCGCAGCCACACTCGCCTATCGACCCCATCCTGAGGCTGCCGCGAATCTCCAACGCCCCGCCGCCCCCGTCGTCGCCGTCACCTACGACAACCGCACCGCTTCCGTCCAACTCGACGGAAAGACAGTCATTCAACACCCCATCGGCAAGGGATTCAAAGAATACTTCTATCATCTGGCTCTGACCGCCGACCAACAGGAACTCCGACTCTTCGTCAACGGGCAGCAAGTCGCCACCCACCACGCCAATCTCACCGCGCTTCCGCCCGGCACCGTCGAACTCTCCAGCTACCTCGCCAACGAACCGCACATGCAGCCAGCCGATCTGGTCCGCAGTGTCGCGGTAGGCGATCGCACCCTTGCGCCTTCCGAGATCCTGCCCCGATTCGATCGACTCGCACGACTCGCAGAATCCGGACTGCTCTGCGATCACACACTCCACTTCCTCGCAGGACCCGTCCTGCAAGCCGCCTCCACCGACCGAATCTCCATCGTCTGGGAAACCAGCCAACCAACTCAGGCAATGCTCGAATGGGGACGATCCGCAGCACTCGGACGACGACAAATCCTCGATCACGCCAGCGGACCACAACACTTCACCCTCGACAGCCTCGAACTTGATACACCCTACTTCTACAGAATCACCGCCACCGACAAAGACGGCCGAACGCTCGATAGCGGCATGCTCACCTTCAGAACGGCCGTCGGAAAAGATCAGCCCCTCACCTTCGCAGTCATCGCCGATACCGAATCTCGCCCCCACATCAATCACGCACTCAGCAAACTCATCTGGGATCAACGACCCCACTTCGTCATCAACGCAGGCGACCTCTCCGACGGAGGACAACAACCCCATAAATTCCAATGGACCTACGAATATTTCCCCGGCATTGGAAGCCTCGCCGCTCGAATCCCATTCTTCCCCGTACCCGGAAACGGTGAATCCGATCTCCACTGGTACAACGCCTACCACCCCGCCTATGGCAACCTAGGCTTCTACAACTTCACCTACGGCGACGCAGAATTCTTCATGCTCGATTCAAACCACCGCAAAAACGACTTCGCTCCCGGCGGACGACAATACGTCTGGCTCGAAGACAAACTCAAACAATCCAACGCTCGATGGAAATTCGTCGTCCACCATCACCCAACCTACTCCAGCGACGAAGATGATTACGGCGACACATGGAAAGGCCCCAGCACACTCTCTGACACCCACGTCATGCAAATACTCCCACTCTATGAAAAATACAACGTCGATATGGTCTTCTTCGGACACCTCCACACCTACGAACGGTCTCACCCCATACGCAACGGAAAACTCGATCCCACGGGCGTCATCCATATTCAGGCAGGCGGCGCAGGAGGACATCTCGAAGACTTCGCGCCAACCCGATCATGGTTCACCGCACGCTCGTTCCGCGGACATCACTACCTCACACTCACGCTCACGCCCGAACAACTCGCCCTGCGCGCTTTCGACGTCAACGGCCGAATGATCGACTCTCTCGATCGACACAAAACAGCCGACTGAACTACCAAGCCAACCCACACTCACCGACATCCCGCGCCATCCCCACTCCACTACTTGCCAATACAAAACCGCGAAAACACCCGACCCAATACATCATCCGGACTCACCGACCCCAACACCTCGCCCAACCCGTCCAACGCCCACCGTAGATCCGCAGCCTGCAACTCGATCGGCCCGGCCTGACGCGCTTGATCCCGCGCCCGCTCCATCGCAATCCGCGCACGACCCAACGCCTCCACATGCCGCGCCGACAACGCCACCGCCCCCGCTCGCCTCCGCGACACCCTCACCCCAAATGCCAATCCGTCCAAATGCCTCTGCAATTCATCCATTCCACACCCCGCCCTCGCACTCACCTCCAAGCGACTGATCTCCCCTCCAACAATCGATCGATCTGAACTCACGCTCGACTCTTCAGTCAATACCCCCCGTCGATCGATCTGCGTTACAACCTCCACGTCATACGCGCGGTCGATCGCCGGCAGCATCCGCTGATCATCAAACGCACGTACACCGATCACGACATCCGCCTCCGCGACCGCGCGACGCGCCTGCCGCTGCATCGCATCCGAAATCTCCACCGACGTCTCCGGCGCAGCCGAATCATCCAAACCCGCTACGTCGCACACCTCCACCGTACCACGCTCCAACTTCAACCGTGACGCAATCACATCTCGCGTCGTCCCCGGCATCTCACTCACCACCGCACGCCTCTGCCCAATCAGAGCATTGAGCAGCGTGCTCTTGCCCGCGTTAGGCCGACCCACGAGCACCAACCGCGGAACGCGACCGATCTGCTCGAGCCGCGGAGATTCCTCCAGCAACCCGCCAACCTCCCGCAGCATCATCTCGACCCGATCAGCCACCTGCTCATGCGCGATGAACGTGATGTCCTCATCACTAAAATCAATGCCAGCCTCCACAACCGCAAGCAGGTCTGCACAAGCTTCCATGATCGGCATCAATCGACGCGACAATTCGCCCGCCAACAACGACCTCGCCGCATCAAGCTGCGCGCGACCCTCCGCCGCTATCGTCAACGCCACGCCCTCCGCCCGCGTCAGATCGAGCTTGCCGTTCATAAACGCCCGGGCGGTAAACTCCCCAGGCTCCGCCATCCGCGCGCCTAACGACAACAACCGATCCAACACCATCCGCCCCACCACCGGCCCGCCCGGCACGTGATACTCCACCGTCTCATCACCCGAATAACTCCGACCCGCTCCAAACGACCAAAGGCTTACGCCCACGCTCAACACTTCCTCAGCAACAACTCGAACCTCGTCAGCCACCAGGGATTCACCTTCGACCGCTTCGTCCAGCAATCGATCCCGCCCGCCGCTCCGACCTATGACGAATCGACCCGCCACGCTCCGCGCGTGGATCGGTTCCACTCCCACAACACGCCTCGCCAACTCAAACGCACCCGGACCCGCCGACCTCACCACCGCCCGACTCGCCCGATCACCCGGCCCCGACGGCGCGGTCGCGATCGCCACGATCACGCGAATCACGCCCGACGCCTCAAATTCAACCTGTCCTTCGTCAGCCCGCATGCCCTCTCTATACCTCATCCACACACCAACAAAAAACGACCCGGCAAACCGGGTCGCTCAACCAAAACATCAATCCATCCCGCAAATCAGCTCAACGTCAAGAGCCCTTCAACAGAAATGCCCCGCCTGACCAGCAGACCGCTCTGCCTTCCATGATCGTTTTGCAATCGACCACCGCGCGGTAAGCACCGCCCAAATCGATTCAGGCAGGACACACGTCGCACGCTGGCGCAGCGGCCCGTCGCAAAACCACCTGACCGCTCAGGTCACGTCGCAGCTCAGGTCACCTCGCCGCTCAGGTCACCTCGCCGCTCAGGCAACTGCGACCTGCACGAACGTCTCCACGCTGTTCAGATCCTTCGCGTACTGCGCCGTCGCCGGAACACTAAAGCTCACACCGGTCTTCAGGACCGGGTGCACCTTGTTGGGCCACTTGGTCCAAATGCGACCGCCGCGACGCTTCGGCTTGCTCTTGAAGTTCGACGACCGCTCCTCGATCGGGCCCGCGATCTTCTCGTCACGCATCGCCAGACGCTCCAGCGTAGCGACCGCTGACGCGCGCGTCGGGGTCTTGGTGATCGTCACGCTGAACTTCTTGCCGGGCTTTGCTTCGAGGCTCATGAATTCTTCTCCAGAAACTTTCGAGCCACGCACTGTACCCGAATTCGCAACACCAATCAACTCCATCAGCCCATCCAACACCGCTCAAACCCCACTCCACACCACAATTCCCACCTGACCGACCCCAAATCGCCCCGACAAACCTCCACCTAAAACATGATCCAGTCAACAGATAAATCGCATCTGCAGCCCGCCAAACCCAGCTCGATCCGTCCTCCAACATGCCGATCCAACCTCAGTCGAACCGACCCCACTTCATCCCGCCACATGATCCGCGATCGCAACAATCGCCCACACCAGCACCGCGCCCGCTGTGTACCCGGCAATGATGTACAGCAGCAAACGGCCAGCCTCTTTCGGCAAATCCCCAAGGCTCGGCACACGCATCGCCTTCCAAACCACCGCCACCGCCATACACAACGGCAAGATCAACCACATCCAATGATCCCAGATCGGAAGCGGCGTGAGAAAGACTCGAAACCCCGAAGCGGCTGCCAACACCATAAACCAATCCCAGTTAAACACCCGTCAACTTCTCAAATCACTCCCGACACTCACCAACACTTAGCCGATCAGATGCGGATACTTCTGCGCAAGCTCTTCGCGTTTACGCATCGATCTTTGCGCAGAATCGATCAGGACGATCAGATTCAACACCCCCGCAACGGCGGCGTAAAGCGTCCCGATTTCGCCCAGCCTGGCACGGGCCTTTTGCACCTCATCGCTGATCTGCACCGAAGCATACGATGCCACCACGTTCGGCAATCCCACCAAGAGCTGCGGCAAATACCAAGGCTTTTCCATCAACGCCCCAAGCGGCCTTGCCGTCAAAACCCATTGCGAGCCGCTCGATGTGGAAATGCTACGCTGACGACCCACCGAGTCGTAGCCCGGAACATCCACAACCCGAACGCCCCCGATCATCAGGCCCATCAGAAACAAACCAACAATCGCAAGCCCGCATACCACCCCACGCCATCGCTCGCCGATCAAAATGTAACCCAGCCCGGGCACCGCCCAACCGGCCAGGGCGACCAGCGGCGCACCCGGCGGAAGCTTCACCTCACGCGAACGAACCTTGCCTTGAGACATGCCCCGCAGCATACCCATACCTCACCAAAATGGGAGACACACTACTCCCACGCACAACACCACCCATTCACCCAACCCCACCCGATCCTCCAAAACATCGCCTGCGCCCGACTGCTCATTCCCCTTCGACACCGCCCGCAACATGCCTATGATGGAGGACCGGTATGTCACAACACGATGCCACGCACACGCCGTCGAACCCGTCCACTCTGCTGGATCGCATCCAATCACCCGCAGACCTCAAACGGCTCGACGTCGCCGAACTCGAAACACTCGCTGCCGAACTCCGCAAACGAATCTTCGACGCCGTCAGTCGCAACGGCGGACACCTCGCCAGTAACCTCGGCGTCGTCGAACTCACCCTCGCACTCCACGCAGTCTACGATTTCGGCCCATACCCCGAAGGTCCAGACCGTCTCCTCTTCGACGTCGGACATCAGTGCTATCCACACAAAATGCTCACCGGACGCGCAGGCGATTTCTCCGACCTACGAAAACGCGGTCACGTCGGCGGCTTCCCCATGCCTGAGGAGTCGCCCTACGACCTCTTCGCGGTCGGGCACGCCGGCACCGCCATCAGCACTGCCGTAGGCATGGCACGCGGCGACCAAATGCAAGGCAGACGCAATCACGTCGTCGCGGTCGTCGGAGATGCCTCCATCGTCAATGGTGTCGCGCTCGAAGGACTCAACGGCGCCGGAACCCTCGATCGACAACTGCTCATCATCCTCAATGACAACGGCATGAGCATCTCCGAGCCCCAAGGCGCCTTCAGCGAATACCTCGAACGCGTCCGCGTCTCCACAACCTACAACGAATTCAAACGCGTCAGCGAAAAACTCGTCCGACAAATGCCGCACAGCGTCGGTCATGCCATCGAACACGCATGGGACAGCATCCGCGGCGCGGTCAAAGGTGCGATGTGGCACGGCGCGCTGTTCGAAACCTTCGGACTCAAATACATGGGCCCCATCGACGGCCACGACCTGCCCGGTCTCATCAACTTCCTCGCCGAAATCAAACACGTCGATCGGCCCGTCCTCCTCCACGTCAAAACCACCAAGGGCAAGGGCTACGAACCCGTCATCAAAGAACCCACCAAACTCCACTCGCCCGGCGCATTCAACATCGAAGGCGGCGACGGACCCGAACTCGTCGGCTGCCGCATCGAAATCAAAGGCGGCTCCGGAAAAAGCTGGACCAGCGCTTTCGCTGACGCTGCCATCGCCGCCGCTCATGACGACCCACGCGTCGTCGCACTCACCGCCGCAATGCCCGACGGAACCGGCCTCTCAAAATTCGGCAAAGCTCTACCCGATCGCTACATCGATACCGGCATCTGCGAAAGCCACCTCACCGACCTCGCCGCAGGTCTTGCCAAAACCGGCCTCAAACCCCTCGCCGCCATCTACTCAACCTTCATCCAACGCGCCTTCGATCAGGTCTGGCAGGAAGTCATCCTCAACCGACTACCCGTCGTCTTCTGCATGGACCGCGCAGGCTTCGTAGGCGACGACGGCGCTGTCCATCACGGCTTCATGGACCAGGCCTTCCTCAGGCCCCTCCCTGACATCGTCCTCATGGCGCCCTCCGATGAAGCAGACCTCAATCGAATGCTGCGCCTCGGTCTCTCTCTCGACGTCGCAAGCGCCATCCGCTACCCACGCGATAACGTCCCAGCCTCCGACTTCTCCTCACTCGATCTCGACAACACCCTCCGACTCGGACGCAGCCGCACACTCAGACACGGCTCAGACCTCACACTCATCGGCTACGGATCGCTCGTCCAAAGCTGCCTCGATGCCGCCGACCGTCTGGCCAAAGATGGCGTCGAAGCCGAAGTCATCGACGCACGCTTCTGCAAACCTCTCGACGAAGCCATGATCCGACGCACACTCCAGTCAGGCCGCCCCGTAATCACCGTCGAAGACCACATCACCACCGGAGGATTCGGCGCCGCACTCCTCGAACTCGCCCAAAAACTCAGCCTCCCCACCGATCGCCTCACCATCCTCGGCCACCCCGCCGATCGACTCATCGCACACGCCAAACGCGCCGAACAACTCGCCGAAGTCGGACTCGACCCCGCCGGCCTCACCCGATCCGCCAAACTCGCCCTCGATCGCACCCCACGCACCACCACCACCACAACGCTCTCCTCCTGATCCACTCCATCAATCTCGATCACAGCTCACCTCGACACCACCTCCTCACGCCACGCTCCCCGCCGTGCGCCCGGATTATGATTTCACGCCGCCTTTACATCCGCGCGATTCGGCTCATCTTCACGCCTCCACAGTGGTATCATTACGCCCATGGCTTGGAGTGATTCTATTCTCGCACAACGTGCCGGCGGTGAGCTTCTTGTCAGTGACAACGCCGCCCCCATCCGCATCGATCTCGACGACATCCTCTCCGCATCAGGCCCCGCTCGTCTCACACTCAACTTCCGCATCCAGCCCAGCGACACACCCGCAGATCGCGCGCTCATCGACGAACTCCTCGGCTCCTCACAACACCTCTCCGCGTCTCGCCTCGCACTCCGACTCCTCGAACTCGCAAGGCCCGCCATCCGTTCCATCATCCAATCCTCCGACCCCGCCCAAAACCTCAACGCCTCCGCCATCCAATCACTCCGCGACTCACTCAACCGCGCTGCCTTCGCCTGCGGTTTCATCATCAACGAACCCTTCGTCGCCGATCTCCGGCCTCGTCGACTCAACATCCCCACGCCCGCCACCACCCGGCCCGACATCGCGCCAGCCTTCTCCCTCCATCTCGCCACCTCACGAAACATCCTCAACATCCCCTTCAATCCCACGTCCCACTCCCTCTCCATCACCAACACCATCACCAACACCATCGACGATCGCCTCGGCTCCATCCGCAGCCTTCGGGTCGAGCCACTCGCAGGCACCGGTGTGCGATATCTTGTCGGAGCTCGCCTCGGGGCCATGATCCTCGGAGACCGCCCCTCCCTCTACATGCTCCCCACCGACGCCTCCGCCCACGACCCCTCCGATTCGTCACGCGGCTCGCGCGGAATCAATAGCCTCGCGATCGCGGGTGATCGTGTGTTCGCATCGCATTCGGCGAGGGGGATTTTCTCCTGGTCGATCGACTCAGACGAACCCGCTCGCCTCATCGAACCGATCGGCGGACGGCATGTGCAGGGCGTCGGGTCACGCGTCGTCTGGGCACGCGGGGGTTCCCTCCTCACCCTCGACACAGATCATCGCATCCAAACCATCGCAGACGGCGCGCCCGTCCTCTCCCTCTCATCAACCGCCGACGCCCATCACGATGCCCTGACCGCCGCGCGTACCGACGGCTCCATCGCCATCTTCGATCCCGTCGACGGACACATCCTCATGTCCGCACACGTCGGTGAAATCGCCGGCGCCACGCCCGTCTTCCATCACAACGCCTCCGACCTCTGGGCACTTCTGCGTCAAGACGGGTCCGTCGAACTCCGACCCCTCAACCAAACCTCCTCCACCCGACTCCGCGGATTCAGCGGCATCCGAATCCTCCGCGCAGCAGGCGGATGGATCGCAGGCCTCTCCGAAGACGGAAACAAAGTCGCCATCTGGCGATCCGACTCACCCCAAGACCCCTGGCGCATCATCGAAGTCCCCGCCATCACTCCCACTCGCGCCGTCGACCTCACACTCTCAATCCCACAACATCCCTAATCGCGAATTCCCATCCCCCACACCCCATCCCCCCATCCGCAACGCTCGTCACGCATACATCTGTACATAGACCCGATTCCGCCCCACCGCCAAGCGCCTCCGACAAAGAATAAGCTTTGTCCACATCCGACGTTCAGATAGACTAAAAGGTAACAACACCGGGGACGTTCTCCGGCGCGTGCGCAGATTGATCACTAGTGATCTCGCTATGAACACCACTGATCTACTGAACCTCGCCGAATCGCTTCGGGGTCAAGAACTTCACACCAACGCACGTAATGCCGTTTTCCGCGTGGATGCGGGGCCCGATCGGTTGGAGATTATCCCGTCTTCATCCGGGAAACCACGAAAAGTCAACCGCGAGGTGCTGGATAGAGTTTGCGCTCGGTATGAATCGAACGGCTCGCTCGCACCGAAGGACTATCAAGACATCACGTTCGACTCGTCGTATCTCGTGGCGCTGATCCGGCGGCACCGGCTGGCGACATAATCTGCCCGTAGGGTGCGTGAAACAACATTACGCGCCGTCAGATTCTTGCGCTTGCGCTATCCACCGATCTGATCCATACTTGGCCCCTCGAATGGGCTCGTTCACACGAACAAGGTTATGGAGACAAGTATGGATCAGAATCAGTGGAAAACACTTTACGCCTCGATCAAGTCAGCGGCCAGGCAGTTGCCTCGCGATTATCGACTTCAATTCTCCGACGCGCTCATCGTCGCGATGTACTTCTGGTCGGTCAAGCACGACCGCTGCATGATGTGGGCCTGCGATCGAAGAAACTACAACTCCGTCTTCAGGCCACGCAAGCTGCCCTCCGTTTCGCAATTCCATAAACGCATGCGCTCGCCTCGCGTGTTGAAGGTGTTGCAGGCCGTCAACGACCAACTCGCGCACACCTCATGCACCGGCGACGAACTCATCTGCGACGGCCAGGCGTTGACCGTCAACAACGTCAGCAAAGACCCCGACGCCGCCTTCGGCTACGCGTCCGGCGGACAACTAGGCAAGGGGTACAAACTCCACGTGATCACCACCGGCGACAACCGCATTTTGTGCTGGTGTGTCCGGCCGATCAACGAACACGAGACGCCGACCGCGATGCGGATGCTCGATCAACTTCCGCCGACACCGCGCGGCTCGATCCTGCTCGCCGACTGCAACTACGACTGGCACGACTTTCACAAATTCGCGCACACGCGCGGCGTACGTTTGATGTCCCACTTGCGCGGGATGGCGAAGCATCCGGTGACACTTCGCCAGATGGGCCCGGCCCGCCGCGAGCTCATCAAGTTGCATCAAGACAATCCGTCGATCGCCCGGGCGGTGATGAAGAATCGACCGAAGGTGGAACGCACGTTCGCCCACCTCGGCGGCGGCGACGGCGGCATGGGCCCGCTGCCCAAATTCGTTCGCCGACTACCGCGTGTAAGGCGTTGGGTCGGCGCGAAGATCGCGCTCTACCACGTCCGCCGAAACGCTCGCGTTGCTGCAGCAAAAGCGAAGGCTGACGCGTAATGTTG
>JAIYCY010000034.1 GCA_027487775.1 Planctomycetaceae bacterium
CGCGGCGAATTCCCTGCCGGGCTCTCGATCGCCCTTCCGCGTTCATCAGAACGCGGCCCCATTGAAGCCAGTGTGTTCATGGCGTTGGGGATGGCTCAACGCGGACCTTCCGCGTTCATCAGAACGCGGCCCCATTGAAGCCCGTGTCCGCGTGGCGCGTCGGCATCGACGCGGATGGCCTTCCGCGTTCATCAGAACGCGGCCCCATTGAAGCGATCCGCGTTCCGAGCAGTAGAGATTGAGCAACCCTCCTTCCGCGTTCATCAGAACGCGGCCCCATTGAAGCCAGAATAAACGGCTTGACCGCACCATCGGTACGGACCTTCCGCGTTCATCAGAACGCGGCCCCATTGAAGCGTACTCCGACGCTTTGAGTGTGCCGGATGCAACGGCCCTTCCGCGTTCATCAGAACGCGGCCCCATTGAAGCCGGATCGGTCGCCCCAGTCGCCGCCGGCAACGTACTCCTTCCGCGTTCATCAGAACGCGGCCCCATTGAAGCCCGCGCAAATGCTTTCGGGCGGCAGCGCGAAATCGACCTTCCGCGTTCATCAGAACGCGGCCCCATTGAAGCTGGACATCCGAGGCAACGTCATCGAGGCCGGTATCCCTTCCGCGTTCATCAGAACGCGGCCCCATTGAAGCAGAGTGCCACGTCCACTGTGGCTCGGGGTAGAGTTCGCGGACCTTCCGCGTTCATCAGAACGCGGCCCCATTGAAGCGGGTGGTCTCCTTTCGGAACGCATCGCCGACGCCGCCCTTCCGCGTTCATCAGAACGCGGCCCCATTGAAGCGATCGCGTCGTCTTTCAGCCGGCACACTCGCACGCCGTCCTTCCGCGTTCATCAGAACGCGGCCCCGCGGCGGCGCACGTGGCGCGGCCACCTGACTCTGATTCGGTCACAGGGGCGTCATCAGGCTGACGTGCAGCCCGTCGCTCGACCGCCGGCTGGAACAGGCTCGCCTGGTCCTTCTCCGTCGGAACGAACTCGATCCAATCTATCTCCCGGCCCATGCACCGCTCAAGCGTCTCCAGAACCAGGCAGAGCGGCATGTGCGTCTTTCGTGCAATCGTCTCCGGCGTGTGCGGCGTGCCACTGGTTTTGAGCAGCACGCCCCGCTCCGGACTTTTGCTGGCCAGCAGCGCGATGGCCACGAAACAGCCGTAGTGCGATGGCCCTCGCGGATGATCGAGCAGCGTGAGATACCCGTCCCCATCCTGTTTGTTGGGGAAGGCCAGCCAGCGAAGATCCTTGATCTCGCGTGAGCGATTGTTTTCGTGGCTGTCCCACTGCTTGATGCGGTACATGACTCACTCCCATTTAGACCGCGCTGGCGTTTTGACCTTCGGGCTCGATGAACAGTCCAGACCATCTGGATGTCTGTGAAGAGTGCTGGCTGCGTCGCAAGACGACACGGAATAGATTTCTTCGAAGCTCAATGAGAGGCTACGCGCCCGCCGTGCGGAGACGCCTATCAAAGATGCCAACCCGAGCGGGTTCTGGATCGGAGAAACATCAACGCTGCGCATGCCCGGTCCCACGGATCCGCGTCTCAGGGCTGTCCGATTCCGATGCGTGACTTTTCCGAAAGTGGAGTCGCCGGTCGACCCTCCGCGAGGCACGGTCGGCGGTGGTGTATCGGTCGCGCGGGTGTCGTACGACACCTCCCACGACACCTGCTGGACTGGTTTGTTAGGGTAAAGTCGTGTATTCTCGGGCATACCTCGCTGCGATGTGCGGCGAGGACTTATTGTGTGATCGCTCGAAAAATCAGGCTTTTTCTGAGTCTTTTCGCCCCGCGATGACAATGGACCTGAACGGATTCGAACCGATAACCCCTGCCTTGCAAAGGCAGTGCTCTCCCAATTGAGCTACAGGCCCTCAGAACGATGCATCTTAACCGCTCGACGGGGGGTTGGGCAAATGGCCGGAGGCGGAACGGCCTTTGAAACCGCGACGCAGCCGCTCGTGTTGATCAGATGCCTTGTCGAAGGTCGCGGGGATCGAGGGGTAGTTTGGATTGATTGAGGTCCGCCCACATCGCGGCCTCGGCGTTGAGCGGGCTTTGGATGTTGTAGGCCTGGTAGGCGATCATCTCGGCGACGCGAAGCACCAGATCGCCCAGCCGCTCGCCGGCTGACCAGTGATCGCCGATGCAGATGCTGACCTTGTCGATGTTCGGATGAAAGACTGGCGTGAGCATCCGACATCGCGGGGCCGACCTCGGATACTCGCTCGTCAACTCGATTCGCATCACATGCCGGTCCGACGGCTGAATGTTTCCGCTCCGATCAGGCCCATGCACCGTGCCACGGACACGCAGTTCGATTTCGAAAGCGGTGGGCGGATCGCCTTCGATGTGTGATAGCTTGGCGACGGGATGTTCCTCGGTGAACCACGCTCGCAGCGCATCGGCATCTGCGCGCACGCGTCGTGTTCGCAACACCCCGCCGCTGATCGGCGCAACACGCGCGGGCTCGCCCGCTCCCGCTGATCCCATCGACTTCACCTCAGGACTCGATTCCGATCGCAACGGAACCATCAACGACGCCCCGCACGCACACCGCGCTCCACGCCCTGCCAGAGCCTCGGCGACGGCGTACTGTTTTCCGCACACACCGCACGCAAATCGAATCATCGCAAGCCTCCGATCCACCAGCCGATCGATACACCCACGCCCGCAATCCCCAGTAACACCAGCGCCACATACATCGCAACGCCCGCGCGGATTCGCCTCACGAGCCAGAACACTAGCAGTCCCCAAGCAAGGGCGCCAAAGGCCATCATCCCCAGCAAACCGAGCAGCACGATCTGTGCCCAGCGCAGCGTTCGATGGTCATCCGAGGCCGATTCCGAAGATGAATCAACCATCGGCTCAGAATCGGCTTCGGCGATGATCGTTTCGCTGATTGCCACATCACTCAAATCGATTGGGGGTTGAGCGCCGCAGCCGAAGGTGGCGCAGCTTCCGAGTTCGGCGTGACAGTCGGCGTGATGCACGCTGAGGCATCGCGGGCAGACCCAGATCGCCTCGCCCGGCTTGATGTCGCTATGACAAGCACCGCAGGATTGCCTGGCCTGTTGAAGCGTGGACGGCCGCCATTCGATCGGGCCGTCGCACGCCTTGCATCGGACGATCGCGCGCGTGTCGTGCAGCGGAACAAAACCGACACGCCCGCATCGACAACGCACGAGATGCCCGCCTTCGCTCTGATCTCCCGCCGGAATCTCAAAGTTGGCGGGCACTTCGCCGATGAAAAAGTGTGCGCGAACGCGACCAAACCGCAGCGCCTGCGCGTGTCGCAGATCGATCGATGTCGCGTCGTCAGGCCGACCGTCGCGCGTCGGCTTGATCGACCTATTGACAGCGCTGTGATCGATGAATCGCCAGCCTTCGTCGTTCGGCTCGATCGTTGCGTGAATGCGAGAGACGGTCGGATGAGCGATGACGATGTCGCATTGTCGGTCGCGTCCGATTGTGGTGGCGCGCTCGATCGTGTGCACGAGCGGGCCGTTGGGCATGAGCATGAGCAGCGTCGCTTGCGTGGTGGTCGTCCTGTTCATGACGATGCTCCTCGCGTTTCAAAGACGAGGGTCGTCTGACCGACGTCAATGCGATCGCCGTGGCGGAGGCGGGCGCGGGCGACCGGGCGATCATTGAGCTTTGTCGGTGAGCCCATCGGAAGATTCTCGATCTCAAAGCCTTCCCGCGTGCGATGAATGGCGGCGTGTCTTCGGCCGACCGTCGGGTCTTTGAAGAGGTAGACGTGACTCATCGGAGACGAACCGATGAATGTCGGATCGCGATAAAGAATGAACTGCTTGCCCGCGATCAGCCCACGCGCCACGCGAAGCCAGCCGCGCTTGGTCGCGCTCTCGATCGCGCCCCAGGCAAGGCCCGTCGCCCCGCCCAGCACCAGCAACGCGATCAGGCGCGACACAGTTGCCTGATCCATGCCCATCGCACGCTCGATCGGAACCACGAGCGCCCCACCAACGCATCCGCCCACGAGTCCGCCGAGCATGCCGACGATCGTCCGCTTGCCGCTTCGCATCACGATGCCGGGCGCAAGGCCAATGAAGAGACCTAGAAGCCCGTAAATGATCGCATCCCGCAGAACCCGCATCCCGAGCGTGGCAGAGAGAGGATCGCTGCCAATCAGCGCGTCGGAGATGCGGTCTCCTGCCAACGCCGCTATCGCCCCTCCCAATAGCCCTGCTATCGCGCCCACGCTCGCGCTGATCGTCGCACCGGCGGAGTTACGCTCGATCACACGCTCCGCCGACGAAAGGGCCAAGCCGATCAGCACCGCCGCGCACGCATAGGTCAACAGCTCCGCCGTCCGATCGCGCTCACGCTCGGCTTTCGCCAGTTCGTTCAACCGCACCGCTCGCCCGCCTGCGTCCAGCGATGGATCCGTCTGTATCGCAAAATAGGGATTGCCCGCGCCCGTCCGAACTCGCAATTCCCGCGCACGCATCGCGCGATCGTCGCTCAATCTCCCGTCCAGCCGCGCTCGCTCGATCGATTCCAGATCGTTCATCATCATCCGCGCTTCGGCACGAATGTCCGGACGAACGCCCAGCAATGTCCCTGCGCCCCAGCCCAACAAGCCCCCCAAAAGCCCCGCCAAACAAAGATAAAATGCAGGCCTGAACCACCACGCCGGACGCGACTTCACCGGCGCGATCACCTCGGCCGATTCGTAATGACGCTTGGTCCCACGCACCCGGTCAAGCTCCGCCAGACGCGCATCCACCTTCGCATCCGCGATCTCGTCGGTCGTGATCTTGATCTTCGGCTGTTCCATCTCGCTCATCGTCCCGTTCAATTCCCAGTCCAAATCAACCACCCATACACCACGCACGCCACGCCGATCATGCACAACATCATCACCGCCGCATCCGTCAGCCGCTGCGTCGTCGTTGCAGGTGCTTCCTTTGCCAAGGGCAGCACCTTCGGCGCGTCACGCCGAACAAGCTCCTCCTCATGCCATACGAAACTCCCCGCATCACCCGCCACCGGATCAACCACCAACGCTGTCATATGCGGCTGTTCAAAAAAGTTCCGACAAATGAAAACGTCCATGTCCGACAAAAACACACCAAACCCGGGATGCGAGTGATACCAACCCACCACGCTCGCCCCCGCATGCTTCTGGTCTATCTCCCGATGAATCTCCGCCCACGCCTCGCCCGTGAACGTCACATGCCCCGCGCCAGTCGTCGCCCGCAATGCCGGCACATAACCCTCCACCCACAACACGGCCCGCCCTGACTCGACTCGCAATTCGCCCAGCAACACCCCGCCCACCTCGCGATCCGTCACGCTCCGACAATGCGCAACAATCCCCTGCCACACCTCATCGCCGTACCTCACATCCATCGCCCCGTCCGCTGGTGGCTTCCGGTGCGTCCGCGCTTCGGCTGATTCCCGCGGGCGTCGCTCGCGTTTCTTCTTTACGCCCATGTCAGCCCCCTGTCATGCAACGGGCCCAGCACTGCCGACCCATCACCCGCAAGCTCCAGACCGATCGCGCGGTCTTCCTTTCGCGCGACCACCACGTCAAACCGCGGCACGCCCATCTCCGCAAGCCTGCGATCTCCATAAGGCGACCCCCGTTCCATTTGATGCACAATCGTCGCCTCGCGCACTCGCCCGCAGTCGCACATCGCCTCGCCCACACGCACACGCGACAGCGCCCTCCCCACCCAATCGATCTTGCCGCAAGCACAAGCAAACCGCGTCACCAGATCACGCCCCACATCGATCACCGCCCCTTCGCCCAAGAGGTCCTGCGCCAGCTCCAGCAATTCACTCACCGTCACATCGCCTGATCCACCATCCAATTCGACGATCTCGCTCAACGTCTCGTGTGCAAGGCACGTCGGATTACGCATGTAGCGCACGCGATCGGTCTCCAACGACAGACCACGAAACACAAACGCCTCGGCAGGGCTGACCGGCATGCCGTGCAGCCATTTGACCGCCTCCTGCACCTCGATCGCTCCGATGATCGACGAAACCGTCGGTGTCGTCGGCGTGTGCCCGGTCTGCATCTGCTCACGGCTGAGCAGCGCACAACTACGCCTCTGCGCCAACAGCTGCCAGTCGCGCTCGCCCAGCGTGCATTCATAGCATGCGTTCTGATTCGCCGGATCAGGGATGAACGTGCGCGCGATGCCGTCGAGTTGCTCGATCGCGCCGTCGATGAACGGCTTACCGAATCGCCAGGCCATACGATTCAAATGCAGCCGCGCTTCTCGATTATCCAAACCCCCGACGATCAGGTCCGCCCAGCGAAAAATGCCCGCGCCGACCTCGCCGCAAACGTCGGCGGTCATCCCGATTGCAGAACTGCCGGGGAATATCTCACGCGCCCTCAGGGCTGCGGTCTCAGCCTTCATCTTGCCGATGTCATCCTCACGAAACAGCACCGATCGCGCAAGGTTCGACATTTCGATCCGGTCCAGATCAATGATCATGATCTTCCCGATCCCGAGCAGCGAAAGATTCTTCACAATCTCATTGCCCAACGCACCCGCGCCCACCACCACCAATCGCGCCGCCGACAACGTCTCCTGCTTCCACCAATGAATCTGACGCAAACGCGTAAATCGATCATCCACGCCATCCGCGCGTGAATCCGAGGCTGACCTCTCCGCGCGCGGCTCGATCGCGCCGGCGTCGTCGATCGTGATGCGGATGGGGTCGCTCGACATGATGATTCCTAATCAGCCCTGCCAGGTGCAAACGCGATCATTCCAACGCAGCGGATCCGAATTCAATGCAGCCTGATCTGATCCTCCGCCCCGCCGTGATCTCAGGAACCAGCCGCAGCACATCCCCGCTCGCCACGCCCGCTTCCTTCAAGGTCTGCGATTCCAGCAACTGCCTGCCCGTCGTGCGATGCTGCAATCGATAGCTCAGCAATTGCCCGTCAGGACCGAGTTGCGGAAACTTCAGCCGCTCAATCAGTACTGCAACCAATCGCGAGATCGGCGCGTCACCCGGCACTTCCACTGGCTGCTTCTTCGTCCCGGTCGCGTCGTGAATTTCGATCGAAAGATTCGACATGACGATTTTGTTCTCCTTACACTCACCCGACCGACCTCACCGACATCCCTGACTATCGGACGCTCCCGGAACCATCGCCGAACGTGCGACCGACAGACTCGATGCAGATTGAACCCGACCACGCCACACAATCCCACGCCGAGCCGGCTAACCGTTGCCACGGCCGCTCGTCTCTGCGCATGATGCAACCATACACCAGCCCGGCGATCCGGGCATCTAGAATTCGAACGGATGCAGACTTGGTTTCACCCGAAGGAACAAAGCTGCCAAGACGATGGTTCATCAGGCTCTGGACCATGACGCCCTTGCAGCTGCATCGCTGAAAACGATGCATCGAGGCGGATCTGCAATTCAAAACCTCATCGAACATGGCATGACGGAGAAGACATTTGTTCCCATACAATCCGATTGATCCCGTACAGGCCGATCCATTCGACCCCTCATCGATTCACTGTTGAGTCCGAGAGGCGTTGGCACTACGGGAGCGCGTTGGCAGTCCGAGATGACGTCGGTACGTAGATTCAAGACTTAACTCTGAGAGATGATTTGACTGATGATCTGAACATTTCGCGTGAGCCCCAGGCGTTATCAACGCGCAGCGTGCAACCCTGGCTCCCGCGCGCTGTGGCGTGGGGAATCGCAGGGGCGATCGTAGGATCGCTCGCCGGGGCGATATGGACGGCTGCTGCGCCCAAGACCTATCGCGCCGGTGCGAGTCTGCTCATCGAACGACGAACCGCCGGCACGGAGGGCATTCTCGGTGCGAACCCAAACGCGCCAGATGCCGCCGACGTGCCTGAATCAACCGAAGCCAAAGATTCCAACCCATCGACATCAGAGATCAGTCGCGACATCGATTTCGATCGAGATGTGGCAGAGAGTCAGATTGATGTACTGAAGTCGGCGGCGGTGCTGGCGCCCGTGGTGGCGGACCTTGAGCCGGAGATGTTGCAGTTCTTCAGAGCTTCGGGCGATCCGATCGGTCTGCTGCGCGACCGGTTGGCGGCGCAAGTCGGTGCGTCGGGCGGCGTGGTGCGTGTCCATCTGTCGAGCCGGGGCGAACTGGCGATGCTGGGCGAGGAGTTGCCTCGCGTCTTGGATGCAGTGGTCGATAGCTTTTTGAGTTACCACGATCGCCGCAACGACGAAGCCGCCGCTGCCATTCGCAACAAACTGGCGGGCGAACTGGAGGAAGCTCAACGCGGACTGCGGGCGATCGAGACTGATTTGGCTCACCATCGCAACTCCACCGCGCCGAGCAGCGATCGCGGGCGCCTTCGAGAACGCTTTTCCACACTCGAAGGCGTTTTGGTCGCCGCTGAAGAAAAACTCGAAGCCGCTCGAATGCGCTATGACCAGAGCGTGCAACGCGCTGGCGTGGAGCGCGACGCACTCGACGCGGCCGAACTCGAAGCCGCGATGGTCAACAGCGAAAGCGACGAGGACGCCCGAGTCGGCGAAATCGACGCGCTGCGGCGGCAACTGGATCAACTCGCAAAGAACTATCTGCCCAATCATCCGAGCGTGATCCGCGCACGACAGCGATTGAAACAGGTGGCGCTTGCAGACGTCGGCTTTACACGCCTCGAATGGCAGCAGGCAGGGCAACGCGTCAAGGATTTGAGCAGTCAGATCGAGTCGGTCGCTCGAAGCGTGGATCGTGCAGACGCCGACGCACGGGAGGAATCGAGGTTGCAGGATGAAGTGGATCGACGCAGAGAGGTGGTGAACTCGCTCGACCGAACCCTACGTGAACAGGTCGCGCGAGCAAGGCTCGGGTCGGTGGCGGTCGAAACGCTCGGACCGGCGTCGCTGGATGTCATGCGCGATCCGCCCACGCCCCGCATGAATCAGCTCGTGCCGGTGGGTGCAGGCGCGGGGGCTGGCCTGGGACTTCTCATGGCGACGATCGGCTGGCTCGCGTCGGGGGGCGGGTCGGGATGGAGTGCGGGCGCAGGCTCGAATCGGGCGATTCGGTCGCGCGATGTGGAGGCGATGGAACGCGAAAACCTTGGTGGGAAAAATGCCGACGGCGCTGCGCGAGTGGGGACGCAGGCGCGCAGCGCGGGGGATCTTAGGGAGGGACGACGTTCGGGCACGCAGCAATCCCAGGATGCAGGCCGACCAGGCGATGGTCGAGGCCTGCTGGAGCATATGAAGTTTCTCGGCAGCATGCCCGTGGCTGCGGGTCAGTCGCTCTTGGAGGCGAGCTGGTCGAGCGAGGTCGATCCCGCCGGGGTGACGAGCCGCGCAACACGCGCGCTGCGGAAACGGATCGAGATCGGCGGGCTCTTGCCCGCGACACTCGCGGTGGTGCCCGTCGAATCGTCGTCGGAAGGGATGGTGGTGGCATCGAATCTCGCAAGTCTTTTGGCGAGCGAAGGTAGACGCGTGTTGCTGGTGGATGCAGGGATCGATCGGGGCGTGATGGAACGTGTGCACGAGGTGGTGAAAGGCGTTCCCGGGTTGGCGGAAGTGTTGTCTGAGCGTGCGGAAATCGACACGTCCGCGCGGTCGAGCGGAGTCGCCGGACTGGACGTGATGCGGGCGGGTGTCATCGGATCGACGGAGGCGAAGCCCGGTGCAACGGGGGAAGAAGCCGGCCGCGGGGTCAGGGATTTGCTCGACTCGCCTCGCATGGGATTGTTCCTGACCGAGTCGGCGGCCCGGTATGACCATGTGATTTTCAGTTGTCCTCCGGTAGAGTCAGACGACGACGCAAGACTTGTGGCGGCGTTGACGGATGCGACAATCGTGGTGGCCCGAGCGGGGGTGACGAGCCGCTCCAAAGTGGCTCAGGCACGAGACTTGCTCCTCATGCTGGCAGCGAATGTGCTTGGATTGGTCATTTGCGATGAGTTTGCCGGTTCTGATGACTGAAGCGTTAAGGTCCGGTCAATGTTTGCCCAAAACGTATGGAGATCCGTGAGTTTATAGTCGCTTTCGAGGCATCTCCATCCGATGCTTCGCGGGCAGTTGAGTCGATGTGCCCAATAAATGGGCATCTTGCGACGATGGTTCGACGTCCGATTACGTGCCGTGCTGGACGTGTTGCATCGGACATCGTAAGAAGGATCGTGGTGAGAAGGATCGTACGACGGGCGAAGATCTGTTCGACCGTCGGACGAAGGACGATCGGAATGAATGAACGAATGATGTCGAAGGACCTATTTGTTGGAGAAATCAAAGTTTGTGACAGTCGGCCTTGAGTGATTGGTCCGTCTGTTCGATGAATGCGTTAGCAGGATGCGAAGGTTTTGGAGAGGCCTTCGTATCGAGTGGATGTCAGGAAGGGAGAAGAAAATGCAAGGATCACACCCGCGCGACGGCCAAGTGCCGCCGGCGCGTAAGACAAATTCGACCACGCGCCTGACCCCCGCACCCGCGCCTCATCGATCCGGCCAAGATCGAACTGGCCAAGATCGAACTGGCCAAGATCGAACTGGCCGGGCAACTCAAGACGCGATCACGCAACCCGCGACGTCTAACCATGGAACTGCACAATCTCTAAGCACATTCTCTTCTCTCAGCAGACAGTCTCCACTCAGCAAACATTCACCGAGCCATCACGGGCGACCTGCCCCAACCAACCCTTCGTCCAGACATCAATCCACAAACCCAATGCCCGACCTCGATATCCACGTCCCGGCCCGACGCAGTCTCGCCGAAATCTTCAATGCCGAACAAATGGGACACGTCCTACGCCGCGAGCGCGGACGATGCGATCGCAGCCACTCGCAGATGTCGCTGGTCGTCCTGCGATTGCAGGACCGAACGAGCAAACGCGACCTGCAGAAACTCGCCTATCGCGTGATGAAACTCGTCCGCGAAACCGATGAGATCGGATATCTGAACGAACACACGCTGGGCGTGGTGTTGCCCGATACCGATCCGATCGGCGCGTCGATCTTCGTGTCGCGAATCAAACAGGTCACGCAAGGCCGCGCCTGGGACCCGACGTGCGTCGTGTATGCCTATCCAGAGGCCCCTGTCGCTCCATCAAACGACGACGAGAACCATCAGCCCCCGACCGGCGGGCCCCGCAGGCCGAATCGGACCACCAGCAGCCCGGACGATTCCGGCATGCCGCTCGACACCTCGGACCTCTTCGCAGGACCCAACGCACAACCGCTCAGCGATCCGCTGGCCAACGCACAACCCGGCAAATCGCAATCCAAACCGCCAGGCCATTCGGATCGATCGATTGATTCAAAACATTCCGAAGTTTCAGTTATGAGCGAACATGACTCCGCGATCGTTCATCGCGAACCGACCTACGCCGACGATCCGCCCATCGCTGCCGTCAAGATCAAGCCGCTGAATGACCTCTTCCGCCAACCCCTGCCTTGGTGGAAACGCGCACTCGACATCGCCGTCTCAGGATCTGCGATCGTCGCCCTAAGCCCCGTGATGGCGGCCGCCGCGCTCGCCATCCGGCTCGACTCGCCCGGACCCGTCGTCTTCCGACAACAACGCGCCGGTATCGCAGGCCGACCGTTCACCATCTTCAAGTTCCGCACCATGTGCATCGACGCTGAAGCCAAACAACGCGCACTCAAAAAGTTCAGCGAACAAGACGGACCCGCCTTCAAAATCAAAAACGACCCACGCATCACACGCATCGGGCGATTCCTCCGCAAATCCTCCATCGACGAACTCCCACAACTCTTCAATATCTTCAACGGAACAATGACACTCGTCGGCCCGCGACCGCTCCCGATGCACGAGGCCGAAGCATGCCGGGGATGGCATGCCGCTCGCCACGACGTCACCCCCGGACTCACCTGCATCTGGCAAGTCCACGGACGAAGTCGAGTCAAATTCGAAGAATGGATGCGCATGGACATGCGCTACGCACGCAAACGAAGCCTCTGGCGCGATCTCAAACTCGTCCTCAGCACCGTGCCCGCCGTACTCCTTAGACGCGGCGCCAACTAAGCTTCAAGCACGATGCTTCAAGCACGATGCTTCAAGCACGACGCTGTACGCGCGGCGCTTCACGCACGATGCTTCCCCTCCACTGCATTCCACGCAGGCCCATAAGCCCATTGGCATTCTCCGACGCGGCAGCTTAGCTTTTCCGCTCCAAGGAGAAGCCCAACATGATTCGAATCGCAATCGTCGGATGCGGCGGAATGGCCAACTGGCACGCCTCGGTGCTCAAAAACATTCCTGAATGCAAAGTCGTCGGACTCGTCGATGTCGATCCCAAAAGAACCGCCGAGTTCAAGCAAAAATACTTTAGTGACGCCTTCGAACTCTCCGACTACGAACAACTCTTTCACCATCCGCCACAACCGATCGACGCCGTCGTTCTCGTCACGCCCCACACGCTTCACTACGCTCAAGCCAAGCGTGCTCTCGAGGCTGGGCTTCACGTGCTCTGCGAAAAACCCATGGTCACCGACAGCCGACACGGCTACGACCTCTGGAAAACCGTCAAAGCCACCGGCAAACATCTGGGCATCACCTTCCAGGCCCCCTACTGTGCCGAGTATCAGGCGATCAAAAAACTCCGCGACTCAGGACAACTCGGCAAACCGCAACTGATCCAGGGATGGCTCGCACAGGGCTGGCTCAAGGCAACTGCAAA
The DNA here is from genome assembly GCA_027487775.1 of Planctomycetaceae bacterium. GTDB lineage: Bacteria > Planctomycetota > Phycisphaerae > Tepidisphaerales > Tepidisphaeraceae > JAIYCY01. Next base: position 12,673 of record JAIYCY010000034.1, read on the forward strand.
CACATGGCGGCAGGACCCCGCCCTCTCGGGCGGTGGGCAGATGTACGACAGCGGATCTCACGTGCTTAACGGCATGATGTGGATCATGAACGAACCCGTCGTCGAGGTCGCTTGCCTCATCGACAATCTCGGCGCGGCCGTCGACATCAACGGCGTCGCAATCATGCGATTCAAAAGCGGCGCGATGGGCAGTGTCGCCATCGGCGGAAACTCGCCCGGCTGGAACGTCGATATCCGCCTGCAAACCGATCGCCTCCAAGTCCGTACGGGCCCACACGGAGGGTATCTCGAGTGTCACCGACACGGCAAACCCTTCTATCCCGAAGTCCCTTTCGATGAATCGCCCAGCGCTTTCACGCCCCACCTCAATTTCATCCGCACGCTCCTCGGCACCGAACAACCACAAGCTGTCGTTCGGCACGGCGTACTGCTCAGCGTGCTGATGGACGCTATGTACGAATCCGCACGCACCCAAAAGCCCATGAAAGTAGAACCCGTGCCGGATGTCCTTTAACGCCAGTTCTCGAAACCTCCCACGCCGACACCAGCATGTAGATGTCGTCGTCGATATCTGTTGGATGAACACCAACGCGAGACACTATTTGAGTGTGAGTCGATATCGACCCCGTTCGGACGCCCCAACCGATCCGCATAGGAAATCGCGACGCCCGCGACTTTTGCCACGTCGCTAGGCGTCCGGTTATTCTCTGAACCCGAACTATGGCCACTTCCCTCTGTGATTCGTGCGTAGCGCTTTGCTGCCGCTACTTTGCCCTGCAGATCGATCGCCCCAAAAAGGCGGCGGACTACGACAACATCCGATGGTATCTCGTCCACGACAACGTCGTCGTCTTCATCGAAAAGGGTAAGTGGTTCCTCGCCGTCCTCAATAAATGCAAGCACCTTCAGCCCGACAATCGTTGCGGCATCTACGAAACACGCCCACGCATCTGCCGCGACTACACCACCGACAACTGCGAATACCACAGCATCGAATACGACTACGAACAGATCTTCACCAGCGCAGAACAACTCGTCGCCTACGCCAACGAACAACTCGGCCATTCGATGATCTACAAACCACGCGCGCCGCGAAAAGTCGCACGCGCGAAAATCGTCAAAGGCAAGAAACGCGTCCGACTCAAAGTCGTCTGAGTCGTCTCGATGATCCGATCGACAGAGTCGTTTCTCGTCTGGTTCGACCGGCGGATTTGAGGGGAGCGTGCAGTGATGGCCGACCGATCCGTTCATTACGAGGCCGCCCTCGAAGGGCTGCTACGCGAGCGCGGCATCGCTTACGTCGCTGTCGATGAAGCCAAACGCGCGCTTCACGTCCAGGGAAATCTCAAAAGCTTCGACTTCGTCGTCTATTCACAAAACGGACCAAACCTGCTCGTCGACGTCAAGGGACGCCAGTGTCGCACCAACAGCAGCCGACGCAGCTTCCAAACCTGGGCGGAACAATCCGACGTCGAAGACCTCATCCAATGGCAGAAAGTCTTCGGTGATGGCTTCGTCGGCGTACTTCTTTATGTCTACTGGATCGATCCGCCCATCGCGCCGGAAGAAGGCATGTTCCTCTTTCGCGATCGTTGGTACTGGATGTTCGGCGTGGGCATCGACGACTACCGATCCGCCATGCGAACACGCAGCGCCAAGTGGAAAACCGTCAGCCTGCGGGCGGGAGATTTCCGTCAGCTTGCTCGTCCGATCGACCAATGGTTATGATGCACCACATGAAGTCTTCGACTCGCATTCCGACTCGCACCCTGCTCGCGGGGTGCGCCGTCACCCTGGCGCTTCTCGCTTCACCCACAACCGCCCACGCGCAGGACGAAGAAGAAGGCCCGCCCGATGCCCGACTCGGCGGATTCACTCAGGAGGTCAAGACCGAAGGGGGAAACATGGTCCAATGGTTCACGCTCTTCGGCATGGGCATCATCGGCCTTTCCGTACTCTTCATCGACGCCAAAAGAACGCACCTCGACTAATTCACGACCCGCATCCTTCCAAACCCGGCCCAACCCTCGCGACCTTCAGGTGTCTGACTGTCGTCGCTACCATCAACCCGAACTCTTACCGGAGACCGCAAAACATGAAACGTCCCGGATCCAAACCCGTGATGGGCACACTCGTGCTCGTGAATGTCATCCTCCTCGGCACACTCGCATGGCGGGTATCGACCGATACACCTGCCGAAGCCCAAACGCGAAGACCCGGCGAATATCTGATGGTCGACGGCGAAGCCAGCGGCGCAAGCGTCGATGTCATCTACGTCCTCGATGTCGCCAACGGTGAACTCGGTGCGATCGCCCCGAACAATCAGGATAAACTCAGCTCCATCCCAGTCATCAACCTCAATCAAATCTTCGACGCCGCCATGCAGGCCAATCAGCCCGCCGCTCCGGCAGGACGACGCCGCAGCAACTGACCCCCTTTCAACAACGCCACCGCGCCGAAGTCACCGCGCCGAAGTCACCGCACCGAAGATCGATCAACAAACAATTCCCGAGAGTGAGCCTCAAATGTTCAATCGCCGCACATTCACACTCGCAGCCCTCATCACCACCGCCCTTCTGCTGACCGCCGCCCATCTGCGTTTCGAGCCGGTCGCCCACGCCGAAGCCGTCGTCGGGCGCGACTATCAACTCGTCACAGGGCGCGTCATCAAGGGCGGAGAAGGCCTCTACATCCTCGACAACCGAACCGGATACGTCGCCATCTTCACACCCGAAAACACCGGCGGCGGCATCCAACTTCGAGTCAAGGACGTTCGCCCCATGGCCGAACTCATGAGCCCCGAAGGCGCCCGCGCTCGCTGAACGCTTTCGCTCGCCAAGCGCTTCTCGCGCTCGCACGCTCCAAAGGCCTCTCGCAGCATGATCCGAAAAATCACCGGAACACTCGCCGCCGCGCTCGATGCGTCGATCGACCTCGCAGTCGGACCGATGACGCTCGGCCTGCTTGTGCCCGCGTGCGACCTCGATCATTACCGAGCCAGAATCGGTCGCGAGGTCGAACTCCATACGCTTCTCTACCTTGAAGGCGACGCCAGTCGCGGAAACCTCGAACCACGCCTCATCGGCTTCCTCTCCCCTGAAGATCGAGCCTTCTTCGATCTCTTCACCACCGTCAAAGGCATCGGCCCCAAGACCGCGCTACGCGCGCTTACCGAGCCCGTGGGCACGCTCGCAGCACACATCGAATCACGCGATGCCCGCGCACTGACCAAGCTCCCCGGCATCGGCAAACGAACCGCCGAACTCATCGTCGCTGAGCTTGCGGGCAAATGCGTGAAGTTTGTCACCGGGCCGATTCGTCCCGTCCCCACACCCACTCGCACCATACCCACCGGCCCCGACGAAGACGCACTCCAAGCCCTCATCCGACTCGGCGAGCGGCGCAGCGACGCCGAAGTCCTGCTCACCCGCGCCCGTACCGCCCTACCGGAGTCGGCAGACCTCAACCAACTCGTCACCGAAATGCTCCGCCAAAGAGCCGCCCGATAGCACGTGATCATCGCTCAGGCCCGCGTTTTGATCGGACGAAGAACCGCCTCCCCGAACTTCTTCATGGCGATCGGACTGGTCATCCGCCGAAATCCGGCCCGATGGCCTGCGAGGAAATGATCTCTCCCCGACCCGTGATCCAGACGATACAATCAAGAAGAATGCCACTCGGAGATCCATGGTCGCTGCCGCCTCGCGCACCCGCTAATCCGCGGTTGCTCAAGGCCCTCGCCTGCACTGCCGAGCCGCATCCGAACCCGGCCAACAACAAGACCGCAGACAAGCCAACCGTCCATGCGGGCGCCTCGACAGACAAGTCGGCGTCATCAACTGAAAGGCCCCATCAAAACGATAAGCCGAATCAAACCGGCGAGGCCGCAAGTCGACAGGCGATCTACGACGCCCTCCTCCATGCCAATCTGCTGATGCCGGTCGAAGAGGATGCCAAGCCCGCGCGCATCATCCTCGCTGACGACGATCGCGGTTCGCCGACGGTCATCGCGTTTACGGACGTTCAGGCCCTCCAGCGATGGCAGCCGGGCAGTACCAGTTTTCTTGCCCTTCCGCTCCTGCAAATGCTGCGTGAAAGCTTTCCGCACCTCGCCACAGGGCTCTGGCTCAACGTCGCCGATCGCGCAAACTGCTTCCTCAGCCGAGCCGAGCTTGCCCGCATCACCGGCGGACTGATCGCGCCAACCTACCTGCGTCAGGTCGAGCTCGACCTCGCACCGCTTCACGAAGATTTCATCGTCGAATCACCCGCACCGGTCACCGCTCAACTCTCCTCACGGATTCGAAACGCCATCACCAGCGAACCGGAAATCGCCTCCGCTTATCTCTTTCAACTTCGCTATCGCGATGGCACGCGACGACTCGCGCTCGGCGTGCGACTCTTGCGACTCCTCGATGAATCGCTCGTCGATCGCATGCTCCACCGCATCGCGCGCCACATCAATCTACCCGGCACACCCAGACCACACCTCGACGCCATCATCCTCAACTTCGAGCGCTACCAGGCCGTCCGGCAAGTCGTCCCGCCGATCCACGAACGCGGCGGATAATGCGATCCGATCCCGCCTGCTACGCACGCACGCCGACTCCGTGCCCGGCAGTCACGGCGATTTCTCAACCTGCAAAAAAGCAACGACCGCGGGCCAGGGTAGGCTCGCGGTCGATGCGGTCTGGGACAAGCTGCCTCTTCGGATCGATGCCGACTCGGGTAAGAGTCGGCACAAGATCGAACAGGCGATAAAAGGCTCACTTGAGTTCGACAACCGCGCCGGCGGCTTCGAGCGACTTCTTGAGCTTCTCGGCTTCTTCCTTCGGAAGAGCTTCTTTGACGGTCTTCGGAGCGCCATCGACCATGTCCTTGGCTTCCTTGAGACCCAAGCCGGTGGCCGCGCGGACTTCCTTGATCACCGCGATCTTCTTGTCAGCGGGGACTGACTTCAGGACAACGTCGAAGTTCGACGGAGCCTCTTCAGCCGCAGGAGCAGCCGCGCCGCCCGCTGCCGCCGCCATCACCACGCCGCCGCCTGCTGCAGGCTCGATGCCGTACTTTTCCTTGAGGTAGTTCTTCAGCTCAACCGCCTGCTTGACGGTCAGACCGGCCAGCTGGTCACCCAGGGATTCGATTGCTGCTTCTGCCATGACGTTCTTCCTTCACTTGATGACTGTTGCCGGCCGTCATCACGCCGTGTCGATTCGGACCCGCCACAATAGCCCGGCTCACTGCGAGCCGATTTAACCTCCGAAGAGGGCTGTCAAGGCTGTCGATCCATCAGAAATTCACTTCAAACTTTGATCCGTTCTCAAATCATCCGACGCAAATCACGTCGGCTGTTCAACTCTGAGCTCGGCCTTGAGCTCACCTCTGTGCTCAGCCGGGATTCTGTCCGGGCTTGTTCTCGACGGCCTCCACCAATGCAGCCAACATGCCGCCCTGGTTCAGTGCGCCGGCGATGCCGGACGCCGGTCCGAGCAGCGCCGCTACCACCTGTCCGATCGCTTCTTCTCGCGTCGGGAACGTGCTGACAAGCTTCACGCCGGCATCGCCCTCAAAGGCCTCGCCTTCGAAGAAGACTCCGCGAAACTCGAGCTTGTCGTTGTCCTTCTTCAGGTCAACGAGCAGTCGAGCGACCGCGCTTGCGCCCTTGCCGGGTCCGTACACCACCGCACTCGGGCCGGCGAGCAGCTTCTCGAAGCCCTTCAGCTTCGTCGCGCCGCCCGCACGTCGTGCGAGGCTGTTACGCACCACAGTCATCTTCATGCCCTGCTCATTCAGCTTGCGGCGAATGAGGTTGGTCTTGTTGCCATCGAGACCGGCGGGATTCAGGACCGCGACGTTGTCAATGTCCTTAAACTTGCTCCCGAGTTCCTTCTCGATCAGACCTTTGATTTTCTTGCTCATGGGAAACTCACTTTCGATTCGCTATCTTCGATACGCCAATTCGATTCGTCGTCTGTTCACTGCTCTCTGTTCACTGCTCTCTGTTCACTGCTCTGTGTTCATTGCCCGTCGTCGAGCATTTCACCCATTCATTACATTGAACGATGCGAACAGAACTCACTCGGGATTCACGTAAACCGCCGGGGTCATCGAACCCTTCAGCGTGATCTTTTGCATGTAGACACCCTTGGATGCGGCGGGCTTCAGGCGGCGAACGGTGCTGATCATCGCCTGAATGTTTTCGACGAGCTTCGTGTCGTCAAAGCTCAGCTTGCCGACCACGCTGTGGATGTTACCGCCCGCGTCGTTGCGGATCTCCATCTTGCCGGCGGTGTATTCACGCACGGCGGTCGCGACATCGGTGGTCACCGTGCCGGCCTTCGGGCTGGGCATGAGGCCCTTCGGACCAAGCACCTTACCGAGCTTACCGACGAATCGCATCATGTCGGGCGTCGCAATGGCGACATCAAAATCCGTAAAGTTGGTCTTCTCGATCTCTTCGATAAAGCTCTGACCGCCTGCCTTGATCGCGCCGGCGTCGAGTGCGGTCTGAACCAGGTTCTCGCTCACCATCGCCACGACACGCTTGCTCTTACCGATGCCGTGAGGCACAGAAACGCTCGTGCGGATCATCTGGTCGGCGTGCTTGGCGTCGATGCCGAGCTTGAAAATCAGCTCGACCGACTGATCAAACTTCGTCGGCTTGAACGTGCGAAGCTGCTTCACAGCTGCCTCAACGGTCATCAACTCGGGCTTGAAGGTCTTGAACGATTCGCGATACCGCTTGGAACGGCCTGCGACTTCAACAGATGCAACGGCTTTGGCCATTGTGCTTTCGCTCTCTGGACGCTCTTACAAGCGGCGTCCGAAGCTCCCACTCCCGATCCGGAAACCCGAATCGATCCGATCCCCGAAAAAAGCCCAAATGGATGGCTCTTGTGGATCGTGCCCGTGGTCAGGCAAAACATTTTGTCAACCAAATCAAACTGTCATTCACTTCGTCTACTTCTGATTCAAATGCTGGTTCCGAGTCACTTCGTCATTTACACCACTACTTTGCTCGCGTCAGACGACCTCTCTCATCCATTCGAACCATAGCTGGTGGCGACTCCATGACTCGTCGTACTTATCGCCTTACTGCGGCTTTGCCTTTTGGACAAATCGCCACAAACTTGATGAATTTGAGCCAATCAGCCTTCAACAACGATGCCCATCGATCGGGCGGTGCCCGCGATGCTGCGGGCGGCCTTCTTCACGTCGAAGGCATTCATGTCAGGGAGCTTGGCCTTGGCGATTTCTTCGCACTCTTTCATGGTCAGCTTCTTGCCGACCTTCTTCTTGTTCGGCTCGCCCGACCCCTTGCTGCGGCCCTTCTTGTTCTTCTCAGCAACCGCAGCCTTTTCGCACAACAGCGAAGCCGCAGGGCTGCTCTTGATGATGAACGTGAAGGTGCGGTCCTTGTACGTCGTCACCTCTGCCACGCAGATCGTGCCCTTGGCGGCGGCGGTCTTGGCATTAAACTGCTGGATGAACTGACCAGGATTCACACCATACTGACCCAGCGTCGGACCGACAGGCGGCGCGGGCGTGGCAGTGCCCCCGGGTGCACGAACTTTGAATACCGCGACGACTTCCTTCTTGGCCATGACCGTCCTCTTGGGTTAAATCGAGCCGAGCAATATAACACGCCCGACATCCGGCTTCAACACCCCCGCAAACTCAAGAGATTTTGCCCGGCTGGAAATCTGAGTTGGATGTAGGACGTTTGACATACCCCGAGCGCCTCTTATACTACTCGGCTCGATCGAAATCGTGACCGCGCCACCGGCGCGTCCATGATCGTCGATGTTCGGATCGTGTTTCGCATGTTCGCCCCGCCCGACGATTCCCTTCGTGGGCATCATTCTCATCGGTGGTGCCCAACGAAATGTCGGCTGGCAGGGATAGATGCACGCGGAACCGGATCAATTGAGGCGTAGTGCGTGCAATGCATGGTTGTCTTGAGCAAGACGAACCGATGTATTGGACGAGTGGTGAGATGGACAAACTGCTGAAGCGTATTTGATTCGTATCGCTTTTGACTTGTGTCGCTGATGTAGCTCAGTCGGTAGAGCGCGTCCTTGGTAAGGACGAGGTCGCGAGTTCAACCCTCGCCATCAGCTTTGCGTAGGAATGCCGAACGCCGAATGTCAGATTGCCGAGTGGTTCGGCAGCAAGGCGAGTTCCAAACAAGATTTTCGGCATTCGGGAATGAATGGCATTCGGCTAACCCAACGCTTTCTGGAGGCATTGCAATGGCTAAGGGCGTATTCGAACGTAAAAAGCCCCACGTGAACGTCGGCACGATTGGTCACATCGACCACGGCAAGACGACCCTGACCGCCGCGCTCGCAGCGCGTTCGCAGTCCAAGTATGGCACCACCGCCAAGAGCTATAAGGATATCGCCAAGGGCGGTATCGACCGCGACGCGACCAAGACGGTCACGATCGCCGCGGCTCACGTGGAATATGAGTCGGAAATCCGACACTACGCCCACGTCGACTGCCCCGGTCACGCGGACTACATCAAAAACATGATCACCGGTGCCGCCCAGATGGACGGCGCGATCCTCGTCGTCAGCGCTGCTGACGGCCCCATGCCCCAGACCCGCGAGCACATCCTGCTCGCCAAGCAGGTCGGCGTGCCGAAGATCGTCGTCTTCATCAACAAGGTCGACCTCGCTGACCCGGACCTCCTCGAACTCATCGAAATGGAAGTCCGCGAACTCCTCACCAAGTACGGCTTCGACGGCGATGCCGCCGCCATCGTCAAGGGCTCGGCCAAGCCCGCCCTCGACAACCCCGCCGATGCAACCGCCAACGCGTGCATCGACGAACTCGTCGCCACGCTCGACAAGGAAATCCCCGAGCCTGTCCGTGAAAACGACAAGCCCTTCCTTATGCCGATCGAAGACGTCTTCTCCATCAAGGGCCGTGGAACCGTCGTCACCGGTCGTATCGAACGCGGCCAGGTCAAGATGGGCGAAGCCGTCGAAATCATCGGCTTCGGTCGTAACAAGACCTCCGTCGTCACCGGCATCGAACAGTTCAACAAGACCATGGACGTCGGCATCGCAGGCGACAACGCCGGCGTGCTCCTCCGCGGTATCGAAAAGGATGACGTCGAACGCGGTCAGGTCGTCTGCGCCACCAAGAGCATCACGCCGCACAAGAAGTTCGACGGCGAAGTCTACATCCTGACCAAGGAAGAAGGCGGCCGCTCCACCCCGTTCTTCACGGGCTACAAGCCGCAGTTCTACTTCCGTACCACCGACGTTACCGGCTCCGTTAAACTCAAGGGCGCCGAAATGGTCATGCCCGGCGACAACATCTCCATCGAAGTCGAGCTCATCGCTCCAATCGCGATGGAGGAAAAACTCCGCTTCGCTATCCGCGAAGGTGGCAAAACCGTCGGCTCAGGTATCGTAACCAAGATCCTCGAGTAATCGTCCGACCCCTACCGTCGTTCGACTCGTGATTGAACGTATCCATTAGCTCGTCTGCGGTCGGCGGTTGATTTGGCGGCTTGCCCCGCCCGACATCCGCCGACCGCAGAACTTTCAGAGGACATCATGGCCAAGGACAACAGAGAATTCGTTTGGCTCCAGTGCACCGAGACCGGCGATCTCAACTACCGTACGCAGTTGAAGGTCAAAGGCATCGACGGCAACAAAAAGAAGTTCGAGGGCATGATGAAGTTCTGCCCACGACTTCAACGCCATACCAAGCACAAAGTCAAAAAGGGCAAGTAAGCAAGCTCGACACCCCGATCCGTAATCCGGGCTCGCCATCCGGCAACAGCGCCGTCGTCCATCCGACCCCGTCGCCTTTTGCTTGGACTTGATTCGGTTACAATCGGGAAAGCTCGCATACGCCGTTAGCTCAATTGGCAGAGCAGCCGTCTCCAAAGCGGCAGGTTGCAGGTTCGACTCCTGCACGGCGTGCTGAAGGTCAAAAACCTTCGTCCGACCGCTACCCGTTATCGCGGTACTCACATCGCACTTCGCGCAAGTCAGGTTCCCGGTATGTCCAGCCTCGAAAGCACCAGCCCACTGCCCGGCTCCTCCGGTCCCACCAAATCCTCAGCTCCCTCGCGCGGATTCTTCGCCATCTACAAACGCGGCCAAGGCTACTGGACTCGACTCGGCACCGCCATCGGCCTGGGCGTCATCTTCGCCTTCATCGGCTCTTTCATCTACCGCGAAAGCGCTGCCCTCGTTCAGGACACCAACATCCGCCTCGGCGTCACCTCCGGATTCGCCGTCTTTGCAGGATTGGCGATCTGGTGGCTCGTCAACGGCACACGTCGCTGCCAATTCCTCATCGACACCGACGCGGAAATGAAAAAAGTCAACTGGTCCACCTGGAGCCAGTTGGTCGGCGCTACCCGCATCGTCGTCATCTTCATGATCGCGATCGCAGTCATGCTCTTTGCCTTCGACGTCATCTACCAACTCTTCTTCTACGTCATCGACATCTGGAAGATCTCGCCGCTCGAAATGTTCGGCGGCTCGCCCACACCGGCGGAATGAAAACCTTTCTCCCACCGAGCCAATAGTCCCATGCGTTTCTACGTCCTGCGCGTCGCAACCAATAAAGAAGACAAGGTCCGTGAGGGCCTGGTTCGCAAAGCCAAAATCGAAGGCCTCGACCTCGACGGCGAAAAACGCGTCGGGCGCGTACTCGTGCCCACAGAACGCGTTCGCTCCATGAAGGGCGGAGTCAAAAAGGAAGCCGATCGCAAGCTCTATCCCGGCTACGTCTTCGTCGAACTCGAAACCGAAGCCGACGGGCGAATCCCCGACAAAGTCTGGTTCATGATCAAAGAAACCGACGGCGTCGGTGACTTCATCGGCTCAGGCGGCAAACCCAGCCCCATGACCCCCAAAGATCAGGCCCGCATGCTCGAAGAGGCCGAAAGACCCGAAGAAGACGTCACACTCGACGTCAAATTCAAAAAAGACGACCGCGTCAAAGTTCGCGAAGGCCCCTTCGAAAACTTCGAGGGCGTCGTCGACGAAATCCTCGCAGATCAAGGAAAGGTCCGCATCATCACCAGCATCTTCGGCCGCCCCACGCCCCTCGAACTCGAATACTGGCAAATCGAACGCGCAGATCAATAATCCACCGCACACCCCAACAGACCAACACAGCAACACAACGCAACACAACAAACCCGCACCCCGCCACAAACCCAATAGTCACCCGCACAAAGCCCAACCCGCCAACTCAACCGAGTCGGCGGGTTGTTCTCTTTTCACGACTCAACTCCCGCACGCCACCAACTCATCCCTCGCGCCCCCATCTCACGCATGCCAGCAACACCGACATCACACCCATCCAGCATCACACCCTTCAAATCAATCACCTCCCTCCAATCAATCACATCGACCTCATCAACTCCATCTCACGCTTCAAACAAAGCCCCCGCCACACCGCCTACGCCTGCCCTCGCAACTTCAGTCCGCCCCATCGCTCGATCGCCTCCAACAAACGCATCGCACCCACGCCGGCATCAAACTGCTCCACCGCCCGCTCCCGCGCTCGCTCGCCCATCTGCCTTCGCCTCGCTCGATCTCGCGACATCTCACGCAACGCCCGCGCAATCCCTTCTACATCCCCCTGCCCAGTCAAAAATCCGTCCACGCCATCACGCACCATATCAGGCGTCGATCCGATCACCGATACCACCACCGGCAACCCACTGCTCATCGCCTCCATCACGCCCACTGGCGACGCCTCACCCGCGCCAACACTCGTGAGCACAAACACATCCGCGCGCCTCATCGCCTCACGCACGCCCGCCTCACCCAAACTCCCCGTAAGCTTCACGCGCTCAACCAACCCCAACCGTCTCACTTCCGCTTCGATCTCCGATCGGTGCGGCCCTTCACCCACCAGCGTCGCCTCCACCAAAATACCCTCATCCAACAATCGCCTCATCGCCTCGAATGTATGCACATGACCCTTGCATCGATGCAGCCGCGCCACCGTCACCAATCTCAACACACCCACGTCGTCCCCTTCATCCCAACCACGCGGCGTAAACTTCCCCGTCTCCACCCCCATCGGCAATGACAAAATCCGCTCACGCTCCACTCCCAAGCGCGCCACAGACTCAATCAAATGACGGCCCGCCGTCGCAATGAACGACGCTCGCTCAAACTTCCTCCCATGATCCCGCCCGTAAACCTCCAAGTCCCCATGCAACGTCACACTAAATCCCGGCCCGCCCATCCGATGCGACATCGACGCCACATGCGCCGCATCCGCTGCGCTATGCACATGCACATGCCCAACGCCCTCCCGCCGCGCCCACGCACACATCCGACGCGCACATGCCGATAGCAACATCGCACGAGCCTTCTGCTTCACCCCACTCTCATTGAGCGACATCGCATAACCCACCACGCCCACCCCACGCATCATCGCACCCATCGCATCCATCACGCCCGGCGGATACACATAAAACGTCTCGAACCGCGCCTCCTCCGCAAAATCATGCCGACACGCATCCGCCCCAGGCGCACGCGTCGAAATCAACCGCACCCGCACACCCGCCCGACGCAACGCCACAATCTCTCGCCACATCCAGATGTGCGTCTGATTCGGAAACTCCGGCACGAAATATCCCAAGGCTGCCATCGCCCGATTCTCCATCCACTCGACTCGTTTCGCCAACAAACCATCTCCATCAACACCCACCTCGCCTTTCCCCTTGTGCTATCTGCTTCCCTCGATCATCCTACTCCCGTTCAAATCAGACCCATCCACTCGACAGGAGACTCGCGTGAGCCAATACCCTCCCTCACCCAACCCCTACGGACAACAACCCCACGCATACCAGCCCTACCCCCAGCAACCCTACGGCTACCCGCAACCCCCGCTCAAGCATTCCATGCTCGGCATCCTCTCCCTCGTCATCGGACTCCTCGCCGGTGTCGGAGCGATCGTCTCCGTCGTCGTCTGCGCCATGGTCATCGCCAAACATCCCGAACTCGCCCAAAATCCCGACGCATTCAACGATCCCAACTGGATGCAAAACGACACCGACGGCTCGATGAAACAACTCGTCGCCGGCGGACTCGGCCTCTGCTGCAGCTTCATCTTCCTCGGCGTCGGCGCACTCCTTGGCATCATCGGACTCGTCGTCGGACCGTCCAAAAAGCTCTTCGCCGCACTCGGCCTAGGTATCAACGGCCTGGCCATCCTCGCCCTGCTCGCCGTCTGGGCCATCGGCGAAATCTCCTCATGAACGCCCCGCATCTCAGCTAACCCATCGTCGCGGCTCAATGATGGATCGCCTGCGACACTGTCCCACGCCCGTCGTATAGAGACGGCTCACCATTGATCGTTTGGGCCATGCCGCGGATCCGCCAAACTCTCAAAGCGAATTGTGAGTCACTCACAAGAAGTTTGATTCACTCGAGAGTAGTTTGAGATTGACTGGAGAGTAGTTGTGAGAATCTCAATTGACGTAGCGCGTCGGTCGATACCGGTTACTGAATGCTGCTCAGTTTCACCGGCGAGCGATCGCGGGCGGCGACCTCGATCGCCTCGAGCACCCGTTGCGTTTCGTACGCATCAGCAAAATCCGGCAGCGGAACTTCCGGCCTCTGCCCGCCTAGCACTCGGAACATATCCACCGCCTGATTGACGAACGCGTGCTCATAGCCCAGCGGGTGCGCCGTCGGCCAGTAGGCGGCCTGATACGGATGCACGCCGGGCACGCTCGCCTGAATCTTGGTCCAGCCCTGCACATGCCGCGAGGCCGTCGCGTCGAAGTAATACAGGTTGTTCAGGTCTTCGAAATTGAAATACAAACTCCCCTTCTCGCCATTGATCTCCACGCCGTTCTTATTCTCGCGACCGGTCGCAAATCGCGTGGCCTCAAGACTAAACACACTTCCGCCGGTCAGATGTCCGATCGCCAGGATCGCGTCATCGACCGTGACTTTTCCCTTCTTTCCCGAAGACTTGGCCCCGCTGGCGATCCCCGCCCCGCCGGCCTCGGTGGGAATCGTTCGCTCCTTGATGAACGTCTGACTCAGCGCGCCGGTCACTTCGGAAAACTCCTCTCCGGTGATGAACCGCGCCATGTCGATCACATGTGCCCCCAGATCGCCGAGCGAACCCGAGCCGGCTTGCTTTTTGTCGAATCGCCAGATCAGCGGGATGTCAGGCGAGCTGGCCCAGCCCTGCAGGTAAAACGCGCGCACATGATAGATACGACCAAGCCGACCCTCACGCGCAAGCTGATAAGCCGCCGCAACCGCAGGCACGCGACGATAGTTGTACCAGACGAACGTGCGACTCTTCTTCGCCTTCCGCGCCGCATCACGCATGAGCCTGGCATCACTCAGCGTGGCGGCGAGCGGCTTTTCGCACGCGACATGCTTGCCTGCATCAAGAGCTTCGAGGACGAACTCAAGATGTTTGTTGTTGGGCGTGGTCACATCGACAAGATCGATCGCCTCGTCGCGGATCGCACGCTTCCAATCCACGCTCGACTGTGCCCAGCCCCATCGCTCGGCAAAGCTCGCCACGCCCGCAGCATCACGCGCGACGATCGTGTGCATCACGGGCTCGACCGGTAGATCGAAAAACCGCGCGGCCTTCAGATACGCATTGCTATGCGCTCGGCCCATGAACTTCTGCCCGATCAGACACACATTCACACGCTTCGTCTTCGGCTTGGCCATCAAGGTGCTCCTTCAAAAAATACCCGCGATCGGAAATGTAGATCAAAAGCCGATCGAGGCAAATGAAAACCGCACCCCGCGGAGTATGACAGACGAATCGACGTGCGTATGATCCAATGCCATGCACGACCCGATCGCATACCTCAAGCAAACGATCCGAAACATCCCCGACTTCCCACAGCCGGGCGTTTTGTTTCGCGATATCACGCCTCTGCTCGCCTCGCCGCGAGCGCTCGCGCTGTCGATCGAACTGATGGCAAACCCCTATCGCGGACGCAGCGTCGATCTGGTCATCGGCGCTGAGAGCCGTGGATTCATCTTCGGAACCGCCGTCGCGTGCGCGATCTCGGCGGGGTTCGGCATCATCCGCAAGCCCGGCAAACTCCCGTTCCAAAAAGTCAGCACGACCTATGAACTTGAATACGGAAACGGCTCGCTCGAAATGCACATGGACACCATCCGACCCGGCGATCGCGTGGTGGTCGTCGATGACGTCCTCGCGACCGGCGGAACCATGAAAGCCTGCTGCGACCTCGTACGACAGTGCGGCGGGGCGATCGTCGGGGCGTGCACGCTCATCGAAATCAACGCGCTCAACGGCCGCAGCAAACTCGGTGACATCCCCGTGCATTCCGTGCTCGTCTACTGATCCGCAATCGCGATCCATACACGATCACGCTCTAATGAGCGATCACGCTTCATGCGCAATCACGCTTCATGCGCAATCACGCTTCATGCGCGACTGCACCGCCGTGCCTCTGCAACTGCCTGCGTCCGCTCGTCCACGGACCGAATTGAAATCGTAGCAGCATGAAGATCCCCACCAGCGTGCCGTAGATGCACAACACCGTCCAAGGCCCGCCCGGGCCGAACTCGGGGAAATAAATCGTCGTCAGATACGCGGCCCCGACGGTCAGGCCCCAGTTCAGGCTGATCATCACGATGCTCGGCACGAGCGTATCGCCCGCCCCGCGCAGCCCGCCGGAATAGACGGCATACATCGCGTCGAGAATCTGATACGCCCCCATGAAAATCAGAATCCGCGCGCCGATGCGAATCACCTCCGCATCCTCCGTAAACAGCCGAATCAACGACTCGCCGAAAACCATCAGGCCCACGCCCACGCTGACCATATACACAGACGCGACCGCAAAGCCCCAATGCGCACGTCGCCGCGCGCCAGACCAATCACCCGCGCCGATGTAACGACCCACCAAGGCCGTCACCGCATGCGCCACGCCGATGGCAGGCATGAACGCGATCAGCATGTAACGGAACGCATAGTTGTTCCCCTGCATCGCAATCTCACCAAACTGCGCGATGACCCAAACGTTAAACAGGCTCCACGCCATCACCTCCGCCGACAGCGCAAGGCCTGCGGGCGTGCCGAGCTTCAGCAGTTGGCCGAGCAGTTTCGGACGAAGCCTCGCATCGAACGGATGATACGTCCTGCGAATGTGGGCGCTTGCGACGAACGCCACCATCACCAGCAGCTCCGCGAGCATGGCCCCGACCGTCCCCCACGCCGCACCCGCCACGCCCATCGCCGGCAGTCCGAGGTTGCCGTAGATCAAGATCCAATTCAGCCCCACATTCACCACGCATCCGACGATCGCGCTGACCAGCACCAGCGCCGCGCGATCGATCGATATCAGAAACTGACTCATCGCCGACTGCATCAGCTTCAGCACTGCCGCGCCGGTTAAAATCTGAAAATAAACCGCCTCGAGCTCTGCAAGCTCCGCGGCATGACCAAGTCGCAAAAACATCGGCTCGGCGAACGGCTGCATCAACTGCAGAAGAAGCCCGAATCCGATCGCAACATAAATCCCCTGCCACATCACCTGCCCGCACGTTCGAAAATCCTTACGACCAAAGGCCTGACTCGAAAGCGCGTTGACCAACAGCAGGACGCCGAATCCGAACGACAGAAACGAAAACTGCATCCCGCCAGCCTGACCCGCAGCCGTCGCCTCTCGATCGCCCACGCGACTGAGCATCAACGTATCCACAAACTGCAACAGCGTGTAGCTGGCCATCTGAGCGATCGTCGGGATCGCCAGAACAATCAGCTCGCGTAGCGGACTGACACGCTTCGTCGAATCCAATGTCAATGTGTGTTCCTGCACCGTCAATTGATCCTAACCATTTGTTGTCGCTTGTCTCTGGATGCAAAGCGTCTATCCTTGAGCGTCTAGATCAGGAGATGTCAACGATGGGTGTGATTCAGATCGACGATGATTGGAAGCGACAGGCACAGGAAGAAAAGCAGCGCCTCGCCGAGCAAGCCGCCGAACGCTCCGCAAACGCCGAACGCGAGGCTGCGTCACGCGCTGAATCCTCACGCTCGGATGCCCCGCGCGCCCGCGACCTTCCGCCCGCCAACCTCGAAGGACTCGTCTCCACGCTACTGACACAGGCCTATTACTACCTCGGAGAAATGGGCGAAGAACAAATGCCCGTCGATCTGGATATGGCCCGGTATCAACTCGATCTGCTCGGCGTGATTGACGAAAAGACACGCGGCAACCTCTCGCCCGACGAGCAACAAGCCCTCGACGCCGGCCTTTACGACCTCCGCTCGCGCTACGTGTCCGTCGCCACACAGATGATCCGCTGAATCAGTCGGCTCGTGATCGACAGTCGCCCCTGATGTCTCGATTCGATCGTCTGGCCCGTCCACGCATCCAGCATCGCTCGCCCCATCGTCCGCACCGGATGATGTTTCAGCCCCGCCCACACATCGACCAGTCGGCCCGAGGTATCGATCACATGGTCGAACGTCCGCACATCCTTGATCGGTCCGCGCCAGACGTTCGAAAGTTCCGGTTCGTCCTGCCAGCCTTCGCCCCAAATCTGAAAGCCCGACCGCTCACGCGATAGCCGCTTCGCTGTCGCGCGGGCCAGGACTGGGATCACACGTCGCAACATCAGCAGGTCGAGCGGCAGCGTGTCGGGATCGATGCTGAATCGCCGCGCTTCACGCTTCAGCCAATCAACAGCCCCTACCGATCTCGCCTGCTCGCCATGCGTGATCACCTTCTCGAGATGATCCCACAATAGTCGATGCGTTGAGAATCGTTCAATCGATTCAGGCACGACGTCCGGCTGACGATCCATCAAAAGTACCGTCGGCCCGCGGCTCGTGGGCTTCGCCGCCGTCGCAACAAGCGAATCCTGATCGACATCTCGCACATCAATCGCTCGCACATCGATCGTCCGACGCTCTCCCCACGTCGCAAGCGCCAAGGTCAGCAGATCTGCATTCATCACGACCACGCGATCACGTGACCGCTCGTCAGCCGCGTCCGACGGCGCGCGCGGCACTCGCGATTGAGCAAAACACATCCACGGAACCGTGGCCGGCAAAAAACCCGGATGCTCCGCCCGCCCGAAATCGGCACTGAACACAACATCCGCATCCACCGCACACTTCGCAAGCTGTGCCGGCGACCGCTCGATCGGATGCGCAAGATCGACCTTAACGCCCATCGGCGAGAATTCAGGTTCCAGTTCGGACGCCTGTTCTTCAGTCAGCTCAACGTTCCACAACCGCATCGAAGCATCGTTCCATAACGCAAATCGACTGCTACCCATCAAAAGCACGCTCTTCGCGGGCCTCAGCGGCGACCGATCTGACGTCGTGATCGACGACAGGCGCACCGCCAATCGCTCGGCCGCGCTGGCGATGATCGGCTGCGCAAGCGATTGGATCCGGTCCGAGATGTCGCTCGGGGTCGAACCGACCCGCACGAATCGAGTTGGGATCGGCAATTCGATCGGCGACTCAAAAAGCTCCGCGAGCTGCTCACCCCAACGCAGCCCGGCACAAATCCGAAGTCGCCCGCGCGAAAGCTCCTCCGACACATCCACCAGCGACAAATGGTGGCCAATCGACTCATCCTCCGGCAGGATCACCAGCAGCATCTGATCAACAGACAACTTGTCGAGCAACACACGCGTAACCTGCGGATGAATCGGCGCAATCAACACCGCCGCCGGCACCGAAACATCCACTCGCGCTAGCGCACACTCCGCCGCCCGTCGCGGAACCGACGTCCCGCCGAGCCAACTCGTCTCGATGACACTCCAATCGCCTCCGCCGCTCCCGTCGCCTCCGCCGCTCCCGTCACATTCGCCGCTCCCGTCACATTCGCCGCTCAAGTCGCATTCAAGGTCAGGCGGGCCCGAACACTTCCGTTCGGTCCTTGCAACTGCCCGCCTTGCACTGATGACATCCTCTTCGGCATCCGAAAAATCCTCGACACGGACCGACAGCGAACCGTCGCGCGCGATCGCATACACGCCCGACGGAATCTCGTCGGGGATCAATTGCCTCAGCCACGGACAATGCTCCACGATCGCGCAGCGATTTCTTTCAAAGAGTCCTGCGACGAGTCCCGCGACACGCGAGATCACCCCTGCATCCTGAATCGGACGCATGCCGCCGGACGGATCATCAAACGAACATGCCTCGAGCAGAGAGTCGATCACATTCCCCTTATCGGACGAATGCGATCCAGAACTTCAGTTCTCCGATCAAACGTCAAAGCTCACGCCCTGGGCGAGCGGCAACGCGTCGGAGTAGTTGATCGTGTTGGTGGTGCGTCGCATGTAGGCCTTCCACGAATCACTGCCCGATTCGCGACCTCCGCCGGTCTCCTTTTCTCCGCCGAAGGCCCCACCGATCTCTGCGCCGCTGGTCCCGATGTTGACGTTGGCGATCCCGCAATCAGAGCCCGCCGGGCTCATAAAGCGCTCCGCCTCACGCACGTCGGTGGTGAAGATCGCGCTGCTGAGCCCCTGCGGAACGCCGTTCTGAATTGCGATCGCTTCGTCGAGCGTCTTGTACTTAAGCACATAAAGAATCGGCGCGAACGTCTCATGTTGAACCACCTCCGCGTGCGGATCGATTCCTTCAACGATCGCCGGCCTTACATAAAATCCCCCGGCGGGCACGCCTTCGGTCACACGAGACCCGTCGTGAACGCTCGCGCCAACCTTCCTTGCACTTTCGATCGCCTTCTGCATACCGGAAAAACTCATCTCGTCGACGAGCGGCCCCAGCAACGTCCCCGCCGTGCGCGGATCGCCAACCTTCAGCTTACCTGCGATGGCCTTGATGCGTGGAATCAACCGGTCGTAGACCGATTCATGAACGATCAATCGGCGCAGCGTCGTGCAGCGCTGACCCGCCGTACCGAAGGCGGCAAACGTGATCGCACGGACCGCCAATTCAAGATCCGCACTCGGCGCGACGATCATCGCATTGTTACCGCCGAGCTCGAGGATCGTCCGACCGAGTCGCGCGCCGACGACTTCGCCCACGCGCTTGCCCATGCGTGTCGAGCCCGTCGCACTCACCAGCGGCACACGACGATCCGACGCAAGCGCCTCACCCGCATCGCGACCGCCGACAACAAGACCCAGCAAGCCGTCCGGGATGTTCAGGTCGGTCGAAGCCAGAGCGACATCGCTGACCAGTCGATGCGTCGCGACGGCGGTCAGAGGCGTCTTCTCGCTCGGCTTCCACACCACCGCATCACCGCAGACAAGCGCGAGCATCGCATTCCAAGCCCAGACGGCAACGGGAAAATTAAACGCACTGATCACGCCAACCACGCCGATCGGATGCCACTGTTCCATCATGCGATGCCCCGGACGCTCACTCGCGATCGTCAGGCCATGCAGTTGCCGCGACAGGCCGACAGCAAAGTCGCAAATGTCGATCATCTCCTGCACCTCGCCGAGCGATTCGCTGGTGATCTTGCCCGCCTCGATCGTCACCAGTTCGGCAAGATCGGCTTTACGTTCACGCAGCTTCTGTCCGATGCGTCGAACGAATTCACCTCGCACCGGCGCCGGCACAACGCGCCATTTCAAAAACGCCTGATGCGCCGCCTCGATCACGCGACAAACATCGCCAGCATTCGCGCCAGTCACCGTTGTCGTCATCGAACCGTCGATCGGACTCGCGGCTACGATCGACTCGCCCGACCCACGCAAAAACGTGCGCCCGACGGCCACACCCGCTTGTGGATTTTCAATGCCGAATGACTTCATCACACTGTTCATGTTGGTTCTACTCCGATTGTTTGACCGACAAAGACCAGCTGATCTTATCTGAGTCCGGCCCGGTTTCCGAACCCGGCTTTGCCCGGAGATGCGTATCTCAACCGATGCCCTGCAGAGTGCTTGATTCGACACGCGAAACAAGAACAATCCGCCGGCATGCCATCGATCAACTGGGGTTCGTCGGGACGCTCGCGCAGCCGTCGTTCAGCATCACGTCCGGGCTGGATGGGGAAAATCGCGCTCTTGGTCAGCCTCGGCAATCTGCTCATGCGGATTTATCGCTCGTTTAAGGGCAAAGGAACATCCACCCGCTCCGGCGACGGACGCTCCGCTCCGCCCGGATCGGCTCCACCCAAGGCCGGCTCCGGCAAATCCGCACGTGAATGGAAGCCCGACGACGGTCCTTCAAACTCCGCCACCAACGCCCCGCCGATGCCGCGCCGATCCGGCGGCGTCGCCCCAGACGCCCCGTCCGCTCCCGTCGCCGCAGGATCAGACGGCGGGATCGGAACACTCTTCAAGCAACAGAAATCCGAAGTCCAGGTCCAAGCGTCAGGCGAAGTCGTTCACATCCTGCCGGACGACGACTACGACCTCGACGGTTCCGGGCGACATCAAAACTTTCTGGTCGAACTCATGGGCGGATTGACCGTCAAAATCGCCCACAACCTCGCTTTCGGACGTGCGCCGATCAACAAGGGCGACTTCGTCAGCTTTCGCGGAGAGTACATCTACAACGAAAAGGGCGGGGTCGTCCACTGGACACACCACGATCCCAAAGGATGGCACGAAGACGGCTGGATCGAACACAACGGCACACGTTACGGATGATTGAACAAAGGGCAGCGGGTTCGAATCCCATCGCTCGGCGGTTACGCAGGTGATGGAAATCAAAACAAAATCCCGCGGGCAATCTTTGCGCCTCGCCCTTGGCATCAAATGCGAAACGGTATTATCAGCCACGCGTCCGGGCGCGAATTCTGCGGTGCAGTGCGCTAAAGTTTGCGCGGCCATCGGTACGAAACTTACATCGGACACTGCGACATCGACCCGAACGCCGCGTCGCTCTCAGGAGCTGAAGAGGCGAATTCAAATGGGTCGATCGAGCGGTGCCGATCCACGGACGGATCGGTGAAGCGAGTCGACAGGGATGTTGGCGTGCCGGGCGTGTCCTATGCCCGTGCCGTTGCCCTTCTATTCGCCCCATCCACAAACAATGCCGACGGGGATCCTCGGCGGTTCGCTTGAGCAGTCTGCTCCGTGACGGTTCACGGATGCCGACGCCCGGTCTGAAGCCGGCGCGCTCGGCACGTTGATGCTGCTTGGTGGGCCAACGCACGAAAGTGACGGTCGCGCACGGATTCGCGCACCGTTTATCTCCATCACGGAGGATCGCATGTCGCGCATCAATACGAACATCAATTCCATGCAGGCCATTCGCAGCTTCGGCAAAAACAACGCCGACCTCGCGACACGCCTGCAAAGGCTCTCCACGGGCCTTCGCATCAACACCGGCAAGGACGCCCCCGCCGGTCTGATCGCCAGTGAAACCCTGCGATCGGAAATCCAGGGAATCACCCAGGCCATCGACAACACCAACCGCGCCAACAACGTCATCAACACCGCCGAAGGCGCGCTCTCCGAAGTCAACGCGCTACTGCTCGAAATCCAAAGCCTCACCATTGAAGCCGCCAACACCGGCGCACTCTCACGGGCGGAAATCGAAGCAAACCAGCTCCAGCTCGATCAAATCCTCAATTCCATCAACCGAATCGCCAACACAACTCAGTTCGCTGGGATCAAACTCCTCGACGGCTCTCTCGATTACACCACCAGCGGCGTCACAAGCACCGCCATCGATATCGTCACCATCAACAGCGCCAAACTCCCGGACAACGGATTCACCACCGTCAGCGTCGAAGTGACCGCTAGCGCCCAGCTCGGCGCTGTCACCTACTCAGGCGGTGCCGTCACCGGGCCCGTCACCATCGAAGTCGCTGGGGTTGATGGCAGTGAACAAATCTCCCTCGCCTCCGGCGCCACCGCCAGCAACATCGTCGCCGCGGTCAATCAGCTCGTCGCCGCCACTGGCGTGAGCGCAACGGTCGACGCAGGAAACGTCGTCTTCAACACCACGTCGTTCGGATCCGAAAGCTTCGTCACTGTCCGAACCGTCAGCGGAAGCTTCTCCACCGATGTCACCACCGACAACGGCGAAGACGCCGGCGTCAACATCAACGGTGCCGCCGCAGACGTCAAAGGAAACGTCGCCAGCCTCCGAACCTCAAGCCTCGAACTCAGCCTCACGCTCGACCGAGCCTTCGCTCAGTCGTCCAGCAGCACCGATTTCGCCATCAACGGCGGCGGAGCGAAATTCCAGATCGGCTCCGAGGTCAACCGCAACGGTCAGATCAACATCGGCATCCAGGGCATCGCCACCACCCGACTCGGCGATAACGTCGTCGGCTACATCAGCTCGCTCCGCAACGGCGGGGAAAACAGCCTCGTCGGTGGAAACACGCTGCAGGCCCAGAAGATCCTCAAGGCCGCCATCAGTCAGGTCGCAACCCTCCGCGGTCGACTTGGTGCGATCCAGAAGAACGTACTCGAGACCAACGTCAACAGCCTCGGCGTCACCCTCGAAAACGTCACCGCCAGCGAAAGCGCCATCCGAGACGCCGACTTCGCCAAGGAAACCGCCGCTCTCACAAGAGCGCAGATCCTCACGCAGGCCAACACCTCGGTCCTCTCGCAGGCCAACACCACACCGCAGAACGTCCTCTCGCTCCTGCGGTAAAAGAACCGTCCAAATTCCTGATGACGCAGCATCAACCCGCGGGCGATCGGAGAAATCCGGTCGCCCGTGGTGCTTTTGTCCCAGGCTCGAATGCCTCTTTACATTTTGCACTCGACTTTCAACGCGGCCCGTGGTCCACTTCTTACTGTGATGCACGACCGGTCCGGCTCAGGCGAAAACGATTCCGAAGGCAAAGGCCCCGCCCCCAGCCCGCGCGAAGTACCCTTCGCTCCGCCTCGCCAACCCGTCCCAGTCTTCTGCATCAAATGCAAACGCGCCTTCCTCAGCAGCGACATGCGCTACCTCCCAAGGCCCAGCCCATTCGGACCCTACAACGAAGATCAACCCGGCGATTGGCTCTGCGCTCACGAAAACTGCAACGCCACCGGTTTCTGCTTCGACATCTGGCCCATCAATCAACCCAATCCTTCGCTCTCACTCAACTCGCCAGACTTCGATCCTGCGACCTTCGTCGATTTCGACGCCGACGCCTTCGAGCTTGACCAATTCGATGACGACGATGAATCCTCGCTGTTCGATACCGACGACAATGATGATCCACACGACGAGGAGATCCACCCCAACGATTTGCACCACATACTCGGCCAAGAATCGACTGACGATGAAGATGACGACGATTTGAGCGACGAGTCTGAGTCGAGCGACCCCGCGCAGTTGCTCGCGGATTTCCTGGCCCTTCTTCACTCGAACGCCGATGCCGACGCATCCATTTCAGCATCCTCAGACGAAGAAATGCTCAAGTCGCTATCCAAACACATCTGGCTCGACATCAATACCGACATCGCCAACACCACCAACGCCGAGCCCAAAGCCAACACCGAACAACCCGACCTTCGCAATCCCAAATACGACGGCGATATCCCCTTCTGATCGCTCGATGCCAGTCCGTTCCGCCGATCCCGCTCTGATTCGCAGATCGTCAGCGTTGACGCATCATTCCAAGGACGAATCGAACCATCACCCACGCAGCGTCGCACCCAACTTAGCCTGCGCCGCGCCGATGATCGACTTCACATGCGCATCGACCGATTCGCCAGTCAGTGTCGTCTGATCGGAGCGGAAACGCAGCGATATCGTGACCGATTTCTGTCCTGAACCCACCGACTTGCCTCTGAACGTCGCGGTGTGGCCGAGTTGTTCGAGGTTCGGAAGCTTCAGTTCCTGCACGAGCAATTCGATTTCCGAAAAACGTATCGACTCCGGCAGCACGAGCGAAACGTCGCGTTCGATGGCGGGGAATCGGGGGAGTTGCGTCTGCTGCGGAACGTGCCTCGTACCGGCGACCAACGCATCCAACCAAAGCTCCGCCGTCGCGGGCGTGCCACGCAGACCGATCTGCTCCGCGGCCTTGCGATCGACCCGACCCGCGAATCCGATCGACTCGTCACCCCAAAAAATCTCACCACACGCAACCGCCGAAAATCCCGACCGCTTCGCCGGCACAATCTTCACCGCCCGCTGCGCATCCAGCGTCCCCAGCAGCGTCTCGATCGTCCCGCGAAGGTTCGAGTAATCGTCCGACCCCACCAACGCAACCGTGCGACGCTCGCACGATGAACCGTCCGACGCAATCCAAAACGTGCTGGCGATCTCGTACAGCTTCGCATCCGTTGTCCCGTTCGATTCATTCAGACGAATCGATTCCAGCAAACCCGGAATCACACTCGGTCGCAGACGATTGTCCGCGCGACGCGTTCGGGGATCGACCTGATGCAGCGACTTCGCCTCGACGGGCGTAAACGCATCCGCAAGGGCGTCGGATACAAAACTCAGCGTCAACGCCTCGAAATGACCGGCGGCCTGCAGCGTCCGACGAATCAAATCGATCGCAACCCTGCGCTCGTCCCGCTCCTGCAATCGAATCGGCACCTCGTCACGCGTCGGAATATGCTCATACCCCACCACACGCGCAACTTCCTCGATCACGTCGGCCTCGATCCGAACGTCCAGCCGATGACTCGGCACGCTCACCCTCACCACGTCTTGCGCCGGATGAACATCAAATCCCAATCGCAACAACGCAGATACACATCGATCCATCGGCCAATCAACACCCAACAAACTCTGCAGCCGCGCAAGACGCATCTTCACGCTCGCAGGCGTGTAGCCCGATGCGCCAGCAGCAACCATCGGCCCGACCTCACGCGCGCCGGCGAGTTCAACCAGCAACTCCGCCGCCCGGTCGCTCGCGCGCTCCACCAACGTCGGATCCAGACCACGCTCAAAGCGGTAACTGCTATCAGACGCCAGACCCAAAGCCCGACTCGTCCGACGAACCGAAAGCATGTCGAATCGCGCTGATTCCAGGATCAGATCCGTCGTCGCTTCGCTCACTCCCGAATCCATCCCACCCATGATTCCAGCCACCACCTGAGGCCTCTCGGCATCGGCGATCACAAGCATCGAAGGATCAAGTTTCCTCTCCACGCCGTCGAGCGTCGTCAACATCTCACCTGCCGATGCGCGACGAACAATGATGCTCGAGCCACGCACCTGCCTCGCATCGAACGCATGCAACGGCTGACCCATCTCAAAGAGCACATAGTTCGTGATGTCGACCACGTTGTTGATAGGACGCTGACCCAGGGCACGCAAACGCCGCTGCATCCATTCCGGGCTTGGGCCCACTCGAATGCCTGCAATCGTGCGGGCGGTGTAATGCGGGCAAAGCTCGGCTGCATCAATGCGAACGCTTACGCCCGGCGTCGAGCCGATCCGGATCGACTTCGACTTCGATGTCGCATGAAAATCCAGCTTCATCAGGCCCGCGATCTCGCGCGCTACGCCCATCACACTCAAACAGTCCACTCGATTGCTCGTCACCTCGACATCAAGCACCGTGTCGCTCACTCCAGGTAAACTCTCGTGAACGACCTCGTCGATGTGTTCAACAGGAAGACCGCCCATCGTAAGCGCATCACCCATCCGAGCAGCAGGCGGGAGCGGCGAGATGAATTCCGACAGCCAATCGCAACTGACCTTCATAGCCCTCCCATACTAACCGGATCGTCTCGAAGCCCCAACCGACGAATCATCCGGCGATCATTCTTCATGGACATGACAAACACCACCCAAAACACCCCAGCACTCACTACCATCAGACCGCGCAGCAGACCCATGCGCGCCCCACCGACGCATCTCATGAAGTCGTTGCCAAATGAAAAACGCCGACGGCCCGCAACGGACACGTCGGCGTCTGAGTTCTGATTCGATCAGATGTAAACCGACTAGTCAGAAAGAAAGCGACCAGACTGAGCAGACTCAACGACCGGCTCTGTCAAACGCGCACGCTCGTCTCCACGCCCAGGCCGATCGTCAAGCCGATCGACAAGCCGATCACCATGCCGATCACCATGCCAATCACCATGCAAAGTGTGCGAATGCCTTGTTGGCTTCGGCCATGCGGTGGGTCTGTTCGCGGGTCTGGATCGACTTGCCTTCCTTCTTGTAGGCCGCGATCAACTCGTCCGCGAGACGGTTGGCCATCGGTCGTCCGGATTCACCACGGACCGCTTCGAGGATCCAGCGGATCGCCAGCGACTGTTGACGACGCTTGTTCACGGGCATCGGAACCTGATAGTTCGCACCGCCAACACGCTTCGAGCGAACCTCGACAAACGGCTTGACGTTGTTGATCGCGTTTTCGAACACTTCGAGCGGTGGAACTTCCGTGATCTTCTTCTGGATGATCTCGAAAGCGCCGTACACAAGGTTCTGCGCGGTCTGCTTCTTACCGCCCCACATGAGGCAGTTGATGAACTTGCTGACGAGTTTGCTGTTGTAGCGAGGATCGGGCTTGAGGATCGACTCGCTGGCGGTAAATTTTTTGAATGCCATGGCTGAAAGGGGTCAGGGGTTTGGATGTTCGCGGGATCAGATCAACAATGTTCTTTTCTTATTCGAAGGGCCCTCGTCGGACCGCATCGAGGACGCCGGAGAAGCAGAAGACGCTCAGAAGGCCGCTGGTCTCTCGTCGCAAGATCAAGGATCTTCATGCGGCGAACCGACCAACACCAACTCTGAGCAAGATTACTTCTTGGCGTTCTTGGCACCGTACTTGGAACGGCTTTGCTTACGGCCATCGACGCCGAGCGTGTCGAGCGCGCCTCGGACGATGTGATAACGCACGCCGGGCAAGTCACGCACACGACCACCTCGGACGAGGACGATCGAGTGTTCCTGCAGGTTGTGCTCTTCGCCGGGGATGTAGGCGGTCACTTCCTGTCCGTTGGACAGACGCACGCGGGCGATTTTACGCAGCGCCGAGTTGGGCTTCTTCGGCGTCATGGTCTTCACCTGCACGCAGACGCCACGCTTGAACGGGCTGCGATCGAGGTTCTTGACCTTGTTGATCTTTGCCAGAGGCTTTCTGGGCTTCTTAATCAGCTGATTGATCGTGGGCATAACCGACTTTCAGTTTGACGTTTGACGGCATTTACGCGCCGACCGCCCGCGTCGAACGGGCCCTCCCCCGACTCAGGGGAGCCCCACAGACTATACGATGCACCGCGATATGACAAGGCCCACGGCACATTCCAGCATCCGACCATCCACCCCCAACTCAAGACCCGCGCCCCACTTCTATAAGCCATTTGCCCATCCGTATCCCGCCGCCCGAACGCCCAAGGGATTTGATGAAAATTATTGCCTTACATGCGAATGGAAAATCGACCGCGACGAGGGTGCAAAACCGGCTCGCAGCCTCTATCTTTAGCCGCGATGTTCTCCGGAGGCACGATTGTCGCGGACTGAAAAACCGATCGGTATTGCCGTTGTTGGATGTGGAAGCATTGGACCCACGCACGCGGGCGTCGTCCGCGACCTACCCGAAGCAAAACTCGTCGCCGTCGTTGATATCGTCCCTGAGCGGGCCCACGAAATGGCTCAGAAGTTCGGCTCGCCCCGCGTATACACCTCGCTCGATGCCGCCCTCGCAGACCCCGACATCCAGCTGATCACACTCGGAACCCCCAGCGGCATGCATGCCGTCTCTGCCGTCCAAGCACTCCGCGCCGGGCGTCACGTCATCGTCGAAAAGCCGATGGAAGTTTCACTCCATGCGTGCGACCAAATGATCGACGCCGCACACGAAACCGGTCGCGTCCTCTCGGTCATCTCCCAGCATCGCTTCGACCCCGCCACTCAACTGGCCAAAAAGCTCATCTCTGAAGGTGCAATCGGCGATATCGTCCTCGCCTGTGCCAATGTCCATTGGTGGCGAACCCAGGCCTACTACGACAGCGGCGACTGGCGCGGCACATGGAAGCTCGATGGCGGAGGCGCCCTGATGAACCAGGGCGTCCACACCGTCGATGTGCTCCAATGGCTCGCGGGTGATGTCGACGAAGTCGTCGCTCATACCCGAACCGCCGCCCATCAACGGATCGAAGTCGAAGACATCGCCGCTGCCCTTCTCAAATTTAAGAACGGCGCCGTCGGCACACTCACCGCCACCACCGCAGCCTTCGACGGCTATCCCGTCCGAATCGAAATCTTCGGCACCCAAGGCTCCATCGTCCTCGAAGGCGACGCCGTCAAACGCATCGTCCTCAAGGACGGCCGCATCTTCGACTCTGCCACCGCCACCGAACACGCCGTACGCGTCGCGCAGGGCGGAACTCGATCCGTTCGCGATGACACCCTCACCACCACGTCAACCTCGACCTCACAGGCACAAACCATCGACCCAAAAACACATTCCGAGTCCGCCACCGATTCGCATTCAACCGTCCCCGTCTGGCGATGGGGTGATGCACACCGCGCACAATTCCGAGACGTGATTCAAGCCATCCATTCCAAAAGCGCTCCGCTCATCACACCCGAAGCCGGACGAGCACCCGTCGCGATCATCCGCGCTATCTACGAGTCCGCCGCCTCGGGCAACGCCCGCAGAGTCAGCACACGCGCCTAACCAGGTCCATTCGCCTTCACTCTGCGTCCAGCTTCTCAAGCTCCTCCTCAACCGCCCGCAGCAGCGGAACGATCGTCTTGCTGCTGAAATCAAACACCAGACCTGCCGCCGTGAAAAGCTCGGGCAGGCTGCGCGTTCCACCCAGCGATAGCGCGCTACGATAGTTCGCCAGCGCCTGCTTCGGATCCTGTCTCGCTTTGAGCCATAGCTGCATCGCGCCGATTTGCGCAATCGCATATTCAATGTAATAAAACGGCACGTGATAAAGGTGCAACTGACGTTGCCACATCGCATCACGCACCGGCTCACATCCGGTCCAATCCACCGCATCTCCGAAACGCGCGATCAGCTTCTTCCAAGCAGCCGTACGCTCGTCGATCGTGTGACTCGGATTTGAATAAACCCAATGCTGAAATTGATCGATCGTCGCAACCCAGGCCAGAACCACCACATTCCCGCGAAGCTGCTCGATGCACGCCCTCTTATAGTCCGACGGATCCGGATAGTACGCGTCGTAATGATCCAGCGTGAGCAACTCCATGCCCATGCTCGCCACTTCGCAAAACTCCATCGGTGCCGAGCGGAGGAAAACCAACGGCTCGGCTCGGCTGGCAAGCTGATAATGAAACGCATGCCCCGCCTCGTGCAAAAGCGTCTCGACGTCGCGATGCAGGCCGGCCGCGTTCATGAAGATGAAAGGCTGCTGCGACTCTTCCAGACTCGATTGATATCCGCCGGGCTGTTTGCCCGCACGGGACGCGAGGTCGAGGTTCCCGTGCGTGCGAAGCGATTCAAAATCCCGCGCAAGGTCGGGACTGAGTCGATCAAACACGCTGCGGCTTGTTGACACGAATCGATCAATGTCGGACGGATCAAACGGCCTGAGCGGCGGGCGATTCTTCGGATCGACGCTCATGTCCCAAGGACGCAGTTTGGGCAATCCCAATCGCCCACGCCGCTTCTCATTCATGCGATGGATCACTGGCATCACGCCCTCCTCCACCGCGTGCGCAAAGTCGTGGCAGTGCTTCGGTGTGTAATCAAAACGCTTCAGCCTGCGAAACGTGTAATCTGTATAGTTGTCAAAGCCCGCATGGTGCGCGATCTGCTGGCGAAGACCTATCAACTCGTTGTAAATCCGATCAAACTCAACGCGATGTTCCAATCGCTTATTCGATAACGCACGCCACGCAGACTCGCGCCGATCACGCTCCTGAACCTCCAGAAATCTCGCCATCTGCTGAGGCGTATACGTCGAACCCTCGAACGCGATCATCATCGCACCGTTGATCTTGTCGTAATCATTGGTCAGCCGTGTCTCAGCCGTCTCCAGCGGGACATTCTCCGGTCGAAACAGCTCCACATCCGCAAGCCAGTGCCGCGACAACATCGCGTAACGATGCGATCCGGCAAGGCCGGACAACTTCTCGCGATGCGGCGAGGCGATGAACTTCTTCTTCAACTCAAAGAAATACGGCTTCAGCTTCGGCTCGATCTGTTCGACCCAGAACATGAACGCCTTCTCGATGTCGGCGTTGTCGGTGTGGCAGCTCTTGGCGATGTATCGCCGCGCTCCAAACTCATCCACGGCGGCGTAAAGCTCCGAATAATCCGCCAGCCACTTCTCCATCGCCGCAACATCCGAAAGCTGCCGGTCGCGCAGCTCGATCAACAGCGATTCGATCTGCGAAAAATCCGCAAAGTTGATCCCCTTCGGAACATAGCGACGACGGGCGACAACTTCGGGTGCGACTTCAGGTGCGAGTGTTGCATTCATCGCCCGTAGCGTAGGCGAATCATCGCCCTTCTTCGAGTTCATCGGACGAAACAAAAGAAGCCCACGAAAAGCTCGTGGACTTCTTCGATCGACCATCACGTCAATTCTGTAGCAGATGTCAACGGGACATTCACGCGGTCGGGGGCGTGATGATGTCGCCCTGACCGGTCGGAATCGTGCGCACGCGGTCAACATTCGCAACCAGATCGGTCATCTGACCCGCGCCGCCCGCCTTGATCAGGAAAAAGTCTTGGCCCGCACCGCCCGTCAGCGTGTTCCCCGTACCGAGCACGCCGCCGAGCACGTCATTGCCCTCGCCGCCCTCGATGAGGTCATCGCCTCGTCCGCCCCAGAGAATGTCGTTGCCCGCGTTGCCGTAAATCGAATCCGAGCCGTCTTCCCCGTGAATACGATCATTCCCACCGCGGCCGCTAATCACATCATTGCCACGGCCGCCTGCGATGCGATCCGTACCTCCACCGCCGTTGATCTGATCATCTCCGCCCCGACCGTTGATTCGCGTATTCCCCGTGTACGACTCGCTCACATTCACAATGTCGGGCCTCGCCCCACCTCGAATCTTCACCAGCAACACTTCCGCTAGCGGATATGTCTCGGTCAAAACCGTGTTCGAAGACCCTTCCGGGCGAACCGTCAACGTCACCACCAGATTCGATCCGTCCACCACCACGTCCACTGTGTTCCGATCTTCATCCGATCCCCGAACCACCACCACCTCGCCGTTGGATTCAATCTCCGGCGAGCTGAGCATCCGACGACCTTCCAAAACCTCCACACCCGTTCCAAAACCGAACGCCATCCGACGCACGCATGAATTCTTCTTCGACATGGCCGATTCTCCAAAACTCGCCCCGTTCACCGAAGGCTCAAAAACCTCCACGCGGAAGTCGATTCGAGCCCTCTCACCTCTTACATCGCCCGAGCCTGCCGTTTTATTCCCGAATTCCTGTCAACCTCCCTCACGTCCGATCAAATCGAGATTCTGCACTACTGCCTCAAGGGATAATTACTGCCTCAAGGGATAATTACTGCCTCAAGGGATAATCACTGCCTCAAGTGATAGCTCTTGATGATCGTCTGCTGAAAATCCGGGTACGCGTTGATGTCATGCCGCACGATGTCCAGCCCCTCCGATTCCTCCGCCGATGTGATGCGCAGCCAACCCAGCAACGCCAGCAGCAACCCGAACACGCCCACCACCACGCCGATCACCACACCCAGGCCCGCCGCAATCCCCAAGCCGGGCCACGCGCCCAAACCCGCCTGCGTGAGCGTCACCCCTCGACCCGCAGATCCCACAACACCCGCAAGCAGCAGAGAAAGTCCCAGCCCACCCGGCTCATCGATCCGCAATCTCACATCCACCTTTCGCAAACACCAGGGCACAATCCAGCCCAGCAACACGCCCGATACGACCACCGCCCACGCATCAGGCCTCGCCACCACCGCGCCCGCCATCACACCCGCCGCACCACTCGCCAGCACCGACCCCACCTCCACTGCGCCGTACTTCATCTTCACAAAACCCCAACTCACCATCACCGCTATCGATCCACACAACAACGCCGCCACCATTCCCACCGCCAACGATTCCAAAACACCCGCTCCCATACCCCCATCACCCACTCGCTCGATCCAAGGCAACATCGGCAGCAACATCCAAAGCATCAAACCACCCATCACACCCATCGGCACGTGATGACCCGGAACCATGTTGCATGATCCGTCACGGTTGTATTTCCCCGACCTCGGACCGACCGCAAACGCAAGCAGCACCGCGCCCAACCCCGAACCGATCATCGCCATCACGCCCGCTGTCGCACCGCTTACACGCTGCTGCGAAAATCCCTCCAACAACGCAATCCCGCCAGACAGCAATCCCGAAAACACGAACCCCACCAGCACCATCACCCGCGTCCGACTCCGCTCCAGCATCGCCGTGCCCATCATACCCGTGCCCAGCACCACCCACGGAAAAAGCATCGCAAACACCCCCGCACGATCCGCCGCACCAAACAACGCCGACGCGCCCGCGCAAGCCACACCCGCGCACGCGAGCTCCAGGACCGCTCGCATCGCTTCCGTCGTCGCAGAACGCGCACGAACCAAGCCCTGCGACCACATCAACAACGCAAGCCGCAGCACAACACCAATCACCACCGCCCACGAAGCCACCATCACATCCATTTCATTCTCCGTCCGAGACGATTTCAGATTCCCTGCATACACTAAGGCAAGATGCCCCTGACCGTCGACGCCTCATCATCCTCTAAACCGACGACTCAACACCCACACGAGCCGTTCGGACAGGAAGGCATCAGCCGCTACTTCTTCTCCTTCTGCTGTTTCATCAGTTTTGTCTGCATGCTCTGCTCGCTCGCCATGTGGTTCAGATCGCATCGGGTCATGGACGAAGTCTGGAAATCAACACACGACGGTCGGCTCGTCGTACGAAGCGTCTACGGTCGCGTCGTCATGCAAAAGCTCGTCCTCACCATCGATTACGGCGCAGCCGACGGGTGGAACTACAGCCAGGCGTACTTCCGCCGTCCCATCAGCGACGGATGGCGGGACAGTTGGGCCAAGCGATTCGGCTTCGGCTGGGGCGTCGATCCCGGACAGGGCAACGTCGCCGAAGTCCGCTGGATTCGCATCCGATGGCCCCTGATCGCCGCAGCCCTTTCCATCCTCCCGGGCTACTGGCTCATCCGAAAACGCACCCAAGCTCGACTCGCAGAATCCGATCATCCCTGACATCATGACCATCTTCGCTTGACAAACCACCCCAAATACATCTGATAATAAGGCTCGACGAAAAACGTCGAGTGATTCCGCGACATAGAAGGTTGCGGGGTCGGTCGCGGTGTATCATGGCGGCGTCTGAAGTCCTCGCCTCGCACCGCGATAGCCACATAGGTAGTCGTTCCGGGAGCAGGTTTGGCCAAGATCCGCATCAACGACCTGGCGAAAGAGCTAGGCGTTCCGAGCAAAGCAATTCTCGACAAGTGCATTGCCGAGAACATCGACTTCGAAGGCAAAAAGCCGACGGGGGCAATCTCCATCTCACTCGGTCTCGCTGAGACCATCAAAGAGTGGGCCGGCGAAGGCGCTTTTGCCAGCGCTGCTGTCGCTGTCGCTGAAAAACCCAAAAAGGCACCCGCCAAGAAAAAGGGCGCCAAACAAAACGACGACGACGAGGCTCACGCTGACGAAGCAGCGCAAGACGAAACATCCTCCGCCGACGATCATGACGATCAACCGGTGCACACTCGCACCGAAAGACCCGCGGACGGCGCACAACCCATCGCCCGAGCCAACGCCAACGCACACGACACGTCACCTCCACCACACACTGGCACTCAACCACACATTGGCACTCCCGCTCAAGCTGGCATCCCCACCGCCTCCTCCGACGCAGTGACACACGTCCCCGTCGAGATCGCCTCGACCGACTTGACCCAGCCAACGATTGCTCAGGCGACCCTCGCACATTCGACTGCACATTCGACTGCACATTCGACTGCACATTCGACTGCACATTCGACCGTCGCGCATTCGACTGCACATTCGACTGTCGCGGCATCTCCGAACGCTCAGCCGACGGCCTCGGCAGACTTTTCCGCAAACACCGCTGCACATACCGAACACACCGAAGCAGCAGCCCAGGCTGTCAAGCCCGCGACACGCGCCGACACCTTCGTCGCCCCCTCGGCGGCCGAGATTCCTGCAACCGCTGCCGCATCCGCTTCGGCAACCGGTGCCACTCAGGTGGCAGCCTCGCAGGTCGCAACATCACAAGCCGCCAACGCACCCGTCGTCGCGGCCTCATCGTCCCACGCCGGCCCTCCCACGGGTCATGCCGCTGTCGGTCATCCCGCTGTCGGTCATCCCGCTGGCGGTCATCCCGTAGCCGGACGTGGCGGACCTCAACAGCCACAAACGCGACCCACCGTCAAGCTCGAAGACCGACTCGCCGCCGAACGCGAAGCTCGTCCGCGCCCACAACCCGTCGCATTCACCCCCAAAAAGGCCGAAGTCAAAGGACCCGCCCTCATCCGCGAAGAAAAACCCGACTTCGCTCCCGCTCCACGCGCGCGACCAAGACCCGGCGGACCGGGCGGACCCGGCGATCGTCCCGGCGGTCCTCCCGGACCCAACTCCCTCGGCACCGCGCGACCCAACACCGGACGTGGCGTCCGCACCGGAGCCGGCGATAGCGAAGAAGATGAAAAGAAAAAGGGCAAGGCAGGCACCAGCCGTTCCGTCAGACGCTCGCCCGACGGTCGACGCGGTGAAGCCGACGAAAAACTCCGCGAGTTCACCGAAGCCGACCTCATCGAACGTCGCGACAAACTCTTTGCCGCAACCAGCTACCGCGCAGGCCTCAACCAAAACATGCGAAAAAGCGGCCAGGCCCGACACGGACCCGCTCAAACCGCCGCCCAACGCGGTGGACCCGCCGAAATCGAAGAACCGATCACCGTCAAATCCCTTTCGCTCGCACTCGGCGTCAAGGTCAATGACATCATCGGCAAACTGATGAAGACCGGCGTCTTCGCCACCATCAATCAACCCCTCGATTTCGAGACCGCCGCCACACTCGCACTCGAATGGGGCGTCGAACTTGCCATCAAACGCGCCCAAACACTCGAAGAAATCTTCATGGATGAATTCGCGGCGCGAAACACCGACGAAGAAAGCCTCGTCCTCAGGCCCCCCGTCGTCACCATTCTCGGCCACGTCGACCACGGCAAAACCAGCCTCCTCGACAAAATCCGATCCGCCAACGTCGCTGCGGGCGAAGCCGGCGGAATCACCCAGCATATCGCCGCCTTCAGCGTCGAACTCGAGCGCGAGGGCACGAAGAAACGCGTCACCTTCATCGACACCCCAGGCCACCAAGCCTTCACCGCCATGCGCGCTCGCGGCGCGAACATGACCGACGTCGTCGTCCTCGTCGTCGATGCCGCTCAGGGCATGCAGCCCCAAACCGTCGAATCCATCAACCACGCCCGCGCAGCTGGCGTCCCCATCGTCGTCGCCATCAATAAAATCGACCTCCCCGATGCCAATCCCGACATGGTCCTCGGGCAGATGGCACAAAACGAACTCAACCCCGTCGCGTGGGGCGGACAAACCGAAACCGTCCAAACCTCCGGACGCACCGGTCAGGGCGTCGATGAACTCATCGAAATTCTCGACCTGCAATCGCAAATCCTCGAACTCAAATCCGACCCGACCGCTCCCGCTCGCGGCGTCGTCATCGAATCACAGGTCAACCAGGGCCTCGGACCTGTCGCCACCGTCCTCGTCCAGGACGGTACGCTCAAGGTCGGCGACATCCTGCTCGCAGGGAACGCCTACGGCCGGGTCCGATCGCTTTATGACTCAAACGGCCGACCGGTTCAGTCCGCAGGCCCCAGCACGCCTGTCGTCGTCGCAGGGCTCTCCAGCGTCTCGATGGCGGGCGATAAGTTCTTCCAGATCGACGACCTCGATCGCGCCATGCAGATCGCAGAACAACGCTCGGTCGTCACACGCCAACAGCAACTCGCCGTCCAAAATCGCGCCAGCCTCCAAAACATCAGCGAAATGATGAAGTCCGGCGACGTCAAAACGATCAACCTCATCGTCAAAGCAGACGTCGCAGGCAGCATCGAAACGCTCGCCAAAACCATCACCGACCAAAACACCTCCGAAGTCCAGGTCAAACTCATCCACTCCGCCGTCGGTCCGATCAACGAAAGCGACGTCGAACTCGCCACCGCCAGCGACGCCGTCATCATCGGCTTCCACGTCACCGCCGAGCCGGCCGCCCAATCGCTCGCGGAATCCCGCAAAATCGAAATCCGCACCTATCGCGTCATCTACGAGATCTTCGACGATCTCAAAAAGGCCCTCTCCGGCATGCTCGAACCGGAAATCCGAGAAAAGCATCACGGCTGGATCGAAATCCGTCAGGTCTTCAAGGTCAGCCGTATCGGCAACGTTGCAGGCTGCTTCGTCACCGAAGGACACGTCTCACGCGGCTCCAAGATCCGCCTCGTCCGCGACGGAAACGTCATCACCGAAGGTCTCACCATCGATACGCTCCGACGCATCAAAGATGACACAAAGGAAGTCAAGCAAGGCCTCGAGTGCGGTATCAAACTCGCCGGCTACGACGACATCAAAGTCGGCGATAAACTCGAAGCCTACGTCCGGGAGGAAATCAAACGGACTCTGTAAGCAGAAGCTGTCGCTTGCCAGTTGTCAGTGGCTGGCTCGTTGTTATTCGCCATGCTCCGCAGATCTTTGACCACCCGCTCATCCGCAGCGCCTTTTGCCACGCGATCGATTCGAACTTCCAGCATCTGGCACCTGACCTCTGATACCCGGCCACAAACCACGATCCACCGTCCACTCTACACCCCCGTCGATGTACACCGGCATTCTCAGGCTTGATTTTTCGATCCCCGGCGCCATGACATTGAAAGACAAAAGGCGGGCGGTCAAGAGCCTCAAAGATCGGCTGAGCCACCGCTTCAACATCAGCGTCGCCGAGACCGATTCGCTCGACGCCATCCGATCCGCCGTCCTCGGGGTCGCGATGGTCAGCAACGACCAGGCCCACGTCAACGCCGCCCTTGATCAGGTGATCAACTATGCCCGAAATGATCCCGATATGATCCTCGACGAATACGACATGCACTTCGTCTGAACCAGAGCCCAAGTCTCTCCCCTCAAACCATTGAACTGAAACTCAACAGAACAGCATTCCCCATCAGCCGGTCAACACCATGTCCCGACGCACTGAAAGACTCGCCAGCGCCTTCCAGCGTGAGATCGCCACGATCATCATGCGGGAACTTCATGATCCACGCATCAAACTCTCACCCTCCGTCACTCGCGTGAAGGTGGCCGAAGACCTCTCCACCGCCGACGTTTACGTCACCATCATGGGCACCCCAGGCGAACAGTCCGCAGCCTTCCACGCCCTCCAACACTCCGCCGGCATGATCCGCAGTCGCCTCGCCAAAGACTTCGACATCCGCCAAATGCCCTACATCCGATTCCACATCGACCAAGGGGCACGCCGCGAAGTCGAAATGCTCGAACTCCTCCACAAAATCGAACTCGAACGACAAGCCCAACAGCCCCCAAGCCCCGCCGATTCCGACCCCAGCTCTCCCCAAAATCCCGATCCGGATTCGGCAACAGACCCCTCCAAAACCTGAATAGTCCCGACAAGGCTCATCCCAAGGCACCTCCCGAGGTCACAACTCCGCCCGTTTTTAGCCCTTCGCGTTGCGGGCGACCATCGGTTTCTCGTACAATCCCCGACCCGGAATCAAATCCACCATGAAGAACGCCACCAAGCACGCCGATACACTCAAAGGTCTGTTGAAGAAGCTTCCCAAGGAACTCCGCGCCGCCGAGCGCCCCAAACTCGACGCCCCAGAGGCCATCGTCCGCGCAGGATTCATGTACGATGCCACCGACGCTGAAGCCGATGTCGCCCTCGAACTCCTCCGCGCCGAATTCACCGACTGGAACGAATTCCGTGTCGCCACCGAACTCGAACTTCAGTCCATGATCGGCGAAGAGTACCCAAAGGTCGAAGAACGCATCTCCCTGACACGCGAAGTCCTCCAAGCCATCTTCGATCGCGAAAACAGCTACAAACTCGACCGCATCCGTGAACTCAAAAAGGCCGAGCAACGCCAATACATCGCCGATCTCAATTCCAGCAGCGCCTTCATCGAAGCCTACCTCGCTCTCGCCAGCTTCGATCTTGCCGTCGTGCCCATCGACGAAGCCAGCCTCAAATTCCTCGTCGACGAAGAAGTCATCGAACCCGAAACCACCGCCCACGAGGCCATGACCTTCCTCGAATCACACCTCAAGGTCGACGACGCCTACCCCTTCTTCCTCCATCTCCGCGAACAAGCCATCGGCACCAAACGCCGAAAACGCTAGGCCGTCTCCCAGGATGCAATCGACCCATCTGCATCACACCGCTTCCAGCGCCAACGCTTCTCGCGGTGCGATGACAAATCGATCTCGTCCTGCTAAAGATTTCATCTTCACATGACCCTTCCACCTTCATCCCTCCGGATCGGGCTTCCCTCGGGCAGCCTGCAAAATGCCACCGTAGAACTCTTCGGCCGCGCCGGATATCGCATCCGCATCGCCGACCGTTCCGTCTTCCCCAGCTTTGACGATCCAGGCATCTCCGCAGTCCTCTTCCGCGCCCAAGAGATCAGCCGTTACGTCGTCGATGGCATCATCGATTGCGGACTCACCGGACACGACTGGATCGTCGAAAACGGCAATCTCGACGACGTCGTCGAAGTCTGCGAACTCGAATACTCCCGAGCCTCCAGCAACCCCGCCAAATGGGTCCTCGCCGTCCCCGAAGAATCGCCCGTCAAAGCCCCCGAAGATCTCGCCTACAAAGTCATCGCCACCGAGCTCGTCCAAACCACGCGCCGCTACTTCCAGGAACGAAACATTCCCGTCACTGTCGAGTTCTCCTGGGGAACCACCGAAATCAAAGCCCGCATCCTCGATGGCATCGTCGATATCACCGAGACCGGATCGAGCATCCGTGCCAACAACCTCCGCATCATCGACACCATCCTCAGCAGCACCACACGCTTC
Organism: Planctomycetaceae bacterium; assembly: GCA_027487775.1. Classification (GTDB taxonomy): domain Bacteria; phylum Planctomycetota; class Phycisphaerae; order Tepidisphaerales; family Tepidisphaeraceae; genus JAIYCY01. Next base: position 52,617 of record JAIYCY010000034.1, read on the forward strand.
ATCGCCAGCAAGTCCGCATGGAACGACCCCGCCAAACGCGAAAAACTCGAAAACATCGCCATGCTCCTCACCGGCGCGATCGCCGCTCGATCAAAGGTCGGACTGAAATTCAACCTCCCCGAATCCGCTCTCCCCGCCGTCGCGAAACTCCTGCCCTCCGAGCGCTCCCCCACCGTCAGCCGACTCAACGAAGCCGGCTGGATCGCGGTCGAAGTCATTCTCGCCGAGAAACAGGAACGCGAACTCATCCCACAACTCAAACGCGCCGGCGCCACCGGACTCATCACCTACCCGCTCAACAAAGTCATTCCGTAATCCCGCATCCCATCCCGCCACGATGGGTTCTTTCCCTACCTTTCGTGCACCAACTTGGGACTTCCCGGCCTTTCGTTTATTCTCTCCCGACCCTATGAAGATCCACGAATATCAGGCGCGTCAACTCCTCACCGACCACGGCATCGCAGTTCCACCCGCCGAGGTCGTCCGTAGCGCCGACGAAGCCGTCGCCGCCTATCGCAAGTTCGCCGCCGCCGGACAGTCGTTCTGCGTCGTCAAGGCCCAGGTCTACGCCGGTGGACGCGGAAAAGCCGGCTTCGTCAAGCTCGTCAAGACCGAAGCCGAGGCACGCGACGCCGCTACCTTCATGCTCACCAACCGCATGGTCAGCATCCAGACCGGCCCCGAAGGCGTCCCAGTCTCCGTACTGCTCGTCGCGCCCGGCGTTGACATCGCCAAGGAATACTACGTCGGCATCGTCCTGGATCGCGGTCGCAACACCGCCGTCCTCATCGCCAGCGCAGAAGGCGGCATGGACATCGAAGAAGTCGCCGCCAAGCATCCCGAAAAAGTCTTCAAAGAACCGCTACACCCCACGCTCGGCCTCCTGCCCTACCAAGCCACCGAGATCGCCTTCAAACTCGGCTTCGAAGGCAAGCGCGTCCGCGAAGTCGCCGGCGTCCTGACCAATCTCGCCAAAGCCTTCTACGCCACCGACGCCAGCCTCGTCGAAATCAATCCGCTCGTCGTCACCAAGGACGATCGCCTCATCGCGCTGGATGCAAAGTTCAACTTCGACGACAACGCTCTCTTCAAACATCCCGAGCTTGAAGCGATGCGCGACGAGTCGCAACTCAACGCACTCGACGTCCGCGCCGAAAAGGCCAAACTCAGCTACATCGCACTCGACGGAAACATCGGATGCCTCGTCAACGGCGCAGGCCTCGCCATGGCGACCATGGACATCATCAAATTCCACGGCGGCGACCCAGCCAACTTCCTCGACGTCGGCGGAGGCGTCACGCCTGAGGGCGCTCGCGAAGCCTTCAGCATCCTCATGAGCGACCCCAAGGTGAAAGGCATTCTCGTCAACATCTTCGGCGGAATCGCAAAGTGTGACCTCATCGCCGAAGCTCTCATCAGCGCCGGCAAGAGCCTCGGCTTCAAGGTCCCCGTCGTCGTGCGACTCGAAGGAACCAACAGCGAGATCGCCCGCAAGCTGATCGCGGACGCTCAGAAAGACCTGCCGCAAATCCGACCCGCCAACGACCTCACCGACGCCGCCGAAAAAATCGTCGCCGCGGTGAAGTGATCACCGGAGTCAAGTGAACCGACATCCCGCCACGAGGCACATCACATTTCGGATCAATGCCCATGCGTGTCTGGATCCTCGAAGACGATCCGCGCCGACGTAAGGCCTTTAGTGATGTTGTGTTCGCACTGCGACTCAAGGCACACTTCTTCAGGTCATCCCACGAGATGATCATACCCGCACTCTCATAGTCTCGAACAGGTGGCAGCGCGATGGAAACGGTCGAAGCCCGAATCGTCATTCGAAATATGGGTGAGCCCTTCTCACGCCACATTGAGGCCGCTGCGGTCATTACGGCTGACGAGGCCGCCTCCATCGACGACCTCTTCGCGTGCCTCGACCACGCCGGACTTCCCACCGAAATGGCACGCGCAGCAATCCGTCAACGACTCGAACGTCTCAAACCCGCTCCGCCGAAGCCAATCAGATATCTTGAATCTGGGAAACCATTCGACCCGGCACCGACTGCGGAGCCTCTGCGAGCCGATGAAATCAGCGCCGGAGCCACCCGTTCGCGATAGCCTTCGAAATCCCCGTTGATATGCGTTCGTCGAGTTCACTTCGGCTCGACGCGGAACAGCCCGCCACGCTCTTCGTCGGTCACGACATAAATCATTCCGTCCGGACCTACACGCACATCACGCACTCGCTGGCCGATCACGATCTTGTCCTGACCCACAATCTTCCCGTTCTCAATATCCACACGTCGAATATCTCGAGATCGCAGTCCGCCCGCCAGCACGTCGCCCTGCCACTGCGGGAACTTATCACCGCGATACACCGCAAGACCGCTCGGCGCGATGCACGGCGTCCACACCACCAGCGGATCTCGCATCCCATCCAGCGAAGTGTGCTCACTGATCCGAGGACCGTGATACTCACGACCATACGTCGCCTTCGGCCAGCCGTAGTTGATCCCCGCCTCCACCTTGTTCAACTCATCCCCATCGTTCGGCCCGTGCTCTGTCGCCCAAATCTCGCCCGTGACAGGATCACGCGCCATGCCCTGAATGTTCCGATGCCCATAGCTCCACACCTCCGGCACAGCATCCACACGCGGATAAAACGGGTTCCCCGTCGCCGATGTACCGTCGTCGCGAAGCCTCAGCACCTTACCCAGATGCGAACCGACATCCTGCGCCTGATTACGCGTTCCGCCTCCGTCGCCTATCGCCAGCAGCATCGTCCCATCAGGAAGCCAGACGATGCGCGATCCAAAATGAAATCCGTTGCCCTTGTCGGGCGTCGCTTCAAAGAGCGTCTCGAATGCACCAAAGCTCGTGCCGTCGAAGGTTGCTCGCACCAGCCGTGTGCGATTCTCCCGATTCGTGCCCGCCGAGTGGGTCAAGTAAACGAACTTGTTCTCGGCAAAATTCGGATGCAGCTGCACGTCAAGCAATCCACCCTGCCGCAAGACCAGAACCTCGGGGACACGCACGAGCGGCTTGGGATCGAGTTGACCATCACGGAAGATGCGAACATCCCCGCCACGCTCGGTGATGAGAATCGCGCCGTCCGGCAGAAACTCGATGCCCCACGGATGCGCAAGCCCGTCCGCGAGCTTCGTGACGACATATCCCCCGTTGTCGGGCACGTCGCCGGTCGTCTTCACCGATCCGGTCAACTGACCACACGACACCGACGCCGACGCCAGCACCGCCGTCATCGCTGCCATCGCTGCCATCGTTGAGATGCTCATGGTCGATCGCTCTTCTGACATGTCTCTGCTCCCGATGCTTTCTTGATGTCAATCACTCCAGGACACATAAAGACAGAGGCCCACTCAGGCATCTGATGCGTCGCCCAAGGATAGGCGCGCAGAAAGAGCCCGGGAGGACCGACGATTGGAACGTCAATCTGATATGGAGCGGCAATGCCGCCCGTTCAGCGCAGCACCTTCGATCGGGCCGAACTGAGCGTATCGCTGGCGAAACCGAGCTGAGCCAGCAGTTTGCCAAAGCCACTGGCGGGCGCAACAGATCGCGCGCCCGACCGCGACCCGCTCCGACGCTTCCGTCGCTTGGTGACACGACCGCCGACTTCACGATAAACAGTCTCACGCATGCAAACCTCCATGTGCTTGAACGCACCCATCGTCGCTCCCTCCCTCACCCCAACGCAACCCGAACGCCACCTCGCAACATCCGATAACCATGTTCCATCCCCATGAATCCAGACACCACTCGACGCAAATCCGCAACTCCGATGATCGCACTTCGTCGCGCTGCCCGAGTTCGGATAGACTCGCATCCGAGCTATGTCAGCCCCGACCCTCACGAATGCAGTCACACATCCCGCCCCCGATGCCGCCCTCCTGGCCGGATCACGCGCACGCGTCAAAGAGCCCGTACGCGACCGCGTGCGACGCGATGGAAAATTCTTCCGGCTCAACGCGAGCAAATTCACCGTCAAAGGCGTCACCTACGGCCCCGTTGACGGGCCCGACAACTCGCCCTTCGCCTCGCCAGACCAAACACGCGCAGACTTCGAGCAGATCAAACAACTCAATGCCAATACACTCCGCGTTTATCACACCCCGCCGACGTGGTTCCTCGATCTGGCTCAGGAGATGGGCCTGAAAATCTTCGTTGATGTTGCATGGGCAAAGAATCTCGTCTTCGTTGACGATGCAAAGCTCAAAAACCAGGCGCGCGACGCCGTCCGTGAGGCCGCGCTCGCCTGCGGCAATCACCCCGCTGTCTTCGCAATCAGCGTCGTCAACGAAGTGCCCGCCGACCTCGTTCGCTATGTCGGCGCCGAGCACGTTGCCGACTTCATCGACGAACTCTGCGACATCGCCCGCGCCCAAGCGCCCGACTGCCTCATCACCTTTGCCAACTATCCCACCACCGAATACCTACAACCGCGCAACAGCGATTTCGTCACCTTCAACGTCTATCTGCACGACCCAACCACCCTCCGAAACTACCTCGTCCGACTTCATCACATCGCCGGCGAAAAGCCGCTCCTCCTCGGCGAATACGGCATCGATACCATTCAGGAATCCTCCGAAGAAGATCAGGCACGCCGACTCGCCCAACAACTGTCGGCCGCCTATGAAGAAGGCGTCGCGGGGGCCTTCGTCTTCGCATTCACCGACGACTGGTGCGTCCACGGACACGTCATCGACAACTGGGCATTCGGACTCGTTCGACGCGACCGCAGCCCCAAACCATCCTTCTCCGCCGTCGCGGACGTGTTCGCTCGTGCGCCGCAGACCACCGATCTCTCCAAGCTCCCCAAGGTCAGCGTCATCATCTGCTCTTACAACGGCGCCAGCACGGTCGAAAGCTGCCTCCTCTCCACTCGCCGCATTCGCTACCCGAACTTTGAAGTCGTCTTCGTCGATGACGGCTCGAAGGACAACACGCAGGAAATCCTCTCGCGATTCCCGGAAGTCATCAACATCAAGCAGGTCAACAAAGGACTCTCCGTCGCACGCAACGTCGGCATGCACCACGCGACAGGCGACATCATCGTCTACACCGACAGCGATTGTGAGGCCGACGAAGACTGGCTCTACTACCTCGTCCAGCCGCTTGTGCGCGACGGATACATCGGCGTAGGCGGGCCTAACTTGATCCCGGATGAAGGCAGTTGGGTTGCGGATTGTGTCGGTGTGAGTCCTGGAGGACCGACCCACGTCATGATCAACGATCGCGAAGCCGAGCACGTACCAGGCTGCAACATGGGCTATTGGCGATGGGCCGCGCTCGAAATACAGGGATTCGACGCTCAATTCCGAAAGGCGGGCGACGACGTCGATTTCATCTGGCGATTGCAGCACAAAGGCTGGGCCATCGGCTTCGCACCCGCCGCCCAGGTCTGGCACTATCGCCGCAACACCGTCGAGGCCTACCTCCGACAACAACGCGGCTACGGCGAGGCCGAGGCACTGCTCAAGTTCAAACACCCCGATCACTTTAACAGCCTCGGCGCCGGACTCTGGCGCGGACGCATCTACGGCGCTGACATCGGCATCCGCTTCGGTCGCGATGTCATCTATCACGGCGTCTTCGGCACTGGACTCTTCCAAACCATCTACCGTCGCCCAGCCAGCATCGGTGCCATGATGCTCATGAGCGTCGAGTGGCACCTGCTCACACTCTTCGTCGGCGTCTGCGGCATCGCGTATCGACCGCTCATCTGGATCGCTCTGGCGATGCTCGCCCTCACCATCCTGCTCGCCATCGTCGCCGCCGTTCAGGCACGCCTCCCGGCGCGACCACGACACTGGCTCGTGCGACCCCTCATCGCCTACCTGCACTGGCGTCAACCCATCGTACGCGGCATGGCGCGATACACCGTACGGCTTAAGCAAAAGACCCTTCGCGATCAGGCGGTCGGTTTTACTCGCGAAAAACTGCCTCGAAATCCCGATGATCGTCGCGAACTCCTCTACTGGAGCACGGACATCGATCGCGTCAAAATGCTCGAAGCCGTCGTCAAAGAAGTCGAATCCTCCGGACTGCGACATCGCATCGATGCCGGCTGGGACGGCTGGGACCTCGAAGTCTACGCCTCACGCTATGTCAAAACACGACTCGCTACCGTCAGCGAAAAACACGACGGCAAGGGCCTGCTCACCCGCGTTCGCGTCAGCAAACGCATGACCAATTTCTGCCGCGTGCTCGTGCTCGCGGGAATGCTCCTTGCAGGCTTCCTCGCCGCCACGGTCTGGCCCTTCGCCTGGCCCGCACTCTTCATTCCCCTCGTCTGGATCGGCGTCTATCGCGTCAATCGCGCACGCGTCGAAAAGCCCATCCTTGGCCTCATCGACACCGCCGCCGAACGCGCGGGCTTTATGCCGATCCATCGTTAAAAATCCACCCGCCCTCACAATCTCAAAGCCAACGCTTCTTCCTCGCCACATAAATCACCCCCGCCACCGCCATCAGCATGATCGAAAGCGTCAGCCAGAACACATAAAAATTGTGGATCGGCAGATGATCGAAGTTCATCCCGAAGAACCCCGTCACCATGTTGATCGGCAACGCGATCACCGTGATCAGCGTCAGCGTCTTCATCACGTTATTGAGCTGATTGTTCATCGAGCTCAAATACAAATCCCTCGCGCTTGCGATCAATTCGCGATAAATCTCGATCAATTCCACCGCACGGATCAAATGATCCTGCACGTCACGCAGATAAACCCGCGCCGCCTCACGGACAAATGGCACTTCCCCACGCGTGAGTTGCGCAATCACATCCCGCTGCGGGCCAATGATCCGACGAAGATTCATCAAATCACGCTTCAAATGGCTGATCTGCTTCAAAACCTCAGGCCCCGGCGAATCCATCGCCGCGTCTTCAAGGTCCTCTATCTTCTCCTGCAAGTGATCCAGAATCGGACTGTAATGATCCACCAGCAAATCCAGAATCCCGTGCAGCATCATGTCGATCCCGCCCTCCAGCAAACGCCCGGGATCCGCACGCACCCGACGCATGTACTGCTCGATGCTGCTCATCGGCTCGTCATGCACCGTGATCAAGTATCGCTCTGAAACAAAAATGTCGAGCTCTTTCGTCCGCACACGCTCCGTGAACGTCTGTCGATCCGGGCCGTGAATCACCATGTAAAAATACCCGGAATCATGCTGCCCGCCGAAATGATCGTAACTCTCGATCTTCGGACGCTGCTGATAGTTGATCGTGTCCTCGATCGCCAACGGGTGAAATCCAAACACATCGTCCAGCAGTGCCAGTTCGTCTTCGTTCGGCCGATCCAGATCAACCCAGAACCGCGCCGCCGGATCACGCAGCGCTCTCAGCAGCACCTCAGGATCGCCTTCCGTGACAACCTCTCCCGATCCGAATCTAATGAACACCGTCAGCATGCGTCCATGAATCTACTTCGAGCCTCTCGATTCACCAACCTCGCCGCAATCGCACATCATCCACGCCCCTGCGTCGATTTGCCGCCCGTCACAACCACCTTTCACACGCCCCCAAGGTGGGCATGCCCACCTCCAGATGGTATCCTTCACACCTGAGAAATCAGTGACAACACTGAAATCAGCTACAACACTTCTGTTCAACGAGGAGCATTCACGTGGACGTCAAGCATTGGACGAGCTGGGAAGCTGCGGTCGATCTGGTCGCCATGACGGAGGCAGGACTCGCCGGACCGAATCTGATTCTGCACGTCGCACGCATGGTCCACACGCCCGTCGGCAGCGCGCCCGCCGGCATGGTGCTCTTCCAGCCCGACCCCAAGGCCACGCCCAAGGTCATGGCCTTCGTCAGCCCCAACACCAAGGTCGCCGCCTATTTCGGCCCTCACATCTTCGCCGGCACGCCCTTCGAAAACGCACCCGCGCTTGACGCCAGCATCGATATCGTCGTCGAACTGCCCGAACGCGTACGATCCGTCGTCAAAGTCGCCGGCCACACCTTCGAAACCACCCTCAGCAAGTTCCGCAAACAACACATCGTCCACCGCATCAGCTCCGAACACGCCCCCTTCGTCAGCCAAGGCGTCGAAACCACCGCCACCCACGCCGAAGTCACACTCGACGGAAAGCCCCTCAAGGTCGTCCTGCCCAACGCAGGCCCCAACGGCGGGCCTCCCGCGCTCTGGGCGCCCTGCGGAACCTACGCTCGCTAAGAAACCGACGACCCCTTCGAAATCTGCGCCCGCTGATCGCTTCGGCGAACGCCCGGCACGACATGGTCCAGCACCTTCGCGCTGCACAGCACGCCCGGCATCCCCGCGCCAGGATGCGTCCCCGCACCAACAAAATACAGCCCCTCGATCCCCGGCGCCTTGTTGTGAAACCGGAACCACGCACTCTGCGAAAAGATCGGCTGAATGCTGAAGCCCGCACCGTGCAGGCTGTTCAGATTCTTCTCGAAATGGTCCGGCGTCACATAAAAGTCATCCACGATCGTCTCTGACAACTTCGGCAAAATCGTACGCTCAAGATACTTCACCGTCGCGTCACGCATGCGCGGCCCCATCACCGACCAATCGATCGATCCGTCCGCACGCAACGCGATCTCCATCCCCAAGCCATTGTCGCTACGGCGACGACGCTTGCTGCTCTTCAGCGGCTGATTGTTCGGCACCGGCACCAGCACATAAAAACTCTCACACCCCGCCGGCGCCATGCTCGGATCCGTACACGTCGGCCGATGCAGATAGACACTCGTGTCGTCCCCCTCCAGCCCGAAGCGATCAAACAGATCGTCGATCAACTCCTTGTACTGCTTGCCCAGCACAATCGTGTGGTGCGCAACGTCGGGATAGGTCGTCTTCGTGCCAAAATACATCACGAACAAACCCATGCTGTACTTCTGCGGCGCGACCTTCGAATCGATTCTGCGCGCTGCCACGCCGTGACGAAGTCGCGGATCAAGGAGCTTCGAGTAGACCATCGGGGCGTCGGCGTTGCAGACGACGATCGAGTCCGGGTCGGTGCCACCGAGTCGATCCATCGACTTCGTACGAACGCCCGCAGTGCCAACTCGACCATTCCTCTCGCTGGTCCAGATCTTGTCCGCTTCTTCCCCAAGCCGCACCGTAATCCCCTCCTCCCGCATCAGCTTCTCCAGCCCGCGGACGATCGCCCCCGTCCCGCCCATCGCGAACTGCACGCCCCATTCGCGCTCCAGATAAAAGATCAGCGAGTAGATGCTCGTCGTGTTGAACGGGTTCCCGCCCACCAGCAACGGCTGAAACGAAAACACCCGGCGGAGCTTGTCGCTCTTGATGTACTTCTTCGCCATCCCCCAAACCGTCTTGTAGTTCTGCAAACGAATCAGATCCGGCGCACATTTCAGCATCGTCCCGAACTTGTGGAACGGCACGGCCCCGAGCTCGGTGAAGCCGGTCTCGAAAATCTTCTTGCTGTGCACGAGGTAACGCCGAAAACCCTCAACGTCGTCGTCCCCGCCGATCTTGCGGATTTGGGCTTCCATCTGCTCGATCGTGCCGCCGTAATCAAATGTCGAGCCGTCCGCGAACTGAATGCGGTACCACGGGTAGATGTCGCGGAAGTCGATGTAGTCTTCGCGCTTCTTCCCAAAGAGTTCGAACAGCTCGTCAAACAGAAACTTGGCGGTCACGACGGTCGGGCCCGCATCGTGGACAAAGGTGCCCAGTTCGGTCTGCCGGTGATATTGGTAGCCGCGGCCGCCGAGCTTGTCCTGTTTATCCAGGAGTGTGACGTCGTACCCCTTGGCCCGAAGCCGAAGCGCCGCAGCCATCCCACCAAATCCCGCACCGATCACAATCGCTTGAGTCATACCGCCGATCATAGGGACCCGCCGGGACTGTCAATCATCCTCCAGACAAAACCCAGCCGATCTGCGATGAATTGAAAGATCATTCCACCACCCAAGTGACCAGTTGCTTCGACATGCCCCCGATGAGCGCGTCGTTCTGAAGAGGCGCCTTCAGCGTCGTCACATAATTGGGATAGTTCCCCGCCCCCTGGAAAAGCAGCGGCTTCGAGCTGCCATCTGGAAGCACCGCCACTCCGACGATGTCGTAAATGGCGGGCACGAGATCGTTCAGATCATCGTTCTTCTGAGTCGCATTGGGAGAAACCACCCGTTCGATCGTCACAGGCTTGAGCTCGCGACCATCGATCGAAAGGCTCGTCGGCGTGACGGTAAAGACCAGCTTCGTACCCTCCGGCGGAGCCACCGAAGCCTGCTTCTTATCCGATCGATAGATCGAAAACTGCATGCCGACGCTCATCCCATACCAGTGCGTATGGTTGTTCACATCGCTTAAGCCGGCCACGCGGGGCGTCGGGCCGGTGACTTTCCACACGAAGTTCTGCTCGATACCTTCGCTCGCATCCTGATTCTTGCTCCAATTGTTCCCTACGGGTTCCAGCGCGAAAGTGAACGGAACATTCTGAAAGTGTACTGCGACTTTCGAAGTGGAAAACGAGTATTGACCCGCCGGGACCTTCTGGCGGAATGTGCCATTCGGCTTGACGACCGGCACGAACGTGACCCTCTCGCCCGCCTCGGTCACCCCTCGAATCGTGATGGTGACGTCCTTGATGTCCCCTTGGAGCGGCGCGCCATCCTCCATTGTGACTTTGCCCACCAAGTGATTCGCCTCCACCGCCGGCGCGACGACGGATGCCCCTCCCGCGCTCGGCTCGTTCGCAGTCGCAGCCTTGTCGCAGCCTTGCCCGAATGCGAACAGAGCGGCCGCCAGCGCCGACCACAATACCGATTCACGAACTGTCATAGATGAACTCCGTCCGAAGTGCTTCAAACCAGAAAACGAACGGTAACGGGGGACATGCGACCTTACAACACTCCAAACCGGACCTCGTCGAGCACGAAATCACAACGGCCAGCTCATTCACGGCACCCGCGCCCGTGGAGGAGCTGCGCGCCGAATCTGTTGCCTCCGCGGGTCATTTTCAGATCTGAATCGATCAAAATCGTGTTGACAAACGACACCGATATCCGTACATTAACCTAACCAATTTTCAGGAGACGCTGATGACTATTGAACAAATCGCAAATCGCCTGGTCGAACTGTGTCGCAAGGGTGAGTACGAGGCCTGTTATCACGAGCTTTTCGCGCCCGATGCCGAGGCGATCGAAGCGACCGGTGACACCGTGAAGGGCCTGGAAAACATCGGCAAGAAGGCCGCCCACTGGGCCACCGAGCACGACGTGCACGGCGGGACCGTCTCCGATCCGATCGTCGCCGACCCGTTCTTCGCCGTCAAAATGACCCTCGATGTCACCCACAAACCCTCCGGACAACGCATCAACATGGGCGAGCTGTGCATGTACACCGTCCGCAACGGAAAAATCACCCGCGAGCAGTTCTACTACGACTGCGGCCAGTGATTCGGACCGATGATCCGGACCACTGCCAAAGCAACGGCCTTGGGCAGGTCGTTCGGCAGCATCGGGCACATCAGCCTTCGCGAAGGTGTGCGCGAGCGGGTGAAAAGTGATCGCGGGCGCGCAGAAAGCATCCGCGAGCGCTCAGATATCGAATCTGAATGCGTCCAGCTCGATGCCAGGCGATCAGCGCCACACGCGATCGGCGAATTCAGTTTGCTCCGCACGAGTTTGATCCGCAGGGAGCGACGCTCAGCGACACTCAAGGGGGAGCGCTTCAGTGTACGCCAAGCTGTTTCATCATCGCCTCGGTCACCGCAGCGGTCGATGCCGATCCGCCAAGGTCCGGCGTGTGATTCTTCGGCTCTTTGACCACCTCACCCACCGCATGCTGGATCGCCGCGCCCGCCTCACGCTGACCGAGAAAATCAAGCATCATCGCCACGCTCAAAAACGTCGCGATCGGATTGGCCTTGCCTTGCCCGGCGATGTCCGGGGCGCTGCCGTGCACGGGCTCAAACATGCTCGCGTACTTCCGCGTCGGGTTCAGATTCCCACTCGCCGCCATCCCCATTCCGCCCTGAATCGCAGCACCCAGATCCGTGATGATGTCCCCAAACATGTTCGTCGTCACAATCACATCATAACTCGCCGGCCGATTCACCATGTACATCGTGCACGCGTCCACATGGTGATACTCAGTCACGATCTGCGGATACTCGCCCTTCACCTCTTCAAACACACGCATCCAAAGATTGTGCGCAAACCGCAACACGTTCGTCTTGGCCACCAGCGTCACCTTCTTTCGGCCGAACTGCACCGCATACTCAAAGGCATACCGCACCGCCCGCTCCACGCCGTGCCGCGTGCAAACCTCGATCTGATTCGCCACCTCGTGCGGCGTACCCTTATACAAAAATCCGCCCTGCTGACAGTACAAACCTTCCGTGTTCTCGCGAACGATCACCATGTCAAACGCACCCGCACGAATCGGACTCGGCACGCCCGGCAGCAATCGCGTGGGCCTGAGATTGATGTACTGATCAAACTCAAATCGCATCTTCAGCAATATGTCCGTCTCGATCAGACCCTGCGGGATCAAGGCATTGCCTCGAGGGTCCGCGCCCACCGCCCCGAACAAGATCGCGTCCGCCTTCCCAAGCTCCCGCAACACGCCGTCTGGAAGCGTCTCATTGGTTTGCAAGTAATGCTCGGCTCCATGCGGGTAATGCTGCGTCTGGTACGAAAACCCGAAACGCTTCGACACCCCCGAGAGCAACTTCATTCCCTCGGCGACGACTTCCTTACCCACAAAATCACCCGGCATCACTGCGATATTCATGCCCAAAGTCTTAGACCAAACTTCGACCATCGTCAAAGCCACGGTCGCCGTCTCATGTCTACATCGAATCCAGTTCCACCACTTCCGCATCACGCATCGCCCCTTCGGCAGGTACACGCAGCAATCGACCCGTCTCAAAGTGCGGCTTCTTCACCAACCCAATCCCGATCGACGCATTTCCACGCACCGGAGAAATCGTGCTGCTCGTCAAGATCCCGATCGCCAGCCCGCTCGCATCTTCGATCGTTGCCCCCGCGATCGGAAGCGAATCATCCTTCATCCGCAAGCCCACCAATCGCCTCGCCAACTGCCCCCGCGCGTGCATCCGCGCAACCACCTCCTGACCCAGATAACAGCCCTTCGTAAAATCAACATGCGAATCCAACAGCCCCGTCTCAGCCGGCAGCAATGTCGCGCCCTGCGCCGAACCCACCACCGCCTGCGGCGATCCGGACTCTTCTTCACCCCCATCCATCTCAATCTGCTTCCGTCGACCCGGCATCGACGGATCCGCCAACTCGTAATCAATCCCCGCCAGCGGAATCCCCGCCTCGATCCGCCTCGCGTTGTACGCCGCCCATCCGATCCCACGCAGCCGACGCTTCGCCGGCTGCCTCTCATCAGGTCCGCCGAATTGTTCCATCAATCTCTCCCACATCCGCAAACTCGCAGCCTCCTCCACCCACAACCTAAATCCCAACCCATCCCGCACGATCACCACACGATCTCCCAACAGATTCGCCTCCACTCCGTTCACTCCCACACGCGTCTGCTGCTCAGCGCCAATCGTCTTGGTTTGATCCGTTCGTTTGCCGCGCTCCCACGCGGGAATCATCGCGTCCGCTTCCACGCCGCACGCATCCCGCAACAACCCGCCCGCCGCGCTTCCGAACATGCCCAGCACGTCCGTCTTCATCACCTCGATCTTTGCCCGCTCGCTGAATCGATACCGCTCGAGCAGACTCGCCAACATCGACAGCTTGCGTCGATCCGTCTCGATCCACAATGACTCGCCCGCCTCGAATACCAGCATCTCGAGCGCGACACGCCCCTTAAGATTCAGCAAAAAAGCCGGCCTCGCCTCGCCCGCTCGCATCCCTGCCTTCTCCTTCACATCAAACGTCTTCTGCGATATCAGATTCCCCAAAAAACTGTGTCGGTCCGCTCCCTGAATCCGAACACACCCGCGATGCGACATGTCAAACAAACCGCATCCGCGATGCGTCGCCGCATACTCCGCCTGCGGCTCGCCAAAGGTTTCGATCAAGCCGATCCCACCAAAATCACAAACATCCACGCCTTCTGATTCCTTCATCTTCGCAAAAATCGCGCTCGTATAGCCCGCGTCCACTCCGCTCGATAGGTTCGATTCCGACATGCTGCTACTGTAGCAACCCAACGCCATGCGTGTCCTCATCGCCCCCGACAAGTTCAAGGATTGCCTCCCCGCCCACGCCGTCGCTCACGCAATCGCCATCGGCCTCCGCGCGTGCCACTCGTTAACGCACCACAACATCGACCACGAACTCGATCTAGACCTCTGCCCCATGACCGACGGCGGTGACGGATTCCTCGACGCGATCTCCACCGCACTCGATACCACCACCACGCCCGCGCAAATCATCACCGCACGCGTCGCCGGCCCGCTCGCTGAAATGACCGTCGACGCCAGCTTCGCAGTCGCAGGCGATCTCGCCGTCATCGAAATGGCCCGCGCCTCAGGTCTCGCACTTCTCAATCCCGCCGACCGCCATCCCTTCTACACCACCACCTTCGGCACCGGCCAACTCATGCGCCACGCCGTCCAACGCGGCTGCCGTCGAATACTCCTCGGCATCGGCGGAAGCGCCACCCATGACGCCGGCGTCGGTTGCCTCCAAGCCTGCGGCGCACACATCATCCTCCGCTCAGGCGAGTACGCGCGCGACTCCGAACCGCTACGCGCAATCGATCTAACCGACATCCTCCTCGTCAAATCCCATCGCGGCAGTCCGCTCGACGGCATCGATATCACCATCGCCTCCGACGTCACCCATCCGCTCTACGGCCCCAATGGCGCTGCACACACCTTCGCTCGCCAAAAGGGGGCTTCCGACCATGACATCGTCCAACTCGATCATTGGACACGCGAACTCGCTACCCGACTCAACTGGGATAACTTCGCCCGCATGCCAGGCTCCGGCGCGGCCGGCGGACTCGGCTTCGGACTCCGCGCCTGCCTAAACGCCAAACTCCAGTCCGGCTTCGAAATCACCTCAAGCATCGTCGATCTCGATCGTCGCATCGCACGCGCCGATCTCATCATCACCGGCGAAGGATTGCTCGATGACAGCAGCTTCCAAGGCAAAGTCGTCGGCGAAATCGCCCGACGGGCTCATGAACTCGGCAAACGATGCATCGCCTTCGTCGGAGCAATCACCACATCATCGACGGCTCTGCCGAGTTATCTCGAAGTGACCGAGCTGAGATCACTCGACGATCATCCCGAAGATTCGATCCGACGCGCCGAAGCACTTCTTCGCAAAGCCGCCGAGCGAATCAGTTTCGCCTGAAAGCAAAATCGTTCCGCACCGGATCAATGTCGATGGTGATCGTATCACCTTCGTTGTACTCACCCGATAGCAGCGAACGCGCGAGCGGATTCTCCAGCCGCTGCTGAATCACACGCTTCAGCGGCCTCGCTCCGAACTGCTCGTCATAGCCCTCATCGCCCAACAACTTCTTCGCGTCCTCTGTCAGCCTCAACTTGAGACCACGCGCCGCCAATCGATCCGCGAGGCTCTTCGTCTGAATCTCCACGATCCGCCCGAGCTGGTCTCGACCCAGCGGGTGAAAGACGATCGTCTCGTCAATGCGGTTCAGGAATTCGGGCCTGAAAGCCTGCTTCAATACGTCACGCACGGTCGCTTCGATCTCCCAGTCTTCGCTCCCCTTGCCACGAAGTTCCATGATCTGCGTGCTGGCAAGGTTGCTGGTCATCACGATGAGTGTGTTCTTAAAGTCGACTGTTCGACCCTGCCCGTCCGTCAGTCTCCCGTCATCCAGCACCTGCAACAGAACGTTAAACACGTCGCGATGCGCCTTCTCGATCTCATCGAAAAGCACCACCGAATACGGCTTTCGACGCACGGTTTCTGTGAGCCTTCCTCCCTCTTCATAGCCGACATAGCCAGGCGGAGCTCCGATCAGGCGGGCCACCGAGTGCTGCTCCATGAACTCGCTCATGTCGATCCGCACGATCGCCTGCTCATCATCAAACAGAAACTGTGCGAGTGCTTTACACAGCTCGGTCTTGCCCACGCCGGTCGGACCCAAAAACAGGAACGAACCGATCGGCCGATTCGGATCACCAAGGCCAGCGCGGCTGCGACGCACCGCATCGCTCACCGCGCGGATCGCCTGATCCTGCCCGACCACGCGGTCGTGCAATCGATCCTCCATCTTCAGCAATTTCGCCTTCTCACCTTCGAGCATCCGACTCACCGGGATGTGCGTCCATCGACTCACCACCTCGGCGATCTCATCGGCATCCACCTCGGACTTCAGCAATCTACGCTCCGAAGCGATCTGGCTCGGCGGGGACGACTCGGCGCGCTCGATCAAGCTCTTGAGTTCGTCCAGCCGCTTCTTCTGCTCGATCGCACTGCGATAGTCACTCTCCGCCAGCACACGCCCCTCTCGCTGCGCTGCCAAAATACGCTTCTCCGCACGCTCATACTCATCCTTCAAACGCGAAAACTCCGCGCGATTCTTTGACACGTCGCCAATACCCGATCGCTCGAGCTCCCACTGACGATTCAGTTCCTGCAACTTGCCCGACAGTGTCTGCAGCTCGGCATGAATCACATCACGACGCTTCTGCGTCTCCGGATCAGTCTCCTTTTCAAGCTGACGCGCCTCGAGTTCCAGCCGCGTTCGTCGACGCTCGAGCTGATCGATCTCCTCAGGACGCGACTGATTCTCCAATGCCAATCGCGAAGCCGCTTCGTCAATCAAATCGATCGCCTTGTCAGGAAGAAATCGATCCTGAATGTAACGCGCCGACAACTGCGCGGCCGCCACGATCGCGCTGTCGGTGATGCTCACCCCGTGATGCGTCTCGTATCGCTCCTTAAGCCCACGAAGGATCGCTATCGTGTCCTCTACCGTCGGCTCGCCCACCAGCACCGGCTGAAATCGACGCTCAAGCGCGGCGTCCTTCTCGATGTGCTGCCGATACTCATCCAGCGTCGTCGCGCCGATGCATCGAAGCTCGCCCCGAGCAAGCGCCGGCTTCAATAAATTGCCCGCGTCCGGCGAACCTTCGGTCTTGCCCGCGCCGACAATCGTGTGCAATTCATCAATGAACAGAATCACCCGGCCTTCCGCGTCCTGAACCTCCTTGATCACCGCCTTGAGACGATCCTCAAACTCGCCTCTGAACTTCGCACCTGCGATCAACGCACCCATGTCCAGCGCGATCAGCCTCTTCCCACGCAGCGCCTCCGGTACGTCGCCGTCCTTGATCCGACGCGCGAGTCCTTCAACGATCGCCGTCTTGCCCACGCCAGGCTCGCCTATCAACACCGGATTGTTCTTCGTCCGACGCGAAAGCACCTGCATCGTTCGACGAATCTCCTCGTCGCGCCCAATCACCGGATCGATCTTGCCCGCCTCCGCAAGAGCTACCAAATCCTTTCCATACTTCTCCAACGCCTGATACTTGTCCTCAGGATGCGCATCAGTCACTCGCTGATTTCCGCGCACCTCCTTGAGCACGCCCAGCAAGCGGTCCGGTGTTACGCGAGCATCACGCAGCAGCTTCGTGTGCCCGTTTTCGATCGTCGCCAATGCCAGCAACAAATGCTCCGTGCTGATGAACTCATCCTTGAGTCGATCCGCCTGCTTCTCCCCTTCGGCAAAGACGTCCAGCAATGCGCGATCGGCAGACAGCTGCGAGCCCGGAGATCGCGGCAGTCGATCGAGCGACTGATTCGCCTGCGTCAAAATCTGATCACGCGATAACCCGAGCCGCACCAATAACGCATCGATCGTCGATTGATCAGGCTGCAACAATCCCGCCAGCAGATGCAGCGGCGTGATCTGCACATGATCGCGCGACCTCGCCGCCTCCTGCGCAAAGGCGATCGATTCCTGGGACTTCTGGGTGTACTTGTCGATTCGCATATCCGAAACCTCCAGGGCCGCGCACCGAGAGGAACGGGCCCTGGAAGTAGATAAACAAAGCCCGCGCCAATTCGAAATCAGGGATTCCAAGCGATAAATCGACACATTCTGGGGAGCGACCGATCATGCCGCTGCCAATCCGACAGTCAGACCGCATCCGGCCTGCGTCATCTTGAACGAATCGCCGACAACGCGATCGCCAGAGCGTCGGCGACGTCGTGAGGCGTGGGTAGAGTCGGCAGATTGAACTGCAATTGGATCGCCCGCTGCATCTGAGATTTCGACGCATGCCCGTGCCCGGTCGTCGATTGCTTCACCCGATTCGCACTCAACTCAACAATTCGCGACCCACGACGCTGCGCCGACAACAATATCACTCCGCGCGCGTGACCCATCAGAATCGCAGTCCGAGGATGCTTGTAATGCGCGTAGAGCTGCTCGACCGCCACGACATCCGGGCGATGCTCGTCCAAGAGCGATGTCAATTCGCTTTCCAGCTCAACCAGTCGGTGCGCAATCGACAGCTTCGGCGTCAATCGAATCACGCCCGCATCGACGATCCGGCAGTCACGTCCCAGCGGATCGAGCGATTCGATCACGCCGTAACCTGTCGTGATCAGGCCCGGATCAATGCCAAGAACGCGTTCAACCCTCGTCGCCCTCACGCGCGAATCAGATCCGACGATCGATCGCTGCGCCGGACGTGCTGACTTCGATTTGGTTGGGGCGATCTTCACGATGTCAGGGTTACAGACGGTTGTGCGTCGAAGGCGATCACGCTTCGGGTAATCGTACTTCGAGATAGCGAGATTCGCTCGTCGCGGTGAGCACGCCCTCAACGGCGGCGGGGATGAGCACGGTCTGGCCGGGCGAGATCTGAACCGACTGCACGCCCGCGAAATCGCCACTCACTTCGAGCAAGCCATCGATGAGCATGATCACCCGCATACGTCCCGCGTCGATGCGCTGCCTCGTGTTTGCATTCAGACTTCGACGGGCGACGGTGAATTGCGGTGCATTGACCAGCACCCGATCGTCCTCGCCCGCCGGGCTGAAGCCGCTTCGCCAGTCGGTGGCAAAATCGATGCAATCGAGTGCTTCTTTGACGTGCAACGTACGCGGCCTTCCGGTCGATGGCTCGATGCGGGAGAAATCAAAGACGCGATATGTCGTGTCGCTCGGCGTCTGCACCTCGGCCGCCACGATGCCCGCACCGAGCGCGTGCACCGTTCCGCTGGGCAGATAATACATCTCGCCTCGCCTGACTTCGACACGGTTGAGCATCGCCTCGCATTGACCCGCTTCGATCGCCCTGGAGAAGGCCTCGGGTGTTGTTCCGGGAACTGCACCGATCAGATTTCGCGCGCCCGGCGCGTGATCGAGAATGAACCAGCATTCATTCTTCAAGTGTGCATTCGGGTGCGTCGCCGCGTAACGCTCAGGCGGATGCACCTGCACAGACAAGTCCTGCCTGGCATCAAGAAACTTAATCAGCAGCGGAAACTGCTCCCCGTGCGGCGTCGAGACCGGCGACGCTCCGCCGATCAGATCGCGACGATGCCCGGCCATCAACTGATGCAAAGTCGTGCCTGCCAAGGGACCATTGGCGATCGTCGCGCTGATCCAATCATCCGGCTTGTCGCTCGGCATCCGACCGTCCTGACCGACCGCACCGGGCGGAAAATCAAACAACTCCCAGCTCTCCCCGATCGGCCTGCCTTCCGGAAGATTCTTGTGGGCGATACGCGAAAGCTCGCGCCCGCCCCACATTTTGGCCACAAATCGAGGGTGAAATTGCAATGGATAGAGTTTCATGAATTCGCTCGGCGGATGGTTGTAGGTTACTGGTCGCGGGCGATAATACACCCCGGAGGCGGCAGACAAACACCGCGCACGGATCGTGCAACCTGTCGCCCAAACATGATCGCCCGGATCGGTCGATTCTCTTGACTGGAATCCGACCAACCCATTCGCCGGGCAGAGGAGTCGGGCAACGGACATGTCCCACCATAAACGCACCGCCGGTTCCGAACCTCATCACACCAACGGACATCTCGCGCCCGATCCCACGCCCACCTCCGATCGCGCGTCCAGTGTGAAGACTTTCGTCATCGACACCAATGTCCTTCTCCACAATCCCGATGCACTCTTCGTGTTTCAGGAAAATGAAATCATCATCCCGTTCGACGTCATCGAAGAACTCGACAAATTCAAAACTGGAAACGACGACCTCGGCCGCAACGCTCGCGAGGCGATCAGGCACCTCGATCGACTCAGGCAGACCGGAAAGCTCAGCCAGGGCGTCGATATCCCGGAAACCGGAGGTCGCGTTCGCGTAGCCATCGACGAGGCGCTTCACGCCTGCCCTGCCGCTCTATCGGCAAACACACCCGACAATCGAATCATCTGCGTTGCCTTCAACATCGCCAAAACCGGCAAACGCGTCACCTTCGTCTCCAAAGACATTAACGCTCGCATCAAGAGCGACGCACTCGGCATCCACACCGAAGACTTCGAAAATCAAAAAGTCGACTTCGACAAACTCTACACCGGCTACCGCGAACTCGCCGTGCCGGGGGCAATGATCGACGAGCTCTACACACGCAAAGAACTACGCCTCGAAGTCGAAGGCATGTCGCCTCTGATCGCCAACGAATTCGTTCTGCTCCGAGACACCGCCAATGATGGGCACACCGCCATCACACGCTACCGCGCCGACATCGATCGCGTCGTACCGCTCAAACCACGCCGCGGACCAGTTTTTGGCGTCATGCCCCGAAACCTCCAGCAGAGCATGGCCCTCGATCTGCTCATGGATGACAACGTCAAGCTCGTTAGCCTCATCGGTTCCGCCGGGACCGGGAAGACGCTACTCGCACTCGCCGCTGGCATGAACAAAGTGCTCAACGACGAAACCTACGTCAAACTCCTCTGCGCCAGGCCCATCATGCCCCTCGGTCGCGACATCGGCTACCTCCCCGGCGACAAAGACGAAAAACTCACCGCATGGATGCAGCCGATCTTCGACAATGTCGCCTATCTGCTCTCCAACAAACTCAACGACAAGAACGACCCCGTCAGCCACGCCCAGCAATCCACCGTCGAGCAGCGCATCAAGCAACTCATGGAACAAGGAAAGCTCGTCCTCGAACCACTCACCTACATCCGCGGGCGATCGATCCCGCATCAATTCATGATCGTCGACGAAGCCCAAAACCTCACGCCACACGAAGTCAAAACCATCGCTTCCCGCGTCGGCGATGGCACCAAACTGATCCTCACCGGTGACGCCACGCAGATCGACAACCCGTACCTCGACAGCTCCAGCAACGGCCTCAGTTACGCCGTCGAACGACTCAAGGGCAAACCCCTCTGCGGACACATCACGCTCGCCAAGAGCGAACGATCCGAACTCGCACGTCTCGTCACGCAAGCGCTTTGAATCTCCACTCGCGATCCGACGCCCGCGATCTTCGTGCCACGCTCCCACAAACATGTCCCATGCACCACTCACGCCTCTGGATCAAACCACCGGATACCGTGCACGGCGTCTTGACACCTACGACCGGCGGTTTAACGTCCTAGGTCGAGCGAGTTGAGCGCTCGACAGAAATTCAATCGTCAGGCTGGCCTGTCTTCTGTTCGACCTTACTCAAGAAAAAAGAACCCGCCATGAGCAATGCAAGCCCCGTCGCCATCAGTCATATCGAGAAGATCATTCTCGTGGAATTCACCAACACACGTATCCTCGACGAGGCCAACATCGCGCAAATTCGCGCTGCCATCTCCGCCCAAATCGAGCCCGCCGATATGCCGCAGCTCCTGATCGATTTCTCCAACGTCGATCACCTCAGCTCCTCCGCGCTCGGCATGGTCATCGATATCCGCAAAAAAGTCCTCGATCGAAACGGCAAGATCCGACTCTGCTCCATCAAGCCCCACCTCCTCGAAGCCTTCGTCATCACACGCCTAGATAAACTCCTCAAGATCCTCCCCGATCGACCCGCCGCCATCGCGAGCTTTAAGGACTGACCCGAATCCACTCCCAGTCGATCAAGCCCTAGGCGACATCGATCCCGTCACGACATCAAGCAAACGAACGACTTCACCTGGTAGCGGACGAGGCATGAAAGAGGCGAAACTCCACTTTGTCTTCCCCTCCGATTACGTCCGCATGCGAGACGTGCAGCGAGCCATCGTCGATGAGGTCAAGGCACGACATTTCGACGACGAAAGCCTCTTTGCCATCCAACTCGCCCTCGAAGAAGGTCTCATCAACGCCATCAAACATGGCAATAAACTCGATCCCCAGAAGAACGTCACCGTCGATTGCCGCGTCTCCAGCGATCGCTTTGTCATCGATATTCGCGATCAGGGAAAAGGCTTTGATCGGACAGAAGTCCCAGACCCTACACGCGAAGAAAATCTCGAAAGGCCCAGCGGTCGAGGGCTGCTTCTCATCGAGTCTTATATGCATCAAGTCCGCTACGACGACCACGGCAGGCATCTGCACATGGAACGGGCCAACCAAAATCAGCCCTGAATGGTCCATCGCCTGCACCGATTTTCTCGCCGGTTCCAATTCCGTCTCTGATTCCAACTCTTCATCCGATTCCCAAAATCCGCGGCTAAACTACGGGCATGCTGATGACACCCAATCTCGCCCGGACGACACTCCGCCCTGCCGCATCGCCTTCGACGATCTTACTCGTCGCATGCATCGCAACACTGGTCGCTTCGATCCTCGGCGCACCTCACGCCCGCGCTGATGAAACAACGCCCATCGAGCGCATCGCGTTCGGAAGCTGCCTCCGACAGGAACGCGATGTCCCAATCTTTGACGCGATCAACAACGTCAAACCCGACGTCTTCATCTTCCTCGGCGATAACGTCTACGCCGACACCACCGACGAAGCCGTCTTCCTCAAAAAGTACGCCCAGCTCGCCGAGAAGCCCGGCTTCGTCAAGCTGCGCGAGTCGTCACAAGTCCTCGCGATCTGGGACGACCACGACTTCGGAGAAAACGACGCCGGACGCGAATTCGCCCACGTCGATCTCGCCAAACGAATCTTCCTCGACTTCTGGGGCGAACCGCTCGATTCTCAAAGACGCTCACGCGATGGAATCTACGACGCCCTCGTCTTCGGCCCGCCCGATCGTCGCGTTCAAATCATCCTCCTCGACACCCGCACCTTTCGAGACCCACTCGAACTCGACCCTACCCAAACCCGCAAACGATACATCCCCACCACCGACACGTCCCGCTCAATCCTGGGCGAAACACAATGGGCATGGCTCGCCGAACAACTCAAAACCGAAGCCGCCGTCCGCGTGATCGCCAGCTCCATTCAAGTCCTCACCGAAGAACACCAGTTCGAAAAGTGGATGAACTTCCCACACGAACGCGACCGACTCATGAAGCTGCTCGACAACGCCCCGCCCGCACTCACACTCGTCGTCTCAGGCGACCGACACTTCGCCGAAATCTCGCGATCCGATTCACTCACCGGTCGCCCGATCATCGATATCACAAGCTCAAGTCTCAACGCCTCCGGTTGGGGTAATCGCAACGAGCCCAACCGCTGGCGCATCAGCCCATTCGTCGGTGACAACAATTTCGGACTCATCGAATTCGACTGGACCGCACGCACCGCACGCCTCGCACTCTTGGGCGAAGCTGGCAATCCACTCGCAGACATCTCAGTCACGCTCACGCCCGAGGCCCGCGCCCTTGCCCCCGATCAGCCTGAAACCCCTTCAAATCCGAACGCGCCCATGCCTCAGGCAGATTGACGATTTCCCCCTTTTCGTCGCAAGGCTTCCGTCGTATCGTCGGCGGCTTGTCTTTGTTTGGGAGCTATCGGCACGATGAAACCCCTTAAGCACCTGATCTCCATCCTCGACACCTCCAGCGAACAGGTTCGACACCTGCTCGATGTTGCCTACGCGCTCAAGGATCAATTCGTCTCCACCGGAAAGAATGATCCGATCCTCGTACACAAAACGCTCGCGATGATCTTCGAAAAACCGTCGCTCCGGACACGCGTCAGCTTCTCCGTCGGAATGACTCATCTCGGCGGAGTACCGCTCGTTCTCTCTCGCGATGAAGTCGGCCTTGGCGTGCGCGAACCCGTCGAAGATGTCGCGCGGGTTCTGGGTTCGATGTGCGATGGCATCATGGCGCGTGTCTTTGAACACAAAAAACTCACCGGACTCGCCAAACACGCCGGCATTCCCGTCATCAACGGGCTCTCTGATCACTCCCATCCCTGCCAGGCGCTGGCAGACCTCATGACTGTCGAAGAGCACTTCGGCGACTTGAAACACCGCACACTCGCCTACATCGGCGACGGCAACAACGTCGCACGCAGCCTCGCCGAAATCTGCGGTCGACTTGGCGTCCGTTTCCAGATTGCAACGCCCAGAGGCTATGAACTGCCCGATGCAGATGTGAAAAAGATCGCGTCGAAGATCAAATCACTCGACTACATCGCCACACACGACCCCATAAAAGCCGTCCGCCGCGCCGATGTCATTTACACCGACACCTGGGTCAGCATGGGACAGGAAGCCGAAAAGCAAAAGCGACTCAAAGACTTCACCGGCTTCTGTGTCAACGAATCGCTCCTCGCCGCTGCACCCAAGCACGCGATCGTCCTCCACTGTCTCCCCGCTTACCGCGGATACGAAATCAGCGCAGGTGTCATGGAACATCCCCGCAGCCGCATCTTCCAGCAGGCGGAAAATCGCCTTCACGCGCAAAAGGGCGTCCTCGCGTGCCTCATGGCCGGAAGGTAACTCCGGATGATCTATTGCGTCGGCATCCCGGGGCAATCCGCCTGGAGGTCGGCTATGCGTCGATGGATTTTGGTTTCAATGGCAATCATCGGCCTGCTCGCAGCCCCATCAACGCGGGCCGATCACATCTTGAGTGAACTTGTTTTCAAAGGCGCGGGTGACATCGAACTCATCGGCACGCTCCTGCCTCCAGAGACCGCAACCGATTCCGCACCCGTGCCCGCCGTCCTCATCATCGCAGGCTCCGGCCCGACCGATCCCGGCTTCGCAGGCAACATCGCGCCCGAGGTCACCAAAACCCTCGCGGACTGGCTCGATCAAATCTTCGCAACCAACCCGTCATCCCAACTCGATCCAACCACCAGACTGCAGACTCCACCCGATCCTGCCGATACCTCCGTATGCGCGGCGGCCCGTGGCGTCGCGTTATCAGACGGATACACCGGAGTTGATCGAGATGACCGCTGTTCAAGCCATTTCCGCAGCCACCGACGGCAACACTGCCACCGAACCCGCAAGCCAAGTCGATGCGTCCGCCACGCCCACACAACCTGTCGGGGTCGGTACGCTCGAGGAACTCTCGTCCGCTGTTCGAACGGTGTTGCAGGAAAACTCGCTCTACGCATGGGCCTTTCTCGGCGGAGCGATCTTCCTGGGACTGGTTCTTGGACGTCTCATCAAGCTTTTGCTCGGTCGCTCGGCATCACTCGCGGAAAAGCGACACTGGCCCGTCCGGGCCGCACTCTTACGATCCATCGGTGAACCCGCCGCGCTCTTCGTGCTCGCGGTAGGTCTTGCCATCGGGCTCGGCGGACTCCGCATGACCGAACCCGTCCGCGACATCTGCATCCGTGCCTTGGTGCTCACCTACAGCATTTCCATCGCGTGGCTCGGCTGGAATCTCACCGGTGTCCTGCACCTCTATCTGACCAGACTCGCCTCACGCACCGAATCCAATCTCGACGATCAATTCGTCCCACTCGTCCGCAAGGCGATGAGAATTGTCCTGCTCATCTTCTTCGGACTCTACGCCGCCGAAAACGTCTTCGGGCGCGACATCAGTGCTTGGCTCGCCGGCCTTGGCATCGCAGGACTCGCCGTCTCGCTCGCGGCCCAAGACTCCATCAGAAACCTCTTCGGATCACTTGTCGTCCTCGCTGATCGACCCTTCAAAGTCGGAGATCGCATCAACGTCAACGGCGTCGAGGGAAATGTCGAAGAAATCGGATTCCGATCCTGCCGCATCCGCACAATCGACGGCTGGCTCGTCACCATGCCCAACGCTCGATTCTCGGACACACAAATCGCCAATATCACCGCACGATCGTCCGTGCGAAGGTCCTTTGATCTGCCACTCCCTAGAAACCTCCCGACCGAGAAAGTCAAACTTGCCATCAGGCTCGTTCAAGATGTCATCACCACCAGCGGCGTCGTTCCAGGCCAAAATCCCAACTCACAACCCCCTGCCGTACACCTTGCAGAAATCAACCCCAACGCATTCGTGCTTCGCGTCACCTGCTGGTTACGCCCCGCCGATCAAGCATGGATCGATGCGCACAACGAATCAATCAATTTCGCGATCGTCGACGCGCTCCGCCAACACGGTATCGAGTCGCAGGCTGCCGCGTGATCGAACACCGCTCGCTTACAATCAACCTTTGAAAACGATCTTCAACGAAAACGACAAACGCAATCAAACACAACCCCGCCGCAACGCCTCGCAATCAAATCGTCCTTGATCATCGCAAGATTAAGCGCATCACACCGAAACCTCGCGTTCAAATTGCTCTCCACTCCCCGGCCCATGCCTTCCAGTACCACCAGTTCCGCGCCCGCGCTCGCCGCATTTAACTCGTTGCTCACGCCCAGCAAATCGATCAGCGGCTCACCCGTCCCGGTTGATACGATTCGGATCGGCAGCGAAGCAAACTCCGGCATCAGCCCCACAACACGCGGCCAGATCGACAGCACATCATGCACCGTCATGTCGTTCAGCGTCGGTCTCTCATTCGCTGCCATCACCACCTCAGTCCCACGCCCGGCAAACCATCGCATCATCACGAGCGCACCCAGCAGAAAATCGCTCCCAGCATTGTCGATGAAGTAAACCATCTTCTTCGGCCGACAACCAAGCCAGCGTGAAGCCAGCTTGTCAAAGTCATCAATCAGCCATGGCCTCGGACGCAACGACGATCGCGTCTCGAAAAAGCTCGGCCCACGCCCGTCGATGAACTTCTCCGCGCTCGCCTTTGCGCCCATGTCAAAAAGATTCCCCGCAAATACACCCTGCACGATCGCCAACAACTGATCCACACCCTCATGACGATCCACCTCTGCACAAACCTCCGCCAAAAGCGGCAGCGTCTTCTCGTTCTCCCGCGCCTTCAAATCGATCATGCAGTCAACAAATCCATGCCGACGCAAAATCTCATCGCGCCAAGCATCCAGCGTCAAAATCGTCACGCGATCGCCCGACGCTTCAGGCGATTCCAGAAACGATTCGAATCGCTCGCCAAACTCCACCCGACAGCCTTCGGCACGCCTCCGCGCATCATGCAGACCCTCACCCCGGCGAATCGATGCCTCCACCCCCAGACCGAGCAGCGTCTCAATGTGCTTCAGAAAGAACCGCACCCAATAGTCACGCGCCTCCCCATCCACCGCCAAATCCATCTCGCATGCAACATACGTCGACGGATCCTCAAGCAAAGCAAACGGCTTTAATGATTCGATCGAGCTCACGCCAACACCCCCACCGGCGAGGTGTCGTCGTCGATCAATTCATCTGAAAACCCGCCAGCGGTCGGAAGCGCGGGCGTTTGGATCAACTGCTCACGTGACACCGATGCGCTCGACTGCGTCGTCAGACCCACTGTGAAATTGAACCGAATCTCCCGACCACGCGTGTTGTTCGCGTCATCGGTCAGACTAAACGGCTCGATCTCCACACGATATCGGCCCACCGGAGCGGATCGAAGATTGATCGTGCCGATCGTAGAATCACCGCTCTCGTTCACATCCATCGACCAACTCGACCGGGGCAACAATTCCAGCGTCTGCCGATTGCGAATCTTCACCACGTTCCGCTGCAACGTCCCTTCAAGTCGATCATCGAATCGAAGCGTGATCCGACGCGTCGATTCACTGTAATCGCTCGTCGCCAAGGCGGGCGGTTCGTTGTCGGTGAGGTAGTCGAAAACGTTCAGCGCAAATGCCCGATTGTCGAAGCGCGTGATGTTGGTCCCAGCCCCGTTGAGATTGAAAAACGTGTTCCGGTCGAAATGCCCGATCAGTCGTCCATCGTCAGCCGTCCCGGCGACCAGCGATGCGTCGTTGCTGCCCGCCGCTCGTGATGTCCCGCGAAACTGATTCGCGCTGCTCGTTCCATTGTTGAGCACGATCGTCTGCTCCGCGATCGCCAGTCGAGTCAGCAACACCCCGCTCGGAGGCGTGCCGATCTGAAACGGCGTCACGCCTTCGCCGTCAAAGCTGTTGATCCCACGCAGCACCGGATGATTCGGCGCGGCGAACTCTCCCCTGCTTCGTTCAAGCACGTACGTCGCATTGTCCTGATGGACGGTCAAGCCGAATCGCGAAAGAAACGGCTGATCGCTTCGCGACGCATCGCGCCAATCTGATCCGAAATTCGCATCGCTGATGAACAAAACACCCCCGCCTCCCCGCACGTAAGCCTCCACAACATCGGCGGCCGCGCTGTCGTAGACCGCGTTGTTGCTCCCAAACACGACCGCGTCATACTGATTCAGGTTCAGCTGCGCAAGATTCAATGCCGCGCCCTGCGTCTGACCCGTCCCCGGCGCGCCACTCTCAAGCGGCTCGACGACTTGTGTCACCGTATACCCCTCACCTCGCAAAGCTGTCGCCAGCGTCGCCCATCCGTGGTTGTTATTCGACGTCGCAGTGTTGTTGATGTCTGCCAGCTGCTCAGTCCGCTGAAAATCGCCCGTTGCTTCCAAAAATCCGCCCGAACGCTCCGCACCGCGAATAAACAGAATGCTCAGCGCCGCACCATTCAGAAGCCGTCGAGCCTCCAGTCCGTCTATGTGAAGTCGTTGTCGCATGCCCGAACTTTAGGCCATTCCCGCAACATTCCCAAGCCCATATACACCCTCATCCTGCCGATTTGCAGCCTCCTGTTTTACACACCCATCGACTTCCCGAATCCTGACGGATCGCTACACTTACGAGGCTCATGTCTCATCCGTACGCCAGCTTCTGCGACGAGTTTCACTGCAATATGCGACTCGGCTCACATATGCCGCTTCCCAACCAACGGGAAAGCGTCCTGCACTTCTTTGAACAACTTCAAAAGGCCTATCCCACACTCACTCGATTCCGCAAAGGCGAAGGCCCGGAGTATGGCCTGGAAGAAGACCGCACTGGTGACGCCTACCGCTGGATCAGCCTCGAACCATCGCGACTCAGCTCCGGACAGGTCAATCCATCTGACGTCGAATCCGCCATCAAACTGCATGAACTTGTCCTCGAGCTCGCACCTTACGAACTCGGCATCAGCCCCATCGAACTCGACCACCTCGATGTCCTCTTCGGATTCGATCTCGAGTATCGCGGCAACCACGACGAAGTCATCGCCGAATCCCTCTTTGCCGGCAGCCATCTCGCTCACCTGCTCGAGATCGACGGTGCTCGTGCGATCGACTACCAACCCACCCTCACCATTGCACTCAGCGACGACCTACGCCTGCAGGCACGCGTCGACATCGTCACACGCACCAATACATTCCAAGTCCGCACCGGCGAATACTCCGACGAATCGATCAGCATCTATCTCATCATGCGCCGCTTCTGGGGCGATCGTCCCAAGATCAAATACGCTGACATGATGCGCGAACTCTTCTCCCGTACCGAAAAGCTCGCGAGCGAACTCGTCCTGCCTAAGATCGTCCGTCCCGTCGCCGATGTGATCGCCTCTCGATCCTAACCTCGGCTCGGCTTCACTGAATGCAGCTCAATAAGTGGCTTTAGGACCATCAACAGACTCGGAACCCAAGGGCGGTGGATCATGAATCACCCCAACCCGATCAAACCCGACAGCCGATCGCACGGCTACTCACTCAATCCTCAAAGCCAAGCGGATTTCTCTGCCGATCTTCATGCCGTTACCAACGACAATCTCCATACCGACCTGACCACCGCCGCGGCCCGAGTCATCACGCAGATTCGTCACGACCGGATCGACCTTCGCAAGCGCACGTCCGACAACACATCGTCCGCCTATGATTTACTCGCCCGGAAACTCGACGAACTCGAATCCGCGGTTCATGATCTTGCAGTTGACCTCTCGCCCATCAATCAACCGTTCATCGAAGCCATCGAATCAAACTCTAACAGCACTCAACCTCAAACCGAACGTTAAATCATGAGCGACCCCACACAAACGCCCGCCGATCCGAACACCGACGCCGCCCCGCTCGCCCCGCAGCCGATCGTCGCGCGGGCGGGCAGCTATTACCGCAACATGCGCTACCTCATGACCCTCGTCACCCTCGGCATGGGAGCATGGTTCCTCTACGACGGATTCATCGGATACCCGGGCGTCAATCAAAAGATCGTCACCACCACCGAACAACGCGACGCAGCCCTCGCAGCGGGCAACGCCGATGAAGCCGCCAAGCTCAGCAAAGAACTCACCGATCTCGGAAAAATCCACTCCGACACCGATTTACTCGTCCAACGCGTGCTCGGCTTCGGGCTCATCCCCAGCGCCTTCGTTTTCCTCGGCTTCATCCTACATCGCTCGCGCGGACAATATCGACTCGAAAACGACACGCTCCACGCTCCAGGACATCCGCCCGTAGCACTCGATCACGTGATTTCCATCGACAATCGACTCTGGGAACGAAAGGGAATCGCCACGCTCGAATACAAAAACGCCGACGGTACGACCGGCCAACTCAAGCTCGACGACTTCATCTACGACAGAAACCCCATCGATCAAATCCACGCCCACGTCGTGGCAAGCCTCAAGAAGTAATCGCCGCAACCCGCACCCCTCGGCCCTAAACCGCCACTCTCAATCGCAACGTCCAGCCGCGACGTTCGACCCCAATTTTTCGCCGCAAGATCGCGCGTTTCGCCCCAACAACACTACGTCATTCAACCACTATGCGTTCGACTCCGTCACTCCCACCCACCGGAATCATCTTCCCGCGACCGGAATCATCTTCCCGCCACCGCATTCACCTTCCGCCCAGTGGACCGCGACCGGTCAGCGCCCGCGCTATCGTGCTCTGGGTATTTGGCACGCTATTCGGCTGACCTCGATCTACAATCTCCGCACTCAATCGACGCGACGACTCGATCGGCTCCTTCTTGATCACCGCTGCGATCTCGTTCACTTCGTCACGCTTTACCGAAAGTTTCTGCTCCAAATCCATGATCTGAGCCTCCAACGCCTGATACTCGCCCAGCGCGGCTGCGTATAGATTCTCACCCTCGGAAAGCCAATCCTTAAAGCTCTTGGACACGGTCTATACTCCTTACATGAACGGCCAGCCGACTGACACAATCGGCCCGACGAATGATTGATCTGGCGGTCGGCGCACACCACTCTTATCTGCTCCAGCATAGCCTAGCCAAGCCGCCCGCAGGCGTCTAATCCTTCAACACTTGAGACCAGACTCGGCATCGCGAATAATCAACACGAAACAACTCTCGAAGAAAGGGACATCTCCATGACCGCGTTTCTGCTCAGTTTCCTCTTTACCTTCGCATCCTCAATTCAGGACACACCCACATCCGCCCCTGCAACCACACCAGCGCCCGCATCAGCCCCTGAAACCGCACCAGCAGCAACACCAACACAAGCACCGGCCGAGGCAACGCAGTCCGTTCCCGCGCCAGCAACTGCTGGTGCATCCGGTCCCGAGCAAGACCTCGGTGACGGCCTCAAAGTCACCGGACGCACCCAGAACCTCGTGGTCGCAGCCCCGGGCGACACGCTGCTCGTCATGTACACAGGTCGACTCACCGACGGCACCGTCTTCGACACCAATCTCAGCGGTAGCTATACGCCGTTTCCGGTTCGGCTCGGACAGGGAGGCGTCATCCAAGGTTGGGAACGCGGGCTCATCGGCGCCAAGCTCGGCGACAAGTTCACACTTCACATCCCCGCCAAGCTCGCCTACGGCGCAGCAGGCTCCGGACCCGTCCCCGCTAACGCCGATCTGATCTTCGACATCGAAGTCGTCGGCCATTGGCGTCCCTATCGTCCCTGATATCTTCCCTTTGCCATGACCGATTCCACCCGCGCGAGGTTACCCCTCTGGGCCTTCTTGGCCGCGCTCTTCGCGATCGCGGGGCTTCATGTCGCGCTCGCGTCGAGAGCCATCCATCGCACCAGCCCGACCTTCGACGAGCCCCTCCACGCACTTGGCGGTTGGATCCATCTACATCACGACGACTATCGCTTCAACCCCGAAGATCCGCCCCTCTGGGCCAACTTCGCGGCACTCGCGTGGGACCCATCCCGTCTCGATCTCAATACCCAAGCCCACGATTTCATCGAAACCAGGGACCGCGTCGACGCCCAATGGGACGTCCTCTGGAATCAACTGCTCAGCCAACATGACCGCGATCCGCACGGCTTTATCGCCTCCATGCGCGCTCGCATGCTCGCATTCCCCGCCGCCCTCATTGTCAGCTTCGGGCTCCTCGTCTCCACGCTGCTCATTCGATCGCCCCATCGACACACCTTCGGCGCGATCGCTGCAATGCTCATCGCCGTCGATCCAAATTTCATCGCCCACGCGCCACTCGTCAAAAACGACATCGCCATGACGCTCGGCTTCGTCCTGCTCGCAATCACGCTTCTGCTCATTGTGCGAAGGATCACCTTCACCCGCATCATCCTGCTTGGATTGGCCTGCGGATTCGCTGCCAGTGTCAAATTCACCGGCGTGCTTGTCGCGCCCATCGTTGTCATCGTCCTACTCACCCGCGCCATCATTCGCGTCGACTGGAACCGCGCAAACCCTCACAACTCTCTCAACTCACGACGTCTCTCCACACGATCCGCCCGACTTATCGCCGCCTCCTTCGCCATCATCACCTCCGGGCTCATCTCGCTCGCCTGCGTCTGGTCCGTCTACGGCTTTCGATTCAGTGCTATCCCCGGACAAGCCGGCCCCGCGCTCGGCTGGCAAAAACTCGACGAGCGCTACATCATCGCACGGAACACCGCGCGACTCGCCCGCGGAATCATTGCCCCACCCGGCACACCACGCGACGACGGCTTCGTCAATCTCGTCTATCAACTTCGCGATGCAAAAGTACTCCCCGAGGGTTATCTCTTCGGACTCTATTACGTCCACGGCGCGGCGCTCGCCCGGTCGAGTTATCTGCTCGGTGAAATCAGTGTCACGGGCTGGTGGTACTATTTCCCAGTCGCCATGCTCGTCAAAACCCCGTCCGCAACACTCGTCGGCATCGGCGGTGTCATCGGCTGGTGGATCGTTCGCGGTCGACGCACGTCGGTCGCTGCGAACTCACAGGCAAATCAACATCCCGCAACTCCCGACGTCGCTGGCGCGAGTCATCACGCAACGCACCTCGGTGTCGGCTTTGAAGTCTTTGCCATCTCACTGCCCGCCGCCCTCTATTTTGTTACCGCGATCGGCTCCAATCTCAATCTCGGCCTGCGTCACATTCTGCCCGTCTACCCGACTCTGCTCGCCGTCGCAGCGCTCGCCTGCGTCGAGATGATCCGCCGTCGATTGGCCTCATCACGCGTCGTCCTCGGATCCTGTCTGGCTGTCGTTCTGCTCGCCGGCACGGAAATGGCAATCAACGCGCCGCATCATCTCGCATTCTTCAACACCTTTGCAGGCGGACGCGAGCGCGGAGAGGAACTGCTCGTCGATTCCAATCTCGATTGGGGACAGGACCTCCCCCTACTCGCACAATGGCAGCGCGAAAATCCCGAAACCGAACTTTTCCTCAGCTACTTCGGCACCGCAGACCCGGCGTCGTACGGCATTCGCTATCGCAATGCACCTCCGGGTTTCATGTTCGGCAGTGAACTCGAAACCGTCCGCGAAATCCCAGGCCGTCGCGTCGTTCTTGCCATCAGCGTCACGCATCTTGCAGGCGTCTACAACCCCGACCGACGCGACTGGCTCGCCTTGCTGCGCCAAAGCCGTCGCCTCGACACACTCGGTGGATCCATTGCACTCTTCGAAATCCCACCCCGGCCGCGATAAGAGATCATCCCCGCGCCGACCTGATCCCCTACAGGCGATCCAAGGCTAGACACGACTCAAGCATCCATTTCGCATACCCATTCAAGAAACACCTCGCGCCGATGTTCCTCAAACAAATCTCGCCGAATACCACAATCACAATCCGATACCAACGCGAGATTTCGAGAACTGGTGTCAGATGGTTTCAGATTCAGTCCCAACCCCTTCGATATCGAGTCGAACCGGGCACAAAAACTTCTGGCTCACCTCAGTCCACCACCACAAACACATACACCTCGCCGGGACCGTGAACACCCGTCACCAGGTTCATCTCGATATCCGCGGTCTTGCTCGGCCCCGTGATCATCACCACGCCGCTTCCGGTTCCCTCGGCCTTGATTCGCTGCATCGCGTCGATCAAATCCGGCACGATCTGACCTCTCTCCACCACCGCCACATGCACCGGCGGAACCAGCGACAACGCCCTGGCGTGCGCTTCCGTTCCGCGCACCACCAAACTCCCCGTCTCCGCAATCGCCATCCACACATCCGTCACGCCAACGTCGCAATCGTACGTCGCGTCAAGGCTCGTCTCATCCCAACCAAGCGCCTCGATCGACGCACCACGCAGACCCGCCACCAGTTGCTGCGTCGCCAGCAGACCGCTCCTTGCAACCACCGCACGCGTCAGGCCCTTGTCTCTCAGCAGCTTCGCGATCGCACCCACAATCCGATCTCGCTCAACTCTCATGACCACCAGTTTCGATCCCTCGGCCGCAGACACGAATCGTTCGAGCAGCGGCGCGTCAGGCCCAACCAATCGCGCAATACGCTCGTCCAATACCGGAGGATCGGACAGCGGACGCGACGGAACCGACTCACGACCCAGCGACCGACTGATCGTCTTCAAAAACTCGTCCACTTCGACTCCCAATTCCAGCGTTATCCAACACCACTCACCACTTCATCATCAACCCAAGCGCCTCGTCCTGCAGCATCTCAAAAGGCCTCGTGTCGCGAATACCACCCGCCTTACGCGGAATGTTGTTGTACATGATCGAAAACACAATGGTAGCCCCAGAGTCTGTATCCACGTAGCCGCTCAAACTCCTCACCCCGCCTATATACCCCGTCTTGGCTCGCACGCGACCTTTCGCGTCGGCAAATCGACTGCGAATCGTCCCATCAACCCCGCCGACTGCAAGGCTCTCCTCAAACACCTTCGCATGCGCCGACTTCCGCATCGCAACAAGCAATTCGCTTATCTGCCTCGCCGTCACACGATTCCCCCGCGACAATCCCGATCCATCGACTGACAGAAAACTCTCGGCATCGATGCCACGCTCACGCAGCATCGCAACCATCGCCTCATGCCCCGAGCCCCAGCTTCCGACGGCATCACGATTTCCTCGTTTCATCAGATAGCCCCGGCCTACCGCCTTTGCCAACGCCTCCGACATCAGGTTCTGACTGTTCTTATTCACACGCGGCAAAATCTCGACCAACTTCGTTCGATGCGGCGTCAACAGCAACGGCGTCACGTCCGGCCCGGGCTTGATCGGCAGTCGATCCACCCGCTGCGTCCCACCTTCGATCACGATCCCACGCGATCGCAAGTGCTCCACCACCACGTCCGCCACAAACGCACCAGGATCCACCACAGGAGCACTCGAAATCTCGCCCTCCCGCTCGACGTGGCCGCTCACAATGTAATGGTTCCGCATCTCCGGACGCGCGTGATCCGCACCCGGTTGCCCTTCCCCGCTCGTCGTCTTGTTCTCCAGCGACACGAGCGTCGTCGCCGGCTCGATCGAAAGAATCGCAGGCGCGCCTACCTCACCGGGCTTGGCCATGATATCCACGCAGTTTGTGCTGAAATTCAGACCAGACACCGGCGCGGCATACCAATACTGAAGGTCGTCGCTCCCCCAACTCGAATGCACAAGCTCCCTATCGAACACGCCATCGAAATAAAGCACCCGACCCGCCAATCTCCGCACGCCACGCGCCAGAAGCTCGTCCGCCCAGCGATCGATCCCCGCCATCGTGGATTCGTTGCGCTTGCTCGCAATCGATTCATCGCCAAACCCCGGATCTCCAGAACCGATCAGCCACAGGTCTTCACCCGCAAGATAGAGATACGTTTCAAACGCATGGTCAGGCCCGAAGAATTCAAGCGCGGCTGCACTCGAAAACAGCTTCATGTTGCTCGCAGGTGTCGTCGCGCGATCGGCATTTCGCTCATAGAGCACATGCCCGCTCGACGCATCAACGATCCGCGCGCTGACGATCGCTCCCTCAACGCCCAGCCGATTGAGAATCGGATCCAACTCCGAAGCACGCGATCCGTGCGCTCGACCTTCATCAGGTGCCTGAGCCGGCGGGGGAATCGCGCCCACCGAAGATCCAGAATCAGCCGTCACCGCAGGCTTCGCACCGCTCGCGGGACCACGCACCGAGCAACCCAGCATCGGTAGCGTGATCAAGCCGATCACCGACGCCCTGCCTGCCCACCCAAGAATCGCCCGAAGTGTGTACGCCCGCCACGGCAGCGCGGTGACGTTTCGCACATTCTCGCCGCCTCGGTTTCGATCTCTCATGTTGACCTCATTTGAGTTGCCTTCACATCACTTCGATGCAGTCGGCGAGTCGGATTTGCGTTGACTCATCGCACGCAGCTTACGGGCCTCGCCCAGCACATACTCCCATTGAAACGCCGGGCCAGGATCCTGCTTCTCCTTCTGAACGTGATAATGCGCCAACACGCCGCCGAACGACTCCCACGCCGCATCATCGAGCACCCCCGGAATCAACTGGCCCGCCGGGTCACGCGGTGCTTCGAGTCTTATCTTCGGAAACACCTCATTCAGCGCCGCCGTCAGTCGAATCAACGCCGCGTACTGCTGTGGCGTAAAGTCGTACTGCCGGTACGTCGTCCCATTGATCTCGCCCACAATCAAGTCATTCCGCGCCGGCCGAAAAATGCTCGTCGTATCCCGCACCCCACCACCCTTGAGCCGATCCGGAATGCGGATGTAAGTCTGACCCGATTCGTCCTGCTTGTACCACTCCTGCAACGGCGCGGCGGTCTGACTGATCGAATACGCACCCATGTTGGCGATCTCGATACCGATGCTGCGATCGTTGCTTCGTGTGGCATGCCACGCCCGTTCTTTCAGATCCAGCGTCTGATAGATCGTGCCGTCGATGTCGAGCATGAAATGCACGCTCAGCCCACGCATGTCGTGCAACACACGGAAGCAGACCTGACTCGTCCCGCAAACATCGTAATGCAGCACGAACTGATCGACATGCTCACGCAGCAAATCCAAACTCCATCCGCCACCTCGAATCTGTTCCAACTGCTCCGGGGTGTATCGACCCGTTGCCGTGCGATTGAATCGAAGGTTGTAGCGCGCTGGGTTCGACGCATCGAGGTCGCTCTTGCCCGCCGCGATGTCCTCGAGCGTCGCCGCCCAATTCGACCGCTCCCACGGCACGAAACGTCGCTCCACGCGATATGCGTCGTATCCGCCTGGATCCATCCACGTCACCACGGGCGTTCCGATGCGAAAGAATTGCCCAGCCACTACAATCTCATCCCCATGTCGTTCGATGAATCCACCGAGCGGACGTGATTCACTCTTCGTCATCGTCTCCGTCGGCTTCCTGGGAGGCCCGTCGTCCGTGGCCGCTTTCGGCTTCGAAGCGCAGCCACTCATCATCGCTGCTCCTACGACGCATCCCAACATCAACATCCAACGTCCAGAATGTTTCGCGTGGTTCATCACCACATCATGCCCGCATCAGGCCGATCGGGTCAATCCAAAGATATGACCCCGACATTCGATTTACGCCCGGACGTCAGACTCACCATTCAACCCGCCGACATGTGATGCCAGGCTCACATCGTCAGATACCACCAAAGCGTCACGCGCTCCTTCACGATGTCGTGATTGCTCTCCAAGAATGCATCCAGCCCGGTCAATTCGAATCCGAACTTCACCAGCATCCGGTGCAAGGGCCCATTAAATGCAAGCGCCGGCACCGCGATCGCCCGAGCGCCTCGCTCCCGTGCATCGGTGATCAACTTAAACAGCATCGCCGTCGCAAGGCCCTCCCGGCGATGATCATAATCAACCCTCAGATCCAACAGCTTCATCACTCCCCGGCCAGCATCCCATGCACCCGCGATCAGGCCCACCGGAACCCCTCCCCGAACCGTGATCGCCGCCATCCCCGCTTCTGGTGCGTCGATCAATTGCTTGATCTCAAACTTCAAGTCATCCGACATCACGCAAGACTCGATTAGCTTCGACCGCGTCGGCCGAGGCTCAATCAAACAACTAAACCGAAGCCCCTCCGCCTGCCTTTCGACGTGCAGATACTCCGTGCTCTCGATCGTCGCATCGATCTCGTCGAGCATCCCCAAATCCGTCGCCGTCAACGCCCGAAGCTCCATAGCACACGGAATCTACCACCACGCCTCGATCAAAGCCTCATGCCTGAAAAATCTCATCGCCGATCCGGGCGCGACCAAAACGGTCCGCCGGAACCATCGATGGACCACGCAACGCCGGCAGCGTCAGGTTGTAGTTACGCGCCAGGATCAACAGATCAGAAAAACCGACCGATCCGTCGTAATCAAAGTCGCCTTCGCTGAAAAGGCGCGCCGCCTGCCCGTAATTCCTCGCAAGGATCAACAGGTCGCCAAAGTTCACAGAACGATTGCGATCGGCATCGCCCGCCAATACGAAAAAGTTCGCGGTGAACACTTCACTCAAATTGCCCGCAGCATCCGAAAGCGCTCCGACGGGCAAGTCGATTCTCCAGTTCCCATCGATGAATCCGCCAGCTGCCAACGAGCCATACACACGCTCGCTCGCCGACAGCAAACTCGTCACCACCTGGCCTGCGCCGAGCGTCGTGCCGGTCGTCAGGTTCGTCATCAACACGCCGCTTACATCCGATGCCAACTCGCTCGCACTCAACCGCACCACCGGCGACGACGCATCAAACGCATACTCCGCCGACAGTATCGCCGGCGCTGTCGCGTCGATTCGCAGTGCACTCGTCCCCGCACCGCTGGTCGACAGCACGCCGCTCGTCTGCCGCACGCTCACCACATACTCGCCGTCCGCGATCGCGCTCGCGCCGTTGCTTGAAAGATCGATATTCGACCCAGTCGCCACACCCGCCGCAATCACGACGTTGTCGATCAGCACTTGCACGGTCGCACCGGGCGTCACGTTCGTCACCCGATACAAAAGTCCCCGCGCGGGTGAACTGTTGTTGAAGTTCGTCACGCCGTCACTCGGACTGAACCCGCTGTCGCTCGAAGCAAGAAGCACCGGGGCGGTCGGCACGGACAATTGCCCGATCGTGATGTTCACGTTCGTATCATCAAATCCAACATTCCCGTCGATGTCTCGAACCTCGGTTCGCAGGATCGCCTCGCCGCTGACGAGGTTGCTCGGCACCGTCCAGTTGAACGTGCCGTTGGATGCAAGATTCGATGCAATCGTCGTGTAAGTCGCCCCGCCGTCGATTGACAATCGCAGTGTGACAGGCCTTGCACCGGCAGGCGTCGTGATCGCTTCGTCGTCGGTGATCCAGCGAATCGGCACGATCTGACCTGCCTCCAGACTGGTGTCCAGAAGTTCACGAATGTACGCCGTCGGCAACAGCCCGCCGTTCGGACCTGCTGCGCCGCGGTGCATCGGAATGTGCTGTACAATGCAGTGAAACGCCCCCGATGCCGTGATGATCGAATCGGCGTTGATCCCAAACACCTGCATCCCTGGCGCAGCATCCCGAATCGTCTGCAACGCCGCGTTCGAGACCGTCGCCCCAGGGCCGTTGTTGTAGATCGGCACCATGATGATGTTGTTGAACACCACCATGTTCGCATACGTGTAATGCACCCCACCTATCGAATACGCGGGAAGACGCGTCACCTGATATCCACGTGACGCCATCAGCGTCGCCGTCGAATCCGAAATCACATCCTGCACACTCCCAGGATTGTTCGGCCAATCGCTGATAAACACCTTCCGAGTGTCGTAAATCTGCATCCACATGTCGATGTGCCCCGTCCCATCCACACTAAACGGATACTGATTCGTCAATGTCGTGGTCGTACCCTGATACTGCTGCCACATGTTCACGATCTGCGACTCCGACAGCGTCGGATTCTCAACCGCAGAAACCAACCGAGTCGCCCACGCGTCCCCGTCGTCGTCGAGGTGATAATTCCCCCCGCCGTGGTTAAACATCGTCGAGCCCACGCCCATCTCGTAATAAGGCTGCTGCTTCAGATTCGTAAAGACGATCGGTTGATCATCATCCTGCGGCCGACTCGAATAATAACGATGGTCCGTCACAATTCGGACATCACCCTCATAGACATAACGCGGGCCGTAGTCGCGTGCCCAAATGCTGTTCAGTGGAACCGTGAAAAAGACAACGTTGTTCAGATTCGCCCCCGCGCTGGTCAATCGCGTTGTCGCATCGTTACGCGAGGTGGTGCTGGGCACACCGATATACATCCGACCATTCCCTTCCACGGTCACATATCGCGTCATCGTCGCCAGATTCGAACGCCATGCCGTTGGGAACGAACTCGACCACGAAATCACCAGCGCTTCCATTGCCTCATGCTCGGCGATCGATTCCAACGATCCCGTCGGCGGAGGGGTCGGCGTTGTCGCGTTCGACTCCGGCTGCGGTTGCTGCGCGAGACGGTCCAGATACTCTCGCTCCTGCTTCGTCAGCGTCTTTGGAAGCGCTGCGACCGAAACATCCGAAACGCTCTCGCCCGACCACGAGATCGATTCCAGCGCGCCACGCAACACCACATCCCCCGCCAACAGGCGACGCTCCTCCAGCCGCTCAAGCCCGCCTGAAGAAACCGCACTCAACGCCCGACGCAACTTCTCATTCCGACGACGCATGCCTGACCTCATTCCTTGAACAAACGGATCACCATCGAATCCCTCATGCCCCCAGCGTGCCCGAGCCTCAAAATTCTAACATCCAAGTCAAGACAAATCCTCTGAATCCATCACCCTCCACCCTCGAGCTTCAACCTCCATCCGCTGGAACCGTAAACAGTTTCAGGGCATGCTTCCACCCATGCACTCGAACCTCAAACGGCGAATCAAGACCATCGTCCTCGGAACCGCACGCCTCACCGGATACCAACAAAGCGAATCCAAACTCATCGCCGACTCCGATGCGTTCTGGAAGGACAACAATGCCTCACAATTCAAGGCCTATTCCCACTGGCGCGGTGAGGCGGGCATCGCCGCCGACGCGTGGTCGGAACTGGGACGGCAACATCTCAACCTCTTCCACGACTACCAACACCTCCTCAACCTCCATCAAGCAACCAATCAAACCATCGAACGCATCGTCGAATGGGGATGCGGCGGCGGATCCAATGCGATCCACTTCGCCCGCATCGCAAAAGAGTTCATCGGTGCTGACGTCTCCGCCCCCACACTTGACGAATGCGAACGCGCCCTCCGCGATGCCGGACTCCACAACATGACCAAAGTCCTCATCGACGTCGCTTCGCCCGAACAGGCGGCCGCTTCGATCGCACCGTGCGACCTCTTCCTCTGCACCTACGTCATGGAACTCGTCCCCACCCCGGAATACGGAAAACGCGTCGTCGCCATCGCCCACCAAATCCTCAAACCCGGCGGACTTGCCATCATTCAAATCAAGTACGCTACCACCCAAGCCACCACAAAACCCCGACGCTGGGGCTACCGCCACAACGCCGCAAACATGACCACCTACCCCATCGACCAATTCTGGATCCTCACCCAAGCCGTCGGATTCCAACCGATCGCCATCACGCTCAAACCCAAACAAGAACTCATCGGCGACGAACGATACGCCTACTTCATCCTGAAAAAGTAAACGACACCGGCACACGCAGCTTCCCACACCGCCAACCGACGCAACACCCGCACGTCCCGGCAGGCCTGCCCCGTCAATCCTGAATCCATTCTCGGACCCCATCACACGCTTTAAGCGTTGCCGGACAGATCACCGAGCAGACCATCGGGATCAACCGCCGACATCTACAGATTCGCACACGCGCGCCTCCAACAGGCAGATGCACGGTCGAACCTTCCATCTTGGCTTCACAGATACCCGCAGAACTTTCCCGGATAGCCGGGGAGGTTTCCCGGATAGCCGGGGAAGTTCCCCAGATAGCCCGTACTCGTTCCATTGATAGCCGGGAAAGTTTCCCGGATAGCCGAGAGAGTTCCCCAGATAGCTGGGGAAGTTCCTCGGATAGCCGGGGAAGTTCCCCAGATAGCCCGTACTCGTTCCATTGATAGCCGGGAAAGTTCCCCGGATAGCCGGGAACGTTCCTCAGATAGCCGGGAACGTTCCTCAGATAGCCGGGAACGTTCCTCAGATAGCCG
The DNA here is from genome assembly GCA_027487775.1 of Planctomycetaceae bacterium. Taxonomy (GTDB): domain Bacteria; phylum Planctomycetota; class Phycisphaerae; order Tepidisphaerales; family Tepidisphaeraceae; genus JAIYCY01. The sequence goes on from JAIYCY010000034.1 coordinate 95,001, forward strand.
GGGAAGTTTCCCGGATAGCCGGGGAAGTTCCTGGGATAGCCGAGAAGGTCTCTCAGCTAAGCGGGCAAGCGGCCGGCGATGCCATGCTGCCCGGCAAGTTCACCGATCTTTTGGGATCGATCGACCGACTCGGCATGCCGGAGGATCTTATCGGGCGCGCGGATGTGAGCACGATGCCGATGGCTTGATCGAATGTCTGCGGTTACGAGCACCCGCGTTCAGGCGATTGTCCGACAAAAGTGACTCAACAATTTGGTCGATGCGATCGGTATGAGCGATACATCTTCACAACCGAGCGTGGTCGAAGAAGTTTCTGGATCCAGCGTATGCGCCAAGCCGACTAAGCCGCGTCGCACCAGGAAGCCGTCAAGGCCGCTCCCGGAAGTGGGCACGTTGGTGCGCGGGTCTGTCGAATCGATCACGCCAGAGGGTTCAGCGATCCTCAGGCTGGGAGGTGGCCGTTTCGCGTGGCTGCCGGCTTCAGAATATTCCTGGGTGGAGCCGTGGGTCGATCTGTCGAAGAGACTCAAAGTCGACCGATTCGTCGACGCCGTCGTGACGCATGTGCGCGCCAACGACGACGGGCAGGCCCAAATCAGGGTGAGTCATCGACTCACGAGGCCGAACCCGTGGGAAACGATCGATCGTGAGCACTCGATCGGCGAACGCATCTTTGCCAAGATCGTGATACTGGGAAAACGCTACGCCCTCGTCGAACTTGAAACCGGATACCCTGCCAAATTATCCCAACGGGAGCTCTCCTGGTCGCGTCAGACCCAGCTGACCAGTGATGTGCTGGAGATCGGCAGCTGGATCGAGGTGGTGATTCAGTCGATCGACGCGCCCGCGCGGCGCATCGAAGTGAGCCGCCGCGCTGCGCTGCCCAACCCGTGGTCGACGATCGAGCAGACGCTCGCCATCGGAACGCAGGCGACCGCTGTGGTTGAATCGTGCGCGACCTTCGGGGTCTTTGCACGACTGAAGGACGAGCTCACCGGATTGATCCATGTCTCAAGGTTGCGGGATGAGGTGCGAAACTATCAGCCAGGGATGCAGCTTCGCGTTCAGGTGGTCGGCATCAACACCGAAGAACAGAAGATCGCGCTCGAAGAACTGCCCGGCACCGAATCCATCGCCTCCGAGTCGCTTCACATGGCAGCGTAAATCGGACAACCCCGACCCCACGCCCCAAGACCAAACGCGCTGAGAGCCCTCGCAAAGCCCCCCGCACGCACGACGCTTCACGAGGCGTGTTGACTCGGTAGGGATGGGTGACTTTCTGCGGGCCGCGATTGCATTTGAAGTTGACCGAGCAACTCTGGACGACTGATCGTGGTTTGGGTCTGCGTTGCAAAGTTTTTCAGTTGCACGGTGTTGGATTGCAGTTCGGTGTCGCCGACGATGAGGCAGAGACTTGCGCTGCATTTGTTTGCGAGCGTGAGCTGGTTCTTGAAGGACTTTCCGGTCAGATCCAAGTCGACTCGGACGCCCGCAGCTCTGAGCGATTGACCGAGCCGGAACGCCTCGCGACGGGCGGGCTCTCCGTGGTAGGCGATCCACACAAGCGGGGCGACATCCGGGGTGATCTTGATCTGTTGTGCGTCGAGCGCGATGAGCAGTCGTTCGAGCCCCGAGCCGAAGCCGACCGCAGGCGTCGAACGACCGCCTAGCTGCTCGACCAGATTGTCATACCGACCTCCCCCGCCGACCGCGCTCTGAGCGCCCAGACCCTCCGCAGTGACTTCCCACAGCGTGCCGGTGTAATAATCGAATCCGCGAACGAGCTTGGTGTCGATGTCGAACTTCACGCCGGCCTCGCCCAGCAATTCGCACACCCGATCAAAGTGCGCACGACTCTCGGGCAGCAGACTGTCCAGCGCACTGGGCGCGGCGGTGCATGCCGAAACATCACGCGGATCCTTCGAATCCAAAATACGCAGCGGATTCTCATCGAGTCGGCGGCGCGAATCGTCGGACAGCTGGTCGAGCTTGGGCAGTAGGAACTCACGAAGCATCTCGCGATAACGCTGCTTGCTCGTGCGGTCGCCCAGACTATTGAGCCGAAGCGCCGTGCCCTTTAAGCCAACGCGGTCATAGAAGTGCATCTGCAGGAGAATGCACTCGGCGTCCTGTTCGGCACTAGCGATGCCAAAGGCTTCAGCACCGAACTGGTGGTGGATGTGATAGCGTCCCTTCTGGGGCTTTTCGTATCGAAAGTTGGGCCCGATGTAATAGACCTTGTGACGCGCGCCCATGTCATTGAGCAGGCCGTGCTCGATCGCTGCGCGAACCGCGCCGGCGGTGCCTTCGGGACGCAGCGTCAGCCTTCGCGGTGGATCACCTCGATCCTGAAAATCGTAGGTCTCCTTACGCACGATGTCCGTGGTCTCGCCGGCTGCGCGGTGGAACAGTTCGGAATGCTCGAAGATGGGCGTGCGGAGTTCGAAGTAGTTAAAGCGGGCAGCCACTTCGCGCGCGATGCGCTCGACGGTCTGCCATCGCGCAGTTTCGGGGGGGAGCAGGTCGAGCGTGCCCTTGGGGGCTTGGATCTTTTGAGATGACATCGGACCGGGAATTAGACAAGAAAACCGCCCCGGCGACGAGAGGGGCGGGACGATTCGGAAGATGTGCGGGCGTCGGTTAAGATCAAAACACGAATGGCTGGTCGAAAAGATAAGAGCGACGTCTTTAGCATCAAGGTTCAAGGCAACAGCCTTGGAGCGCGTGCCGTCCGGGGTTTTGCGCCGATGATCGAGCACGTGCTCGGACTTGATCTGATGAACCGTCGCATGATGTATTGCCAGCAGGCGGAAACGCCCGAGGATTTCATCAAGCGGGTGTTCGAACTGTTTCGCATTCGCTGGCGATTGACACCGGAAGAATGGAAACGAATACCCCGCAAAGGGCCGCTCGTTGTTGTGGCCAATCATCCTCTGGGGGCGATGGAAGGACTGGTGCTTGCAGCGATTCTGCTCAAGGTCAGGCCCGACGCGCGGGTCATGGTCAACTATCTGCTCGAGCGAATTCCAAATCTCCGCGGAATCTTCACGTTCGTCGATCCGTTCGGGGGCGCAAGCGGAGCCGCGGGGAGTCTGGCGGGCATGAAGGCGTCGATTCGCCATCTCAAGGACGGCGGAGTCTTGGGCGTCTTCCCTTCGGGTGAGGTGTCAAGCTTTGATCTAAAGACACGCCGGATCTCCGACCCACCATGGAACCCAACCGTCGCGAGGTTGATTCGAATGACCGGCGCACCGGTGCTGCCAGTCTATTTTGAAGGGCGAAACAGTTTGCTCTTCCAGGGGCTGGGTCTGATTCATCCAAGACTTCGCACGATGTGGCTGGCACGCGAGATGATCGCCCGATCAGGCCGACAAATCGGCATCCGCGTCGGATCGCTCATCCCCAACAGAAGACTCGCCGAAATCGAAGGCGACCCGGAGATGATTCAGTTCCTCAGGCAGCGGACGTATCTCCTGGCACATCGTCCGGTCATCAAGCCACGACGCAAACGAAGACGACGCCTCGTGCGGATCCCACTTTCGATCCGTCGTCGCTCCAAAGAAGTCAAGGCTCACGAAAAAATCATCGACGCCGTCGACCCCGCTAAGATGCTCCCGGAAATCGCGCAGCTTCCGCCGGACAGATGCCTGATGAACACCGCCGATATGAGCGTCTACTGGGCGGAGGCGCATCGCATTCCAAACACCCTGCGCGAAATCGGTCGACTCCGCGAAATCACCTTCCGAGCCACCGGCGAAGGCACCGGACGGAGCATCGATATCGACCGCTACGACAACGAATATCACCACCTCTTCGTCTGGAACCGAAAGAAAAACGAAGTCGTCGCAGCCTATCGCATGGGACGAACCGACGAACTGATGGCGCGACGCGGACTCGACGGACTCTACACCACGTCACTCTTCCGCTATGACGAAGCGCTCCTGCGACGCATCTACCCGGCCCTTGAACTGGGACGCAGCTTTGTCCGACTCGAATACCAGCGCGGCTTTCAACCCCTTCTACTGCTCTGGCGCGGCGTCTGCGAATACGGCGTGAGGCACCCAAGCTATCGATACCTCGTCGGCCCGGTCTCGATCAGCAACACCTACCAAACCGTCAGCAAAGCCCTCATGATCGAGTTCCTACGACAGCACCACAGCCCGCCACAACTCGCCGAACTGGTCGAACCGAGAAACCCATTCAAACCGCCTCGTCGTCTACGTCGACTCAAAGTCTCCGCTGGCTACGGACTCTTCGAAACCGACGACCTCGGCGATCTCGTGGCCGATCTGGAACCCGACCAAAAGGGAATCCCCGTCCTCTTGCGGCAATATCTCAAAATCGGCGCGAAACTGCTCGCTTTCAACGTCGATCCCGATTTCGGCGATTGCGTAGACGGCCTCATCGTCGTCGATCTGACCCACCCGGGACTGGCCAAGTACATGACCAAACACGGACGCGCAGCCTACATGGCACACCACGGCATGCCCATCGAACCGCACGCGCGGGCAGAACCAGCAACCGATGCTCCACCAGCAACCGATGCTACGACAACCGATCCCACATCAACCGATCCCACATCAACCGATCCCACATCAACCGACGCCCGTCCACAGTCCCCCAACGAATAGACTCCTGCCAGGTCAAGAAATGACCCACGCCGATGTGCGTCAAACAGATGGCGTCGAAGACGACCGTTGCATGCTGACGACTGTTACATTCTGGTGTCGGCGAGGGATGTTGGCAGGCGCGGCTCACTTCGCCAGCATCACGCGCTCGACGAACCGCGTATCGACGGTTCCCTTGCGGAAGTGTTCGTTGTCCATGATCTGAAGGTGCAGCGGGATCGTCGTCTTGATCGGGCTGATGTGCGTTTCGAGCAAGGCACGCTTCATGGTCGCGATCGCTTCTGCTCGCGTGCGGCGATGCACGAGCAGCTTGCCGATCATTGAATCGTAGTTGGGAGGGATGCGATAGCCCGCATAGACGTGCGTATCGAGCCGCACGCCGGGCCCGCCGGGCAGGCGGAGTTCCTCGATCACGCCGGGACATGGCGCGAAATTGCGGGCGGGATCTTCGGCATTCAGGCGGATCTCGATCGCGTGTCCAGTAAGCTTGATGTCTTTCTGGGCAAAGCTCAGCTTCTCACCCGCCGCAACTCGGATTTGTTCCTTGATCAGATCGACGCCGGTGACGAGTTCGGTCACAGGGTGTTCGACCTGAATACGCGCGTTGACTTCAAGGATGAAGTAATTCATATCGGCATCGACGAGAAACTCGACGGTGCCCGCGTTGTAATAGCCAGCCGCCTTGATCAGGCGAACGGCGCTCGAGCACAGTTCCTCGCGCTTTTCCGGGCTCAGCACAGGGCAAGGTGATTCTTCGACCAGCTTCTGATGCCGACGCTGCATCGAGCAGTCACGCTCGTAGAGATGACAGGCGTTGCCATGCTGGTCGGCGATCACTTGAACTTCGACGTGTCGACCGAATTCGACGTATTTCTCGATGTAGACGGTCGCGTCTTTGAACGCGTTCTCGGCCTCCAACGCCGCCTGCTTGATGCCGGCTCGCAAGCTCACGTCATTGTGCGCCACACGCATCCCGCGACCGCCCCCACCAGCAGCGGCCTTGATGATGACCGGGTAGCCGATCTTGCGGGCGATCTCCAATGCCTCTTCTTCGGATTCGACCGCACCGTCAGATCCAGGAACCGTCGGAACCTTCGCCTTCTTGGCAATCTTCTTGCATTGAACCTTGTCGCCGAGCGCCAACATCGCGTCGACCGGCGGCCCGATGAACTCGATCTTGCACGAACGAACAATCTCGGCGAAGTGATGCTTTTCCGAAAGGAACCCGTATCCGGGATGGATCGCGTCGACGTCAGCGATCTCCGCAGCACTCATGATGCGCGGGATGTTCAAATAACTGTCGGCGGGCGGAGCGTCGCCGATGCAGATCTTTTGATCGGCCAGATCGAGATACGCTGCGTCCTTGTCGGCGGTCGAATAAACGACCGCCGTCTGGATGCCCATCTCTTTGCAGGCCCGAATGATCCGCAGGGCGATTTCCCCGCGATTGGCGATGAGGATTTTGGAAAACATGATTGGGAATTTCTGAGTGGGCAGTGATCTGGTGTCAGCTCATGCAGTTACGCTACAACGTGAATCACCGAAAGCCGGCCCCTGACTCACCGAAAGCCGGCCGCTGTCAAACGACAACTTTCCTCGCTCACGGCTTGACCAAAAACAACACAGTTCCAAATTCAACCGCCTGACCATTGTTCACGCAGATCTTCGCAATCGATCCGTTCGTCTCGGCCTTGATCGTGTTGAACACTTTCATCGCTTCGATCACGCAGACGTCGGTGTCGTCGCTGACACGCGATCCAACAGCCACGAAAGGCTTGGCATCCGGACTCGGTGCCGCGTAAAACGTGCCCACCATTGGGCTCTTGATCGGAACCAGACCCGCTTCAGAATCACCCGCATCGGCGGACCCCGAACCCTTCGATCCGCTCGAAGACGCCTTGCCGGATGCAGGCGCAGACGGCGCAGCAGCCGCTGGGGCAGCGTATGCCGGCGCGGCGTAATTGGCCGGTGCGCCCATCACCACCTGCGGACCACGCTTCAAACTCACCCGACGCACGCCGTCTCTGACATCAAGACTCGTCACGTCGTGCTCGCCCATCAACGCGAACAACTGTTCCAGCAGACCAGGATCCATCGGGCTCCCGCTCAGCTTCACCGCCGCAGAATCACGCACGGAAGACTTCGCCTCAACACCCGGCTTTGACGCACGGGACTTCTTCTTCGCTGCCATAACGACTCCTTCGTATCGCCCCCGCGATTCGACGCGGCGGGCCTTCCCTGATCTGGTTTCTTTCAACTTCTAAATTCACGATTCATCGGTCACACAACATCTCAACATGCATCAACTGACAAAACTCATGCACAACAACCGTCCATCACAATCCGAACACTACCCCGCCAACGTCTCGGCAAACCTGCGATCCTTCGGCAGCGTCGTCAGGACTTCACATCCTGTCCTCGTGATGACCACATCGTCCTCAATCCTCACGCCACCAACGCCGGGAATGTAAACACCCGGCTCGATCGTCACCACCATGCCCGGCCGCAACACGTCGGTCTTGGCGTCCGTGGCCGTCTGCGACAAACGTGGCTTCTCGTGTACATCACGGCCCAAACCGTGACCGAGGCTATGCCCGAATCGCCGGCCCAATCCGCTCTTGGTGATCACGTCGCGAGCCAACTTGTCGGCCTCTGCGCCGGTCATGCCGGGCTTGATCTTCTCGATCGCCCGACAGTTGGCTGCCAGCACGACATCGTAGACCTGCTTCATCCGCTTGGTCACATCTCCCAGCAAAAGCGTACGCGTGATGTCAGAGCAATACCCTTGCACCAACGCGCCCCAATCAAAGAGCAGCGGCGCGTTCCATTCCACCTTCACCATGCGCGGTCGATAGTGCGGCATCGAACTGTTCGCACCCGCCGCCACGATCGGCTCAAAGCTCGCGTCGCTCGCGCCAAGACTTCGCATCTCCAGGATCAACTCACCCGCCAGCCTCGCCTCAGTCACACCCGCACGCACATGCGAAGCCACCGCCAAAAACGCTGACTCCGCAACCTCGATTGCATGCCGGATCGCCTTGACCTCCCCCGAGTCCTTCACTTCACGCACCGCTCCAAGCGTGTCTGGCTGCGGCACCCACTCCACATCGGGCAACTTCCTTTTCTTCGTCAGTTCACCCGTCCGCTTGGACAAGTTACCCAATACATCGACAGTCACACGCCCCGCATCAAATCCCACGCGGTAGCCCTTGCCCCCCGAGCCGATCTCCACAAGCAAACGCGTCGCAATCTCGATCGCCATCGACTTGCGGCGAACAATCACTTCACAGCCGCGCGTCTCCAGCCTCGCCTGCTCGTCGTATCGCGAATCCGTGAACAAATAGACCTTGCGATCGGTGACGAGGAGCGTCGCGTCGTGGCCGGAGAACCCCGAAACATGCGCCAGATCGGCCGGGTGCACCAAAAGCATCGCGTCCAACTTCGCCTGCCGCATCGACGTGCGCAGCGACTTCAGCCTCGGCAAAAGGCTCGCATTCGATGGTTTGACAAATCCGCTCATCAGACTCCGCTTAAACCAGCCTCGCCCCACACGCTCGGACTCAGGCAGCACTTGATCTCTTCCAGAGGTCGGCGGACATCGAAGAACTTCCGACCGCCAACACCCTAGCCGCGGGAAAGTATACCCCCAAGCCCCCCCGGTCAAACACCCGACTCATCCAGCCACGTACACCCTTGACTCCCAAGCCCCGTCTCGGCTAATCATTCATGCGGGCGATTTGATCGCAGCTTGCGGCCCTTGGGACATCGATTCAACCCCTGAATCAAAACCCATAAAACGCTAAAGCGCGGCAGGTGATCCTGCCCCCCGCTTTCGCGCATTCCGCTCGCATCGGTCTCTTTGCCCTGATTTTGCTTTGTCGGCCTTTCGGCTGACTCGAAGGAGACACGATGGCTAACACAACCGCAGGCGATTCGCTCACCCCTGACCAGATCAATCGCTACAAGCGACACCTGCTCCTGCCCGAAGTCGGCATCGAAGGACAGAAAAAGCTGCTGAAGGCCCGAGTGCTGTGCATCGGTGCAGGCGGACTCGGCTGCCCGATCGCGCTTTACCTCGCGGCCGCGGGCATCGGGACGATCGGATTGGCGGATGTCGATGTCGTCAGTCCGTCCAATCTGCAAAGACAGATTCTCTTCGGAATCAACGACGTCGGCATCGACAAAGTCGAGGCCGCAGCACGTCGCTTGCGCGACCTCAATCCCGACGTCAACGTCATCCAACACAAGTGCGTCGTCAATAGCTTCAACGTGCTCGATCTGGTCAGCGATTACGACTACATCATCGACGGCACGGACAATTTTCCCACTCGCTATTGTGTCAACGACGCCTGCGTGATCCTCGGAAAGCCGAACATCTACGGCTCGATCTTCCGCTTTGAAGGCATGGTCAGCGTCTTTGCTCCCCATCTGAAGAATCCCGATACCGGCGAGGCGGGTCCCTGCTATCGATGCCTCTATCCGGAACCGCCTGAGCCTGGCAGCGTGCCGAGTTGCGCCGAAGGCGGCGTGATGGGCATTCTGCCCGGCGTGATCGGCACGCTGCAGGCGACCGAGGTCGTCAAGCTCGTCACCGGCATCGGCAAGCCCGCCATCGGAAAGCTGCTGACCTACAACGCACTCGATGCCGAGTTTCGAACCTTCAAACTTCGTCGCGATCCGAGTTGCCCGGTTTGTGGAAACAAGCCGAGCATCTTCGAGCCGATCGATTACGAACAATTCTGCGGCGTCCCGATCCTCGATCCCAATTCCATCGAAGAGACTCGAACCGAAGTCAATCGAGAACTCGCGTCACAAGGTAAAGCTGAACTGGAAAGCAAGTCGCTCGACGAACGCGGACTTCCGCCGGGCTATGCGCTCCGCGAGGGCGTCGAAATCACACCCCGAGCGCTCAAGGCGATGCTCGATCGTGGTGAGTCAATACGACTCATCGATTGCCGCACGCCAACCGAATGGGACATCACCATGCTGGAGGCCGGCCATTCCATCGACACAAGCCGCATCGAGCGGGTCCCTCTTGAAAAGGTCGCACACGCCATCGCCAGCTCAAACGGACGAGAAGGCGTCCCGACGATTGTCTACTGTCGGATCGGGACGCGGAGCATTCAATTTGCCAAGCTCCTCAAAAATGCCGGGATCCAGAACGCGCGAAGCCTCGCGGGCGGACTTTTGCTCTGGAACAGCGACGTCAACGCGGGCGGGGTGATTTATTGATCTGTGCTTGGTTGACCTCGATTCGACGCGCACGAAAACAGATTCGCAAATTTGCCCGTGCGATCGCTTGCATCGATCAATCGATGCGCGTACCAAATGACCACGATGCTGAAACTCGGTTCGCATGATGTTGGCGTATGTTCGTGGTCGTTGCAGACGGCCGATCCCGCAGTGCTTTTGGGCGTGCTCGGTCGCCTGGGCGTTGCGCATTTGCAGCTTGCACTCGAACCGATTCTCGCAAAGCCCGAATCCGAACGGATCGATTCGATCAAGCCGCTCATCGACGCCGGCATCACACTGACCGCCGCCATGATCAGCTTTCCCGGCGAAGACTACTCCAGCATCGTTGATATCGAACGCACCGGCGGATTCGTCCCCGATGAACTCTGGCCCGAGCGACGCCAACTCACACTCGACGCCGGCGCACTCGCCTCCCGACTCGGCATCAAATTCCTCTCGACACACGTCGGCTTCATCCCAGGTTCCAACGACGCCCAATACCCGCTTCTCATCGATCGCGTCGGCGAGCTTTCCCGCGCTCTGGCTGACATGGGCGTGAGCCTGCTTATGGAGACCGGACAAGAGGCCGCGCCCGATCTCCTCCACTTCCTTCACGACCTCAATGCCAGAACCTTCGGCGTGAATTTCGACCCTGCAAACATGCTGCTCTACGGCTCGGGCGATCCCATTGACGCACTCGAAACACTCAAACGCTACATCAAACACGTTCATATCAAAGATGCCACACGCAGCGACCGACCGGGCATCGACTGGGGCAGCGAAGTCCCCTTCGGACAAGGCGATGTCCCGCACGCTGCCTTCCTCGACACGCTCCGCCGCATCGGCTATGTCGGCCCGCTCGTCATCGAACGCGAAGCCGGCTCCGACCGCGCAGGCGATATCGCCATCGCCATCAAGACGCTGAAATCACTCCTGAGAGCCTGATCCCCCGAATCTACCCGACCCATCCACCGGCTTCATCGCTTTGACCGCCCGTCCAATTGCGGGAGACCGACTCCGCGCTTCTCCGACTCGATCTTCGCATATCCACTGCCCAGTTCTCCGATCGGATCAGGCGGAATGATGTCGACCTTCTTTTCTCCCAGCTTCGCCTCGCCGCGCTCGACTTTGCTCTGAAACGATTTGCACTCCTCCAACAGCCGCTCGAGGATCTGTTCCTCCGGCACGTTCGCGACTTTCTCCCCCTGCACATAAATGATCCCGCGACGATCACCAGCAAAGATCGCAACGTCCGCGCCCTCCGCCTCACCCGGCCCGTTCACGATGCAACCCATCACCGCAACCTTGATCGGCAAACGAATCTCCTCCTTCAACTTCAATCGCACCTGCTGCGTCAAGGTGAAAAGATCCACCTGAATACGCCCGCACGTCGGACACGCGATCAGCTCCGCCCCCTTGCGCTCACGCAAGCCCAGGCAGTAAAGCAGTTCGAGCCCGTCCTCAACTTCATACACCGGATCGTTCGCGTAGCTGATGCGAATCGTGTCGCCAATCCCCGAGAGCAGCAAATGCCCCAGCGGCACGACACTTCGGATCGTGCCCGTCTCCTTCGGTCCTGCGTGCGTCACACCAAGATGCAGCGGATAGTCAAAACGCTTGCTGATCTCCGTATAAGCCGCAATCACAAATGCCGGATCAATGCTCTTACAACTGATCGCAATGTCTTGGAAATCTTCTTCATGAAAGACGTCGAGATACTCCTCCAGTTTGGTGATGCAGATGGCAAGCAGATGACCAAACTTGTTGTCCGAAAAGTATCGACCCAATTCCTTCATGCGAAGCTGCTTGTCGCGGCGCTCGATGATCGAGCCTTCATTCACGCCGATACGGATCGGAAGCTTCCTCGACTTGCACGCCTGAATCACATCACGCACCTGAGCGCGATCCTGAATGTTGCCGGGGTTGAGCCGGATCTTATGAACGCCCGCTTCGATGGCTTCGAGAGCTCGCTGAAAATGAAAATGGACGTCCGCGACGATCGGCACCGTCACCCGCGGAAGAATCTCACGCAAGGCAGCGGTGTCCTTCTTCTCCGGAACCGCCACACGCACAACATCCGCGCCTGCAGCCGCGAGCTTTTGAATCTCCCGCACGCACGCCTCTACGTCATGCGTATACCCGCTCGTCATCGTCTGCACGCTGATCGGCGCATCCCCGCCGACCTTCACGTACCCCACGCGGTCATCGCCGAGCACAATCTGCCGCGTCTTTCGCCTTTGAATTAATCCGTGTCCGTTCTGCGTCATATGACTCATAGTTTAGGCGTGATCGCGCCCAAACGCACCATCAACCAGATGCAACCCATGAAGAACCATCGATCAACCGATGGACACCCCAAAACCGACTGTGAGCATCAATTTCAATGCGCCATCTTCAGCCGTGTCCCCGTGATTGCAGTGATCACGCCCAGCGCCTCGACAGTCTCCGCAACATCATGCACCCGCACGATGCTCGCCCCATGCGAAACGCCCCAGCACGCCCCCGCCACCGATCCCAGCATCCGATCGCCCGGGTCGTCTCGATGCGTCAAGATCCCAATCATTCGCTTGCGACTCAAGCCCAGCACCGTCGGATATCCCAGCACCGAAAATGATCGATACGCTCGAAGCAGTTCCAGATTGTGGTCGATCGATTTGCCAAACCCAATCCCGACATCCAGCAGAATGTTCGTCCGACGAATCCCCGCATGCTCGGCGGCCTCGGCGCGATCCAGCAGGAAACCCATCACCTCGCCCACCACATCCTCATAAGGCGGCGGATCAACACACGTCACCGATGCCTGAGGACGATGCATCAACACGATCGGCACATCACGCGACGCGACCAATCCAAACATCCCCAAATCATCCCGACCGGCCGATACGTCGTTCACCAGACTCGCACCGGCATCCAACGCCGCCTCCGCAACATCCGCCCGCGTTGTGTCGATGCTCACCACCGCGTTCAACTCCGGCTCACGATCCGCCAGTGCCTCAATCACCGGAATCACGCGTCGAATCTGCTCCGCTGCCTCCACCGGCTCTGCACCCGGCCTCGTCGATTCGCCTCCGACATCCACAATCGACGCCCCCTCACTCACCATCGCAAGCCCCCGCGCAATCGCAAGCTCAACATCTAGAAATGATCCCCCATCACTGAAACTGTCCGGCGTGCAGTTCAATACGCCCATCACCAGCGTCGGCCTCACCGGCTCGGCCAGCCAGAATCGGAACGATCGCTCGTGCATTTCCAGCTCCCTTCAAACACCACAGCCCATCAAAACCAAAATTCCACATAAATCCACGATTACAAAAGATTCGCGAAACTCTCACTTCCCCTTCGTGAGTTTCGACGAGCATCGCTTGTCCTATCACGGATGACAAGGACAAAGGGAGGCTCGATGACCGAGAATCTAATGCCATGGATCGCCAGCTGCGTCCGAAGGGTGGGCGTCGCGTTCGCTGTTTCCAGCGTATTCGCCTACGGCACAATGCTCGCCAGGCTCAATGCCTACGAACGCGCCTGCGACGAGTTCGGCCGCTCCAGTATCCAGTCGCCCACATGGGGCGCACGCACTCTCGATGCTGTACATCCGTTCTCAGTCGACTGGTCCGATCGCATCACCGATCGGTCCGATCGCATCACCGATCGGTCCGATCGCGCTTTGCATGTCGATCCTCACACAACCCTGGCGATCCGTCCGAGCGCCTCTTCCACATTCGAGCGACCGTTAAACGCGCTCAACCTGATGTAACCTTCGCCCGATCGACCGAACCCACTGCCAGGCGTGCAGACCACCTGCGCTTCGTTCAACAGTCGATCAAAAAAGCTCCAACTGCTCGCCCCGCCCGGCGTTTGCACCCACACATACGGCGCGTGCACCCCGCCGAACGGTTTCAATCCCATGCGCGAAAGTCCCTCGCGAATCAGCCTCGCATTCTCCAAATAAAACGCCACGCGAGCCTTCGTCTCACGACGACCCGATTCGGAATACGTCGCCTCGCAACCACGCTGCACGATGTAGCTGATCCCGTTGAATTTCGTCGTGTGACGACGCATCCAAAGATCGTATAGACGCACGCTCTTTCCCCCGCGCGTCCGACCTTCGAGCGTCTTCGGCACCACCGTGTAAGCCGCCCGAATCCCCGTAAAGCCCGCCGTCTTACTAAAACTGCGAAACTCGATCGCGCACGTCCTCGCTCCTTCGATCTCATAAATCGAATGCGGAATCGAGTCGTCGGTGATGTACGCCTCGTACGCCGCGTCAAAGAAAATGATCGAATCATGCTCACGCGCATACCTCACCCAATCGCCGAGCAGCTTGCGATCCATCACCGTGCCGGTCGGATTGTTGGGCGAGCAGAGATAAATCACATCCACGCGCTCACGTGGAAGCGGAGCTAAAAATCCGTTCTCCGCATTCGCTCGCAAATACACGATCCCGCCGTACTCGCCCGACGCATCCGACTCGCCGGTATGACCCGCCATCACGTTCGTATCCACGTACACCGGATACACCGGATCACTCACCGCCACCACGTTGTCCCCACCCAGAATGTCGAGAATGTTCGCGCAGTCGCACTTCGACCCGTCACTCACAAAAATCTCATCATCCGCAACCTCGCACCCACGCGAACGAAAATCACCCGACGCGATCGCGCTGCGAAGAAAATCATAACCCTGCTCAGGCCCGTAGCCCCGGAAAGTCTCACGTACACCCATCTCCGAAACCGCTCGATGCATCGCGTCCACCACCGACGGTACAAGCGGCTCCGTCACATCGCCGATGCCCATGCGGATGATCTTCGCCTCCGGATGCGTTGACGCATATTCGCGAACACGCCGCGCGATCTCCGGAAACAGATAGCCCGCCTTCAGCTTCAGAAAGTTCTCGTTGATGTATGCCATGGGCATGAGAAGTTAGCGTGGCTCGCGGACATTTGCGATTCGACCGATCCTCGTTCACAGTGTTTACTCCGACCGACTCAAAATGTCCGAGCAAGACCGACCCATCTCCGAGCCGCAACAGAGCGCCGTCGCCGAATCAAACGCTGAATTGCGCGGCGATTCACCGCTCGATGCAACTTTGCCAGAGCCATCACGCAGCGCGACCGATGGCTCGACCATCCGACTGAAACTCACCATCGCCTACCGCGGCACTCGCTATCACGGATGGCAACGCCAGGACGCCCCGCCGACCTGGATCGGTCCAACCACCGACGCGCAAGGCATCCCCACCGTCCAGGAAACCGTCGAGACCGCCCTCAAAGGCGTCCTTCGCCATCCGCTCCACATCCAAGGCTCCAGCCGCACCGACGCAGGTGTTCACGCACACGGTCAGGTCGCTCATCTCGACACCATTCGCACCACCATACCCATGCGAAATCTCGCCCGCGCAGTCAACGCACGTCTGCCCGGCGACGTCGTGCTCATGAACGTCGAACCCACACACAATCGCTTCGACGCCATCCGCTGGACCATCAAAAAGCGATACGTCTACATCCTTCGCAACACGCCCGAACGCGACGCCTTCAGCGCCGATACCGAGTTCTGGCGATGCCAGCGACTCGACGATTCACTCATGCACCACGCCGCACTTCACTTCGTCGGCGATCACGATTTCACCAGCTTCGCCCGACCCGGCCACGGACGCGAAACCACCGTTCGCACCATCTTCGACGCAAGCTGTACGCGTGAAGGCGATCGCGTACGCATCTCATTCACCGGTTCCGGATTCCTCTGGAATCAAGTCCGCATCATGGTCGGCACACTCATCGAAATCGGTCAGGGAAGACTCGATCCCGACTGCATACCCACCGTCCTCAACGCACGTGATCGCACCCGCGCCGGCCCCACCGCTCCCGCGCACGGCCTCTACCTCGACCACATCTGGCACCACGATTCGCCGCCAGACGAACCACCGGTTCGCCTCGCATCCGATTGAGTTATGCCCGACCTACCTGCTTCCAATCGATTTTGCGATGCAGCACGGATCGAGTCGGGTTTACTCTTCATCCATTCTGTTGACTCAACGCATCAAGGCAGAACGCTGTCGATGAAAGCTCAGCTTTCACGGATCAACACGTCGGCGGGAATTCCAAGTTCAAGATGCAATCGACGAATCATCTGAAGCGTCAGAGGCCTCTTGTGATTGAGTACCTCGGAGACGCGCGATCTTCCGCCAATCAGCGGCTCCAAGTCGCGGCGGGTTAGTCCTCGCCTCTCCATCGCGAACCGAATCGCCTCGATCGCTGTCGGCGGATCAATCTCATGATGCTTTTCCTCCCAAGATTCGATCAGCGTCGCCAGCACGTCCAGTCGATCGCCCTCTGGCGTTCCAGCGCGAGCGCCCATCAAACCACCAACTTCCTTCAGCGCTCGTCGATAGTCACGATCATTCTTGATGGGCTTGACTTCCATGGCTTGATCCTCGCTTCGTTTTAGATCTTCAGATCTCTTTCACATCAATGCGATCGTACTGCTCATGGGTTCCGATGATTCGAATGTATACAATCCGATACGGATAGTTCACCCGCGCAACGAGCCGGTACTTGTTGCCCGCGATGTTGAACATCACTCGATTCTCGCCGACCACACTCGCGTGCCGAAACTGACGCTTCACCGCCGCCGGGTTGGCCCAGTCGGCCTTAGACACCTCACGAAACCACGCCTTCAGCGGCTGTTCTGCGTCGGCGAATAACCGCTTCTCCCAGAACGTTCTTAGCGTGCCACGAGCAATCACTCGCATCCGTTGCGTCCTTCATTTGGCTTGCTTGAACCACTTGCCGTGCAGCATGCATGAACATAACACGCTCCCAAGGCGGGAGCAATCCGAATTCTGTCGCCGAAGACAACGCACAGAGGCCTGCGCGAATGACGCAGGCCTCTGCAAACTGATGTCCGGAATAAACGGACGAGCCGAAGATTACTTCAGCAGGCCATCCTTCTTGGCCATGTGCTTGAGCAGATCGACCACGCGGTTGCTGTAGCCCCATTCGTTGTCGTACCAGCTCACGAGTTTGAAGAATCGCTTTTCGCCCTTGAGATTGTTCTGCAGGGTGGCCAGCGAATCGTAGATGCTCGAGCGATTGTCGTGAATGAAATCGGTCGAGACGAGTTCTTCGTCGGTGTAGCCGAAGTAGGGGTTCAGGTACGTCTTGGTCGCGTTCTTCAAGGCCGCGTCGATCTCTTCGATCGAGGTGTCACGCGCGGAGCGGAAGGTCAGATCGACCACGCTCACATCCGCCGTCGGAACGCGGAAGCTCATGCCCGTGAGCTTGCCCTTGGTGGCGGGGAGCACTTCACCCACCGCTTTGGCGGCTCCGGTGGTCGAGGGGATGATGTTGATCGCCGCCGCGCGTCCGCCGCGCCAGTCCTTCTTGCTCGGGCCGTCGACGGTCTTCTGTGTTGCGGTGTAGGCGTGGATGGTCGTCATCAGGCCGGTCTCGATGCCGATGCCTTCCTTGAGCAGGACATGCACGAGCGGCGCGAGGCAGTTGGTCGTGCAGCTGGCGTTGCTGACAATGTTGTGCTTGGCCGAGTCATACTCCTCGTGGTTCACACCCATGACCAGCGTCTTGACTTCGCCCTTGCCCGGCGCGCTGATGATGACCTTCTTTGCGCCCGCATCGAGGTGCCCCTTGGCCTTTACATCTTCCGTGAACAGCCCTGTCGATTCGATCACATAATCCACGCCCAGCGCTTTCCAGGGAAGCTGGCTCGGCTCTTTGGTCGCCATCACGCATTTGACCCTGTCCCCGCCAATCACCAGCACATCGTTTTCCGTCGCGCTCGGGCTCGACTTCTCCGTCGTGACCGGATGCTTGAACCGGCCGTGCACGCTGTCATACTTTATCTGATACGCGAAATAGTCCGCGTCCGTGCTAATGTCCACGACCGCGACCACGTCCACGACCTTGCCCAGAAGTCCCTGATCACAAAGCGCTTGGAACACCAAACGACCGATACGACCGAACCCGTTGATGCCGACCTTGATGGCTGCCATTCTTGGCTCCGTGGGCAAAAATACTGCCCTGTAAAGTTGCGTTGTGTCTGCCGATCCTGCCGTACACCACGACGGTGAGGCCCGATCGAGACGCAAGCAGGCTAGAGATTCCTTCACCTCTGTCAACACATCAAACCTCTTTGATCTTTCTGCAATCTCCTTGATCACACCGCCCCATTTCACCCCTCATCACCCCGCAAACACCCCCCATTCCTCGCCATATTCAACACTTACACATCACGCCCCGATCGCTATACACGCCAGCAATATCCTCAGTTTCATCTCTCCCTTTCGATTGCCCGCCCCCCACCTTGGGCTATATTTCAAACACCAAGCCATCCGATGCACGATCCCGCACCCCGACATCCCGAGACCTCACCCAACCCGACCAACGCCCCCAGTCGTGCCAGCGGGCTCGGCCTCGGGCCTTGTCTGGTGTTGGCCGATGCCTCGGTTTGGTCGCAGCTTGATCAGCTCTTGGCTCAGCTCCCCACGCCCACCACCACCGCCGCCCGTCTCTCTGACCCCTACGCCGCGCTCCTCGAACTCCTCCGCAGACCGATGGCCTTCCGCGCTGTCATCGTCTCGCTCCAAAAAATATTCCCACCCGAAATCGCATTCATCAAAACGCTCCGCGATCGACTCACGCATATCGACATCGTCCTCGCCCACACCGACGGTCGATCCGCTGCACTCGCAGAAGCAGTCCGACTCGGCGCGACCGCTCTGCTCGATGCCGACGGCCTACACCGACTCGCTCATCCACAGCACCACCCCGCACCGTCGTCAATCGCAATCGACATCGATCCACCCATCACCCCTATCGCACCGCGCGGACCGTCCACTCCCAAAGAATCAAACCCGTCGATTACCGAGTCTCAACCTTCCCTGGCCGACGTCTTCGCGTCCATCAGCACCCACCATACCCCCGGCCAGGTCGCGACGCCCAAGCCGAACATCGATCCCAAGCCCGCTCCCGATCAGGCATCATCTTTCCATCCGCCAACCGACCACGCGAATCATCCGTCGCTCGGACATCAGTACGAACACCTTCAACATCAACATCACGAGCCCACTCAAGAACACTCACAAGATCCCATCGACGAAACCCACGACGGAGAACCCATCCTCACCGCCGATGAACTTCGCGCACTGCTTCAGGATTCCGAATCTCGCTAATCCATGCCCGCCGCCACGGACATCCTCCTCATCGCCGATCACGACCGACAGGTCGGCGATGCGCTCCAACGTGCCAGACCCCACGCACGCATCGTCCGATCCACCGACTGGTTCGATGCCATCGCCAAGCTGCACGACGAACGATATTCCGCCGTCATCGGGCCCGTCCATCCCATTCAACAACGTCCTCGATCCGCACTGTCGGCGGTTCGTGAACTCGCACCCGATGCCTCTGTCATCCTCTTCGCCGATCCTTCTCTAGAGCCCGTCGCACGCTCTCTCACACAACCCGACTCACAGACCCAAGCCATCTCCAAGGCACCCGGCCAACACACAAGCGATCCACCCATCTCATCGTCTCTCGACGATGCCTGCGACGACTACTTCATCACCCCCGCAGACCCCGCCGAGCTCGAACGACTTCTCGAGCAGCCACCACGACTCGCCTCTACGACAATCTCCGGTCCGATCAGCATCGACACCTCCAACCATTCCGGTGACGCAGACGCCTACTCTCGCGCCCTGCAAACCCTCGTCAGCGAATCTCTCTCCTGTCTGCTCGATCATCCCGAAGCGCCTCTCAACAAACTCATCGATCGCGTTCGCCCGCTTCTTCCTGCCGGCACGCGACTCTCTTTTATCGCCCCGCCACGCCCCAAACCGACCGGCTCGAACATCCCATCGGATTCGCTTCCGCAATCTCTCCCCAACGATCGCCGATTCACACGCCCTCTGCTCGACACCGAAGGACATCCACTCGGCACGCTCGCTCTCGATTTCTCGTCACTCAAACCCTCGGTCCCCGAGTCATCTACTCCCGATCCATGTGCCCCCGGTTCGCCTGATCATCACGCGTCAAACGCGATTGATCCGCGAACTGTCGCTTCCATGCGAGCCTTCTTCGACGCCGCCCATCGGCCTTTCGAAACCACCGCCCGACTCGCAGCGCGACATCAGCGCCTGCAGCAGGCTGTCATCACCGACGATCTGACAGGCCTGGCCAATGGTCGCTACTTCCGTCACTTCCTGTCGCGCATCCTCACGCGCGCCCGCGAAGGCAAGTTCCTCGTCACGCTCCTGCTCTTCGATATCGACAACTTCAAACGCTACAACGACGAATTCGGACACGGCGCGGGCGACGAAATTCTCAAACAGACCGCAAGCCTCATGAAGCGATGTTGCCGCGACCACGATCTGGTCGCTCGCATCGCAGGTGATGAGTTCGCAGTCGTCTTCTGGGAAAAGGAAGGCCCACGCGTCCCCAGACCCTCGCCCGAAGGCGCACCCTCCGCACGCTCCAGCCCGTCTCGTATCCCGCAAACCCCACTCGTCATCGCTCAACGTTTCCGACGACTCATGAACGCCGCCGACTTCCCCGCGCTCGGACCCACCGGGCGCGGCGTCCTCACCATCTCCGGCGGAATGGCCGTATTCCCACACGATGCCGCCTCCCCGGAATCCCTCTACGAAGCTGCCGACCGCGCCCTCATGTTCGGCGCCAAAAAGGGCGGCAAAAACTCCATCGTCCTCGTCGGATCCAACCACTGCATCAGCGAATCCCCAGACGACTGATCTCATCCAGATCCCATCACCCTTCCACCCGATCACGATCAACGCCTCCACTCCGAGAAACCTGTCCGCCGGATCTTGTCACATCATTGCATCCCCGCGCGCGATACACGTTTCACGACCCGCTCGATCCGTCGATCTTGTCATGTCGGCCCCTATCCCAACGGGCGCGCTGCGCGCCTGCGTCCGCACTCGCGCAGCGCAAAACCCGAAAATGCACTCAAACATGCAAAATCACCCCCAAAACAGACCGGTTCCACCCGAAACCGATCCGGAGCCACCTTCGGTCGTTAGCTCTTGCGCGCCTTTGAAACACGCTCGCGCACACATTCGTGCGCGCTCAGAATCGATTTCCAAACGCCCGGCCACACGCCGCGCCCTCAACGATCTTCTCGCCGACTTCAAAGCCCCAGACGCTTCTTTTTCTCATCCCACTCCGCCGTCTCGCGCTTGTTCTCGGTTGCCAGCGGCTTGCCAGACTTGATCGCCTCGATCTCCAGTCGCGTCAGGTGCATCGACTCAAAGTCGTAATCCATAAACGCCTCGGCCGCCACCGGGACGATCGGCTTGATCAACGCATACATCGCCCGTGCATAATCCTGAATCTCCTGCTGCGCGTGTGCATCCATACGCAGCGAAAGAAACCGGCACACGTTGTGAAGATCACACTTCCAATACCACTCCGTATACGCACTCACCGGAAGCCCGATCCTCGCCAGTTCACGGCTCACTCCAGATTCGATCAGCCTCTCATAATCCCCGTACAACGCCTCGCACTTGTCCAAATAATCCAAAAACTGCTGAGCCGTCATCGGATCCATCGGTTCGCTTCCGCCCTGCCGATTCGTCTTGCTTTGCTTGCGCACATTCTCGAGTGACGGATGATAAAAGCGATCCTGCACCACGCTGTATCGCGCCGAGTATTCGTTCACGTTGGCTGTCCGATGTCGAATCCATTGTCGTGCGATGAAGATCGGCATCACGCAGTGAAACTTAAACTCGACCATCTCAAAGGGCGTCGTATGCCGATGACGGGCCAGATACCGAATCAGCCCGCGATCCTCGCTCACCTGCTTCGTGCCCGCTCCATAACTCACACGCGCCGCCTGCACGATTGCAAAGTCCGCCGTCTTCCCCTCCGGCACCAGCCTCGGCATGCAATCCACCAACGCCACCATCCCGTGGTCATGCACCGAGATCTCCCATCGACCCGAACCGCCCATCACATCCACCAACGGCACCTCGCTCGCCACTCGCTTGAATTCGTCGCTCATGCCCATGTCATTACCCCGATTCCCCCGCGCTGACAACAACGCCAGATTTTCTTCATCGCTGCGACATCGCGTCACCATCGAATCATTTGCAATCCGAACGCTCTCCCGTAGATTCAACCTCGTTGCAGGCGGCTCGGTTTGAGCCTGTTGATCGGGTGCGGATCACCGGATCGACAAAGGGAAGCTCGGTGAGCCTGCTGTCGTTTTCTTCGGTGATGGCCGATTTGTCGGGCATGATCGAAGCAGAATTGCAGCAGACGATTCCGACGCGGACGCGCCGCTGTGAGGGACGTTGAAGTCGGTCCAAAGGTCACTGGTCGGACTCGAATCGGATTCTTCGCAATCCATCGAGCACGCCGGGAAGACGGATCGGCAGAGTCCTGAGCCAGAAGACCTGTCCTGCAACGCCCGATGCCCGGGCCGAATCAAATCAGCGCCCAACGCCTGATCTGATTCGGCAAGAGCTGCGGGCCCGTCGGCGTGCGTGTTGCACGCGACGGCTCGGATGCGTCCCCGCGGTTTGGTGGATCGATTCCACCGATCGGGACTCGCCGGGTGCAGGATCACGTTCGTTCGTCAAACGTCGTCGCGCCGCATCTTCATCAGATGCCATCGCGACGCCTCTCTGACGCACGAACCCATCCGTTTCGACGCATCGCCGCCCCCCTGCGGTTGCGAACGCGTCGATCGGGTTCCTTGCCCGCCCCTCCCGATCGCTGAATCAAGCGGTTCGTCCGTTCAACTTGATCCTCGGATCGATCCCATCCACATCCGTCGTCGGACGCACAACCTCCGGCCCTCGCGATACTCACGGGGCCTGGAAGGAGAGATCATGCGTCGTTTCGCTCTCGTTTCGTTGTCCGCTTGCCTCACCGCAAGCCTCCTGCCGGCCGCGCCTTCGCACGCGACCTCGTTCGTCTCATCCGTCGTCCCGGGCAGCTACACACCCGGAACCGTCTCGGCGACCTTCCAAGATCCCTCGGCGGCGCTTGGCGCGCCGGCGAACGTCGTCGGGGCATCATCCGGCTTTCCGAACGTCCTCTCACCCTTCAGCCCACACTATGAAGGGACCGAACTCACCGGCATCGGCGTGGGCGGATCGGTGACCTACGCCTTTGCCAATCCTCTCAACATCATCCCCGGACATGAGGTCGGCATCTTCAACAACGTCGGCATCGCTGACCCGGCCTTCCCGACCGGCACGGCAGGCAATCCCGCTCAGACGTTCTCCGGCGCCTTCTTCGGCGCTGAACGAACCGCTGTCGTCGAAGTCGCCAACGACATCAATGATTTCCGCTCGCTGGGCCGCATCACCTTCACTTCGCCCGCCAACGCATTCGTCGATATCACCGATCCCTACGCCGCCGCGCCCGGCAGCGCAAGCCCCGCCGACTTTGGAAAACCCTTCGTCGGCTCCATCTCCACCTTCAACGGACAATCCTGGAACCAAATCCTCACCACACTCAACGGATCCGCCGGCGGAACATGGCTCGACCTCTCCGCCACCGGACTCTCGAGCTTCCAGTACGTCCGCCTCTCAAATCCCAAGTTCCAACTCGTGACCGACGGCTCACTCGTCGACGTCGTCGGCAACACCAGCGCTAACCTCTTCATCAACGCCATCAGCGCCAACACGCTCGCCGTCCCCGAGCCGGGCGTGCTGGGCCTGCTCGTCGGCGCGGGCCTGCTATCTCTCCGTCGTCGCGGTTGATTGTTCCCTCGTCACCCGAATCGACGATCGATCGGGGAAGCCCGGTCGATCGTCTTGAATCCCTCTCACGCGAAAGTTGATCATGGATCCGATCACCACCAAGAGCCGTCGAAAGACGCACAATCGACACGCATTCACACTCGTCGAATTGCTCGTCGTCATCGGCATCATCGCGCTTTTGATTGCCATCCTGCTGCCAGCACTCGGACGCGTACGACAGCAGGCAGTCGGCGTTGCATGCCTCAGCAACCTGCGACAGATGGCCCTGGCGACCATGGACTACGTCGCACGCCATCGCGGGCAGTTTCCAAGTTCACTCTACTCCGCCTCCGAACCCGGCGCTGTCGTCGCTTACGGCTGGGATTACACCACACGCACCGATCTCCTCACCGGCGCCCGCTCACAATCGCCGGGCCTCATCTGGTCGGGCATGCGCGAAATCAAAGTTCAGCAATGCCCCGCCTTCGACGGACGCAGCAACACCACGATCCCCGAACCCCACACGGGCTACAACTACAACACCAGCTACATCGGACGCGGACCCTTCGAACTCATCAAATCACCCGCCCGCGCAAGCGACATCCGCAAACCCTCCCGTACCATCCTCTTCGGCGACGGGGAGTACGCATCGGGCGCCAACAAATACATGCGCAGCCCCCAAACAAGCCCCACCGAACCGCCCGGCACGCCAAGCCAGGCAGGCACGCAGGGCTTCCGTCATCGAGGGAAAACCAACGTCGCATGGGCGGATGCCAGCGCCGAGGCCCTCTCCATCGACCCGCGCGACCGCGTCCCCACACACCTCCGCACGCCGACGCTCCTCAATATCATCGGTGCCAACAACGGATTCATCGGCACTGACAACTCACTCTACGATCTCGACTGATCAAACCCGCAGTCACGTCCCGCCGCGACGCGAACTCACCAACTGCCGCGACGCGAACTCACCACCTGTCGCGTCGCGAACTCAACACCTGTCGCAAAGTGATCTCCCCGTTTCTTGCAAGCCAAAAGCACGCTCGGATCACTCCTTCGCGCCGGCATCGGGCTTTGCCTCAGGCTGCGGTTGAGTCTGTGCTTGACCTTCCGCTGCACCCGTGTCCTGCTTCGCTGCCGCTTCCTTCTCGGCTTGCTCGGCCTTCATCTTTTCGGCGAGCTTCTTGGCTTTGTCACGCTTGGGAAGGGCTGCGTGTGCGACATAAGGCTGATCGGGATTGATCTGCGCGTAATCCTGATGGTAATCCTCGGCCATGTAGAAGGCTTCGAGCTTCTCCAGCGTGGTGACGATCGGATCCGGAAACACGCCCGCCTCGTCAAGCTGCTTGATGTAAGCACCTGCCACGTCACGCTCGACGTCATTCGCGTAAAAAATCGCCGACCGATACTGCGGTCCGATGTCTCCGCCCTGACGGTTGAGTTGGGTCGGATCGTGTGCGATCGAGAAAAAGACCTTGAGCAACTTGCCATAACTCACGACGGCGGGGTCGTAGTCGATGCGAATCACCTCAGCGTGCCTTGTTCGACCGGTTTTGACGATGTCGTACTTCGCCGTCTCGGCGGTGTCACCGGCGTAGCCGCTCACGACATCGAGCACGCCCGGAATCTGTTCAAACACGGCTTCGGTACACCAAAAACAACCGCCCGCTAGCACCGCACTCGCCCGGCTCGTCCCAGCCTCAACCCCTGTCGCCGGCACGTCGACCGCCGGCAAGGGAAAGCCCGCCGCGTCTCCCTTTGCCCTCGTGCACGCCAAGCCGATCATCGCGCCAAGTGCCATCACGACTCCCATTCTTCGCAAAGTGCCTTTTAAACTCATCTTTTCTCGCATGTTCATACCTCTTTGGATGCATCGAGACCCGATCGAGATACCCAAGCGAATCAACGCGTCCGATTAATCCACATCATAGGCCTTACCAGCCTCATTCGTGCATTTTTGTCGCACGCGGTTTCGAAACGCCTGAAACGCGCGGAGGCTGGTTGGCTCGCGGGCCATTGCTTCATACACTACTGGCGTCATGAGTTCTAAAAGCCACGCCAAGCCGGTCGAACACAAAACTGTCATCATTCGCGTGAAGCGACAGGACAAACGCGATAGCCAACCCTACTGGGAAAGCTTCGAAGTCCCTCGCCGATCGAACATGAATATCATCTCGGCGCTGCAGTACATCGCCGCCAATCCAAAGACCACCGACGGCAAAGCCACCACGCCAGTCGTCTGGGACTCAGGCTGTCTCGAAGAAGTCTGCGGCGCGTGCACCATGGTCATCAACGGCCACGTCCGCCAGAGCTGCTCGTCTCTCATCGACAAGCTCAGCCCCGACAACGAGCCGATCACGCTCGAACCCATGAGCAAGTTCCCCGTCGTTCGCGATCTCTGGGTCGATCGGCAGCGCCTCTTCGACGACCTCCGCAAAGTCAAGGCCTGGGTCCCCATCGACGGAACGCACGACCTCGGAGCAGGCCCGCCTATCGCACAAGATCAACAGGAAATCGCCTATCCGCTCAGCCGATGCATGAGCTGTGGGTGCTGCCTCGAAGCCTGCCCGCAGTATACGCCCGAAGGCAGCTTCGTCGGGGCAGCGGTCATCAGCCAGGTCAGACTCTTCAACGAACACCCGATCGGCAAGGTGCTCAAGGACGAACGCCTCGAAGCACTCAAAGGTCCCGGCGGACTGTCCGATTGCTCCAAGGCCGGCAATTGCGTCGAAGTCTGCCCGAAGGAAATCCCCCTCATGGAATCCATCGCCGCCGTCCAACGACAGGCCACGCTCTACAGCATCCGCAAGTTCTTCACCAAATGATCCGGTGAGACTCAATGATCGAGTGAGACTCAATGATCGAGTGAGACTGCATCCCCATGCACACGCTCACGGACTGCAGTCACGCTTGGCCTGCTGCACAAGCAACTGCATTGCGTCGATCCCTTCGCCAGCCTGCTTGAGGTCGCGCTCCAACTTCAGCAACACCTCTTCCTCGAACCGTCTCGCCTGCTCGTCGGTCCAGACCATCTTCGTGTTGACCCAACGAACACTCAGTTCCTTGAACGCCTTGGCAAGATTTCCACGCGCTTCATAGAGGCTCATGTCGGCTCCCTGGCTCTTGTGTCGCTGGAACCTGATTCAGCAGGCTTTCCCGCATCGGTCGGCTGTTGGGCTTCAGTTGGAATCAGATCGACCGACTGTGCCATCGATTGAACATCGGTCGGCGTCTCGCTGGCGGTGTATTCTTCCAGCAAACCGATCAGCACGCCCAACTTGGTGGCTGCCTCCGGTAGTAGCGCGCTCGACCAACCGTTCAACCTCGACACCGCTCCGCGATAGTCGGTCTGTGCTCGCTCGATCCTCCTCAAATACTGCTTGGTCGACGTCCACTTCTGCTGCGCCTCCTCCAGCGCCGCCTGCGCTCGCTTCAACTGCTTCATCTCGTCCACCGCGCTCTGCGTCGAACCTGTCGCATCCTTATACAATGTCTTCATCCGCACCGCTTCCTTCGCCTTGGCGACCGCGTCCTCCCTGCGCCGAATCTGCTGCGTCCAGTAGGGAAGCATCTCCAGCTCCAGCCAATGCTGCGTCCGAAGCACGTCCGAATCCGCATCCGCCAGCGAAACGCCAATCACCTCCGCGAATTTGAGAAGGTGAATCCGCAGTGACTTCAATGCGTCGATGTCTTCGACCTGTGCCATGTCAACTCGCGTGTGAAGCGGGCTCGATACTGCCCCATTCAGGCGTGTGATGCAATCTGGGAATATTGACCAATTACGCAAATATAACCTTGTACATTTCCGTCGATGATGTCAGACTCACGCTTGGCATATCTCCATCAGCGGGGGCAAGGCGTAGGCAGGAAATAGTTTGTCCGCTGGAGGCGTCAGATGAAGGACTGGCAGCGAGCGATCCGAGAAGTAGAAGCCGAATTGGCCCGCATCGATAATGAGGACCAGATCGACGTCGAGATGACCCTTGCGAACATCCTTCGCGTTCAGCAGGACCTTGCGCATAGCGAATCTCGTTACAGACTCTTCATTGAAGAGAGCACCATGGGCATTTGGCACGTCAGCATGCGCGTGCCCGCTTCCATTCGCCTCTCCACCAGAGAGCAGGTGGACGCGATCCTCCAACACGCCATCATCGACGACTGCAACGATGCCATGGCCCGCGACTATGGATTCAGTCAGGGCAGCGAGCTTCGAGGAACGCCCGTCTTATCGCTTATGGGTGATACCGAACACACCCGCGAATACCTCACCTTCTTCATCAATAATCGCTACCGACTCAAAAACGCCGAGACCCTCGAACATGACCGACGGGGAAATCCCAAGGTCTTCATGAATACACTCATCGGACGCATCGTCAACGAACACCTCGTCGGCGGATGGGGCGTTCAACGCGATGTCAGCAAACACCGCTTCGCACCCCAATTCCCAGACATCGAACGCGATGTCAGATCACTGCTCGATCAACTGAACCAGATCGCCCTCTGCGCCTCTGCCAGCCCCAATGTCCTTCTTCCCATCCGCGATGCCGTCCGATCACTCAACCGCATCCTCGAAAATGCCGGCGAAGTTCGCGATGCCTGCGACGTCCCCAAGCGACGCTGATCGCTCACCCAACGCCTCGCATCTCGCTCGATTCCACAACTCGATCACATCTTCAGCGGCTTCATCGTCCCGATGTCCTTGCGCCAATGTCCTTGCGATAGTGCATCCCCTCAAAACTGATCTTCGACATCGCCTCATACGCACGCGACCGCGCCGCCTCCATGTCACTGCCCAACGCCGTCACGGTCAGCACACGACCGCCCGCCGTCTGTAGCGCCGCGCCGTAACGCTTCGTTCCCGAATGGAACACGCACACATCCTCCAGTGCACCCGCCTCATCCACGCCGTTGATCTCAATCCCCGTCGGATAAAGACCCGGATACCCCCGACTCGCCGCCACCACACCCACCGCCGCTCGCTCGTCCCACCTCGGGTTCACCTGATCCAACTTCCCGTCCACCACCGCATTCATCAGCTCCAGCAGATCACTCCCCAAACGCATCATCAATACCTGCGTCTCGGGATCACCAAAACGCACATTAAACTCCAGCACCTTCGGCCCGTTGACCGTCAACATCAATCCCGCAAACAACACACCCCGATACGAAATCCCCTCTCGCTTCAATCCGTCCAGAATCGGAACAAACACATCACGCTCCACCGACGACAAAATCTCCGGCGTCACCGTCGGCGTCGGACAGAAAACACCCATCCCGCCCGTCATCGGCCCGACGTTCCCGTCTTCCACAGGCTTGTGATCCTGACACGGATCCATCACATACACCTGATTCCCACTCACAAACGCTAGCACACTCGCCTCAACTCCCACCAAACACTCCTCTATCACCACACGATCGCCCGCCGATCCAAACACACGATCCTTCATGATCGACACCAGCGCCGCCTCCGCATCCTCATGCCGATACGCCACCGTCACGCCCTTCCCCTTCGCCAACCCCGTCGCCTTCACCACAAATGGACCGTCACGCGAATCGATGTAATCCAGCGCCGAGTTCAACGACGTAAAACTCCTCGACTCCGCTGTCGGAATCGACTGACTCCGCATCAGCTCCTTCGCAAACCACTTGTCCGCCTCCAACTGCGCCGCCTCTCGGTTCGGCCCGAACGCGCGAATCCCCGCCTTCTCAAGCACATCCACAATCCCACCCGCAAGCGGATCCTCAGGCCCAACCACCACCAAATCCACCTGCTGCTGCGCCAAAAACTTCAGCAGCTTCGCTCGGTCATTGATGTCGATCTCTACGTTCTCCGCCAACTTCATCGTGCCGGGATTGCCGGGCAACGCAAAAATACGCCCGATCCCACGACTCGTGGACAATCGCCAAATCAACGCATGCTCACGACCGCCCGACCCGATGACAGCTACATTCATCCCGCCCATGTAGCGCATGACGCAACAAACTGCAAGTCTCTCACGCACAATCATCCAAACGACCCAACCGGCTTGCAACGCCTCAACGAGGCGGCAACGGCGGCGGAGGTGCAGATGCATCGCCGCGGCTCGCGACGCCCGGATTCGGCGGCATCAGCGGCGCAATCCCCGGCGACGCAGGCGGACCCATGTTCCCAAGCTCGATCCGCGGCACAATCCGTTCAGCCTCTGCGCTGATCTCAAAATAAGTCTCGGGACGATGACCCGTCAGGCTCGCAACGATGTTCGTCGGAACGGCCTGACAAAGGCTGTTGTATTCACGAATGTTGCCGTTGAAAAATCGACGCGCCGCCGCAATGCGGTCCTCCGTGTTCGCTAGCTCCGTCTGCAACATGCGAAAATTCGCATCCGCCTTCAATTCAGGATACGACTCAGCACGAATCAGCAACTGACGCAAACCGAGCAGAAGATTGCTCTCGTCGCTCGCCTGACTCGCCGCAGGCCCGTGATTCGACGCCGCCTTCTCACGCAGCGCCGTCACACGCTCCAACACCTCACGCTCATGCGACGCATAAGCCTTCACCGTCGATACCAAATTCGGAATCAGGTCATACCGACGCTTCAGCTCCACATCGATCCCGCCCCACGAATCCCGAATATGATTCCGCAACGAAGTCAGCCGGTTGTAAGTCCCGATGAACCAAATCAACGGCACGAGCAACACCAGCAGCGGCACACCAACGCAGATCAGCAGTTCCAAGCCTGGCTCCCGGGCAGAATGGTCCAACAAAGATTACCCGATGTCGGCCCGACCGACCATCGCAAGCCGGCCGTTCATCCAAGACAAGCGGCCCACCACATGTGAGCCACCACGCACGCGAACGCATCAGCCCCACGTGATCAGGCCCGGCTCGTACGGCGTAGCCAAGTCCGTCAGGCCCGGCAACAGACGCAGAGCGAACCCGTATCGACCCGATCGCTTGCAGTCCATCGCCCCCTTGTAAAGGTGTCGGCCCGGCGCGACTTCACGCAACGGCTGCATGTCCAGTGCACTCGCCACTTCGATTCGACCGTCCGTGTTCATCGGTCCACTAAACAACTGCACACGCAGCGACTCAGGCGAAAGCCCATTCAACTCTATGATCGCCTCAACCGTCACCTGCTCGCCTACCTTGAAATGACCGTTGCCGCTCTGATTGACCGCCACCACCTTCACGCCCGGCCACTGATGCCGCAGATGCTCCTTGTCGTGCGCCAGTTTCAGCGAACGCTTCAGCGCGTCCGCCTCAAGATTCACCGCACGACCCGAGGCCGGCTTGTAAAGCGCCGTGCAGTACTGCGCGACCATTCGATTCGTATTGAACACCGGCGCGAGTCGACGCAGACACTGCTTCATGCGCCGCACCCATTCACGCGGAATGTTGTCGATACCGCGATCGTAAAACGTCGGTACGATCTGCCGCTCGAGCAGGTCATACAACGACTGACCTTCCACATGATCCTGATAATCCGCGTCGTGATACTGCTCGCCACGACCGATCGCAAAGCCCACATTCGGGTCGTAACCCTCCACCCACCACCCGTCGAGAATCGAGCAGTTCAGCACCGCATTCGCAGCCGCCTTCATCCCGCTCGTGCCGCTGGCCTCATACGGACGACGCGGCGTGTTGAGCCATACGTCGACGCCCTGCACCAGCGTACGCGCGATCGACATGTCATAGTTCTCTATGAAGACAAATCTTCGCCGAATCGCAGGATCACGCGCAAAGTCAACGATCTGTCGAATCAGTTCCTTGCCACCCTGGTCGGCGGGGTGGGCCTTGCCGGCAAAGACGAACTGGATCGGCTTCTGCGTGTTCATCAACAGCGCACGCAATCGATCACGATCGCGCATGAGGAGCGTCGCCCGTTTGTACGTCGCAAATCGACGCGCAAATCCGATCGTCAACGCCTCAGGATCAAGAACGCTGTCCGCCACCGATAGCTCGTCATACGTCCCGCCGCGATGCTGCAACTGATCGCGCAGCAGCTTCCTCGCATGAACCACCAGCTTCTCACGGCATCGCTCATGTGCACGCCAAAGCTCCTCATCCGGAATGTTGTCCACGTCCGCCCAAACATCCGTATCCGTCGGGTCGGCCATCCACGCATCGCCCAGATAGCGATCGAGCGTGAACGCAATGTCCGGACTAATCCACGTGCGAACATGGATCCCGTTGGTCACGTGTTGGATCGGAACCTCAGGCACCGGCACGTTCGGCCAGATGCTGTGCCACATGTCACGCGAAACCTCCCCGTGCAACTTGGACACAGCATTGCACTGATCCGCCAATCGGATCGCCAGCACCGCCATGCTGAAGCCCTGCTTCTTGTTGGTCACATCCTCACGACCCAACGCAAGGAAGCCTTCTTCATCCAACTTCAAACTCGGCCAGTAGCTTCGGAAAAATCGCGTCACCAACTCCGGCGGAAACATGTCAATCCCCGCCGGCACCGGCGTGTGCGTCGTGAAGACGTTGCCCGCCATCACGAATTGACGAACCTCGTCAAAGCTGTATTGCGGATACTTCTCCAGGAGTTCACGCACACGCTCAAGTGCCAAAAACGCGCTGTGACCCTCGTTCATGTGGAAAACCGTCGGCAAAATCCCCATCGCGTGCAACGCACGCAGCCCGCCGATCCCTAGCACGATCTCCTGACGAATCCGCATCTCCGTCCCGCCGCCATACAACCGACCCGTGATCTCACGATCCTGCGGAGAGTTCTCCGGCAGATTCGTATCCATCAGATAAAGCGGAATACGACCCACATTCACCCGCCACACCTGCGCAAAGACCGCGTTCTCCGGCATGTCCACACGCACTTTCACAGGCGTCCCATCCGTGAATCGCGCAAGCTCGATCGCCATGTTGTACGGATCAAGATCAGGATACGCCTCCTGCTGCCACCCATCCGCACTCAGGTACTGCTGAAAATACCCCTGACGATAAAACAGCCCCACACCAATCAAGGGCAAGCCGAGCTCGCTCGCGCTCTTGAGGTGATCCCCCGCCAGCACGCCAAGACCCCCTGAATAAATCGGCAGCGACTCGTGCAGCCCAAACTCGGCGCTGAAATAGGCGATCTGCGTCGTGTTGTCCTGCGGAAAGTTCTTCTGAAACCACGCAGGCGTCGTGAACTGACTCTTAAACGACGCGTAGACACGCTCCACCTGCGCGAGATACCCGGGATCGGCGGCAAACTCCGCCAGACGCTCCTGCGGAAGACGGCCCAGCAACTTCACCGGATTGTGCTTCACGCGCTCCCAAAGATCGCGATCCAGTCGCCGAAAAAGCTCGGCGGCATCGTGATTCCAAACCCACCACAAGTTGTTGGCAATCTCACTGAGCGGCTGAAGCGACTTGGGAACGTCGGGAAAAACCTGAATCGTGCGAAGTGTGGGAATCTGCATAACGAGGCACCTGTAAGGCTCATGCCATTCGACATCGCGCCGAACGCGTGAGCGGTCCATTCGAAGCGCCGCCACAAGGCCAACGACGCGTGCAGGCCGTTCACTGCGAACGACCCGCCAGTGCCTCCTCCAGTGGGCACATCTTAAATATCGGCCAGAGACTTCCTAGGCTTGCGACCCACCTATTCCACATTTCATCAACTTCGACACACCGTTCATCCAACCAACGCCATCCTCAGCCGCCCATCGCCCACATTCGCGGACTTGAGGCGGAGTGTCGCCCCGGCCCCCCAGCAACCTCAAAAGATTTTCATCGATCCTCCGGATCGACTTGACGACCGGACCCTCTAAAGGCGCAATGCAGGGACTGATGACCCAGTCAAACGTGATCAACTCAGATCTGACACAAGCCATCCCCGCTGCGAATTCACCACGCGACATTCCCCGCTTCGCCCCGCCGATCCTCCTTTTCTCCATCGGACTTCTCATCCTCGCACGCACATGGGGCACCTGGACCGACCTCACTGTCGACTTCGGTCGCGAAGCCTACCTCGCCTGGCGCATCGCTGAAGGCGACCCCATCTACCAACACATCGCCAGCTTCGCAGGCCCGGTCTCGCCAACCTTCAACGCGCTGCTCGTCACGATCTACTCAAACCTCACCGGCTCATCCACTTCATCCTCCACCATCCCCGCTCTCGTCTTCGGCAACATCGTCATCTTCTCGATCCTCATCGCGATTGCCTACCGACTTCTCCGCATCTTCACCCATCGCCTGCCCGCCACGCTCGCCTGCGGGTGCGCGATCGCATGCTGCATGGGCCTGCAAACCACCGGCGTCGGAAACTTCAACTTCATCACGCCCTATGCCCACGAACTCACGCACGGCCTCACCGTCGCCCTCCTCACGCTCCTGACCCTCGCACGCATTCTCTTCTCCCCTCATCGACGCACGCCGCGACTTATCCTCGCGGGCACACTCGTGGGTCTCTCCATCCATCTCAAGCCCGAGATCGCACTCGCACTCCTGCCCACCGTCGCGATCGTCCTCACACTTCAAGCAATCCCCTTCCCCTATCGCCCCAACAGACTCGCAAGAACCTTCCAGTCAAGCCACCGCGCAAGACTGAATATCCGACACGCTCTCGCCCTGCTCACGCCCGCCCTGCTTGTCGCCCTCGCGGTTCCGCTCCTTTACGGCTTTGACAATGTCTTTAAAGGCTGGAGCCATCTCCGCGACGAGACGATTCGCGCCATGCCCTTCTATCAACGCGTCAGCGGATTCGACGCGATCGCAGACAACGTCTCCTTCGCAGTCGGCCGGGCGTTTTGGGTTGCCGCAATCCTGCTCCTGCTCCGCTACCTCACGCGATCCACAACGGCTCAACCACCGATCTCACACCGGCCGCTCGCTCGATGTGCCCTCGCTGTCCCTCTTGCCCTAGGCCTCGCCTGGCTGAGCAGCCGTCTCGTCGATCCCGCGCCGGCGGGCCTGGCTTGGATCTGGCTCGAGTCGACACGAAGCTGGACGATCCTACTCCCGCTTATCGCCATCATCGCAGGCATCACACACCTCAGAATCCGATTCGCCAGGACGAAGTCTGAAACGAACTCAGGATCGAACAACCTCGATCAAGACCAGCTTCGCCGCCTGACGCTGATCATGTTGACCTGCTTTGCAACGCTCTGCCTCGCCAAGATCGCGCTTAGCGTCAGCCTGCAGCATTATGGATTCGCCCTCGCGCTGCCCGCCCTGCTCGTCGTCGCAGTCCTGCTCTGTGCACCCCGTCTGATCGACGCCACACCCCCCGACTCCGCATCTTCTCAGTCCCATGTGACAACCTCGCTCAGCGCAACAAGCCCTCTTGACGCGACAAGCCCTCTTGGAGCGACAAACCCTTTTGGCGCGACAAGCTCTCCAACCGCGCCCAGCATGCTCGGCGTCAGTCTTGTCATCGCGTTCGCTGTCGCGCATGTCTGGATCGCTGGATTCTGGCAGGACCGCAAGACTGACCCGCTGGCGTCGCTTCGACTGCTCAAGATCGATCCAAACCGATCGATCTCACGCGATTTTCTACACGCCATGAACCACATCCGCTCGCAGGCTCAACCCGGCGACGGACTCGCTGTGCTCCCCGAAGGTGCACTCTTGAATCTGCTCACCGATCAACCCAACCCCAGCGGCTACATCGTGACCATGCCCGTTGAAGTCCTCATGTTCGGCCAAACCAACATCCTCACCGCGCTGCAAAACAATCCGCCAAGATGGATCGCCCTACGACAAACTTCGCTCAAGGCCGAGTACGCCGTCGAAGGCCTCAACCACATGCCCGACGTCGTCGCTTGGATCCACTCCAACTACCAGCCGATCGGACGCCCGAATGACGATGCGGATCAACGGGGAAGCCCTCCTTCAATCCTTCTACTCGAACGCATCGACGCGACCTTCATCAACGCCCCTGTTGCACGCTGATTCCGTGAATTCCCCCTGTATTCAACGCGTCTTGAACCGACTGGCGATTTTGGTACAGTCCTTCCCCTGTCACGCGGCCGTGGCGGAATTGGCAGACGCGCAAGATTCAGGTTCTTGTGTCCGCAAGGACGTGCTGGTTCGACTCCAGTCGGCCGCATCTTTTTGAGCAAATCGCCCCGCGCGATTTCACGATCCTCGCCCCGGCGGTTCATCCCGTCGGGGCGATTTTCCTGTTCTAACGATTCTCCTGTTCTTGCACGAACAAGTCGCACGACTTCAATCCCGTCGTCGATGGCCCCACGCCTCGATCTCCTCCCCAAACACGATCCGAGGTCCGTCCGGCGTCACGATCGCATTCTCACGCATGCCCCAAGGCTTGTCCTCGATCGCATGTCAAATCTCCACCCCACGCGCCACGCACCCAAAATGACCACCCCGGCACCGCCATCTCCGCGTGGAATCCCAGCGCCGTGACATCAAAGTCACGCAAACAGCAACCCATTGCCCGTCCACCGCACTACACCCGCCGCACCACAGCCGATGCATCTCACGACTCAACATGCCGCTACTCCGCGCCCGGTGAGGGATCCGCCGCAGGCGCTGCCCCGTCGGAAGGCTTGGCCTCGTTCGGATCATTGGACTTGCTCGCTTCGTCAGCCTTTGATGTTTGATTCGAATCTACGGGCGAATCGTCCGCCCGAGGCGTAGACACGTCCGTCGGCTTCAACGTATCGACCATCCCAGTTCCGCCCGTGCCACTCGCTCCGGCAGCCTCTTTTGCCTCCATCGGAGGCGGACCTTCGAGCACCACGACCACGTCCACGCGCTGTCGCGATGCGATCTGCGACTGCTGCCTGATCTGCTGCGCCGATCGGGATCGCAATGACGATCTCAACAGCCGCTGCGTTTGGACCGTCTCAGGGCCCTGAGTCTCGGCTCGCGATGCTGCGCGCTGCTGCACATCAGTCGCCGCCTGTTGATCCGGAGCTTGCTCCGCCTGAGGTGCTTGAGCGTCGTGATTCTCCTTCGCCTTGCTGGATGCATGCATCGGCTCGGTATCACCATCACGCACTCGTACCACATGGTAGAGCAACAAGCTCGACGCGCTCTGGCTCTCGGTCGGCGTGGTCCTTGGCGTCTGCATCGACCGTGCACGATCCAATTCCGCATCGATGCGAATCGCACGGGCAGGGTCGGTCTGACTCAGTTTCGAAATGAACGTGCGAGACAGTTCCTCTTCGACCTGCCGTGTCTTGAGTCCTTCGACTTTGATCTTCCCCTCATCCACTATGATCGTGCCCGTTGGATCGACAACCAATTCCCGGGACTCGATGCCTTCGCCCTGCCCTTTCGGTGCAAGCAACCACAATCGATCGCCCGCACGCACAGGCTCGTCATCGATGTTCGCCTCCGCTGGCGCGTGATCCTCAACCACAAACGCCTCCGCCAGCGGCTCACCCGGCGCCGCGTTCAAATGTCGCGTCAACGACGCCACCTGATCCAGCGCCACATCACGCACCAGCACCGCCCGCCTCTGCAGGTTCATTCGCGATGTCTCCAACAGTGCGACGTTCGCTGCATGATCGGTCTGAAATCGCCTCGCCTCTACATCGGCCGTATCGATCACGACTTCGGGCAGATCGATGCTCACCTCCGGAAGGAGCTTGTTATCAACCAAAAAGCCGTCGAACGACATCTGCGCCGCTTCAAGCACCGGCGCCTGCACATCCACCGCCACCATCGGACGCTCGCCCGCCACCGTCTGCACGAATCGCACGAGCGCCTCATCGCTCAGCTCTGCCGACTCCAGATGGATCTGTGCCGTCGCTGCTTCATTCGGCTCGCCTACTCCTATCGCTGGTGCGACGGGCATCGCTGTAGCCGGCGACAACGGCAATGCGGCCGCACTCGCATCCACCGTATCAGGCAATGCAGCTGCGACCGACGGATCGACGCCCGCCGCATCGCCACCCGTAATCGAAGGAAGGCTGGAGGGTGACGACACGATCGCAGGCGCTGCAGGGCCCGCGGACGCAGGTACACCCGCAGGTGCTGCCGCCATCGTCGGCACTGGATACGCGGGCACCACCGCACGGCTCGCGACCGTCGATTCACCGCCGATTCCGTCTGAAGCCGCTCCCGCGCCAACCTCGCCCGCCGACTCGCCCGCCGACTCCCGCGATCCGATCGACAGTCCATCCACCTGCTTCGCATCTTCCGACGCTTCGAACGCGATCACACTCGATCCACCGCTCATTGCACCGCCCGAACCACTTCGCAGCTTGAGCGCATCAAGCATGAACACGCCCACGCCCACGCCCACCAACAGCACCGCCGCCGCCGCCAAATACGTCGGCCGAACCATCCATCGTCGCCCCCGCGACTCCATCGGCCCGTCGAGAAGCGCCTCACGCTCCAACTTCTGATTGAACGTCTCCACCAATCCAGACGGCGCTCGCATCGTCGGAAGCGCCGCCAACGTCTGACTGTCCATCCGCATCGCTTGCAACTGCTCACGCAACTCAGGATGACCGTCCAGATAACCCTCCAGCGCCGCCAACTCCCCAGCCGAGAGCGTCCCGTCCACATAGCCGGCCAACAGCTCATCCAATTGTTCGTGCTCTCGACTCATAGGCTCTACTCAACAACTCACTTCTTTCTCAACTTCTAATCACCTTCGACGCACACATCCCCCAAAAGTTCCCTCAAGCTCCCAATTCCTCCGCACGCTTACGAAGCGCAACCCGCGCCCTGAACAATCGACTCTTCAGCGTCCCCAGCGGAACCTCCAGAACCTCCGCCATCTCCGCGTAATCCATCCCGTCAATGTCTCGCATCACCAACAACGCCCGATCCTCCGCATCAATCTCATTCAGCGCTCGTCCGATCACCGCCAACCGCTCCGCCAACTCCGTCCGATCCGCAGGCCCCGGCTCACTCGACGCGATACGCTCACGCAATCGTGACATCTGATCCTCTCCGCCCGATCCGCTCGATCGACCGGATCGACCCGTCGACTTCGTGTCACCCTCCAAACTCACCGCCCGCCTCACCTGATCGCTCCGACGACGCGACATCACCAAGTTCATCGCGATCCGATACACCCACGTATACGGATGCGACGCGCCCTTGAACGTCGACAAATGCTCCAACGCCCGCGCCAACGTCTCCTGCACCAAATCACCCGCCACATGCACATCACCCGTCATCCGCGCGACCGCATTATAAAGTCGATCCTGGATCAACTCCGCAAATCGACCATACCCCGCCCGATCGCCCGCACGCGCACGCTCAAACGCTTCCAACACAGGATCACGAATCGTCCCAATCACATCCGATGCCGACTCCCTCATATCACGCCCCACACCGACCGACGAGCCCACCGGCAACGCACCCGCCGGCTCAGCCGGATCGGCACTTCGAGGAAACTCAGCAGCCCTGTCGGTCATGATCCTTCATCCACTACTCTCGGCAACATCCCCGCACGCCTCCATGCGCACAGTCTCAGTCCCCGTCGCCCCAACTATCAACCCCCAACCACCCGCCGTCAATCAGGAAACCTCTCAACATGCCGGAGCGAGGCATCTGAAAATCGCTCTCAAAGCTCACATCGCACATCAACGCAAGCTCGGGATTTCCGATGACACCGACCACGCATTTGCTATCATACGATGATGATCGTTTGTAAAGCTCATTATGACGGAAAAGTCATCGTACCCGATGAGCCTCTCTCGCTCGCGCCGAATCAGAAGCTCAACATCACCATCGAGCCCACCGACGCCAACCCACCGCCCGCCGATCGGGTTCCGGGTCGCCTTCGCGATGCCCTGATCGACATCTCGCCAGACTTCAACGAACCGCTCCCAGACGACTTCTGGACGCAGAGATGATGAGTGGGCGATGACCGGTCGGGGATGATCGGTCACGGTGATGGTTTGAAAGCTTCCTTTACATGTTCATGTCCAATGAAACTGTTACTCGATACTGAAGCCTTCATCCTCTGGTCGATGCGACCCGACCACCTCCCGAATCCCGCACGCACTGCCATTGCCGCACGCAAGAACCAAGTCTTTCTCAGCATGGTTTCTCCGTGGGAAATGCAAATCAAATTCGGCCTCGGCAAACTTCAACTTCGGTCTCCACCCGTCGCTCTCGTCAAGGCCGAACTTATCGAGCAAGGCTTCAGCCTCCCCTCGATCACGTTGGATCATATCCACACGCTTTCTACCATCCCCGAGCACCACCGCGATCCATTTGATCGATTGCTCGTCGCCCAAGCCATGTGCGAAGATCTCCAGATCGTGACTCGCGATGAAATGATCAAGATGTATCCGGTCAACACGCTCTGGAACTAAGCAAGTTTCGCCCCATCTTGTTCATCCCCCTTCCCCCGCCCATTGGCTACAATCGCGGCATGAACCGTTCGCACGCTTTCACGCTTCTTTCGCTCATCGCCTCGACCCTCATCGCCGGATGCTCCGATCGCCCAGAGCCCGCCACCCTCACCACCTCCGATCCCAGCGCCACTCCACCCAGCGCCATCACACCTCACGTCATGCGCTACCCCACCGATCCCGCCTCCTGGCAACCCATGCCCCTCGAGGAGGCCATGAAACTCATCGACAACCGCGACGCGTGGGCAGACTATCCACCCATCCACATCCCACCGCACCCCGCCGAGAAATACCTCAAAGACCTCATCATCTGCCTCGACCCAGGACACGGAATGTCCGACGGCGAAACCGATCCCACCTACAAACGCGGACCCACCGGCGTTCGCGAAGACGACATGAACCTCCGCGTCGCACTCCTTCTGCGTCGCCTACTCACCGACGCCGGCGCCACCGTCATCATGACCCGCGACGTCGACGCTCTCGTCACCCACGCAGAGCGCAAGAAAATCGCCATCGACGCAAACGCCGACCTCTTCATCTCGATCCACCACAACGCCGCCTCCAGCCCCAGCGCCAACTACTCCAGCGTCTGGTACCACCGCACCGTCGACGAGTCCGAAGTCGCCCTCGACGTCTCCAGATCCATCGCCCACCGACTCGGCGCTCACATGCGCACAGACGTCGGGCGAACCAGCCCCATCCTCTCCGACCAACTCATGTACAACAACGGATTCGGTCAACTCCGCGGACTCCCCATGCCTGCCGTCCTCCTCGAATGCTCCTTCTTCTCCAACCCCGCCGAAGAACAACGACTCCGCGACGCCGGCTACAACCTCCGCACCGCATACGCCATCTACGAAGGCCTCTGCGAATACGCCTACAACGGCCGACCACGCGTCGCCTCCATCCAAATCAATCCACCCACAACCAACCCCTCCTCCACACCCAACGCCTCCTCCACACCCAACACCCCATCCCCCACGCCCAACGCTTCGTCCCCCACACCCCAAACCCCTTCCCCCACACCCCAATCCCCCCGCCTCGTCGCCATCCTCGACGACGGGCTTCCCCCTTGGTGGGGCCGCGACCGCAGCCGCATCCCCGCCTCCAGCGTCTCGGTCTCCATCGACGGCCAACGCATCCCCCACACCTTCAACGGCATCACCCGCACCCTCGAAGCCGATCTCCCCGCCCTCGCCCCCGATCAAACCCACTACAACATCGACATCCGCTTCACCAACAAACTCCGCAACAGCGTCATCAACCCCAACCACCAACTCACCCCATCCCCAACGCCCCAACCCTAACCTCCCCACACCACACCCCATCCCCCACACCCCGTTCCTCCTGACAACCCGCCCCGATAATCCGTCCACGCGGACGCTGCCAAGGCATCGTCCGATTTTAACCGCCGCCATCGGTCTTCCGTACGCGGCATCCGGTCTTCCGTACGCGACGCACGGTCTTCCGTATGCGGCGCACGGTCTTCCGTACGCGACGCACGGTCTTCCGTATGCGGCGCACGGTCTTCCGTATGCGGCGCACGGTCTTCCGTATGCGGCGCACGGTCTTCCGTACGCGACGCACGGTCTTCCGTAAGCGGCGCACGGTCTTCCGTATGCGGCGCACGGTCTTCCGTACGCGGCGCACGGTCTTCCGTACGCGGCATCCGGTCTTCCGTATGCGGCATCCGGTCTTCCGGATGTGGCATTCGGGTTTGCGAATGCGGCATCCGGGTTAGCACGGGTGCCCCGACTTGTACTCAAGTCGGGGA
The DNA here is from genome assembly GCA_027487775.1 of Planctomycetaceae bacterium. Taxonomy (GTDB): domain Bacteria; phylum Planctomycetota; class Phycisphaerae; order Tepidisphaerales; family Tepidisphaeraceae; genus JAIYCY01. The sequence goes on from JAIYCY010000034.1 coordinate 136,621, forward strand.
AGGCCCTCGAAATTCACTTGAAGACTCAAA
>JAIYCY010000028.1 GCA_027487775.1 Planctomycetaceae bacterium
ACATCCACGGTGTCGCGGTCAAGAACCGTATCGGTTCCCGATCCTCCCCAAGCCGAATCTTTGGCACCACTATCAGCGAGCCAGAACCGATCATTCCCAGCCCGTCCGTACACCGCATCCCCAGCGCCTGATCCACCATACAAATCATCATTATCCGATCCGCCGTCTATGTAATCTGATCCAGCATCGCCGTAGATCGTATCATTCCCACCCTCACCGAATAAGGAATCACTGCCACCTTCACCATAGATCAAATCGGCACCGCTCTGCCCATTGATCGTGTCATCGCCCGCCCGGCAGCGGCAGGCCGCCCGGTAGCAGGATTCCGCCCGGTCCGCGACGTTCTTCTTTTTCTTTGGCGGCTTCTTCCTCCGCCTTCTTCGCGGCATCCGCATCGGCTGGCGTTTCCCCGCCCGCCTCGCCTGCAGGTGCCGCCTTGTCCCCTTCGCTCGTTGCGCCGGTCTCGCCCGCGTTCGTGCCCTGACCGCTCGCCGCGCCCGCCCCCGTTCCGGTCGCTACCGGCGAACCCATTTCACGCGCTGCCATCGACAGGGTCACCGCCCCCCGCCGAACGCGCAGCGTCGTTCCTCGTTGATACGCATCCCACAGATAATCACGCCCCTCATCCACACTCGACACCATATCTCGCACCGACAGCGGCCCGATCTCCACAATCACATCACCCGCCGCCAGCCCGAAGCGTTGCTCCATCGCCCCGCCTGTCTCGATCTTCGTGACCTTCAAACCACGCACCGGCCCGCCTCCGGACGCCTGATCCAACTCGACCTCGATCGTGTCGATCGCCCGCACCGTGCCGGTGGTGTTCCGACCCGCAAGCACGTTCGTCTGCGCCTGAAGCTGCTGACCCGTCTTGATTGTGGATTGCGACGAATCGAGATACCCACCCTCTCCGCCCCAAAGCAAAATCAGAATCGCCAGCGCCACCAACACCCCGACTAATCCAAATGCAGCTCGCATCCGACACGCTCCCGTTCGAGTTTTGGTCCGCTGTCGATTATACCCAATTCATGGCAGTTTGGGACGATGACTTCATCCCCCTATCATTCTTCGACCCATGCAACGCGATCAGCTTCATCAAAAAACCTCCGCCCTCGCGCGAACGATCCTTGCCTCCGTCGAAGCACTGCCACAGCTCCGCCGACTCGATCGCGGGACGCTGCCCACGCCTCAGTCGGCGGCCGCTTGCGTGGAACAGCTCCTCGAAATCCTCTATCCCGGCTTTTTCGGTCGACAGAATCTCCTCTCCTCTGACATCGCCACACGCATCACCACCTTGATCGCGTCCATCTCCGACACACTTTACGACCACGTCCGCTTTTGCCTTCGATACCGCATTCACGTCGACACGCCGGACCAATCATCCGACACGAGCCGAGCCAAATCTGATCAATCAGCCTCCGCTCAACCGATGCCCAGTCAATCGAACACCGACGACGCCTGTGAGCAGTGTGATCGCGAGGCGGTGGATATTGTCGAGCGATTTCTCTCGCGCATCCCCGACATCCGTTCGCTCCTCGCCGATGATGTACAGGCCGCCTTCGAATCCGACCCCGCCGCCAGCAGCGCCGACGAAACGTTGTTCTGCTATCCCGGGGTCTTTGCCATCACCGTGCAGCGTCTTGCCCACGAGCTTTATCGTCAGCATGTCCCGCTGTTGCCCCGCATCTGGACGGAAATCGCTCACTCCCGCACCGGCATCGACATCCATCCCGGCGCTGTCCTCGGAAGACGGTTCTTCATCGATCACGGGACAGGTGTCGTCATCGGCGAAACCACGACCATCGGCGACAACGTCAAACTTTATCAAGGCGTGACACTCGGCGCGCTCGCACCGGCGTTCGGACAACTGCTCCGCGGAACCAAACGCCACCCCACCATCGAACACGACGTGACCATCTACGCCCACGCCACGATTCTCGGGGGGGAGACCGTGATCGGACACGGCAGCACCATCGGCGGAAACGTGTTCCTTACGCGCAGCGTTCCGTCGAATCACGTGGTCGGCATCGAGCCGCCGAAACTCAAAGTCCGCGACCGTCGCCGCCGCAAAACCACGGAAGATCCGCCGCTCGATTTCGACATCTGATCGTCACATCAGCGCGTTCCCCCGGGCGTGTTTCACCGTTCGGCATGAGCAATCATTTGGCGTAAGCCAGAATTCAGATGCCATTCTTCCCGCCGGCTTGAAGGCCGTGCGACTCGTAGCACCTCGCAATCGCTTCGGACTTCAGACGATCAGCGGTATACTCACCGGACTATGGCTTACGACTTTCCTGCCATCGAAGCGAAATGGCAACGCTACTGGCTTACGCACAAGACCTACCGCGCTCTCGATCCCGCCGACGCGATGGGCAAGCCCAAGGCGTATCTCCTGGACATGTTTCCGTATCCCTCCGGCGCGGGCCTGCACGTCGGACATCCCGAAGGTTACACCGCCACCGACATCGTCAGTCGCTACCTCCGCATGAGGGGTTTCAACGTGCTGCATCCGATGGGCTGGGACGCCTTCGGACTGCCCGCCGAGGAACACGCGCGCAAGACCGGCATCCACCCCGCGATCAACACGCAGACCAATGTCGACAACTTCCGCCGACAGATTCAATCGCTCGGTCTCGGCTACGACTGGGATCGCGAGGTCAACACCACCGATCCAAAATACTTCAAGTGGACCCAATGGATCTTCCTGCAGGTCTACAACAGCTATCTCGATCCCGTCACGCGGCGTGCGATGCCGATCGGACATCTCGTCAACGAACTGCAAAACGACAACTACCTTGTCACACCCGATGACGGCATCACGCTCAATCCGCAAACCGAGGGCCTCGAAGCCCTCAGCGCAGGCAGCGGAATCTTCCGACGCTTTTCTCAACTCTCGCCCGGCGAGCAGCGCGACGTCATCGATAACCAGCGCCTCGCCTATGTCGATGAGATTCCGGTCAACTGGTGCCCCAGCCTCGGAACGGTGCTCGCCAACGAGGAAGTCATCGACGGCAAAAGTGAACGCGGCGGATTCCCCGTCGAACGCAGGCCCATGCGGCAATGGATGATGCGCATCACCGCCTACGCGGATCGGCTCATCGACGACCTCGATTCACTCGATTGGCCCGACAGCATCAAGGAAATGCAGCGTAACTGGATCGGCCGCAGTATTGGTGCGGAAGTCGATTTCAGTCTCGAGTCGTGGGAGGAAGATTCGATCACCGTCTTTACCACGCGTCCGGACACGCTTTTTGGCGCGACATACATGGTGCTCGCACCCGAGCATGAACTCGTGGATCAGATCACCACCGAGCCGCAGCGATCGGCCGTCGCGTCGTATCTGCAAGTCGCATCGCAAAAGAGCGATCGCGAACGACAGGAAGGTGCCAAGGACAAGACCGGCGTCTTCACCGGCGCGTATGCGATCAATCCCGTCACCAACGAACGCATCCCGATCTGGATCGCCGACTACGTCCTCGCCGGGTACGGCACCGGCGCGATCATGGCCGTCCCTGCGCACGACGAGCGCGATTACGCGTTTGCAGAGAAGTTCAATCTTCCGATCCGCACCGTTGTCGAAACACCCTCGACCCATAAGACCGTCGAAGGCGGCGCGTTCGTCGGCGAAGGCGTTGCCGTCAACAGTGACTTCATCAACGGCCTTTCCACCGCCGACGCCAAGTCGCGCATGATCGAGTATCTCGAAAACGCACAGATCGGTCACCGCAAAGTTCAGTACAAGCTCCGCGACTGGCTCTTCAGCCGTCAGCGCTACTGGGGCGAGCCGTTTCCGATCGTTCTCGACGCATCCGGCAATCACCAGGCATTGCCCGAGTCGGAACTTCCCGTTCTTCTTCCGGAACTCAGCGATTTCAAACCGACTGGAACGCCGGAGGGCCCGCTCAGCAAGGCCGTCGATTGGTTGCGCTACAGCGATGCGTACACGCGCGAGACCAACACCATGCCGCAATGGGCGGGCAGTTGCTGGTATTACCTGCGCTATCTCGATCCGATGAACGAACATCGTTTCGTAGATCCGGAGAAGGAAAAGTACTGGATGCCGGTCGACCTGTATGTCGGCGGGGTCGAACATGCGGTGCTGCATCTGCTTTACGCGCGGTTCTGGCACAAGGTGCTGTTTGATCTCGGGCATCTGAGCACTGCCGAGCCGTTCAAACGCCTGGTGAATCAGGGGATGATTCTCGGGGAGACCGAATTCCACTTTTTCGAAGTCCAGGGCAAGGCGATCAGCGCGACCGAATACACCAACATCGGCGAGGAGTCCGGCGACAGCGGCGCGGTGCTTGTCGGCTATCACCGCAAGACAGGCGAGCGCATCGTTGCAACGCCGGTCGAAGCGATGCTGGTCGAAAAGAAAGGCGACCGCTACGTCCTCCGGGCCAATCCAGATATCGCCGTCGATGCGAGATCATTCAAGATGAGCAAGAGCCGTGGGAATGTCATCAACCCCGACGCGATCGTCGAGAATCATGGCGCGGACGCGTTCCGACTCTATGAGATGTACATGGGTCCGCTGGAGGCTCAGAAGCCTTGGAACACGCGCGACATCGTCGGCATGAGCCGGTTTCTAGCCGGCGTCTGGCGAAACCTCATCGGCGATGAAGAGCAGAACAAGGTCGCACAGATCGTCGATGCCGACATTCCCGATGCACTGGATCGTCAGATGCATCGCACGATCAAAAAAGTCGGCGAAGACATCACGCACCTCCGCTTTAACACAGCTCTTGCGGAGCTGATCAAGCTCAACAACGAGATCACGCCGCTCCCTGCCGTCCCGCGCAAGCTTGCCGAGACGCTGGCGCTGCTGCTCGCGCCGTTCGCTCCGCATCTTGCCGAGGAGATCTGGGAACGCCTCGGCAAGCCGCCGAGCATCGCCCACGCGAATTGGCCGAGCTTCGATGAGTCGAAGTTGCAGGAGACGAGCATGGAGATTCCGGTTCAGGTCAATGGAAAGCTCCGCGGCAAGATCACCGTACCCGCGGACGCGAGCGAGACCGACGTCCTCGCCGCCGCCCGGCGCGAACCCAACATCGCCACGTGGCTCGAGGGCAAGTCGATCCGCAAGGAACTCTACGTCCCCAAAAAGCTCGTCAACTTTGTCGTCGCCTGACGCGCATACACAATGGCTCGGACGGTGACAATGAAGAGGCATCCGAAACATGTCGATTGAAGTCGAAGCCAAAATCCGCATCGGCAATCCCGACGCCATCCGTGCGAATCTTTCGCGTTCGGGTGCGAAGTTTGTCGGGAGGCGATTCGAGGTCAATGGTTTTTTCGACGACGCCGCTCGCTCGCTTCTGTCGCGCGACGAGGGTCTGCGCCTGCGTTCGATGCGCGAAGAGTCGACACGCAAAGAGACCGCCGTCATCACCTTCAAGGGCCCGCAGCAGAGCAAAGGCCCAAAGCACGGGCAAGGCACGAACGATCTCAAGCGTCGCGAAGAGATCGAGTTCGGCATCGACGATTACGAGAAGGCCAGTGCGCTGTTGGCCCGGCTCGGCTACACGCCGACGCTTGCGTTTGAAAAGCGTCGCGAGATTTGGACGCTGATGGATTGCGAACTCGTGATCGACGAATTGCCCGTGCTCGGTTTTTTCATGGAAATCGAGGGCCCGAGCGAGAATCGCGTGCGCGAGACGATGAGCGTCTGCGACCTGCTCGGACACGCGACGATCACCGACAGCTACATCAAGATGCTGCAGGAGGCGGTCCGTGCAGGTAAGGCGCGCGGGCCGATCATTCGATTTCCCACATAGGTCACTGTTTCGTGGGTCACTGTTTCGTGGGTCACTGCCTCGTGCCGGGCTCGAACATGCGGAGTTGATCGCGTTCGAGTCCGAATTTCGAGACCGGTCGATCGACGGGAATTTTGTATTGTCCGGTCCAGCAGGCGGTGCAAGCGTCTTTCTTGGCGATCTCGACGCAGTTGAGCATGCCGTCGAGGCTGAGGTATTGCAGTGAATCGACTTCGACGAATTTGGCGATTTCTTCGACGGTGCGGTTATGCGCGATCAACTCGTCTGCGGTGGCGAAGTCGATGCCGTAGAAGCACGGATGCCGGATGGGTGGGCAACTGATGCGCAGGTGAATTTCTTTCGCTCCTGCGCGGCGGAGGGCGCGCATTTTCGAACGGGTGGTCGTTCCGCGCACGACTGAGTCATCCACCACCACAATCCGCTTACCCGTGACCAGTTCGCCGATGATGTTGAGTTTCAGACTCACCGCCGAGTCGCGTGCCTTCTGGCTTGGCAAAATGAACGTGCGTCCGACGAATCGATTCGGCACGATCCCTTCCTCAAACTCCAGCCCGCTCTCCTTGGCAAAGCCCAGCGCCGCGCTGCGACCGCTGTCGGGCATCGGGATGACGCAATCGGCTTGGATAGGCCGGCCTGAGGCGTCCGTCATCGATTCGCGTGCCAGTTGTCTTCCCATCGCTTCGCGGACGCGGTGCACATTTTGACCAAAGAGTCTGCTGGCGGGATTGGCGAAATAGACGTGTTCGAACACGCATCGTGCGCCTTCGCTCGCCGGCTCGTCGAATCGCCTGGAATGCAGGCCGTTGCGGTCGATACGGATCAGTTCGCCCGGCTCGACATCGCGTTCGTAGGTCGCACCGACTGCATCAAACGCACACGTCTCACTCGCCACCACCCACGCATCGCCGAGCCGTCCGAGCGAGAGCGGCCTGATCCCCCATGGGTCGCGGCAGACCTCCATGCGATCGGGGAACAAAAACAAGAGTGAATAGGCACCCTGCAGGTGACGCAGTACATGCACAAGCGGATCAGGCTTCTCCGCATGACTTGGCTTGGCCAGCAGATGCACGATGATTTCGGTGTCGGTCGTGCTTTGAAAGATGTGGCCGTGCTGTTCGTATTGCTGCTTGAGAAGCTGCGCGTTGATCAGATTTCCGTTATGCGCAACTGCAACCGGGCCCGCTGAGTAGTTTCGTAGAAGTGGCTGCGCGTTACAGACTGCGCTGACGCCCGTCGTCGAGTATCTGACATGCCCGATCGCCGCATGTCCGGGCAGATCTTCGCGCAGGATGCGAGGATTAAAGACTTGACTGACGAGTCCCATCGCCACGTGCCCGTGGAGCGTGCGCCCGTCGGTGGTGACAATGCCTGCCGACTCCTGCCCGCGATGCTGTTGGGCGAAAAGTCCCTGATAGGTCATCGACGAGGCGTCGGGCGTTCCCCACACGCCAAACACTCCGCACTTTTCCTTCTTCTCATACTCGTCGTATTCGTCAACTTCGATGAGAGCACGCGCATTCGCGCGGCCACGCTGATCTGCAGAACCCGAGCCCGACCACACCGGCAATCGCACCGCCAAACGACCTCCCAGTCGAAGCCACGAATGTAGTCCAACCCGTTGTGCTTCGCCAAACCGAGCAACCGATTCACACGTCGATCGAACGCCATCGACCGAAGCGCTTCAGAATCAATCGATATCCAGCACAACCTGATCGCCGGGATTGATCGTCATCTGCGGCGCGCGTTCGCGCAGATCCGCGAGGCTGGCAGCATACCGCGGGCCGATCTCGATCAAGCAATCCGGCTCGCCGTCGGGCTTTCGCGGAACGCGTACACCGACCGTCTCAAGCCATCGCGCTGCCCGCCTCACTTGATCGCGCGCACAGGTTGTGGGCGAATCGCTCACCACTTTGCCCGCCTCGTCTGCGTTCTTCACCGGGCTGAACTCTTCTTCGCGCGCCGTGGTGTAAACGATCGCGTTGGAGGCCAGTGGGATCGCATCGAACACAAACTGCTCCAGCTTGACCGCGTTGTTCGCCTCCGGCTTCACGGCGTTGCCCGCATCATCAACGAACGGCACCTTTTTGTCCGCCCGGTGCCACGGCAGCTTAAGTTGCCCGCCCGCGTTCAATCGTGCGATGAAGTCGACCCGCAGTGCGTGAATTGCAATCGAGCCGGCATCAAACATCAGCCGACCATCGGCATGGGTCTTTCGGGCGAGTTCTTCGGGCAGATCCGAATACTCGATCACCTGGAGCACGCCGTCACCGATGCAGAAGTTGCCGACCTTTTCGAGCGGTCCTGCCTTACCGATCGTCTTGCTGCTCATTTCACTGCCGGAGAGATCGTGGAGTCCGATGAAGAGCGGGTCGATGGTATGAACGATGGGGTTATCCACCTGAAAGTAGCTGAGGTGTTCGATGCCGCGTTTTTGCATATCCGCCAGCGCGCCGGAGCGATCGATCGCCCGCAGAGATCCGCCGTGCCCGTCCGGAGAGAGCGCCAGCGACCCTTTCTCGGCGAGCAGCATCTGTCCGGTCTTGGCGTCGAATGCCGGCATCATGCCCTGCTGGAAGAAGAAGACGTCCGACTTCGGGTAGCCGAAGAAGTGATGCTGCTCAAAGAATGCTCGCGTGCGTGCGTCGTTGGCGTCGCTGGTCATGATGTACCATGGGATTGATTTCCCAGCCCGCCTGGAGTGCGCGAGGAGCTGCTCTGCAAAGACGCGAAACAGCGGATGCTTGCGGATCGGCGTGACCGGATATTCGCCCTTGGGCCCGTCGTAGCCGAGTCGCGTTCCCTGTCCTCCTGCGACGAGGAACGCCCCGACCTTGCCCGCTTTGAGAAGTGCGTGTCCGCGCGCAAGCGCACGAACATAAAGTTCGTTCCGCTTCGCGTCTGCCTCGCGTGGATATGCATCCACGGGACGGATGTCAGTCGGCAAAGAGACGTGCGGCTTCTGCCTCACATAGGCACTGACCAGATCGGCCAGCAATCGGACGTCGAGCGATTCAAGCTGAGCGAGAAATGCCGTTTTGGCTTGTTCGTCCAATCGATCCACGAAACGAAGCACGCTTGCCTGCCCGATCGAATCGAGCCGGGCCTTCAGGGCGGTCACATCCATGACATCATTCCTGTTGTATTGGTTCACAGTTCCGGGAAGAACAGCTTCAACTCACGTGCCGCCGACTCCGGCGAATCCGAACCGTGGATCAGATTTTCGGTGAAGCTGTAGGCATAGTCCCCGCGAATCGTGCCCGGGGCCGCGTCGGTGAATTTCGTCTTGCCCATCAGCGTTCGCATCAGGCCGATCGCCTCATCGCCCTCGACGGCGAGCAGCACGACCTTGCTCCCGGTCATGAATGCAACGAGGTCTTTGAAGAAACCCTTGCCCGCGTGTTCGGCGTAGTGTTGCTCCGCCGTTGCAACCGGGATCTGCGTCATCTTCATACCGACAATGTTCAATCCCTTGTTCTCGATTCGGCGAATGATCTCGCCACACAGCTTGCGCTGGACCGCATCGGGTTTGAGAATGATCAGCGTGCGTTCGACGGCCATGGAGAAACTCCTTCATTTGAGGTTGGGTTCCGAGTCATCCCTTTCGACATTCGACATGTCAACGTCCGGGCGGGGCATCCTACACGCGAATCCGGCATCTCGCCAAACCGACGGACCTCTCGTTGCGGTCCATCCGTCTTGGGGAAGATCCGTCAACGTCGCGCGCGATAGAACGCTCGCACGTCCGACTCTGAAATCGCCGGATCGTTCTTCACTGCATGAATCACAGCATGTCCGCGACGAAGCAATTCGTCGGGGGCAAAGGGCAGTCCCCTGTACGCAACGCCAAAGACGCGACCCTCGCTCACCTCGTCGTCCATCGTCAGCCCACACGCCCGGCAATGCAGACCCACGGTCACATCCTCCGGCAGATCAATGTCAAGCCAGCGTGACGTGTTGGCAAAATCGCCCGATCTTCGCATGCGATCGAGCAACCCGCGCGACACGGCATACCCTCCGCCCAGACAATGCTCCGCCATCCGGTAGCCGTGAACTTTCGCGCGATCGAGCAATCGCCTCACCGTCGCTCCTGGCTCACGCCTAGCGTCCCGCCAACTGGAGATCGGCCGTCGCAGATCAAAACGCTCGCGGTCAAAGCGGTCCAGATTCTTCGCATGATCCGAAACATCACGCTCCGCGCCCGTCGGCGTGTGTCTGTAGGCTCCGACCACGCCCAGCGACGCATCTCCCGCGAATCGCGCAGCCAGTCGATCAACGAATCGACCGATCACCAGCGAATCGGTGTCCAGCTTGAGCACGAAAGGCGATCGTGTGTTCGCCTCGATCCACCCAAGCCCCATCAGCACCGGCGAGCAAATCCCCTTGCCGCGTCGATATCGCACCTCCGCGGGTCTGGTGTGATGCAGGCTGACGATCCGCGTGTTCGAAGTCGGTCGAGTCGGGGCGATCGCACGATCAAAATGCCTGGGCGAGGTCGAATCATCGACCATGACGATCGTCCCGCCGTCCGGTTCGTGTGCGATGATCGAATCCACGAGATCAACCAAACGCTCCGGTTCAGCTTCACCCGGACCCGCCGCCACCAACACGACATATCCGCTCTGTTCCGCCATAGATCGGTTGAGTGTAATCTCGATGAGGGCGTCTCATCCAACACCTGCATCGGGAGACCACCGGGAAAGTCGTTCCATGTCACATGCAACGCGGCGAAGTCGTTGGGTCTACCTGTCGGCCGCGCTGGTTGTGGTTGCGATCGGCCTCCTGCTGCGGTCTGCGTGGGTTCCGCTGCCACCCTTTGTGGTCAAGTACGGCGGGGTCGCACTGTGGGCGACGATGCTCCTCCTGCTCCTCGCGACGGCCCGACCACGTATCGCGACTCCGCGCCTGGCTTTGGCAGGACTATGCCTGGCATGGACCGTCGAGTTCTTGCAGCTTTATCGGGCGCCATGGATCGACGCCATCCGCGCGACGCGGCCGGGTCATCTCGTTCTCGGCTCGACCTTTAATCCCCCCGATCTGCTCGCCTACGTCGTCGGCATCGCCATCGGTGCGGTCGTGGATCGTTGGTTGCTCGGAGATCAACCCCGTCCGCCCGAGCCGAATCATCACGATCATCACGATTGCCTGAAATGAGAGGACGAACCACCGGAGAAGAGGTTCAAGGTCATCGCTGCTTCAGGTATTCCTCGACGGCGCCTGCCTTCTTGTTGAGCAGTTGCGCGTGCTCGTGGGCGGCCTCAAGGAAATTGCCGACAGCCTTGGCGGTCGTGTTGAAGGCTTCTGCGAACTTACGCTGTTCCTGATCGCGCCAGGTCTGTTCCAAGGCGCGCATCTTCCCATTCAGCCCGGCCAGAAGCGTCTGCACATCATTGGAAAATCGTGCGAGGTCCTGGGCGAACTTACGCAGTTCGGCGGGATCAACATGGGCCTTGGACATTAAAAACCTCCGGAAGATAAGACCGTTGCGCATCCTTCAGGCGACTTCACGTGCGATGCGCGCCCGCAGATTCTCAGGTCAAGCCGACCTGTCGGGCAAGCCGTTGCCCAGATTCTAGCCATTCGCCTGTGAATCCGGCGATTCCTACTTGATTGTGGGGATCGTTTGTCCAATATACTTGGCTCCGCGCTCAAGCAGCGGCCTTGGGAACCGGCCGCAGAAAGTTACTCGCACCCTGGAGCCAAGTCTCATGTCCACCCTCCGCCACGAAGCGATCCGCACCATCGCCTCGGCCAAGCACGTCCTGAACCGCCTCGACTTCAAGAAGGTTCATGCCAAGGACATTTATGGCATCAACGTCTTCAGCGAAGAAGTCCAGAAGCAGCGTCTGCCCAAGCCCGTGTTTAAGAAGCTGCAGGAAACCATCAAGCGCGGCGCGCCACTCGCGCCGGACATCGCCGATGCCGTCGCCGCCGCGATGAAGGACTGGGCCCTGGAGCGCGGTGCGACCCACTACACCCACATCTTCCAGCCCATGACCGGCATCACCGCCGAGAAGCACGACAGCTTCGTCTCGCCCACCGGCACCGGCTCTGCCGTCGCAGAATTCAGCGGCAAGGAGCTCATCAAGGGCGAGCCCGACGCCTCCAGCTTCCCGTCAGGCGGCCTCCGCGCCACCTTCGAAGCACGCGGCTACACCGCATGGGATCCCACCAGCCCCGCCTACATCTCTGAAGCGCCCAACGGCTCTACCCTGGTCATCCCCACCGCCTTCCTCTCCTGGACCGGTGAAGCCCTCGACAAGAAGACGCCGCTCCTTCGCTCGATGGACGCACTCAGCGTGCAAGTCACGCGCCTGCTCAAGCTTTTCGGCAAGGACGTCGATCGCGTCATCACCACCGTCGGCCCCGAACAGGAATACTTCCTCATCGATCAGAACTTCTACTTCGCCCGGCCCGACCTTGTCAGTTGTGGTCGCACGCTTTTCGGTGCCAAGCCCCCGAAGGGTCAGGAGCTCGAAGACCAATACTTCGGCACGATCCCCGAGCGTGTGCTTGCGTACATGGCAGAGGTCGAAGCCGAACTCTTTAAGCTGGGCGTGCCGGTCAAGACTCGTCACAACGAAGTCGCCCCCAGCCAGTACGAGATCGCCCCGATCTTCGAAAACAGTAACCTCGCCACCGATCACCAGAACCTCACGCTCGAAGTCCTGCGTAAGACCGCGCCCAAGTACGGCCTTGCCTGTATCGTTCATGAGAAGCCCTTCGCCCGCATCAACGGCTCGGGCAAGCACAACAACTGGTCGATGAGCACCGAAAGCGAGAACCTTCTCGAACCGGGTCACACCCCGCACGAGAACATGCAGTTCCTCGTCTTCTGCGCCGCCGTCATCCGCGCGGTCGACAAGTACGCAGACATCCTCCGGCTCTCTGTCGCAAGCGCTGCCAACGATCATCGCCTCGGCGCCAACGAAGCCCCGCCCGCGATCATTTCGATCTTCCTTGGCTCGATGCTCACCGACATCTTCGAGCAGATCGAGAAGTCCGGCTCCGCCGGCTCCAGCAAGAAGGGCGGCGACTTCATCACCGGCGTGAGCGTTCTTCCGACGCTTCCCAAGGACGCCGGCGACCGCAATCGCACGAGCCCGTTCGCCTTCACCGGCAACAAGTTCGAGTTCCGCGCCGTCGGCAGCTCGTTCAACATCGCGGGCCCCAACACCGTCCTCAACACCATCGTCGCCGAGAGCGTCGATTTCGTGGCCAACGAGCTTGAAAAGGCTGTCAAAGGCGGCAAAAAGCTCGAGGCTGCCGTCGGCGAGCTCCTGCCCAAGATCGTCAAGGAGCACAAGCGCATCCTCTTCGACGGTGACGGCTATTCCGAAGCCTGGCACAAGGAAGCCGAAAAGCGCGGTCTCCCCAACCTCAAGACCACCATCGACGCCCTCCCCGTCGTCGTCAAAAAGTCCACCATCGACCTCTTCGCCAAATACAAGGTCTACACCGAAGGCGAACTCAAGAGCCGTTACAACATCCTCTCCGAGGCCTACGTCAAGACCATCAGCATCGAAGGACGCACCGCCGTTCTGATCGCCAAGACCATGATCCTGCCCGCGGCCCTCCGTTACCAGAAGGAGATCGCCGAGAGCGTCGCCGCCGCCAAGGCTGCCGGTGCCAGCGGTGCCGGTTCCAAGGAACTCGCCGAACTCATCGCGCAGATCAACGCCCTCTCCTCGACCATCGAAAAGCTCGACAAAGCCCTCGATCATCACACCGACGGCGAGCCCTACGATCATGCCAAGGCCGCCCAGGCCCACGTCCTCCCGGCCATGAACGCCCTCCGCGATGTCGTCGACAAGCTCGAGGTCATCATCGCTGACGATCTCTGGCCCCTGCCCACCTATCGCGAGATGCTCTTCATCCGGTAATTCCCCCGGAACGCCTCGCGCGATCTCATCTTCGTGCATTCATGCGTCGGTCGAAGCCTCCCGGTTTCGACCGACGCCCTTTTCTGCCCCCGTCGCCTTTCGTCTTCCGATCCCTTTTGCGCTGACAAGTTTAATCAGTTTGACCACTTTCTCTCGCGGCCTGCCTATGATGGTGCGTGAGGTTCGAAACACAGGCCGATTGCCAGCAGTTTGTCCGTTATGTCAGCCCGCTCGTCGAGCGGCGCGACGTCCACGGGCTCATCTCGCTCGTCCGGCAGCACTGGTCGGTCGATCACCTCACGCAGCTCCTCTCCGGCCCCTCCGACGACGCCCGCAAACTCTCCGCCCTCGTGCTCAGCCTCATCGGCGACGATTCCAGCCTTCACGAGCTCGCCCAACAGCTGCATCATCCCGACCCAGTCGTCTGCCAGATCGCCGAGCACGCGATGTGGAGCATCTGGCTGCGTTCGGGCAACGAGTGCGCCAACAGCCACATCGCCCGCGGAACGCATCTGCTTGAAAAGCAGGACATCGAGGGCGCGATCAAGCAGTTCAGTCTCGCGATCGCTGCCGATCCGAAGTTCGCCGAGGCGTTTAATCAGCGTGCCATGGCGTATTATTTGCTCGAGCGCGTCGAGGAGTCGATGGCCGACTGCCGGACGGCGGTCGCGCTCGCCCCGCTGCATTTCGGCGCGTGGGCGGGTCTGGGTCATTGTCACGCCTCGCTCGGCGACCCGCGGGCCGCCCTGCACGCCTACCGCCGCGCGAAGCAAATCAATCCCAACCTCGAATGCGTCGACGACCTCCTGCACGAACTCGAAGACTCCACGACCGACACACCCGCCCAAGACGACGAAGCCGCCTAACCCACCCCGCCACACTCCGCAACGCGCTCAACGCACTTCGCCTCGACACCGACGCACTCTGACACGCGCTCGACGCACACCGACCCAGCACCGACGCACTCCGCCTCGCGCTCGACGCACATCGTTCCGACACCGACGCACGTCGCCTCGCGCTCGACGCACTTCGATCCGACATCGCGCCACTTCGCCTCGCGCTCGACGCACGTCGCTCGGCCACCGTCGCACGTCGTTCTGACTCCGCCGTGCGTTGGATCGTGAGTGCCGTGTTGCCATGCGGATCGACGTGATCGCGGGGTGACTTCACCACTCACCGGGCAGGATCGCGCGCACGCCGTTCGCGTCCCACAACATCGCGCCGGCCAGCGTTGTCGACGCACCTCGCGTCACGGTCGCACTAAACGTTTTCCTCATCACCGCAATTCGCGGACGCGATTCGCCGCGCCAAAGCGTCCGATCACCGGCCCAAATCACACGAACTCGGACGCAAAACCCGCGCGCACTGACACGCGTAAGGCCTGACGCGACACGCGTAAGGCCTGACGCAACACGCGTGTGGCCCGACGCGACCCGCGTAAGGCCTGACGGAACACGCGTGAGGCATGACGCGACCCGCGTAAGTCCCGACGGAACACGCGTGAGGCATGACGCGACCCACGTAAGGCCCGACGCGACCCGCGTAAGGCATGACGCAACACGCGTAAGGCATGACGCGGCCCGCTGCGCGCGCGCAACGGGCCGTTGCGCGCGGGTTTCGAGCCGCGTTGCGCGATTTTCGGACGCCTGCGCGCGATTTTTGGATCGCGTCTCGCGCTTTTTGTCCCAAATCGCGCGTTCTCTGACACGCAGGATGCTTCCTCCGGCCCGGAGGATGCATCCTCTGACACGGAGGAAGCATCCTCTGGGGCAAAGTTCGACCGATTCGGGCGGAAGTCTGCATCACGCGAACACAAGTGCGCGTCCCGCGACCTCAAGTGCGCGGCCCACGACATCGATTGCGCGGCCCGCGAACAGGAGTTCGCGTCGCGGGTGGGGAAGTGCGTGTTCGATATCGGTTGTTGGTGGCGATCCCGCCCCCGCGCGGCGGTGCGGGAGCACCGCCCTCCAGGAGACATCCGCCGATGTTGGTGTCGTGTGCGGCGATGATGGAGTGAGACGCGCCGTTGGCGGATTTTCGCGCAGCGTTGGCGAATCTTCGCGCAGCATTGGCGAATCCTCGCGCAGCGTTGGCGAATCCTCGCGCAGCGTTGGTGATGTCCCGCGCGGCGGTGTTCGGCCGGCGGGTCGGCGAATCGCGCATACAGTATATACAGATGTCAGCGCACGCCCCGATCACTTAAACCCCGTCTCCGATCCCCCACCCCCCACACCCCACACCCCATCCCCCAAACCCCGTCTCCGATCCCCCAAACCCCGTCTCCGATCCCCGATCCCCCACCCCCCACACCCGATCCCCCATCCCCCGTCCTCCCGCGCCGTCCACAATCCGGTGTGAGTCGTCTTATAATGGTCAAGAATTCGGGTGCGACTTGTCGATAGAAGGGTCAGGAGGCCGCGCGTTTCGGTGCGCGGCATATGGACGAGTTGCTCACATCGCCGAACCCGACGGACCGGGTTCGTCTGCCTCAAGGAAGGGCCGCCGATGCGTACCATTGCGATCATCAATCAGAAGGGCGGATGTGGTAAGACCACGACCGCCATCAATTTGTCGGCCTGTCTTGCACGGATGGGTCAGAAGACGCTGCTGGTGGACATGGATCCGCAGGGCCATTGTGCGGTGGGCTTGGCCGTGCCGGAGGAGCAGGTTGAGCGGAGTATTTTTGATGTGCTGGTGGAGCCGGAGCACGGACGGCCGACGGGTTTGAGCGAGATCGTCTGGCAGATCGCGACCGATTTTGATCTTGCGCCGAGCAACGTGAAGCTGGCGGGGTTTGAGCAGATTTATGCGGGGAGGCCGGGTCGGGAGGATCGGCTGCGTCATGCGATATCGCCTGTGGATGGGTCGTATCAATGGTGCATCATCGACTGTCCGCCGACGGTGGGCCTGATCACGTTCAACGCGCTTCGTGCGTGTGATGAGGTGATCGTGCCGGTGGAGACGGGCTATTTCAGCCTGCACGGGCTTGCGAAGGTGATGGAGACGCTGGACGAGCTGCGGGAGATGTGCGATCAGGAGATCGTGATTCGCGTGCTGCCGACGCTCTACGACACGCGAACGAAGCTGGCGCGAGAAGTGCTGGCAGAGCTTCGAGCGAAGTTCCGCGACTATCTCATGGAGTCGACGATCAACTTCAACACGAAGCTGAAAGAGGCGGCGAGCTTTGGTCAGCCGATCACGGAATATGATCCGGGCTGCCGTGGATATAAGGATTTTGCGAACCTGGCGAGGGAACTGATGGGGACGCGGCCGATGGAAGTCGAACCCGCCGCGCCCGAGCGCCTGAGCCGACCGGCGGAGCTCGTGCAGCGCGCACGTCAACTCGCGCAACTGACGAGCTACAAGTTTGGCAGACCGGCGCAGCAAATCCTGGGACAATCGCCGGCCATGTCGATGGGCACGCCCGCGATGTCGATGGGCACGCAGGCGGGTCCGATGCTGGCCGATCGCGAGATGGACGATGATTCGATGCCGATCGTCGATGTGGTGAGCGATCGCGAGCTGGCTGTGACGACGCTCGAGCGTGAGGACATCCTCGACGCCCCCGCGAACGCAACGATGAACATCCGCACGCCCGCGGAGCCGAAAACGATCGAACAGAAGATCGAGGAGATTTATGGCGTGCAGCGTGAGCCGGACGGCATCACGTTCCGCACGCGATTCGAAGGCGCCGAGCAAGTCACCGTGGCCGGCGATTTCAACAACTGGAACGCGATGAGCACGCCGCTCGGTCGTGTCCGCCCCGGCGTGTTCATGGCCAAGCTCCCGCTGCGCCCGGGTCGTTATCGATATCGCCTGATCGTCGACGGGCGTTGGGTGACCGATCCGTTTAACACCTATGTCGAAGCCAACAGCTTCGGTGAGCTGAACAACGTTGTGGAAGTGGATTGAGGGGGAAGTTGTTGGTGGTGCGTTGTTGGTGGTGAGTTGTCAGACGACAGGTCAGTGCTGATTCCCTGTGCCTTCGTACCTGAACGGCTTCCCCTGTTTCCCTTATCCCGTATCCCTCTTTCCCTCCGATCACCCCATGTCTGATCTCCCGAACAACCCCCCGGCCGGATCGGAACCTCCTCGCAGGCCCTTGAGCGAGATTTCGCATCTCTTTCTTTCCAGCCTGCGCGACAACGCCAACCCGGATCGCCCGAAGCGCATCCCGCCGTCGCAGCGCAAGCCCGACACCGAATCGCAAAGCGCCTCGGAGTCGTCGATGCGGATGCCTGCGCCCACGCCGAGCGATCACGACACTGACGATGAATCGCGTGAGATGTCGAGTCATCTGGAGCCCGAGCCCACTCGTCGTCGTGTGACGACCGTGATCGCGGCCCATCTCAACGGGCACGCGCTCGAGCGCATCACCCAATATGCGTTCCACCTCGCCAGCCTCGGGCAGCGCATCGGCCTGATCCTCGCGGATACGGGCGAGCTTCGTCTGCAAGTGATTGACATGACCGGCGAGAACGCCAGCCCGCAACAGCCTTCGCTGCTGGATCCGCGTCGGATGTCAGAGGCGTTGCTCGAGCTGAATCACGACGTGGATCGCTGGCTGCTTGTGGTGACTGATCCGCGTCGTGTCGAACCGCGCAGCCTTCTGCGGATGGTGGATGACTGGGTGCTCTTGATCACGTGCGATCACGACGGCATCGTGAGCGGATACCGGATGCTCAAGGGCCTTTCCGATGGTCCGAAGCATCCGCTGTCGATCGCGCTGCTCGACTCCACCGGCGCCGCGGCCGCGGATCGTGTCTTCGGCAAGCTCGCGGGCGTTTGTCGTCAGTTTCTCGACTGGGATGTGCAGAGTGACGGCGCGGTCGAGCATGTGGAGAGCGCTTCGATCAATGAGGTCCTCTGGTGCCGTGCACGTGGCGACAAGGCCGCGCTTGCGACCGGGCCACACTGGCAGGTTCTACGTGAGTTCCTCGATCTCACGCCCGACTCGAGCGCCAACGCCGCCCACTTCGGCCCGCCTCTGAACGCCGCCGATCACGACCCGTCGGAGGCGCTCACCACCCATCACGCCGACAACGCAAGGCATCCCGACCCCGCCGACCTCGACCCCTGGGCCGATCCGCTTGACGAGACCTCCTCGTCCACACCTCAGCATTCGTCCAAACCCCAACATTCGTCCACGCCAAAACATCCTTCCACTCGTCATCACGCCCAGCCCATCCCCTCCGCGGAGGCTCGACCCATGCAGGTTCATCCCGATCTCACGCACGCCTTCCACGCATCGCCCACGCCGAGCCACGCGGACACAATCTCCAGCGACATCGGTAGCGCGATTCCCGAAGTCGTCGAATTGCCGCAAGGCGTGAGTGTGCTGAGCGCGATTCTTCGCACCGGCGCATCGCTGCTGCCCACGCCCGTTTCGATTCCGATGTGTCCCGGTGCGGTTCTTGCGGTCGGTCGCGATCGCGCGCTTGTGCTGGTCGCCCAACTCGGCTCGGGCCTCAGCGGTTTGACCTCGATCGCCGCCGGCATCAAGTGGCTCGAAGAGAGCCGCCAACTCCTCTCGATGGCCATGCCGCAGCTCGCGGTCGACGCCCAGATCGCCCCGCGTGTTCATCTGCTGATCGATCACGCCGATCGACTCGCCGACTCGGTCCGCCCGCTTTTGGGTAACAGCCGAATCACCATCCAGACCTACCGTCAGGTTCGCTTCAGCGGTCGCATGGGCCTCCTGCTGGACGCGGCATAGAACCGAGTCGCGAAGGACTCCACATTTAGGCCATTCGCATCACGGGGGATCACAGGTGTCACCAGCGCCCGTGAGTGCTTGCGTCTTTGTGGCGATTGCGTACGCTCCTGCGTCACAGTCGATACAAACCATATATCTGGAGGATCAATATGACTGTTCGATCGATCATTGCGGCCGCGTCGGCCGTCGTTTGTGGGAGCGTTGCCCTCGTGTCGGCGGCGCCTGTGACCGTGGAGCTCAGCACCGGCGAAACGCTCAAGGGTGAATTCGTCAGCCGCGGCGAGAATGAAGCTGTGTTCAAGAGTGATGCGGCGGGCGTGGTCAGCATTCCGGCCGGAAACATCAAGAACATCATCGCCGCCGACGGTGTTGCGAGCGGGTATGTCGCGACGGGTGAGCCGGGCCTGTTCGGAACCGACTTCCTCGCGGGCTGGAGCAAGGAACTGGAACTCGGTCTCACCGGCACGAACGGCAACAGCGATTCCATCACCGGAAACGCCGCCCTTCGTTTCGCCACCGACAATGACGAATACCGCGCGACCGCAGGCGCCTGGTACTTCCTCACCAACAACAACGCCGGTCGCAGCCGTAACGAAGCTCGCGTCTACGCGACCTACGACAAATACCTCAACGACATCGACCCCAAGCTCTTCATCTTCGTCCGCGGTCAATACGACTTCGACGAGTTCCAAGCCTGGGAAAACCGCGCGAGCCTCTACGTCGGTCCCGGTTACGACTTCATCGAGAAGGACAACTACGAAATGACCGGACGCGTCGGTCTCGGTGCCACGCAAGAGTTCGGCGGCGCTGATGACGATTTCCGCATCGAGGCGTTCCTCGGCGTTGACGGCAAGTGGGCCATCGACTCCAACCAAACCTTCGGCTACTCGTTCTACTACTACCCCAGCCTGGAAAACCTCGACGACGGCCGCGTCGTCAGTCATGTCCACTACACCGCCGACGTCGATAAGGCCAAGGGCCTGGCCGTCCGTCTGGGTGTGGAAAACGTCTACGACTTCCGCACGAAGAACAGTGACGCCGATCACAGCAACTGGAAGTACTATGCAAACCTCGTTCTGAAGTTCTGAGCATTGTTCATCTGACTTGAGCAGTGTTCATCTGACTTCAGTTTGATCCGTTCACCACGGGACGCGGGCCTAACCCGCTCGCGTCTCGTTTTCATCCCCGCAGCCATCTCAACGCACGCCCGGCCCCGGCGTTCACACTCTTGCGGGCCTCCCCATGATCGAAAAATCCTACCTCACACAACGCTTCGCCAAGCTTAAACTCGGCGCATATCACGTCATCGGCTATTCCATGGCCGGCGAAGAAACCGTCGTCCAGGTTCCCGAACTCAACGTCACCTTCGACGTCGGACGCGCGCCACAATTCTGCCTCAGCTCCGACTACCTCTGCGTCGGGCACGGCCACATGGACCATCTCGCCGGACTCGCCTACTACCTCTCGCAGAAGAACTTTCAGGGCATGAAGCCCGGCACCGTACTGCTGCCTGAAGACCTCGTCCCGCATGTCGAAAAACTGCTCGCCGCGTGGAGGCAGATCGAGCGTCAACACACGCCCTACGAGATCGTCCCGATGGTCGGCGGCCGACTGCACGAACTTCGCCGCGACTTCGGCATCCGCGCCATCGACACCCATCACGTCTCCGGAAGCATCGGGTACAGCCTCATCAGCATCCGCGAAAAGCTCAAACCCGAATACTTCGGACGACCCGCCGAGGAACTCGCCCAACTCAAAGCCGCCGGCGAGCAGATCCAGTACCGCCTCGAAGTCCCACTCGTCACTTACCTCGGCGACACCGGCTTCGGTCCCGTCTTTGAACATCCCGACGTGATCAACGCCGAAACGCTCCTGGTCGAATGCACCTTCTTCGAATCCGACCACATCCAACGCGCCAAGGCCGGCAAGCACCTGCACGTCGAGCAGCTCGTCCGCGTCCTTCCGCGACTCAATTGCAAGAACATCATTCTTCTCCACGTCAGCCGTCGCACAGGCATCAAACGCGCCAAGCACATCCTGCGAAAACTCGCCCACGAAGAGACGCTCGCCAACGTGCACTTCCTGATGGACTTCGAAAAATCCAAAGACGGCGGCGAGATGGAAGCAGCCGGCGAAGGCTCGTGAACACGATCTCGATCCGGAAAGTGAAAGGCCCCCACGCCGACGCTCGCGATTGCATTCGACCCTCCGCGCCGTTTCTACTCAATATCCTCGGCCGATCTGGTCGAAGCATTCGATGAATTGACCACCCAGAACACAACCGCACCGACGCCCACCCACTCGCCCCCGCCGCACCCTCGGCGTGGCGTGAGTTCTCTCGTCGTCGTCCTAGCTGCGGTAGCCCTGTGCGTCGCGATCCCGCCACTGCTCGCGGGCATCACCGTCCTCAATCGCCCCTTCTGGCTCGACGAGATTCTCACCTTCTGGATCGCGTCACAGCCCGATCCCCGCGCCGTCATCCAAACTCTCTCCAGCGGAACCGACACCAATCCGCCCGCCCTACATCTCCTGCTACACCTCGTCGGACACACCTTCGGCCATTCCCCCGTCGTCTATCGCACAACCATCCTCATCCTCACCGGCCTGCTCGTCGCGGGCGTCTACCTGCTCGTCCGCCGTCGCGCATCGGCCTCGACCGCACTCCTCGCGGTCGCGATCCTGCTAACGCCCCAAGCCATCCGCCAACACGCCTTCGACGCGCGCTTTTACATCCTCCTGCTCACTGCCAGCACCTACACCCTCCTCCTCCTCGAATCCGTCACGCGCAGCATCGCCCCCGAAGGCAATGCCGCATCGTCTCAATCTCGCACACGATCTCCGTTCCGCATCATCGTGACATCGCTTGCCCTGATCTTCTCTAGCGCCCTGCTCTGCACGACCCACTACTTCGGCATCGTCGCACTTGCGTCGATCGTCATCGGATGTCTCGCCTTCGATCGATCACCGCTCCGCACGCGGCTCATCGCGCTCCTGCCCACCCTCGCCGGCCCGCTCGCGTTGCTGGCCTGCCTGCCGATCCTACTGGCCCAACGCACCGCCCTCGCCGATGTTGGCGGAACCCACCTCGTCCGCGAACCGCTGCAGGCGATCACCACCGCGCTCACCGATCTCCTTCCCCCCACGCTTCTGCTCGCCGTCGTTTTGCCCCTGGTCATCTTGCGACTCGCTCACCGAAGGCATCGCTCAGCGATCTCGTCATCCACATCGCTCGTGCAGTCATCCGCGGCAACATCTCTCGATGCATCGCATCAAAGCATGCTCCGCCGCGCCGGTCCGGTTGCAGGGCTACTCATCTACCCCCTGCCCATCCTTCTGTTTGATCTGCTCATTCAGCCCGCCCTGCTCACGCGTTATCTCCTGCCCGTCGCGCTTCCCATCGCCGTCCTGCTCGCGCTGTTGCTCGATCGATCGACGCTCGCTTCACTTCACCGTTTGCGTTACGCGATCGCGCTGCTCTTGCTCGGCCTGATCGCATTCGATCTTCTTTCCATTCGTCTCCGCACCGGCCCGCCGGGCCCGCTCACCTCACGCGGCATCGTCGAACTCATCCCGCCGACCCCCAACCAACTCATCCTCTCCGACTGGCGCGGCATCGCCGTCCCCATCTTCGTCGCCCGCCCCGACCTGCGCGATCAGATCCGCTATCTCGACGACCCGTCCGTCCTCGATCTCTACCCAGACGACGCCCACCTCCGCGCCGCCCTCCCGTTCGAAACCAAAATGCTCGAGATCAACCGCAAACACTTCTCCGTCCCGCCCCGCGTCGATCGCGCAACGCTCAACACACTCGATCGTTTCCTGCTCATCACCCACCTCAGCCCCGCCGACGATCTGCCACGACGTTTCCCCGGCTTCATCATCACCCAGGTCGGCCCGATCCATTATCAATTCACGCGCTCACGCCCCGCCACTCCAATCCCCACCCACCTCAACCCCGCCTCCGCCCACACGAGCGGAAGATGAAACGTCCGAGCCGCATACCCCAACGCCACACCCAATCCCCCATCCCCCACACCCCATTTTCCCCCGCCCCGATAAAAACATTCGTTCGCGTGCAGCCAACGCATCGCGCATGTTCGCGGACTGACGTGTCAGTGTCTACCGAAGCGCGGGCAGTGTCTACCGAAGCGCGGTGAGTGTC
>JAIYCY010000020.1 GCA_027487775.1 Planctomycetaceae bacterium
CCGCCGATCTTTGACGCGATCAAGCGTGTCACATCTGACGGATCGACCGAACTGATTCATGACGCGATTCGTCGAGGCGTCGCCATTTACAGCCCGCACACCGCGCTTGATGTCGCAGATGGCGGAACCAACGATGTGCTCGCCGACGCGGTGGCGATGACCGACCGCCGTCCGCTCGTGCTTCGATCGTCGAACTCCTCAACACATCACAAGCTCGTGACGTTCATTCCACCCGAGCATTTCAACATCGTCTCCGCTGCCCTGTTCAGCCACGGAGCCGGTCGCATCGGCGCTTATGATTCCTGCGGGTTTCGGACGCCGGGGATCGGCACTTTTCGGGGTGATCCCGGCACCAGTCCCGCGGTCGGTCGCGCCGATCGGCTGGAGTCTGTGGATGAACTCCGCTTCGAAACGATCGTCCCCAATGAGCATCTCGAACGCGTCATCGATGCCCTTCGTCGTCATCATCCTTACGAGGAAGTCGCCTTTGATTTGATCCCACTCACGGCCAGTCCGCATCCGCCCGTCGGCATCGGTCGCATCGGAAAACTCCCCGGCGATGCGACAGCGGAGATGCTCATCAACATGCTGAAACGCGCCATCGGCATCGATCGAGTTCTCGTCGCAGGCCCCACCGATCGACTCGTCAAACGCGTCGCCGTCTGCGCCGGCGCGTGCGGCGGAGACCTGCTCGGTCAAGCGATCCGACAGCGCGCCGATCTCTACATCACTGGAGAAATCCGTCACCACGACGCGCTCCGCGCTATTCGCGCAGGATTGACCGTCGTCGCAACGCTTCATTCCAATTCCGAACGCATCACCCTCGCCCGCCTGCGCGATCGACTGCAATCCGCCCTGCCGGATGTCCGATTTTCGCTCGCAGCCACCGATAGAGATCCATTCACCATCGCCTGAGATTTTTCGATCGAATCCGCATCGCCGATCACCGCTTGACCAACGGGTATGCAGCCCGAATCGCCCGGGCGATCGTCGCACGCGACGTCTCCCATTCACTGCAAAAGCGAGCAATCTCTCTCCGCCCGGCGCGCACGCAAGTCGCTGCGTACTTCAGCACGGCCTCCGCTCGCTCATCGTCATGCAGCACAACCTGCGCCTCGCTCATCCATTCGATCGCAATCTGCCCAAGCACCACGCGATCATGCCATTGACCCAGCCGATCCTGCAGCGGCTTGAATCGATCCGAGACACACGACCGATGATTCTCACCCGCCATATCCGCGACGGACTCACCGATTTCAAGCGTGTATCGAAGGGCCTTGCCCTCGATGCGAAGCTGATGCAGATCCAACGGATCGCGTCCGATGTTTGCTCGCGGCTTGGCACGCTCACGTGTTGGCGCATTAGCTTGCTGCTTTGATTTCACCTGCCCCAGCATCCGGTCCGCATCGCATCTGAACGCCTCAAACTGCCGATGAACCGCATCACGGACGACCAGTCGACCCACCTCACCGAGTCTGTCGACGGCCACACACAACCGCATCGCCGGGCCACGAATCAGCTCAATATCCGCAACATCCAGCTTCTCTCTCACGCGCGATCTTGCCTTCTCTCGACGTGCCTTGAGTTCATCCATCAGAATCGCCCGCGCGATCTCATTCTCATGCGACTTTGACTTCAACCCCTTACTCGCCAATTGCTCGAGCATCACATCCGCATCGCGTAACGGCCCCAGTAGCCGCCTGACGCGTCGACATCGATCGCTCAATTCGCTCGTCTCCGCAACATCGATCGCGCTCGAGAGCACGTTGATCGCCGCCTTGATCCGTCGAGTCGCGACCCGCGATTGATGCGTCGCGGTCACATCCGCATGAGCCATCACCCGCGGCAAATGCATTGCAATCGCCTCGACTTGCTCGCAGATATACGCCGAAATCGGTTGTTCAGATTTCCCGGGCATCCGTGTATCCTATGATGTTCGGCCCGATTGCGGAGCAGAAATGCGATGTCATCCAACGAAAAAAGGCAGGGATTCGATTGGGAGAGCTTAAACGTACGAACATGACAGTCTCTCGCGAGCGAGCGGTATTGGTTGGGGTGATCCTTCCCGAGAGCCGCGCCGACCCACGCGATCCACTTGGCGAACTCGCCAGCCTTGTTCACAGCGCCGGCGGCCGGGTCGTCGGAACGATCCTCCAAAAGAAGCAGCGACCGGACGCAGGCACCTACATCGGATCGGGCAAGGCGCTCGAAGTCGCAGACCTCGCAAAGCGTCATCAAGCCGATGTCATCGTCTTCGACAACGACCTCGCGCCCGGTCAGATCGGCGCGCTCGAAAAGCTCATCAACACCGAACTCAATAGTCCGCTGGGCAAGGGCGTGAAGGTTCTCGATCGCTCGGAGCTCATCCTCGACATCTTCGCAACTCGCGCACAAACTTTCGAGGCCAAGCTTCAAGTCGAACTTGCTCAGATGCAGTACACCTATCCACGCCTCGCACGCATGTGGGGCCACCTCGAACGACTCGCCGGCGGAGCCAGTCTCGGTATCGGCACGCGCGGGCCAGGCGAAACACAGCTCGAAATCGACCGACGCCTCGTCCGCAAACGCATCAGCGACCTTCAAGGCGAGATCGATCTCGTCCACGACCGAAAACGCAGGCAGGTCGAGCGACGAAATCTTCGCCATTTCACCGTCTCGATCGTCGGTTATACCAACGCTGGTAAGAGCACGCTCATTAACACTCTCACAGACGCTGGCGCCTATGCCGACGATCGCCTCTTCGCAACACTTGACACGCGCACGCGAAACTGGGAACTCGAACGCGGCACTCAGGTCATGCTCTCCGACACTGTCGGCTTTGTCCGCGATCTGCCCCACCATCTCGTTGCCAGCTTTCGCGCGACGCTAGAAGAGGCCGTCCATGCCGATCTGTTGCTGCACGTGCTCGATGTCGGTCATCCGCACGCTCAGCAACAATTCGAGAGCGTCCACGAGGTGCTCGAAGACATCGGCGCGGGCGGGAAGCCGGAGATTCTTCTGCTCAACAAAACCGACACCCCGGAGGGCATGGATCAGATGGCCTACTGGAAAACGCTTCATCCCGAGTCGATCCCGATCAGCGCCCGTGCCGGCACAGGCCTCGACAAGCTCACGCTAGCGGTGCTGGATTTTGTTCGCGGGCAGTCAGTCGAGGCCACGCTGCGCATCGACGCCAGCGACGGCCGCCTCGTCAGCTTCCTCGAACGTCACACCCGTATCACCGATCGCCGCTACGACAATGATCGCGTCGAGATGGACGTTCGCGTCGGTCGTCGCACGTTCGAAGAAATTCAACGCAACGAGTCGATCGAGATACTTAGCGCTCACTCGGGCGGAACCACCCATTCCAACTGATGCCTCACATCGATCTGATGTTTCGCATCGATCTGATGCTTCGCATCGATCGTCCGATCAGACCGGCTAGCTCGACGCCCCCACCGGACACTGCGTATCATCTCCATATGCCCAGTCTGCGGGGACATTTTCTCCTGGCCAACCCGTCCATGCAGGACGCCAACTTCGTCGAGTCGGCGATCTTCATGATCCGACACGGACCCGACGGCGCGCTCGGACTGATTGTCAACAAGCCGCTCGAGATCACCGTCGAAGAAGCCTGCTCCGCCCAACTACCCGCCGCGGAGGGCGCGATTCAACCGCTCCTGCGCGGCGGACCCTGTGACGGTCCGCTCATGGCCATCACCGGCCTCTCGCTCGACGGAACCCTCGCCGTCATGCCAGGCGTCCACTTCGCGGTCGATAGCAGCACCATCGAAACCCTGCTACGCGAAAATCTCTCCCCTACTCTCTACTTCGCCGGCTATGCAGGCTGGGCAGCGGATCAACTCGAAACCGAACTCGCCGAAGGCTCATGGGAAGTCCTGCCCGCCAACATCGATGACATCTTCAGCGCCGATGATTCAACATGGTCGCGCCTGATGACACGAGCAAAACTTCTCAAGCACATCCGGCCAGAGCAGATCCCGCATTCGCCCGAGCTCAACTGAGCAACAAACAACATGACTTGACATTCTGATCCGTCCGACGCGTTCCGCCCTACAAACCAAACTGCTTCGCAAGCGAGTATCCACCCTTGAGGTTCAACACCTCGTTGAAACCTCGCTGACGCAAGATTCGCTGTGCGACATACCCGCGCTGTCCCACCTGACAGAACACCACGATCGCTCGATCCCTCGGCAGCTTGTCCAGCGATTCACGCAGCGTATCGACAGGCAAATTGATCGCACCCATCAGCGTGCCCCGCGCAAACTCGTCAGGCGTTCGCACATCCACCAGAAATGCATTCGACGGCAATCGATCAGGTGCGACCGACGGCGAAAATCCGTCCGCCTGATTCTGCGCGACAAACGCGGCCATGTGAATCGCATCCTTCGCACTGCCAAACTGCGGCGCGTAACACAAATCAAGGCTCGCAAGATCATCGATCGTACCCCCAAAATGTAACACCGTCGCGGCGACGTCGATTCGCTTGTCCACGCCCTGACCACCAACCGCTTGCGCGCCGAGCAACTTCCGATTCGAAGGATCATAAATCAACTTGATACGCATCCCCTCCGCACCCGGGTAATAGCCCGCATGATGATTCGGAGACACATACGCAGTCTCACACGCAATCCCCGCCGTCTTCGCTGCGGTCTCGCTCAAACCCGTCAGTGCCGCAGTCGTTTCAAACACACCCAGCACCGCCGTCCCCATCACGCGACCGCTCGACGCGCCCACACCGCTCACCGCATGCTCGCCCGCACGCCGACCCATCCGATTCGCTGGCCCCGCCAGTGGAATACGCGTCGCACGTCCGGTCACGCCATGCTTCAATTCGATCATGTCACCGACCGCATACACATCCGCATCGCTCGTCCGTCCAAGTTCATCCACCAACAGCCCGCCGCTCGTTCCCACCGCAAGACCCGCCGCCTGTGCGAGCCCTAGATTCGGCCTCACACCAATCGATAGCAACACCATCTCCGCAGCAATCACCCGCCCGTCATCCAACTCAACCCCAGTCACACAACCCGAATCCGCACGCAGCGACTTCAGCCCAACGCCCACATGCACCGACACGCCATGCTTCTCCAGCGTCTGTCGCACAACCCGCCCCAACTCCGGATCCATCGGCGGAAGCACCTGCGGATTCCTCTCGATCAACTCCACCTTCAGCCCTCGATCCACCATCGCCTCCGCCATCTCAAGTCCGATGAATCCCGCACCGACGATCACAATCGACTCGGGCCTCTTCGTTGCCAGATACGCATGAATCGCCTGCGTGTCCTCCATCGATCGCAAGACAAACACGCCCTCGGCTTTCGCATTCGGATCCGGTGGCACGATCGCCGCCGCTCCGGTCGCAAGAATCAGCTTGTCGTAGCCGAGCGAGTAGGTCTTTCCATGAACGTGATCACGCACCTCGACTTCCTTCCCGGACCGATCGACACGCATCACCTCATGTCCGGTCCGTGCGTCAATGTTGAATCGCTCGCGCAGCTTCCTTGCATCCGTCACCAGCAGTTTGGATTCCGGCGCGATTCGACCGGCCAGATAGTAAGGCAGGCCGCAATTCGCAAAGCTCACGAATCCGCCCTTCTCCAGCACAACAATCTCCGCCGACTCGTTCACGCGTCGCGCACGAGTCGCCGCGCTCATCCCACCCGCAACGCCACCCACAATCACCAATCGCATCGTTCCATCCTTCCGATTTGTAAAGCGATTCGCCAGCCGACGTCGCTCACGTCATCTCTGACACTCAAGCGGCAGACATCCTCCGACTCAAGCGGCTTCCAGCATGAACTGCCTGAAGCATTTCACTCGCTTCACAAGCATCAACGCGAGCAACTCGCACCATGTTTCGACCCCGCGTTCCACGGCATCCTGCCGAGAACCAGCGCCATCCCGCACCAGTCCGTCACGCCCGCAAAAATCAGCCCAGCACCGACGAATCCACTCAACGCAAACGCGTAAGGCGACACCGTCAATCCAAGAACCACACCGACCAACACGAGCAGCCCCGCACCGATTCGCACCTGCCGCTCAAGCGAAATCACCCCGCGACCCTTCACCGAAGGCAGACCCGCAGCCACCCACGCGTCCGTTCCCCCGTCCACGCGCACCACATCCGCAAGCCCCGCCATGACCAACTTGGTGCACGCATCGCCCGCACGCTTTCCCGATTTACAAATCAAATACGCCTTCTGACCCGGCGACACCATTCCACGCACCGCATCCGCGGAGATCCGATCCAGCGGAACGCTCACCGCGCCTTCTGCGTGCTCGCCCGCGTATTCGCCCGGAGTTCGAACATCCACCAGCACTCCGCCGCCTCTGGCCAGTTCCTCTTTCACTTCACGCGCTGACATCGTTGCAAATGACATCTCATGCCTCACTTTCGCTTAAGACTCTTTCGCCCAACATTCCCGCCAAGCACCACCGCAAGACGCTTCTGCTCGCGCCTCGCGTGCTCGCTCACACCCTGACACACCAGTTGACACAACTCCCCGAGCGACGGCTCTGCCACGCTCGCCCAGACGCTTATCCCCTCACGCTGCAGCTCCACGAGCCCCGCTTCACGCAGCACCGCCAGATGCTTCGTCACTGAAGGCTGCGCTACATCCAGACTCGCCGACAGCCCCCCGACCGTCGACGGCCCGCTCAGCAGGGTCTGCAGGATCCGCAGACGCGTCGGCTCGCCCATCGCCGCAAAACGCCTTGCCACCTGCTCCAGCATTGCTTCCGATAGCTTCATGAACATATTCTTCAATCGGAATGCCAGAATGTCAAGAACCACGCGATCAAAGCGGCAGTTTGTCACACCCTGCCGCGCGATCAGATTCTTCGCTCCGACACAACATCACTTCCCGAGCGACGCCAGGGCTTCGGCGTCCGCCGGGAAAAAGCGGAAAATCGTCTCGAGCCGCGCTATCTCCAGCAGCGCCTTCACACGCGGCTGCAAATGCGTCAGACACATCACGCCACCACCCTTCCTCACACGACCCAACAACTCCACCAACACCGCAATCGCACTCGAATCCATGTACGGAACACCCCCCAGATTCAACACCAAAGCCTTCGGACTCGCATCCGCTAGCAATCGCAACAACTGCCCACGCAAGTCCGGACTGTTGTGCAAATCCACCTCACCATGCACTTCCAGCAGCATGGCCTGACCCTGCGTCCGAACATTGCGAATCATGTCGTGCTCATTTGATGTCATGCCTTGCTCCAGCAATTCTCGTCCCCGTCTTGTTTCAACACGCGCCGCCGTCTCGTCATTTCCAGCAGCATCCCCACATCCTGCGGCGTAAAGCTCACCTTGTCCATCAGTCGTCCCATGCAGACCAAACCCAGCCCGCCGGCTTCGAACGGATTTTTGTCCTTCTTCGCATACAGGTCCGGCGTCACCCCCGAGCCCCAGTCGCGGATCCGAACGTGCAGACTCTCACCGTCAAAAAACGACTCCACGCGCAATCGCCCGGCATTCCCGTGATAGGCATGCCTAATCACATTCGCCATCGCCTCGTTCACGCACAACCCGATCTCGCCGCAGGCAGTCTCGTCGAATCCGAGCCGATGCGCCTGCTCTTCGATGGCGTGCCGCACAGGTGCGATCAACTTCGCGTCGGCGGGGATTTCCATCTCATACTTAGGCCCTGTCATTGACCCATTCCTTTCGACTTTCCTTCGACGCTCGGCTCGTTCGCCTGCCAGGCCTTCCAGCGCCCTATCGCATCCGCCCGATCGATTCGATCCTGATCCTCCCAGCGATATCCGAATGTCTCACCCGTCAAGCGCTCAAGCCCCAAGATCGCAAACAACCGAATCGCAGGGTCGGGGTTATCCAGATCGATAATCAACTGCGGTATCGTCGACCGATCTCCAGTCACCACTGCCCGTCTGATCTCGGGAACCTTCACGTGCGGATCCGGATTCGTCACATCGCGCGGCCCGGTAAATCCCGAGCAGCCCGCAAAAAAACCCGCCATCATCACCAGACTGCTCTTCCAAAAACCCCGCACCAACCGCGCATGCAAGTTCCGCATATCAAAACCGACACGCCCGCGCCGATGCCGCACCTCGCGAACCCCGTATGCTTGTTGGGTCGATCCATCCATCGATCCTCCATCCTACCGCCGATCGATCCCCGCCCAAACCGCAAGCACGTCCCCATCACGACTCGCATCAGGCGCTCCAAACGGCTCGGGCAACCGCGAAATCGCAGGCTCCACCGCGTCACGACTGATCCAACTCGCCGACCCATCCCCAAACAACGCGTTCAACCCCGCACGGTGACGCGTATCCAGTCGAACCTTCGACGCCGTCAGGTCTGCCAGAATCGCGCGTGACTTGAATCGACTCAATCGCGGAAGCGGCGCGTTCAACGCGTCGGGAATATCCGCCTCGGGCCTTAGCGCATAGCCCGCCTGAATGTTGCGACCCGGAAGCGCTGCCGCATTGACCAGCGGCCACGGATTCTGCGGCGTGTCGTGCTGAAACGACGGATTCTCCTCGCTCGGACAATAAAACGTCCTCCCATCACCCAACATCCCCGCCTGATGCAGCACGCCCCACAACACGAATCGCTGCGCCGTCTGACTGTATAGCATCGAGTTGAATTGCCTTGCCCGCCGAAACCCGAGCGGCACCTGATCGCGATGCGACTGGGCATACATCGCAAACACCAGATGAGCCTGACGCAGATTCGACAGGCACGCCGTACGCTTCGCACGCTCTCGCGTCGATCCGAGCACCGGCAACAGAATCCCGATCAACGCAGCGATCAATCCGATCACGACCAGCAATTCGACCAGCGAAAATGCTGTTCTTGAAGATGTTCGCTTGATCCGACGCTGGTCCATTTGAGTCTCGCTACAAGCCTTCACCACCGGCTGCATCATCCGGTTCATCACGGCGCCTGGCTTTATCGATCACTTGGCTTCGCCTGTCTCCGCAACCGGCTTGACCGTTTGATCAAACAAAAGCTCGTCCTCCAGCTTGGCGCGGGTGCTGGCAAACCGAAACGCGATGCCTCGCACCGGATCTGTCGTCGGGGCGGAAAAAAGTGCCCAGATCGCTCGCGTCGGCGGACGTATATAACCGTAATTCTGCAGCTCATCCCGTACGTCCAGCGGCAATCCGTCGCCAACCATTCCATCCAACTCGGCCACAAGCGTCTGCGAATCGGTCTTGAACGTGAACTCGTATTGCTTGCTGATCGGTAGTGCCCGCTCGTCCCAGATCAACACCATCGCGCGGGCACGACCTTCAATCTGATCGAATCCGAGAAGCTGCATCGATCGGTTCGATCCCATGATCGGCTTCCACTCCTTCCCCGATACCTTCAACGCAAGCTCAGGCGCGAATTGACGCCTGTTGTGTGCGATCGAACCCACCCAATCGCCCGTCACCGGAGGAACCACTCGCAAATGCGCCTTGCTCTCGCCGGCTGTCGGATCCATGTATGCAAGCTGGTGTCGTACGCCCGGCGGAAATGTCGGCTTTCCCTCGCTCTTGAGCTTCTTGCTCACCATCATGAATACCCCGGGTGCACTCAACAGCACCAAAAACAAAATGAACGCGAGATTCGCCTTCGTCGGCGTCCAAAACTTCTTTGGTCGAGGTGATTCGGGCATTTGTCTTGTCATGGTCGAACCTGCTGTCATACGTGGAGTGTAGGCATTCGGATATGATCCCCGCATGGCCGCCAGTCAAGAAGCCAAACCGAACTGCGAATTCCCCGACGCGATGGACGTCCTGCAAACCCTTCGTGACGCCGGCCATGTCGCTTATTTTGCCGGCGGTTGCGTACGCGATCGACTCCTCGGAAAGCAAGCCAAAGACTGGGACATCGCCACCAACGCCGAACCCGCTCGCGTCCGACTCATCTTCCCGAACACCCAGGCGGTCGGCGCGGCCTTCGGGGTCATCCTCGTCCACCACCGACGAAGCACCATCGAAGTCGCCACCTTCCGCGCCGACGGCGACTACCACGACGGACGACGCCCTTCCTCCGTTCGATTCGCAGACGAACACACCGACGCCGCACGACGCGATTTCACCATCAACGGACTCTACTGGGATCCCATCAAAGACCGCATCATCGATCACGTCGGTGGCGTCGATGACCTTCAAGCTCGAAGCATCCGTGCCATCGGTTCACCCGACGCACGACTCGGCGAAGACCATCTACGCATGCTCCGTGCCGTCCGATTCGCCTCCAGATTCGACTTTGCCATCGAGTCCAACACCGCCCGCGCCATTCGCGCCCATCACAGGGCACTCGTCGGCATCAGCCCCGAACGCATCGCCGACGAACTTCGCGCCATGCTCCGATCCAACTCGCGCCGCCAAGCTTTCCATCTGCTCGCCTCCCTGGGACTGCTCGGCATCATCATGCGATTCTTCGACGCCATGCCCGACGATCACGACCCGGCCAAATCCTCATCGACACATCAGACACAACCATCCCGAACATCCAATTCATCAATCGAATACTCGCTACCCATCCGACCCGCGCTCGGATCGATCTTCGATCGCATTCAGCCCGACCAACCGATCAGTTTTGGCCTCGCCCTCGCGGGCCTCGTCCTCGACTGGCGACTCACCGCCTCCGGACTCCCTCCCGTCGATCTGCTCACCCCACGCGCCGCCCAGCAGGCGGCTTCGCTCATGCGCCGAACCCTCCGCATCAGCAACGACGAATCAGAAACCATCGTCGCCTGCCTCAAGCTCTCAGATCTTCTCGAGGAAGATCACACGCCCGCGGTCGCACGCGTCAAGCGGTTCCTCGCTCGACCTCATAGCGACGATGCACGAAAACTACTTCAAGCACTGGCACGAGCCGGTCATCACACCTCGCGCATCAGGGACATCGAGTCGATGCGTGATTCGTTCGATCCCGCAACGATCGCACCCACGCCTCTCGTCACAGGCGACATACTCGTCGCCCGTGGACATGCGCCAGGACCCGCGTTCCGCCTCGCGCTTGATCTTGCCTACGACGCACAACTCGAAGGTCGCATCACCACAAACGCACAAGCCCTCGAACTCGCCGAAGCCGAACTCGCCCGATCGCTTCGATAGGCTCTCGGCAAGGCGTTCCGGCCGGCTCTTTTGGTCCTTGCTCGCTCGCGGGTATTCTTGTCTGCCTATGAAAGACCCTCGTCACACCCAACTCGCAAAAACGCTCGTCAAACACTCCATGCAGGTCAAGCCGGGAGACAAAGTCCTCGTCGAAGCCTTCGACATCCCGCCCGCATTCACCACCGCGCTCGTCCGCGAGATCGCGTCGGCAGGCGGTCATCCGATCGTCTCGACCTACCAACAGGAAGTCCTCCGCGAAGTGTATCGATGCGCTTCGCGCGAACAAATGTCACTCATCGGACGCGTCGAAGCCGCACGCATGAACGGCGTCGATTGCTACGTCGGCGCTCGCGGCTCCTACAACATCAGCGAAATGTCCGACGTCCCTCGCGAAAAAATTGAACTCTATGAAAAGCTCTGGTGGCACCCGGTCCACTCCAAAATCCGCGTCCCCAAGACACGCTGGGTCGTCCTCCGATGGCCCCATCCCAGCATGGCCCAAAATGCCGGCATGAGCACCGAAGCCTTCGAAGATTTCTACTTCAACGTCTGCGCAGGCGTCGACTACGCCAAAATGGCCAGGTCCGCCGAACCCCTCGCCGATCTCATGCGCAAAACCGACGAAGTCCGCATCACCGGGCCCGGCACGGATCTCCGATTCAGCATCAAGAACATCGGCGCATCGCCCTGCTCCGGCGATCGAAACATCCCCGACGGCGAATGCTTCTCCTGTCCCACCATCGATAGCTGCGTCGGTACCATCTCCTTCAACGCCGACACCCTCTACCGCGGAACCGTCTTCAGCGGCATCAAACTCTCACTCAAAGCCGGTCGCATCGTCGAAGCATCCGCCTCCAGCAAAGCACAAACCGACAAACTCAACGAAATCCTCGACGCCGACAAAGGCGCCCGATACATCGGTGAATGGAGCCTCGGATACAACCCCTTCATTACACGCCCCATGAAGGACATCCTCTTCGACGAAAAAATCGCCGGTAGCTTCCACTTCACGCCCGGAAACGCCTACGAAGAATGCGGCAACGGAAACAAGAGCCAAATCCATTGGGACATGGTCTCGATCCAACGCAAAGACTACGGCGGCGGTGAAATCCACTTCGACCGAAAACTCATCCGCAAGGACGGACTCTTCATCCCAAAAATCCTCCAAGGCCTTAACCCCGATCGACTCGGCAAACGCTGATACGCCTCAAACGAGGATCCGCTCCTAGCGCTGATCCGCTTCGCCGCGCCCACGATCCTGTCACGCCCCTCCAATTCAACGTGCGCGCTGCGCGCATGCGTCCGCAGGCGCGCAGCGCAAAATCACACTGTTCACAAATTCGACCCATTTCGCCCCTATTCTCCCCGCGTCATCGCACCGAATCGACACATTCAACTCACCTCAGGCACGCATTCGAACATCGCCGCGCACGCATCACTGCGCCTTGCGCACAATCTCACCCTACACAGCCGTGCCAGCTTCTTGTCCCGGCCACCCGCGTCCTCAGCCAACCGCCTTGGTTGCATCAAACCGGATCACCACCGCCGTCGCGTCGTCGTCCAAAGGTCGCTTTCCCCTAAAACGATCCACCTCGCTCAGCACTTCCTCCAACAGTGCCCCCGGCTCCGTGATCGACGGATCGATCAACGGCGCAAGCTCCTCCGCGCTAAATCGCTCGCCAGACTCGCTCGCACACTCCACCACACCGTCGGTATACAACACAATCGAGCACTGCTCGGGCAACTCAAAACTCGCCGTCACATAATCCACACCCGGCATGATCCCTGCGATCAACTGCGACTCAAACTCGATCGCGCTAAACAGCCCACCCGACGACATCAATGGCATCGGATGACCCGCGCTCGTCGCATGACACGTCCGTGTCTTCGGATCAATGACCAGCACCAGAATCGTCACAAACTGTCCGCTAAAGTTCTGCTGACACAACTCCTCGTTCACCAGATCCAGCGTGTCACCCGCATCACCACTCCGTATCAGCATCGACCGCAACATGAGCTGCGTCGTCGACATCAAAAACGCTGCCGGCAAGCCATGACCCGACACATCTCCGATCAGCACCGCCACCCGACCGTCCGCCATTTCGATCCAATTGTAAAAGTCCCCCGAAACATGACTCGCTGGCCGGTTCGCCGCAGCCACCCGCACCGGCCCGCGAGCCAGCGCTTCCTGCGGCAGCCATTTCAATTGAATCGCCCGCGCCTGCTCCAATTCCCCACGCAACGCCTCGGCACGCAAACGCTCTAGTCGCGAACGCTGCCTGATCATCGCGATCGCCGTGCTCATCATCACCCCACTCAACGCGATCACCACCAACGGCGCATAAATCAACACACCACGAAATATGTCATTCACCGGCTCACGCACATCCGAAAGCGGACTCGTCACCGTAATCCGCCATCGCTCGCCCGTTGGCAGCATCACCGGATGCAACGCCACCAGCGACGGATCCAGCGTCAATGCCCCAAGCGGCTCCGTCGTCTCCACGATGATGTGCCCACTCCGATCCGTTTGCCGAAACTCATCGGCAAGCTGTCGAAACCGCTCACTCGCCCGATCGTCGTCACCGAATCGCGTACCGATCAGCCGCGGATCCGGCGAGTAAATCACTCGGGCGTCATCATCCATCAATACCGCAAACACACGCTCCGTCGCACCATCAAGCTGATCGATGAACCGCCTCGAAACCTCGTCAAATGGCACGACGGCCACGAAACGCAAACCCGGCAGCTCGCGCGCAGGCACACCCGCACCCGGCAATGCCGATCCCGATCCCGATCCCGATCCCGATTCTGATGCTGATCCTGATCCTGATCCTGGTCCAGATGATGTTGATGCAGATGCCGCCCCACTCACCGCCCGCACACTCACTAGGCACATCCACTTCCCGTCGATCACAAACGGCACGCTCATCGCCCGCGGAGCCGAATCGATCAGCCAGCCCGACTGTGCCCCAATGATCCGCTCGATGTCGATCGCCCCGTCACGCTGATGCGACTGCACGATCCCGCGATCGGGATCCCACGCACACAAATGCGTCGCACGCTGCTCAATCTGACGCCATATCGCAGGCATCAGAATCCGACGCGCCGCCAGCATCCTCGCCATGTCAGGCCGCTCGCCCGCTCGATCACCTGCTCGATCTGTCAACCGCTCCGGCGCGAGCTCAGACACACGTTCCCTCACCCGATCCGTCGCACGGCGCATCACCGGATTCTGACCCAACTGCTCATCGACAAGACCGTCAAGCTCCTCACGCGAAAGCAATTCAAGATTCTGCAGCACGCCATCAAAGTGACCCGCCAAACCCTCGGCACTCTGCCGCGCCACCATCACCTGTCGCAGACCCGCCAACTCTTCCACCCGACGAAGCGATCGGTCATATGCAATCACCAGCAACAGCGCACAAATCAGCAGGATCAGCCCGAAGACCAATCCGTGCCAAAGAAGCACACCAAGCACATAACGCTGTATCGGCCGCCACATACGATCCGATCATCGACGCAGAACCGACGAACGTCCAGCGATCCAATACTCCAAACCCCGAACTACAGACCACAACCATCAAACTCAACACAACCCGGATTGCATCGACCGAGTCCCGCAGCCCCTTTCGCGAAGCTCCAATCGCATTGCCCCGTCGTAAAGCCATGTCGTTGAACTGAAAGATCACCGCCAGCCCAACTCATCGCCGACGCGTCATCGCTCGGACGGCTGCGGACCAGCTCCCGAAATGCCGGACCGCTGCTGATGCCAGCGCCTGACTCTCCTCCGCCACTGCCCGGCGGGTCATGGCGACACCGTCGGCCTGCAGTTGCCGCAGCTCCCAGCAGATGCTCTGCTTGTCCCATCGCTCATAACACGCCTCACTCGATGCATCCACGCCCGCCGCAGTCAACGCACGCGGCCAGCTCCCGAAAAGTCCCCGACGCGTCGCCGCCCAAAGCGCCCGCGTCAGGTCGTCGCCCCGCTCGATCACCGCCGCCCGATTCAACGGCTCGCCCGCGCGCTTCGCTCGTTTGATCTGCCTGATCACTTCCTCTTTCGTCCATCGCATCGGCTTCTCCTGACCACTACCCATCGCACGCCCCGCATGATCGACGACATCCCGCTCTGTGTCGATTGATCACGCTTTGCGATATCATCCAACAAGCGTCCATTCACTTGACCATCCTAACCCCATCGATCCTCCCATGCCCGATCCCTCTGCTGCGCCCAACGAACTTCCGCCGACGCCGCGCGATGCGCAGCGGCACGCGCTCGATGAACTCATCCGGCTCGCCAGCGAATGCGTCCACATCGACGCCAATCTTCGTAAGACGCTCGATGCCGCTCGCGAAAAGGCCGAACGCGAACTCCGCACGCAATCCACACTCCTCGCTGCCGATCTCGATGGTCAGATCGACGACCGCTCCCGCATCATCGAGTCCGATCGCGCCAGGCTTCTCGAGCTGCAGTCCAGCGAGTCACAAAAGATCAACGACAGATTCAACGCCCTGCGACAACGCGTGCTCGGCGAGTACGAATCGCAGGCGGGAAAAATCAAAAAGGACTATCAGGACGCGCAGTGGCTCGCCGAAAGCGTTGTCGATTCAGCGATCCTCGCAGCCAAACAAACCTATAAACAGGTCGTTGAAAAGACCGAAGCCGATCGCGCGGGCCTCGACGAACTGCGCGGCGACGGCGTGAAGCGCCTCCAACGCCTCGGCATGCAGGAACTCGGACTCACGCCGATCCACGAATCCATCAAGACCCAGGATTCCGAATCCACCCCCGCCCAACGATTCGAGCCCGCCAAGGCGCTCGCGGGCCAGACCCTCGATCGTCTCGATCAACTCGGATGGCCCAAGCTTCTCGTCGGCGCGATGCCGCTCTTACTCGGCGTCGTCATCATCGCAGGCGCAGCAGCCGTCACGCAGCCATGGTCGAAGAACCTCATGACAGAATGGCAACCGACCGCCATCGCCTGCGGCGTCGGCCTCGTGCTCGCTGTTGGCACCGGCATCGGATTGAACATCATCGCTTCACGACGTATCACCGCCCTCTGGAATGCAAGCGACCGCGCGATCGCCGAAGCGCGAGCTGCGCTCGATCAACGCATGCTCGATGCCGCCGCCAAACGCGACAACGACATCGCGTCCGCCAAAGCGTCCCGCGACGCAGAGTCCGCCCGCATCAAGCAGCAGTTCACCCCACTGGCCGACCGTGCCAAGGCCAAACGCGATGAGCAGCTTCGTCAGATCGATCATCAGTTCGAGACCGAACGCGATCGACTCGTCGCCCAGCATCGACAAACTCTCGACGAATTCGAAGCCCGCAGCGACTCGTCACTCGGCGCGCTTCGCGAGGATCGCCGCGCAAGGCTCGCCGGCGCGCAGGCGATTTTCGATCAGCACATCACTTCCTCTACCAACGCGTTCGAGGACGCGCAAACGCAGCTCGTTCGACGCTGGAATTCGGGCCTCGAAGCTACGCAAAGCCAGTCACGACTCACCAGTGGGCCCGGTCTGACACGATTCGGCACGCTGCGGATCGACCTTTCACGCATCGCTGCCGACGCAGGAAGCGACCTGGCCACCACACGCCTCGTGCCCCCGCCGCCCTACGACGTGCCCGCGTGGCTCGCGATGCCGCGACAGGCGTCGCTGCTCATCGAGCACGATCGCTCGGCGCGCGATGCCGCGCTCGACATGCTCCGCGCGACCGTCTGCAGCCTCCTCACCACCATCGAGCCAGGCCGATGCAGATTCACCTTTATCGATCCCGTGGGTCTCGGTCAGAGCTTCGCCGGCTTCATGCACCTCGCCGACGACGATGATGCGCTGGTCACCGGACGCATCTGGAGCGAGCAGCAGCAGATCGATCAACGACTGGTCGATCTGACCGAGCACATGGAAACCGTCATCCAGAAATACCTGCGCAACGAGTTTCAGACCATCGACGAATACAACGCGCAGGCGGGCGAACTCGCCGAGCCGTATCGGTTTCTTGTCATCGCCGATCTTCCCGCCGGCTTTAGCGATGAATCCCTGAGGCGACTTGCCAACATCGCGACCAGCGGCGCACGCTGCGGCGTCTATGTCCTCGTCTCACGCGACGCTCGCTCGCCCATCGCGCAGCCGGCGGTGCTGGATGACCTTCGGCTCGGTTGTTCGGTGCTTCATGCCGATGCGAACGACATCGTCTGGCGCGATCCGGTCTTCGGACGATTCGCATTCACTCCCGCGCCCGCACCAGACGACGCAACACTGACCGCCGCCCTCCGAGATGTCGGTCGCCGCGCCAAGGCCAACAAACGTATCGAAGTCCCCTTCGCCGCCATCGCGCCGCACGAGTCGCAGCGGTGGTCGCTCAATGCTGACAGCGACGTCGGTGTGCCCGTCGGTCGAAGCGGCGCCACGCGATTGCAGTCGTTCCGTCTCGGACGAGGGGTCGCTCAGCATTGCCTGATCGCAGGCAAAACCGGCTCGGGCAAATCGACGCTGCTCAACGTGCTGATCACCAATCTCGCGCTTTGGTATTCGCCTGAAGAAGTAGAGCTGTATCTGATCGACTTCAAACGCGGCGTCGAGTTCAAGGCATACGCCGCCGAGCGATTGCCGCACGCACGCGCGATCGCCGTCGAGTCGGATCGCGAGTTCGGCCTGAGCGTGCTGCAGCGGCTCGATGCCGAGCTCAACCGCCGAGGCGAATTGTATCGACGCGCCGGCGCACAGGATCTGGCGAGCTATCGCAACGAACAAAGTCGCGACAAGACGCTGCCTGTCTTGCCGCGACAGCTTCTGATCGTCGACGAGTTTCAGGAACTCTTCAGCGAGGACGACAAGCTCAGTCAGGAGGCGTCGACGCTGATCGATCGACTCGTCAGGCAGGGCCGCGCTTTCGGGATTCACGTCGTGCTCGGCTCGCAGACGATCGGCGGACAGCAAGGCGTCCCGCGGGCGACCTTCGGGCAGATGGCCGTCCGCGTGGCGCTGCAATGCACCGAGGCGGACAGTCAGCTCATTCTCGGTGACAACAATTCCGCCGCCCGGCTTCTGAGCAGGCCCGGCGAGGCGATCTACAATGACGCCGGCGGGGCCGTCGAAAACAACAGCCCGTTTCAGATCAGTTGGCTCAGTGACGAGACGCGATCGCAGCAGTTGCGCGTTGCACGCGAGCTCGCCGAGTCGCGCGGGTATCGCAATCCCGGTTGCAGCGTCTTTGAAGGCAATGCCCCGGCGCATCTCGAAGAGAACCTCCTCGTACGCGACACCATCGCCGGTCTGGCAAAGACCCAGACGACCTCGGCGCGACCGGCCGCGCTACGCTTCATGCTGGGCGAGGCCGTCGCGATCAAGCCGGCAACCGCCATCGCGCTACGATCCCGCGCGGGGGCCAATGCCCTGGTCATCGGACAGCAGGACGAA
Source organism: Planctomycetaceae bacterium (assembly GCA_027487775.1). Classification (GTDB taxonomy): domain Bacteria; phylum Planctomycetota; class Phycisphaerae; order Tepidisphaerales; family Tepidisphaeraceae; genus JAIYCY01. The sequence continues at coordinate 18,517 of JAIYCY010000020.1, forward strand.
CAGGCCGCGAGCGTGCTTGCTTCAGGCGTGCTCGGGCTCTCGCTCCAGCTTCCGCCTCGCGGATTCAAGGTCACACTCCTCGACGCAACGCCCGCCGACTCAGCTCTCGCCGGTCGCCTGGCTGAGGTCCTGCAAACGCTCGGCGTGGATCTGGTCGATGTGCCCTATCGAGACGCGCCCGACGCCGTCGTCGCGCTCGCCGCAACGATCAACGCCCGACGCGACGAACCGAACCCGCAGCCGCACATCCTGCTCATCAACGGCCTGCATCGGTATCGCGACCTGCGAAAACAGGAAGAATCCTTCAGCTTCAGCATGGACGACGATAAGCCGAAATCGACTCCGCCCGACAAAGCGCTAGCGGAACTACTTCGAGACGGCCCGAGCGCTGGTATCCATGTGATCGCGTGGATCGACACGGTGGCGGCGCTCGAGCGGACGATCGACCGGTCGCTCATGCGCGAGTTTGACCATCGGGTCCTCTTCCAAATGAGCGCCAACGACAGCGCAACGCTCATCGACTCGACCGCGGGCAACAAACTCGGCACGCACCGTGCCCTCTACTACTCCGAAGAACTTGGCGTGATCGAAAAGTTCCGCCCCTACGCACTTCCGTCCGCCGACCTCCTAGAACGACTACGCAGCGCGCGTTGAAGTCTCTTCATCCTCAGAAACACAGCCGTTTGAATCATCATGTCTCACCGCATCGACATCATCAGCATCGGAACCCTGTCGCGCAATCTGCTCTGGAACGAGACCGGCGCGAGGCGAAGTCAGCACGCAACGACAACCCTCGTCCGCGTCGGAAAGCGAAACATCCTCATCGATCCCGGCCTGCCTGCCATCGCGCTGCTCGCACGATTGGCCGAGCGGACTGGGATGGAGCCGCGAGCGATCACGGACATTTTTCTGACGCATGTTGCCAATGACAGTGTGGCAGGGCTCGAGGCCTTCGAGCACGCGAACTGGTGGTGCAGCGAGGCCGAACTCGCCACGATCGCGAGTCGAGCCCACGCCGGCGATCACGAAGCACCGGTGGTTCAGCTCGCCTCCAAGCTCAAACCCGCGCCAGACAAACTCGCACCCGGCGTCGATCTCTATCCACTGCCCGGATACACCGCGGGCACCTCGGGCCTTCTCATCGCGGCAGCGGTCTCAACGACGCTCATCACCGGGCCCGCGGTCGGTTCGCTCGACCACTTCCTCGCCGGTCAGGTGCTCCCCGAATGCCGCTCGATCGAAGAAGCCAAATCGAGCCTGCAAGAGGTCTACGACATCGCCGACGCGATCGTTCCCGGATACGACAATCTGTTCTCAAACCCGCGCGGACTCGGCGCGTAAGGCAACCTCTGACTTTCCGAGCGTGCTACGTACGCTGCAGCAATTGCATTTGGAAGCGAGAATCACAGCGCGCGTCGCTTGCGGCTCGGTACGTCTTGATCAAGGCTCGACCAGCGACGGCTGCGTCGTCGGTTCGATCAGTCGCTGGAGCATCTTGGGATACGGATCGGAAGCGGCCGTCACCGCTTCGATGCGGATACGCTTGATGACCGGCGGATTCACCGGCGTGCCGGTGTTCACATCCTTGATCGGCGTCTGCGCAATCGCGTCGATGGCAGCGTCCCCTTCGACGATCATTCCGAAGGCGGTGTACTTCCGATCGAGATGTCGCGTGCGCGCGTAATCCAGACAGATGAAAAACTGACTCCCCGCCGAGTTGGCATACTCGCTTCGCGGGGGAAGCTGCGGTTCCAGCGGATCGCCTTCGCGCGCCATGGACAGCACGCCACGCGTGTGCGGTCGGGCGTTGAACTCAGCATCGATCTCGTATCCGGGCCCGCCCGTGCCAGTGCCGAGTGGATCACCTCCCTGCAACACAAAACCCGGGATGATGCGATGAAACGTCAGACCGTCGTAAAAGCCTTCACGCGCCAGTCGAATAAAACTACCCGCCGTGTTCGGCGCTTCGTCGTAGTAAAACCCTGCAACCATTTCGCCCGCGTCGGTTTCGAAGATCGCCTTCACCAGCGGCTCAACCCGCACCACCACTGTCCCCGCCGGCGCACCCGGACGCTCATCGCCTCGCAATTGCACCACCAAAGGCGTCCCGACATACTCCCGCGTCGTCCGGCCTTCCGGAATCGCAAACGCAAGATATGTCCCGACTCGGAGCGACGGATAAAGCTTCTTCAAATCCACCGTCTGACCGGGCTCGATCCGCGTCGGCTTCTCCGTCTCCAATCGCGTCCCGTCGAATCCCGTCATCACCAGCACCACCGGAGAATCGTGCTGGATCATCACCTCGATCGGCTGGTGCGGGGCATACCAACCCTTCAGCGGAACCAGCACGCTGAAGAGCGAAACGATCATCGCAGTCAGATCAACCATGCCCCAAGCCTAGCACGACAGACCCGCACAAGGCGAGCGCGGCATCCGTTCACTCACAATTTGCCACCGCGCTCCGAACCGGACCCGACCGGCAACGCACCCAACAACTCCGCAACTGTCCTGCCCAGAATCGGATGCACAACCGCCGGCGCAAGCTCCGCGAGCGGCTGCAACACGAATCGACGCTCGTGCATCCGAGGATGCGGCAGCGTCAGCATCTCGTCCCTGATGATCCGATCTCCAAACAAAATCAGATCCAAATCGATCGAGCGAGGCCCGTTCCGCACTCGACGACTCCGTCCCAGCCGATGCTCCACCTGCAAAAGCCCGTCCAACAACGCATGCGGCGACGCCGTCGTCTCCACTTCCACCACGCTATTCAAAAACGCCCCCGAGCCCGCCGGACAATCCACCGGCACCGTCTCGATCATCTTCGCCACCTTCGTCACACGCGTACCGGGCAACCGCGCGATCCACTCGACGGCGTCTCGCAGATTACGCGTGCGACGCCCGAGGTTGCTGCCGAGCGCGATGTACGCGATGCTCGCCATGCCGTGAGCCTAATCGATACAGCCTCCGACGTCACCCGTCTCCCCCACGAGCCCCACGCACGCGATCACGCAACCGCGCGATCTCGGTCACGACTCTTCCTCTTCCTGCTCGCAACCATCGCCATCGCACACGGCATCATCGCATACGCCTCCGCACGCACCAAAAGCCCCACCTGGGACGAACCCCTCCACATGTTCGGCACATGGGCCATCCTCAACACCAACGACTTCCGCATCGATCCCGAAAATCCCGCCCTCTGGCATCGACTCCAAGCACCCTTCGTTCGCACATCCGATTTCACGCTCCCTCCCGACGATCCCGACTGGAAGCTCATCCCCGATCAGCCCATGCACGAATACGACCTCATGGTCAAGCTGATCCACCAGAAAGACGGAGACTCCATCCACTCCATGCTCAATCGCAGACGACTGCCCCACGCGATCCTCGGCGTCGCTTGCGTCGTCCTCGTCGGGCTGATGACTCGCTCGATCCTCAACCAGGCGACAGGCCCCATCTCACGTCATGCCAACTTCGCCTCACTGCTCGCCGCCACCTGGATTGCGTTCGATCCCACAATGCTCGGCCACGCGCCGATCGTCAAAAACGACGTCATCCTCGGCTTCTGCGTCCTCATCGTCGCATGGAGCCTCCTACGCATCATGCGCCGTGTCGACGCCGCCGGTCTCCTCGCCCTCGCGCTCTTCAGCTCCGCCGCGCCGCTCGTCAAATACTCCGGCGTACTCCTTGCCCCTGCCATCGTCGTCGCTCTCCTCGCCCGGGCGATCATCCCCGATCCGTGGACCGTCTTCCGACTCACGCTCTCCACGCGTTTTGCCAAACTCCTCACCGCCCTTTTCATCTTGATCCTCTGCCTCGGCAGCTTCCTCACACTCGCATGGTCGACGTACGGATTCCGACACGCCGCCACCACCACCGGCGATCCCCTCAACTTCCCCGCACTCCTCACCGAAGACCGCTGGCGAACCTTCTATCACCAGCACGGCGAACGCGCGCCCGTCGAAGCATGGGACTTCCTTCCCCAAAGTCGATCCGCACATCTCCTACACACACTCCATCGCGCCGAAATCCTCCCCGAAGCATTCACCTTCGGACTCATGCACGTCCACGCACTCTCTCGCATGCGGCCTGCCTTCCTGCTCGGCGAATACTACGACGGCGCACGACCCCTCTATTGGCCCGTCGCACTCTGGGCCAAATCGCCCGTCGCATCCTCCATCCTCGCACTCCTCATCCTCCCCATCCTCATCATCACGCTCCGCCAACGCCCACGAGGCCACACCCGACTCGTCCTCCTCGCACTCACGCCCCCCATCCTCATCCTCGGCCTCGCAACACTCTTCGGACCCATGAACATCGGCGTCCGACACGCGCTCTCGCTCTACCCCATCCTCGCCGTCGTCGCGGGCATCGCGTTCGCCCTGCTCCTTCATCGATTCTCTCACGCACACGCTTCCCTCGCGTCCCGCGCTCCACTCGCGTCCCGCGCGCGCCGCGCCCGCCTCGCTCGAATCGCCGCACCCCTCCTCGTCGCTCTCGCCTCGCTCGAATCGCTCCTCCACACGCCCAACCATCTCGCCTTCTTCAACCTCATCGCCGACCGCGCCATCGGCCGATTCAACTTCATCGGCAACTCCGATCTCGACTGGGGGCAGGACTACCCTCTCCTCGCAAACTGGCAACGCCAAAACCCAAACACCGAACTCTTCTTCGCATGGTCCTCTCTCATCGACCCGGTTAAATACAACATCCACGCGACTCGCATCCCTCCCGGACTCGGCGACTCTCCCGGACTTCCCGTCCTCGATCCCAATCGACCCGGCGTCATCGCCATCACCGGGTTCCATCTCGTCCCCATCACCGACCGCAGCTACACCCAAGCCATGAAATCACTCCAACAACGAAAACCACTCGCCGTCCTCGGCAACACCATCTTCCTCTACCGCTGGCCCTTCGACCCCCAACCCTCCCACAACAACCCCTAAACCCGCCCCCACACCCTATCCCCCAATCCCCATCTCCCACACCCCAATCCCAAACCTCCTCACCCCATCCCCTCCCCACCATAGACGCCCGCGCGTCACACCGACTACCATACCCACATGACACACTCACGCCTCACCGATCTCGGCCTGCTGCTCGCTCGCATTCCCCTGGGCGCGTATTTCATGTTCGCAGGTTTTAATAAAGTCGTCGGCGTCGGCGTGGGCATGTTCGCTTCCAACAACGTCCAAAACCTCCCGGAGTGGCTCCCCGCGTGGATCGGAAAGGCCTACCTCCACGCACTCCCGCCCGTCGAGTTCGCCGCCGGCGCTGCCATGATCCTCGGACTCTTCGTACGCGTCCAGGGCCTGCTCATGGCCCTCATGCTCACCAGCTTCGTCATCGCCGTCGGTCAACCCTTCAACGTCGTCAAACTCAGTGGCGACGGTATGGGCCCGCCCTTCGATTCCAATCTCGTCCTCCTCGGGCTCAGCCTCCTCCTCATGATCACCGGCGCGGGCCGCCTCTCCCTCGACGCCGCCCTCACCAAACGCCCCGTCACCTCAGCCCCCGCCAACAAAAACTAAACCCTACCCACTCACCCCTTATCCAGCTAAACTCTCCCCCATGGGCCAATCGCTACTCGATCGCATCACCATTGAGCCGGGCAAGTGCGGCGGTCAGCCCTGCATTCGCGGACTCCGGTTCCGCGTCACCGATCTGCTCCAACTCCTCGCCGCCGGTGCCACCTACCAGGAAATCCTCCAAGACTACCCCTTCCTCGAACACGACGACATCCTCGCCTCAATCCAATACGCCGCCCATCAAACCGACCATGCCGTCGTGCTCAGCTCATGAAGCTCTAGATTGACAATCAATTGCCCCTTGCCCTCGCACTTCATCTTCGCGGTTGGGGCTTGGATTGTGTTCATGTCTTGGATGCGCATCTCGGAGATGCCGATGATGCCGAGATCTGGGCGTACGCTCTGGCCGAATCACGCATCGTCGTCAGCAAGGACGAGGATTTCATCCCACTCGCCCTCCGCCAGGGCGACGCGGGCCGACTGTTGTGGGTTAGGCTTGGCAATTGTCGCAACGCACCCTTGCTCGCCGCCTTTGACCGCGTCAAAGATTCCCTGCTCGCCGAACTACGTTCGACGAATCGCATCATCGAACTCCGCTAAACCCACATCCCCCTGTCCATCCGTCCTCTCCCCATCCCCACACCCCATCCCCCATACCCCAATCCGCCCCTCCCCAATACACCCCCCGCTGCGCTCAGGGGGGAAAAATACCACAGCCCGCTGACGACATCGTGTCATCCCCCCAAAACCCGCCCGCCCGTCCGACCGCAGGAACATCCCACCGGTCGGACGTCATCGATCAGCCCGTAGGACGCGTGCAACGCACCATCCCCGCCGCACCCCAACAAGGGGCTTTCCCGATGCAGATATCATCCCCCCGCCAACTGCTCCCGACAAAAGATGAACCTTGTTCGAACCCGACGTGCAGATAGACTGAACCGGCAAGAACGCCGGGGACGTTCCCCAGCGCATGCGGAGATTAATCACTAGTCATCCCGCAAAGGGGCTACCGTGAAACTGACGCCGGAACAACGCATCCGTCTCAAGACCTACTGTATGTTTCGCCGGAAGCCGCCCACGCGATTCGATCAGCTCAAACTCATCGCGCCACAGATGGCGATGTTCGCCCTGCTGTGCACGATCGCCGCCGTGTGCACCTTCGTCGATAATCCGTTTAGTTCAGGGGTTGCGTTGGTGATGCTCGGGTTCTTCGTCGGATCGGCGGCGGCGTCGGTCACACTGGTCATGATGAACTTTCACATGTGGCCGCTGTTGGAGCACATCACGGATTGGAAGCGTGTGGAAGAGTTGAAGCGTGAGAACGCTCTCGATGCGGAGTAACCCCTCCCAAGCAGCGGACCGAGCCCGTAGGACGCGTGCAACGCACCATCCCCGCCGCACCCCACCGCGCCGTCAATGGGCGCGCCGTCAAAGTGCGCGCCGCCCAAGGTGCATTCCATGCACCCTACGCGACTGCAGAACCATCACCTGCGCCCGATCGACAGCGATATGCCGGAAAACCCCTCACCCCGAGCCATCCACCCACGCCCTCGCGAAATCAAAATTCAAACTATACATTGGCCAAACGGACGCCGTCGATGTTACCCTCCCCACCGATCGGGCACCCTCCACCAGGCGCGGGACACACCAATGGGCCTCGGCAACAAAATATCCAACGCAATGAGCACGTTCGGCATCATGCCGGGCAAGTTGGCGCTCTCGGTGCGCGGGTTGCCGCGGTTTATCCGCGATTGCCGACGCTACGCCCGAGCCGGCAGGGCCAGCCCAATGCCCTATCGGCTACGGGCGATCAAGCCCGTCCTCTCCGACTACTACGACTCGGCCGGCACGGCCAGCGGACACTATTTTCACCAGGACATCTGGGCCGCCCAGCAGATCTTCCGGGCCAGGCCCACCCGACACGTCGACATCGGCTCGCGCGTCGATGGATTTGCCGCACACGTCCTGACCTTCATGAACATCGAGGTCATCGACATCCGCCCCATGGCCAGCCAGGTCCGCGGATTGTCCTTCATCCAAAGCGATGCAACCCATCTGAACAACATTGCCGACAACAGCATCGAGTCGCTGTCGTCCTTGCATGCGATCGAGCACTTCGGGCTGGGCCGATACACCGACCCGATCGACCCGATGGCCTGCTACAAGGCCATGGCCGCCATGGCCCGCGTGCTGCAGCCCGGCGGACGACTCTATTTTGGTACGCCGGTGGGTCGACAACGGGTGGAATTCAACTCCCAACGCATCTTCTCGCCCACCGATCTGCTCACCCGCTTCCCGGGGCTGAAACTTGCATCGTTTGCGTGTGTCAACGATGCCGGGCATTTCGATGACACGAAACAGCCTGCCGACCTGGAAAACGCAAACTACTCCTGCGGGTTGTACGAGTTCACCAAATGACAACTCAGAATTGAAGCCCGTAGGGTGCATGCAACGCACCATTTTCCAACCCGTAGGGTGCGTGCAACGCACCATCCCCGCCACACCCCATCGCGCTGTCAAAGGGCGCGCCGCCCAAGGTGCATTGCATGCACCCTACGCGACTGGCCGGTGTGTGACTCGGCGGGCGTGGACGGTCAGGCGGCCGGACTGGTGGAGGCGGATCGCTTCGGGGTAGGCGCGGCACTCGACGGCGAAAACGCGGGCGGCCAGCGACTCGGGCGTGTCGCTATCAAACACCGGGCAGGTCTGCTGCAGAATGATCGGGCCGTTGTCGTAGGCATCATCTACATAATGCACCGTGCAGCCGCTCACTCGACACCCATGCTCGATCACCGCGCGATGCACGTGCAGACCATACATCCCGCGACCACCAAAGCTGGGCAGAAGTGCGGGGTGAATGTTCATCACACGACCGCCCCACCGCTCGGGAATCTTTAAGAGCACCAGCCAGCCGGCACAACAGACCAAATCCGCGCCGTCGCACAACTTGAAGATGGTTTCTGAGAAGGAAACGACATCGGCATGATCGCGCTGGCGGACGACGTGATATGGAATGCCGGCACGCGCGGCGTGAACTTCAGCGCCGAGGCCCGCCCGCGACGCGACGACCACGCGGATGCGGGCATGCAGCGATCCGTCGGCGATGCGCGAAATGAGATTGGCCAGCGTCGTCCCCCCGCCCGATACCAGCACGGCAAGCTCGATGGGACCACTGCTCGGACGATCCGACGGGCGCGAGGTTTGTATTGAAGATGCAATCGACGATGCGGGTGTTTGGCTCATGCGGCTCCCGCGTTGCGAGCCAGCGCGACGGCCTGTGCGTCGCGCGATGACAGATCGGGGTAGCGAGGATCAGAACCGACGTCGGGACGGCGTTTCCAACTTCGTGCGCAGGCGGGCGTGTCGGGGCGACGGTCGAAGACACTGACGCGCGAGGATTGATCGGCTGAGGCTTCGATGCGGTGATGGCCGGCGCCGACGATGTCTTCGAGATCGACGCCCATCGAGCGGAACATCTCGATCGATGCGGACGGAAGGTGATAGACGACCTCGGCATCGAGGGCTTTGTTCAGGCCGACGTCCTTCTTGAGCCGATCAAGCTGCAGCAGCGCCTCGTCGCGCAGGCGCATGAGCTCGGCGTAGGTGGCATCGTGGGCGGACGAATGCTGGGGCGCGGCGGGGAGTTGAGCGAGATGAACGCAGTCGAGATCGGCCTCGCCGGGCGGTTTGGATTTGAGGTGTTCCCACGCTTCGTCGGCGGTGAAGACGCACATGGGTGCGAGCAGTTTCATCAGCGCGACAGCGCACTGGTGCATGACGAATTGAGCGCGCCGGCGCAGCGGGCTGCCGGGGGATTCGCAGTAGAGGCGATCCTTCATGGCGTTGCCGTAGACGCTGCTGATCTGGACGTTGCAGAAATCGTGAAGGAGCTTGAAGGCGATGTGGAACTTGTAGGCGTCGTAGGCGCCGGTGACGTCGCGCACGAGCGCGGCAAGCTCGCCGAGCATCCAGTCGTCGAGCGAGGGTGCGGGGATGGTGATGGGAGCGGATGCCTCGAAGTCGTCGATATTGGAGAGGAGGTAGCGGATGGTGTTGCGGATCTTGCGATACTTGTCGCCGAAGGCGCTGATGAGCTGCGGGCTGGCGGGCATGTCGCCCTGATAGTCGAGGCTGGCGACGTAGAGGCGAAGCAGATCCGCGCCGTGGCGATCGACTTCCTGCATGGCGGTGACGTATTCCTTGTCGCTCTTGCTGACCTTGGTGCCGTCGGGTTTGACGATGAACCCGTGCGTGAGCACCGCCCGGTACGGCGCGTGGCCATTGACAGCGAGGCTGGGCAGCAGGCTGAGCTGAAACCATCCGCGATGCTGATCTGAACCTTCGAGATAGAGATCGACGGGCGCGTGGCCGAGCTGATCGGATCGCTGTTCGACGACGCCGAACCAGCTGTTGCCGCTTTCGAACCAGACGTCGAAGGTCTCGGTGCCTTTGCGAAGCGTGGCGCGATCGAATCCATCCGGCAGCGCGACACCATCGAGAAGCTCATCGACGGTGAGGTTGAACCACGCGTCCGAGCCGACGCGAGCGAAGTGGCGCGACACCGCACGGATGACGCCGGCATCGAGCAGCGGACGATCGTCGGCGGAGTAGAAGATCGGCATGGGCAGGCCCCAGGCACGCTGGCGCGAGAGGACCCAGTCGGGGCGCGATTCGAGCATGCCACGAAGCCGTGCGCGGCCCCAGTCGGGATGGAAGGTGATCTCGTTGTCGATGGCCTTGAGCGCGCGAGCGCGGATCGAGGCTTCTTGATCTGATGACGATGCGCCGGCGCTAAAGGGCTTGTCGAATTGGGGATGGGCGACAAAGGATTTGTCGACGCTGACGAACCATTGCTGTGTGGCGCGGTAGATCGTCGGCTTTTTCGAGCGGGCGTCGTGCGGATAACTGTGGGGATATTTTTCGTCGACGAAGAGGGATGACGTTTCGCGCAGCTTGTCGATGATGACGGGGTTGGCCTGCCAGACGTTGAGGCCGGTGAGCCAGTTGGGGACAGTGCTGTCGAAGCGGCCATGGGCGAGGACGGGGCAGTAGACATCAAGTCCGTAGCGGCGACCGGTTTGGTAGTCCTCGTCGCCGTGCCCGGGGGCGGTGTGAACCAGGCCCGTGCCGTCGGTCGTCGTGACGTAGTCGGCCAGCACCACCTTTCCGATGCGATCGATGAAGGGATGCGCGTATTCGAGACCTTCGAGATCGCGTCCTTTGACGGTCTTGAGAAGATTCGTCGTCCGCGATGCTGACGGACGCTTGGCGAGAACTTTTTCAACAAGCTCGGATGCGAGGATGAGGACGGTGGAGTTGCCCTCTTCTTCGACGTGCAGAAGCGCGTAGTCGACATCGGGCCCGGCCGCGATGGCGAGATTGGCCGGGAGCGTCCAGGGTGTGGTGGTCCAGATGAGGAATTTGACGTCCGCGCGGAGGCGAATGTCGAGTCGGGCCTTGAGCGCGCCGGGATTGGCGGCGGTGAAGGCGACATAGACGCTGGTGTCGACAACGTCCTTGTACTCAAGATCCGCCTCGGCGAGGGCGGTCTGGTTTTCGATGCTCCAGTTGACGGGCTTGAGCTGACGATAGACCAGACCTCGTTCGACGATGCGGGCGAAGACCTCGAGGGTGGAGGCCTCATACGCGGGCGCCATCGTGCGATAAGGATTGGACCAATCGCCGAGCACGCCGACGCGCTGGAACTGGTCGGCCTGTTTTTCGACGTAGCTCTGGGCGTACTCGAAGCACTGCTTGCGGATGTCTGCGACGGGTGTGTCGCGCCACTTCGGGCCGATCTGCTCCTGTATTCTGTGTTCGATGGGCAGGCCGTGGCAGTCCCAGCCGGGGACGTAGGGGCATTTGAAACCGGCCATCGATTTGTAGCGGAGGACGATGTCCTTAAGCGTCTTGTTGACGACGTGCCCGATGTGGATGTCGCCATTGGCAAAGGGCGGGCCGTCGTGAAGGATGAAGGGCTTGGCGTCGCGGCGCTTGTCCATGAGGCGTGTGTAGAGGTTCGACGCCTTCCATTTCGCGAGTCGCGCGGGCTCGCTCTTGACGAGGTCGGCCTTCATGGGGAAATCGGTGGCGGGCAGATTGAGCGTCGCCTTGTAGTTGGCGGCCTCGTCTTTGGCGGCTGGGTCTTTAGCTGTGGGTGAATCTTGGCTCATGGGATTGGCTTTTTACTGAGTGAGTGAACGGGTTCGGGGAAGATATAGAAAGACGCCCCCCCTGTCAGGTGAGCGTGCCGACAGGCGAGGGCGTCGTAGCGATCGACCGGATTCCCTCGTCCGCCTGCCCGTCCTCTGGACCGGATGGGGCGACCGGGGAGGCGGGGATTACTTTTTGCCGAGGCTGGCAATGAACTCATCTGCTTCGGCGATCGAAGCGTCCATGTCCGCGATCAGGCTCTGGACGTCGCGATCGATCTCGACGGCCGTGCCCTGCAAGCTGCTGATGGCCTGGGCGTTGAGATTGGCCTTGAGGAACAGGACTTGGTCGTTGAAAGCGGTCAGCACCGGCGGCATCTTGGCTTCGCTGCGACGCATGGTGGCGATCAGGTCGGCGTAGCGGCCCTTGGTGTCGGCGAGGAGTTGCTGGCTCTTGCCCTTCAGATCGGGGTTGCTCATTTGGGCGATTTCGCCTTCCCATTCGCGGAAAAGGTCGGCACTGACGGTTTCCACGCTGTTGATGCGGGCGGTGACTTTTTCTGCCCGGCTCTTGCAGGCGTCATAGGCGCTCTTGAGCTTGTTGTACTTGGACTCAAGCGCCCCTCCGTCCGCGCCGGTAATCTCCTGGAACCGCTGGAGCGTGGTCTTGAATTCTTCCTTGGCATCGTTCTGGGCATCGCGAGCCTCTTCCACGCGTTCGACGAAGATGTCGCGTTTTTCGTAGCCGAACTGTTCCCAGAATCCGTAGTAAGCACTCTTGCCCGCCCCACAACCGGGGGCGGAGACGACGAGTGTAGCCAGGATGACGGAAGTCAGAAGTCGCTTCATAGGCCGAATAGATTATCAGATGACACGCAACCGACAACTGTCCGGGGTCGGAAGTCGACAGGGCTGTCTGCATTCAGACGCGTTTCCATGAAAGCCTGTGCCTAGCGCGGGTTGGGATTGAAGCATTCGCCGCTTGCGGGTACACCACAAGACTCGACGGCCCTTGGTCGCGCTACGCTCGGATCGTTTACCCTGCGTTGCAAAGCCCTCGATCGTCGAGATGGACAGATTTGCTCAACCACGCTTGACGTTGCGAAATCACTTTTGCGTCAGGCGACTTGCGACAGCACCGAGGAGTCCGCATGGCCAGCCCGCGTACCGCTTGGGGAATCGACATCGGCAACCGCGCCTTGAAGGCCGTCAAGCTCGTCCGATCGGGCGACGGCGTTCGTGTGGACGATTTCGAATTCATCGAACACGAAACCATCCTCTCCCAAGCCGGAGATAATCGCGACGAACTGATCAAAAAGTCGATCGCGGAATTCATGGTCCGCAAGGGCACGCGCGGCAGTGCGGTCGCCATCGGTGTGAGCGGTCAGACCAGCTTCGCACGCTTCATCAAGCTTCCGCCCGTCGAGCCCAAGCGCATTCCTGAAATCGTCCGCTTCGAAGCCATTCAGCAGATCCCATTCCCGCTCGAAGATGTCGAATGGTCATATCAGCTCTTTAACAAGCCGGATGATCCTGAAGTCGAAGTCGGCATCTTTGCGATGCGTAAAGAGCTGGTCAACGCACAGGTCAAGCTCTACACCGACGTCAACCTCGACGTGCAGGCGGTACAAACACTGCCGCTCGCGGTCTATAACGCGGTGCAATTCGACAACCGGCTCGGCGAGACGGTCGCGATGATCATCGATGTCGGCGCGGAAACCACCGACCTCATCATCGGCAACGATCACAGCATCTGGCACCGTTCGATCCCCATCGGCGGAAATAATTTCACCGAGGTGCTGACCAAGGCCTTCAAGATCACCACCGCAAAGGCGGAAGAGCTGAAGCGTGACGCGCAGTCAAGCAAATACATGCGTCAGATCTTCAGCGCCATGAGACCGGTTTTTGCCGACCTCGTCGCGGAGATTCAACGCTCGGTCGGCTTCTACGGTTCGGTGAATCGCGGAAGCAAAATCGAGAAAATCATCGCGCTCGGTGGAACCTTCCGGCTTCCGGCACTCCCGAAATACCTCGAACAGAATCTGCAACTCCCGGTCGAGCGACCCGACACCTTCGCGGCCGGCATGCCCGCCGACACCAAGGTTGCCGCCGCGATGACGGAAAACATCCTGAGCCTCCACGGCGCCTACGGCCTCGCGCTGCAGGCGATGGAAGAAGCCAAGATCACCTCCAGCCTTCTCCCGGCCTCGATCCGACGCGAGAAGATGTGGAAGGAAAAGACCAAGTGGTTCGCCACCGCTGCCGCACTGGTCGGCGTGGGCGCACTCGTCGGATTCGGTCGCTACTTCCTCGAAGACATCAGCTACAGCCGCAACCAGGGCGTACGCGACGAAAACGCCCGCGTCCTCTCCGAAGCCCAAACCCGGGCCAGCGACTACAACAACATCGCCGGCGGAGGCGCGGATGATCGCGCCCGCATCGCCAACCTCCGGGCCCTCAACGAAGGCGCAGCCCTCTGGTCGGACATCCTCATCGATATCGCCAAAGCACTGCCCACGCCCTCGCCCGCACTCGCCAAGGCACTCGAAGCCGGCGACGCCGACGCGATCAAGGCGCTGCCACGCGGACAACGTCAGCTCTTCCGCATCGAACAGCTTCGAAGCGAGTACGTCACTGATATCAACGACGCCGGTCAATACGCCGCAGCCCTCGGTCGACTCAACGCCGGAACCAGCAGCCCCATGCCCGGCATGCCCTCCAGCCCGGGCGGGTCTTTCACCCCCGGTGGCCCCGCGTTCACGGGTGAATTCAACGAGTTCGGCCCGGCCATGGGAGTGCCTCAACCCTCCGAAGCACCCGTCGAAGGCGTCATCGGAACCCAGCAACGCGGCTTCGTCGTCTCCATGCGACTCATCACGCCTTACGAACAGGCAGAAGAATTCGCAGACAATCAAATCAAGGCCGCGCTCGCCTCCATCATGCCGACCGAAGCAAGGCCAAAACTCCGCTATCGCGTCGAACGCGTTGAAGTCCTCCAATCTCTACGCATCGAGCAAGACGCCAGTTACCGCGCACGACTCATCGCAGATCACGCCGCCAGAATCGCCGCCGAATCCAGTCTTACCGGCGACGGCAGCCAACCCCAGCAAGGCGGCGGCTGGCAGGGCGGTGCTGCAGGCAGCGAGTTCGACCCCTTCAACCCAGGTCGAAGCGAATTCGGACCCGGTTTCAGCCCAGAATTCAACCCCAACCCACAGCCCAACGACCCTGCACTCACACAGGAAGAAGCCGTACGAGCTGCACTACAAGACCCAATCACCGGCGAAGACCAAAGCCAGGACTTCATCATCGATCTGGTCTTCCGAATCGCCATCGATCCCCCTGCCTTCACCCCGCCCATGCCCGCCGAAGGCACAGGCGAATCCACCGAAGGCACGGGCGAATCCACCGAAGGCAACCCGCAATAAATCGGATTCACAAGGACTGACTCGTAACCATCAACGCCGTTCGATTCCCTTAAACTCGACCCAACACCACGCACAAGAACTATTCGATCGAAAAAAACGTCTCAATCAATCGAACCGGCCACTGATTAAGTCACTGACGCATCGCAACGACCCCGAACCCGACCTGCCATGAAAAAAGTTCTAGAGATCCTCAAGAAAAACCTTCTGAGCCTCATCTGCGGGCTCGTCGCGATCGTCTTCCTGGTCGTCACCTTCGTCTGGCCGCTCCCGGGCAATTTCGCCGACCTGCGCGCCCGCGTCTCGGCGAGTCAGGAGCAACATAGCTCGCTCAGCTCACTCGTCAGCTCCACCTACACCGCTCCCCTTCTGAATGTCGATGAGACAGAAGCCAAACCCCTCGACATCTTCCCCAACGATGCCACCAAAGAGGCCGCACAAAAGGCACTCGACGCCCTCAAAGAACAGGCCGACAAGCTCCAATCCGCTACCCTGAGCCTCACCAACGTCGAACCCCTGGATCCGGAAGGCCGTCGCGTCTTCCCACGCATCGCATCAGGCTCCAGCGAACGGCTCGTCCTGCAGCAGTTCCGAAACGCCTACCTCAACGCTACCGCCATCGATCCGACCAACTTCCCCAACTCCGTCTACGCCCGCATCACCCGCGGAGGCCTCGCTCCAACCCTCGCAGAACTCTCCGACATCGAAAAACGCCAGGAAGCACTCATCCGGCAACAGCAAACCATCTTCGGACCCGACTCCAGGCCCACCAACCTGCCCGCCGTCGAAGAAGCCGTCGCCAAGATGCGGTCCGAACTCCCACGACAGATCAAACAACGACGCGCCGAGCAAAGCCGCATCTACTTCAGCCCCGGCGCCGTCCTCCCACACCCCGCACTCGCACAGGTCGGCGGTCAAGCCGGAGCCGCCGCCTCCATCGATCTCGCCACCGCGTTCAACGCTCAATACAGCCTCTGGCTCCAGGAAATGGCTCTCCGCGCCATCGCCGATGTCAACCGAAACGCCACCAACGTCTACGACGCACCCATCAAACATCTCGTACGTCTCGACATCGGTCAGACAGGCTACAATTTCGGCCCCTCCAGCACCGGCGGATTCGCACCAGGCACCGAAGCCGCACCCGCGATCGAACCCTCGTTCAACGCCTCCCTACCCATCAGCCGTGACTACTCCACCGGCCCCTTCGGACATCCAAGACCCAACGACCTCTACGAAACCAACACCATCGACATCGAAATCATCGTCGATGCCCGAAAGGTCCCCCAGATCATCTCCTCTCTCACCGCCGGTCGTTACCTCTTCGTCAATCAGGTCAGCCTCAGCTCCGTCGATACCGGCATCGCATTCCGCGACGGATATCTCTATGGCCCCGACCAAGTTGTCAGACTTAACCTCCGCGTCGATATCCTCATCATTCGCTCGGCGCTCGGCCCCTGGCTCCCCGACGCGGTCAAGGCCTATCTCGCCACCCGAAATGCACCACCCATGCAATAATCCCGTCATCAACACCTCGAACCAAAATCAATAAGCCACGACTGACCTGATCGACTGACCTGATCGATTGACAGCCATCGAGTGACAACCATCGACTGACAACTCCGCGCTAGGTGTATCATGCAAAAAGTTCTTGCTCTGCTCGAAAAACATGTGCAGTGGGCCGTCCTAGGCCTCGGCGGGCTTCTGCTCGTTCTCATGCTCGCACGCTTCCTACCCGGCGTCGCGAACCCCGTCCCCGCCGAAATCAACGGTCGAAGCGTCTCCGCTGGCGAAATCGACGAAATCATCCGCACCGAAAGCGCAACTCCACTGCGCAATCGACTCGACACCTCCAGATCTGTCGAATTCAAAGTACCCGACTACGTCAGCGACTTCCGCAAACGCATGCAGCCGCCCACCGACGTCGCCCTCCTCCCCGGAGTTCTCTTCCCCGTCAATCCCACGCGCGTCGAAGGATCGTCCGGCTCCACCAATCTCGACCTCACCGGCGGGGCACTCGTCGCAACCATCCCCGCACTTCCCGCACCGATTCACGATACAGTCACCTTCGGTCAAGCACGCGTCAGCTCGCTCACCCCCAGCGCAGCCCCAGTCCGCGAAGAAGGCGCCGCCGCTCCCGATGATGCTCGCGACGTCTCGTGGGTCCGCGTCCAGTTCAAACTCAACCTCGCCGCCGTCGCTCAGTCTTTCCAAGTCGCCGGCATCCCTCCACAACTCCAACGCACCAGCGCACTCCGCGTCGAACTTATCCGACAACGACAACTCCCCGACGGCACCTGGGGCGAAGAAGCCGTCGTACAACCCCTCACCCATCAACGTCCACCAGGCTCGTGGCCCGCACAACGCATCGCACCCACCGGCATCCCCGCGTCCGACGCGCTCATCGCCTGGGCCATACCCCGCCAACTCGATATCCTACAGCCCGAGTTCTTCGAAATCCTCGTCGGCGACGACCCTACCCTCGTCGATCCGACCGAAAACCGGGAAACCGCGCCAGCCCTCGATCCGGCTACCTTCGACCCTTCCACCTACACCGGCCCGCTCGCCGACCTTCCGCCGGAGCTCCGTCGACTCGTCGTCGAGTACCGCCGACAACGCGCCGCAGAAGAAGCCGAACGTCGTCGCGGCGAACGCGGCGGTCGAGGCGGCGGTCGCGGTGGACGTGGCGGTGGCGGTGGCGGCGAAGGTGGTCCTCCACCCGGCTTCTCCAACCCTCCGCCTCAGCCCCAGTTCCCCACCGACACCATCATCCCCGCGGAAGTGTTCAATCCCTCCAACATCGGCCCGGTATCTCCCACTGCCTCAAACGGGCCGTCTCAGACCAATTCCACCCCCTCATCCTCGACCACACCCTTCCAAAATGCCCCCCGTGGCCCCAACTATCCCCCGCCCGGAATGCCCGGAGCAGGACGCGGAGAATTCCCTCCCGGTGAGGTCCCCGGCGAATTCTTCCCCGGCGAATTCTTCCCCGGCGAAGGCATGCAGCAGCAGCCAAACGACCCGCTACGACTCCAGTTCCCACCCCCTCCCACAGCACCCTTCAACCCGGCAGAACATCCCGGCGGCGAAGTCGTCTGTTGGGCCTACGATGACTCGGCGCTGCCCGATCAGACCTATCGGTACCGCGTCCGGTACTTCATCCAAAATCCCCTCTACAAGACCCAGAATGTCGCTCAGAACCCCGAAGACGCTCAGGCCCTCTGGATCGCAGGCGAAAATGCCAGCGAATTCTCCGCACCCATCACAACCCCGCCCCTCGTTCACGTCTTCCTCGCGGCAAACCCCGCCGAGGGTCAGTCCAGCGCACGCCTCGCGGTCTTCCGCTGGCAGAACGGACTACGCCACAAAGACGTCGCCGCTTACAACATCGGCGAACCCATCGGTCGACAAGTCGGCGATATCGACTATCGCTCCTCGTGGACACTCGTCGACATTCGCTCGAATCCGCTCAACACCAGCAGGCTCTTCATCGTTCTGATGTCACCCGACGGTCGACTCATGGAACGCTACTTCGACACCGATCGCAATGACGCACTCTTCCTCAAGCTCGATGCCGAAGCCGCCTCCCCGCGTTAAACTCGCCGGGACGATTAGGTCGATCTTGAATCACAGCCTCGATGCGTCGATCATCGACGCATCGTCGGAACAGCCCGAGCTATTGTTGGTCGTTCACCACTTCCACCTCATCCTATTTCAAAGACCATAGCCATGCCCACGCTCGTCAAAGTGCCCTCGATGGGCGAAAGCATCAACGAAGTCACACTCCTCAAATGGCACCGCGCCGACGGCGAGCGTGTCGCCCCAGGCGAACCCGTTGCCGAAGTCGAAACCGACAAAGCCAACGCCGACATCCCCAGCGCCGAGGGCGGGGTGATCAAACACCTCGTCCAACCGGGCACCGTCGTCAAAGTCGGGGACGCCATCGCAGAAGTCGACCCCGCAGGCTCCCCCAAAGCCTCCTCTGCAACACCCGCGAACGCCACCGGCGTCGCCGCATCCGTCGGCACGCCCTCACTGTCCTCCAACGGCACAAGCCCCACCTCGGCCTCAGCCAAACGCCCCGAAGATCTCTCGCCCGCAACTCGACGCGCCGTCGCCGAAACCGGTGTCGATCCCGCCCGCGTCACGCCCACCGGGCCCGGCGGACGCCTCACCAAAGAAGACGTCGAAAAGGCCGCCGCTGGCAAATCCACGCCACCGCCCTTCTCCACCGAAACCGTTCGCCCCGAAGTCACCATCGCTCAAAATCAATCCGCCTCGCAACCATCCCCGCCCAAGGCCCAGCAGCCCAGCGCCTCCGAAATCGCCGCCACCACCGGCGCAGTCCCCGCCGCTCCAGGCACCCGGCGACTCGCCATGAGCCGCATCCGTAAACGCATCGCCGAAAACCTCGTCAAGGCCAAGCAGTCCACCGCCATGCTCACCACCTTCAACGAGGTGGACATGTCGGCCATCATGAACCTCCGATCAACCTACAAGGAAGCCTTCGAAAAGAAACATGGCATCGGCCTCGGCTTCATGGGATTCTTCGTCCGCGCTGCCTCCATCGCACTCACTGAATTCGAACGCGTCAACGGACAAATTGACGGCGATGACATCGTCCTCTTCGATCACGTCCACATGGGCGTCGCAGTCTCCACCGATCGTGGCCTCACCGTCCCCGTCCTCAAAAACGCCCATTCAATGTCCTTCGCTACCATCGAAAAGGAAATCAAACGCGTCGCACTCGCCGCACGTGACGGCAAACTCGGTCTCGACGATCTCTCAGGCGGAACCTTCACCATCACCAACGGCGGCATCTTCGGATCTCTCCTCTCCACGCCCATCCTTAACCTCCCCCAAAGCGCCATCCTCGGCATGCACGCCATCAAGGAACGACCCGTTGTCATCGATGGACAAATCGTCGTCCGACCCATGATGTACCTCGCACTCAGCTACGACCACCGCATCATCGACGGCCGCGAGTCCGTCACCTTCCTCGTCCGAATCAAACAACTCCTCGAAGACCCCACAAGGCTGCTACTCGACGTTTGATCGACGGCTGATCAACCTCTCATCGACGAGAAATCGACATCAGAATCATATCGACATCAGAAACCATCCGAACGCCGGGAAATCCCATACGCGGACGTCATCCTCGCGGTTCCATCGCGGCCCGCAGCACCTTCAAGTAAAGCCGGTCCACCAACCGCCCCTGAGCGCGTTGATCGTCCAACGCGTAATGATCCAGGCCAGGGCTCGCGTTGACTTCGAGGATCACATGCCGATCAGACCACCTCGCAATCGACGGTGTGAGCAGATCGATCCCACAAAATCGCAAATTCAGCGAATGTGCGACCGCCACGCAAAGCCTGCGGAATCGCGGATGAACCTCGCTCGTCATCTCGCGCGACGTTCCACCGATCGACAGATTGCTCACCTCGGTCAGCCGCACCCGCTTGCCTCTGCTCGGCCGAGATTCCACATTCAGACCCGCGCGCGAAAGTGACTTCTGCATCGCTGGCGTCAATCGAATCGTCGTATCGCGACCCGACTCGCGAAATCGTCTCTGCTTCTTCTCGATCAATTGCCAAATGCTCGAGCGCCCGTCGCCCAAAACCTCCAGCGGAATGCGCTCATACGCCTGGATCACGCGACCATCCAATACGGCCACACGATAGTCGCGCCCAACGCAACGCGGCTGCACGATCGCAACATCGCTCGTCGCAAAGATCGCCTCACTCGCTTCGCGCAAATCCGATGCATCAAAACAGCATGACACGCCCTTACCCTGACTGCGCGCAACGGGCTTCACAAAAACCGGATACCCCACGCGATTCGCAAAATCGATCGCCTGCTCGATGTGCCGGGACTGCGGCGCAGCGGGAAACTTCCCACGCGGCCAGAACGTCATCTCCTCGGGAACGTTGAAGCCGAATCGCTTCAGCATCGTCCGGCAAACGCCCTTGTCCGCCGCCACGCGAACCGCCGCCTGCGTGTTTAGGTCAAAGCGGTTGTCACAAAAAAAAGTCCGACGCCCGTTCGGAAAATCAATGTATCCGTAGTGCCCAAACTCCGGCTCGATGAAAACACTCGCCCCCAGCCGCGACGCAAGCCGCCTCACCAAATCCGCAATGAACGGCTCGCGATACGCCATCAACTCACCCCGCACAACGGCTTGAACATAGCTTCCACCGCACGCGCATAAACATGCTTCGCCTTTTCCAGCCCCCCCGTCGCCTGCTTCGCAAAACTTTCCATCATCACACCTGCATTGATCTCCATCACTTTCATCATGCGAACGCCATCGCGACTCTCCAACTCGATCAAATCCACCGAACCGAATCGCAGATTCATCGACTCACCCGCACGACGCGCAAGTTCGATCGCCTCGTGATGCGAGCCATCCATCGGATCCAGCTGCACAATCCCCGCGCCCTGCCCCAGATTGTGTCGCCAATTCAGCACGACAACCTCGTCCTGCTTCGGCACCCGCGACAAATCAAGCTTCATCTCACGCGCATCCCGTCCCACTGCAGACAACATCGCACCATCCGCCCACGTCGATCCGGCATCCGATTTCGCCCCCTGCACACCAAGCAACTCCAGCAACGTCGACCGCCCGTCGCCGACCACCTCGGGCCTGCGCTTCTCGTACATCACCAGCACCTCACCATCCAACACCACCAGCCGCATCTCACGCACAATCAACTCAAACGGAGAAACGCAAACCGATCGTTGCCGGCCCCACACACGCACCACCGCTTCCTCCAACTCTGCCAAACTCCGACACCGCATCACGTCCAGTCCCCCCGTCCCGTCGTTCGGCTTCACTACGACATCCCGATTAAATCGCTCGAACGTCTCGTGCAACGAATTGAACGATCCGACATCACCCACAAACTTCCGCAGTGAGGGCGGAATGAAAAGCTCATGCGCCACACACGCCACGCCCGCCGCCCGCATCGCCTCACACCCCGCCGACTTGTCCTTCGCCAGCAAATGCGCCGCCGCCGAATTCAATTCAAAGTCGTAGCCGAACACCCAACGCACCACACCCGCCTTCTCAAGCCGAATCACCCAGTCATGCCCGCTCGTCTCCATCCCGATCCCGCTCTCATGCGCGATCTCACGCAACAACTTCACCATGACCCGGCCTGCACTCATCTCGCACCCTCTTCAATCCCCGGATAAGCCATGCATCCGTCACAGCACTTCCGTCGCCCGCGGATAGCTACCCAGAACGCTCAACTGCAGGCAATGCTTCTTCGCCTCGCTGATCGCACGCTTCATCGCCTCATCGTCGGCATGTCCCTGCGTGTCGATGAAGAAAAAGTACTCCCAATTGACCTTCTTGCTCGGACGCTTCTCGATGTCGGTCAGGTTGATGCCGCTGTCACGGAACACGTCCAAAACCTCTGCCAGCGCGCCAGGCTTGTGACTCGTGGTAAACAGAATCGCTGTCTTGTCGTCACCGGTCCGCTTGGCAGGTTCACGCGAAATCACCCAAAAACGAGTGACGTTGTTCGGATCGTCCTCGATGTTTTCAAATACAGTCGTCAATCCGTGCAACCGCGCCGCGATCGAACTCGCAATCGCCGCCGTACCCGGCTCTGTCGCGGCCATCTCCGCGGCGCGGCTCGTGCTCGCCACCGGGGCGATCTCACGCCCCTTCGCGGTCGCTTCCAGCCAATTGCGACATTGCGTAAACACCTCCGGCTTTGAGCAAATCCGCGTGATCTTCTCCCAAGGCTCACGCGCTAGCAGATTGTGATGAATCGTAATCAGCACCTCCGCACATATCCGCGCCGAACTCCCCAAAAAAGCATCCAGCGTGTCGATCACCCCGCCGTGAATCGAGTTCTCCACCGGTACCATCCCGTAATCGATGTGACCTCGCGTGACCTCCTCAAAAACACTGCGAATGTCCGCCAGCGGAACATAGTCCACACTTGCCCCAAACTTCACCCCAGCCGCCTGATGACTAAACGTTCCCACCGGCCCGAGAAATCCGATCCGCAGCGGCCGCTCCAATGCAAAACTTCCGCTCATCAGCTCCCGATAAACCGCACGCAAACATCGATCCGGAAGCGGACCCTGATTCAACTGCGATACCTTCTCCAGCACCACCTTCTCACGATCAGGCGCGTAGATCGGCTCGTTCGTCGCCTGCTTCACACGCCCCACCTCCACCACCACGCGCGCACGCTCGTTCAGCAGCCTCACAATGTCGGCATCCAACACGTCAATCTTTTCACGCAGTTTCGTCAGATCGTCCGCCATGGTGATGCGTTGTAGACGCTCATCGCCCGTGAGGCAATCGCCACGCAAATCGGTAAACTCACACCATCTATGAAAGCCATCCGCATCCATCATTTCGGCGGGCCCGACGTGCTCAGTTACGAAGATGTCCCAGACCCGGTTCCACATGAAGGCGAATGGCTCGTACGCGTCCGCGCCGTCGGCGTGAATCCGGTGGATACCTACGTCCGCAGCGGAACCTACGGTGCCGCCATCGCCACGCCCTACATCCCCGGAACCGAAATCAGCGGCGAAGTCCTCGACGGACCCGCAGCCGGGCGTCGCGTCTTCTGCCTCGGTACCACCGGACCTCGTCATACGGGCTGCTACGCAGAGCTCGTCACCGTCAAACCCACCGACGCCTACGAACTGCCCGCACACCTCAGCTTCGAACAAGGCGCAGCAGTCCCCGTCGCATACGCGACCGCCTACCGTGGACTCTTCGAACGAGGCGGCCTCCAACCCGGACAAACCGTCCTCATCCACGGCGCAAGCGGCGGAGTCGGATCCGCAGCCGTTCAACTCGCCGCCGCCGCTGGCGCAATCGTCCTCGGCACCGCATCCAGCGACGCAGGTCGCGAGCAAGTCCGACTCGACGGAGCATCTGCCGTCTTCGATCACAAATCACCCGACTACATGCACGAAATCGCCCGACACACCGCCTCTCGCGGCGTCGATCTCATCCTCGAAATGCTCGCCAGCACCAACCTCGATCGCGACCTCGATCTGCTCGCACATGCAGGACGCATCGTCGTCGTCGGGTCACGCGGAAAAATCGAAATCGACCCACGCAAAACCATGGCACGCGAAACCTCCATCACCGGCGTCATGCTCTGGTCCGGTGGCGACGCCTCGCTTCGCCGCGCGTTCGCCGCCATCGAAGCAGGTCTCGCCAATCGCTCACTTCGACCCGTCGTCGGAGACGTATTCGATCTCAAGGATGCTGCACTGGCCCACCAACGCGTCATGCAAGATGCCAGCCGCGGCAAAGTCGTCCTTCGCGTCTGATCCAAACTCATTTCCATTTCCATCTTCCATTCTGCCATCTCACGCCACATCAAACCGCTCGACTCACCCATGCCCACGCCAAAAGCCATGCCCACCATCACCAAAACCCCTCGTCAGCTCGGCTATCGTTTCCCTGCCGAGTGGGAAAAACAGCAAGCCACATTCTTCAGTTGGCCTCGCCCGGAAGGCATCAGCTTCCCCGCACGTTATCACCTCATCGGCGCACAGCTTTGCGAGATCGTCAAACAGATCGCCCTAAGACAGGACGTTCGCATCAACGTCCCCAACGAAAACTGGCAGCACATCGTCACCCAGCAACTCAAGTCCGCCGGCGTGAAAATGCCGCGCGTCCACTTCCACCACATCCCCACCAACGAAGCATGGTGCCGCGATCACGGACCTGCGTTTCTCATCAAAAACAACAAGCTCGCCGTTGTCGATTGGGGATTCAACGCATGGGGCGGAAAGTATCCGCCCTACGACGACGACGACCGCGTCCCCACCCACATCGCCGATCAACTCAAGATCCGCCCCGTCTTTCATCCCGGCATCGTCATGGAAGGCGGAGCCGTCGACTTCAACGGCCGCGGCACCATCCTAACCACCACCGATTGCCTGCTCAATCGCAATCGCAATCCACATCTCTCACGCGAAGACATCGAAACCTACCTCAAAGATTTCTACGGCCAGTCCCACGTCTGCTGGCTCACGGGCGGCATCGAAGGTGACGACACCGACGGACACATCGACGACCTCGCGCGATTCATCAATCCCACCACCATCGCATTCGCCGTCGAAAGCAATCCGTCCGACAAAAACCACCGCGTCCTCAAACGCGTTCGCAAACAACTCGACACCCTTCGCGACCAGGACGGCAATCCCTTCACCATCCTCGAACTCCCCATGCCTGCACCGCTCGTCATCGACAACCAGCGCTGCCCCGCCACCTATCTCAACTTTCTCTTCGTCAACAACGCGCTGCTCGTCCCCATCTTCGGCGATCGCAAGAACGACAAACTCGCGCTCAAAACGCTTCAATCGAACCTGCCCGACCACGAAGTCATCGGCCTTCGCTGCGACGAAATCATCTGGGGCCTCGGCGCGATCCACTGCCTCACCCAACAAATGCCCGCCGGCGCATGATCCCAAGACCTTGAGAACAGGGTATGGGGTGTTGGGGATGGGGTATGGGAAGACGTGGAAAGGGTATGGGGTTTTGGGGATGGGGTTTGGGAAGACGTGGAAAGGGTATGGGGTGTTGGGGATGGGGTATGGGAAG
>JAIYCY010000017.1 GCA_027487775.1 Planctomycetaceae bacterium
AAATTCGTTCGCCGACTACCGCGTGTAAGGCGTTGGGTCGGCGCGAAGATCGCGCTCTACCACGTCCGCCGAAACGCTCGCGTTGCTGCAGCAAAAGCGAAGGCTGACGCGTAATGTTGTTGCATGCACCCTACGCACTCCCGACCAGTCGGCCCGCTACATGAACTGCCACTGCGGCGGGCTGGCCCGCGTCGGGTATTCTGCTAAAATCGAACTTGCTCGGTGCGGTTCCGGCCATTAAACAGAGGTCTGTTATCCCGCAAACAGCGAAGACATCACGCAAACGAATCTGGATGCGATGGGTCGCCATTTTGGTGATCCTCTATGTAGGCTCGTACATCGTTATCGCTTTGGGAGGCGAATACAAACCGTCGCAGTCAGGGCGGTTGCGCTTTGCTGCCGGTCACGGCGGGCTCGCGATCACCGATGTCTCTCATTGGCAACCGGCACTGGCGGAGTGGGAGACGTACGTCGACGTCAGTGGTCGCTCGGTAAGTCGCGGAAACCTGCTGGGCTATTTCTATTCTCCGTTGATCCGACTGCATCGTGCCTGCTGTCGTCCTTCGATCTACCCGTTTGATTAGACCGCGGCCATGCAGCCAGCGAGATCACCAGCCAATGCAGGCCCGTAGCCCATCGCACCACCCCCACCACACCCCATCGCGGCGCCATTGATTCGCGCCGCCCTACGTGACTTGTCCAAACCCGACGTGCCGTGGTGAAAATCTCTCATGCGCGGCCGCGGGATCTTGGCTTGGATCCTCTGCTGGCTCGCGCGGATCTCATGGCGTGGGACGAGGGGTGGTGAGCTGCTCATATTCACGCTCGAGCTCGTCGATCAAACGCTGGATGCGGTCGGCTTCGTCGATCAAACGCTGCTGCTTGCGGCGAAGGTCGGTGATGATCTCGTAATGCGTCTGGGCGGCGTCACGCACGGCGTCGGCATGGGGACGGACGGCCGACCGCCAGCGATCACGCAGCACATCCAGACTGGCGGCGGGCGCGATCCTCGTTTCGGCGTCGTCGGCCGACTTCGGATCATTTTCCTCGGCGGGCGTCGTGGCGGGCGGATCCTTGATCGGCGTGATGATCAACGTCACCGGCGTGCCGGCGGGCGGAGCGGTGTTGCGATCGAGCTCCCATTCCAGCGTCTCGTTGCTGCTGCTGGCCAGTCGTGGGACATCGATGGGCGAAAGCTCGAAGTTGACGATGCTGACCAGATACCCCGCCAGATCGGCGGCATAGGCGCCGTCGTCCTCACGCACCATCGAGCCGGCAAAAATGAAGGGCTGATCCGGCATCGACTTACCGTCGCGCAGCGAGCGAAGAAACGAAGTCGCCGGCGCGCTACGTGTGAGGCCCTGTGCATCGACCCATCGAACCGACAGACGAAGCGGCGGACCGAACGGCGCGACGGAGGAACGGGTGGCTTCGACGTAGCGGACGGGGGAGCCGGGCTCGAGACCGAGCAACAGCAGACCGGCATGGACGTGGCTGGGCTTGGCACGCGTCCGCAGGACGGCCTCGTGATCGGGCCCGCCGTCGGCGATGACGAGGAACTCGATCGGCATGTCGACGGCGATCATCGTGGACTCGACGCGCACTTCGCGTGCAACGCGATCGACCTCGACGAAGGGAAATCGTACGAGCTTGTCGGCGGGCTCATCCGACTGTGGTGCGGGCGGCTGCGAAGGAGAATCCGCTGCACGCGACTGACTCGTCATCATGCAGCCGAAGCACAAACCCACACAAACCAGGGTCGAGACGTATCGCATGAGATGAGTGTAGCCGGAAGCTCGCGATCGGTCTTCATACGATCAGCCGAATCGACCGGTGATGTAGTCTTCGGTCTGCTTCTTTTCCGGGTTCTGGAAGATCTTGGTGGTGCTGCCGAACTCGACGACCTCGCCAAGGTGCATGAAGGCACAATAGTCGCTGCAGCGGGCGGCCTGTTGCATGTTGTGGGTGACGATGACGACGGTGTAGGTGGTGCGGAGATCGTCGATGAGGTCTTCGATTTTCCCGGTGGCGATCGGATCGAGCGCGGAGCAGGGCTCGTCCATCAGCAGGACTTCGGGGTTGCAGGCGATGGCGCGGGCGATGCAAAGGCGCTGCTGTTGCCCGCCGGAAAGGCCGAGAGCGGAATGTTTGAGACGATGGCTGACCTCGTCCCAGAGCGCGGCCGCCTTGAGCGAACGCTCGACGAGCGCATCGGTTTCGTCGCGAGTCAATCGCGCGTGAAGTCGTGGCCCGTAGGCGACGTTGTCATAAATCGACTTCGGAAACGGATTGGGCTTTTGAAAGACCATGCCGACTCGCTTGCGCAATTCAACCACGTCGCACGCGGGGCTGAGGATGTTGTCGCCGTGCAGTTCGAGCGTGCCGGCTGCGCGAGCGGTGGGGATGAGGTCGTTCATGCGGTTGATCCAGCGGAGGAGCGTGGATTTGCCGCAGCCCGACGAGCCGATGTACGCGGTGACCTTCTGGCGGGGATGATTGAGGTTGATGTTCTTAAGCGCATGGAAGTCGCCGTACCAGGCGTTAAACCCGTTGATGCGCACCGAGACTTCCGCCTGCGAGGCGGCATGGCTGGACTGCTCCGTCGATCGGACGGTGGGCCGTGTGACCGATGGGCCGGTAGGACCGACAGAGGCATAGACCGGTTCGGGCGTGGATGGTGTCGGGTTGGTCGGCATGGTCGTGGACCTGAGGGGCATGGTATCAGTCAGTGGAAGGTTCTGCTGGACTGCGCGAACGGAAATCAAGGTCGGTGCGTTGGATTAGTGTGGCTTTTGCGAAAGTTGACGGATCAGGACGGCGACACCATTAAAGACAAGCAGGAGCATCAGCAACAGGATGATCCCCGCCGCCGCGATGTCGTGGAACTCGGACTGCGGACGACTCGCCCAGTTGTAAACCTGCAGCGGAAGCGCTGTGAAATCATCCATGAGATGCGACGGTGCGAACGTGATGTAGACGATGCCCGCAATGATCAGAATCGGCGCGGCTTCGCCGATCGCACGACTCATGGCGAGGATGATGCCGGTCATCACGCCGGGAATCGATCCGGGCAGCGTGACTCGCCAGATCGTCTGCCATTTGCTCGCGCCCATCGCCAGAGACGCCTGACGCAATGAACCGGACACCGCGCGAAGCGATTCCTGCGCGCTGATGATGATGATCGGCAGGATCACCAGCATCAGCGTGAGCCCGCCGGTCAATACGCCTCGACCCAGCGGAATGCGGAAGTACCAGGGCGAGGTGACCGAAGTCCGATTCGGAACGGAATTGGTAAGCAACACATCCGGCAAACGCGCCGCGGACTCTGCCTGCTCGAGCGGACGCAACGCCCGACGCAACGTACGACGAAGCTCACGCCCACTCTGGCCCGCCGCCTCGGCAAGGATCGGCACCAGGCTCGACTTGATCGATTCCGGATCGGCTTGCAGCCCCGCCTCGGTCCAGGCCCGGGCGACGGCTTCATCCAATGCCGATCCCGTCAGCTTTTCCTCCGAAACGATCCGCGCGACCGAAGCGCTAAAGGCTTCGAGATCGCGATCGAGATCCTGCATCTCCTTCTGGATCGACTCCGGCTCGACGACCTTCACGACCATCGGCGCAAGCGTGTCGCGATCGAAAAATGGAGTCGTCGAATTGATCGCCGTCGGTGTGGCGTCGGATCGATCCACAGGCGTCAGCACTGCGATTCCACCGGCTGTGACGAATTGATCGTAGTGTCCGATGCCGAACTCAAAGCCGGGCGACTTCGCGGTGCCGAACGCGCCGAAGACGTTGGCGAAGGCGGTCAGACCGAGCAGGCCATAAACGAGCGATGGCACGCCCGCGAGGTTGGTGATGTTGAGCTGCACGAAGTCATGAAATTGCCGCCACGGGCGACGATACGGACGATACTCTTCCAGCAAGATCGCCGTGCCGACGCCGATCGGAATCGCAAAGCATGCCGCGATCACGCAGATGAAAATCGTCCCCACAACGGCAGGCATCAGGCCGGCCTCGGACGCAACACGCGATGGCACGCCGCGGAGGAAGTCCCAACTCAAATGACCGATCCCGCGAAGCAAAATCGAACCGAGCAACCACGCCAGCAGCAGCACCGACAAAGTGGCCGCCGACATCGCAACCGCACGGAACGCCCGCTCAATCACCTGACGACGACCACGCCTATTGCCCGCTCGCAGCTTCTCCGACGCACGACCAAGCAACTCGACATCACCCTGCGACGCCGTTGCCCGCTTCGAAGTTGTCGGTTGATCAGTCATATTCGTCGCCATCCAAAACAATCATCGCCTCTTACCCACACCGGCTAACTCACTCATATTTCTGCTGGAATCGCTTGCGTACAAGATGCCCCACCATCGTCAGGATCAACGTCAACACAAATAGCAGTGCCGCGACCGCATAGCTGCTGTAGTACTCAATGCCGAGATTGCTGACATCGCCCAGAAAGATCTGCACAAGGTAGCCGGTCATCGGTTGCATCGATTGGCGAACGTCCATCGGCATCAACGCACGATCCACCGCCGACATGAATCGCTCGCCCTCGACCGTTGCCTCCGCGAGCAACACCGCACCAGAGACGGCGGTCAGACGCACACGATAGTCACCCGACTCCAGCCGTACGCCGATCGGGCGCGCCTCCTCGCCCGGCCGGAGCGGGCGATCCGTGAGATTGGCCGCGGGGAATGAAAGACTGACGTTGCGATGCGCATTGGCGTCGGCATCGCCCGGCGAGGGAATATCGATCCGCGCTTCGCTCAAGATATTGTCCTTCGCATCAATGATCTGGGCGCTCAGCGATGTCGCGTCTGAGGTCGGCAAAACGCTCACATCCACTTCATCGAGTTTCTCACCTCCACGAAGCGTGATGATCGGGAACTCAAACGGCATATCAGGGCGAACCGTTGCGACCGCTCGGAGCGCTTCCTCCGACGATGTCGTGGTGGATGAAACCCCCTGGCCTTGCGCGAGCGGTGTCGAACCGTCGGCGCGAGCGACCGTTTCGATCACCAATGGAGGATCGACGATGTACTGCAGCGGAACGTGTCGACCACCGGCCGCCAATGCCACAATCATCGTCTCGCCAACACATCGCGCAACCGCCAGCAGAATCGCTGCAATAATCCCCGAGAGCGCCGCCGGAAAGACCACCTTGATGCTCGTCTCGAATCGCGTCGCACCCACACCATATGAACCCTCACGCAACGCTCGAGGCACCGCTCGCAAAGCGTCCTCGGCCAGCGTCGTCACGATCGGAAGCGTCAGTATCCCCACCGCAAGACCCGCCGCCAGCACGTTGTAACCCTCAACGCCCAGCGGATTCCAAGCCTGCATCATCACCTTGCCCGCAGGATCCACGAGCGACTGTCCGTTCGCATCCAGCACCGGCCTTTGAATAAATGCAAGCTGCAGCGTCGGCGTGATCACCGTGAGCGCAAAGAATCCGAGCACCACGGTCGGAACCCCCGCCAAAATCTCGAGAATCGGCTTCAGCAGATTGCGCACCCGCGACGGCGCGTACTCGCTCAACCAAATCGCTGTGATCAAGCCGAGCGGACCCGCCAGCCCCACCGCAACCACCGTCACCGCCAGCGTCCCGACCACCAACGGCCAAACGCCGAAATGCTGATCCGCACCCAACAGCGGACTCCAATGCAGGCTGCCAAAGAATTCGAGCGGGCTCACGCCTTCAAATTTGCCCGGCACACCTTGAAAAAACGTCAGCGTATCGCGTGCCAAGGCATAGACGATCCCCAGCGTGATCAGCAGCGTGAACACGCCACAACCCGCCAGCAGCGTGACGATCCCTCCTTCGACCAGCCTGCGAACCCAAACACGCTTCGCCCGGCCCATGCGCAAATCGTCCTTCTCCGCACCAACTCGAGGCGCGACCGCCCCACCGGGTGGCTGGCCTTGAGCGTCGGCGGGATTAGATGCCATGCATGGGTCCTACGGTCGCTTCACGTTCCAAAGTTGCTTCGCGTGCTACGGTCACTTCAATCCGTCTCACACTCTCTCTCGACCTGAATGCGTCAGGAGAGTTGTGGCAGATTCGTCGCTTTGATTCAACCACCGCGGGTCTCTTTCAACACGCTTCTGTGCACCGGATTTACTCGTAAATGTCCGTCAAAGCCCCCTCTTTGTGCTTGCCCTGCTCGTTGAGGAATTGCGTGCCCGATCGCCCGGACTTCACATTCGCCTCGGCGCGGTCATAAATCGCATCGGGAAGATGCACATAACCAACCTCGTCAGCAATGTCGGCGGCCTCTTCGAGGTAAAACTCGACGAACGCCTTCACCTCAGGTCGTGACAGGCTCTTCTTGTTCACATAAATAAACAGCGGTCGGCTCAACGGGTTGTAGCTGCCGTCGTTGATCGTCTCAACGGTCGGCTCGATCGCCGCACCGGCTTTGTTCACGATCGGAACGGCTCGCAGCTTGTCGCGATTCTCAAAGTAGTACGCAGAGCCGAAGAAACCGATCGCAAACTGATCACCCGCCACGCCCGTCACCAACACATTGTCGTCCTCAGAAACCTGCATGTCCGCACGCAGCCGAGCTTCCTTGTTCCCCGCCGTCAACACTTCCTTCATATAGTCGAATGTCCCACTGTCCGTACCAGGCGAGAAAATACCAATCCGCGCATCCGGCATCGACGGATCAATCTCACGCCAATTCTTGACCCCGCCATCAAGATAAATCTTCCGAAGCTGATCCACCGTCAATTGCTGCAACGCCGTGAAATTGCGATTTACCACGATGCTCAAACCGTCATAAGCGACCGGCAACTCAATATACTCCACGCCGTTCTTCACCGCCTCGTCGTGCTCTTCCTTCTTGATCGGTCGGCTCGCATTCGAAATGTCCGTCTCGCCCCGAGCGAATCGCTTAAACCCGCCACCCGTACCCGACACGCCCACCGTCACCCGAACATTCGCCTGCTCTTTCCTAAACTCCTCGGCCACGCCCTCGGTGATCGGAAACACCGTACTCGATCCGTCGATCGCCACCGCTCCCGTCAAATCACCCGCACGCACCGTCGATTGACCCGCAATCACAGCCACCGCACCCGCGATCATCACGATCACACGCCGCGCAAGCCAAGACCCACGCGCCAAAGCCCCACCCGCACCCACGGCACCACTACCGTCGTCAACATCATGTCGTTGTGCATCGTGATCCACACATTGATCAACCACGCCATTTGCCCGAGACTGCTTCAACGCCGAAAACGCCGTCCCGTCGCCCTTCCGTGCTACCGACAAGATTGAATTGCTCATGCCCCAAATGCTCACCGCAGATTGTTAAAGTTTCGTGAGCGCGACGTGAGGATCAACTCAATGTTAAACCACCAACCGCCCCAAATCCGACCGCCAGATGTCATGCAATTGTCTGACGAACATCTACTTGCGCAGTGCTCCCGCGAAGCATTCCGAGGCGCAGGACCCGGCGGACAAAAACGCAACAAGACCAGCAGCGCCGTCCGAATCACGCACCAACCCACCAGCATCAGCATCACCGCACAGGAAGACCGCTCACAATCCAAAAACCTCCAACTCGCTCTCCGAAGACTCAGATTCGCCATCGCACACTCGCTCCGTCGCCCGGGCCAACATGCCATCGACGCCCTCGACGCCCTCCCCAACGCGCTCGAACTCCCGCCCAAACACCCCGACCGACCCCACGCCGTCGCACTCGTCTTCGACGTCCTCGACGCCGACCACTGGAGCCTCCACCAGTCCGCCGCACGTCTCAACATCACCACCGCCCAACTCTCCAGATTCCTCACCCAAGACCCCGACACCCACGCCGCCGCCAACACCCACCGCGCACGCCACAGCCTACGCCCTCTCCGAACCTAATGCCCGAATCATCCAACGCCTCACTCAACCAGATCACTTGTCCTGTGACTGCTCCTCAGCAATTTGCGTTCACTCAGCCCAGCAAATTTCCTCGACGGCGCGAGTGAATCCGTCGGGGTCACGCAAGTAAATGAAAAACGCTTCCTCGATTCCACTCTGACGCTCGACCGTCACGCGCACGCGGGTCCGAGACAACAGTCCGTCGCACCGTTCCACATTTCGGATCGAGTCTCCCGGCACGTCGTATTCCAATTGAAAGATTTCCGGGAAAAACATCAAATTAAGGAAGTGCGGCGCGACGAGCAGCGACTTTTTAGTGACAGCGATTCATACACCGTACCGGAAGGTGACCAGACGGGTGATTAGCGATTGCAAAGAATGACCGAATCGCCATGTTTCTAGGAACAGTGGGTGCGCAAACCTTGGTCGAAACATCGGCGTTCCCGTGACTCCGTTTGATCGGACCAGGATGGAGGCAACGGACGGATCACACGTCGAGGTTGCGCACGTCGAGGGCGTGGTCTTCAATGAACTGACGGCGGCTCTCGACGTCTTCGCCCATCAGGATGCTGAACAATCGCTCGGCCTCGCCGGCCTCTTCGAGCGTGACGCGGAGCAGCATCCGCTTGGTCGGGTCGAGCGTCGTCTCCCACAACTGCTCGGCGTTCATCTCGCCCAGACCTTTGAAGCGCTTGACCTCGATGCCCTCCTTGCCGATCCCGTACACGCCGTCCAACAGCTGATCGATCCCGGCCAGGTCGATCGTCTTGTCCTGCGTGTTCAACGCATATGGCGTGACGATCTTTTCGCCGCTCTCGGTGGTCTGCTGACGATCGCCGAACGTGTCGATCGAAAGATCGTAGCGGGACTGAAGATCGCCGATGATCCGCTCGAGCTCTTTGACCTCGTGCAGCTCGCTGGTCTTAACCGCGCGGCGAGGCATTGCCTTGGCGGTCGAACCGTTCGCGGCTGGCTCGACTGGCAACGTGGCAGACTCGGCGTCGAGATCAATGTTCTGTTCGGCAAGGAAATCGGCGACGGCGTCATTGTTGCCGTGCACGAAATGATCGCGGCCGTCGATCGTGATGCGGAAGTTGGGCAGATGACCGTCACGCCGCTGGGCCAGAAAATCATGGAACGGAATCCCGCGACGCTCGATCAGACGAACGATCTCGTCGAACCGCTGAAGCAACTCGACGCAGGCGGATAGCTCGTCCCCTGCGATGCGGCGCTTCTCTGCGCCGGCATCGTCGCGCACGATGAGTGCGTTGCCCTCCAGGCCGAGATCAACGTAAATGCGCTTCATCTCGCGATCGTCGAGCACGAAGCGTTCCTTCTTCCTTTGCGTGACCAGATAGAGCGGCGGTTGGGCGACGTAAACGTGCCCGTTGCGGATCAATTCGGACATGTGGCGAAAGAAAAAGGTGAGCAGCAACGTGCGGATGTGCGAGCCGTCGACGTCGGCGTCGGTCATGATGACGATCTTGCCGTAGCGACGCTTGGAAAGATCGAAGTCGTCGCGAATGCCCGCGCCGATCGCGCTGATGATCGTACGGATTTCCTCGTGCCCGAGCATCTTCACGACCGTCGCCTTCTCCACGTTGAGCAATTTTCCACGCAACGCCAGAATCGCCTGCACGTTGGAGTCGCGGCCCTGTTTGGCGCTTCCGCCTGCCGAATCACCTTCGACGAGGAAAAGTTCGGTGATATCGCGATCCCGGCTGCGACAGTCCGCTAGCTTGCCTGGAAGGCTGTTACCGTCCATCGCGTTCTTGCGACGCGTGAGTTCGCGCGCCTTACGCGCGGCCTCACGCGCCTCGGCGGCGGCGACGCCCTTGTCGTAGATCGTCCGAGCAATCTTGGGATTCTGCTCCAGAAAATCGCCGAATCGCTCGTTCATCGCACTGATGATGAAACTCTCGACTTCCGGATTCAGCAGCTTGTCCTTTGTCTGACTCTCAAACATCGGCTCGGGGATATGCACACTGATGACGGCCGCGAGACCCTCACGTAAATCATCTCCCCCAGGCTTTTCGCCCTTGACCCAGTTGTTCTTCTCGGCGTTGCGATTGATACAACCCGTGAGAGCGGTCTTGAAACCTGACAAATGCGTCCCGCCGGCATGGTTGTTGATGTTGTTGGCAAAGGTCATCAGGTTTTCGCTGTAGGCATCGGTGTATTGCAGCGCAATGCTGACCGAAAGGCCCTGCGAGGGATCTTCCTTGCGGAAGTTGATGATGTCGGTGAGCGGCGTCTTGCCTTGGTTAAGGTGCTCGATGTACTGCGCGAGTCCGCGATCGAACTTAAAGTGCTCGCGCTTGCCGTGCCGCTCGTCCTCAAAAGTGATGTCGATGCCAGCGTTGAGGTAGGCGAGTTCGCGCAGTCGGGTTGCCAGCGTTTCGTAGATGAAATTGGTATCTGAAAAGAGCGTGGGGTCGGGCTTGAACGTGACTTTGGTGCCGGTGCGGGACGTTTTGCCCAAAACCTTCAAATCGCTGGACTTCAGCCCGCGTTGGAATTCCATGTGGTGGATCGCGCCTTCGCGAGCGACTTCGACTTCCATCCATTCGGACAGGAAGTTCACCACCGATGCACCCACACCATGAAGTCCGCCAGAAGTTTTGTAGGCGCTGGCCTCATTGTGTTCAAACTTTCCGCCGGACTTAAGCGAACCGAGGACGACCTGGACAGTCGGGATCCCAGCCTTGGGGTGGATACCCACCGGAATGCCACGTCCGTCGTCGGCCACAGTCACCGAGCCGTCTGCGTTGACCTTGACTTCGATCTTCGACGCATGACCCGCCATCGCTTCGTCGATGCTGTTGTCGACGATTTCATAGACCATGTGATGCAGGCCCCGAGGGTTGTACCCCCCAATGTACATGCCGGGCCGGAGTCGGACGTGTTCGATATCGTCGAGCACCTTGATCTGATCCTCCCCATACGCGGCGGAGGTGGTGCTGGACATGGGTTCCAAAACGGGTTCGGGCGTCGCTGCCTCTGACATCTGCGCTCCCTCAAGTCGAAGGAGGACCCACGAGCAGGCCGCTCCAGCGACCCGACAACGGACCCGACCAAAACCGAGCTATCGGCCCTAGTCGGACGGCGTAGATCCCCCTCCAAAATCTGAACCCGCATTGTCGCAGAATCGCGCCGCTTTCGCCAATCTCACGCACCGGATGCACGCACCATCCACAGAAGCCTCCCAGTCCCCGCCCCCGGCAGAATCGATCCGGCTGTTGAAATCAGTAAATGCAGACCAAACAATCACTTACAACGGTTTAATTGCAAGCCCCACAGGAGATGGATAGAATGGTCGGTTCGATGGCTAGCAAAGCCCGATCGCGGCGGCAATCCTCGTCTCATGCAACCCCGTCCAAACACGGCGCGGGGCACAAAGTAAGCGCAGGAACAAAACCCGCCGCAGATGTGGCGAACGTCGCGCGACCCGGTCATCCCACACGCACGCCTGCAGTCAGCTCAACGACTCGCGGCAGACCGAAGGACGCGAATGTCAGATCAACCGGCGGGCTGACCGTACCTGCAAGCAGCATCGCAAACGTCAAGCCATCCGACCAAAAGTCATCAGGCAAGTTCGTCTCCCCCAAGAGGCTCGCTACAAACATCATGTCTGTCAAATCAAAATCCGCGTCGACTCACAAATCAGCTTCGACCAAATCAAGCTCCAGCAAAAGCGGATCGAGCAAATCGCCGACCCGAAAGCTGACCGCTCAGGCCAGCAAGGTCACCACCGCCAAGCTCGCGAACACCAAATCGTCAACCGGCAAGAGCACAAAGCCGACCTCGTCACCGACCTCGTCGCCCATCTCCGCCCGACCCGTGTCGTCGATCGGCAAAGGCGTCGCCAATCGAGTCCCGACCGCCAAGTTGCACTCCGAAAATTCAAACTCTGGCAAATCAACTTCTGGCAAATCATCTGCTGACAAGTCTGCCTCAGACAAATCATCTTCGATGAAGCTCGACCTCAGCAAACCGTCACCCGGCAAGCCGTCGGCCCCCACCGCATTCCAGCGGGCAGTCAAAAGTCTTAACGCCTTCACCGATTTCGAAAAGCTCCGCATCGTCCGCTACAACACCGACAACTTCGACCTCAGCCGAATGCGCAGCCTCCTGCGCCGCATCGGCAACCCGCACGAACACATCCGCACGGTTCACATCGCCGGCACCAAGGGCAAAGGTTCGACCGCCGCGATGGTCGCGCACATGCTCGAAGCCCAAGGATACAAAGTCGGCATCTACTCAAGCCCACACCTCATCGATGTCCGGGAACGCATCAGCATCCTCGGCGGTCAGCCGACGACAACGCTTGGTGCGCCCCAAACGACATCTTCCGTCGAAGGCTCATCCACAGTCCAAAACGCCACCATCGTCCCTGCAATCGTCACCGGAAACGCCAGCGGCGGCACAACACAGATGATGCCAACATCGTCCACCGGATTCGCAAGCGGCGGCGCATTCGGCAACGCGCTCGGCACGCTACCCACCATCATGGGCGGCACTCTGAACCAAGCGTCCAGCCTGATCAATCAGCCCGGCGTCGGCGGAGGCCCGTTCGCACCGGGAGCGGCTCAGTCGTCGACCGCCTCGCTCGCCCGACTCATCAGCGAAGAAGACTTCGTCAAGCTCGTCAAGCTCATCGAACCAATCGCTAAAAAGATGAAGCCGATGCCTAGCTGGTTCGACGTGATGACCGCCATCGCTTTCAAGTACTTCGCCGACCAAAAGGTCGATATCGCCATCATCGAAACGGGTCTCGGTGGCCGCCTCGATTCGACGAACGTCATCAAACCCGAAGTGGCCGCCATCACCAGCGTCAGCTTTGACCACATGCAACAACTCGGTCATACGCTGGCTCGCATCGCGACCGAAAAAGCAGGCATCTTCAAGCCAGGCGTGCCCGCTGTCACCGTCACGCAAGTTCCGGAAGTCGAAGGCGTACTCAAACGCGTCGCGGCCGAAGTCGGGGCGCCGCTCGACGTCTGCGGATCCAGCATCGAATTCAGCTACCGCTTCGAAGCCTCCCGACTCGGTGGACGGCAATACCGTGTCTGCCTCACCACCAGCAACAGCCATTTCGAACACATCACCGTGCCGCTCTTCGGAGAACATCAAGCCATTAACTGCGGACTCGCGATGGCGATCATCGATAAACTCAAAACCCGCGGCCTGCCCATCGACGATCAAAAGGCGATGGAAGGACTCGCCCGCACAACCCTCCAAGGACGCATGGAACTGCTCACCAGCAAGCCACGCATCCTCGTCGATGCCGCACACAACGCCGCCAGCGTCGATGCATTCATGCGGGCCGTCGGTCAGCACGTACCCTACGACAGCATGGTGCTCATCTTCGGTTGCTGCGGCGACAAAGACATCGAAGGCATGCTCGGCCGCATCACCGGCGGGGCCGACAAAGTCATCTTCACTCGCGTCAACAGCATCCGCAGCGCCAACCCCCACGAACTCGCCGCACGCTACGTCGAACAATACGGCAAAATGGCCCAGGTCGCCGACACACTCGAAGACGCACTCGCCATCGCCTACCGCGCCGTCACCAAGGAAGACATCATCTGCATCACCGGCAGCTTCTACTTGGTCGGCGAAGCCAAACAAAAACTGGCGAGCCTCGAACCGATCTTCTTCCCCGGCGGAATGCCGGCGAACTGAACCGCAACGCACCTGCCCAACGCGCAGGCAGCCCGATCGCTCACATCAAGATGGCCCGGCCATTCCGAGATGCCGGGACGGTAGCGCCCCGCGCTCCCGGTTACGTGGCCACGATGCCGGTTACGTGGCCACGATGCCGGTTACGTGGCCACGATGCCGGTTACGTGGCCACGATGCGTCGAAGACGATCGGCGATCGCTCGATTGCCATCGGCGTGTGACTCGCACCACTCGATGGTCGGTCGAAGCTGCTCAGCGGTCATGCGGCGGGCGATGGCGTCGAAGAGCGGCTGCGCCTCGGGGTGGCCGTTGGTGAGCAGATAGATCGTGCAGCCCAGCGCGTCGCCGCCGTAGTTGTTGCGTACCGTGAGACTGGCCCCGCGGTCCAGCAGTTCGTGCACGAGATCCGGGCAGCTCGCAAAGATCGCTTGATGCAGCGCCGGCCCGCCCCAGTTGCCGGGCGTATCGATCGGCCAGCCGAGATCCAGCAAGAGCAGCGTCGCCGTCAGGTCGCCGCGCCCGGCGACGTGCGGCAGCATCAACCTTTCCTCGTGACTCAACTCAAGCGTTGCAGGCCGAAGCGCCAACGCAGCCTCTCGATCTCCCGAGGCCGCCGCCAGCAGCCATCGCGATCGCGCGTCGATCGGACCGGCACTGCCGAGCGATTCGAGCAGCTCGACGACATCGCGTCGGCCACGCCGAAGCGAAAAGCTCAACACGGATTCGCCCGTGTCGGTCGGCAGTTGGGCGTCAGCACCCGCGTCGATCAGTGTGCGGATCGTCTCGATCGATCGGCCCCGATCGACCGCGAAGTGCAACGGCCGCCAACCCTTGGGCTGGCCGCGATCGAGGATCGCGTTGACGTCGCTGCCGCGGTCGATGAAAAGCCTTAGCCGCTCGATATCTTCACTGTCCATGCTGTGGCACA
This sequence comes from Planctomycetaceae bacterium, assembly GCA_027487775.1. GTDB lineage: Bacteria > Planctomycetota > Phycisphaerae > Tepidisphaerales > Tepidisphaeraceae > JAIYCY01. The sequence continues at coordinate 14,492 of JAIYCY010000017.1, forward strand.
TGCAGTAGGTGAGCCAGGGCCCGGGCGGCACGTGCGGGAGAATGAGCTTCAGGCAGCGCTGGTCACGATGCTCGGCGACGTGGTAGAGCGTCTCGCCGTCGGGCAGGTCGGGCGATGCGCCCGCACCGAGCAGACGCCTCGTGACGGCGGCACTGTTGGCAATGCCGGCCGCGCCGTAGAGCGCGGTCTCACGCGTCTTCCCCCACGCGTCGTCCGACATCCAGAACGCGTTCGCCTCCGCGCCGTGGTCGAGTAACAAGCCGACGACTTGCTCAAAGTCCGCCTCGCGCGCATCGAGTTCGATCCGCAGATACTTCGAGAATGTCGCATAGCAGACCGCCGGCCACCCGTGCGGCCCGCCACTCGACCGCGCGAGCGACGCGTCGCGCTCGAGGTGCCGACGCACCGCATCGACAGCGCCGGCCGCACATGCGGCGTAGAAATCGTCGGTGAGTGAAGGCTCGTCACGCAGCATCCGCGCGGCCTCGCGAAGATCACCCGAGCGATGATTGGCGTTGACCGGCACGACGGCCGCGCGAACGAAGTCGGCAGGCGTCGCAGGCTTCTGGTCCGCCTGAATGCGCTCAACCTGTTGCATCAGCTCCGCCCAGTCCCGCGCGCCATGCTCTTGCGCCGTGCGGTGCTGGGCGTCGGCGAGCCGGATGCCGAGCTGCCTGGCCAGCCGCTTGGCCCGCTTGCGAAGGTGCTCCGCATCCGGCCGAGGGGGCAAGCTGCGAGGTGTGGACAAAACACGGCGCGCAGGGCGCTGGCGTGATGAAGACATGGGAAACCCTTTCCAAGTTTTGCCGTGGTCCGCTTACATCGGCAGGAAAAGGTCGTTATCTGCGAGCCTGACAATCGACGGCGGGCTATGCCCTTCCCGCGGACGGGGTGCGACCGTTATCGCACAGGCAACCTACCACGATCCAATGCCGCGTCAATACAATTCGTGGCCCCGCAAGCTCACGTGATCAACGGTTGGACGGAACCCGAAACCGGAACACGCCCAATGGCCGTCAACGCCTCTCCGCCGGGCAGTCGATTTGCCCGTCTTTGGACCTGTACCAGTTGTTGCTCCCAAAATCCTCTGCGCCTCTGCCGCGAACTGAACCTCAAGCGTTGCGAAGCTTAAGCGGTCAATCGGACGTCACTCTGGGACGCCGGCGCGGCGCTTGAGCCTGGCGATCTGCGTGTCGATGTGCGTCGGGCGAACCTCTTCGGGGAGCCTTCGCATCTGCTCGTAGCAGGCGATCGCGCGGAGAAAGTCTCCGTCGCGCTCGAAAGCGGCCGCACGCACGTGAAGGTCGCGAAGCACTTCGCGCGCTGGTTCAATATCCAAACCCTCGGGCACTACCGGAACGTCGCGAGGCACTTCGCGCGGGCGGTTCGCATCCGCTGAAGCTTGAGCCGCATCCGTCGACGCCGGGCCTTGATCGGTGGACGCGGAACTCGCGTTGGCTGAAGCCGAAACTGTGCCGGTCGGGGCTGAACTTGTGTCTCCTGAAACCGGCGCGGCATCAGAAGCCGACTTTCCGGGTACGGGATTCGCGCTCTCCGTCGCTGCATTCACGGACCCAGCAGGGGCGACCGACTCAGGCCCATGCGGTGCACCCGCTTGGGTCGCCTCAGCAGACGCAGGCGTTGCGGGTGTCGGAGTCGCCTTCGCGACGGCATCGGGCGTCGGATTGGCCGCGTTGGCCGGGCCCTCCTTCATGGATGAATCGCGACCGACCTGGTTCGAGGCGGGATTAGAGTCAGCATCGCCGGAGTCGACGGATCGTTCGGAGGAGCCCCCCGTCGATCGAGCGGATGATCGATCAGGCGAGCGATCGGGCGAGTTGGCACTTGACGCAGGAGTGAGCGAAGAAGTGATCCCGCCTGAGCGACCAACATCGGCAAGGCTCGGAGAGATCGGTGTGCCACTGGCTGGGTCGGAGGATGCACGGCGTGCGGGCACTTCGGATCGATCGGCAGACGATGATCCGTTTGCCCTCGGTGTATCGCCCGATCGTGTGTCTGCGCTGCTCGCGGCTTCGTTTGTACCGCTCGAATCCGCGGAGACCGATCCGGGGGCGTTGGGGGTTCGGAGTTGATTCCAGTAACGCGTCGCGTGGTCTTGAACGATCGCTCGCCATTCCGGCTTGGCATAGAGAAGCGCCGCCGTCGCGGTGCAGGTCACCAAAAGGATGGCAGCGCTGGTCGTGATCAGTGATCGGAAGAAACGTCTCGAGCGGGATCGCGTGGGCAGGCCAGAAGGTTGGAGTTGAAAAACGGCGGCCAGTTCTTTGGCGCTCATGATCGGCTCGGGTGATCGGGCCGGATCAAGTTGCGCGCGACTGGCGCGGGGCCTCTGCTTGCGGGCTGCGGGCGGAACCTGCATGACCTGCCGCGGACTCTCGAAACCGTCGTTGATCCCCTCGCTGTTCGATTCAATACCTGAATCAATATCACCGGTGATTTCCCGCATCACCGGCGTATTCGGCCCGTCGAGAAAGACATCCGGATCCTCCGGCGGACTTTGAGGCGAGCCACACCGACTGCAAGTCGAGACCTCACTGTTGACCGACGCCTGACAACTCCAGCAAACACCAAACTCTCTCGCAATACCACGTGTGTGGGACGCACGACGCCAAAGCTGCTGCGTTGTGGGGCCCCGCACAATACTCTCAGGCGTGATCAAACCCCGACGAACCAGTGACAGCAGCACCGCGTGCTTGAGCCCCGGCGCCGTTGGATTCTTCCGCTGCAGCACGAACCACGGCCCGACACGCTGCGCGGTCGCCATCCGCGTGGCGGGCGAGTCTTCCATGGTACAACGAGCGCAGGGACCCACAGTCTCCGCGCGAACATGACCGCAAAACGGACAACACCCCGGCTCTGAACCCGATTCCGGATTTGTCGAAGCTGAAGAACTCGCACCCGCTGAGGACGATGCACGCGAGGCGGCGACCGCGGCTGATTCAGCATCAGGGCTCTTTTTCTCGCGTCCGTCCAGCAACTCCACACCTCCGCAATACAGATCGACATCCAATCGACCGGACGCATCATCCTAACTCCTGCCCCGCCGATTCTCCAATCCACACGCCGGTAAAGCCTGTGCCCGCTCGCGGCATGTCCCAACGCATCATCCCGAGCGGCAAAGCCGAGCCGAGATGGATCGATGCCCAAGAATCGAAGAGGGGTCGATCCTTTCGAATCGTCGAGTTGGACTTTTTACGCTCAGACGCTTTCGCTCAGACGCTTTCGCTCAAGACGTCTTCACGTGCGGATCGGGCCGGAACTGTCGAGGTGACCGTGCCGATGGCTGCGCCGGAACGGAATGGAGTCACCGGGCTGATCGCCGGCCTTGGGAGCGGAAGCGTACTTCCGTATGCCCGCGCGAGGATCAGGAGATCACTGAAGTTCACGAGGTTGTCGTAGTCCAAATCCCCTTCGCTGAACGTGGGGTTGGGATTGGGTGTGTTGTAGTTGCGAGCAATTGCAAGCAAATCGTTGAATCCGACGACATCGTCGCCATCGGTATCGCCTGCGAACTGCTTGAAGTTGAACGAAGCTGAACCCGGGCTGTTGCCCGCGAGATCGCTCACGCCAGCGGTGTTGACGCTGAGCGTGAATCTTCCGTCCGGGAGCAGCCCGACGAAGCTGACAACGTAGGTCGAGCCATCCAGCGAGAGGGCTTCGAGTGGAACGCTCGCCCCACCGATGGTGTTGATGACTGAAATCGAGGACGGCAGGAGCGTGCCGGCGAGACTTTCGCTCGTTTGGAAACCCACGTCCTGGACTTGCTCGCGTTCGTAGAGGAAGCCCGAAAGGACTGGGGCAACCGTGTCGATGGTGATCGAGAGCGTCCCCGCCGACGATACGTTGCCAGCGACGTCGGTGGATTCAACGCTGACGATGTAGCTTCCGTCCGCGATGACGCTTGAGGTAGAGGTTTGGAACGAGCCGGTGGACGCTGCGGTGCCCAGAATGTTCGAATTGATGCGGGCAGTGGTGGTCGAACCGACTTCCGCGGACCCGACGAAACGAAGCGTGTTGATTTTGGTGATGCCGTCGGCGCTCGAGATGCCCGAATCGTCGGCCGCAAGAATCGCGAGACTGCCGGGCGCTGCGGGGGCCACGGAATCGACCGTGAACGTCAGCCCGGGCCCGGTCGAGGGATTCTTGGTCGGTTCGGTTTGCCGAGCGGTGAGCGTGACCGGTCCGTTGGCGAAGGTGACCGAACCGTTGGTGGTCACGACGGTGGACGTGCCGGTTGCGGTGGCGGACCCGACGACGGTCGTGCCGAGGAGCAGTTCAACGAGCGCGCCGCTGACGGTGTTGCCGACGTTGAATTGCAGGACATCCGAAACGGTGCTGTTGTTCAGGCGAGTGATGCCGTCGGAATTCGAGACGCCCGTGTCAGAAAGGGCGGCCAATGTCGGGGCGATCGGCACGACGCTGTTCTGTGCAATGATGGAAAGATTCGCGTTGTTGATATCGAAGAAGATGTTGTTGGTCGGCTCGACCATGAAACGAACCTGCCCGACGGTTACGTTCGGAAGCGTCACGACTTCAGATCCGTCGTTGGGCACATTCGAGGCAAGAACGGTCGAAAAGGTGACACCCGAGTCGGTGGACATGCGGATGTTGACGTTGGCCGCGCTGATCGGGGCGACGTTGGTATTGCCGACGCTCCAGTTGAGGGTGATGTTGCTCCCGCCGGCGAGGCTTTGGATGGCGTTGAAGTTGGTGATGGCGAACGCGCTGCTTCCGCTGACCGTATTGACAGCGGTTCGCGCGAGCGCGGTCCCGCCTGCTCCGGCGCGATTGTCGCGGACGACGACCGTAAAGTTCATCGCACGCGCCACCGACGGAAGCCGTTCACCCGTAGCGTAATCGCGTCCGCGCTGGATGGCGTCGAGTTCTGGGAAGAGTCGGGTCGGGCTGTTAGCGGGCAGCTTGGCACGGAACATGGGACCCGCGGTTGCCGTCGAAACGGGGACGGCGTTACGCGATGGCGCGGTTGTGATGTTCGTCAGCGCGACGGCAGTCCCGCCGTCCATTTGTTCCCAGCTATAGGTCAGCGTGTCGCCGTTGGCGTCGCTTGCATTGGCGGTGAGTCGGAACGGTGTGCTGATGGGAATGTTGTAGCTGGCGGGCAACGCAGTGATCGTCGGGTCGTTGTTCCCCGTCGCCTCTTTCACTGCACTGGTGAATCCGATGCTGTTCGTCTGCGTGGTGAACTGCAGCATCTGCTGCGCCGTGCCCGCTGCGTTTCGATAGTTGATCGCGGAGAACATCGCGTCGCTGTTGAGCTGCGTGTTTTCGTTGCTATTGCCCAGCCCAGCGTAGGCCATGATGGTCGAACCTGCACCGACTTCGATCGCAAGCGTCGTGGAATCGCCCGCCCCACCACCGACGCTGTTGAAAGTGTGTCGGCCGTTGAACTGGTGACCCACTTCGTGCGCGACATAGTCAATGTTGAAAGGATCACCTGTTGGGGAACCGAGCGTGCTCACGCCTTGCGCTTTGCTTCCCGTCACACCCACCGAACCAAGTGCTGCAATCCCGCCGAGGTCGGCACGGTGGTAGACGTGGCCGATGTCGTAGTTGGCGTTGCCGATCGCGCCGTCGATCGCGGCCTGATTTTGGCCCAGCATGGTGCTCGCCGAACCGCTGAACGGATCGGTCGTGGCATTCGTGTAGACGATCAAATTGTTGTTTGCGACGAGCAGGAACCGGACGTTGAAGTCGCGCTCATAGACCTGATTCAATCGCGCGATGCTGACACCGATCGCATTCAACGCGCCTGTTGCCCCGCCGTGGAACGAAGTGTACTCACCTGTGGCACTGACGGCGGCGCGATAAACGCGACGGGTCGCGCCAGTCAGTTCGGCAGTGGACTCGGCGGTGGATTCGGGCAATTCCGTGACGCTCTTGGCATCAGGCTCGACATGGCATTGCCACGAAGCGTGGGCCTCGGTCATCTGCAGGTCGTTACGGTAATAGCTGACGTGCGTGTCGGTCTCAAGGTGAACGTACGGATCGATGTACCAACTGCCATTCGGCGTGAGCACCGAGGCGTGCAGCCCGAGCGTTGAATCAGTCAGGGCGAGCGTGGCGGTCGGGTCATCGATGCCTTGACCCATGTAGCTGCGAAACTCGGGCATCTTCTCCGCAAGGCCCGGCTCCATGATGCTGGTTTCAACCAGGGCAAAACGCTGGAACTGTCCGTTGGGTGCGGGCAAGCTCACGACCATGTTGCTTTGGCGGACGGCTTCGCTTGCGGATTCGGTCGGAGCGCGATCGAGCGTGGCGCGAAGGTTGGTCCAATTGACGCTGAAGGCCGTCCCCTTCGCCGGTTGAACCGTACGCGTGGCTTCGACGTTGACCTGGGGAAGCGAGCCAAGCCGGGCAAAGAGCGGATTGGCTTGCGTCAGCTTTCGCACGGTCATCTCGACAGGCTCGGCGACTACGGCACTTGCAAACCCCGAACAGCCACACGGACAGCCCGCCGATCCGTGCGTGGTGGGCAGGAGGCTCTCGAGTTTGTCGCTGGCGAGCAGTCGACGACCTTCAAGGATCTCAAGTCCGCCTCGACCCCGACTGCCCCCGAAAACCGCCGACCGCTCGTTACGAGCGATCGACAACGAATTTCGATTCAACTTCAAACGCTCAGAACCCGTCAGATCGCGCACGCACTTGGTCATGATGTCAATCTCCCGATGCAAAAAATTCCGTCCGGTCGGACACATGCAACCTGTACAGGCCATGATTTGAACACGCGAGAAGGCCGCCTCCGGTCAATAGACCCAGGACGCGACCCCACACCGGTTAACCGGCTAAGTCGTAAAGGATAACCAAATCCTCTCGATTTCCCAACCCTTTTTTCAGACCCATCAACAAACGCTTTGACCCGCAAAAATCCCGCGGTTTGTCCGGGTCTCCCAGATCAAACAGCCAACACCGGTCAGAGCCCCGCAAAGAATTCGAATACGCGATCAGACCAGCCCGGCAGCCCTTCATGTCCAAAATCAGGCCATATGACGACCTCCTTCGGACAGGTCATCTTGTTAAACGCCGCAAACTGCGTCGAAGGCGGGCAGATCGTGTCCATCAAACCGCACGCCATCACAACCCGACCGCGAATCCTCGACGCAAGATGCTGAATGTCGATGTAGCCCAACCGCTCAAAATACATCGCTTCCCGCTCGTGGTTCGGATCAAAGTTCCGGAAGAAATTCCTCAGCTCCACATATGCATCCTTCGCCTGATCCATCTCCCAAACACGCTGGTAGTCACACAAAAACGGAAAACAACTCGCGATCCGCTTCACCCCCGGCTCGACCGCCCCACACGCAAGACACAACGCTCCGCCTTGCGAGTTACCCATCGCGCCCACGCGCCCTGCATCCACACCCGGCAAAGACATCACAATCCGCGCAAGCTGACCACAATCAAGAAACACCGACCGAAACAAAAGCTTCTCCGCGCCCGCCTCAAGACCCCGAATAATGTGCCCGTGATGCGTGTTCCCCGTTACACCCCCCACATCCTCCGAACGCCCGCCCTGCCCACGAACATCCAACGCCGCCACCGTGTAGCCGCTCGCCGCGTAATTCAGCAAATCAGCAAACTGCGGCGACGCCCCGGTATACCCGTGAAACACCACCACCGCAGGCCCACGCGCAGCACCGCCTACCAGTCGCTCCTTCGGCTGCAGCAGCTTTGCATGCACGCGTGCGCCGCCAACGCCCCTAAAAAACAAGTGCGAGCACTTCACTCGATCCGTCTGAAAAATCGCCGGCTCGAGCTCGTGCTCAACGCCCAACGCATGCATCTCAACAATCGCGCGATCCCAATATGCATCAAAATCGGCGGGCCTCGGATTGCGACCCTGGTACTCCCGAAGCTTTTCCAGCGGCATGTCGATCAGTGGCATCTCGAACTGCTCCTTCCAATCCGTCTTCGTCGGTCACGTCCAGTTCATCGACATCGAATCACCGATCACGCTCCGACACCTTTGAGATGATCCCTACCATCCACCGATTATCAAATCCCTCGCGCGATACTCCTTGTCATCCTTTCTACGATCAGACCGTCGATCGAAACCTTCAGTCGATGGGCAAAGACATCCAAAGCTCTGACATTCGCCCTTCAACGCGCCTGCAATCGGCGCGATCGCTCGTGTATAGTCTTGCCCGTGAGTCAACGCCCCCATCCCACCGATGCGCCGATCCCGTTCGCAGCCGACTATGCCGACGCGCTTCTCGTGCTACGTCGCAGCAAGGGCGCCATCGAACTCCTGCTGCTCCTGATGTTGCTGCTTCTGATCGGGCTTTTTGCAACCGTACGCTATGCCGACGTCCTCCCCGCCGCTACGACTGAAGGCGCACCAGCAACAAGCCCACTCTCCGACGGACTGCTCTATGCGACCGCAGTCGTTCAGTCGCTCGGTCTGATCCTCGGCATTCTGCTCCCCGTCGTCCTGATCCTGATGCATCACGTGATGCTCGTCGGTCGACTCCTCGGACTCGCACGCGTAACCGCAGGCCTCGTCTGGTCGATTTTCCTCCTCCTCATGCTGATTCCCTGGCAAACCATGCTCGCCGTCGAAGGACTCGGCCGACCCGATGTCGTTATCCCCGGCGTCATGTTCGGCTGGCGCGAACTGCTCGCAGGCGCTCGATTCGACGAAACAGGCCTCGAAGGTGCATTGAGATGGTTCCGATTCGTCGGCGCGCCCGTCATCGCGATCGTCGTACTGCTGATCGTCCGCATCAACAGCGGGCGCGGCGTGCGGCTCGCGCTCGGCGAAGATCGCCTGCCTGATGAACTCATGCACCCGTAATCACCGCTTCCACTTCCAGAGAAGTGTGTTTCGAGTTTGATCGATATCACGAGATCGCTATCGTCTCGAACTTCCAGGGAGAAGTCGTATGCGAGAAGAGCGTGGCAACGTCAAAGGACCCATCACTGTCGATGAACCCTACACGCTTTGGGGTTCAATCTTCGGTGATGTCAAAGTTGTCGACGGCGGAAAGATGTATGTCCGCGGCAACATCCACGGCGATCTCATCGTCGATTTCGGCGGACGTGTGCACGTCTTCGGGCGCGTCACAGGCTCGCTCATGATGTTCGAGGGAACCAAAGTCATCAACAGCGGAACCATCGACGGAAATGCCACCAACGAGGGCGGCAGACTCTACGTCGACAGCCACGGCATTGTCCTCGGCAAAATCAAAACCGAGAAAAACGGTAAAACCGTCGTCGAAGACAAACTCGACACCCCCGAAGAATATCAGGCCTAGTCCAACCTCAGACCACCCGCCCGAAATCACATCGATCGCCACCCGTTCCTTCAAAAAGTTCGATCCCGTCCGTAGTTTCCACGCATCGGACGATGTGGCTATCATTCATCCTCGAACTGACGAACCTCGTCGGGTCTTCGTCCAGCAAAAAACGTCTCTCTACTTCGATCCAATCATGACCATGTCCAATCCGTCGTCGTCGCTGCCGCAGCGGGGTTCAAACGAGCTCGAATCAACCGCCACATCTTCGGCAGATTATCCGCCTCTCGATGTGATGCTCGCGCCGTCAGATTCCTTCGCACGCCGACACATCGGACCCAGCGACGCCGAAATCGATCGCATGCTCGCCGAGATCAACGCCGATTCACTCGACGATCTCATCGCCCAGACCGTCCCAGCCTCCATTCGATTCGATCGCACGCTCAACACCGGCCTGCCCCGATGCGAACACGAACTGCTCGCCGAACTCAAGTCCATCGCTCAGCAAAATCGCGTCCTCCGATCGCTCATCGGACAAGGCTACCACGACACCATCACACCACCTGTCATCCTCCGCAACATCCTCGAAAATCCCGCTTGGTATACCGCCTACACGCCCTACCAACCCGAAATCAGCCAAGGACGACTCGAAGCGCTTCTCAACTACCAAACCATGATCGCTGACCTCACAGGACTCGAGGTCGCGAATGCAAGCCTGCTCGACGAAGGCACCGCCGCAGCAGAAGCCATGTCGATGGCACGCTCACTCGTCGCCGACGAATCGCTCGACACCTTCCTCGTCGATCAACATTGCCATCCGCAAACCATCGCCGTCGTACGCACCCGCGCCGAATCGATGGGACTCAAACTCGTCATCGCCGATGCCAATCACGCCGAGGTCGCCAAATGCTTCGGCGCACTCGTGCAATATCCCAACACCCAGGGACACATCCAGAACTACGATGCACTGGCTCAACGCCTCCACGAACACGGCGCACTCCTCGTCTGTGCCGCCGACATCCTCGCGCTCGTCCTCCTCAAATCTCCCGGCGAATTCGGCGCTGATATCGCTGTCGGATCCACACAACGCTTCGGCGTCCCCATGGGATTCGGCGGACCACACGCCGCTTACATGGCGTGCCGACAAAGCTTCGTACGACGAATGCCCGGTCGACTCATCGGCGTTTCCAAAGACGCTCAAGGCAACCCCGCCTATCGACTCACACTGCAAACCCGCGAACAACACATCCGCCGCGATAAAGCCACCAGCAACATCTGCACCGCACAAGTCCTGCTCGCTGTCATCGCAGGCATGTACGCGGTCTATCACGGCCCCGAAGGCCTGCGTCGCATCGCACGCCGCGTCCATACCCTCACGCGCATCCTCGCCCACAGCCTAAAGCAACTCGGATTCAACCTCCGACACCAACACTTCTTCGATACCATCACCATCGACTCCGCCGGCAGGACCGATTCAATCCTCGCCGCCGCAGAAGCAGCCGGCATCAACCTGCGAAAGATCGGCAACGACATCTCCGTCAGCCTCGATGAGCTCTCAAGCCCCGCCGAGGTTCAAACGCTCGTCAGCATCTTCGCCCAAGCCGCGGGTCGATCAAATGCACCCGATGTCACGCACATCGCACACGACATCGGCCTCGAATCGCCCGTTGAAAGTCGCACCTCGCCCATCCTCGCACATCCGATCTTCAACACATTCCACGCTGAACACGAACTGCTGCGCTACATCCATCATCTCTCCTCAAAGGACATCAGTCTCGTTCATTCGATGATCGCGCTCGGCTCATGCACCATGAAACTCAACGCCACCGCCCAGATGATCCCCGTCACCTGGCCCGAGTTTGGCAAGCTCCACCCCTTCGCGCCCAGCCCGCAAACCAAGGGCTATCAACGACTCTTTACCGACCTCGAACACTGGCTCTCCGAAATCACCGGCTTCGACCGCACATGGCTTCAGCCCAACGCCGGCTCTCAAGGCGAATACGCCGGACTCCTCATGATCCGTGCCTACCACGCCAAACTCGGACAAGCCCACCGCGACATCTGCCTCATCCCCGAAAGCGCGCACGGCACAAACCCCGCCAGCGCAGTCATCGCCGGGCTACGTGTCGTCCCTGTCAAATGCGCCGAAAACGGCGACATCGATCTCGCTGACCTCGAAGCACGCGCCCATGAACACGCAGAACGACTCGCCTGCGTCATGATCACATATCCCAGCACACACGGCGTCTTCGAAGAAGGCATCCGAAAGGCCTGCGACCTCATCCACGCCCACGGCGGACAAGTCTACATGGACGGTGCGAACATGAACGCGCAGGTCGGCCTCTGCAGGCCAGGCGATTTCGGCGCAGATGTCTGCCACCTCAACCTCCACAAAACATTCTGCATCCCACACGGCGGCGGTGGACCGGGCATGGGCCCCATCTGCATGAAACAACATCTCGCCGACGCAGGACTACCCGACGAACCCAACCGACCCTCTGTCAGCGCCGCTCCCTTTGGGTCATCTTCCATCCTACCCATCTCCTGGGTCTACATCGCACTCATGGGCGGCATCGGACTCCGACGCGCAACACAAGTCGCCATCCTCAGCGCCAACTACATGGCCACTCGTCTCAAAGACCACTTCAACCTCCTCTTCACCGGGCCCGGCGGACGCGTCGCTCACGAATTCGTCCTCGATTGCCGCCCGTTCGAAAAGTCCACCGGAATCCGCGTTGAAGACATCTGCAAACGTCTCATGGACTTCGGATTCCACGCCCCAACCATGTCCTGGCCCGTACCAGGCACTCTCATGATCGAACCCACCGAAAGCGAATCCATGGACGAACTCGACCGATTCTGCGATGCCATGATCGCCATACGTCATGAAATCGCAGATATCGAAGCCGGACGCATGGACCGACTCGACAATCCACTCAAACACGCTCCGCACACACATACCGAAGTCACACGCGACGACTGGCCTCACGCTTATCCCAGATCCCGCGCCGCCTATCCGCTCTCGTGGGTCAAGGCACGCAAGTTCTGGCCCGCCGTCGGACGCGTCGACAACGCACACGGCGATCGAAACCTGCAATGCGCCTGCCTTCCCATGAGCGATTATCGCTGACAACCCTCCAAACAACTCTGACTCATCGCCTTAACACACTCCCGCGTCACGCTCAGGTCGTTTCATGCCTCAACCGCTTCGCATCCTCGTGACCGCAGGCAACACCCGCGAAGCCATCGACCGCGTACGCGACTGGGGCAACATCTTTACCGGCAACACAGGCTACAACATCGCCCGTACACTACGACACTTTTTCGACCCCAAAGACTTCAATACCCTCGTCGATCTCTGCACCAGCAACTCCGAGCATCAGCGACAAGCTCGACATGACGGCATCCAATCACACGCCTTCCGATCACACGCAGACCTGAACGCACTGCTCGACCGCCTGATGAATCAATCTCGCTATGACGCGATCTACATGACCGCCGCAGTCGCGGACTTCAGGCCGGCGGGCGCGTTCGAAGTCGTGGGTCGCACCCCACGCGATGACGGCACGGAAACATGGATCGTCCGCCCCGCCGATTCACCTAAAATCTCCAGCTCGCTCCGTGCACTTGCCCTGCTCGGTGAGCCGACAGAAAAAATCGTTGATCGATTTCGCCGCGATTGGGGATTTACAGGACATCTGGTGAAGTTCAAACTTCAGGTCGACATCACCGACGAAGAACTGATCCGCATCGCCGAGGCTTCACGCATCGCCAGCGGGGCCGACCTGATCGTCGCCAATACCCTCGCCATGACCGCCGGCCCCGATGCTGGTGCATTCTTAATCGACCCCGCCGGCCCGATTCGCGTCACACGCGACGCACTTCCCTCCCTGCTCGCCGAGCGACTCCGCCAATCCCTCGGCATTCATTGATGCCAGTTCTCGGAACCCCTCGCGCTGATGCCAGATTGTGAGTGTCGACTTCGACGACCCTTGTCGCTTAGAGAACATCGGCGCGAGACATCTCCACACTCGGCATCAGTTCCATGAATGAAAAGAGAGACCCGCCGATGAGGACGGGTCTCTTTCCTGGGATTGATCAATCAGCGACGCAAACCGCGATCGCCGAATCGCAAGCGATGAAGCAGGGAACACAAACCCGTGAGGCATGTGCTCCCGCCGACCTGCTATCACTGCTGAAGGTTCGGATAAGCTTCGGCTTCGATCTCGCGCTGGATGATGATCGTCGGTTTGACGAGGATCAGCAGCACCGACTCATCCTTGGAGGAACCACGGTTGGTGAAGAGACGCTTGAGGAACGGAATCTTCGAAAGCACTGGCACGCCGCTCTCACGCTCGATCACGCCGCTGACAGTCTGACCACCGAGCAAGAGCGTTCCGCGATCCGGAACACTGACAGTGGTCTGGAGCTGCGTGAGTTCGATTTCCGGCTGTTGGATGAAGCCGAGAGCGACGCCCGCTTGTCCGCCGTCACCGCCACCACCGTCCGCGCCACCTGCAGTTGCCTGAGCGACCTGGAACTGACGCAGAGCGATCAGACGGCTCAGTGATGGACGCAGGGTGAGCGTCACGTACTTGCGGTCCGCTGAGACGGTTGCTTGAACGTCGAGGACCACACCCGTGTTGATGGTCTCCACTTCGGGGTCGAAGCCGATCGCGCCAGAGCTGGCAACGACTTCAAGGTCCGAAACGTAGGACTGTTGCGTGCTGACGATGACCCAGCCTCGCTGTCCGTTGAACAGCGTGATACGCGGGGCCGTCAACGTGGACGTATACTGACCGAGCTGAACAGCACGGAGCAGCAGACTCGCGCGGAAATCGTCGAGGAACGCGCTGATGCCCGCAGTGGTGCCGTAGTTGTTCGAGGCGGCCTCCTGACCGAGGTTGCCAGGCCCGCCGCTGATCAGCGCACCGGCGCTCGTGAATCCACGTGCAGCACTGTTTGCGTCGTTGTTGACGAGGTTCTGGCTGACGAGTACCGGGCTAAAGCTGCTGTTGGGATTAAAACCGCTTCCGGGGAAGTTGCCGTAATCAACATTGAACTGGAAGTCGAAGTCCACGCCCACTTCCTCGAGGAAGTTGCGCTGAACCGTCACAAAACGAGCCTCGACGTTGACCTGAATCGCACGGGTTTCACGAAGCTTACGCAGAAGGTCGGTGATCAGCCCGTGATTCTCAGGCGTCTGGGTAATGATCAACTGACCGCCCAGCTCCTGAATCGAGCCGACCAGACCGCCGTTGTCCTTCCAGCTGTCCGTCGCGATGGTTTCGATGATCAGCGTGATGATCTGCTCAATCAGTTCATCGGCTTCGCCTTCGTCGGCATCATCACCACCGCCACCGCCACCGAACGGGCTGCCACCGCCACCTTCGCCACCACCAGAGTCGAGGTTGAACTCCGGCGCGTTGTCGAACGTGGGAATGCTGACCAGAAGATCGCGAATGTCGTAGGTGAAGGTCTTGGTGTTTCGGGCAAGGTCTTCGCTCGTCGAAATCGTGATCACGCCGTCGTCAATCGTGTAACCGAGTCCGACGCCAGCCAGATCGGCGGAGCGAAGAATGATCTCCAGCACTTTACGGAACTTGATGTTACGCAGACGCGTGTCGATCTGCGTCATCTTGTCGATACCGGCGGCTTCGAGGACGTTCCAGTTGACAAAGATGTTCGCCTGCGTGGTGTCACGCAGATACTCAACAACGTCTTGGAAGGCCGTCTGATCAAAACGCATCTCCGGGAGAACACTGTCCAGCAGCGCCTCGGTCTGCGCGTCGATCGCTCCACCACGCTCCATGGCAACCGTGCGGTCGCGACGAACGCTGATATCAGGCCAATCGTCCGGATAGCTCAAGATCTCGGGGATCGGTACACGGGCGGCCTCGGCCTGATTGAAGACATCGACCACAGCCCGGTCCATCGCCTCGATGGCCTGACGCTGCTCTTGCAACTGTTTCGCATCCCAAATGAGCGGCTCGGCGCTGATGGCATACGCATTGTCGGGATCGATGACCTTGATCTGCTTGATGACTGCGAGGGCCTCCTTGTACTTCCGCTGACGGCCGAGAAGCTGGGCCTGCGATGTCAGGTTGGCGATCGTCTCGCGGCGACGTGTCTCTTCCGCGGCGGCGGCGGCCTGTTGTTCGGTGACGCGCCGGGACTGCTCCTCGGCACGGACACGAGCAAGCTCGGCTGCCTCCGTCGATGCAATCGCGGACTGCTCTGCCTTGATCGCCGTGTCGAACGAAGAAACGTCCGAACCGGCAAAGATCGACGGATCGGCATCGCGGACGGCCTGCGCCTTGATCAGCGCGTTGCGGGCTTCGTCAAACTTGTTGGCCTCACGGGCAAGGCGAGCCTCTTCCATGGCCGAGTTGAAGCTGAAGCGAATCGCCTCCTGACGCTGACGAATGCGATCAGCGTACTGCGTGGTGAAGTCCGGTCGAGCGGTGTCGAGACCCAGGATCGCCTGCGTGCTGGCTACTCCCGCTTTGGCATCAGCATTGGAGGGATCGCGTTCCAAGGCCTTGGAGTACAGGTCAAGGGCGGCCTGATATCGCTTGGCGTCGCGGGCTTCGTTGGCAAAGCGGACGAGCGACGCTGCCTCCAGCGAGGCGGCCTCGGCGCGGGCACGCTCAGCGGCGGCGGTCGCTTCCAGCGCGGTGGCTGCAGCCGGCGCGGCTGCGGCAACAGGCTCGACTGCGGCCTGCTCAACTTGAGCCGATTCCATCGCGACCGGCGCTTCAACGGCAGGCGTTGCCGCCGCAGGTGCTTCGACGGCAGGAGCGTCAGCCGCCGGGGCGTCGGCCGCAGCAGCCTCTGAGGCATCCGGAGCCGTTACACGCATGGGGCTCTGCGGATTGACCGCGGGCGCGTCGGTCGACGAAGCAGTTGATGCTGCGGCTTCTGCGGCTGCTGCAGCGGACGCGGCTTGCACCGCACGAGCCTCGGCTGCGGCTTGTTGTTTGAGACGGGCGTCGATGCGATCGAGGAACCGATCAGGAGAAGTTTGGAACAGTCGCGTGCGATAATTCAGGCTCTTGGCTTCTTCAAAGGCGATCTTGGCCGCGACGAGATCGTTGGCCTTGTAAGCCGTCACACCCGCATCGTAAGCATCACGAGCCGTGCGGGACGGCGTGGCTTCAACGGCCGCACCTTCAGCCGCACCTTCGACTGCGGCGGCTTCGACAGCTACCGGCTCACCACTGGCAGGCGCATCAGCCGCCACGGCGGCTCCCGACGCGGCAACGGCTCCCGACGCGGCAACGGCTGCTGTGTCACCGGCTGCTGTGTCACCAGCTGCTGTGTCACCAGCCGCAGCTGCGGGCATCGAGGCTGCCGACGCTCTGCTGCGAATGTCGGCGAGATATTGACTGGGCTTACGGGCAAAGAGACCAGGCTGGAAGCCCGCGGCATCGAGGGCGGCGAACTTCGGCTCGGCGGAGGCGAAGTCATTGGCCCGAAATGCTCGGACGGCATCGTTGTAGACGTCGCGAAGCTTGACGCCCGAAGCATCAAGCTTGCTCTTCGCGAGCGCGATCTGTTCGTTGGCCTTGGCAACTGTTCCTTCGTCGGCAAAGGCATTGCCACGCGCGGCGCTATAGCCGGCAAGGGCTGCGATCGTGTCGCCGTCGTTGAGCGACTTCTCCGCCTGCTCAAAGGTCGCGCGGGCGGCCTTGCGGGCGTCGGCGGCGCTGCTGGCCTCAGCCAGGAGCGCGTCGAATCGCGGCTTGAGATCAGCGGGGATCGCGTCGGGCGTGAGCTGTCCGAGCGTGGTCACGGCTTCTTCGTACTGACGGGCACCGAGTTCCGTCGCCGCCTGAGCGAGCACCGCTCCGGCGTCGCCGTTCTGTGCCAGCAGGCTCACCAGAGCGACATCAACGGTCGCCGCGGACGACTGCTGAGCGTCGGCCCGCTCGGTCGCACCCGCGAGGACCGCCACGGTCGCACCCGCGATGGCAGAATATCTCAACAGCGAAGGCGAATGCTGGCCTTCAGTTGCTGCGACTGGATTGGACGGAACGGACGATTCGCAATGGGCGAGTGGAAGGTCGGCTGACACGACGCTCCTCCTTTGGGAGTCACTGAAACCCTGCTTCAGAAACCAAACCAATCGCGTCTCATCTCCCGGCCCGAGCCGGTCGAATCTCACGCCGGCCTGAAGCACCCGACCCATCCGACGGTCGAGCCAGACACGAGAAGACAGCCCCGCGGCTTTATGCCGGTGGTCGGGGCGAGCATACTCGTGAAAAGCATCAACATACGAATGAGACGGCCTGTTGTTGTAGAACCCGGTGTCTACTCAATAAACAAGTCGCCGCTTAAGGCAACTTGAACTTCAACCAAGACAGCACACGCAGGCACGACGCTTTCACACATCTTCCCTGCTATCCCTGTTCACTGCCCTGACTCAGCCCGAGAATAAGCCACTTACGAGGTCTATCCCGAGCAGAGATTTCGGATGCTACCCAAGGCGTTTAGGTGTTGCAAATCATTCGCTTCGGTTCAACGCCGTGAAATTTCCGATCACACCCCCAACACACCCCAATTGCCCGACTGATTCGCACCACTTCAACGCCCAGTTCACGACATCATTTCTTCGAGGACCTCGACCTGCCGGATGGCCTTTGACCCGACTTCGATGACCCGGAACTTCCCGTCGATGACACGGAAACACTCGATGACGACGATGATGTGGCCGATGATGTGGCCGATGACGATCCGCCTGATGACGATGCACTCCCCGAACTCGAGACCTGGCCTGAGCCCGACTTCTTCGAGCCCGAATCGCCCGCCGTCGATGGCCCCCCGTCCGACTTCCTCTCCATGCCCGCAGGCTTGCCCGCGTCTGCGGGCTTGTCCGCGCTCGCCGGCTTGTCCGCGCTCGCGGGCTTGTCCGCGCTCGCGGGCTTGTCCGCGTCGGCGGCCTTCTTGTAGTTCTCGGAGCGGTAATCCGTCTCGTAAAATCCTCCACCCTTAAAAATGATCCCCGCGCCGATGCTGATCTTGCGCTTCACCTTTCGCTTACGACATTCAGGACACACCCGCACAGGTGCAGCCGTAATCGATTGAAACTGCTCAAACTCATGCGAGCAGGCCTCGCAAACATATTCGTACGTGGGCATGGAAGGCTCTCCGGGAAAAAGCGAAAGACGTTCCGTCGTCCTCGTCAATGGTCGGCATCACAGGATCGACTTGATGCCCACCATCAGCTTGATGAAAACACCGTGACTCGCGATCGCGTCACTTGCTCGCCGCCACTGCGACCTGTGCAGGACGGATCACGCGACCCTTCATCGAAAAACCCTTCTGTAGCAACTGCGTGATCGAACCTTCCGGAAGGTCGCTCGGCTGCTGAATCAACGCTTGATGCTGATTCGGATCAAACGCATCACCAGACCGCGGCGCGATCTCTTCAACCGACTGACCCACCAGGGCCGTTCGAAGCTGCTCACGCACCAGCGCGATACCCTTCAGCAAATCGTTGGTGTCGATTTTCGATACATCCTGAGCCAGCGCGCGATCGAAATTGTCGATCACCGGTAAAAGCGTCCGAACGAGCGACTCGTTCGCGTAGGCATGACGCTGCTCGGCATCGGCTTCAAGTCGCCGACGTGAATTCGCAAAGTCTGCCTGCACACGCGCGAGCTTCTCCATAAATGCGTGCTTCTCGGCACGCAACGCATCGACCTCGGCCTGCAGATTCAAAACCTGATCGATCGAATCCTCCGAAGCCAATTCGGCATCGGCAACGGCTTCGCCGTCCAGAAGATCATCGTTGGCGTCGATCGCCTCACCGCGATCAGGGTCATTATGCTTCGGTTTTTCGCTCATCGGTTTCTCACATCATTCATGTCAAATGGTTTCTTGCTTTTGCTGTCCAATTCGAGCTTTCAACGGCTCGGCGACCCATTCAGGATGCAGACGCATCCGAACAACGACCCTGTCATCAATCGCCCGAAAACATCGATTTCACCTTGTCGAAAAATCCCTTGCGGGCGGGCGTGATGTCGGCGTCTTCCGTGCGGGCAAATTCTTCGAGCAGGTGACGCTGCTTGTCCGTCAGCTTCTTCGGAATCTCGATCATCACCTGCACGATCTGATCGCCGTTGCGATAGCTGCGCAGATCCGGCAGACCACGTCCCTTGATCTTAAACACCTCGCCGTGCTGCGTACCGGCCGGTATGTCGAGCGACTCCATCCCCTTGAGTGTTGGAACTTCCAGCGTCGCACCCAGCGTCGCCTGCGAAAAGCTGACAGGCACCTGACACACCACGTCGTTCCCGTGTCGTGCAAACACCGGATGCGGCTTGACCACGATATAGCAATGCAGGTCGCCGGGAGGCGCTGAAGCCTCGCCGGGCTCGCCCTCTCCTGCTATCCGAACCGCCTGCCCTTCCTGCACGCCGGCTGGAATCTTGATCGTAACCTGACGCTTCCGTGCCACGCGGCCGTGCCCGTTGCAGTCGCCACAACGATCCTTCACGATCGTCCCCTTGCCCCGGCAATTCGGACACGTCGTCACCATCCTGAACATCCCGCCAAGCCCAGCCTGCGCCACACGACCCTGTCCGCCGCACACGTTGCAGACCACCGGGCTCGTCCCCGGCTTGGCTCCACTCCCCTTGCATGTCTCGCAAGCGTCCTGACGCTCAAACTCGATCGTCTTCTCCGCACCGGTTGCCACCTCGTTCAACGAGAGCTCCACCTGTGTCTCAAGATCGTATCCACGACTCGCACGTGCCTGGCCGCGGCGACCGAATCCGAATCCGCCCGAAAACATCTCCTCGAACATCGAGAAGATGTCACCAACATCCATGTTCTGATAGTTGTGCGTCTGCCCGCTTACGCCTGCATGCCCCATCTGGTCATAACGCGCACGCTTGGACTCATCTGACAACACCTCATACGCTTCCGACGCCTCCTTGAATCGAAGCTCCGCGTCGTTCTTGTCCGACTCGCTCACGCGGTCGGGGTGATACTTCATCGCCAACTTGCGATAAGCGCGCTTGATCTCATCGGCACTTGCAGATTTCTCCACGCCGAGAACGTCGTAATAATCACGCTTGGTGGCTGGCATCAGCTGTTCCTTATCCGCAAGTGCAACTCGTCCTCAAACGATCGTCCTGAAAATGAAAGTGAGTCTTCGGGGCATCAGATCTGACATCACTAAAAACCAAATTTCAACTGAACACCTACATACACATATTCGCTTACTGCGTTCCCGCCATCTCATGCCAAACTACGATACAACGCGCGGCGACTCACCGACCCGAGGACGAACTTTAGCCATGATCCGGCCAATGACCAGACGCTGAACCGTATCCTTCGCCTCGCGAAAATCCTGACGCGACAAAAGCCAAATCAAGGGAATGTAGATGACTGGAGCGGCCAACGGCATGATGAGCTGCAGACCCCAGCCAAGTCGATCCGACTGAACAAGGCCAGCAACCTGCTGTTGCAACAGCCAAACCACCAATCCACTGACAACGGCCGCCAGCACCGGCACGGCATGCATCTTCACAACCATCCACGCCGCTGCCCAGAGTGATCCGCCGTGCAGTCGGAACGCCATCGCCCCCGTCATCGGATCGAAAATCGCAAAGAACACCATCACCGCGATCGCCACCGTCAACGCACTGCCCAACCCGCTCGCCAGCAAAACCACAGTCACAAACACCGCCGCCCAACTCAGCATCCAAATCGCGTATAAACGCACCCGACCTTCAGCCACAAACAACGCCTGCGACGGAAACGACACAACACGGAACATCGTCCCGGCACTCAAGATCACGCCCAGAGTAATCGCCAGCGACCACTTCTCCGCCCCAAAACAAAGCCGCACAAAGGGCGCGAACGCCAGCGTCTGCATCACACACAAAATCGGTGTCAACAACAACAACTGCCGACAACATGAAGCAAACATCCCACGCCGACGCTCAATCGATTCCACGTGCGCGAACGCCGGCATCAGCACCGCCGACAAACCTGCGCTCAACATAAACACCGCCTGCACCGCAAGCGTGTATCCGAAAAAATACTGACCCGTGACCTGCTCCGACTGAAACCAACTCAAACCCAGATAATTCGACTGAGCAATCACCAAATACGCAAACGTCCCCGCAGAAATCCAGCCACTCTCCACCACAATCGGCCGGATTCGGGAAAGCTCAAATCCCCACTTCGGACGCACACCGGTCTTGCCCACATACAAACACAAACGCACGACGCCAAGCAGCGTCGTCGGAATGATTATGCTGTACGCTCCAAAACCCAGCTTCGCCAAAACAATCGAAATGACCGCCTGAGCCAGAAAGATGCTCACACCCACACGCGTGAGAAAACCGAAAGCCATCCGACTATTCAACACGCCGGAATAGGGCGCAGTGATTGACTGCACAAAGTTACCCAGAATCCCGATCAGCAGACATCCCAGAAACTGATCCGACTCACCAAACCGACCGGCCAGCAACGGGGACGCGGCCAGCGTCAGGATCAACCCAAAACTCGAAAGCAACAACGTCAACCATAAACACGCGTTGATCCATAGATGCAATTCACGCGGACGCCGACTCAGAAAACTCGTTGTGCTCAACAGATTGCCCGGGTTGGCCAGCGTGCAGATCGCCGTCACGCTCGCAACCACACCGAAATGCGAATCCAGGAGCAGCCATCCCAACACCAATTGCGACAGAAGGGTAATGACCTTCGTCGCAACCGTGTTGAGAAATACCCACGCAAACCCAGATGCGACACGCTGACCCATCCCAGAGTCCGCTGCCGCCGAAGACACGGATGCTGCCTTGCCATCCAACACCGAGTCCGCAACAGTCGATTCGATTGACGCGGACGAGTCGCTGGTTTGCGGTTTGTCCGCAGGAGCATCGCGGTCGGGTTGACTCATGCAAACCTCACCGTCAACCCGCCGCTGGGATCAGGCCCGGTCGAACCAAAAATCCCACAGACTCCACGCAAAAGGCAAGCCCAACTCACACCACCGCGCCGGCGACCGCGTTCTGGGCCCTGCCGTCCTTTTCCTTGTACTCGGTGATCAACACATCCGTCGTCAACGCAAGCCCGGAAACACTGGCAGCGTTCAACAACGCGGTCTTGCTCACCTTCGCAGGATCAATGACGCCCATCTTGTACAGATCGCCGTACTCATCGGTGGCAGCGTTGTAGCCAAAGCCTTCGCCCTTGCCTTCAAGAATCTTCGCGACGACGACTTCGCCGTCTTCACCGGCGTTGTCCGCAATCTGTCGCGTCGGTGCCTTGAGCGCATCCGCGATGATCCTATAGCCCAGCGCCTCGTCGCCTTTGGCCTTCTTGGCGGCAAGTTCGACCGACTCGATCGCACGCAAAAACGCAACGCCACCGCCAGGAACAATCCCTTCCTCAGCGGCCGCGCGGGTCGCGTGCAGCGCGTCGTCAATCAAGTCCTTACGCTCCTTCATCTCCGTCTCGGTCGTCGCGCCAGCCTTGATCACCGCAACACCGCCAGTCAGCTTGGCCAGACGCTCCTGCAGCTTCTCCCGATCGTAATCACTCGTCGTCGACTCGATCTGCTTGCGAATCTGCTCAGAACGACCTTCAACATCCTTCTTCTTGCCCGCCCCTTCCACAACCAGCGTGTTCTCCTTACCCACGACAACCTTCTTGGCAGATCCAAGATCCGACAACTCGATGTTCTCGAGCTTGATCCCAAGATCTTCACTGAAGAACTTCCCACCGGTGACCACCGCAAGATCGCCCATGATCGCCTTGCGACGATCGCCAAAGCCCGGCGCCTTCACGGCCACCACGTTAAGCACGCCACGCAGCTTGTTCACCACCAGGGCGGCCAGCGCTTCGCTCTCAACGTCTTCCGCGATGATCAACAACGGACGACTTCCCGTCACAACATTGTTCAATAGCGGCAAAATCTCCGCGAGATTCGAGATCTTCTTCTCGTAAAGCAGGATGTAAGGATTCTCCAGTTCAGCCTCGAGCGTGGTCGGATTGGTCATGAAGTACGGAGAGAGATAGCCCTTGTCGAACTGCATTCCCTCGGTGTACTCGAGCGTGCTCTCGGTGCTCTTGCCTTCATCGACCGTGATGACACCTTCCTTGCCGACCTTCGCCATCGCGTCAGCAAGAAGCTGACCAATATGCTCATCGCCGTTCGCGCTGATGGTCGCAACCTTCTTGTAGTCATCCGCGCCCTTCACCTTGCGAGCAAGCTGCGTGATCGCCTCAGCGGCGACATCGGCAGCCTTCAGGATGCCGCGCTGGACCGCCACGGTGTTCACACCGCTCGTCACGTGCTTCAGGCCTTCCAGGAAAATCGCCTCCGCCAAGACAACCGCTGTCGTCGTGCCGTCGCCCGCGACATCGCCCGTCTTGCTCGCAACGGTGTTCACGAGCTTCGCACCCATGTTCTCGAACGGCTGCGGCAACTCGATCTCCTTCGAAACACTCACGCCGTCCTTCGTAATGCGCGGACCGCCGTAGCTCTTTTGAAGCACCACGTTGCGACCCTTCGGTCCCAGCGTCGCCTTGACAGCGCGGGCCAACTTGCTCAAACCGGCCGCAATCTGCTGCCGGGCCTCATTGTTAAACACCATCTGCTTGGCGGACATGATTCAACCTCTTTCTATCTGGTTTTCAGGTTACTGTTCCTTCACACTGTTTCATTGAATCGCAACTTCAGCGAAACGTAATCACTCTCATCACCACAACTGCCACAGAGCAGGAAGTAGACGCCTCCCTGCATGGTTCTCGATCACTTCATAGAACTCGACGAGCAAGAAAAGCCACAAAAACGCACTGGTATCGATGACCACTCGACGAAACGGACGCGTATACATCAGGATCGTCTCCTCGTCGCGATAAAGCCAAGGCCAGGGTACAAGCCTCGGAACTCGGCGACGATACGCTTCAAACGCCTCGCCGAAAATCGCCTTCAGCCGCCTTTCCTCGTGCCTGATCACAAACGCGTAAAAAGTCTGGAAAAGAACAAACACAACCGCGATCAGAATTATACTCTCAGTAATCGCGGCCACACCGATCGCACCCAGCATCGAAAAAAAGTAAAGCGGATTTCTCGAAATCGAATAGGGACCCGTGACGCAAAGCTCCAACGATTTTCGGCCGCTTAGGTATGCAGCAGCCCATATCCGTCCGAGCGTCGCAACAATCAGCAGGCCAAATCCAACGTATTCCAAAGTCTCATTCAATGTCTCACGATCTGCCGGAGGATGATTAAGCAAGGCGACACATATGAAGAGCAATGCTGCAACCGCAGTTGTCACTCTTCTTGCCCTCTCGAAGCGACTTCGGGCCATCGATCACCATCCGATATCAGCGGCTACTCCGGGATCGTTCACCGCATCACTCCAGCACACCAAGCACGTCGCTCTCCCGCAGGATCACGAACTTCTGACCGTCAATCTCCACTTCAGTGCCGGAATACTTTCCATAGTAAACCTCATCACCCTTCTTCACCGCCACTTCCGTACGTTTGCCGTGGTCATCCACTCGACCCGGCCCGACCGCTACGACCTTGCCCTTCGTCGGCTTCTCTTTTGCCGCATCCGGAAGAAGGATCCCGCTCTTGGTCTTTTCCTCGGCAGCAGATTGCTGAACCACAATACGATCGTTCAAAGGCTTAAGCTTCATCGATTTCTCCTATTTCTAAACTTCGATACATTCCAATGTCTTCGATACATTCCAATGTCGTTGACACACACAACGTTCGACAAACCTTTCGTCCGTGAGCATGTCCGGCCCGACTCAATCATCAGCCGCCCGAAACATCCGATGCAGACTCTCCACGCTGCGATTGCTGAGCAGACGCCCGCTCAAGCACCCGTGTCAATACAGGCCTCAACGCCGCTGACCATACGTCATAGCCCGCCTCGCTCAGGTGCAAACGATCGGGCCGAAAATACGCCGGCTCAGGCTGGCCCACTTCGTTCAACAGCAAATGCACGCCGTCGAAGTAAGTCACCCAACCCGGATTCGCCAGCGCCAACCCGCGAAGCATCCCATTGAAGGCGTCCTGCTGCTCACGCCATCGCAACCGCGACGCCGACACCTTCACAGGAACCAATACAAGCTGCACATCCGGAAGGTCGGTCCGCAGACGTGCCGCAAACGTCTTCACCTCAGCCATCACCGCTTCTGGGGACTGCCCGCCTGCGATGTCATTGTCGCCCTGGTATACAGCAACAACCGCTGGCTTATACTTCTCAACGATGCGGTCGTAATAGTAATTCACATGCCGCATCGCAGATCCACCAAACCCGCGATTGATGACCGGAAGGCCCGCAAAGTCGACATCCGTCTTCCATAGTCGAAATGTCGAACTTCCAACAAATAAAATCCCACCGGGGCCAGGCATCTTCTCTGCGTCGGCGGCCTCAAAAGCCACGATCTGCTCAATAAAAGGCTCGGCCGGCTGGGTGGTCGGATTGGACTGAGGATGTTGGCCCGCAGCATCCATCAACTTCGTATTCCGGGACAATGCATCGGAATCCAAAGCATCGGAATTCGAAGATGCATCAGACTGATCCCTTGACGCGGCACAACCCGCCGACCAACTCAAGAGCGCAGCCAGCGACATCGACAGCCAACGATTCAGATGATGTCGCTCGCACAAGTGCATGCCACGCTCTTGACCAATCGAGATGAGCCAACAAGGCCCCTCGGAACCATCCACAAATCGAATTGAACTACACCCATCGGAAACCGACCCTATCGGCCGATTCACGTCACGATCACATCATGTCATCCATTCCGCCGTGGTCGTGGTCATGGTCGTGGTCGCCCTTGCCCGACTTCTTGGGTGCTTCGACGATGATGCAATCAGTGGTCAGCAGCAGGATCGCGACCTCGGCGGCGTTCTGAAGCGCCGTCCGCTCCACCTTGGTCGGCGTGAGTACGCCAGCCTTCACCATGTCCACGTATTCGCCGGTCAGGGCGTTGTAGCCGATGCCGTCCTTGGCCTCCATCACCTGGCGAACAACGACCGATCCGCTTTCACCTGCGTTCTCTGCAATCTGCTTCAGCGGGGCAGCCAACGCGGTTCGGACGATCTTCACGCCCAGCGCCTCATCGCCATCGAGCTTCAAATTGCTCCCACCGTTCAATGCGTGGAGCGCCTGGATCATCGCGGTGCCTCCGCCCGGCAGGACGCCTTCTTCGACGGCTGCACGTGTCGCCTGAAGCGCGTCCTCGATGCGAGCCTTCTTTTCTTTCATTTCGGTTTCAGTCGCAGCACCGACATTGATCTGCGCCACACCGCCCGCCAGTTTGGCGAGTCGCTCCTGAAGCTTTTCGCGATCGTAATCACTGGTGGTGACTTCGATTTCACGACGGAGTTGTGCGATGCGGGCCTGAATGTCCTTGGTGGTACCCGCGCCTTCGATGATGGTCGTGTTGTCGTTGTCGATCTCGATCTTCTTGGCGGTCCCGAGGTCGGTGAGTTCGATCTTGTCGAGTTCGACGCCGAGGTCTTTCATGATCGCGCGTCCACCGGTCAGCACGGCGATGTCTTCGAGCATCGCCTTGCGACGGTCGCCGTAGCCTGGCGCCTTGACGGCGGCCACACTCAATACGCTACGCAGCTTGTTCACAACCAACGTCGCCAGAGCCTCGCCTTCCACATCTTCCGCGATGATCAGAAGCGGCTTCTTCACCTTCTGGATTTTTTCCAGAAGTGGGATCAGCTTCGTCGCACTGCTGATTTTATCTTCATAGATGAGCACCAGCGGCTTCTCCAGCTCCACCTTCATGTCATCGGGATTCGTGATGAAATTGGGGCTCAGGTAGCCGCGATCGAATTGCATACCTTCGACGACATCGACGATGGTATCGAGGCTCTTGCCTTCTTCGACGGTGATCACGCCGTCCTTGCCGACCTTGAGGAAAGCATCGGCCATGATCGTGCCGACTTCGCGATCGTTGTTCGCACTGATCGAGGCGACGTTGGCAATGTCGTCCTTCTTGGTGACATTGATGGGCTTGGACTGCTTCTTCAGGTCCGCGACAACCGCATCGACCGCCTTGCGGATCCCGCGGGCAATCGCCATCGCGTCGGCTCCGCTTGTGATCGCGCGATAACCCTCGCGGAAGATCGCCTCCGCCAGCACCGTCGCGGTCGTTGTGCCGTCGCCGGCCACATCACTGGTCTTGCTCGCGGCCTCCTTCACCAGCTTCGCGCCGATGTTCTGGAACTTGTCCTTCAGCTCCACTTCCTCCGCGACCGTCACCCCGTCTTTCGTGATCGTCGGGCTGCCCCAACCCTTGTCGATCACGGCATTCTTGCCCTTCGGCCCGAGCGTCACTTTGACCGCCGAGGCGAGCTTGGTCACACCCTCAAGAAGCTGCTTACGGGCTTCGGCTTCGAACGACAAGAGCTTGGCTGGCATAATTTTATGTCTCCAAAAAGGTCAAAGACTGTCTTCCGACCGCGCATGCATCCAACAATGCGGTCCTTCTACACACAAACAAGAGCGGTGCCAGCAACTCAATCATTCACAAACCCCAATTTCACATCCACTTAGACACCCAAACGACATCCTTCAAGCCCTGCCAGACTGACAGAACCCCCGACATCCAGCCCGAGTCATGGCAGGGTCGGTCTATTCCGAATCCGCTATCTGAATCATGATCCACTCGACCCGACTGCCCCTACGCACGCCTCCGAGCCTCAGATTTTGCTACCTCCTAACCTCCTCGTTCAGTTATCTTTTCCGGACTCGCTTATCGAAGTTTTAGCTCCCCTCAAACGCATCTCGATACGCCCGCGATTCTACCCGCGTCCGACAGTCCGACTCCCCTTGCGCAGTATCGCCTCCCAACCACATCAATCATCTCCCGAGGAACCCATGACACATCGCAACACGCCCACCACGATCCGCCCCAACCGATCCATCGCCATCGCCGCACTCATCGCTGCCGTCGTTCCGATCCTCGGCAATTCCAATCACACCTTCGCGCAAATCAACAAAACCTGGTCGCCACCCGCCGTCCCCGACACCTCAAACCAATTCTGGGACATCTCTTCACGCTGGTCGCCCGTCGGCGCCCCCTCATCCATCGACAATGCCATCTTCGCTTCCACCGGAAGCTACGAGATCCACTTCGACTCCGTCACCGGCAGCCCCACGATCAATAATCTCACCAATTCCTCCGGCAGTCCCACCTTCCGCCGCGTCGGAACGGGAGGTTCCAACATAGCCCTCAATGTCAACGGCATCTCAACCTACTCCAACGCCGGCACCACAATCGTCATCGGCGAAAGCGAATCGCGCAGACTCACCCTCAACCACGTCGGCACAACCACCATCACCGGACGAAACCTTGTCGTCTCCAGCTTCGGAGGTACAACTTTCTCCACCGTCAACGTCGGGAGCGGCACATCAGTCGGCGCACTCATCACCAACAGCGCCTCCGCGAACATCAACGCCACATCCATCAACGCCGGCTCGACAGGCGGCAACCGCTCCACACTCGATTTCACGGGTAGCATCACCTCGGGCAATATCCGCGTCGCCAGCAGCTCTTCCGAAACCTTCGCCAACGCACGATTCGGTAGCTCCAACATCTCCTCCACAACCCTACTCGTCGGCAACAACTTCAATTCCGACGGCATCCTCACCATCGACGACAACGCCACCGTCAACAACTCCACGACCATGATCCTCGGCTTCAACACCAGCACCGCAGGACAGGGATACGTCTTTTCCACAGGCAATCTCACCACCAACTCACTCACTCTCTTCGGAAACGGCTCACTCGATATCGGCGGCGGATCATTCACCGTCGGCGCCGGCGGACTCAACAATCGTGGAAACATCCGACTCGCCGGCGGAACCTTCAGCTTTCTCGCCAACTCCACGCCCTCACTCGGTGGAGACCTCGGAAACTTCGAGTTCATCTCCGGAACCGCACGACGTACCTCACTGTCCAACGCCAACAACTCCCGATCAGGCGGCACCTCCATCGGTTGGCTCTTCGGAAACAACGCACAAATCATCACACCCTTCCGCCGCGTCGAACTTGCCAACGTCCTCGATCTCGTCGAACCCCTCCAACTCGACGGTGGATTCCTTAAACTCTCCGGCATCACCAATCCCAGCCTCCTCGACTTCCGCTCCGGAGAACTCCGCTTCAACAGCAGCACATCCATCGGCCTGACCACCGCACTCGGCAGCTTCGTTGACCTCAAACCCAACAGCACCATCTCCACGGAGGTCGGCACGCTCACCGTCACATCGAACGCGACGGTCATTGTTCGTGACGGCGCTTCGCTCAAACCCGACGACGCACTCTTCATCAATGGCACCGTCGCACTCGACGGCATCGCCGCTCGACTCGCACCCAGAACAGGCCCCGTCAACATCATCAACGGCGCCGTCCTACGCGGCCAGGGTATCGTCGGATCCGATACACTGACCAGCACACAAAACGCTGGAATCATCGAACTCACATCCTCCGACCTCCGCTTCACAGGCATCCTCTTCAACGGAACCAACGCGATCATCCAGGGACGTGGGCAACTCGTCGCGCCCGTCATCGTAAACGACGGACGAATGAACTTCTCCGGCGGATTCACCGACATCTACGCCACGCTCGATAACTCCGCCACCGGTCGAATCGTCGTCTCCGGTGGAGGCGTGCTTTCACTCTTCGGCACCGTCACTCACCCCACCGGCGCAGACATCCGCACCGGCACAGGCTCACGCACCGTCTTCCTCGCACCCGTCTCCGGCGCAGGCTCCTTCTCCGGCACAGGCCTCGTCCAGTTCGAAAGCGCCTACTCACCCGGATCATCCCCAGGACTCATCAACTTCGCCGGCGACCTCGAACTCATCGACCCCGCCCAGCTCAACATCGAACTCGCAGGAACCGCTCGCGGGTCCCAGTACGACGCCCTCAACGTCAACGCCACCGCCTCACTCGCCGGTACGCTCAACCTCCAGCTCATCTCCGGATACATCCCCGCCTACGGCTCGCTCCATCGCATCATCTCCGCGGCCAGCCTCAGCGGGCGCTTCGATCAGGTCCTCGGATTCTCCATCGACCCCAATCGTCGACTCGCCGTCCGTTACCAGGCCGGGAACGTCGACGTCATCGCCGCTCTGCCCGGCGATGCCGACATCAACGGCTCCGTCAACTTCACCGACCTCCTCGCACTCGCTCGCAACTACAACCAATCCAACCGCACATGGACCGAAGGCGACTTCGACTACGACTCCATCGTCGGTTTCACAGACCTCCTCGCACTCGCCCGAAACTACGGACAATCCATCTCCAGTCAGGAACTCGCATCCCTCCACCACGCCCTCGGCGACGCCCACGCCGCCGCATTCTCCGCCGATTGGGCGCTCGCACTTTCCGTCATCCCCGAACCCACCACACTCACCCTCCTCACACTCCCCACCATGCTCCTCATGCGCAAACGATCACGCCCCTCATCCCCGCACCACTTTCCCGCGCGATCGACGCAGGCCCGCGCCTAGCAGGATCGCGTTCAGCACAAACATCAGCGCCGCCGCTCCGTACCACATCCACGTTCCGCCTAGCCCCACCCGCGCCATCTCGCCCCCGGTCTCCTGCATCGATTCCAGCTGCTCGACATACTTCATCAACACCACCATAAACGCCAGCAGCACCGCAACGCCCGCTCGGAACAACGACACCGCCATCCCGCCCCACAATCCCAGCCCGCGCCCCTTCCGCGCAAGCCATCCCAGCCACACGCAGATCCCCGCCTCCACCAATCCCGTCACCCCCGACATCAACACCGCCCCACGCAGCGCCAATCCCGGCACATCCGCCAGCGGATGATCCCGCACCGGAATGATCGCCAGCTTCAATTCCCCGTCGCTCAGCCCCAGCAATCGCACGCAATACAACACCAACCCCAACGCCACGAGCACGCTGCTCAACATCAGCATCCATCCGCCAACTTTCGCAGCACGGCTCGTCATCTCTGCTCATCCCTTTTCATCAGCTCTCGCCCACGCCTCGACGATGCCGAATCATTCGACCACTATGAATATAAATAATGTCCTCGGCGATGTTCGTGCAATGATCGCCGATCCGTTCATAGTTCTTGCCGATCATGATCATCGCCAGTTCGCGCTCCGCCTCCACGTTGGGCCCCTTCTCCAGCAATAAAAGCTCGTCCTGCACGATCTGATGGTAATACGCATCCAGCGTGTCGTCCGCCCGGATCACCTTTTCCGCAAGCTCCAGGCTCGGCAAATTAAACGCATTCACCGTGTCTCGCAGAATCCCCATCGCGGCGTGCGCGATCGCCACCAAATCGTCCGGAAGCTTCTGCTCACGCGACCGCGCAAGCGTCGGAATACGCTGCGCCACATTCACCGCACAGTCCGCGATCCGCTCGAAATCACTATTCACCTTGATCACAGACGTCAAAAACCGCAAATCATTCGCCGCCGGCGCGTACCTCGCCAAACACTCGATCGCGATCCGCTCAACCTCCATCTCGTCCAGATCCACCTGCTCATCGCTATGCACCGCCTGATGGGCGAGCCCCACATCCATCCGAAAAACCGCATCACTCGCCAGCTCCACCACCATCTGCACACGCGCGGTCATCCGCGTCACCCGTGCGCGTAAATCCTCCAGCGTCCGTTCAAGTGCATGTGACATCAATGTCTCCAACCCCTCAACGTAAACCACACCCACGCAATATCAAGCCCACCACCCCCGCTTCACACAATTTCACCCCGCCTCCAAACCCACCCAACCCAAAAAGAAACGCACCGATCTTTCGATCCAGTGCGTCTCGCGGAGTCGACTCTGCCCCGTCCGTCGGACTTTTGGCAACAACCGGGGCAGTACGACGTGTTATCTCCCTCGACCCCCCGGCCGATCCAGGTCGAAACGCACATGCTTTGCGCCCGACCATGGATCATCCGGGATTTTTTTCCGACAAGTCGGGATACATTCCCGACACGTCGGGATATCTTCCACACGCCTCGCGATTCGTCATAGTTGATCGTCGAGCGTGCGTGTGGACTGCGGGTCAAACATCTTAAGCTGCGGCTCGGACGTTCGGTACTTCTTCCAATCTTGCCGTCGGTCCGCCGCTCGCGTTGCTTCCGAAGTAAACATTAAATGTCGACCACGGGCCCAGACGCGTCGAACGCACCGCCTGCACCATATAGGTCAGTTGCGTCACGCCCGCCGCCACCGCCGTGTCGGTGAAGCTCTTCGTGCCCACACCACCCACGTACGCATACGTCGGACTTCCGCCCTCGGCTCGATAAATCTGATAGATCGTTCCCGCGCCGCTACGACACTTCCACTTCAAGATCACCGCGCCGTTCCCACCCAGCTCGACCGTAAAGTCGGTACAAGCCGGCGGAGCGGGACGCGGAGAAGGCGTCGCGGGCGGCGGAATCTGGGCGATTTCATACACGCCCGGATTGTTCGTCGCATCAGCCCTCGCCCGAATCTGCGCGATGATCGCACTGCCAGCATCGGCAACCGCCTGGACCGCATTGTCCGCGACCAGCGTCGCATTCTTCGCGATCTGCTGCGCGGCCACCTGCGATGCGATCGCATCATTCGCGGTCGCGATCTTGGTGTTCAGCGCCGCAACCTCCGCCGCAGTCGTCCCGATCGCAGTCGCATTGCTCGACCACGGATCGATCTTACTGCCAAAGAACTGCAGTTTGCCTACACGCGATCTCGGAACCAGAGACATAACGACTCCTAGTTTTCGTGCAACACATTCCCTTCATTGCGTTGTCATGATCGCACGATCATTCACACCGGCACATTCCCGTTGCACATAGTTTGTTTCGTCACGGTATCGCGGTCACTTAAGTCGGTACCTTCATCAAAATCGCTACAGTCTGGCAGCGTCCGACAACAACCTGTCGGATAACATCACCAACACGGTCGGCAGTGCCGACACGCCGGAATATTTCTCCACCGCTTCGGTCGACGGACGCCTTTTCCCGTGCCCGAGCGTCCGATCACCGGCCCACATCGCACGAAATCGGACGCAAAACCCGCGCGCACTGACACGCGTAAGGCATGACGCGACCCGCGTAAGGCATGACGCGACCCGCGTGAGGCATGACGCGACACGCGTGAGGCATGACGCGGCCCGCGTGAGGCATGACGCGGCCCGCGTAAGGCATGACGCGGCCCGCGTGAGGCATGACGCGACCCGCGTGAGGCATGACGCGACACGCGTGAGGCATGACGCGACCCGCGTCAGGCATGACGCGACCTGCGTCAGGCGTGACGGGACACGTTGCGCGCGTGTTTCGAGTCAAAAATGCACCGTTTCAGCCCCAAAAACACGCCACGCGAACGAGACATCGCGTCCCGAGCGCCAACGATCTTGTCACGCCAGCGAACGATTCCGCCCCACGAACCCCAGTGCGCAGCGCGCGCATCCAAGTGCGCGTCACGCGCATCCAAGTACGCAGCGCGCGCATCCAAGTACGCAGCGCGCGCATCCCAGTGCGCGTCCAACGAGTCCAATTGCGCGGCGCGCGCATCCAGGTGCGCGTCGCGCGCATTCAAGTGCGCGTCCAACGAGTCCAAGTGCGCGTCGCGCGCATTCAAGTGCGCGTCCAACGAGTCCAAGTGCGCGCCGCGCGCATCCAGGTGCGCGTCGCGCGCATCCAAGTGCGCGTCCAACGAGTCCAAGTGCACGCCGCGCGCATCTAGGTGCGCGTCGCGTCGAAGAAAGTGCGTCGTCGACGTCAGTCGTTCGACCCGATCCCGCCCCCGATCGTCCGCCCCCCATCCCCCACACCCCATCCCCCAACCCCATCCTCCCGTCCCACACACCCCGCCGCTCACACTTCGCGTTCGGCGCGGACGAGGTCTTCGAAGGTTTCGCGGCGGCGGATCAGTTTGGCTTCGCTGCCGTCGACCATCACCTCGGCGGCTCGCGGGCGATGGTTGTAGTTGCTGCTCATCGCGAAGCCGTACGCGCCGGCGGTGTAGATCGCGAGCAGGTCGCCGCGCGCGACCGGCGGAAGCACGCGATCCTTCGCCTGGTAGTCGCCGCTCTCGCAGACCGGGCCGACGACGTCGACTTTTTCCGAGCCGGCGGGCGCGTAATCCTCACGCCGATTGGTCGGGATGTGCGTCGGCCAGATGTAGTGATAGCCCTCGTAGAGCGTCGGGCGGATGAGGTCGTTCATGCCGATGTCGGCGATCACGAATTTTTTCTCACCGCCCTGCTTGCGATACAGCACGCGCGAGAGCGCGATGCCGGCGTTGCCCGCGATGTAGCGGCCGGGCTCGAGCGCGATGCGATAGGGCTTGTTCATGAGCAGCGGGAGCAGCACCCTGGCGTGCTCGGTGATCGGGCGCGCCTGATCGGGCGCGCGATAATTCACGCCAAAACCGCCGCCGAGATCGAACCATTCGATCTTGTGCCCACGCTTCATCAGACGTTCGATCAGATCGGTCATCTTGGTGACGGCGCTGATGTAAGGCTCGAGCTCGAGCACGGGCGAACCGATGTGAATGTGCACGCCGCCGATACGCAGATGCTTGAGACGGCCGTTGTAATGATCGAACACACGCTCGGCCCGCTCGATGTCGACGCCGAACTTGGACTCCTTCTTGCCCGTCGTCGTCTTGGCGTGCGTGCGTGGATCGACGTCGGGATTAATCCGCACGGCGCCGACGGCAGACTTGCCGAGACGGCCGGCGACACGGTCGATGTTCTCGAGCTCTTCTTCCGATTCGATATTGAAAGCGGCGATGCCGGTGTTCAGTGCGAACTCGATCTCGGCATCGGTCTTGCCGACGCCAGCGTAGATGATCTTGTTCGGATCGCCGCCCGATTCGAGCGCGCGGAAAAGCTCGCCGCCGCTGGTGACATCAAAACCGCAGCCCTCGGAGGCGAGCAATCGACAAATGTGAAGATTGCCCAGCGACTTGATGCTGAAACAAATCGTCGGATCCACCGGCGCAAACGCGCTGGCGATCTGGCGATAGTGATGAAGCAGCGTCGCCTTGCTGTAAACATAGAGCGGCGTGCCAAATCGCTCGGCCAGCGCGGCGGCGGGGATGTCTTCACAGTAAAGCTCGTCGTTGCGATAGTTGAAATGATCCATGGGGCGAAGATGCTAACCGCAGAGACGGGCGACGGCCAAACTCGGGGGATCATCGTGCGATGAAAACCCAACACAACGACAAAGGAGAAGCGATGTGGCGGATCGTGTTGCTGTTTGTCGCGGCGATCGTGTACTCGGCCGTGCGGTATGTGGTCTTTGCACCGAAGAATCTGGCAAACCTGCCGACATTCGTGGTGAACAAAGGCGTGTCGATGGCGGCGGCGCTGGCGTTTTCGATCGCGTTCGTGGCGCTGTGGAGACGCATGCGACGAGAGAAGCGCGGACTGCCGACATCGGGCGGCGTCGAACCGATGGCGTGGTTTCGCGCGGGCGTGTTTGGCGTGATCTGGCACGTTCCGATGTCGCTGGCGATCCTGGAGCCGACGTACTTCAAGGAATTTTTCCTCACCAGCGATCAGGGCGGACGACTGAATCTGAAGGGCGAATTCGTTTTCATGTTCGGCGGCCTGGCGGCGGGCTCGGTGTATCTGCTCACGCGGCAAACCTGGTCGGGCGTGCAGCGGTGGTGGCTCTCGGTCGGGATGATGTCGGTCCTCTTCGGACACGTCGCATTCATGGGCTCGGCCCGCGGACTGAACATCAACGCCAGCCACGCCTACCTCCCGCCCATGTGGCTGCTCAGCCTGATCGGCATCGCGCTGGGCCTGGTGTTTCTGCTATTGAGCAAACCGAAGATCAACCCCGCAAACCGGCCGACGACAAGCCACGCAAACGACATCACATGACGCTCGCCATCGACGCACACCGACGATCAAACAAACCGAAGACTCATACCTTCAGCTCGGCGGCGGACTGCCGGGCGTGCGGGTAGCGCGCTCGGATCGGCTCGACGATCTCGTCGATGAAGCGCAGCGTCTGCTGTGGCGCGCGGCCAACATAGCGGATCGGCTCGAGCAGATTGTCGAGATCGACCCCGGCGAAATCAGCATCAGCGCGAAGACGATCCAGGAGATCGTTGGCACGCCCGTGCAACTTCACCTGCTCGGCGGCGGCGAGACTGTGACGGCGGATCGACTCGTGCAGATGCTGCCGATCGCCTCCCGCGCGAACGGCAGCCATCAATATCTCCTCCGTCGCCATGAACGGAAGCTCCGCCATCAACTGCGCCTCGATCGTCTTCGGATACACCACCAATCCACGCGCGACATTCACCACAATCAGCGCCATCCCGTCGCATGCCAAAAACATCTCAGGCAAACTCAGACGCTTGTTCGACGAATCGTCCAGCGTCCGCTCCATCCACTGCTCGGCGGCGGTCTGATACGGACTGCTCACAAGGCTGAGCACGAATCGCGAAAGACCCGTCGCACGCTCGCACCGCATCGGATTGCGCTTGTACGCCATCGCACTCGAGCCGACCTGCTCGGTCTCGAACGGCTCTTCGATCTGCTTCGAGCCGGCGAGCAGGCGAATGTCGTTGCACATCCGATGCACACCGGCAGCAAGCAGCCCCAGCGCGCCGGCGATCTGTGCATCAAAGAGCCTCGGATACGTCTGGCCGGTGACCGTCCAACTCGATGCGAATCCGAATCGCAACGCGATCGCGCGATCAAGGACATCGCACTTGTCGTGGTCGCCGTCGAACAAACTCAGAAACGATGCCTGCGTGCCGGTCGTCCCCTTGTTGCCGCGGGCGGGCATGATGTCGACGAGGCGTTCGAGTTCGGTGAGCGCGATCACCAGATCCTGCGTCCAGAGCGTCGCACGTTTGCCGACCGTCGTCGGCTGGGCGGGCTGATAGTGCGTGTAGGCCAGGCAAGGCGTGTCGTGCCATGCGGAGGCGAAGGTGCCAAGGGCGTCGATCGCGCTTGCGAGGCGCGTGACGAGCAGACGCAGCGCGTCGCGATAGATCATGAGGTCGGCGTTGTCGACGACATATTGCGACGTCGCGCCGAGGTGGATGATGCCCTTGGCGAGCGGCGCGACTTCTTCAAAGGTATGCACGTGGGCCATCACGTCGTGGCGGAGTCGCTTTTCCCAGTCGGCAGCGCGGGCGAAATCGATGTCGTCGCGCTTGGCCTTCATCTGCGCGATGGCCTCGGGCTTGATGCGATCGAGGCCCAGCTTGCGAGATTCCTCCGCCAACGCGATCCAAAGGTCACGCCAAAGGCCGATCCGATGACGCGCAGAAAAGATCCGCAGCATCTCGGCAGACGCATTTCGGGCAGCCAGCGGCGACTCGTAGGTGTCGGGGTTCATGGGCGGTGGAGTCTATCAGAAAGCAGACCGATGGAAGACGCAGCCCGAGATCCCTTCACCACCCAACCACACTCGTCGACGTCTGCCTTCGCGATCCGACCGCTCAACGTCCATTCCAGCGCTCACCGGCCAATCCCGATCGTCTCGCCGATCTCATGCACGTGTCATTCCCCTGTACGCAAGTGCCATACCCCTGTCATCCCGTGGCATACCTTCGTCACACGCTTGATCCGACTGTCGCCAGAGCCTTCCAACTGTCATACCGGCCAAACTTTCGCTATCATCCGACTTACGGTTTTTCTAGCGGAGCAGGAAAGGAACACCCGGTCCATGGCACAGGTCATTCTTGAGAGCGTCGGCAAAATCTATCCCGGCAACGTCCGCGCCGTCGAAGGCGTGAACGTCAACATCGCAAACGGCGAGTTCATCGTCCTTGTCGGTCCGTCCGGTTGTGGCAAAAGCACCACACTCCGAATGGTCGCCGGACTCGAAGAAATCACCGAAGGAACCATCAAGATCGGCGAACGCGTCGTGAACAACGTCGTGCCGAAAGATCGCGATATCGCGATGGTCTTCCAGAACTACGCGCTCTATCCGCACATGACCGTCTACAAGAACATGGCCTTCGCGCTCAAGCTGCGCCGGTTCCCCAAGGCGGAGATCGACAAGCGCGTGCAGGAGGCCGCCCGCATTCTGGACATCACGCACCTGCTCGAACGAAAACCCAAAGCACTCTCAGGCGGACAGCGTCAGCGTGTGGCCGTCGGTCGAGCGATCGTCCGCGAACCGTCCTGCTTCCTCTTCGACGAACCTCTCTCCAACCTCGACGCCAAGCTCCGCGTCACCACGCGGGCCGAGCTCAAGCGTCTGCACCAACGGCTCAAGACCACGACGATCTACGTGACGCACGACCAGGAAGAAGCCATGACGCTCGGCGATCGCATCGTCGTCATGAAGGACGGCTTCATCCAGCAACAAGACACACCACTCAAAACCTACAACCATCCCGTCAATCGCTTCGTCGCAAGCTTCATCGGCATGCCACCCATGAACATGTTCGACGGCACGCTCAAACGCGAAGGCGATCGCCTGATCTTCGAAGAAGGCCAACTCGTCAACGCCCAAAAAGTGAAACAGCGCGCCGACGAGCCCGAAGTCTACACCGGCGAAGTCCGCACCGCCGGAAGCGGATTCAAACTGCCCATGCGACGCGAACTGGAACAACGATTGGCTGGGTATGTCGGCAAACACGTCGTCCTGGGCATCCGACCAGAGCACTTCCATCTCCGCCCCGTGGCCGCTGACAGCGTGGGCATCCCGGTCAAGGTCAATGTCGTCGAGCCGCTCGGAAACGACATGGACCTCTACATCGATACGCCGCTTCACCCACACAAAATCGTCCGCATCGAAGCCGAACCCGAACTCGGCAGCGGCTCGCAACTCACCCTGCATGTCGACCCGATGCGCGTCCACCTCTTCGAACCGGGCGTCACAGGTAAAAACATCAGCCTGCCGCAGTGAACGGCCAGTCCGTCACTCCATCACGTCAGACATCGTCCTTGATCGACGATGATGTCTCTCATTGCAACAGCATGATCACACGCAGTGACACCAGACGGCACTCGGCTTCCATGATGTGGTCGATGCATCTGCCGTGCGTATGGTTCTTGTCATTCGCATAGCGCGTTTCAAGCCTTTGATACCGGCTCTCGACACGTCCCACGCCGACATCAGCATCTCAACGTTGTCATCGAAAACATTCATTTGATGAACATCGGCGCGAAAGCATTTGTTGACTTGGCATGATCTGTAAAGGCCGGGTCAATCGCTTCGATGGTGTCTCTTGTGCGTCGGACTTCTGCTCGCCAGCATGTGGTCGCAAGGAAATTCGTTGCGACGACTGCCCGAGGCCCGCCGGTGCCGGAGTTGGAGACATGGGCGATGGTCTTGATCTCAATCAATGCAAAGGGACGCGCGACGGAGTGTCGCGCGTCCCTTTGATTTGAGTCACACTCGTGAACATCGCGAGGACGACGCTCACACTGACCGACTCATCGGTTTACGGAGCATGGAAGATGTATTCCATGTTCTGCGGCAGGCGAGGCTGGAGCATGTAACGCTTGAACTCGGTGTCGTAACCTTGATTGTTACCAATCTTACGACCCTTGTTGAGCTTGAGGCCTTCGACGTGACCGTCCGCGAAAGCGACGTTGACGCTCTTGTTGCCCAGGTGGCGGAAGCGGGGGCTGCCGACCGTGAACAGGAAGACGCTGCTGCCGACCGACGCGGAACCCGGATCAGCGTTGGCGGTCGGGTAGACGCCGTTGCTGGCCGACCGGATTTCCTCGTCGGTGGGGAAGTAGATGCTCTGCTTCGAGGCGAGGAACGTCGGATCAGCGTCCGGACCCGCAGCGGGCGGGGGATAGAGGTCTGAACCCCTCACGCGGAAGCGGTATGACGGGCGGTTGACATCGGCGAGCTGGCCGCCGTCGACTTGCGACGGCTGGATGGTGCCGCGGCTGTCGGGAACGCCCGAACCGGAGAATGCCCACCACTGCTGGGCGTTGGAATTGGCTGTCCCTGTGAAGACCGCCGAGTCCCAAAGAATCGCCGTTTCAGCAGCGAACGTATCTTCGACGCGGAGGGGCGCGATCAACGGGCGCTTCACAACCGTATCATCCGTCCAAGTCGACACTTCGTGGTCGAGGTGGACCATGACGGCCGGGTTGTTCGTGTAGTGCACTGTCAGTCGGGTGGTGCCGGGGAGCACGTCCGGGCAGCGGAACACATCGCTGAGCGTGTAACCGGCCACGAATCGCGTGCCAGGCGTGGTCGCAGCAACGCCGAAGTCGGGCACGCTGGTGAACCCGGGGGCGCGGAAGTTCGTGCGGTCGGCTCCGGTTCGGTTCATCTGGAAGTTAAGCAACGTGAACCACGAGATCCAACCCTGGGCAAAGCTACGGTTGGCACCGCCCGCCATGCTTGCGGCCTGGCCAACGTTCGCCGGGATATTCTGTATACCTGCCGTAAAGCCCCACGGCCACGATCCACGGTTTTCGGCCGTGTACGTGATCGCAGCAGTCGCCAATTGTTTGAGGTTCGCCTTGCACTTGGTGTCGCGGGCCGCATCCCGGACTCGACCCAGCGTCGGCAGCAGGATACCCACCAACACGGCGATGATGCCGATCACCACAAGCAATTCGACGAGCGTAAACGCCCGGCTTGAAGCTCGGCTACCTGATGCGCCCTCTGGTGCAACATCTGATGTGGACGCATCCACATGTTCCATACCAAAAAGTTTCATATCGATCTCCAATCTCGAAGGCGTTCGGCCATCAACAACCGCGTGGATCGAAGCGCAATGCCCCGCGATGCCCGCGGTGGACGTCGTACTTCAACACACACAATCCGAACTGCGAACGTCCCCGGAACAATTTTCATCAGCAAACCCGAACGACCGCCACAAAAAACGGCCGACCAAGAAAACTGACAACATATGAGCCACTGAACCGATTCAATCGGCAAGAAAGGTTCCCTGAGCGACAACAGGTGATATTACACTAACCGTCTGCCACGTCAACTGTCTTCTGCTGCGGTAACAGCATCAATTTGCTTGCACTCATCGGACCTTTGTCCGTGACAGGTCGCGTGAAACTCGCTAAACTACCAGATCGCGGACGGATTCCATCCGACGCGATCAAGAGATTTGCCTTTCGTTTTCGTGAAAATTGTCTTGTCCCAACACTTTTTGTCACAAGGAGTCATCCCATGTCGAGTCGCCAAGCTTCTGGTCTTTCCGCGTCCAAGCGAACAATTTTCGCAGCGGCCCTGACCGTTTTGGGGACCGTCTCCGCCCTCTTCATCGCGGGCGGGACCATCGGCAGCGGACCTATCGCCCCCTCTGCAGAATGGCTCCAAGCCCAGGGCCGCGGTAGCGTCGCTGGAAATGTCACCGACGCAAGCGGTTCCCCCGCCTCGCTCGTCACCGTTCGCGTCGGCGTCCGCCGCGCCGGAACCGCCGAGGCCGGCGAAGATAAGCCCCTCAGCGTCGGCTTCGAAGGCAACGAACCCATCGATCTGCAAGCCAAAAGCGAGTTCCGATGGGTCGCCACCACACGCACAGACGCCGCTGGCAACTTCGTCCTACAAGCAGCCGCAGGCAAATACACCATCCAGGCGGTCGATCAAAAACGCGGGCGAAGCCAAATGGAAATCGAACTCCGCGCAGGTCAGCAAATCCGACAAGACCTTCGACTCGATCCCAACGCCAAGCCCGGCGGGGGCGGCGGGGGCGGCGGCAAGGGAAACTGACCGGACAACGACAAACCCTCAGCGACAAACCCTCAGCGTTGCCGACAAATCTTCATCCGTCGCTTCGCTGATCTTCATCCGTCGCTTCGCTGATCTTCATCCGTCGCTTCGCTGACTGAACCGATCCAACCCACGTGAACGCCACCCGATACCACTATTGGGCCACCGATGCTCAGGGCCGCGAGGTTCAGGGAAATATCGACGCCGTTGATCTTCCCTCTGCCTCCGCCCTGCTCAAAAGCCGGGGGCTGCACGTGCGCCGACTTCGCCGCCTCCGCGTGGAAGGCACGCTCCTCCAACGCGCCCTCTCTCATCCCGCGATCGCACGCCCGCTCGGTTGGATCACGGGGCGATCAACTCACGCGACATCGTCCGGCTTACCATCCTCAGACCCACCCAACTCCGACCAACTCAACTCCCCCGACGACTCCTTCTCCTACACCCACGACCCCGCCATACTCGGAAAGCCGATCGCCCGCACCGACGTGCCTCCGCTGACCTGGGTCGATCCCTCCTCTCTCACCTACGTCCCGACCGAACGCCCCAATCTCCCCTCCATACCCTCGCAACAGATCAATCACGCCAACACCAAGCCGCTCGAAAAGCCACCGTTCGATCGCGTCGAGGCGGCACTCGCAGAAGCAGGCATCGGCTTCGGCCTCACCTCGCTGCGACAACAGGTCGACGCACTACTCGCCAATTTCCCGCTCGATGACCTCGCCGACCACGAACGCGAAACCTGGTTCGCACACCGCATCCTCGCCGCCGACGCGGACGGCGACACCGACGAGGCCGTCCGTCGCGCCGAAGTCGCACTCCGACACGATCCCGGCTCTGCCCGCGTCCGGCTCGTCCTCACGCGCCTCAGGCTCGATCAATCCATCTCCGACGAATCCTGGCAACTCCTCGACCACTACAACTTCGAGCCCGACCATCTTCGAGAAGCAACCCACGCCGTACATCTCGCGTGGTTCTACAACGA
This sequence comes from Planctomycetaceae bacterium, assembly GCA_027487775.1. Classification (GTDB taxonomy): domain Bacteria; phylum Planctomycetota; class Phycisphaerae; order Tepidisphaerales; family Tepidisphaeraceae; genus JAIYCY01. The sequence continues at coordinate 57,406 of JAIYCY010000017.1, forward strand.
CCTCGAACGCGCTTCCCGCTTCCTCCGCCTCGCCGCGATCGGCGTCTTTAATCGCATCCGCGCCCAACAGCCCTTCGGCACCCCACGCGTGCCCGGCGTAGGCACCGTACTCTGGTCCGCTGTCGCTCTTGCCGTACTACGCGATGATTGGGTCGAACTCGGCGAATGGATCGAATTCGCAGAACGTATCCCCGGCCTCGACGATCCCGCCATTCGACTCTTCATCGAAGGACGAAGCCAAAACGATTTCACCAAGCTCCTCGAACACAACCAGTCCCGACTCAGCTTCAGCGACGGCATGGAAAGCCTGCAGTCCGCCATCCTCCGATCACACGAAGATTCATCCCACGACGCCGCATCCCAGCGGATCGGCGCCTTCCGCGTCCCGGCCCACCGCGAAGACCTCAACATCGTCAAACTCATCGCACTCTACGACATCGCACACCAAGCCCAAGAACACGAACGCAGCCAACAACTCGCCAAACAAATCCTCGACCGCGCTCCCCTGCTCCTCCCGCCAGAAATGATCGCCTACTTCAACCTCTTCGCACCCGCCGCCAGACTCAAGTCCCACCCGCCCGACTAGGTCCAGCCTCGCCATCCATCAAGGCCAGATGCCGCGCGAGAGACTCATTCAGCAGACGCCCGCTGACGTGAAATCGCACGCCCCGAATCCGCTGATGCACCTCCGCAAGATCTTTGATCAAGCGCTGATTCGCGCACATTTCCAAAAGACCAATCACGCCGATCACTTCCAAGCCTTGCCGCCTCGCAAAGGCCCGCCCCAACCGCTCGTCCATCAAGAGCGGTGCCGTCAATTCCAAGGCAAGTGAGATCGCAGCCAATTCTCCAGGATCCAGTTGATCGTTCTGCTTCGCTCTCTTTGGGGATCGGACATCGATCCAGCCCGGAAGTTGCGCACACCATCCTCCAACCACATCCGGCGCATTCCCATGACGCAGCTCAGCCAGTACTTCGTCTGGAATCACCACCCTTTCAAACAACTGATGAAGCAGCGACACTTCTCCGATGCGGATCAACAGACTCAAAGGCGATGTGTCGGCGACGATGATCGGCATGACGCGCTCTTGACCCGATTACAAAACATCGCGCAAGCAACTGACATCCGATATGCCCCTCAGGCCCGCACGATACACATCGCAGCGACGGAAGCCGTCGCTGCAACGGATCAATTCCCAGGAAGCACACGCCGCAGGGTTTCGCGATCGTCTTCCAAATCGTCCGATGAATAACTCACATCAACGCCCCGCTCGCCGAGCCAAGCCTCGGTTTCCCATCGCGAGTCGTGCCCTAGCAACCGCTGCACTTCGTAACGCGACAAAGCCCCTGTGCGGTACCCGTCCATCAAAAGCGCCTCGAGCACGCGACGATCCAGCGTATCACCCCAGATGCGCCTGAAGGCGATCTCCGCGTCGGCGGGGAGATGTAGCGTAACAGCCATGGCAGACTCCGGTTGCTTACTCGGCAATTCTAGCAGCTGCAAGGCATTCCGCGAGCAAAATCCGACCATCCTCACCCCACCAAATCCACCGCCAGCACGTCCAACTTCACCGCCTTCGTCGGGCACGTCCGCACGCACTCGCCGTTCAAGTCACATCGATTCAGCTGCGTCAGGTCGATCATCGCCTTCCCATCCACCTGCAACAGCACCTTGTTCGAACACTTCGAGATGCACATCCCACACCCGATGCACTCCGCCGTCTCGATGCTCAGGTTCGCCTGCACCGGTTCGCCCTGCGGAGAGTCCAGCACAAACTTCGCACTGTCCGCCGCCGTCTCGCGATCCCGCACCGGGTCGAAGTCCGCGCTCGTCCGGTCAAACACAATGCTCGATCCAACCTCCACCGGACCCGCTCGACGCACCTGGAAAATCGGTCGACCCGTCGAATCCGTATACAACGCCTGCAACTTCTCCAAATACTTCACACACGTGCTCACCACCGTCGCATGACTCCATGTCAACGGACTCACCGACAACGGCGCGTTCGTAAACGGATTCACCTGCTCGGCCAGCACGCCGCTCTCCAGCGCGTGCGCAGCCGTCCACTCAAAGATCGGCAGCGCAAGCTTCAATTCCTCCGGACTCTTGGCTCGTGTGATCAAGTAATCCGCAAGCCACAGCGTGCAGATAAACCACGGATTGCCCGGCACCACCTCAAAATCCTCACTCACTCGATGGTAGTAATCCCGCTCATACCGCGCAACGCCGCCCACCTTCGTCTTGCACCAGAGCTTGTCCTTCACCGCTTCCATCGTCGCGATCACACGCGGATCGTCCGCTTCAAACAAATGAAACTTGAAGATCGCAAACAAACTCGCGTCCACCACATCATCCACTTCATATTCACACTCAGGCGGACCGTCGTCGCCGTACATCCCCGTCACGTCGCCCGTCGGGTCGCACGCGATCGGATTCTTCGGCACGAGTCGCCTCACAAACCGCCCGAGCTTCTCGTCATACAGATGACGCGCAGCCCCCGCACGAACCTCATCTGCCGCCTGCTTGTAGCGACGCGCACGCTCGCGATCTCCGAACGCCACCGCAAAGTGATACGCCGCTCGCAACCCCCCATACACCGTCGCCACCGTAAACGCGTGCACACCGTGTCGCTCTTCCCAAAGGTCATAACTCGGGAGCGGCAAACCAGAATGCGGATCGCGATAGCGACACATAAAGTCCGCGGCCGGCTGCACAATGTCCACCCACATCGGTCGCATGAACTCAATGTCGCGATACCTGAAATAGTGCCGCCACAACGCCCACACCACCAGCGCCGTCTCATCTTCCTGAATCGGCAGCGAAGGCCTCCCATCCTTCACCCACGGATGCCAACTCGACGCTGGAGAACCGTCAGGATTGTACTTGTGCAGGAAGTACCCCTCACGCGTGATCGTCCGCTGACAAAAACTATAGAACGACCTCGCCAAATCCGGAAAACCCGCCAGATCAAGCGAGTCCGCCACCAACGCTCCGTCACGCGGCCAGATGTAACTGTAGGTGTCACGCGAAAACTGCATGATGTCCGAATCGTTCGCAGCGATGATCCCGCCGTCGTTATCAACCTGCGTACGCACCACCAACAAACTCCGCTTAAACAACTCCACCACCTTCGGCGGAAGATTCCCGAAGTTGATGTTCGTCCCCCCCACCCACAGCCGCCAGTACGCATTCGTCCGATCGATCACCTGCTGCGGCGGAGTCTTGGCGAGCCAGTCGTGCAACTTCTGAATCTCCTCTCGACTCTCACCCGTCAAAATCACCATGTAACAAATCTGCTCACCCTCGGCATCCAAATGCAGATCCAATAACGCCGTCGAATCGACAGCACCCTGCGCGATCGCATTGCCCTGCAGATGACCATCCTCTGCATCACGCCAAGTCCCCTCAGCCCCGCCGAAGCCACTCGCACCCGTCGCGTACTCGTCCACCCGATGACGACCGTCGTGCATGAAACTCACATAGATGTATCGCTTGTTTCGATAATGCACGAGCCCCTGCAACTTCGGGTCATAACTTGCCGTATCCCCGATCTTGGCCCCGTACATATTGAAATCCTGATGATGAATCACACGCACCCGACGCGCGTGCCTGGCATGATTCTTCACCTTGATCCGACGCACAAACACGTTGCGATGAAAATCCACCGTGTCGTTGCAATAAAGCGATAACTTCAAATCGTGATGCTCGAGGCTCACGCTCGTGGTCAGCGTGTCCTTCAGATAACGCTGATGAATCACCCAGCCCGGACCGCTCGTCCATGCAAGGACACCCCGACCCAACCCGTTCGGACGCGGCTCGGTCTCGACCCACACACCAAAGTGGCATGGCTGGGCACCAATGTGATTCTCCTGACCGACGTGGGGGAAATAAAGATCGCGAAGCTGATAGCGATCATCAAACGTGACCAGCAACGCACCATTGCCGACGGGAATATCTCTTGGCATCTCAACAACCTTCCTGCAGCTCGGCAAACACACCCAATCGATCCGCCGACCAGCAATCAAAACGACCAGACTGTCAATACGAACAGACCGCCGAAACAAACAGACGGTCAACACAACCAGAACACACCGACCCGCACCGCAGGCCGGTTGTAGGAGGTATCGGCTAATTCGGACACACACAACGGCCTTCCCGGCGAAGAAATTGGCAATCTGGCAAAAGATTTCCGACGGCCGCAACAGGATTTTATAGGCGATCATCCGACCAACGATACTGCCGCAAATCATGCTTAAGATCATCTTCTACATGCACTTACGCGCATTCTTATAACCCGATAAAATCTTATTGCTCTTGCGAATCTTCGTGATACACTTCCTTGCACTGGATGTACTAGGCGAGCGGTCCCGGTAAGACCGCGAACTCGGTGCGTCTGGTCGGGCAGCGATTGATCCGCTGTCGCAATGGTTCTTTGGGCTTGGGTGCTGGATCGCTTGCGAGTCCTTTGGTCTTGCATGTAGCCACGCTCGGTTCTCAGACCGCTTGCGATGTGCGGGTCGGCTGGTCTTGAAAGGCCAGTCAACGCCGGCGAGTCCGGAATGCTCGGAGACGTTTTGACACGTGCTTTTGCACGCAACCATCGGCCTGTTCAACGCTTGCGCTACGAGATTCGCGCGAGCATGAACCGTCGAAATGCGTGTTTGAGCGTGTGGATGACGGCGCCGAGCTGTGCCCTTGCGAGATCCGCTTCATCAAAGTGGGTTCGTCAGGGTCCGCGCCGCCCGGAGGCTTGCTTTGCGTCGTCGCGTGTCGTGCTGCCCGGTAACAGCAGGCGCGGTGGACTCAATCGAGCTGGAACAACCGCGAATCCACTCCATATGGACGGATTCGCTTGGAGATCAAGGGAGAGACAGATCATGCGTATCGCGAACTTCGCTATCGTCGGCCTAGCAGGCCTCGGCACCTTCGCCGCCACAAGCTCCGCGGCCGTCCCGTGGGCAGTCCCCAGCGGCACCGCACCCGGCGGAGCATTCACCTATTCCAACGGCGGAAGCGACTCCGGCCTCTTCGGAAGCCCGGTCGTCCTCTCCAATGGATTCCAGTTCTTCCCAAACAACTTCTTCGCCTCAAGCTCCAACGGCGTCGCTCAGACCACGCGTGACCGCTTCTACGTCACCATCAATCTCCCCAGCAACGCTCCCCAAGGCACCTACCTCGAAAGCATCAAAGTCAAAGAAGCCGGCGACTACGCCATCCTCGGCGGCGGTGCTGTCCAGGCGGCCGGTCTCATGACCATGACCGTCCTCTCCTCCGATCCCGGTGGACCCACCCCAGGAACCGTCCTCTTCCAAAGCCTCGTCGCCAGCCCCGCCATGCCCGTCTCGACCACGTCCGCGGTCGCTGGGCCCTGGACCGGCCAACTCCACCTCGACATCCCCACCGGCGTGAAGAGCCTCCAGATCGTCATGAACAACATCCTTCAGGCGACCAGCTTCGCCAACGGAACGTCCCTCATCGACAAGAAAAACACCGGCGTAGAAATCGAAGTCGTCATCCCCGAGCCCGCCACCGCTGCCGTCATGCTCGGCGGAGCCGGTCTCATGCTCATCCGCCGTCGCAAGGCCTGAGTCAGGCGCGCTGAATGCACCACGCTAGCCGTGCATTCAGCTAGGCTCTCGTGCGATCGATCCGTCATCAAGACAGCCAGGCATCACGCCTGCTCACAATGACGATCCTTCCACATCGAACCTAAAAAACTGGTACAAGACCGCCAATCAAACCGGTCGACCAAAAGCGCCAAACCACAACCGCAGAAACCGCCCGACTTACCCTCGGGCTCGCCAGTCGGTCTCTCAAACTTACCGGCGACGCGACGCCTCAACCGCGCCGCGCCGAACTCAGCAGCCCGTCGCCCAACCCGCGACGGGCTGCTCTGCTTCCCAACAATTCAGCTCATCCTCCACCATCACAACCCACCACAAACTCAAATGCTTTCATTCGGATGCTTCCACTCAGATGCCTCCAATTGGAGGCTCCGACACAGACGCATCGACGCAAACCCATCCGCCCCCCAAAACTCATCATTCCCCCACAACAGGACGTCGTGCCCTTTCGATCCGCTCTCGCAGCCGCTCGATCGCGACCGCATCCGCAATCTCCACGCTCGGAATCTCCTCAGCCTTCACACCCGCCCTCTTCAACAAGTCCGCCCCCGCGCGACGCACGCGAACGTCCGGGTGATACAACAAGTCGATCACCACATCTCCACGACCACGCAACCGCGAAATCTCCTCCGCATTACCACGCGGCGTCTCGCTCAGTAACGCGTCCGCACGGCTTTGCTGTTCGGGGCTCAGCTCCACCGGATCGATCTGCAGCAACCTGATCCGCGCATCGATTCCCATCGCGTCCAACGCATCGCTCGCTGCCTGCCGGTCGGAATACTCCTCGGCATCGAGTCGCTTGATCAGCTGATCAATCTCCTCAAGCCGCTTCGCTTCAATCACCACATCGTCCGCAGCCAAGTCCAACGCCAACGGTGCACTCGCAAGTGCCGGAACCTCCGGTACGCCCATGACCGAAAACAATCGCCTCAGCGGCAAGCGCGCATCCGCATGATCCGCCATCAACCCGCCAAAACTCGCGCTCACAAATCGCCTCATCCGCTCGGCATGATCTTCCACCGCATTGCCCCGATCATCCGGACCCGCCGCCCCATCCATGCCGTCCGGGATCACCCGTTGACCCAACCGCTGCACATAAAACGATATCCCACGACCAGGCTCATCCCCCCCCGCCATCGGATTGTCGATGTACTGACTCGTCGAACTCCCATCCAGCCCCTGCTCGCTCAGAGAAAGATTCATGATCGAACCGATCTGAGACAACTCCGCAATCGTCAGCCGCTTCTCAGCCTCATCGAAATGATAAATCGCAACGCGCGCCACCGAGCCCACTTCACCCAGCGGAACGACCTGAATTGTGCAAACACCCGGCACATCCGACAGCGGCTGCACGAATCGATCCACACGCGCACCATTGATCACAGGCGCATGATCCCCAACCACGCTCACCGTCAGACGCCCACCCTCAATGCGGAATCGTAGCACGTCGCGAATCGACCTCACCTCGCCCACCGCAAGACCCGCCGACTGCGATTCCACATACGCACGCTGCTCGGCTGCGAACGCTTCGATCTGACGCTCGATCTCACTCTGCGACGATGTGCTCTGCCCCTCTCTCCCCTGGTTGACCACACCCTCATCCCACGCAGCCGCGCGATCGGCGCACGCGACGCCCAGCAGAATCGACATCGAACACGCCTTCGCCAGATGTTGCCTTCGCCCTACGCTCATCATCGCCCCTCCGTCGAAAGGCTCTGCCTGCCACGAATCGCATCGTCCAGCACACTCCGATTCGCGTATTCAATCTGCGTCCCCGCCGCCAATCCACGCGCAAGCCGCGTCAACGCAATCCCCGGAAACCGCTCGCCTATCGTCTTCTGCATACTGAGCAACGTCAGATCTCCGTCCAGATTCGGATTCGTCCCAAAGATCACCTCACGCACCTCACCGCCCTCCAGTCGCTCCAGCAATCCCCCGATCGTCAAATCGCTCTCATCAGTCCCATCCAACGGCGCAACCCGACCCAGCAACACGTGATAAAGCCCGTGATACGTCCCTGACGCATCGATCGCCAGCAAATCCTTCGGCTGTTCAACCACACAAATCGTCGAGCGGTCCCGCCGCGCATCCCGACATACCTCACACAACGCCGGCCCTTCACTTGAAAGCTCCGCGAGGTTGTAACAGACCGAACAATGCGTGATCCGTGTCTTCAAATCATGAATCGCTCGCGCCAGCGATAATGCCTCCTCCGATGGCAGCTTGAGCAAATGAAACGCGATCCGCTCCGCGCTCCGGGCACCAATCCCCGGCAAGCTCGAAAATGCATCGATCAAATTCTGAATCGTTGTCGTGTATTGCATGAATCACCGCTTCCGGATGCGCGATCGCTTCTCCGCCCGTACAATCAAACGCGGGCTGTCGTGCGAATACGACTCGCCATTGTATCCCCCTCGAACCTCGCTCACGCGAAAGCCCGCTTGATTCAGCAGCAGCTCCAACTCACGCCGCTCGAACCACGTGATCTCAAACCGCACCGCTCGAACCTGCACCTCACCGGCATCATCATGCCAGTGATAATCGAATCGCACCTCACGCCGCTGCTCACCTCGGCCGGGCTTTAGCGATACCAATCGCATCACACTTCGACCCAGATGACGCGAATAAAACAAATGCGGCTCGATCTGCTCCTTCGACTCATGCGAAAGCTCCGCTACCGACGGGTTAAAAACATCCAGCAAGATCGATCCGCCCGGCCGCAGCGATTCGTGTAATCGCAGCAGCACCGCAAGCTGCTGCTCGGCCCTGGTAAAGACCAAAAAACTATTGAACAAACTCGCCGCACAATCAAATCGCCCGCGATCCCTCGCACCCAACTTCCAATTCAGCAAATCAACACATCTGAACGAGAGCCGATCCGCATCCAAGCCGAGCGGCTTCGACTTTTCCCGAGCAATCTGAAGCATCGAGTCGTCATAATCCAGCCCGAGCACGCAATGCCCCGCCTCCGCGAGCGGAATCGCAGCCCGACCCGTCCCACAACCGGCCAGCAACACCCGACGCGACCGCCCACCCAAATCTGCAAGCAGCATCGCAACATCCTGGTTGTCCGCGTGCAGCTCGGCATATTCGTCATCGTAAAGCCACGGCACCGCTCGATACGACCGCGACGCACTCGATGAATGAGCGCGACTCTGCCTCGACTTAGTGATCTGTTTCTTCATGCTCGCCCTTCCGTCGCTGGAACGCTCACGCGAAGACCGTCGTAGGCGAATCCAACGCCAGCGGGCAGTTTGGGTTCGTCTCGGGCGTGCAGCACCCGGTGTGACATGTGCGTAAACAACGTTCGCGCGGGCCTGTGTCGTTCGACCGCCTCCAAAGCTTCGTCGATGTTGAAGTGCGTCGGATGCTTCGTGTCCTGCAACGCATCGAGCACCAGCACTTCCAATCCATCCAATAGCGGACGCGATGATTCCGGTATCGCTGAGACATCCGTGCAGTAGGCAAGATCGCCGATGCGAAATCCCAGCACATGCCCCCGGCCGTGCAAAAGCGGGATCGGCGTCCACGTCCGCCCGGCGATCTCGAACGGGCCGACGATCCGGCGATCCACCAACTGCGGCCGAAAAACGCCCGGCTCATGCTGCGTCCGAAATCCATACCCGAAAATCGCCAGCACCGTCTGACTCGTCGATTCGTCCATCCAACAATCCAATGGCGCATTGCGAATCGCATTGAACCGACGAAGATCGTCGATCCCCATGATGTGATCCGCATGCGCGTGCGTAAACACGACGGCGTCGATGTCATCGATGTCTTGCGCGACGCATTGCAGACGCAACTCGGGCGTCGCATCCACCAGCACGCTCGTCGAACCGTATCGAATCACCACGCTGCATCGCGTACGCGCGTCTCGCGGGTCGACGCTCGTGCAAACCTCGCAACGACAGCCGATCATCGGAACGCCAGCGCTCGTGCCGGTACCGAGAAAGTGAAGTTCAAGCGGCGAACTGTTCGACGAACTTTGCACGCAACTGAGCATACGCATTGCCGATCAGGATTCGACCGGAGACTGAGTTTGATTCGCATACCGAATCGCTCCCATCGCGCGGACGTAGGTGGCGAAAATTGCCACCGACGCAATCACCACGAACGCGGAGAGTCCATACAAATACCAGTGCGGCGGATGGTCGGGCAAATGGCCCTGCGTGCGAAGCAGCATGTAGAGCATGATCAAGCACGACGCCAGACCCGCCCATGGCACGAATTGACTCGTGAGATAGCAAAGCACGCGTCGCACCCGCGCCGCGGGCAGGCGATAGCCCCAATACGCCCCTTCCAGCGACGTCAACCACGCGATCAGCCGAATCCCCACGCCGGGCGACATCAGGAAACCGCCCAGCATGGGGATCAACATGCCTATGCCTGCGAACGTCAGCCAGCCGGACAATCCATCTGGAATCCGCCACAGGGGCGAGATCGATGTGAAAACAAACCGCAGATGCAGCATCACGCCCGGCCAGGCGAAACAGGCGACGAGAATCAGCGTGCGCCAGGCAAAACGATTCTCGCGCGGATGTGTGCCGACTGAAATGCCTCGCGCGGATCGTGTCGGCGCGATGATCCAACGAAAGAGCGTCGCACGATAGTTTCGATCGATTTCATACGGCGTTGCGTGTCGGCCGTTGTCGATCGCGCTCGAGCGCACGCTGCGCCCGCATTCCGGGCACGCACCGTCCGGCGGAAGGCCCGCGAGGTTGTAGCCGCAGCCCTCGCAGAGCAAATCGTCGATCGATGGCGCGACTCGGGACATGGGAAGAGATGTGTGATCAGTGGTCAGTGGTGGGTGGTGAGTGATGCGTCAGGATCGCTTGCGACCGGCGATCGCATAAAACGCGCGGCCCTCTTCGATGAACTTCCGCTCGAAATTGCTCCCGACGACCTCACCGCGACTCGCATCGCCCGGCGGGGTGAATTCGACAACCTCAAAAACACTCGCGCGGACAACGCGTTCGATCTGTTCCCAATAATCTACATGGTCGGTGACGATCTGGATCAGACCGCCGGGCTTGAGAATGCGATGGGCCTTGGGCATGAAGGCGTCGCTGACGAGACGTCGCTTGTGATGTCGCGCCTTAGGCCACGGATCAGGGAAATAAATGTGCAGCGTGCTGACCGACTCGGCGGGGACGAACTCATCGAGGAAGAACCCGGCCTCGGCGCGAATGGCACGGGCGTTGTCGCAGTTGCGCCTGCGAAGTCGGTCGGCGGTGTATCGATAAAACCAGCGGGCCCATTCGATGCCCAGAAAGTTGACCTCGGGCCGCTTGAGCGCTTCGTTGACCAGAAACGTGCCCTTACCGCTGCCGATTTCCACTTCGACCGAATGGTCGTTACCGAATAACGTCTTCCAATCGATCGGCCTCGGAAGCGTTTCGGGATCGAGGCCGTGTGAATCGGTTTGTAGCGTTCGATGGTTCTGCATGCCGGGCAGAGAGAATAGCAGCCCAGGGGCGGGGATGTCTTGTCCGCACTGAATCAGATTCTGATTCGAGGGATGAGATATCACGACGGTTTGACCTATACTGTCGGACGATGAATGCAGGCGTGAAATGGCTGAATGCCGAGCCGGTTCCGGGTGCGACGATGCTGCTGGCGCTTTCCGGTTGGATGGACGGTGGATTCGTCTCGACGGGGACGGTGACGAATCTCATGCGCGGCAGAGACCTGCGAAAAGTCGCCGAAATCGCGCCGGGCGGCTTCTACATCGATAACTTCCCCGCCGCTGGCTCCATGGAGGCAGCCGCGATCTTCCGGCCCAACGTCAAGTACGAAGACGGACTCATCACCCACATCGACACCACCGAAAACATCGCCTACGCCGATCCCAACGCCCGACTCATCTTCTTCAACGGACGCGAACCCAGCATCGACTGGTCCGGCTTCGCTGATCGACTCTTTGACATCATCCGAACACTCGGCGTGGCCCGCGTTGTCTTTATCGGCAGCTTCGGCGGAAGCGTCCCCCATACACGCGCGCCCAGGCTCTACGCCTCAGTCTCCCATCGCGCAATGCTCGAAGAACTCGACGCGCTTGCACTGCGTCGCAGCAATTACGAAGGACCCGGCCATTTCGCCTCGATGATGCTCCACCTCGCACCCCGCAACGATGTACGCATGATGAGCCTCGCGGTCGAAATCCCCGGATACCTGCAAGGCGCAAACCCCGCCAGCATCGAAGCCGTCACCAAACGGCTCGTACCAATGCTCGGACTGCAAACCGATCTGACAAGGCTGCGAAAAGAAAGCACCGAATGGGAACATCGCGTCAGTCGCGAAATCGCCAAAGACAAAGACCTCGCACAAACCGTCCGCGAACTCGAAGAACAATACGACAACGAACTCATCCAAAACACCGACCTCGAAGAGACGGCCTGATGCCGCCACTCCGAGGCCGGTAGACGTGGATGCGAATGCTAAATGCTGTTGGATGCTTCGGACACGCTCGTTGGCTCAGGCCGCCCGCGTCTCGCCCGAGCGACGTGCCTCGACCGCGCGACGCACATAACGACCGCGCCCGACCGTCTGCTGCTTCGCGCTCGCCTTCGAGAAGGGATTGTCACTGGCAATCCGAACCGCATCGAGCGCGTCAGGGGCGTAGAGGTCCGCTCCGATTTCTTCCGCGAGACCCTCCGCTCGCTTGTAGATTCCGCCGCAGCACATGACCTGCATGTCGGGATTGCTGTTCACATCACGCAAGTAGTCGATCAGCTTGCGGACCGCTGGCACACCCTGCGGACGCGTTGCAAACAGGCACAAGAGATTCGGTCGATAATCGCCGATGAGCTGGAGAAGCTCGTCATTCGCCACACCTCCACCGACGAAGCGGACTTCCCAGCCCATCGCCTCGAAGAGGTCCACCGCAATCTGTCCGCCAAGCTCTTCCGGTTCGGCATCGCCGCACGCAATCACCGCACGCTTGCCGTTGCCAGGAAGGCTCGGGAGCTGACGCGCGATCTGATCACTGATCTGACGATTGAGTCGCGTCGCCATGTTCAAGGCGATGCCAGTGATGCGATCCTCCTTAAAGAGATACTGAATTCGCTCCATGACCGGCCAAACGAGCTTGGTCAGGATTTCGAGTGCCTCCACGCCACAGTTCATGGCGTCTTCGACAACCGACCGCGCGGCGGATCTATCCCCGGTCAGCAGGGCTTCGATGTAGGCATCAGCGATCGACGATTCGGACAGCGACGGATTGAAACTCACGGACGACTCCTATCTGTACTGCGCATCCTTCCCATGTTCACTTCGCGACGGCCGTCCGTGGTCATCGCTCCCATCTCGACGATAAGATGGGCAACTTGTTAAGAAATGTATCGTCGACACATCCAAAATTTCTTTACCCATTTTAACAAATTTTCGTTTCGACCGGCAAGACCGACTTATCCAGATTCACATTCGCCCGGCCTCCCGACGGTCGCCTCAACGCATTGCCCGCGATTCCGGGCGCGATTCGGTCCAATAACTTCCTCGCAAATTCGAGCCAAGACCTGATATCGACAGGTGCGGGCTTGCGACCCATCCGGTTACCATGCGCACATGCAGCCCGCGCACCAACCAACTCGTGGATCGAACTTCCATCGCATCGGCCCGCTTCTGCACGCGACCGCCGGGCTTTCCTGCTTGCTTCTTCTCGCAAGTCACACCCACGCCAACACCTTCGATCGCATCGTCGTCTTCGGCGATTCGTTGTCGGACGTGGGCAACGTCGCCGACCTCACATTCGGTCTTGCGCCCGGCGCCGGTTACTTCCAAGGTCGATTCAGCAACGGACCCGTCTGGGTCGAAAAACTCGCCGACTCTTTCAATATCGCAAGGCCCACTCGATCTCGCGCAGGCGGACGCGATTACGCTCACGGCGGAGTCAAAACAGGCTCCGGCTCGACCTCACTCTTCCTCTTCATCACCGCGCCAAACATCGGAACTCAGATCAATCAGTTCCTCGCCACAAATCCCACCCGACCCACCGACCTCTATGTCGTCTGGGGCGGCGCGAATGACTTCTTCGACGGACAAACCAACGTCACCATCCCAGCTTCAAACATCGCACAACACGTCACCTCTCTCACCAACGCCGGCGCAAAACACGTCCTCATTCCCAATCTTCCACCCCTGGGCGAAACTCCTCGCTTTAACACCAGCCAGACCGACCGCGCCGCCTTCAACGCCCGCACCGCCAGCTACAATGCCGACCTCGCTCAACGACTCAGCACGCTCGCCACCCAAACCTCCGCCAACCTCTATCCGCTCCAAGTCGACGATCGATTCGCCGACATTCTCGCGGCCCCCTCAACCTTCGGTTTCACCAACGTCACCACGCGGGCCCTCAATGGATCCACCGTCGTCAGCAATCCTGATCAATTCCTCTTCTTCGACGACGTGCATCCGACACGCGTCGGGCATGATCTGATCGCGGAGTCGGCTTTCGGACTGCTCAGCCTTCGCGAGTTGGCGGGCAGCGCAAGCACCCTCGACTGGACCAACGACGCGTCTTGGAAACCTTCGGTCAGACCCGACCGCTTCAGCGATGTACAGCTGCGCTCGACCTCGCCCCGACGCGTCGATCTGGATACATCGGCGGCCGCACGTCGCGTGACCGTCGCGTCGCAGTCCCTGCTCGATCTGACTGCACGACTCTCACTCAACGAATCGCTCCGCGTTGAAACCGGCGGATCGCTCGGCGTGACGCTCAGCGCCGCAGGCTCATCGCTCGTCGAAGCGGCACAGATCGTCATGTCGGCGGGCAGCGAATTGAAGGTGAACCGGTCGGACGGATTCTTGCCCACGCCAGGCGATCGCTATGAAATCGGACTCGCGGACGTCCTGAACGTCAATGCCAACATCCTCGGCATCGATGCCCTGCCTGGCCTGCAATTCTCCATCGAGACGGCCGGTCGATCGCTCGGACTACTCGCCTCCGCCACCCCCGGCGATGTCGATCTGAACGGACTGGTCGGTTTCTCAGATCTACTCGTCCTCGCACGCAACTACGGATCAACGTCGTCCACGCCATGGCACTGCGGCGACCTCGACCGCAGCGGCGCTGTCGACTTCGCCGACCTCTTGATCCTTGCCCGAAACTACGGCCCCTCGACCCTGCCCACGTCGCACGACGGAATCGGTCTCCAAGTCTGGTCGGACTTCCAACTCGCCATGCAAATCGTCCCAGAACCAAGCACACTCGGTCTGATCGGGTCGATCGGACTGCTCGCGAGCCGATCAAGGCGATCGACACGCGTGCTGCGATGATTCAAATCGCAACACAAAATCAAACCGCTCGGATGTTGATGCTGGCCGGGTCGGGAGGCTCGGCGATACCCGTGATGCAGATCGCCTTCTTGCCCCGGAACTGACCGATCGTTCCGCTGAACTTCCGCCGACCTTCCACGTCGATGATCACATCTTCGTCGATCCGCTTGTCCGTCGTGATCACATCGCCCGGCCTAAGCGTCAGCAAATCGCTCAGGCGGATCGACGTCTGCGCCAGCACCGCGTGCATATCCACCCGGGCCACGCCCACATTCCGATGCAGGCGTCGTACCGATTCGTCGTTCTGACCTTTACGCTGATAGTTAAACCACGTCTGGCTGCTCAGCTTGGTCACAATCGGCTCGATCACGTTGTACGGAATGCACAGGCTCATCGTCCCCGTGCGGTTCCCCATCTTCAATTCAAAACCGACGACAACAACCGTTTCGTTCGGCGGAACGATCTGAACGAGCTGCGGGTTGGACTCAAAATCGTGAACTTTGAACGTCACGGGCGTGATGTTGCTCCACGCTTCGGAAAGGTGATTGGTCGCGCGATCGGTGATCCGCTCGACAAGCCGCTGCTCAATCTGCGTGAGCGGCCTCTGAGGAATGAACAAATCCGCATTGCTCCCCCCGAGCAGACGATCAATGATCGGATAAACGATCAACGGACTTAGCTCCAGGCACACTTGTCCATCGAGTTGATCACTCTTAAGCAAGTTAAAGCAGGTCGGATTCGGCAGCGAGTGAATGAATTCGCTATAGGTCAGCTGCTCGAGGTTGGCGACCGAGACTTCGATGATGGTGCGAAGAAAACCAGAAAGACTCGCGCCAAAGTTTCGCCCGAAGCCTTCATGCAACGCTTCCAGCGCACGCATCTGATCCTTCGAAACACGCTCCGGACGCTTGAAGTCGTAAATCGCATGATCAATGTTCTCGACGATGCGACCGCCGACGTAGCTCACCGCCTGGACCGGGCCGGCATGCTTCGGCTCATCAATGGCAGCAATCGAACCTCCGTCCACAGCGGCGAGGAGGGCGTCGACCTCGGATTGGTCTAAAATGTCACCCACGAATTGCGACCTCCCTGTCGCGGCTGTCTGTGGTTGGATCTGCTTCGTCGTCGCTCGCGTCCATTCACTCGCGTCCGTTCACTCGCGTCCGTTCACTCGTGTCCATTCACTCGCGTTTGCGCACGAGCAACGGCGTCGTCACGCACCTGCCAATCGACCGTCCCGACTGGACCTCGATCAGTATTATCGGCAAATCGCTTCATCTTTCCATACCCGCTTCCGATGACGACGAATCGCCCCCGCCCGCCCAATCCCCATGCCGGGCGATCGGATTCTCTCGGGCAAGGAAGACAACCTCACCGGAATGTGCATAAACTGCTCATCGAGCGACGGATTCGCTCGAAACATGGCCGGAGACGACGGCGTCCTCTCCTTGAATCATGTCCTGTTCGACTTCCCCCAAAATCGGCCAAGCATTCAATCACGGGCAAGCCACCATGAAGGTGAAAGTCAAAAAGTCCTCCCCCAAACACATCGGCCAATGCCTCGAAACCCTCGAGCCACGCCGGCTCCTCAACGGCTCGCCGGAGATCGCCTCGCCCACACGCCGACTCTTCTTCTCCGACATCCGCGATAACAACCCAGCACAATTCCAAAATCTCATCCTCCGAAACCCCGGCTCCGCACCGCTCATCCTCGAACGCGGCGCTCTTAAGTTCACAGGCTCACAACGGCAACTTTTCTTCCTCACAGAACCGGGGCGATCCACCATCGCACCCGGCGGCGAACTCGCCGTGCCGGTGCGGATGCAGGCCCTGCCCAACACGCCCCTCGATACGGTGCTCGAAGCACGACTCGAAGTCCGATCCAATGCCGCAAACGCCCCACTCCTCTCAATACGCCTCCGCGCCCTGGCAACGCCCGGCGAAGGCGGAACCAATGAACCTTCCCTCGCGCGACTGATGCAGCTCCACGAAATCCCCATCGACGTCGGCGACGACAACCCCTCGAACATCGCCATCGATCGACTCGGACAAGCCGCCGACGAAATCTTCGCGCCCCAGTTCGTCCGCGCTGCCTCCGGGCCCGTCAGCCTCGCTCCTCTCGCTGCATTCACCGTCAAAACATCCACCACCGCCGCACGCATCGGCACCTACTCGCCCGGTACACGCGACAGCCGCGTCGAACTTCATCGCATCGGAGACGATCAAGCCCAAACCGTCGCGCCCACGCTACTCGGATCCACACGCTTCGATCCCGGCACCAACCCATTCTCTGTCTGGGGCAGCTTCCCAGGTTTCACCGACGACAACCTCCCACGCATCGTCTACAGCGAAGACGCACTCAACATCTGGGAACCCGTACCCGACGAACGACGCAAAGTACGCGTCTTCCTACACCGCGAACCCGACGGCCAGATCACGCCCAACACCTACGTCATCACCTTCGAAGAATGGGACGTACAGACCGACCAAAATGACCTCGTCTACGTCCTGCGAAACGTACAGCCCGCCCTCGGAGGACCCGAAATCGGCCTGGAAAATCGCGATCTCGCACCCGCGCCCGATCGACTCGTCTTCAGCCGAATCCAAAATCCAAACGCCACCTTCGGTAACAGCGTCAAAGAGTTCGCCACCGCCCGAATCCACAACACGGGCAATCGCGACCTCGTCATCAACGCCATCAACCTCTCCGGAACTGGCTTCCAAATCCAAAACACGCCCACGCTTCCACTCACCATCAAACGACGCGGCTTCTTCGATCTCACCGTCCGATTCACCGCCACCAGCGGACCCATCCGCACAGGATCAATCTCCATCAATTCCAACGACCGCTCCGAACCCCTCACCACCATCAACCTCGCCGGACTATGGCAAAGCCACTCCGAAACGCTGCCCGGCGGAGTCACCAGCGCTGAACGCACGCTCCAACAGATCGTCGAAGTCCTCGGCTATCGCACCGCTGTCACCTACACCGGCCAAAACATCGACACCGCAGGCGTACGACAAGCCGTCGGCGACGAAGTCCTCAGCAGCTACTGGAAACTCGCAGACCCAGGATCGGCGGCCCATGTCATCCACCTCGCCAGCTTCCATACCGTCGGCTCTGAAGCTCAATTCCGATGGTGGAATCGCGGCGATCCCGACACCCCAAGACGCCCTTTCATCAGCTCAGGCTCATACACCCAAACACTCTTCCCAAACCTCAAAGGCGAAAACCGTCTCGCCAACGGCACCTTCCAACCCACAGGCGAATTCGGCATCCGCATCGATAGCGAATACTCAGACCCACAACTCAACATCGATCGCAACGGCGTCGAACCCGGAACAGGACACCACTTCCGCTTCTTCCCTCTTCGCGATTCCAGCGGCCGAAATGTCCCTCATACATGGCTCATGACCATGGACTATCGCGCTTTCAACTACGACTACAACGACAACATCTACCTCATCTCAAACATCACCCCCGCCGATCTCATCAGCCAACCCGAAAATCTCAACGCTTGGAACCAGAACGGCGTCAATCTCAACTGGGCGCCCGTCAACGGCGCGGCCGGATATCACGTCCTCCGCAGTCCCACCGCAACCGGACGATTCTCTCGCATCTCCAGCACCCTCCTGAGCACAACGTCCTTCATCGACAACCCCACAGGCGGACGCACATGGCATTACCGCGTCGTCGCCATCGGAAATGATGATCAAGAATCCACGCCCATCAGCACATCGATCAGCGTACCGACTTGATCTGATCAGCTTACCCGCTTGATCTCATCAGCGTTCCCGCTTGATCTCATCAGGCCCACCAATCATCGCGCGACACGATCGGGTAAACTGCACTCATGCCACGATCACATCGGCCAACGCTACCCGCCCTCTCGCGTCTACTCCTCGCTGGTCTGCTCCTAACCTCTCACCACGCCACCAAGGCCAATCAGCCCAGCCCGACGCATCTCAACTCGTCGATCCACAACCCAACATCCAACGAAGCGCCCCCGCAGAACCACATCCAGCCCGCCGACCTCGACGCACTCGGACAGCTCCGCGCCATCGTCGATTGGCCCGCCAGCATCTGGGCGCGATCCAGCGTCTGGATCGTCCAAAACGACTGGCAACGCATCACCCAGCAATGGAACCTCACCCACACCCAATGGAACCACGACGGCACCCAACTCTCCGCCGCCTTCCCGATCGAACCCGCCCCGATCCTCCTGCAGCAATCCCACCGTCCACAAAGTGACCACTCCCGATTGAGCTACCAACTCCACGCAAAACAGCGCGTCGATCTCAACGGCATCTACTGGTTTCTCGATGTCCGCGTCGATGATTTCCGGGACGGCGAAATCGAAATCGCCCATCAACGCGTCCCACTCCCCGCCGATTTCAACGTCAAAGAACTCGGGGCCGCACATGCTTCACATCTGACCATCCGATCACGCGACAAGCTCAAACAGATCACCCTCAACTTCGGCTCGCCGCGAGACATTCAAATCCAGGACGCACGCGCATTCGGGCCAACCAATGACGTCTTTCAGGTCTTCGTCCAGTTTCATGCCGGGCCGCTCTCGTCCGACATCCACGCCGGCTTCGATGTCGATGTCAAGGCGACTCTTCGACCCGCTTCCGAGCCCGTTCGGATTGATCTTGCCTCCGATGGCGTCTCGCATCGCTACGACGGCATGGGTGGAAACTTTGTCTATGCGATCGATCACCCCGCCACGCGAAAAAATCTCGCAGAGCTTTCGCCAGCCTGGGCCCGCATCGGTGTCGACCTGCGACTCTGGGAACCGTCCAACGACAACGACGATCCAACAATATTCAAGCCCCAGCCGCCAGAGCGAAACACGCCCGAATCAATCCGCCTGCGCGAACGATTCACACTCGATCGCGAACTCGCCCGCCGCGCGCAAGGCAACGTCATCGCCAGCGTCTGGTATCCGCCCGAATGGCTCATGGATCAGCCGCACCACGACCCGCATCACTGGCGCGAACACGCCGGCACCATCGCTCGCGATCGCTGGCCCGAACTCATCGAATCGATCCAAAGCTATCTGCTGCATCTCAAATCCATCGGATGCGAACCCAAGCTCTTCTCCTTCAACGAAAGCGACCTCGGCGTCTATCTCAAACTCGACGGCGAATCCAAACGCGATCTCTACCGCGCGCTCGGCGAGGCACTCCAACAAGCCGGCCTTTCCACCAAACTCCTGCTCGGCGACTGCGCTTCACTTCGCGAAGGCTGGACACAAATCCAACCCACGCTCCACGATCCCCATGCGATGCGACACATTGGTGCCATCGCCTATCACGTCTGGTCAGGCGAACGCGACATGTGGGACACCTGGAGCGATCTCGCCCGACGACTCAATCTCCCGCTTCTCGTCACCGAGGCCGGCGTCGATGCCGGCGCATGGCGCAACCATGCATTCAACCGACCCATCAACGCACTCCGCTCCGCAGACCGCTACGTCCGACTCATCTCCGAGGGCCGCGTCAATGCACTGCTCGAATGGGAATGGACCGGCGACTACTCGCTCTTTGAAGATCGCGATGGACGTCTTCTCTACACCTCACGCGCACAACTCATCCGACAGCTCCACGACCTCACACCAACTCCCGCGCTCGTCATGCAAACCACGCCACACCCCGACATCGCAGCAGCGGTCCTTCGACGAGCACCAAACTCCAATGCCAACGCCGACGTGGCGTGGGTCATCCACCTCGTCAACACCGGCCCAGCTCGTGACATCACGCTCGAAAATCTCGACCTCGAAACCCGCAGCCCCCACCAGATCAACCACGCCGATCAAACAACCCCCGATCAAATGACCCAAATGAGCCTCGAACTGCACGTCCTCGATCTTGCCAGCCCACCCATCGAGTCGATCTCTTCCAGACCCTCTCAAATCCTCAACACCCAACAAAAAACCATCGCGCAACAAAAAACCATCGCGCTGCGTCTGCCCGCGGGCGCGATGGTCAGTCTTGTCTTGCGAGATCAACCTCGCAACTGATTGTCTCATCCGATTTCAGACCGCAGAAGAAAGCCCGTCGCACGTTTGCTGCAATCAAGCGGTCCAAAACAATCAAGCAGGCCGAACCGGACATCACGCGCTGAACGAGTGCCCACAGCCGCAACTGCTCGTCGCGTTCGGGTTCTTAAACACAAACCCACGGCCCATCACCTCGTCCTTGAAGTCGATCTCAACGCCTTCGAGATACAACAAACTCTTGGAATCGATCACAACCTTCACGCCGCCCGAAGTGAACTCTTCGTCCGTCTCACCCGGCGCGTCCTCAACCAAATCAAGCACATAGCTGAAACCCGAGCACCCTCCGCCCTTCACGCCCACGCGGAGCCACGTCTTCTCCTCCGGCAGGCCCTGCTCGGTGACGATGCTCTTGATTTCCTTGATCGCTGAATCCGAAAGACGGATCGGGCTGACTTCAACTGGTGTGGACATGATTTCAATCTCCTTTAGCAATGCGTAAGCTCAAAACTGCGACACGGTCGCAATCACGAACTCCAAAAGAATAGGCCGTCGACATGCGGAGATCAATCTTATCGATCGATCTGCATTCTCTGCCATGCGTCCCCCATGCGTCCCCCATGCGTCAGAATCGCGATCGTGTGGCCTGTCGAGTGTAACGACTGGCGCGATTGAACGATTCAGAGCGGAAACCACGCCCCCATCTTCAATTTTCAACGACCGGTAAACTGATCGCAGGTGGGCGACGACCATCAAACATTCGATGACACATACATGGGAAAGCTGACTCATCAACGCCCGGCGGCTTCAGAAGCGGCCCGCGGCGCTGCATTGGTGTGGGCGACGGTCACCACGGTGCTCGTCATGCTCTTTGCTTCGTTCGCGGTTGATTTGGGTCGCGTGATGGTCGCTCGCAGTGAATTGCAGGCGGCCGCGGATTCCGCAGCCCGCGCTGGCGTCAATGTCTTCCAAGCCACACGTTCCTCCACCAACGCCGTCTCAGCTGCCGTCGCCTCCGCCTCAGAAAATCGCGCTGACGCCACGCCCGTCGCGCTCGATCCCAACCTCGACGTGCAAATCGGCGTCTGGAACGCAACCAACCGCACCTTCACGCCCTCCTCATCTCCCACTCCCAACGCAAACGCCGTACGCGTCACCGCACGACGCATCGCGGCCCGCAATAACGCCACACCCCTCACCTTCGCCTCGCTCATCGGCGTGCCATCCATCGATATCGAACGATCCGCCATCGCAATGGTCGCTCAGCCTAACTCCACCACGGCAGACGTCGCCGGTCGAGGCAACGCCTTCTCAGGCGGGCAACCCGTCAATACCTTCCTCTACGATCCCTGGGGAGGCGAAACCGTCAGCGCCTCTCTCACCCCAACCAGACTTAACGCGTTCGAATTACGCCCCGGTGCTACCATGACCTTCGCCGCCACAGGGTCTGTCAGCTTCCAATCATGGAGCGGCATATGGAACGGCCCCGAAGGCAACGGCGCGCCCACCTCCCTGATGTTCCCCGACAACCACCCCGGCATGGGCGACATCATCGCCCCTGGAATGTCACTCATCGCCGTCTTCCTCGACGACACCAACCCCACCGCTCACGCAGGCTCTCGCCCCGCGCGACTCGACTTCTCCACACCCGCCGCTCGCAACTACACACAACTCACACCCCAACTCCGCCAACCCTTCTTCATCGGAACCGGCACCAATCCCGACGGTTCCAAACGCGCAGTCGTCGTCCCACAAGGCGCAACAAGACTCTTTTTCGGCACCATGGATGCCGTCGCATGGCGCGACAACGCAGGCGTCTTACAAGTCAATATCCAACAACTTGGTTCCGTCATCACCGCACGCTGATCCTCCAATCCAATCCACGCGTGACCAAATCCACACGCGATCAAACCCACGCCTCACCACGCCACCATCAAGGTGCGGCCACACGCCTGAGCGTCAACGGCTCCTCCGCATACGCACGCGCAGTGTCGGCGGCCTTCAACAGGTTGCGAAGACTCTCCCGCGTTCCCACCAAACCAGGAACCTCCCAACCCTCCTCGCCTCCCACAAGATCAAATCGACCCATATTCTCGCCGATCCATTCCCCCTTCACCCGCTTCAAATTCAAAACGCTCACCGACTCATCCAACGCACTGATCCGCAAATAATAAAATGGCGTAAACGATAACGATTCATTCGGCGAAGCATCATCCGTCGTCTTCGTTCGAATCGCCGCAAAGTACACGCCCCCGCCCACGTCAAACACCTCAAGCTCCGCCTTCTGTCCAGCTAAACGGTGCGGAGGTTCAATCTCAACTCGATATGCATCCGACTTGCTCCCATCGTCCTTCAACTCCCGACTGATCCTCACCCGACCAGGCCGCGGCATCTCATCTTCCTTCAACTCCAAAAAACCAAAATCCACCACTTCATAAACCCCCTCAAGATGACTCACCTCCCGACGATCTTCGTTCGCAAGCCGAACAAACGAATACGCCCCATGATCACAACCCACCAGCAACATCCCCATCAACCAACATCCCAGCCAAATCATTCCAAAACCACGCATGGAAACCTCCTCATCCAATCAAAACAGCCTACGCCCCCGCCTTCACCCCAGCTTGGCGCGCCAACCCCTGCCACGCAAGCCCATTTCAACCGCCAAACCCCGATCAACCCCGACCTTTCTGTCGCAATCGTCAACCTGCAACCGCACTTGATTTCGAGCCTCAAATCGGAAATACTTCAGGACTCGCACACGGGCGTGTAGCGAAGTGGCCAAACGCATCAGACTGTAAATCTGACGACTTATGTCTTCGAAGGTTCGAATCCTTCCGCGCCCAATCAACTGATCGAAATCCCACCCGCCGATCAGACCTACCGCCCCAACCGCACACAACCACTCGATTACTTCTGATATCTCGACTCCTTCTGATATCTCGACTCCTGATATCCCGATCCCGCCTGATGCCCAACCGATGAACTTTCGGCCCGGTTGCGTTTCGCCTGTCGGTGCGCGGGCCGAACGAATGTGCGCGCGAGCGTGAAGATTGCGCGCCCGAGCATCGCCAAAACGCCTCATTCTGCCGCGTGTTGGATGCCACTTCGGGTCGATTCGTCCGAAGCAACAGCCCGTGTTGATCCGCTTTCGAGCTCAAACACGGAAATCTTTGTCAAAATCGTCGTTGGCGCTGCGCGCCTGCGGACGCAACCGCGCAGCGCGCCCCTTGAAATAGAGATGCCTGGTGCCCAAATCAACTTCAATGCACGCGGCACGCAACACAAACCTCGTCGATCGCCTTCCGAAACACTCCAAACTCATGCGTCATTCCATGTCAGAAAGCTCCTTCGCGATCGAGCCGACGACGGCTTTGGCATCGCCGAAAAGCATCAGGGTTTGATCGAGCGTATAGAGTTCATTGTCGATCCCCGCAAAGCCAGGGTTCATCGAACGCTTGATCGCAAAGACCGCACGGGCCTGATCCGCATTGAGAATCGGCATCCCGTGGATCGGGCTCGAAGGGTCGTGACGGGCAGCGGGGTTCACCACGTCGTTCGCGCCGATCACCAACGCAACATCCGCCTGCGCAAAATCGCCGTTGATCTCATCCATCTCCGCGAGCTTGTCGTACGGAATCTCCGCCTCGGCGAGCAGCACGTTCATGTGCCCCGGCATTCGGCCTGCAACCGGGTGAATCGCAAATCGCACGTCCACGCCACGCTTCGTCAAATGATCGTACAACTCACGCACCTTGTGCTGCGCCTGCGCGACCGCCATCCCGTAACCCGGCACAATGATCACACGCGACGCAATCCCCAAAATCTGCGCCGCCTCCTCCGCAGTCGTGCTCTTGACCGGCTTCTTGTCACCCTGCTGCTGCGACGCCTGAACCTGACCGAATGCACCAAACAAAACGTTCGTGAACGAACGGTTCATCGACTTGCACATGATGATGCTCAAAATCAATCCGCTCGCGCCGTCCAACGCACCCGCCACGATCAGAAGCTTGTTGTCCAGCACAAATCCCATCAGCGACGCGCTGAGACCGGCATAACTGTTCAGAAGCGCGATCACCGTCGGCATGTCGCCTCCCCCGATCGGAAGAATAAGCATCACGCCAAACCCAAGACTCAAGACGATCAGAATCGGCAAGATCCACGTCTGGTCCGGCCAGATCGCAAGAGCAACGCCACACAACACCGCTCCACTCAACACACCGATATTCACCAGATTCTGCCCGCGATACGTCATCGGCCTTGTAGGCAGAATCTCCTGCAGCTTTCCGAAGGCCATCAGCGAACCGGTAAACGTCAGCGCGCCCAGCAAAATCTCGGCGCACAGAATCGCCATCACATAAGGCGGTGTGCCCTCCTTGCCAAAATCCATGTAAAAGTGCGCGACACCCACCAGTGCCGCCGCCAGTGCGCCGAATGCGTGCGAGAGCGCGGTCCGTTGCGGCACGTGCGTCATCGGCATGAGCAGCGCCATCGGAATGCCAGCCGCCGCGCCGATCACCATCCCCACGATGATCCAGTCGTAATGAACCACCTCCGAACTCACCAACGCGCCCACGATCGCCGCCAACATCCCCAGCGCCCCGATGTGATTGCCCTTACGCGCTGTCGTCGGCGCGCTGAGCCACTTCAACGACAACACAAAACACGCACACGCAAACAAAAAACAGCACAGCGTGAACGCATTCTGCACCGCATCACCATGCCCACCATGCGTCGCAGATCGAATCACCCCCGCCTCCGCACGCGCGAGCATCGCACCGTATCCGCCCGTCAAAATGTCATGCAAAAGCGTGCTCACGGCTTCACCTCACGCTTCTTAAACATCCTGAGCATCCGCTCTGTGATCAAAAATCCGCCCACAATGTTCGTCATCGCACACGCGACCGCGATCGTCCCCAACACCATCCCGAGGCGACTATGACCCTGACCCGCGAGCTGAATCGCTACCACCACGCTGATCGCGCTGATCGCGTTCGTCAACGACATCAACGGCGTGTGCAGCATGTGACTCACACGCTTGATCACCTCCAAACCAAGAAAGGCCGCCAACAAGAAAACAAACAGATGCGAGAAAAGGTCACTGGTCATCGATGCCTCCGTTGCTCTATGCACTGCTCAACGCAGTGCCCAAGGCTGTACTCAATTCTGTGGTCAATGCTGTGCTCAAAGCACTGCTCTCTGGCTTGCTCATGGACTGACTCACGACAGCCCCAGGATCGATTTGAGATTCGCATGCACCACCACGCCATCACGCGTCAGTGTCATTGCGCTTGTGATCTCGTCGGCGGGATCGAGTTTCCACGCGCCGGACTTGTCGGTGATGGCTTCCAGCAGCTTCTGCAGATTGGCGGCGTACACCTGCGACGCGTGCGTCGGCACGCCCGCAGCGAGGTTCCGCGCGCCGATGATCGTCACGCCCTCACGCACGACCGTCTCTCCGGGCACGGTGAGCTCGCAGTTTCCCCCACGCTCGGCGGCCAGGTCGACGATCACACTCCCGCGCGCCATCCGCTTCACCGCTTCCGTCGGAATCAATTTCGGTGCCGGCTTTCCCGGAATCAACGCAGTCGTGATCACCACATCGCTCTCCGAAATCACCCGCGCCATCAACTGACGCTGCTTCTCCTGCTGCTCGGCAGACTGCTCTCTCGCATAACCACCCGCGTCCTGCGCACCGCTCGTGTCCATCGGAAGCTCAATGAACTTCGCGCCCACCGACTGCACCTGCTCCTTCACCGCAGGGCGAACGTCGTACGCACTCACCACCGCACCCAAACGCCGGGCCGTCGCAATCGCCTGCAAACCCGCCACCCCCGCCCCGATCACAAACACACGCGCCGGCTGCAACGTACCCGCCGCTGTCATCATCATCGGGAAAACCCGCTCCAACTTCTCCGCCGCCAAAATCACCGCCAAATAGCCCGCCAAATTCGCCTGACTCGACAACGCATCCATCGACTGCGCTCGCGTGATCCGCGGAACCAGCTCCATCGCCATCGCTGTCACACCCGTCGATGCGAGCTCACGCACAAACTCCGGATGATCCAGAGGCCTCAGCATCCCGATCAGCACCGAACCCGCACGCATCGTCCGCACCCGCTCGATCGACGGCACGCCGATCGTCATCACAACATCCGCTCCGCCCCAACCCGAAACGACCTCCACAAGCTCCGCCCCCGCAGACTGATAGCCCGCGTCGTCAAACATCGCAGACAAACCTGCCCCACGCTCAACCTCCACCGCATGCCCGGCAGCTACCCACTTCTTCACCACCGCCGGCACCACCGCCACGCGAAGCTCCTCCCCCATCACCTCATTCGGCACGCGAATCCTCATGCGCCTCCTTCGTTCAAATCACGCATCCACATCATCGGACTATTCAGTCCTTTTTCAAGAACGATCTCCCCTTTGCGACAATCTGACCTACTCAAACAACGCTTGATCCGCCGAAGCGTCCTCGTAACAGATCACACCGCAACGTCATTCCAGGTGATGAGCTGGTGTTCAACGGAGGACCGCAGCGCTGCGCCAAGCTCCAGCGCGGCTTCGGTTTGTGATCGCTGCCACTCGTGTTGGATGCCGGGGTGAACCCCCACCTCGAGCGTCGGGCCCTTGCATCGACTCAGCATCGCAGCAATCCAGTCATTCCCGTCGCGACCGTCGGGCATCGCGAGGTGAGCGGTTGTGGCAAAAGCCTTCCGAATCCGCCGTCGCCACAGCGGTCCGACCCAATAAGTCGGCGATCGCCACGCCGGACGAAGGTAGATGTCCTGGCTGGTCCGCACGCGTCGAATCCCAAACTCCGGAAGGACGATGCGGAGTGCTCGCATAAATGGAGCGAACTTGTGGATGTGTCCGTGAGAATCAACATGGCTGATCATGATGCCCGCATCACGCACACGCTTGATCTGCGCGCGGGCCTCGTCGGCGATCTGCTGCACCGAAAGTCGGCCGGCGAGTGCGCGTTTTCGAACCACCTGCGAATGCAGAAACTCACCCCGATCATCCAAAAGGCCCGTGGGATGGGTCAGGGGCACACCCTCGCACCAGTTCAGATGAACGCCAAAGCTAAAGCGCGCGTTCTTGAGCGCGTAATCGATAGCGGTATCGAAGGCGGGCATGTTCGCCATGATGGTCGCGCTGGAGAGTCCACCCGACTCGAAACACTCGATGGTCGATTGGACGCTCGTCGCGTCGTATCCGAAGTCGTCGGCGTTGACTATCAATTTCACGGGGCGTCCTCAGCTGAAGAAGTTGTCACCGTCAGCAGGCCTCAATCGCCATGCAGACGCCTTTTTGAACTCCGCCTTGAATACCGGACTCTTCGCGTTGGCCTTGTACAGAAAATCCAATTCGCCTATCCCGATGAATCCGTATCGCTTCAAACGCGCTGCGGTCTCTGGATCAGGCACGCAAATCTCGATCGCATCCGGCCCGGCGGATCCGAGCTGATCAGCGGCGATCAGGCAAAGGTCGGCTTCATCGATCGCAGCGGGTTCATAGATGATCCAATCCTGCAACGACGCAAGGACAACATTCTTAAGTTGTCGCTGCGTGACGGTTTCGAATCGCCGTGCCTTGGTCATAAAAACTGCCACGACCGCGCCCGAACTGTCACGAATCGAATACAAACCGCTTCGCCTACTCGGCTCGTCTGAGAACTGCTGCCCAAGCTCCCACAGATACCAGTCGATCGATCGATCTGGACAAACCCGTGCAGTCGATGGCACCGTTCGCAGAACCCCGGCCGCAGATGCAGCCGACTCCGCGACGACTTCAAGCCGAGCACCCTTCGATGAAAACAAACGCACAACACCGCGGTGTGCGGTCAACGCCAAATCCACCGGCCAACCCGCAACCCGAGCCGCGGGATAAGACTTCAGAATCGCCTGCACGAACGCACGACTCCGGCGAATCTGCACCATCCTCCGCATCGGAAAATGTGTCCAGCCGAGCTTCTGGTAGATCGGCTTGATCATCTGCGAAATACCACAGACCGCCACCGTCGGATTCAACGCCTGAAATCGCAACAGGATCATCAAACCAGTCCCCGATTCACGCGCCTCCTCAGTCACAAAAAGCGAAGACCCAT
This sequence comes from Planctomycetaceae bacterium, assembly GCA_027487775.1. Classification (GTDB taxonomy): domain Bacteria; phylum Planctomycetota; class Phycisphaerae; order Tepidisphaerales; family Tepidisphaeraceae; genus JAIYCY01. The sequence goes on from JAIYCY010000017.1 coordinate 86,419, forward strand.
AGATCACACGATGCTGGACGCCATCGACATGCAAAACAGACGGAAACGCGTCCATCCGACCCACCGGAAGTCCGTTGACCAGGCCGATGATGCTGCCGACATCCTCGTCGCGCGCGAACGGATTCGCAGCCAACGCACGCTGCTTGGCGGGATGCATCATCGCGATCGCGTCGTGTGGCGGGCCAAACTTCGGCAATTGACCGCTGCGAAGCTGACCCACGGTTATGATCTCAAGCCCTGTGGAGGATTCGGCCATGGTCGATGCGTCCTGGTGAGCGATTCGCAATACATCCGTTGGATCCGAAATCGCCGATCGAAATTTCGTCAGAAGGTTCAAGTTCGGATCCATCGACATCCGACCGGCCCGTCAACGCGTGTCGTCGGTGCGAACACGCTTGAAACGGCTGTTGATCTGATTGTCAGAGGTGATTTCGATTTGCGAGGGCACTTTGTATCCATCGAGCCTCGCTGTCAAAAATGTGCGGAGCCGGGGCCTGAACACCGCCGGTGGCTCCGGCGAAATCAATGTCACGCGCGCCGCCACGATGTTGCCAATCAACGGATTGGACTTCCCAAACACCACAACGTCTGCGACGTTGTCCAACTTGCGGATCTCCTCTTCAACCTCGATGGGATAGACCTTCAGGCCGCCCACGTTGATGATGTCCGACTTCCGACCCAGAATGCGAATGTACTCGCCGTCAACTTCCACCATGTCGCCGGTGATGAACCAACCGTCCTCCGTAAACGGGCTCGGGGCGTTCAGATAACCGATCATCGCAGATTTGGCCTTGATCTGCAGAATGCCATCCACCACTCGCCACGCGTAACCTTCCCCGCCGATCTTCATCCAGAGCGAATCGTTCGACTTCGAACTGCTATGCATCGTGCCGAACTCGGACGCCCCATACTTCTGCAGCAAAACCGCATTCGGAAAGGCTTCGCGAGAGCGGTTGAGCGTCGCTTGTGGCATCACTTCCGCGCCATAGGTAATGAACTTCAGACTCGAAAGATCATATTTCTGATCCGCTCCGGATAGAAACAGAAGATTCAAAAAAGTCGGTGCCGTCGGGAGAACCTCGACTTTGAACTCTTCAATCGCACGGCAAACCTCCTCCGGCGTTCGTTCGCCCACGACGACGAGCGTGCTGGCATTCGACAAACAATAAAAAAGCGTGTCGAGCCCGCCGATGTGATCAAAGAGCAAAAACGCAAGCGTTCGCAGATCATGTTTCGGCTTGCGAAACTTCTGCAGCAAAGCCGACAGATCATGCACCACGCCTTTGCTCTTGCCTGTCGACCCAGAGGAGAAAAGCACGAGACCAGGAGAATCCAAGGTGCGCAGCTGCTGATACTCCGCGTGCCCGGCAACGACCGGCCGCTTATCGACTTGCACAGACTCGTCGGGGGCAATGGTGACGATCCATTCAACCTCACCAATGTTCAGCACGTCATCGATCAGAACAGGCGAAGCACCGGTGTACGGCACACAAATGCATCCGTGCCGGATCAAGGCCAGCAACATGGTCACACCAGCAGGCGAAAAATCGCCTCGAAGCAAAACCACGGAACCACGTTGAACGCCCGCGTGCCTGAGCGATTGAGTCGATTCCTCAACGGCCTCGAGCAGTTCGCCGTAGGTTGCGGTCCTGGTCCGTCCGGTGATCGCAACTTTCTCAGGCGACCTCCCCAGAAGGTCGAAGAAGAATCCGACGCTCATCCCACACCCCCGAGATACATCACCTGCCCGGTGATGAAGTCGCTATCGGGGTGGAGGAAAAAATCGCAGACGTTGGAGACGTCCCTCATCTCGCCGAACCGACGAATCGCCTGCCGGGCCAGAAGTGCGTCCATCTTCTCTTTCGGCACCGATCGAATCAGATCGGTCTTGACTGGCGTTGGACCCACTGCATTGACCAGAATGTTCAATTCTGCCAGTTCCCGTGCCATCACCTGAGTCAACGATTCGATCGCCGCCTTGCTGGCCGCGTAAATCGCCTCGCCTTCCAGCCGCAGCGGTGTGGCGACGGTGGCAAAATTGACGATCCGACCGCCACCCGCTCTCTGCATGAGCTTGGCGAACTCGCGACAAAACAAAAAAGTCCCGAAAACGTTGGTCTCGAAAACCCGACGCGTCGTCTTCATCGGCGTGAGCAGGATGTGATTCATGCTCGCAATCCCCGCGTTGTTCAGCAACGCCTGAACACCGCCGAACCTTCGACCAATGTCGAAAGCCATCTTGCGCACCCCTGCCTCATCGGCGACGTCAACACAATAATGATGGTACGCAGGATGGCTCAGATCGCTCGCCTCTCGACTGCAACCCGCCACCGTCCAACCACGCTCAAGGTAGTATTCCGAGAGATATCGGCCGATGCCCTTACGGGTCCCGGTCACCACCATTACCTTCGTTTTTTCACTCATGGCTTGCTCACTCGGCTTCGTTTACCAACTGATGAACGTACGCGCCGAGGGTGCCCACCGAACGAAACGGTGAGTTTCGCAGCGACATCGCCTTCTCGTCCGCTAGCGTGATCGCAACACCAAAACGCTCGCCGACCGCACTTTCAATGCTCACGATCAAATTAACCAACCCCAAAGAATCCATGACGCTGCCCGCGCCATAAAGCACCGTCTCATCCGACTTGCCGATCTGACGATCCGCGGGCCGTGACTGGTTCAACTCGTCAATCGCCGACGCGACCGCCGATTGAACTTCTGCAAGAGAAAACTTCATGGGTGACTCGGCCTTTCGTAAATGCTCGGGGAAATCCTCAGAAATCAACGGAATTCCCGCATGTCAAACCAGCAGCCTAACCCATCGAGAACGGGTAAGTCAATCGCCAAAGCCAAGTGCAAATCAAACCCAACAACCGCGCTTAACCGCCCGATCAACACCCCAACCGCTCGGATCGGACGCCCATCGATCGACTCTCTCGTTTTCACGCAGTTTCTGGTCTAATCCTCTACATGCGACGGATCTTCCAATTCGGGCTTGGCTTTATTGTGGCTGCGTTGTTCACACACTCGACCCCTGCACAAACTATGGACATCTACATCGGCACCTACACCGGCGAGCCCAAGGGCGCGACGGTCTCGCGCAGCGAAGGCATTTATCGCGCGACCTTTGATCCGAGGGACGCTTCGATCTCAAACCTCCGACTCGTTGCCCCCATGGATAGCCCGTCGTTCCTTGCCATCGACGGCGAACGACTGGCCGCCGTCGGAGAGACCGGCTGGGGCCGCGGACAGGCGGGCGATGTCGCGCTCTTTCGCATCCAAGCCGACGGCGCACTCGTCGCCTCCGGCAAACAATCGAGCCAAGGCTCCGGACCCGCCCACGTCAGCATCAACGGCGAACACGTTTGGATCGCCAACTATGGAGGAGGATCGGTCGTGAGGCTTCCAATCCTCGCCGGTCAGCTTCAGAAGGCCGACTACATTGATCAGCACCACGGCAGCGGTCCTCACAATCGCCGGCAGCAGTCCGCCCATGCCCACTGCGTCGTCCCCCACCCCTCCCGACGATTCGTATACTCCGCCGACCTCGGCACCGACACGATTCACGTCAGCCGTGCCGACTCCGGAAAGTCCATCGAAATGCACAAGACCGCGCCCGGCGCAGGCCCGCGCATGATCGACTTCACCCCCGACGGTTCCCGGCTGCTCGTCATCTACGAACTCACCGGCGAAATCGCCCTCTTCGATGTCGACCCGGAATCCGGAAAGCTCACGCATCGGCAAACCACTACGCTCCTGCCCGACGGATTCTCCGGCTCACCGAGCGGCGCTCATGTCGAGGTCTCATCCGACGGCACACGCGTCTACGCCAGCGAACGTGGCTCGGACACCGTCTCCACCTTCTCGCTCAACGCCGAATCGGGCCTGACGCGATTGGCGGTCACTCCCACGGGCGGAAACACCCCGCGCCATTTCACGCTCACGCCCGACGGCAAGCACTTCATCGTCGCCCTGCAGGACACCCATCAACTCACCGTCTTCGCACTCGACGACAACGGCATCCCGTCGCCCGTGCCCAACGCCCGCCCACTGCCCATCGCCTCACCGAGCTGCGTCGTCTTTGCACCAACACGCTAATCGCCTCGCCACGGCGATTAAGTGTTTTCCCTACAGATTCTTGGCTTCGACACTCACGTTTTTGAAACCCAACGCCACCCCGTTGTTGGTACACTCGAAGAGGAATGATGAACTTCACAACGACATCCCAAAATCCCGCACCGAGAGTCAAAGCCAGCCTTCCCATCATCGAACCCGGAAAGGCATATGACTTTGATCGCTACGCCGATGCCGCCGCACGCGATGAGCGCCTGAAACGCGCCGTCGATAACGCTGTCGTTCGCAACGATCGGGGCCGCGCACAAAGGATGCTCGATCTGCCCGATCCCGACGCCCTCCGATCGCTCGCGGGTCAGATCAAACAACACACCCTCGACAATCTCGATTACTACCTCCTGCAGCTCAAAAAATCCGTCGAAGCACGCGGCGGAGTCGTCCACTTTGCACGCGACGGCGAGGAAGCCACACGCATCATCCTCAACATTTGCCAATCCAACGGCGTGAAGTCGATCATCAAGTCCAAGAGCATGGTCAGCGAAGAAATCGAACTCGGCCACACCTTCGAGCGTGAAGGCTACGACGTCGTCGAGACCGACCTCGGCGAATTCATCGTGCAGATCGACCACGACAAGCCGAGTCACATCGTTACGCCCATCATCCACAAGGATCGCCAATCGATCGCCGAGCTGTTTCGAGATTATTTCAAGACGCCTTACGACGACGATCCCAAGGCGTTGACCATGCAGGCGCGAAAGCACCTGCGCGACAAGTTCCGCCGCGCAGATTTCGGCATGACAGGCGGAAATTTTATCGTCGCCGAGACCGGGGACATCTGCTGCGTGGAAAATGAAGGCAACGTGCGCCAATCGACCACGAGCCCGCGCATCCTTCTTTCCCTAGTCGGAATCGAAAAGCTCGTTCCGCGCATGCAAGACCTTGCGGTGATGCTCAAGCTGCTGGGCCGCAGTGCGACGGGTCAGCCGATGACGGTCTACACCAGCATCTTCGGGCAGCCGCGACTGGCTGGCGATCGCGACGGACCGGAGCAGTTTCATCTCGTGCTCATGGACAACGGGCGCAGTCGGATTCTGGCAAGCGAAGAGTATCGCGAGACGCTCCGATGCATCCGCTGCGGCGCGTGCCTGAACGCCTGCCCCATCTACCGCAAGATCGGCGGACACAGCTACGGCAGCGTCTACCCAGGCCCGATCGGCGCGCTCATCACGCCCCTGCTCAACGGCATCGAAACATTCCCAGACCTGCCCAAGGCATCCAGCCTCTGCGGCGCGTGTTACGAAGCATGTCCGGTCAAGATCAACATTCCCAAGCATCTGATCAATCTGCGTCGCGACCTCTTGGGTCGAGGTTCGGGAAGCAAGATCGAAAAGAAGGTTTACAAATTGTACGCGTGGATGATGGGCACGCCCGCCCGCTATAAACTGGCCGCTCTGGGCAGTCGACTTTTCCTGCGATTCACCGCGCGCAACGGCTTCGTTCGCCGCGTGCCTCCGCCCGGCTCAGGCTGGACTCAAATCCGCGACATCCCCGCGCCCGCAGCCCGCACGTTCCGCGACGAGTGGAAACGCTCGCGACGATAACTCGACCATCGACCCGCAATCCGCCCGGCGATCTCCTCATCTCAAGCGACCCCAGCGTCATCTCCGTTATCGGATGATGATGTAGGCCGACTCAACACCGAATGCAGCTCAACGGGCTATCATTGACAGGTAGTCGATCGAATTCGCACAGGGGTAGCGATTTGGGCATTTGACGTTGCTCCGGGCGAATCGTACCGAGTATGCGGGCCATGCGTTTTGGCCCGGTCGATGAGTCCGTCAACTCACCGGCACGACGTCGTTTTTCCGTCTGACGAAACAAGTCCGACAGCGGCGGCGTCGATCAGAGAGCAGGCCTGCCTCGACGGAGCGAGTCGGGCCCATGTATCGGCCTCTCAAATCGGTTCGACTTCGAACAGCCCATCATCGCGATGAGCGTCGAACGTCCCTGCCGATCAGAGAGTCCGAGAAAGAGAAAGTGGGAGAAATTGTGACCCCGTTTACGAAGTCTAACGCCGAATCCTCGTCACGTCCCGATACTCACGTGCGGAACAGCAATCGACCGCAAAGCATCGGTCCTGCGCGAAGCTCGCAGCCGCGCTCCACCAGCCTCGAGGCCGCCGCTCGCGGTGCCGTCAACGGCGTGCTCGAGCGCCTCGAAGTGCGCCAACTCCTCTCCGATTCCACCATCCAGGATCTCCCCTTCCGACTCGACTTCGACGCCTCACGCCCTTCCAGCGTCCTCGATCAAGACAATCAAGGCACCGGATTCACCCGCGTCCAACACAATCAGAACGGCACCCAGTACGACCCCTCACGCATCGATCTCGACACCAATACCGGCGTCCTTCGCCTCACCAGCATCGGCAGTTCCACGCATGGCGGAAACGGAGGAACTGACAACTCCCTCGTCAACGGACTCGAAACCCAATTCAACGGACAGCAATCAGGCTTCACCATCGAAACCCGACTCGTCGGCCCGCTCGACTTCCTCAGCGACACCTTCGAGCAGGCAGGCCTCATGTTCGGGCCCGATCAGGACAACTTCCTCAAGCTCGTCGCCATCCGAGGCGTCGACGGACAGCGAATCGAGTTCAGCGACGAATACTCCAACGGCTCCGGAGGCCTCTACGCAACACGCCACGGCAGCGCCTCACAAATGAACGTCGGCAGCTTCGCTTCCATTCAATCACTCGATCTCCGCATCGTCGGCGATGCCTTCTCCGGTGTCGTCGAAGCCTACTACCGCGTCAACGGCTCAGGTGACGACGCCTTCACACGCTTCGCGCACGACATCACCGTCCCGCTCGAAAAACGCGACGCATTCTTCAACGCAGCCAGCCGCGCGGGAATCCTCACCTACCACAAAAACGACGGCCCGCCCATCACCGCAACGTTCGACCACTTCGCCGTCACAGGCCCCATCAACTTCGCCAGCAGCACGCCCGCGGTCAGCGTCAACCGCTCGCAGCTCTTCTTCACCGACATCTCCTCCTCTCAGTCCGGCGGATCGGGCACGAGCCTCGCCCAGACCCTCACAATCGCCAACAACGGCTCGACCAATCTCACGCTCACCAACGCGAGCTTCGCCTTCAGCTCAGGCAACTTCCGCCTCGCCTCGCCCATCAGCGGAACCGTCACCGTCGAACCGGGGCGCACCTACAGCACGCTAATCGTCTTTGAATCCTCGTCGCTCGATCAGATCACCACCGGCAATCTCAACATCAACACCGGCGCAGGCAACCCCAGCCTGAACGTCGAACTCCGCGGACTCGGCACACGCGGCTCCGAGGGCAACCTCGAACCCAGCCTCGCTCGACTCTTGCAACTCTTCAACATCCCCATCAACGTCGGCGACCCCGACGCAGCCACCACCGACATTCCCAGCCCACTCCCCGCCGGCACCGACGAAATCACACTCGGCGCACTCCGCAAAGCGGGAAGCGGCCCCGTCACCATCGAACTCCTCGCCAACTTCGCTGGCAAAGTCGGAAACACCTCCACACGCTTCGGATACTACCGTCCCGGAACCATCCAGGACCGCACGCAACTCTTCGCCGTCAATGACACCAACGCACAGACCGCAAGCCCCGATTTCTCCGGCAGCCTCAGCTTCGACCCCGGCCTCGCCGCGTTCGGCCTTTACGGCGAATTCCCCGTCTTCAGCAATCGCATCGTCGCCTCCGAAGCCGCACTCAACACTTGGGAAACCAATTCCTCCCGACGCCAGAAAATGCGATTCTTCCCGCTGAAGAATCCTGACGGATCCAACGTCCCCAATGCATACGTCTTCGCGCTCGAGGAATGGACCGTCAGCTTCGATCAAAACGACATCGTCGGCATCATCCGCAACGTCACCCCCCAAGCCGCCGCCGCCGAACTCGGCTGGCAAAACCTCGATGGCGTCCCCTTCCACGATCGACTCGTCTTCAGCCGCATCACCAACCTCGCCATCGAAGACCCCAACACCGGGCAAATCCCCAACACCGTCAAAGACACCTCCGTCCTGCGTCTTCTGAACACCGGCACCCAAAATCTCTCCATCACCGGCCTCTCCATCAGCAACGGCGATTTCGTCATCGATTCCATCCGCGCCGTCGGCAGCACCACCAACCTCTCCGCACCCTTCACCATCGCGCCCGGCGCTGCCGTCGATGTCACCCTCCGATTCGTCTACACACGCTCAGGCACAGGCAACGAACAACGCAACGCCACACTCACCATCCAATCCAGCGACGCTGACGAACCCACGCGAACCTTCACACTCGCAGGTCTCTGGCAAAGCCACTCCGAAAACGCCCAAGGCGTCGGCAGTGTCGAGGCAACCCTCCTGCGGATCATCCAAACCCTCGGCTACAACATCAACGTCGGAACCAACTTCCTCGTCTCCGACAACCAAGTCACCAAGAGCGGCAACCGCGCCACCAGCCCCAGCTGGGTCACCACCGTCAACAGGACCGGCGAAGAAGTCCTCAGCAGCAACTGGCTCCGCGCAGACAATTCCCGACCCGTCGGCGTTCGCATGCTCGCAGCCTATCACCAGCAAAAAACACAGGCCGCCTCCCAAGTCCGATGGGTCAACCCCTCCGCTACCAGCGGTGGCTCTTTCCTTTTCAGGCACAAGCCCAGCGATGGGCAGACCATGCTCCCCGTCCTCGACAACAACTCACCCGCTTTCGCTGAATTCAACCCCACCAGCGCCTTCCAACTCCGCGTCGATAGCCACTGGTCCGACGCCTCCAAAAACCAGTTCTCCGTCGCACCCGCTGCATTCCCATTCATCGACGGCGGTCACGCCATGCGCTGGTACCCCGCTCGCGACGCCTCCGGAAACCTCATCCCCAATACCTACATCGTCGCACAAGACTACACAGGTCAATCCTTCTCCAACTACGACTATCAGGACAACATCTACCTCGTCACCAACGTACGACCCGAGTCAGGACCCACCGCCGTCACCAATCCCTCCGCCACTGCGCAAGCCGACTCCATCCGACTCAACTGGCAAGCCAACACCGAAGGAAACCTCGCCGGCTATCGCGTCTATCGTTCCACCACATCCAATGGAACCTACGCCGAACTCACCACCAATCCCGTCACAGGAACGTCCTTCTCCGACGCTTCTGCATTGGTGAACGTCACCTACTTCTACCGCGTGATCGCAGTCGACTATCACGGAACTCTCGGCGCGACCGGCTCAACCGTCAGCGCCACCCGATCCGTCGACACCACGCCACCTGCCACACCCAACGGTCTCACCGGTTCCGGAAGCCTCTCAGGCATCTCGCTCGACTGGTCTGACAACGCCGATTCCGACCTTGCCGGCTATCGCGTCTATCGCGCGTCTTCCGTCAACGGAACCTACACACTCCTGACCTCCACACTCCTCACCGCAAGCGCTTTCGTCGATGCCAATGCGCCAGCTGGTGCAACCAGCTTCTATCGCGTCACCGCCGTCGACAGCTCGGGCAACGAGTCCAACTTCGCCTCCGTCAGCGCATCCCGACCCGCCAACCCCAATCCGCCCGCCGCCCCGTCTTCACTCAGCGCCGTCTCCAACACGCCCGGACGCGTCGATCTCACTTGGACCGACAACGCCTCCAACGAAGTCTCATTCCAACTCGAACGTCGTACCGGCTCTGGCAACTTCACACTTATCGCAACACTCGGCGCGAATACCACCAACTACACCGACAACTCCGCCGACGAAGGCGCGACCTACACCTACCGCATCCGCGCCGTCAACACCGACGGAAACAGCAACTACTCCAACGAATCCACCGTCAACGTACCGGTCACGCCCACCACCGCGCCCAGCAATCTCGCCTCGCTCGTGCTCGGCCCGACCAGCGTTCGGCTGACCTGGACCGACAACGCGACCAACGAATCCGGCTTCCGCATCGAACGTCGAACCGGATCAGGTGCCTGGAGCCAGATCGCCAGCGTCGGCGCGAACGTCACGCTCTTCGTCGACGCCACCGCCGCTGCTTCCACCACCTACTCCTACCGTGTCCGCGCCTTCAGCGGTGCAGGCGAAACCTCTCCGACCAACGAAGTCACGCTCACCACACCTGTCGCCGACAGCTACGTCAGCACCGACATCGGAAACCCCACCCCACCTGGGTCAACCAACGTCGTCAACTCCGGTCGCGACTACGACATCACCGCCGGCGGCGTCGATGTCTGGAACTCCGCCGACCAACTCCGCTTCGTCCACCGATCCATCACAGGCGACTTCGATTACTCCGTACGCATCACCAACATCACCGCCGCCGACTCCGGTTCGATGGCCGGCCTCATGGCCCGCGCCTCAACCGCCGCCGGCTCGCAGCACGCCTTCATCCGCGCCCGCGCTGCCAACACCATGCGCTTCAACTACCGCTCGGCCACCAACGGCTCGAGCACCGGCGTCGGAAGCCTCACTGCAAACTTCCCCAACCAATGGGTCCGACTCACCCGCGTCGGTAACACCTTCACCGGTTTCGGATCTATCGACGGAACCAACTGGACCGTCGTAGGCTCCATCACCATCGCCATGCCAGCCACCATCCAACTCGGAATGGCCGTCAGCGCTCGCGTCTCCAACGGATCCACTACCACCGCACAATTCCGCGATCTCACCGATCGCTCCGGCATCAACACACCCGCGCCCGCCACGCTACTCACCGGACAAGCCGACGCTCTCCCACGCGTCGTGCTCAACTGGCAGGACAACAGCAACAACGAAACAGGCTTCCGCATCGAACGCCGCGTCGGATCAGGTGCCTGGTCCAACATCGGCTCGGTCGCCTCCGGCGCCACGCAGTTCATCGACACCACCGTCAGCCTCGGCGTCACCTACGACTACCGCGTCATCGCCTTCAATACCCAAGGCGACGCCCCCGCAAGCAACATCGCCTCGGTCGGCGTCACCAGCGGAATCCCGACCGCACCCTCAAATCTCTCCGTCGCTCAACTCGGTCGCTCCGCTCGCCTCCAATGGAACGACAACAGCAACAACGAACTCGGCTTCCAAGTCGAACGTCGACTCAGCTCCTCATCCACTTTCGTCACCATCGCCACCCTGCCGGCGAACGCCAACGGCCACACCGATTCCGACATCTCCACCGGCGTCACATACATCTACCGTGTCAAAGCCATCGGATCATCCGCAGATAGCAGCTACTCCAACGAAGTCTCCTTCGCCTCACCCACCACCGCGTCGTATAGCAGCTCCGACATCGGCTCACCCGCCGCCGGTTCGACAACCGTCGTCACGCCCTCACGCGATTTCGACATCAACGCCGCTGGTTCCGACGTCTGGAGTCGATCCGATCAGTTCCGCTTCGTCTACCAACAAGTCACCGGAGACTTCGATATCCGCGTCCGCGTCGAAAGTCTCTCCGCCGCAAATGCCAACGCCATGGCCGGGCTCATGGCACGCGAAACCCTCAGCGCCGACTCACGCAACATCTACATGAAGGTCCGCGCCAACACTTCCCTCCGCACCACCTATCGCGCCACCACCGCCGGCAACACCGTCGGCGCAGGCTCCGGAAACACCAGCTTCCCCAACGCATGGCTCCGACTCGTCCGATCCGGAAACAACTTCACAACATTCGTCAGCCCCAACGGAACCAACTGGACCGTCCACAGCACCGTTACGCTTGCTCTCAACTCCACGCTCCTCATCGGAATGGCCGTCGCCAGCTACAGCCCCACCGCCACCACCACAACACCCGTCCGCTTCCGTGATCTTGAAATCCTCTAATCACTCGTTCCAATCTCACATCGAACATTCGCCGTATAGAATCATCGCGTGCTTCCTCTGCTCGATGACCTCAAGTCCAATCGCCTCGATCCCGCATCGCTCCCAGCCTGCGAGGTCGAGGCACTCTATGTCCATATACCGTTCTGCTTCCATAAGTGTCACTACTGCGACTTCTATTCCATCACCCGACAAACTCCCGAACGAATGCATGCCTTCGTCGATCGACTCCTCGCCGAAGCACAACTCTGGAAAACCCTCGCCCCGCACATCGCCTCACACATCGCGCCCCGAACCATCTTCTTTGGCGGTGGCACGCCCTCGCTCCTGCCACACGATGCGATGCACCGCCTTCTCACGGGCCTCAGGAATGTTTTCGATTTCTCCCGCGTCCATGAATGGACCATCGAGGTCAACCCCGCCACCACCGATCTCAATTATCTCCACATGCTCCGCGCTCATGGCGTCGATCGACTCAGCTTCGGCGCTCAATCCTTCGATCAGCGAGATCTCATGGCGCTCGAACGTCACCACCATCCCGATGACGTCCATCGCTCTCTCGATCTCGCCCGCCAGGCCAGCTTTACAAGACTCAACATCGACCTCATCTACGCCATCCCAGGCCAGTCGCTCGAATCCTGGCAGGCCTCTCTCAACCATGCCCTTGCCCTCAACACAGAACACATCAGCGCCTACGCACTGACCTACGAGCCCAACACACCGCTCACAGTCCTGCTCCGCGAAGGTCGCATCACGCCCGCCGACGAATCAACCGAACTCGACATGCTCCGCACCACCCGCGCCACGCTCGATCGCGCCGGAATGCCCGCCTACGAAATCTCCAACCACGCAAAGCCCAACGCCGAAGCCCAACACAATCTCGCCTACTGGCGCGGACTCAACTACCTCGCTCTCGGACCCAGCGCAGCCTCACATCTAGCCGGAACTCGCTTCAAAAACATCCCCCACATCGGCGAATGGGAATCCGCCATCGACGATCGCATCCTCCCGGCACGCGACGTCGAATCTCTCACCCGCGCAGAGCAATTCCACGAACGATTCATCTTCGGCCTGCGCCTTGCCGAAGGCATCGACCTGCACCGCACCGCCTCTGATTACCAGGTCCGCATCCCCGACGATTTCCACTCGAAAATCTCCCAACTCCTCACACTCAAGCTCATCGAGCATCATCCGCTCCACCCCACAAGCCTTCGACTCTCCGGTCGTGGCATCGAAGTCGCCGACAGCATCGCCGCAGAATTCTCACGCTGAATTCGCAAGCTGAGTTCTCTCGCTGAATCTGTTCCGCCTTTGCGGGCAGGCCCCATAATTGCACGCTCAGTTCACGTTCCCGCTTTCGTGAACAGCCTCATCCTCCTCGCTTCGTCTCACACACCCCGCATTTGTTTCCGATCTTCTCTAATGAAGACGTCGTGCTGCCTCACGCAACACGACACCTACGGACAGATGAACGCTAATCGTGTCTGCCCCTTCGCGTGTGAGTGGAGATCTGATGCTCAACTTCGTCAAACCTTTCCTTTCCGAACGCAACGAGCCGATCGGCATCGATTTTGGCACGACACGTCTCCGCCTCGCACAAACTTCCCTCGAGGCCGAAGGGCTCAAACTCCAATGGGCGGCGGGCTGTGATGTCCCGCAGGACGTCGTCGATCAACGCGCCACGCGGTCCGGATTCTTCATCCAGTCGCTCAAGACCCTCCTCAGTCGCTCCAGCTTCCAGGGCAGACGCGCGGTCCTCACGCTCCCAGCATTCCTCACACACGTCCGACACGTCCGCGTCAATCGAACTCAGCCCGAAGAACTCCCAAGCCAACTACGCACCGCTGTCGCCGACAAACTACCCGGCTCGCCCGATGACTACGTCTTCCGGCATGTCATCGCTGGAGAATTCCGGGCAGATCAGGGAACGCAGATCGAAGCCATCGTCATGGCCGCGCCCAAACGCGATGTCGAGCAGCTCCTCGACGACGCTCGCCGCGCAAAACTCGACGTCGTCGGACTACTCGCACAACCCGCCGCCATCATCGAGTGCTTCCAACGCGTCTATCGTCGCGCCGCTGACGCCGAGGCAGTCAACCTCTTTGTCGACTTCGGCACCCGGCAAACACGCGTCCTCATCGGTCATGAAGGCACGCTCCGCTTCGCTAGATCCGTCGCCAGAACGCTCTACGACGCTTCCGCTGAACCCGACAGCGTCCAACTACTCGCAGATGACATCGACCTCTGCCGCCGCTACCACGAAGCCATCTTCCCCGAAAGGCCCGTCACCCGACTCATCTACGTCGGCGCCGCAGCCCACGCTGAATCAGCAACTCAATCCATCGCAGAAGCCCTCGGACTGCCCGCCCAGATCGGCGATCCGCTCGTCCGTTTCAACCGCAGCCAAATGCCGCAGCTTGATGTCCTCGATCGCCGCAAACCCCAACCAGAATGGGCTGCCGCCATCGGCGCATCACTCTCCCTCTCCACCCATGCCCCGGCAAGCAGTCAACGTGAAGCTTCCGTCGCTCAACAGCATCGCTCAACAGATCAAACGCCCGCAGCCGCCCCAACGGGAGGTTCAACCCGATGAGTCACTTCAACGACCTGAGTTTCCTACCCGAAGACTACCTCGCTACTCGCCGGGCTCGACGCGCCAATCGACTCTTCTCCGCCCTGCTCGCGATCACCATCGTCGCCGTCTCCGCCGCTTACATTGTCGCTGATGCGTCGGTCCTTGCACTTCGCACCGAGCATCGCGACGTCATGCGGGCCTATCAGCAGGAATCTCTACGCCTCAAACAGCTCGACGAGCTCCGCAAGCAGCACGATCAAATCGCCTACCGCGCTCGGCTCGCTGAAGCGCTCGTCGAAAAGAATCCTCGCTCCGAACTTCTCACTGGCCTGACCGATCTGCTCCCACCAGGGACTGCACTCCTCGAACTCAATCTCGAATCCAAAGCACGACCACGCACACCAGCCAAGCCCGAGACCACCACCAAAGCACCCGCCGCTTCCAGCAAGAAAAAAGCCAAGCAGCCCGCCGAACCTCCCAAGCCCGAACCGCTCATCTACGACCAATCCATCAAGCTCGTCGGCATCGCCTACACCGACCTTCAGGTCGCACGCTACATGGACGCTCTCAAACGCCACCCGCAATTGAACGACGTCGATCTCATCCTCTCGCGTCAGTTCGAATATCAGGACGAACCCGTCCGCCGATTCGAAATCAGCCTCCGCCTGAATGATCGCGCTCGCGCCCAGCCTTCAGATCGCAACGGAACCTTAGCGGGAGGGAACTGAACATGAACCTCGGACTTCGCGAAACCGTCACGCTCCTGCTCGTCGTCGGCGTACTCGCAGGCGCCTACTTTCTGGGATTCAAACCGCTCGGCGAACATCGCAAAGCGCTCCGCGCCGACATCGATCAACGCAACGTCACTCTTCAGCAACTCCGCGCCACCAACGCAAGCCTTGCCGACCTTGAGCAGCAGCTCAACGACATGAACACCGCGCTCGCACACTTCGAGCAACGCCTACCCCGCGAAAAAGACGTTCAACAAATGCTCGGCAATTTCGCAGAACTCGCCGAAGCTCATGATCTCTCCGTCCAAACCGTCCGCCCAGGTCGCAGCGAAACTGTACCCGGCGGCGTCGAGCAACCCATCGAGGTCAACCTTCGCGGGCCTTACCCGGCTTTCCACGCCTTCCTCACTCAGGTCGAACAACTCGATCGCATCAGCCGCGTCAAACATCTCACACTCAAAAAACTCGACGAACGTGACGGAAATGGCGCTGAAGCCAAGCTCACGCTCTCCATCTTCTTCGCGCCCGACGCATCCAAGGTCGCCGCCGCCCAATGACACCGATTTCAATCGATGATCCAACGACAGGGAGTCTCTGTGAGTCAGGTCCGCTCAAACCCAAATCCGCATGGTCCCGCCCAACCCTTCGGTGTGGGCGCGAGCAGCTCATCCACACTCGGCCCGTCCGAGTCCCTCATCGACGCAGCCTCAACCCACTCATCCCTGCGCGAACGTCTCGCCAATCTCCCCGATCTTTCCAAGATCATCCTCACCCTGCTCGTTCTCGTCGCCTGCGTCGGACTCTACGCGATGCATTGGCGCACCAAGTCACTCGCGTCGTCCCTCCAGGCCACCACACAATCCGTCAAGCCCGCTGACTCGCCCGTTAAAGCCTTCGCCACAACACTCATCAGCACGCGCGCACTTATCGCTCAAGTCCAATCCGACTCCACACGCCTGACATCCGCTCCCACCATCACCGCCGACCCGTTCCACTACACCCGCCAACGCCCCATCGAAGTCGCCTTACCTCAGGTCACCCCGTCCGCGCGCAACGACGACGTCGAACTTCGAAAAGCCCTCGCCTCCCTCTCGCTACAATCCATCCTCGCCGGCAGAACCAGCTACTGCCTCATCAACAATCAACTCTACGCCGTCGGACAGACCGTCGGACCTTTCACCATTGAATCGATTAGCCCCGCCGCTGTCATTCTGCGGTCGGGCGACTATCGCTTCGAACTCAAAATGAGCCTTCCCAATCGCTAGCACTTTCATCCACTCACCCAACCAGCAACACCGCTCAACACCCGCATCATCAGAAACGAGAGATCACCCGCCCTATGCGACTTCGCCGCCAACAACCCGATCCAAGCCCGGTCGCTACGCGCCAGCATGCGGCGTCGCAAGCATCAGTCGCAGATCGTGCTGATCAACCTGCCGGAGCCACCACGCAAGACTTCTCTCCGCACGACATCGACATCGCTCCGCCCGTCTTTCGCCCGCAGTCCACACGCACGCGCCGCAGCATCGAGCAAGTCCTCGCCGAACGCGAGTCACTCACCGCCGAGCAAATCCACGCTCTTCGCGATGCTCTCACCCGCGCAGCGGGCAAGCCGATCGCCTCCGTTATCACCGCCGCCAACATCGTCCCCGAGCCGCGCGTCTACTCCGCACTCGCCGAGTCGATGGGCCTCACATTCCTCTCCCCCGACCTTGGCGCGCTAAACGCCTCCCTTCTCGACACGATCGGTACAGACTACGCTCGCACGCAACTCGTGCTGCCCATTTCCGTCGATGCCAGCACACTCACCATCGCCGTCGCAGATCCTGCCAACGTCTTCCTGATCGATGAAATCTCCCGCAAGACAGGCAAAGCAGTCCGCACGCTCGTCTCGACGCCCACCGACATCCTCCGCTCGATCGATCATCTAACTGCCGCCGACGCGGGTAGCGCCGTCGACGACATCATCAAAGATATCGCCGATGACGATGTTCAACTCGTCAAGGAATCTCGCGAAAGCGAAGTCAACGACCTCGAAAAGGCGGGAAACGAGTCGCCCGTCATCAAGTTCGTCAACTATCTCATTCAGGACGCGATGAGACAGGGCGCAAGCGACATCCACATCGAACCACGCGAGAAACAACTTCGCGTGCGATATCGCATCGATGGCGTCCTCTTTGAGGCCATGACCCCGCCTCACACCATGCACGCCGCTGTCACGTCACGACTCAAGATCATGGCCAACCTCGACATCTCTGAACGCCGCCTCCCGCAGGACGGCCGCATCCGAGCCATGGTCCAGGGACGCCAGGTCGATCTCCGCATGAGCACGCTACCCACCGCATTCGGCGAAAAAACGTGCATCCGAATACTCGACAACAAAAGCATCAGCGTTCCTCTCGAAGCGCTCGGCTTCAGCGAGGCCGCTCTCACCATCTGGCGACGCCAGATCGATCAGCCACACGGCATTCTCCTTGTCACAGGCCCCACTGGCTCGGGCAAAACGACCACGCTCTATAGTTCCCTCCGCGTCATGGACGGAAACGAAATGAACATCAGCACCGTCGAAGACCCGATCGAATACACACTCGCAAGTGCCAATCAGGTCCAGGTCCACGACAAAATCGGCATGACCTTCTCCGCCGCACTGCGCAGCCTCCTGCGGCAGGATCCCGACGTCGTCATGCTCGGTGAAATCCGCGACGGCGAAACAGCACGCATTGCCGTCCAGGCCGCCCTCACCGGACACCTCGTCCTCAGCACACTCCACACCAACGACGCTCCCAGCAGCGTCACTCGACTCATCAACATCGGCGTCGAACCCTACCTCATCAGCGCAGCACTCAACGCCGTGCTCGCACAGCGACTCGTCCGAAAGCTCTGCCCCCATTGCCGAAAACTCGC
The DNA here is from genome assembly GCA_027487775.1 of Planctomycetaceae bacterium. Classification (GTDB taxonomy): domain Bacteria; phylum Planctomycetota; class Phycisphaerae; order Tepidisphaerales; family Tepidisphaeraceae; genus JAIYCY01. Next base: position 104,509 of record JAIYCY010000017.1, read on the forward strand.
CGCCCCCAGTGACTCGATGCGCGAGTTCCTCAACATCCAGGGATTCAACGAAACGGACATCTGGGCCAGCACCGGCTGCGACAAATGCAGAAAAACTGGCTTCTCAGGAAGGCTCGGCATCTACGAACTCATGGTCATGGATGACGCACTTCGTGACATGGTCACGCAGAATCCAGACGTCAACAACCTTCGAAAGTACTGCCGCGAACGCGGACTCATCGCCCTGCGCGAAGACGGATTTGAGAAGGCCCGCGCGGGTCTCACCACGATCGATGAAGTGCTGCGCGTCACAGAATCCAGCCTCTGATCAAACCACGAATTAACCACCCGAATCCTCAAGCCAACTCCTCACCATGACAGACAACCTCCTCACCGACATCCTCACCACCGCCGTCCGATCCAAGGCCAGCGACATCCACATCAACGTCGGCCTGCCTCCGATGATGCGCGTCAACACCGTCGTCAACCCGATGCAGTTCCCCGTCATCGACTCCACATCCGCCGAACAACTCTTGCGCCGCATGCTCCCCGAGCCAGAACGTTGGGAAGCGTTCATCAAGCTCCGCGACGCAGACTTCAGTCATGCAATCCCAGGTGTCAGCCGCTTCCGTGTCAATGCCCACTATCAACGCGGCTCAATCGCCATCGCGTTCCGAACCGTCAACGACACCATCCGACCCATGGCCGATCTCCATCTGCCCGACGCGATCCAACGCCTCACCGATCTGCCCAGAGGACTCATCCTCGTCACCGGCGGAACCGGATCCGGAAAATCCACCACGCTCGCCGCCATGATTCAAACCATGAACCAACGCGAGCAACTTCACATCATCACGCTCGAAGATCCCATCGAATACGCGTTCCAATCCGACAAAAGTGTCATCGAACAACGCGAAGTCGGCGCCGACGTCCCCAGCTTTGCCAGCGGCCTGCGCCACGTGCTGCGACAAGACCCCGACGTCATCCTCGTCGGTGAAATGCGCGACCTCGAAACCACCAGTGCCGCCATCACCGCCGCCGAAACCGGTCACCTCGTGCTCTCCACTCTCCATACCGTCAACGCACCTCAAACCATCGAACGCATCATCGACATCTACCCCAGCGATCAACAAAACCAGATCCGCTCCATGCTCGCTAACACACTGCAGGCGGTCATCAGCCAGACTCTCTTCAAACGCAAGGACAAACCCGGCATGGTCCCCGCCATCGAGATCATGCTCTGCACGCCCGCGGTCAGAAACTGTATCCGCGAAAATCGCATCTTCGAAATCCCCAACATCATCTCCACAAACCGCGCCCTCGGAATGCAAAGCCTCGACGACTCCATCAAAAACCTCGTTCTCAACGGACTCATCGATCGACGCGACGCCGTCAGTCAGGCGGCCTATCCCGACAAACTCGAGCGCGCTCTGGCGGCCTGATCTTCGATCCGTGGCCGCCTTCATCTTGTTCATCGTTCGCAAACATCGTCTCGTGAATCGGAGTTCAGATGCCTGAGTATCGATACAACACCCGCACCAACGACGGCTCCACCAAAAGTGGCACGCTGATCGCCAACTCGCTCGACGCAGCCAGCGCAACCCTGCGCGGACGCGGTGACAAGGTCATCGAACTCGCTCCCGTTGATGCCTCTTCCCAAAAGAAGTGGTATCAGGCGGTCAACATCAGCTTCGGACCGAGCCAAAAGGAAATCTGCGCCTTCACCAGCCAGCTTTCGGTCATGCTTCGCGCGGGCATTCCGCTGCGCAGCGCCATCGAAGGCATCGCCGAACAGACCGCCAATCCCAAATTCCACGCGATGCTCCGGCAGATCCAACGCGATCTGGAATCGGGCAAACAACTCTCCGAAGCTCTATCACGATATCCGCGACACTTCGGCTCGCTCTACATCAACATGGTCAAGGCCAGCGAAATGTCCGGCGGGCTCTCAAAGATGCTCGACCGCGTCGCTGCCTATCTTCAGCAAAACATCGAGACCAGCGCCATGGTCAAAGGCGCGATGATCTACCCCGGCATCATCGGCACCCTCGCCGTAGGTGTGACCATCTTCCTGCTTACGTGGGTCCTCCCGCGATTCATGGTCATGTTCAAGGGCAAAGAACAATTCCTGCCCACGCCCACCAAAGTCCTTCTCACAGCAAGCGACTTCATGACAGGCTACTGGTGGGCGGTGCTCATCGGCATCGGTCTTGCCATCGGCGGAGTCGTCTTTGCCCTGCGCACCGAACCCGGACGCGCATTCTTCGACACGCTGGCACTCCGAGTGCCGCTGGTCAAAAAAATGTTCCGCGCACTCTGCATCACACGCAGCCTCCACACCATGGGACAACTCATCAACGCAGGCGTCCCCATGCTCGACGTCATCGGAATCACCGCCGACGTCAGCGGCAACACGCACTATCGCCGACTCTGGCGACGCGTGCAGGCCAACGTGCAAGAAGGAAAGAAGATCAGCCAACCGCTCCAGCAGTCGAGCCTGCTCCCCAAATCCGTCGTTCAGATGGTCGGCGCAGGCGAAGAATCCGGCAAGCTCGGCGAAGTGCTTGACGAAGTCGCCGAGTACTACCGCAAGGAACTCGTCGGCACGATCAAGGCTGTCACCGGCATGATCGAACCGCTCATGATCGTCGTCATGGGCGGTCTCGTCGGATTCATCGCCATGAGCATCATCCTGCCCATCTTCAAGATGAGCGAAATTGCCACCAAACAGTAACCACGCCTTCATTCACGCCGTCATCGACCGGCACACCCATTTCATCCACGCCATTCTGGGACGATGGAAGATTCTCGATCGAAGATCATTTCTCGGACGAGATTTGACTGTCGATCGTTTCAATTCGACATCCAAGGCGTGAAGAGGCGCAAAGGCCAAAACATCACGCGAGGATTCTCGCTCGTCGAAGCCGCCATGGCGATCGCGATCGTCGGCGTGAGCTTTGTCGCCTTGATGCAACTCTGGGCTGTCTGCACGCAGCAGAATCGCATCGCCAGCGACGTCACCACCGCCTTCATGCTCGCCGAGCAAATCCAGGAACTCACCGCACCGCTCCCGCTTAACGACCCCGCCACCGGCTTCATGGGCTTCGGCACCGAACTCGCCGAAACCATCGACACCTTCGATGACATCGATGACTTCGACGGACAGACTTTCAGCCCGCCCATCGATGCCGCACGCCAACCGCTCCTCGAACTCTCCGCCTATACGCAGCGAGTCACCGTCGTTCCGGTCAACGGCACAGACCTCGATGGAAATCTCAACGGACTGGCAATCTCCAAGTCAACCTACACGGGCGCGATGCGGGTCACGGTGTCCATCGAACGCGATGGACGTGAGGCTGCGCGACTGAGTTGGATTCGAGTCGATCGTTAAGACGCACCAACACGGACACGCCCATGCGATTCATCCACGCGACAGCCAACCAGAATCTTGATCCATCACGCCCGCGCACAACAAAACACCGGCATCCTCGCGGAATGGCGGCGGTGCTTGCGCTGCTATTCATCACCCTCATCGCTGTACTGGCGGTCGGCCTTTACGCAACGGCAGGCAGCAACACCCAGGCCGCCTCGCGCCACGCGCAGGCCAGCAGCGCCCGCGCAGCTGCCGACAGTGCACTCGAATGGGCCGCCTGGCGATTCGCTCAAATGCCGCTTCCCCTGACCAGCGTCGGAAACATCACCCCCGGAGTCGCCGTCGATCTATGGCCCGGCATCCGCACCACCATCATCAATGACCTTCAGCCCATGGCATCGTCCGGATCGTTTGTCACCTGGGACCCAGCCGCTTCGGTCCTCTCCACTCAGAGCTTTCGCATCGACGACTCTGACACCACCGCTCGCATCGAGTTTCGTCAGCATCCCATCGCTGGCGATCCAAACCCGCTCGACGCACGACACATCCGCGTGACCGCCATCGCCACCGACGGACTCGCCGAGCGCCGCGTCAGCGCTGACTTCAAAATCGAGAAACGCATCCGCTACGCCGTCGTCAGCAAAACACGCATCCAGATCGGACGCAACGTCCTCGTCGAAGGACCCATGGGCATGAGCACCGCAAACCGCACGCCGCCCTACCTCATCCTCAGCGACTTCGAACACCTCGCCACCTCGCTGCGCACTCGCATCCGCGCCTTCCAGGCATGGTGTGAAACCAATCGATCCGACTTCGACAACCGCGTCCGCGTCGGCTCGACAGAATACGCCGCCGTCCTCGCTGCAGGATACGGCGACGTCGATCTGGATGGCTATGTCGATGAATTTGATCTCTTCGTCGATCATTACGACTCCGACAGTGACGGCGCTGTCAGCCTCGCCGAGTTCACAGATCCGGTCACCGGAAAGCCCTACGACACAAACCTGTTTAAGACCATCGACGAACTCGGCGCACCGCTCTACGAAGGCGATGTCACACGCTACGGATTCGCCGACAACAAACTCGATCGCCACGACGGCTACGCCAAAACACGCGGACAGATTTCGATGGCCATCTCGCAGAACGGCTTTGGCAGCGCTCAGTCATCCGGAGGACTCACCATCTTTGACAACATTCGCGGAACCGTCATCCCCGATCGCTCCGACCAAGCCCCGGTCAAATTCAACGCCAGCGACATCTTCGACTTGAATCCGCTCAACTTCGAGCAATGCGCCGCCAACTTCCGCGCGCAATCAGGATCCGCTGCCGGCGCAGCGACCCGATCCGCGGGCCTCATCGCCAACACCACGCTCACCCTCGCCGACGCCAACGGTACACCCATCGTCGAACGCACCCCGTTCGGTTCGACCAGCTATCAAGCCACCTACCGCCGACCGGTATTCCGCAATCTCACACTCCGCAATGTCATCATCCCCAAGGGCATGAATGCACTGTTCGACAACTGCACCTTCGAAGGCGTCACCTTCATCGACAGTGAACGCAACATCACCACCAGCTCCGGAAGCGTGACTACCGACCAAAGCCAGGGAATGAGCTGGTCTCAGCGAAGAATCAGCGGCGATAACTTCAGCAAAGACAGGCAGCTCATCGGTTCGGGGACACCCACCTCCGGCCAAACGCTCACTCGCGGATCCCGCGACGGAAACAACATCCGCTTCCACAACTGCACCATCAAGGGCCCGATCGCAAACAACTACGCGACCGCCTACACCCACTTTGCAAACAGCTGGGAGTTTACCGGCGCAACACTCTTCGATAACCAAACCGACGACACCGCCACCATCGTCGCACCCCAAACCAACATCGAAATGGGCAGCTTCACTAACCCCGGCTCTGCTCCCAGCACACTCGTCGGCGTCGTCGTCGCTGGCAACATCGACATCCGAGGAACCAGCGTCGTCGACGGATCCATCATCGTCACCGGCGATGGCGCGGGCAATACCACGCTCGGCTACTTCGGTGCCAGCGACGGCGACACCAATCCCAGTGCCATGCCCGAAGGCGGATTCGGTCGACTCAATCTACGCTACAACCCGTATCGCCCTCTCCCCGACGGCATCAACATCCGCGTCAATCTCAATCCGGTCGCAGGCTCATATCGGGAGGGCGATTGAACCTCTTCCGCAAAACGCCCCCTGCCAGGTCGTCAGATCAAAGTCGTCGATCGCGAGCATCACGCGGCTTCACCATTGTCGAAGTCCTGATCGTGCTCGCCATCCTCGCCGCATTGATGACTGCGATCGGATTCGCGATTGACGCGTCGCTCAAGTCGTTTGCGGTCAACGTCGGTCACGCCGAAGCCGTCGAACGCGCACGCAGCGCCAGCCTTCGCATCACCGCAGATCTCCGCGCCGCGACCGATGTCACCCCCGTCGATGCTGAAGCGATCGACGCCTTCAAAAATGGAAGCAGCGTCGTCGATCGCGGCGTTTCATTCATCGATGCTGCCGGTCGATCTGTCACTTACCGCTTCGACCCTGATGCCAGCCAACTGCTCGCCGATGTCGACGATCTCGATCCGGTCGTCCTCGCCCGCGGCGTTGAGGCGTTCTCGATACGGCTCACGCCCGCCCGCAGCGCCGATGCACGCAAGGCTGGACTTCCGCACGATCTACTCGATCGCGGAACTCTCAGCATCACCGTCCGACCCACTGGTGGTTACGGCGACCGCACAGACACCGGCGTCGCTGTCACACTCTCAGCCAGCATCGCGCCACGCACCAATCGCTGGTGAATCAACTCATCGACATCAATCCCGCACCAGGCCACGCAATATCCATGCGTTCCTCCCCGCGGTTGGCTAGAACGAAATTTCAATTGTACGTCATAGCAATGGCCTGACACCGGCCAGCAACATCACCCTGAAGAGTGATGTGGCCTCACGAGGCCTTCGGAACCTTTTTTGGAGCGAGTCATGAAGCGTCATCTTTGGATCGGTGCGGTTGTGGTTTCGAGTCTCTGCCTTGCCGGCTCGATCGCGCATTCAACGCCGGGCGAATCCGGATCCCCTGCTGGTGGAGTCGCTTCCGACGCCCCGGTTGACCCATTCGTCGGCGCGTGGCGCGTCAGCGTCGATCCCTCCCTCGAAGCCGCCGACGCTGGGGTCAACCCGTTCAACGACAGCATGCTCTTCCATGACAACACCCTCAGCAGCGAAGCCCTCGCGATGCTCGGGTTCGCGCCGGTTGCCTACGATCTTTTCTCCGCCGACCAAAAAATGCAATTCCGCGCCACCTTCACCAGCGAAGATCGCGGAACGGTCGTCGTCGAAGGATCGCGTGGCTCGCTTCTTCTCTCCGGGACGCTGACCTGGACACGTGATGACAGCGTCCATGTCTATCACCTCACCGGCGAATTCATCCCCGAGCAGGATTCCGCGGATCAGAATCACGACCAAGATGAACAAGCGGATGCGAGTTCGCCTGCCGATTGATTTTCGCTAAGATTCACCCGACACACGCGATCCAGCCGACCGTCGCGTGTGTCGGGCACATGTCTACGACGCTCAGTTATCAGTCTCGTCCGCCACAATTGCCCAAGCAGCAATCGGAGTACGCCCATGCCTATCAGGCCGAGCGTGGTCGATGGCTGAGAAGGCGGTTTCTTGCCTACGTCGGCTTGAACTTCCTCCTCTCGCTCCCGTGGATCCTGCCGGGATGCCGTTCGTTTGGCGGTTCGAGCACACCTGATTCGATGGACCTGTTTCTCGACGTCTCGTTGGTGCTCTTTCTTTTGATGTACGGCATCGGCTTCGCCTGGGCATGGCGGGCCAAACCCAAATACGAATCCATGATGCGCGCCGCCCGACTCCTCTTTATCGTCGGCGGAGCCTACATGGTGCTCATGACCATCGGGTATCTCAGACCCGCTGTCGAAATGGGCATCGCCATGGGACTGCAAGCCGTCCCCAACCCCAACGCTAAACTCGCTTCCACTGAATCACGGCCGCCCCCACTCACTTTCGAAGACTTCGACGAGGAAGATGTCGCACCACCGCTCTTTCTACCGCCCGCAATCACCGGAACTCCCACGAGCATCGAACGGCGACCCAGCCTCGCCGTCGATCCGGTCAACGAATCGCCTCGCACGACCGCTACGACCAGACGACCCGTCGAACCGATTGTGATCAATTTCGGCAACGAAACACTCGACCCCACCAAGCCGCTCAACGCCAAATGGAACCGCCGACTCACCACCGTCGCCCAGACCAGCACCTGGGTGATGCTCGCCTTGATGCTCTTCTTCAATCACCTTTTCATCTGCATCTTCATCCCCTGGACAGTACGCGAATCCATCCTCCCGTCGCTGCTCGTTCTCGCACTCGCAGCCGCCGTCATCGTCGCTGACATCCTCGTCGCACCCGCGCCCGGTGTCCTGGTCGCCAGTTCCGTCGGACTGCTCGGCCTAACAATCATCCCCGGAACGTTTCTCAACTGGCTGCGATTCAGCCGGTTTAACTCCCGATTCAAACTCCGCTACGAGTCCAGTCGCTTCCAACAAATCTCACGCGAAATGGAAGGCGCACGACAAATCCATGAGGCCGCACTTCCTCCGCCACTCCGCGACGGACCACTACTCGTCGAATACGCCTACGAACCCATGCGCGAGATCGGCGGGGACATGCTCGTCATGCACCGCCCATCCCACGACATCGTCCATGCCGTGATCTTCGATGTCACCGGACACGGCGTCGCTGCCGCACTCACCGTCAACCGACTCCTCGGCGAAATCGAACGAACCTTCGCCGAGCAACCCAACGCCTCACCCGAACTCCTGATTCGAAATCTCAACGCCTACGCCTACGCCACGCTCTCGAGGCATGCCGTCTTCGTCACCGCCATCGCCGTCCGAATCGATGCCTCCAACGGACAGGTCGAGTTCGTCAGCGCAGGACATCCCACTGCATTTCATCTCCAATCCGATCGCCTGACCCGCAAGATCGAATCCACCGCCATGCTCCTCGGAGCCGTCGGAAACGATCTCTACGACGTCGATGTCGAGCGGTTCCAGATTCAGCCCGGCGAAGCCGTTCTCCTCTACACCGACGGAGCTAGTGAAGCCGCCGACGATGACGGAAACATGCTCCGCATCGCTGGCGTCGAACAACTCTGCCGCGATGTCACTCGATCCAACCCGTCCCACGCGGCCTGGCCTTCGCTTATCCTCGATCATGTCCGACATTTTCGCAGCGGACCGCCTCAAGACGATACGCTCATCGTCAGCCTCTACCGCGCCTGACCCCTCACATTCCCAGCCCCCCCCCCGCATTCGCAAAAAGATGCACTTCGCGCAGCGAATCCCAACGCGGATCGAGCCCCACCGCCAACGCACGTTCCAAAGTCTCGACACATTTCAACTCACCGCCGAAGCCTCCAACGCATACAATCCGCCGGGCGTAGATCGCGACCCAATCGCGGTCTACCCGCAGATCCTCGTCCATCGACAATCGCGATTGCCGGAGCCGAAATATGAACGACAAAACCCGACTCGCCCGACTCACAGCATCCCTCGTCGTCGCATGCCAACTCGTCGTCCTCGGACCGGGTCTCACCCATGCGTCTGTCCCCGAGCCGTCGAACGCCAATCCAACTACCGCGTCTGATCTTCACGCACAAACCGTGCAGCGAGCCCGAACCATCCAACAAAACTCCATCGGCTACCTCATCCAGAACCAAAGGCCCGATGGCACATGGACCAGCCCGCAAGAGCCGCCCGCCATCACCGCGCTCGTCCTCCGAGCCCTGGTTCGTGACAGCACGCCTCAAGCACACGCAAAACCCATCCAACGCGGCTTCGCCGCACTCCTCGCCGACCAACGCATGGACGGCGGGGTCTACCGAGATCTGCTTGCCACCTACAACACCGCCATCGCGCTCTCCACGATGAGCGCAGCCAACGATCCCGCCTTCGCCCCGCACATCGAACGCGCCGTCGCCTATCTCCGCGCCATGCAATGGACCGTCGAAACAAGACCCGAATTCCAAGGCGACAACGAAACCAACACAGGACAACAAGTCGTCACCGGCATCGAAGACCCCTTCTACGGCGGCTGGGGATACGGTGGTCGCTCCCGAGGCGCCGGACGCCCCGACCTCTCCAACGCTCAAGTCGCCATCGAAGCACTACACGACGCAGGCATACGCTCCGATGATCCGGCCATGCAACGAGCTCTCACATTCCTGCAACGACAACAAAACTGGAGCGAAACCAACGACCAACCATGGGCCAGCAACGACGGCGGATTCGTCTACGGCCCCAGCGATGATCGCTCAGGCGAAAGCTTTGCCGGCGAGGCCACCGCGCCCGACGGCTCACGCATCCTCCGCTCCTACGGCTCCATGACTTACGCTGGACTCAAAAGCTACCTCTACGCAGGTCTTGCCAAAGACGATCCACGCGTCAAAGCCGCATGGAACTGGATCGCCGACAACTTCACCTTCGACGAAAACCCCGGCATCGGCTCCATAAGACCCGAGCAGCGCCGATGGGGACTCTACTACTACTTCCACACCGCCAGCCGCGCACTCAACCTCTACGACGAACCCATCATCAACACGCCGGAAGGACCGCGCGACTGGCGCGTCGCGCTCCTGAACAGCCTCGAAAAACTCCAACAGCCCAATGGCAGCTTCGTCGGCGAATCCAAGTGGATGGAAAACAACCCAACACTCGTCACCAGCTACGTCGCAATCGCTCTTGCCGATATCATTCAAGACCTCCAGCAACACCCGGTGAAACCTTGAGCGAGCTACCACCCGATTCAAGCGCCCATCAACACCGCGACAATTTCGACTTCTATCCCAGGCCGATCGACGGAAAACCCGCCTCCGTCTTCGTCGATCTCGCATGGCGCGAACACATCCCCGACGATCCCGATTCCGTCGATCCCGCGCGCCCGACGCTTCTGATCATTCAAGTCGCCCTGCAGCATCCCAGCCCCGACGGACTTCCCACCCAACAGGAATTCCAACACCTCGCAATGATCGAAGACACACTCGTCGGACCACTCGAACAACTCCTCGATGCCGTCTATGTCGGTCGTATCACCACCGACGGTCGACGCGACTTCTTCTTCTACGCTCCCAGCGACGAAGGCTTCGATGAAGCCGTCACGCGACTCCGATCCGCATTCGGATCATCACCCGCACGCATCGGACGCGCTCTCGATCCCACCTGGCGATTCTATCGCGAAACACTCTTTCCCGATGCCGACGGACTCAGGCATATCGCCGACCGAAAAATCATCCGACAGCTCCAAAGCCTCGGCGACGACGAAATCTCGCCACGCGAAATCACTCACTTCTGCTACTTCCCCGCAATCGAGCAACGCGCCGGCTTCATCGCTCGTGCTTCTCAAAAGGGCTTCCTCACCGAACCCTTCGAAGCTTCCGAACCAGACGTCCCTCTGCCCTGTGGACTTAAACTCTCACGCAATGACCGCGCCGACGCCCGACACATCTCCGCCGTCACCGTCGCTCTCCTCAACCTCGCACGCGAATTCGACGGCGAATACGACGGCTGGGAGTCACCCGTCGTCGGCGGACAATCCAGTTGACCCGACCGCTTCAGCCCCGCGACCCTTCCATGCCCCCGCCCCTCATCGCGATCATCGGTCCGACCGCCTCCGGAAAAAGCGCCCTCGCGCTCGCACTCGCTGAACACCTGCACGCAGAAATCCTCAGTGTCGACTCCATGCAGGTCTATCGCCACATGGACATCGGAACCGCAAAACCCTCCCGCAAGGAGCAAGCACGCGTCCGACATCATCTCATCGACATCATCGATCCCGTCGATTCCTTCACCGTCGCACGATTCGTCGAAGAAGCAGACCGAACCATCGCTGATGGCCAGGCTCGGAAAGTACCACTCATCGCTGCCGGCGGAACACCCATGTATTTCAAGGCCCTCTTCGAAGGACTCTTTGAAGGCCCCAGCGCCGATCCCAAGCTCCGCGATCAGCTCAACGCACGAACTCTCGACGACCTCCACGCCGAACTCTCACGCGTCGATCCCACCGCCGCCGCGCGGATCCACGCCAATGACCGCAAACGCCTCGTCCGCGCACTCGAAGTCTTCCATCTCACCGGCAAACCCATCACCGATCATCACGGCCAATGGGGAAGCAATCCTCGACATCCCGCAATCTGGCTCGGACTCACCATCGAACGTGAACAGCTCAACCGCCGCATCAACGCTCGTTGCCGAGCCATGTTCGACGAAGGCTGGATCGATGAAGTCCGTTCACTCCTCCATCGCTTCGGTCGTCTCTCGCCCACCGCCTCCGAAGCCGCTGGCTACTCCGAAATCATCGACGCACTCTCCAACAGCCGATTCGATGAAGCACTCGAAGCCGCCAAAATCTCCACCCGCCAACTCGCCCGACGACAAATCAAGTGGTTCCGACGCTTCCCCGATGTCCGATGGATCGACGCGACACTCCCCCTCGATCTTCAATTGCAACACGCCATCGCTCAAGTCGCATAACAATCCTTCTTCAAGCCAGAGCCCCCACCACCCGACATCAACCCTTCATGCGCTCAACACCGCTCGCACTGTCGACCATCGCATATCGCTGACCACCGCGTCGGCTATTGAAAGGCTCTCCAAACTCTGCGTGCTCGCAACCCCGATCGTTCGAAATCCCAGCGGCCTGAGTCGCTCTATCACCCGCGGCGCGTCCTCAAACACCACCGTCGATTCCGCCTTGATCGACTTCTGCGTCAAACGCGACAACTCGGCAATCGTATGCACATAGCCCGCCGGATCCGGCTTGCCCACCGAAACGTCTTCAGCACTCGTGATCACACGAAAACAATCGCGCAGCCTCACGCCCTCAAGCATCAACTCGATCTCATCCCGCAACGCGCCCGAACAAATCGCCAGCGGATACCTCCGCCATAACGATCGCACCGTCTCCTCGACGCCTTCAAGCGCTTCATACCTCCTGTCCAGAATCAACTGCCTCGCCACACGCGCCTTGTGCGCCAGTAACTCCAACAGCTGACCCGACTTCAACGTGATCCCTCGCGCCGACGCGATCGCACGCCACACCCCGCGATCGTCGTAACCAATCAAATTCTCAAAGTACTCACTCGCTGATAACTCGATCCCCACATCACCCGCCGCCCGCGCAAAAGCCTCAAAGTGCAAATGCTCCGACTGCACCAACACTCCATCAAAATCGAAAACGACCGCCGAAATCTTCCGCATCCCCTCCAACATACACCCGAAGCCACCCATTTCATCCCCGACCGATAACCACGATCGCCCCAGACCCGATAAACACCCCACCCGATAAAATCCGCATTTCCCAGACTGTCAACAACTCATCACCGCTAATTTGGATAATTTAGGGTATATGCGATATCCATCATCGTGCGGATTCCGCACCCAAGCGCAGATTTTTCTGCGCGACCCAACCACCCACACGCATGCAAATCAATGCTCAAACAACAGTTACAGCCTCTACACTTTTTTCCACAAGGTTCAAGATCAAGTGCCCACTGCGTCGATTCTCTCTCCATCACCAGCGACTATCGCTGGCGGACGGACCGAGGACGGCCGTTCGAGACATGACTCGAATCCAGGAGTGACACATGAGCGACATCAACAACAGTATCACCAAAGGCATCGGCGGGGCCTTGCCCGTCAACCGCCTCCCACACGCACGCGTCGCCTATCAGGCCGAGACCTCCACGCCACAGCCCGCTCGCTCCGCCGACAAAGTCGAGCTCAGCCCCCAAGTCCAAGCCCTCCTCGAAAAACTCCGAGCCGGCGACATCCGACAAGACAAAGTCCAGGACGTCCGCGCACAACTCGCTGAAGGATCCTACGAAACCGACGATAAACTCAACACCGCCATCGATCGGCTTATCGACGACCTGACCGCCTAAACGTCTGACCGCGTGCGCTGTCAAACAACCCACCAAAACACACACCGGGCAGTCCCACTGCCGATGATTCGGAAACTTCCCGATCATCCGGCAAACGGGCTGCCCGGTCGCTTTGGCCCGCCACCCGGACGACCAACCGACCCGCTCTGCGTACCCACGCGCTTCACGCCACCGATCGAGCCCCCCATCATCACGCCACCCGACTGTCCTACCTGACTCGCACCACTCGACTGATTCTGACTCAAAACCTGACGACGCGCAGGCGGTGCCGACGCGTGGGCGGGCTCTAGCCCCGACGTCGTGTTGGCGGTCTCTTCATACAACTTCAGCATCTGCGGCAGGACCGCCTCCAACGAATACTCCCGCTCAATCATCGCCTCAGCATTCCGCCCAAGGTCCCGATGACCCGCCGGATCACGCAACACACGCAAAATCTTCTCCGCAAAATCCTCCGCACTAAAAAAGTCCGCGAGCAATCCGTTCTCACCATCCCGAATCATCTCCTCCACCGGCGCTGTCCTCGATCCGATCACCACCGCCCCACAGCTCAACGCATCCATCATGCTCCAACTCAACACAAACGGAACCGTCAGATAGACATGCGCATCACCCGCCGCCAGCATCCGCGCGAGTTCAAACGGGTCGATCCGACCCAGAAACCGAATCCGTGATAGATCATAGGTGTCCTGATCCAAGACCCACTGCTTAAACGTCTTGCCCCCCGTGTGCGCTTCATCTCCCCCGTAAGCAATCCGATCCGTCCCCGCCACCAGAAAAATCGCCTCCGGCATCTCCCGACACACGATCTTCGCCGCCCGCATGAAAACGTCGAACCCGCGCATCGACTCAAAACCGCGCGCACAATACGTCACCACTTTCGCATCCCCCGGAACCTCCACCCCCGCGATCGTCCGCACACCTCGCAAACCCAACGCAGGCCTTAGCGATTCGCCATGCCCGTGGTAAACCCTCCGGTCGATTCCATCAAATACCACACGCAGCTTCTGATCGAATTCACTCGGAAATCTCGACTTCTGAAATCGTGTCGGACAATACCCAAGCTGACAGTTCACCAGATCGAGCAGGATCATCGCATTCCGCGCTCTCGCACGCAGATACTTCTGATCCTCCAACGTCCAACCCAGGTCAGATCGGAAATCCATGTCACTCTGCGGATCACGCGGGCGATAGAAATACTCGAAAAAGTTCAGCACCGGCACATCCGGATAAAGTTCACGCAGAAACAGCGTCGAACCAAATCCAGAATGCCCCACGATCAGATCCGGACGAAAGTCCTTCATGTCACGTAACGCGTGATACACGCCGTCGCAATGCCATATCGTGTTCTCAAACGTACGCGAACAAAAGTGGTGATTCGCCGTCGCTCCACCCGCCGCCTTGTACTGAATCTTACGAACCCCCGCCGCATTCCCCGCCGGCGTTTCGCTCACGAAACTGCACTCCCATCCCATCTTCTCCACCAAATACGCCGCAATATGCCCAAACTGGGCCGGAAAATTCTGATGGACATAAAGCACGTGCATCCCCGAATCATCCTCGGCGCACTCTCGCCTGACAAGGGCCTTCTTCGGCAAGTCCCGCAAGATCAATCAACAATCCATAATGCTTCCTGAACCACTTGCGATTCGCGTGATCAATCAGAAACGCAGTTTCTCCGACCCACAAAAGCCATCTATCCACAGCGCACTGATACAATCATCGCATGCCACACACAGACGCCGAGTACAAGTTGGCCCTCAAGGCTTTTAAGAAGAAGATCAAACACGCACAGCTTGAAGAAGATTCCAAGCTCGGGCGAAGTCCGCTCTCCGGTACCAAGGCCCGCATCCTCAGCGTCCAGCCCCCGACCGGTCACGGTCGCGAAATCTGGCGCGAACTCGCCGAGAAGGGCCATCTCATCCACGACGGCGGCGGCTTCTATTCACTCGCTCCAGAACACAAATCCAACGAAGCCTGAGCCGCATCACACGCGTCGTGAGCAGCCTCATGGACCGCCCTCAATAATCGACCTTCACCTTACCCAGTCGCTCCGCCACCGGACCGATGTCGCCCCGGCTGCTCATGTCCAGCACGGGGAGCTTGTACTTCAGCGCCGCAAAAGGCTCACGAAGTGCGTCGATGCAATACTGGGCTGCGTCGGTGATCTCATACTCCCCGCGAGCACTCAGCGGAATCGCACGACACGCATCAAACAGCTTGCGCGAAAATCGCCAGCAGTTCATCGAACAAAAAATCGGATCGCCCAACCGCGCGAGTAACTCCTCCGACGGCTTCTCGTGGATCGTCTTCAAATGCCCGGCCGGCGTGACTTCGACGGCGGCAAACTTCGAAATCCGATCCGCTGTGATGTTTGATCCCGCAATCATCGCATCACGTTCGAACACCGCCAGTCCCGCGCCCTTCAGCTCGCGCAGTCCGTTGAGCGCCTCGGGCGGATAGTAGTTGTCTGAATTGATCACAAGGAAATCGTCCGAGCCACAAAACGCCTCCGCTGCCGCAGCTGCGTTGGCGGTGCCGAGCGGCTTGGCCTGCGTCGCAAAGTCCAGCTTGATGCGCTTGGCCGGATTCTGTTTCGTGTAGTAGTCGCGAACCTGATGATGATCCGGACCGATGACGAGGCACACTTGCCCGTAGCCGGCCTCGGTCAGCGCGGTGAGCACGTAATCGAGAAATGGGCGATCTCCGAGGCCCGATCCGATCGGAATTAATGCCTTAACTCCGCTGGCCGCCGCCTGCGCCTGCGCGCCCGAAAGCTGCGCCGACTCATCCGCCTTCCGCATCCTCGTCCCAAGACCCGCCGCCAAAATGACTGCTTTCATGCCCCGCGATCATGCCTCTTCATCTTCTTTCGTCAATCACACATCGTCATCTCGTTTCGTTCATACGGATTCATCGTCCGATCCGACGCTCTGCCTTTGCCCAATAACGACTGAACCGCTTCAGATCCACCCCAACCTCCAGTTCCACAAAATCCCGCGCCTTCACCCACTCCACCGACACTTGCGATTCGAGCCGTCGCACCACACGCCCGATCGCCGGGTCGGGCGAATGCCCCGTCACCACCCGATCTACACCCGACCGCTCAACTTCGCCCAGAATCGTCGCAACAACATCATTGCTCGCGATCACGCGCACCGGCATCTCCGCCAGCGACTCGCCGATGAATCGCCACCGCTTTGCCGACCATCGATCACGACCCGATCGTGTGCAATCGATCACAAAGATGGCACACGCAGAACCATCCATCAAGCCACGCATCGCAGGATGATCTGCCGACAACATCCCGTCATGAACCCACACCAAGTGCCCGCCCGGCGAGGACTCGTCCATCGCATCGTCCTCCTCCGGCTTCGACCAGAACGATCGCCCGCCCGCTCCCGAGCCAAAACCACCACCCCCATCCCGAACGCCCGCCCCCTCATCCATAACAACCGCCCGCGGAAACAACTTCTGCGCGATCGCCTCGTATCCGTCGTCAAACAAATCATTCGCATCATGCTCGACAAACCGATCACCTGAATACTTCAGCACGTTCGCACGATTGAAAATGTACGGCTTATGGCTGAACGTGCTCGCACACCACTGCCAACTCAAGTTATTGCTCGCCTCATCACCGTCCAACAGATGCTCCAAAAACCATCGCGCCCCCGCCTGCCACTTCACGCGACGGCCGTGCACCACGTAGCCAGCCATCCACATCCGCGCGTGGTTGTGCAGATACCCCGTCTCATACAACTCACGCACAAACGCGTCGATGTAATCAATCCCCGTTCGCCCCTCACGCACATCGACCGGTAGCTCGTCGGCATAGTCGTTCGCATGCCAACCCGTTTTGTAAGGCTCAAGATCGTCCCAAATGTCCGAGCCGATCTGCTTCCAGACACGCTGATAAAAGTCTCGCCACGCAAGTTCCTGCACAAACTTCTCGATGCTGCCCCGGCGATGTGACGTAAGTGCAAAGTCGAGTACCTCGCGCAGCTCCAGCACGCCGTGCCGCAGGTAAGCACTCAATTGCGTCACAGCCCCGTCCAGATGGTTCCGCGTTCGTCCGTATTCGGAGGGGTCGGTCCGCGCGAGCCGCCGCTTCGCCTCGTCACGCCCACCGGGCAATCGCCTCGTCGACTTACGCGACAGCTCAATCTCCACATCATCAGCATCCGGGCAGGCCGTGCGAATCATCGACTCGATCCACGCTCGATCCTGCAAGCCATCCTGCAGGGCAATCGAGCCATCCCACTCACGGAGCACCTGTCCTCCTGCTGTCCCGTTTGATTCGATCGACATCTCCGACGATAGGCCCGCTCCGTCATCCAGACTTTCAATTCGCGGCGGGCTCAATCAGCTTCGGCTCGACGTCCTGCGACCAATACCGCTCACCCTCACCAAGCCACCCCTCATAAATCTCATCACCAAACCCGCGCTCCCGATCAAATGGCGCAGGCCCCGCCCGCAATGACACCGTCAACTCGTCCTCACCTCGACGAATCACCACCAGAATCCGCTGCCCCACTCGCGTTCCGTTCATCACCGATCTCAGCGATTCAAAATTGTGCACCGCATACCACGTCACCCGCTCGTCCGGATTCCAAGGCACCGGCGCCATCCGCAGGATCACATCCCCCTCCAAAAGCCATGTCAACGCGTCATAGCCCGCCCGACGCTCAGGAACCAGCAAACCACGCGCAGGGCCGCCCGGCGCGTCTATCACCACCGGTTGAATCGATCGCAAACCGATCATCCCCTGACCCTGACCCTGAAATTGATGCCGACTCACCACAAACAAATGAATCATCGCCGAACGCAGCGCACGACGCTGCTGGGCAGAAAGCGGTGACTGCTCGATCGCCAGCCGCTTCAGTTCCTCCATCGCAAGCCCAGCAGGCACATCCAGCAAAAACTCCGCGCGATACAACACCGATTCCGCCGGCCTTCTCACTTCAGGATCCGCATCACCCAAATCTCGCAACGCAACACGCAACCGTTCACGTCCCTCCGCACGCCTCTGCTCGATCTCCGCCTCATTCCGCTCGGCCTCGGCAATCTTAGGATCGCCTGCGACCGGCTCCTGCTGTTGTTCAGCTGCTTGATTCGACTTCGCCTCTTCGTCTCCGCGCGACAGTCCGACGAAAACAAAGTTTGCAGCCATCGACACCCCTACGAGTGCAAAACGCAATCCTCCATTGCAGCACCCTTTCCGCCGATCCCTCGATGCTTTGCGACTTTGCTTCATCACCCACAAGTATAGGCTCTGTCCGTCGATCACCCTCTTGCGTTACGATTCGTCCATGCTGCCCTCCAATACTTCTCCTCACGCCGATCTCGTGATTCGCGGCGGACGCTTCTGGCTTCCCGAGCCGTCGCCCCAAACCCACGCACTCGCCATCCGTCGCGGGGTCATCGAAGCGGTTGGCACGCTTACCGACATCTCCCCTTGGATCGGCCCGGCCACACGCATCATCGACGCCTCCGATTCCCACGTCATGCCAGGTCTGCACGATTGCCACACGCACCTGCTCTGGACCGGCAAGCTCTTGGTCACGCAGGCCGACCTCGCTGGCGTCGGCTCGATCGGCGAATTGATCGACCGGCTCGCCGAGACATCACGCAACGTGCCGGGATGGGTCGTCGGCTTTGGCTGGGATCAGGACAAGCTTCGCGAGCGACGTATGCCCACGCGCGATGATCTGGATCGCGCCTTTCCCGATCGACCCGTGCTGGCCAGCCGCGTCTGCGGACATGCCGCCGTCGTCAACAGCGCAGCCCTCAAGCTCATCTCCCACGAAGCCCGCAACGCAGGCAACATCCACACAGGCCTCTACACCGAAACCGCCATCACGCCCTTCTACCGCGCGGTTCCGCCTCCCGACGATCAAACCCTCGAACGCGCGCTGCTCGCTGCCATGCAAACAGCCCTCCGATCCGGCATCACCAGCGTTCAAACCATGCTCGATACCCCCGACCAACTCCGAGTCTTTCATCGACTCCGACAACGCCTCGGAAAACTCCCCGTTCGAATCGTCGGGATGCCCATGGAAAAGCATGCCGACACGCTCCACGCACAAGGACTCGCCACCGGATTCGGCGACGATTGGCTCAGCCTCGGCGCAGTCAAATTCTTCGCCGACGGTTCGCTTGGCGCTCGGACAGCCCTGCTGTCGGCGCCTTACGCCGACGATCCCTCAACAGTTGGACAGCGCATCTACGACCCGCAGGCACTCTGCGATCGCGTTCGCCATTGTGCCTCCCTCGGATTCGCCATCGCCTGCCACGCCATTGGGGATGCCGCGCTTGACGAAACACTGCAAGCGATGGATCAAGCCATCAACGCCCAAGCCGACATTCCGCTCATCACCGGCCGTGCCCGCGTCCATCGCGTCGAACACGCCAGCCTCACACGTCCAGATCAGATCGATCGCCTCGCACGCTCCGGCGTTCGCGTGACGTTGCAACCGCAATTCGTCACCAGCGACACCTGGACGGGCGATCGCGTCGGCCCGGATCGATCGCGTTGGTGTTATCCGTTTGCGAGCCTTGTGCGAGCGGGCGTACGCGTCGGTCTGAGTAGCGACGCACCCGTCGAACGCATCGACGCAGCAGCGTGTCTCCGCGCGGCCGTCGGTCGTCATCCCTGGGCGCCGCACGATGCCATGACCCTCGATGAAGCCGTCGAAGCCTATACGCTCGGTAGCGCAGCGCTGGCAGGCATCGACGATCGCGTCGGCTCACTCCGCCCGGGCATGCTGGCAGATCTGGTCGTCTTCAAGGATCGATCGAACGAACCGAATCGAATCCTTCCGTTCGACGAACGCCCCACACACGTCGTCGTTGCCGGCGAGTGCGTGGAACACAGGTGATGGATTGATTCGATCGACTGGGTGGTCCGTTTCCCCGCTTGCCACCGCGATCGATCAACGCTTTCGCCCGAGCATCAGGAGGCTCACACCGGCGAGCAGGCCGAGCGTGGCGGGCTCGGGAACGGTGAATGCCCAGCCCGCGTTGGCGGGGAAAGCGCCGAGGTTGAAGCTGCTGCCCGCGGGGCTGCTGGAGAGCGTGCTCGATGCGGTCGAGCGGAACATGACGTTGCTGTTGCTAGACCCGACGGCGGGCGGATCGTAGAGCCCGACCGCTAGCAAGCCAAGTGTGGCGTTGCTCGTCGAGGTGAAGAAGTTGTCAAATGCCATGCCCGCCCAGAACGTGCCATCCGCGGGTACGTTAAACCATCCTCCCGGCGTCGTACCGGAACCGAGAACAGCGGCGGTGTTGGCAGGGAGCGTGATGACGTTGAAGCCGATGCCTGCGATCAGTGTGCCCGGACTAGCGGCCGTGCCGTCGTTATCGAAGAATCTCGGTCGAGGGCGAAACGCAATCGGGCTCGAACTCGGATTGGCAATCGCAAAACGGAACGACTGGACCCGACCACCGGCCCCGAGCGGCGACGCGATGTCATCTGCGAGCATCTTCGTAACTCCGCCTGAGGCGCTACCAACCACTTCGGTCTGACTCGAGAAACTCGATATATTGTCGTACGCGACCATCGTCGATTCCGGGGAAGGCGCGGGGATCGGAGCATTGCCCTCGAGATCAAAGAGGCGCAAGACGATCGCATCCCCTCCATCCAGCTCAGCCGGATCGTCAAATTTTGCCAGCGATGCCCGCACCACCGACGCGGATAGACCTAGACCCGCGGCCAAGGCACCACACAGGGCCAGCCCATGCCCTCGGCCGATCCGAATCCCAGAACACCGACGAATATTGGAATCTTTCCTCATTTTCCCATCGCTCCATTTTCCAAGGCCCAGCCGAGACCCACGCGACGCACCCGAGGCAGTCATCGAGAGTCGACCCGACCCACTGCCAACAGCCTACCCCTGAAACGGGCAAGAGACAATCAAATTTTTGCCAAAAAAGGATCACCGCCGCATTTCATGCGACCGCCCCATTCCCGACAAGGACGTCGCGGTCGCTGGCAGAGATTCTGCCTGCTTGGCTGGGGCGCACGGCCCTAGAGATCGCAATCAGACAGCGCCGCTCTGACCCGGAAGGTCGAATCAGGCATCGGTCGATGTCTTGGGATGTGTGGAGCGGAGGCAGCGGTCGCACACGCGTCGGAAGTGGTGGCCGGTGATCGCAAGCGTCACGGCGCGAGGGAGCAGCCGCGGACGTCGCACAAGCGTCCAGATGAGCAAATGCCAGTAATTGAATCGCTCTCGACCCAGAACCCCCAGCATCACCAACGATCGCATAAACGCCATCCAGTCCGCCCGGCCTATCCCACGTCGAACCCGAGGCGGGTGATACTCCCGGAGGAAAGTCCGAAGCCTCTGGTAATAGTTGCTCGGCGAGTAAATCGTTCGCAGGATCTTGCGGTAACCCTCGCGCAGATGCTCAGCGTTCATCGTCGGAACGATGTTGGTCGTGCCATCCACATTATCGCCCGTACCAGAACCCAGCAATCGACCCGCAGATCGCAGGCGAACGTAAAGTGCGGTGCCGGGAAGCGCGTTGAGCAGCCCGACCATCGCCGTCACCACGCCGCTCGCCTGGATGAAGTCGATCTGACGCTGAAAAATCGACGGGCCGTCACTGTCGAATCCCACGATGAATCCGCCCTGCACTTCAATACCCGCGCGCTGAATGGTCTTGACATCCTCAACCATGTCACGTCGCCGATTCTGAACTTTGCCGCATTCGACAAGGCTGTCGTTGTCAGGTGTTTCGATTCCGACAAATATGGTTTCGAATCCCGCCCGTCGCAGCAGACTTAGCATTTCAGGGTCGTCGGCGACATTGATCGACGCCTGCGTGTTGTAGGACATCGTTCGACCCGGACGATCCGCACGCCATTCGATCAACGCAGGCAACAATTCCGTCCGAGCGGCCAGCTTGTTCCCAATCAAATTGTCATCCACAAAAAAGACATTTCCGCCCCAACCTGCCCGCTCCAGACTCTCAAGCTCCGACACCACCTGTCGCGCCGACTTCAATCTCGGCTTTCGCCCAAACAGCGTCGTGACATTACAGAACTCGCAGTTGAACGGACAACCTCGCGAAAACTGAACGCCCATCGAAAAATATCGTTCCATCCGCAGCAAATCCCATCGCGGCAGCGGTGTGGTTGATACATCCGCAAACCCCGTCGGCACGTAGGCGTGCCGCGCAACCCCGCCCGCATAATCGACAAGAAACGGCGGAAGGCTTACCTCCGCCTCTCCCAGAACCAAATGATCCACATCCTCAAACGCTTCAGGCTCTGCCGTAAACAACGGCCCACCCGCCACCACCTTCAGGCCCACGCGCTTGCACCGGTCTATCAGCTCTCTGGCCGCTTCACGCTGCACACCCATCGCACTGATCATCGCCAAATCTGCCCAACGCAGATCGGATTCCCTCAGCGTCTCTACATTCGTATCCACAAGTCGAAGCTGCCAATCTGAAGGCAGCATCCCCGCCACCGTCAGCAGACCCAACGGAGGCAGCGCAGCGCGTTTGCGCACAAACCTCAGGGCGTGATGCAAACTCCAAAACGTCTCAGGAAAGCGAGGATAAAGCAGCAGGACTCGCATAGAGCCTCACGCCCATACGCCCATCCTAAATAGATCGCCCGCGTCCCACCATCTCATTTCATCAACAATCGGACAACCGACAAAGATTTTCTCAGTTCTCTCGTCTAAACCCTACAAAGACGGATCAGAATCCGATCAGGCACCCGCCGCGCCCGGCGGTTGAATGTTCGCCGGTCGGCGCGACATGTGCAGGAAATTCGAACCCTGCACCTTAAACCCCCACTTCTCATACAACGCGACCTTGTCCGGCAGACAATCCAGCGCCAAAGACTCAATCTCACGAACCTTCGGATGATTCATCAGCGTATCCATCACCAGCCGACCCACACCCCGGCCGTGCAATGACTCATGCACGATCACGTCGTACACCGTCCCACGAAAAACCCCGTCCGAAAGCAGCCGACAAAAACCCACCAAACGCCCGGCCGCATCGTTGATCGCCACCACCAGATACGACCCCGCCAGCATCCGCCGCAGATCGTCCCGTGTGCGATGCTTGCCCCACCAACTGATCTGATACAGCCCGATCAAATCATCCAATTGCGATTCATCCACCTCATGCCTGATCGTCAAACCTTCCACAGCTACGCCCTCCGCTGAACTTCCCATCATCGAGCAAACATGATTCACCATCACGGATACGCTCGCACCAGCATCGCACCAGGATACGACCGCAGCACGATCTCACGCTCGCTGTCGCCTCGTTTGCCCCACGCAGCCGCGCAATACTGACACATCCCCACGCCATGCCCCCAACCGCGACCTTCGGTGAATCGAATCGAGTTCCCAGCGTCCACCGGCACGAAAAAACTCGAATACAAAATCTGACCCTCACCACGCGATGCATTCGTCGCGTTACGCATCTGCTCGGCCGACAACTGATACTTCCGCCCACTCGAATCCGTCACCGCAAACACACGCGGTCTGCCAAGCTCGTTCCGCTCCACCAACGCCACCGACCTCACCGCACTGATCCCGCCGATCGAATGCTTCTCACGCTGCCCCCACTTACGAAATCGCCGCGACAACTCATCCTTCCTCACCGAAAACTCCGGCCAGGTGTATCGCGGACTCTCACGACATCCCTGCTGTGCATCCCGCGCACGCAGCGGCACGATGCCGTTCACGGGGTTCTCCAATCCGAACGCGTCCGCACCGTGCTGCGTGATCCCGCCGCACGTGCTCGAAAAGTACGCCGGAAATATCCGCTCCTTCCCTCGCGGACCAAACGCCAGCACCATCCCACGCGTCGATTCCACCGCACGATTCGTCGAAGGACGCTCCGCCTCCACACCCTTGTAAACCTGCGACCTCACATCCGCATGCAAATCAAACTCCCGACGCCCGCCACGACTCCGAAACTCATACAACGCAAACGTCCTCGCCACGATCGCCTGCGCTCGCAGCGTCGCGTCCGGCCAACTCGCAAAAACCTCACTCGGAACAACCCCACGCAAATAATCATCAATCGAAACGTCGTTGATGACATCCACCGTCCCATTCCCCTGCGCCAACACTCGCAACGCCCCGCGATACGGTCGACCATTCACCACCACAACCCCATCCGCTCGACTCGACACCCATCGCCGATCCAAATTGCCCGAAGCCGCCGACAACTGCGTCGGCCCGCTCCCCGTATCAATCTGCACCGACCTTTCACCCGCCACCACGCGGACACGAACGACCGGCGATTCTGTCGAAACATCGCTCGAACCACCCCGCGCAGCAACTCCAGCCGACCGCATCTGATCCGCCGCCTGCCAGCAACCGGCCACGACCAGAAGTCCTGTCAACAACCCAATCACCACAGCCCACGTCGGAACACGCGGGCGTCGCCTCCGTGCGATTCGCATCCCACGATCATATCACGCCACCCACCACTCTCCATCATGATCGTCATAAACCAATCCACCCCGGAAGCACGCGTGCGCAGAATCGTGGGCATCTTCCATTGGCAACAGGCACTGGACCCCGTGTAAGATAAAGTCAGACCGGCTGTCACTCCGCCGGCTGCTGGATGGTCGTCGCATCAGTGCAGTCAGAAACCTGCCGGATGCAAGTCATCCCGCTCATGCTCGTCCGTACACGTCGGGGCGAGCCGTTGGTCGCGCGAGCCGAAATCGGTCAGGTCAATCGAATCGAGGTGTCGGATGTCCATGAACACAATTCCCACGTCGACTGTTTCTCAGGAAACCTCAGCCCCCTCCAAGAACGGCGGGGTCTCGTGGGTGTACGGCATGGCACTGCTCCTCTCGCTTGTCGTCTTCGGACTCGGTACCTACCTCGCCGCCACCGATCGGACATGGTCGATGCTCGCCGCCGGTTGTGTGTGTATCGTCGGCGTGCTCGTGACCTGGCCGCTCGCACTCGGTGCGTACCAGCGTGCCAAACTCGCCGCCGCATCGAGTGGCGTACTGCTTGAAGCATCCCGCGCACAACTCAATGCGCTCGAACGCATCAGCGAACAACAACTCATCAGCGATCGCGCCAAATCCGTCGCGTTCCGCGAAAAGGATCGCGACGCCTTCCGCCGCGCCATCGAAGAAGACGTCGCCAAAAACGACTACGAGGCCGCCCTCGCCCTCACCGAGCAAATGGATCGCGAGTTCGGCTACAAATTCGAAGCCGATCGACTCCGCGCCGAAGTCCTTCTCAAACGTGACGCCGAAGTCGATCGACAAATCGACGCCGCCATGGTCCTCATCGACAGGCACGTCGCCTCCGAACAATGGCAGTCCGCCTACCGCGAAGCCGAAAAACTCCGCGCCCGATTCCCCAGCAGCGCACGCGCCGAAGAATTGCCCAGCGAAATCGAAGCACGACGTCAGGCCGTCAAAAAACAGCTCCACGCAAGGCTTGTCGAGTCTGATCGCGTCGGACATTTCGACGAAGGCATCGCCGTACTCCGCAAGCTCGACGCCTACCTCACGCCCGTCGAAGCAACTCAACTCGAGGACGTCGCACGAAGACTCTTCAAAAACAAACTCACGCAGCTCGGCGATGCCTTCCGCAATGCCGCCGGGTCACGCAAATGGAACGACGCGATCCGCATCTCCAACCAAATCATCGCCGAATTCCCCAACACCCAAATGGCCAAAGAAGCCAAAGACATGCTACCCACGCTCGAACAACGCCAACGCGAAGAAGCCGAGAGCCAGCAGCCACTGATGGCTGGCGCCTGAACCATGCTTGCGGATCTGCGCTCAAGCCTTGGTCGCATGACAGCTCACAAACCATCCCGCCCTTCATCTGTCAGATTCGTCCAACGCGACCCGACACGCTGCGCACAGCTCCGACGCCAGCTGAAGCCGAGATCATCGGAAGGCACTTTGAATATCTTCGCGGATTGTGTGAGTCGGGCGTGATCAGGCTCGCCGGGCGAACACTCGTCGAGGATGAGTCGGGCTTTGGGATCGTCATCCACGAGGCCGATGACATCTCCGCCGCTCATGCGATCATGCACGCGGACCCCGCCCTGATCGAAGGCGTGATGCACGGCGTCTGCTTTCCGTTCCGCATCGCACTTCCGAAAAGTTAAACCACTCAACTCCGTCCAACTCCGTCCAACTCCGTCCAACTCCGTCCAACTCCGTCCAACTCCGTCCAACTCCGTCCAACTCCGTCCAAC
>JAIYCY010000023.1 GCA_027487775.1 Planctomycetaceae bacterium
GCGATTCGACGACGGATGAAGGAGTACGACTTGCTGAGCGAGCCACGATCATCCAGAATCGCCCGGGAAATGCGAGCGTAAATGCTTAACCGAATGGCATTCGGGGCTGTCCCTGTTTCTTCCCGCGTGTCTGATTCCTCTTCGCCCGACTGTAGTCTTCCAATTGCTGTTTCGACATTCAGTTGCATCTCGGGCGATTCGTTCATCGAATAAAGCGACCAAGCATACTTGAGACTTGATGCAGCCAACTGCTTCTGTGTGGAGGTGAGGCAATCGATTAAATCAACAAATTCACGGGAATTCAGAAAACTGACCAATTCGAGGAAAGAGTTAGGAGTGTAACGCGACGATCCGTATTCGATCATATCGAGAAGATAAACTCCAACGGCCTTGGCTGCAGACTTGGGAAAAAGTTCAAACATGAGATGAGCATTGCAGAGACCGTGCTCAGAAAGCGTGTCACGCCGAGGATCGAATCTGTTGATCAGCTCAAGGAGTATGTCAGCGTCGCATGGCTCTTCGGTTTTATCCGCGTCTTCGAAGTGCCATTGATCAAACTGGTCACTCCATGCGGCAAGGATATCTGCTGGATTTGGCTTTTCTATTCGCATGGATCACCGCGTAAAGGACTGACACGAGGAAGTTTATAGTGTTCACGTCTTGGTCTTCATTTGTTTTCGGGCCACTTGCCGGATCGTATGCTCCGGCCTGTGGGCCGTCATCAGCTATTTCATCGGGTGCTCGCTGGATGATGGCTGCCTGTTGGAACGTCGCGGCTGGGGGGGGCGGTGGGGCTGATCGGCTGTTCGGGCTGCTGCTGTCGAGATCCCTCCAACAAAGAAAGCCGCGTTGCGCGGCTGGTTTGGCGATCGGAATGGTCAGGCAGGGCCTGTTGAGGATCGAGGTGGGATCAACCTGGATGGGTGATCGACCTGATATCAGGCTTTGACGTGGACCTTGCGACCCTGGAACTCGACGCTGCCGTCGGTGAGGGCGAAGATCGTGTCATCGCGGCCCATTTTAGCGCCATGGCCGGGCACGAATTTGCTGCCGCGCTGGCGGATGATGATGGAGCCGGCGGTGACAAACTGTCCGCCGTAGGCTTTGACGCCGAGGTACTGCGGGTTGGAATCGCGGCCGTTCTTGGTTGAACCGGCGCCTTTCTTATGTGCCATGACATCCTCGCTAAAAGCCCACGGCCTGAAAAAGGAGGCTTGGGGGCTTACACTGTTGCGTATGCCGGTCTCGTCACAATTCGTCCGGCGAAATCGAGCCGATCATCGTAGCGGATCGTCTTGCCGATCTCAAGTCTGGTTTTTCGGGTCTCAGGTCCGGGTTGATGGGTGAAGCGGTCGGGGATTGGGTTGTGTTGGGGGCGTTGGGCTTTGGGCTGTTGAAAATCGATGCTTCAGGCTTGATCTATGGGCTGCTTTGGGTAGAGTGCGTGGCTCGATTCAACGAAAGTGATTTATGCCACGCGTTTGTGCAATGACCGGTAAGCGGACCCGCATGGGCAACCAAGTGACGACCCGAGGCAAGGCCAAGCATCTTGGCGGTGTCGGGACCAAGACCACGGGCATCACTGCTCGTAAGTTCCGCCCGAACATTCAGAAGGTTCGTGCCCTGATTGACGGCAAGATCGTCCGTATCAAGGTGAGCACCAAGGCGATCAAGAGCGGCCTGATCGTCAAGCCGGTCCGCCGCAACTACAAGCCCGCCGAAGCTGTCGCCTGAGCCTGTCCGCCATTCATTGCTGGCGTGGTTCTGCTTGGGTCTGCGTGGGTCTGCGATGGAGGGTGGATTCGCGTACGGAAGTCGATTCGCGCGACCTTGGCTTTGCCTGCTGAAACACATCGATCGTCCGGCGCCTTCGGACGATCGATCTTTTTTTGATAAAATCTTTGTCACCAGGGGATTTCGGTCTGGACGATGATGTTTATCGCGCGATCATGCTGGCATGTCAGACACGCCGCCCCCGTCGTCTACGCCAGGCACCGCGAATCAGCAATCAAGTGTTGGCGGCTCTGCTTCGTTGGATCGAGTTTCGAAATCGGCGGATTCTCCCGGATTACGTCCGGTGCTGGGGCCTGGGCTGGTGATGTTGTATGGCGTGGGGGGGATGCTCGGTGCGGGGATTTATGTGTTGATTCCGAATGTTGCCAAGACGCTCGGGAATGCGGTGTGGCTGGCGTTTGTGATTTCGATGATCGCGGCGTTGTTGACGGGTTTGAGCTATGCGTGCATTGGATCGCGATATCCGAAGGCTGCGGGGGCGGCGTATGCGACGTTGCGAGCGTATCGATTTCGCGGGCTGGCGTATGTGGTCGGGCTAGCGGTGACGGCGTCGGGTCTGACGAGCATGGCGACGGGAGCTCGTGCGATAGGGGCTGAGATTCAGAAGATGGGAGCGACGCTTCCGCCGAGCGTGATGAGTGTGATTTACCTTGCGGTGTTGGCTGGGATTGTGTTCTGGGGCATTCGTCAGTGCATGGCGATGAATGTGGTGTGTACGACGGTGGAGGTGCTGGGGCTTTTGTTCATTATTGTGATTGGCATTGGGTATGTGGGCTCGGTGGATCTATTGCAGGGTCCGCCGCTCGCGACGGGAGCGACTGCGGTTGATTCGAAGACGGTGTTGCCGGGTGCGGCGGGTGATGGGGATGCGTTCGGATCGCTGACGCTGGCGATCGTGATGTCTGGCGCGGTGCTGACGTTTTTTGCGTTCATTGGGTTTGAGGACATTCTCAACATAGCGGAGGAGACGAAGAATCCGCGTCGGGCCATTCCGTTTGGATTGATCGGTGCGATGATGATCGCCACGGTGATTTACATGCTGGTGGCGGTGATTGCGGTGAGTGCGGTGCCGTTCGAGATGTTGCAGAAGGAGGGCTTGCGTGGCGTGGTGAAGGTGGCGGCGCCGTGGTGTCCGCCCTGGGTGTTTAGCGTGGTGCTGATTTTTGCGGTGGCGAATACGGCGTTGTTGAATTATGTGATGGCGAGTCGGCTGGTGTACGGCATGTCGAAGGCGGGTTTGTTGCCGCGTGTATTGTCGAGTGTTCATTCGAAGACGCGAACGCCTTGGTTTGCGACGCTGGTGTTATTGGGATTGATCGTTGTGTTGGTGTTGATTGGCCGGATCAGCGACCTCGCTGCAGCGACGACGTTGTTGCTGTTGAGTGTGTTTGCGGTGGTGAATGTGGGTCTGGTGATCTTGAAGCTGAGACCGGCGGAGCCGCGCGGTGGATTCGAGGTGCCCGCGATCGTTCCGGCGCTGGGTGCGATCGTGTGTGCGGCGCTGGTCGTGGTGCGGATTCTCAATCCGCCGGGTGGGAATCAGATGGCGGCGGTCATTGCCGGATCGGTGCTGGTGTTGGCGTTGCTGTTGTATTTCGTGTTGCATCCGCGTCAGGTGATTGTGGAGGAGAGTTGACTCGATCGAGGTCGAGTTGTGGGTGAGGATGGGGTAGTGGAGTTGAGAATTGAATCGGTTAGAGTGACAGGGGTGGAATCGTCAGGGAATTGGATAAGGAGAACGCGATGAGCCAATGGTATTACGGTAAAGATGGTCAGCAGCAGGGTCCGGTCGACGCCGAGACGATCAAGGGGCTTTTGGCTTCGGGTCAGCTCTCGCCGGGCGATTTGGCTTGGAAAGAGGGGATGGCGAATTGGGCGGCGATCAGCACGATCGGTGAGCTTGCGGGTGAGATGGGCGTTTCGGCTCAGCCGTCGGCAGCGTCGGTAGCGCCGGCAGCGCCTGCGAATCCTTACGGGCAGAACCAGCCATATGGTCAGGCTGGCGGATATCAGCAGCCCGGAGCCTATCAAGGCCCAGTGGCGTATCAGGCGAACATGGGCGATCCTTCGCTGCAGGGCAAAGCCACGACCGCGATGGTGTTGGGGATTCTGTCGATTGTGACGTCGTGTTTTGTGTGTGGTCCGATCGGGATCGGTCTGGGGA
Organism: Planctomycetaceae bacterium; assembly: GCA_027487775.1. Classification (GTDB taxonomy): domain Bacteria; phylum Planctomycetota; class Phycisphaerae; order Tepidisphaerales; family Tepidisphaeraceae; genus JAIYCY01. The sequence continues at coordinate 3,959 of JAIYCY010000023.1, forward strand.
TTCCTGCGATGATCATGGGTGGCAAAGCGATGGCCGCGCCGAATCAAGGTCAGGCGAAGGCGGGCAAGACCTGCGGGATCATTGGGCTGATCATCGGTATCTTGACGACGGTGCTGAGCATCATCTACATCATCGGCATGATCGCCGCCGGCGCGTCGGGCGCGGCCGGTGCTGGCGGTGGCTTCGGCGATTGATGCCAGTTCTCGAAACGTCTCGCACCGCTCTCAGGTTGTGAGTGTCGTCTTCGACGACATGGGTTTTAGGACATCGGCTTAAGGGCGTGAGCCGTTTCTTGATTTGGATTGCGCCGTCATTCGATGAGAGCCGTCATTCGATGAGAGCCGTCATTCGATGAGATATGTGCAATCAGTTGCGCGGTTCGATCAGGTAATAGAGGGTCTCGGGGTGCAGCTCGATTCGGGCGGCGCTTGGCGGTGGATCGTTGCTTTGGATTTCGGGGATCGGTCGTCCGTTGAGATCGAGTCGTTTGACGTTCAGTTGATCGGCGTCGGGTCGGAGGAGCGTGACGGTTCCGGTGAGATTTTGAATGACCAGCGGCGGAGTGCCGAGGGCGTCGATTCGCTTGAGTGCTCCGGTGCCGACTTTGAAGCCGTCGTTTTGATCGACGCTCATGACTTGGAGCAGCATTCGCTTGGAGTCGTTGATGGGCCGATCATCGAGGCTGATGAGCGTGACGCTGCCGTAAGGTAGTGTTGATTCGAGTAGCAGATTGGACGTTTCGAGCTTTCCAGTGTCGGCGAAGAATCCGACGAGCGAGCTGATGTGTGGCGCATCGACTTTGAGAAGGCCTCGATCGTAATCGAGCACGATTTGGCGTGTGAGGCTGGTGATGCGTCTGGCGTTTCGATCGATGAATGGCGTGATGTCGATGACGCGTGAAGTCTCGGGATTTTCTGCGATGTTCAACTCGACGCGACCGACGAAATGAGCGAGCGGATCCAGCGTGAAGCCTGCCAACTCGTTGGCGTTTAGCGATCGGGGCGCGGGGAGTTGGGAAGGATCGGGCACATCTGCTGTGCGTATCGCGTCGAGGTTGGGACGTTGGAAGGCTGGCGCGCCTTTGAGGGCGAAGAGGCGATCGGTGGCGAGTCCGAGGCGTGCGACGGCGGGTGCTTCGGCGATGAGTCCGCGACGATAGGCCAGCGCGGCGGCGGGGAACTGGCCCATGACAGCGGGCGTTGCGATCGAGAATTTGGTGATGGTCGTGTCCCATCCGCTTCGACCGTGGGCAAAGAAGTAGACGCCGTCCTGACCCTGCAGGCTCGCATAAGCGGCGGCGAGCATGGGGAACTCTGTGCGGTATCGATTGGGTGGAAGCCAGCCGATTTCGCTGACGATCGAGGGCTTGTCCTGCCAGGTGATGTCGAAGAGTGGGCTTGTGATTTCGCGATCGGCGTTTTCGGGGTTGGAGTTGTCGAAGCGGAGCATGGATCGATCAGCGAACGCATCGCCGACCTGGATCGACCATCCCGCCATCGGTCCGCGATGTCGGCCGTCGAAGTAGGCGTGTCGGTCCATGACGTCGGCAACAGCGTTGGAGAGTTTGTCGATCGGCCCGAGCACGCGATCGTTGGCGGTCTTCCAGTTGCTGGCGACGATCAGGCCGGGATAGCCGATCGATTTGATGTGTTGGATGGCCTTCTCGTGAAATCGTGTTTGGATGTCAAAGAGGAATCGGACCTGATCTTGTGAGCGAGAGTCTGGTCGATCGAACATGGCCCATGCGCCAGCGAATCCGACGCGACCTTCGGCAGGCGCGTCGCCGCGCACATCGTGTTTGGGCCAGCGTGACATTGCCTTCTCGATCGATCCATATCGATTGGCGAGCCATGCGCCGAACATGGTTTCGAGCTTGTTCATGGGTTCGGCGGGGATGCGGTCGTAGGGTGCGAAGGTCCAGAAGAAGAGCGAGTCTTCGTTGACGAGTTCGCACATTGCGACGGCGGGCTCATCTTTGAGCGCGATGCCGGTTCTGGGGTCGGGCTTGGTGAGTAGCTCTTGCCACCATGACAGATAGACGGCCTGGAACTTTTCATCGAAGTAGAGCAGTCCGAACGGGTGTGCGTCGTTGTAGCTGCCGTAACCGTCTTCGGGTTTGAGCTTGATCCAGAGCGGGAAGTAGATGGAGAGCGTGGTGTAGATGCCCTGTGCCTTCATGGCTTGGACGAAAGCGTGGACGCGTTCGATTCTTTCGACGCGACCGTTCTTTGGATCGCCGAGCAGGCCGTGCAGGCGGATCATGTTCACGCCGCGTCGGGCGAGGAATCGAGCCATCATGGCGAGTTGATCGTCGTCCATGCCGAGCGTGTCGATGCCTGTATTGACGGCCCAGAAGCGGAGGGGCTCTTGGGTCGATGCGTGGATGAGAGTCTGCCCCTGCGCGACGATGCGGCCGTGCTGACCGGCGAAGGATTCGTTGAGATGTCGCAGGTCGATGGGCGAGGGTTCGTCGGTGTCGGGATCGGGTTCGAACGGGAAAAATCCTGGCGTGGTTGTGCCGAGCTTCTGGCCGGGCCTTTGGGTGCCGTTTGGGGTGAAGTCGCCTTTGACGAGGAGGAAGCAATCGAGGGCTGCGGGTCCGGCGGGTTCGGTGAGTTCGATGCGGAACTTGGTCGCACCGGCGGGCAGATCAACGGAGCCGAGGGCGATCCAGTTGGCCTCGACGTGTCTGCGTAGCGTGGCGACATCGATGAGAGCGATGTCGCGCGAGGCGAGATTCCACGGGCCGCCTTCAAAGCGATATCGGAAAGGTCCGTGCTTCCAGAAGCGTCGCGCGTAGAGTCGATACGTCCCGGCGGCGGGGATGTCGAGCTGGTATTCGGCAAAGCTGAGTGGGCGTTGGTCGGAGCTGGATCCGAGCCATGCGCCTCCCGATAGTTTTTTGGCCTGCTCTGGATTTTCAGGTGCAAAGGCATGTCGCGTGGAGAGATTGGTTGAGGCGGCGTTTTCAGCTTCCCACCAAACAAAAGACTCGCGCCCGAAGGAGGATTCGGGCGCGAGTGCGAGTAAGAGCGTGAGAAGGAGGAGAAAAGTTTTTCGCTTGGGTGAGGCGATCATGCGGATGAGTTTACCCGCAGATCGACTCGGATATCATGTTGAAGCATCGCCCTCGTAGCTCAGTTGGATAGAGCGCTGGTTTCCTAAACCGGAGGTCACAGGTTCGACTCCTGTCGGGGGCAATGGCGTATTGGTTGGGTATCGGGCGAAAGTTCGAGCCTTGATCGGCTTCTGGTGGATGTGGTTGTGCGGACTGAGGGACGGTCAGTTACAGGTCACGCGACTTGCGTCGGTAACCGCTGGGTGTCATTCCGGTTTGTTGACGGAAGACGACGCTGAAGCGCGCGTTGCTCATGTAACCGCATTTTTCGGCGATCGCGGGCATGTCCATGTCTGTGTCTCGAAGCAAGTCGGTAGCACGATCGAGGCGGACTCGTCGTATCTCCTGAAGGATGCTGCGACCCATGCGGCTGATGAATCGTCTTTCGATGTTTCGTCGGCTGACCAAAACGTGGCGGACCACATCATCGACGCCGATTCCGCTGCAGGCGTTTAGGCGGATGAATCGGACCGCCGCGACGACGGCTTCGTCATCGATCATGAGAACTTCGGTGGATTGTCGTGTGACGACAGCCTCGGGCGGGACGAGTTCGATCGTTCTTGGCGGTCGTTGACCGCGCATGAGTTGTTCGAGCATGCGTCCTGCACTGAGACCGATCTGAAAGGCAACGGGATCGATGCTGGAGAGCATGGGCCTGACCATGTCGACAAGCAGAAGGTCGTTGTCACAACCGAGCACACTGATATCCTCCGGAACGCGAATCGAGGCGAGTCTGCATGCATCGACAGCGTGCCAGGCATAGCGATCGTTAGCGGCAAAGATGGCGGTCTTGGGTGGAAGGGTGGAGACCCATTCGGTAGGGACCTGATCCGCAGCCTCGATCACGGAAAACGGGAATCCTGCGGATCGGACGGCGGATTCAAAGGTATGCTTGCGGTGTTGGGACCAACCGACTTGGGGATGTCCGAAGAAGGCGAAGCTTCGGAAGCCCAGATCCCGGAGATACTGAAAGGCGAGCTGTCCGATTCGTTCATCATCGGGCAGGACGCTGGGGGCTTTGAGTCGATCGAGCTCGGTGAGATCGAGTGTGTGAGCGACGTTGACGAACGGGATTCGAGACTGCTGAAGTGTGCGGATGGTGGCGGCGTCGTGCAACATGAGGACGGTGCCGTCGGTCGCTGTTCTGGGGGCATGACGAGTGGTTGTAGTTTCGTACATCTGGGGCATGACGAATTCCCAATCGCCCGCCAGCGCTGCATGCCGCATGAGTCCGCGGAGGACCTGTCGTCCGTACCCTCCGATCAGGTCGAGATTGATCGCGACACGCTTCATTCCGACTCCTGCCCCGAGGGGCTGTACGCAAAACGTAAAATGATTTACGCATTATTTCGTAGTATGTGGGATTCTGCAAGTTAAAGTGTGCGTGGCATTTGAAAATATTGCCAAGCGGATCACTTCAGTGCAGCGGAGTTGAGTGGAGTCAAATCATTGGTCGGCAACGACCGGCGGAGTTTTTGAGATGTCTGGGACATTGAATAGATCTTCTGTCAGTGGACCTTTTTCAACGCGACCCCAGCAGGGGTTCACCCTTGTGGAACTGCTTGTGGTGATTGGGATTATCGCGTTGCTGATCTCGATCCTCCTGCCCGCACTCAACCGTGTCCGTGCAACCGCCAAGTCGACGGTCTGCCTGAGCCAGTTGCGGCAGATTGGCGTGGCGAATGCGAATTATGTCGCGAGCAATCGGGGATTCATCGCGCCGCTGTACTACTTCAGTCAAAGCCAGCCGCAGACCAATACGTCCTATTTCGATATCATGAATGCGACTCTTCCCAAGTCGACGACACGGTCGATTTGGACGTGTCCCGATGCTCAGCCGGGCACTACCGAGCAGTATCCCCTGACCTATGGGGCCAATGGTCGGGTTCATGCCTACTACTGGACTGATACCCCGATTCCTACCGGCTATACGCAACAGTTAAATCGCGCTGGGAAGATTCGAAGGTCTTCTGAAGTTGTGAGCCTGGCCGATGCGTCTCAATCGAGCGGCGTGTTTACCACCGGTGGCTGGCTCAGCTGGACCGAGGTCTTCGTCGCGCCACCTTCTGGTTCGATCGACGATCAGGTCAACAGCAACAGGCGAACGACAGAAATCACAGGCTGGTTTGAGAATTCAGATCGCACCGGAGCGAACTATCACATCCGTTTTCGGCACGTCGCCGACACTCAGGCTAACGTTCTGTTTGTCGATGGGAGTGCCCGCTCGGTGCGGAAGGATGAATTGCGGTTTCGGAATCTGACGAGAAGTTACTGAATCTACAATTTTTGAGGGCGGCTGGGCTGACGGGGTGTTCTCGAAGGCCCACGATGATACCGCCCATTGTTTTTGGAAGGAGAGAGATCATGTTTCGGAAGTCTCTAGTTCTTGGTTCTATCGTGGCCTCCGCTTTGGTCGCAAGCAGCGCGGATGCAAGTTTCCTCGCCAACGGCGGCTTTGAAACTGCGGGTAACACGCAGTTCGGCATCCCGTCGGGCGCAGCGGGCTGGCAAGGTGCCAGCACGGTGCCTGCGACTCGAGGGGTGGTTCCCGGTTTGGCTCGCACAGGAAGTGCTTACCTGAATATGTCGGTTCCCAACGGATTCGGCGGTTCGGTCGGTCTTCAGAACTCCATCGCTGACGGTGGATTGGCCCCTCTGGTTGGTGGCGAACTCCTGACGCTGAGCCTCTGGGCGGCTGGTGATGTCGGTCCGACCGGCAACGCCCTTTACTCCCTGCGTTTTCTCAATACCAACGGCAACATTCTTTATAACTCGGGCAACATTTTCATGAATGGGCTGACCCAGAGTTATCAGCAGTTCACTTTCACCCCGCCGGCAGTGCCAGCTGGCGCAGTGGCCGCCTTCCTTGAGATCAGCACCGCAACCGGTCCGGGCGCTACCAACATTCGCGTCGACGACGTCAGCCTCGTCTTGGTCCCCGAGCCCGCCACCCTCGGCGTGCTCGCGTCGGCGGGCCTGCTCCTTGCTCGTCGCCGCCGCTGATCGTTGATCCAATCACCCTCTATCTCCCCACGCCCGGTGAACAGCCGGGCGAGGGGATTTCTCCCAAGACTCATTTCGTCCACCGGAGTTCCCGCCATGATGCATCAGCGTCTTCGTGCCCTCGTCCTTACGTGCTCACTCCTTGTCTTCGGCCACGCCATCACCCACGCGGCCGGCACACAACTCGTCAACACCGACGGCCAATGGAAACTGCTCCGTGACGGGCAGCCCTATTTCATTCAAGGTGCAGGCGGGGATCGCTCCCTCGAGTTGCTCAAACAGATTGGCGGAAACTCGATTCGCACATGGGATGCCAAGGGCATCGATGCGCTGCTCGATGAGGCGCACAAGCTCGGCATCACCGTCACCGTTGGCATCTGGCTCGATCATGAACGACATGGCTTTAACTACAGCGATCCGCAGTTCATCGCGCGACAGTTTGCCAAGGTCGAAGAGGCGGTCCGTCGTTACAAGGATCACCCCGCCGTCCTCATGTGGGCGATCGGCAACGAGATGGAGGGCGCATCCGGGGAAAACGCTGCCATCTGGTCGCATATCGAAGCCTGCGCCGCGCTCGTCAAACGTATCGACCCGACCCGACCCACCATGACCGTCATCGCCGAGATCGGCGGATCACGCGTGCAGCACATTCACAAACTCTGCCCGAGCATCGACATCATCGGCATCAACAGCTACGCCGGCGCGCCCTCGCTTCCCGGTCGTTACCGAGCTGCCGGTGGGACCAAGCCCTACATCATCACCGAGTTCGGCCCGCACGGGACATGGGAAGTCGTCAAAACCGACTGGGACGCCGCCATCGAGCCGACGAGCTCGCAGAAGGCCGATCAATACCGTCAGGCCTACACACAAGGCGTTCTCGGAGAAAAGGGCAAACTCTGCCTCGGAAGCTACGTCTTTAAGTGGGGCCATAAACAGGAAGCAACGGCGACCTGGTTCGGCATGTTCCTCAAAGACGGTTCACGCACCGCCTCTGTCGACACCATGCAGGAACTCTGGACCGGCAAGCCACCGACCAACCGCGTCCCACGGATCGAACCGTTGGCCGTCGAGACTCAGATGCTCTCGGCGGGCGCTACGTTCGTCGCTCGCGTCCAGGCGTCCGATCCCGACAACGACGCCCTTGAGGCCCGTTGGTTCCTCAAGGAAGAGGCCAAGGTTTACGGCATCGGCGGAGATGCCGAACCCGTGCCCACGCTCATCGAAGGCGCGGTCATCGAGTCATCACTCACGAGCGCGACCGTGAAGATGCCTGATCATCCCGGCCGATACCGATTGTTCGTCGAAGTTCGCGACAGCCACGGCACGAGTCACGGCGTTGCCACCGCAAACATTCCCCTTTTCATCCCGGGCGAAATCGAAGCGGGCAAAGAGCGACTCGCCGCGCCAGCCAAGTTGCCTCTGGTCCTCTACGGCGAAGGTCAAGAGGGCGTGCCGTACGTTTGGTCTGGTTGGATGGGCAAACTCGAGGCGATCGCCAACGACGAGAAGTCCAAAGATCAGCCCAAGGCTGGCGCCACGTGCATGAAGCTGTCATATAACTCTCCTGACGGCTTCGGCGGAATCGTCTGGCAATCACCGGTCAACGACTGGGGTGATGCGCCCGGCGGATTTGATCTCACGGGCGCGACGAAGCTCACCTTCTGGGCACGCGGCGCCGCCGGTGGGGAGCGCGTCGAGTTCAAGTTCGGCGTACTCGGTCGTGAAAAGGCGTTCCCCGACACCGCCGGAAGGGGCATCACCGTCGAGCTCACCCCAGCGTGGAAACAGTACACCATCGATCTTGCCGGTCTCGACCTTCGTCGAATTAAGACGGGATTTGCCTGGGTTGTTGCCAATCCGGGCCGCCCCGTCTCGTTCTATCTGGACGAAGTCCGATATGAATGATGCCATCGCTCGATGAAGAACGATCTTGCCCGTCCGCATGGATCTGAATCGAAGTCCCGATTGACTTGCATGCCATTCAATCTGACATCGAGTCTATGGACATGCGTGCGACAAGCATTCGCCGCGGCAACGTCCTTGTGATGGGCGTGGTGCTGATGACAGCGATGACGGCTTTCGTGAGCCTTGCGGTGGATTACGGGCGTGTGCAGGTGGCGCGATCGGAGCTTCAGGCCGCAGCAGATGCCGCGGCACTGGCGGCGACGCTTGAGTTGAGCAAAGGCTCGGGACTGGCGGGTTCAGCCGCGACGTATGTGCTCGGTGCGAATCGGGCCGATGGTGTGGCGATTAACTCCAGTCCGAACAACGTCGAGTACGGTTACTGGAATCCGCAGACGAATCAGTTTTCTCAATCGCAGACGTCCCCTGACGCAAAGCAGGCGGTGAGGGTTCGCGCTCGGATCGGCCGCACCAACGGCGTTGTGCCGACGATCTTTGCGTCGTTGATGGGTCGAACTTCGGTCACGCCGACCGCGACAGCGGTGGCAACGCTTGCAGGCGGGGTGGGGTCGGCGCCGGGTTCATCGTCGTCGGTCTTCGTGTCGGGCCTGAGCAATGTTTACTCGGTGGACAAATCCCCGAACGCTTTCATCCATGACCAGTGGGGCGGGGAGTATCTCAACGGCGGGCCACTCTGGACGCCTTCTGGGATGTCGACCTACGGCTCGTTGGCTGCGACCAGTTCCGGCATGCCTGTTTACACGGGTGAGCGGATTCAGATTTCGGCGACCGGTGAAGCGAGTTGGCAGAGTTGGGGCATGGGCAGTTACGCACCGCTTCGTGGGGCGGACGGGGATCCGATGTGGTCGCAGGGCCTCTTGAGCCCGGGCAACTTTCCGGGTCTCGGCATTGCAACCGTGCCGTCGGGCGCGCTGATCGCAGTCTTCGTGAATGACAACGGTCCATCGGGTACAGCGCCGCCCAACCTCGACTTCAGCACGCCTACGACACGCAATTTCAGCGAACTGAGCCCACAGTTGAATCAGGTTTTCTTTGTTGGAGACGGCAAAGACAGCTCGGGCAACTCACAGCAATTCGTTGTTCCTCCGGGCGCGACCCGCATGTTTTATGGATTTGCGGACGCACATTGTTGGCGAGACAACGCGGGCGGGTTTCATGTCACGACGACGAAACTGACACGCGGCGTGGCCCTTGTGCGATAGCCCGGAAAGCAAAGACCCCTCGAGTCGATCGAGGGGTCTGTTTGAATTCGGATTCTCGTTCCTGCGTATGCAGGTCTTGTGTGATTACTGAATCGCAGGAACCTGCTTGGCCTTGTAGGCTTCGAGATTCTTGGTCAGCTCTTCCGCCAGTTGGCCCGTCGAGCATGCCACGGCCTTGGTTTGCAGTTCCACTGCCTTTTCGAAATCGCCCTTCATGGCATGAGCGCGGGCGAGCGTGTCGATCGCCTCTCCGTCCTTCCATTCTGTCATTTCGCAGGATCGAGTTGCCCATGCGGCTGCGCGATCGAGGTCGCGCTGGGGCTCGAAAGGCGGGGCGGTCAGGACGATCCATGCGATTTCGTTCAATTCGCCGGAGTCTTTGGAATCTGCGGCGATTTTGTCGAGTGCGGTGTAGACCGCGGGCAGATCGCCCTTGCCGAGCAGGACCGAGATTCGGATGCGTTCGATCATTTCGATCTGGTCGGGATATTTGGCTTCGAGTTCGCTTAGGGCTTTCAGTGCGCCGTCGAAATCCTCGCTCATCATCATTGGCATGAGTTTGGTTTGCAGCTCTTGCTGCATGGCCATTTCGGAGGCCTGCTTTTTGGCTTCCGATGTCGAGTCGTAAGTGCCGGCCTTGACCTTGGCGAGCACGTCATCGAGCTGCATCGGGTGCCCGATCCATGCGACCTTGCCCGCCTTGTCGATGATGAAGCTCGCCGGAATACCGTTTCGACCCGCGGCCCGCATCCAGGTGGTCGCCATCGCGCCGTGCTTGTCGGTCGTCTTGTTGTCCATCACCACGCGATAGTCCATCTTGTCGCCCATCTTTTCGACGAACGGCTTCACGAGCGATTCATCTTCTTCCCAGATGTTCACGCCGAGGAAAACGACATCCGGGTTCGCCTTCTGCAACTCGGTCAGATGAGGAATCGCCTTGATGCAAGGACCACACCAGGTCGCCCAGAACTCGACGACGTAGATCGTGCCTTCCTTCAGTTCGGTCACGGGTTCACCCTTGACCCACTCGCCGACGTCGAGCTTGGGTGCCGGATCGCCGAGCTTAAGCTCCGCCCGAACCGCGCCGACGAGGCACATCGTTGCCGTCATCGCCCACAAGAAAAACTTTTTCATGCCAGACTCCTGTAAATGAGGTCGCGAAATTGTAGCGTGCTGGTCTTAGGAATGCTTGAGCAAACGCGACAACGCGATTTTTTGATGACGGAAATGGTCAATTTGCCAGCCTGACGGGTTGCCAGCCACACGTCGCTTGGGCAGACTCCACGCCATGCGAAAGAGCCTCGTGATCGCTGCCCGGGAATACGTGGCGGCGGTTAAGACCAAGTCGTTTGTGATCGGCATTATCCTCACGCCGTTGTTTATGTTCGGATCGGTGTGGGTGCAGAGCCAGGCACGCAAGGTTGTCGATACCCAGCCGCAGAGGGTGGCGATCGTCGACCACACCCCGAACAGCGCGTTGGCGGACGCGTTGGTTCGCGCGAACGAGCTTCGGACGAAGAACGACATCACCGACGAGACCGGCCGCGCGATCGCACCGCGATTCGACCTTGAGATTGTCCCGCCGATTCCCGACACCGACGCCCAGCGTCTGTCGCTTGCGGATCGCGTTCGAGCGGGTGAGCTGCTGGCTTATGTCGAGATCGGCGCTGACCTTGTTAAGCCGGTCGAATCGGCACCTGCAAGTAACATCTCGCGCGAGGCATCGACCGAAGCATTGACGGAAGCATCGACGGAGGTATCCAATGAGGAGGGCTCCAGCGCGTCGGCGTCGAGTTCCGCTGCGGGATCCAAGATCGACGCGCGGCTCATCCGCTATTCGACAGGCAGGCCGACGTACATGACCTTTCGGGAGTGGATGCGACAGGCGATCTATCTGCCGCTCTTGAGCGAGAGATCGCGAGTGTACAATTTGCCCGGCGAGACGGTGCGTGATCTTGCGGTGACGCCGACGGTGATCGAATCGCCGATGCCGGAGCGTGATGTGTCCGGTTCGACGGTGTATCCGACCAACGCGCCGACGAGCGTGACGAGCATTTTGATTCCGTCGGTGCTGTGCATTTTGATGATGTTGCCGGTGTTGATTGGGGCGAGTCCGCTGGCGATGAACGTGATTGAGGAGAAGCAGCTTCGCATTGCCGAGGTCTTGCTGGGCGGCGTGAGGCCGTTTGATCTGATGCTTGGCAAGTTGATCGGGGGGGCTGGCGTTTCGATGACGCTTGCGTTGATTTACCTGGCGGGCAGTTTGTATGTGGCGGCCCAGCTTGATGCGGCCAAGTATTTGAATGCGCAGATGCTTGGGACGTTTGTCCTGTTCACGATGATCGCGGTGTTTCTGTACGGCGCGATTTTCGTCGCCGCGGGCGCGGCCGTGACCAACATCAAGGAGTCGCAGGCGGTCGTCAGTCCGCTGATCATCCTGCTGGTCATTCCGGTGATGCTGATGCCGATGGTCGTACAACAGCCCGACGGGATGCTCGCGCGATTCTTGAGTTTCTTCCCGCTCACCGCACCGATGACGATCGTGGCGTTGACAGGCGTTCCGCCCGCACCGCAGTGGTGGTACATCGTGCTGTCGGGGGCGGTATCGATCGCAAGTGCGCTGGTGATCGTCTGGGCGGCGGGTCGTATCTTCAGGGTTGGCATCCTCAGCAATTCCAAGCCCGCCAGCCTCGGTGAGGCGGTGCGATGGATGGTGAAGGGATAGACGCACGCACAGACGCCGGCACGGACGCACGCACAGACGCACGCACAGACGCCGGCCATCGGCATCAACTACGACTCACCGACCACCGACCACCAAGTACCAGGTACAAGCCACCAGCCACGAGCCACAAGCAAGTTCCCATACCACTTTCCACTTCCCCATGTCCTCAACTGACGAGTTCATCGAGATCAGTGCTTCCCGCGGTCGACGCGTGCGTGGGGCGATCTTGTTCGTCGCCGTGTTGCTTGCGGTGACGATCACGTTCATCGCGGTGTTTGCGTATTTCACAGACGCGTGGGTCACCGCGATCCTTGCGGCAGCGATCATGCTTTCTTACATGGGTCTCTCTGCGTGGTGGGCATCGCGGCGTTTGTGGGATGCCCAGTAGCGTCTGATGCGTGTATAAAGTGGCGACGAGTCGTGAGTTGAGGGGTTTGATTCGATCGAGGTGAGGATGTCCCTGAGTTTTGACACATTCGAGCGATACAAGCAGCGTGGCCTTGACGCGCGACGTGCTGGGCAGTGGGATTCGGCGCGGGTTTATCTTTTGGAGGCGGCGCGGACGATGCTTGAGCTGAGCAAGCAGGCGAGCACCGACAGCCTGAAAGACGCTCGCCGCGCGACGGCGGAGAAGTTTCTTGATTTGGCTCGTGATTGTGATGAGGCCAAGCGGGCCAATCGGCGTGCGCCAGCAGGCGATCGCACATCAGGCGAATCCGGCAAGCCGCGCGACCGCGCCCAGCGGGAGCAGACGGGCGAGGACAAGACCGCAGACGCCGCCGACTGGATGGTCAAGGAGAAGCCGACGCTGAAGTTTGACGATGTAGCGGGTCTTGAGGATGTGAAGACCGACATCAAGTTGAAGATGCTCTACCCGTTTACGCATGCGGAGTTGGCCGAGCGATTCGGCATCCGCGCGGGCGGAGGCGTTTTGCTTTACGGTCCGCCGGGCACAGGCAAGACGATGCTGGCCAAGGCGACTGCGGGTGAGATCGACGCCGCCTTTTTCGTCATCAGCCCCGCCGACATCCTGAGCAAATGGGTCGGTGAGGCGGAGCAGAACATCAAGAAGCTTTTTGATGCCGCGAGTCAGGAGCCGCGTTCGATCATCTTCATTGACGAGATCGAGGCCCTGGTTCCGGCGCGTCGCGACGAGGGCACGAGCGTGATGCAGCGACTTGTCCCGCAGATTCTGCAGAGCGTGGAGGGTTTCGCCAAGAGCAAGACGTCGGCGGTCATGCTCATGGGTGCGACCAACGTTCCTTGGCAGCTTGATCCTGCGATCCTTCGACCTGGTCGATTTGACGAGAAGGTTTACATTCCGCTTCCCGACCACGCTGCGCGAAGGAAGATGCTTGAGATTTATCTGGGCAAGCGACCGCTCGCCGACGATGTGGATTTCGATCGGATTGCCACGCGTCTGAACGGTTACTCTGGTGCGGACATCCGCTACATTGCCGATCGCGCGGCGATCATACCGTTCATGAAGGCTGTTGCCGGCGAGGGTGAGCAGCAGATTGATTTGCGGATCATTGAATCGGTGATCACGGAGACGGCGCCGAGCGTCAGCCCTGAGGCGGTCAAGCGTTTCGAAGACTGGATGGCCGCGGGCGAACGTGCTTGAGGTAGCCTAGTTTTTTTTGTGGCTGACGCCGAGTGCGATGGCGAGTACGTCATCGACGGTGTCGACGTAGTGGAACTTGACGGTTTTTTGGACTTCGTCGGGCACATCGGGCATGTCCTTGGTGTTGCGGCGTGGGATGATGACGTGCTTGATACCGGCGTTTTTGGCGGCGAGTGTTTTTTCCTTGAGTCCTCCGATGGGCAGGACGAGTCCGCGGAGTGTGATTTCGCCAGTCATGGCGACATCGTGTCGGACGGGCTTGTTGAGAAAGAGGCTGGCGAGGGCGGTGAACATGGCGACGCCTGCGCTGGGGCCGTCTTTGGGGATGGCGCCGGCTGGGATGTGGACGTGGACGTCGGAGTCGGCGAGAAGGGCCGGATCGATGTGCATGGAAGCGGCGCGGGATTTGAGCAGGCTCATGGCGGCCTGTGCGGATTCCTTCATGACTTCGCCGATTTGTCCGGTGAGTTGGACGTTGCCTTTTCCGGGGAATCGCGTGGCTTCGATAAAGAGGATTTCTCCGCCGACGGGTGTGTAAGCGAGTCCGGTGGCGACGCCGGGGACGCTGGTGCGTTGTGCGAGTTCGGATTCGTATTTGGGTGGCCCGAGGACTTTTTCGACGTAGGGGGGATCGACGCGGACGCGGGATGCGGTTTCACCGACGATTTCGGCTGCGATGGCACGGCAGACGGCGCCGATGTTGCGTTCGAGGTTTCGGACGCCGGCTTCGCGTGTGTATCGATCGATGATGAGTTTGATGGAGGCGTCGTTGAAGCTGGCGTGTTGTTTCTTGAGCCCGTTGACGCGGAGTTGTCGGGGGACGAGGTATTGCTTGGCGATGAGTTTTTTGTCGGTTTGTGTGTAGCCTGGGATCTCGATGACCTCCATGCGATCGCGTAGAGCGGCGGGGACGGTATCGAGCGTGTTGGCGGTTGCGATGAAGAGTGTTCGTGAGAGGTCGAAGGGTAGATCGAGGTAGTGGTCGGTGAAGGCGTGATTTTGTGCTGGGTCGAGGACTTCGAGGAGGGCGCTGGAGGGGTCGCCTCGGAAGTCTGAGCCGAGCTTGTCGATTTCGTCGAGCATCATGACGGGGTTGCGAGTTCCGGCCTTTCGGATTTCGGAGATGATGCGACCGGGCATGGAGCCGATGTAAGTGCGTCGATGTCCGCGGATCTCGGCTTCGTCGCGGACGCCGCCGAGCGCGACGCGGATGAACTTTCGGCCGATGGATTCAGCGATGCTCTTGCCGAGAGATGTCTTTCCGACGCCCGGGGGTCCGACGAAGCAGAGGATGGCGCCGGCGTGTTCGATGTCTGGGGCTTGGGTGGAATCGGATTTGGGTTTTGTGTCGGTGGAGGAGGAATCGGGCGTGTGGCTGGGAGACTGCGAATCGGATGATTCGGCAGGATCGAGCGCGGGCGTCGATTCTTCGTCGGCATCGGCGGCGCCGGTGGGTTCGGAGATGAC
Source organism: Planctomycetaceae bacterium (assembly GCA_027487775.1). Taxonomy (GTDB): domain Bacteria; phylum Planctomycetota; class Phycisphaerae; order Tepidisphaerales; family Tepidisphaeraceae; genus JAIYCY01. The sequence goes on from JAIYCY010000023.1 coordinate 19,021, forward strand.
GGGAGCGGGTTCGTGTGCTGCGAGTTTGAGTTTTCGTACGGCGAGGTATTCGAGGATGCGTCGTTTGACTTTGTCGAGGTCGTGGTGGTCGCGATCGAGGATTGAGCGGGCGGCTTTTAGGTCGATTTTGTCTTCGGACTGTTTGTTCCAGGGGAGTTCGCTGAGCGTGAGGAGATAGGTGCGGATGACGCCGTACTCGGGGCTGGCCTGTGGTATGGATTCCATGCGTGTGAGTTCGCGTTGGGCTTCTTTCATCACGCGTGGCGGGAGGTCTGCGCGAGCGAGTTGTTGTCGGAGGCTTTCGGCTTCGGTGTTTCCGTCGGCATCGGCTTCGCCGAGTTCGCGTCGGATGGCGCGGACTTGTTCCTGGAGGTAGTAGCGTCGTTGGTTTTTGTCGATGGATTCTTTGACCTGGGTTTGGATTTTGGACTGCAGCTCGAGCATGTCGAGTTGCTGTGCGAGTCGCCCTGCGACGATTTTGAGACGTTTGTAGACGTTGAGTTCGTCGAGGAGTGCTTGTTTGTCGGGGACGTCGAGATTGAGATTTGCGGCGAGGAAGTCTGAGAGCGGGCCTGCGGTGGTCATGTTGTTGATGACCTGCTGGACTTCGTCGGGCGTGTTGGGTGAGAGTTCGACGACGCGTGTGGCCTGGAGTTTGACGGAGGCGATGAGTGCTTCGGATTCCGGGCCTGCGGGGACTTGGTCTTCGAGGAGTTCGATGCGTACGGCGGGGTATGGGTCGGCCTGCGTGGTTTCGAGGACGCGGAAGCGGATGAGTCCGTGGACGATGATGGACTGGTTTCCGTCGGAGAGTTTAAGGAGTTTGAGGATGGAGCAGATGGTTCCGGTTTGGAAGAGTTCGGCGACGGGAGGTTCGTCGGCGTCTGGATCGCGCTGTGAGAGGACGGCGATAAGTTTGTCGCCTGGCATGACTTCATCGAGGGCGGCCTTGGATCGGGGTCGTCCGATGGTGAGCGGCATGACGGTGCCGGGGAAGACGACGACGTTGCGCACGGGCAGGACGGGCAGCGTGAGAGGGATGCTGGTTTCCTGACCCGTCGGGCCGGAACGTACGACGATATGGGTGTCGGTGCGTTTGACGATGGTGGTGGTGTCGGACATTGGAGTGAGACGTGAGAATCTTTAGAGGTCGTTTGAGATTCGAAAGGGGTCAGGCGAACACAACCGAGCCCAGCATGAACAGGGGAGAGCTTAGGCGAGTTTGGCAACACGAATCCAGAGCAGGCCGTCGCGATAGTTGGCGTGGATGGATTCATGATCGACGGGTTCGACGAATTCGATTTCGCGGGCGAATCGCCCGTGGTCGATTTCCATGACTTGGACGCGGAGTCGTGAGCCTGTTTCGTCGGTGCTGAGGACGTCGAGGGGGCAGGCGGGCATGCAGCGGAGGCCCGTGAGTGAGAGGCGGTGGCGAGAGAGGTGCATGTCGATGGAATCGGCGTCGATGCCTGCGAGTTCGACGCAGACGATGAATGAGTCGGGGGATTCGTAGACGTTGACGGGCGGCGCGAAGAGGTCGGGGGGTGTGAAGGCGTTTCCCGCGCGGGAGTAGCGATCGAGGAGGCGTGACATTTCGCGTGAGAGTTGTCCGAAGGGCATATCGGGCTGAGTCTCGACGGGCATGGTTCCTCCTTGGCCGGTGGAGCGATCTGATGGGGCTGTGCGGATGAGTGAAAGGCTGTGTGTGTGGATGGAGTGATGGATTGGTATTGAGCGGCGTTGATGGGAATCAGGGGGTTGTGGCCGGTGCGGTGGCGGGGGGAGTTGGCGTGTTGGCAGGTGTGATGGCTGGGGTGGTCGCGGGTGTTGTTTCTGGCGTGGTTGTGGTTGAATCGGTGGGTGTTGTTGGGTTGGGTGCTGAGGGGGTGTTTGCGCCGAGGAGCAGTGGCTTTTGGACTTCTGCGAGGAGTTGCTTTCGGCGTTGGACGGCGTTTCGATCGGTGTCGGTGGCGGAGGGGAGTTTTTCGATGCGGTCGTACCATTCGGCGGCGCCTTTGAAGTCTCCGCGTTGTTCTGCGATGGCGGCCAATGAGAAGAGGCTGATGGCGACGGCGCGGTCGTGTGTGGTGTAGTCGGTGAGTATTTGTCGGTAGGCGACCTCGGCGTTGGTGAGGTAGCCTTCGGCGGATTGGGTGGCGAGATTGACGACGGGTTGCGTGGTGGTGACGGCGAGTTCGGGAGCGGAGCCGAGGAGCCAGTAGACTTCGCCTTGGCCGAGGAGTGCCCATGCCTTTGAGGCGGGATCGACATCGGCGCTGAGGACGGCTCCGAATGCGGTCAGCGCATTGCCGGCGCTACTGAGCCGGGTGCTGACCATGGAAGCGCCGACATCGGGATTGGTCATGAGTTGTCGCAGGTTGCCGAGTTGGTTCCACCCGAGGGAGAGATTTTCGCGGGCGATGGCTTCGTTCTGTCGAGCGGCGCGGCCGAGGAAATTGAAGACGATCGTCGCAACGCAGACGAGGATCAGCCCGATGGCGAGTGTGTTGCCGTATTTCTGGAAAAGTTTGGGCAGCGTGACGGTGAACCAAAAGCTGAGGTCGTTGCGTTCGAGTTCGTGTCGGCGTTCGGAGTCCATAGCCTCTTGAGTTTACCCGTTCGGCTTTCGCGCGTCCAAAGGGATGAGGCGTGCAGGTTTGGAAAGCAAAAGATGCAACAGACTGGCGAAGCTGGGCGTGAGGGATTGGCGATGTGATGTGTCTGCCTGAAGATCTCGTGGGTTGCGATGAGTTGTGGTCTGATGCGATGGAATTCGAGTGGAACTTGGATGACAGACGTGGGAGGCGAACATGCAAGAGCGGGAGACGAGACAGGTGGGGGCGGTCGCTGGTGTTTCGGAGATACCGGGCCCGAGGCCGGTGGAGGGGAAGCCTGGTCAGCCGGTGCTGAAGCTTGCGTTGCTGATGATGTTTGCCGGTTTGGGTGGTGTCTTGGGGTATTTGGTGGCAGGCAAGGGGATGGAAGTGATTGGCGGGGCGGCGCGGGCGAGCGGATGGAGTAGAGGATGGCTGCTCTCGATGATAGTGGTGATGTTTGTGGTGTCGTGGTTTTTGACGACGTTGGTGCATGAGGGCGGGCATGCGATAGCGGGGATATTGACGGGCAGGCGGTTGTATGTTTTTTCGGTGGGGCCGATCTGGATTCAGCGGATGACGGACGGAGTGCGCGTGCGTTGGAAGCGGCTGAGTCGGTCGGTGGGTGGATGGGTATTGGCATCGGGCGGTGACGAGACGGTGCGGGGTTGGCGGTATGCGGCCTTTTTGTTGGGCGGGGTGGTGGCGAATGTGGTGGTGGGGGTGCCGTTGGTGTTGCTCTGGCAGGAGGAATCGTTGGGTTTAGAGGTCAGGTCGTTTGGTTTGGTTGCGGGATCGCTGCAGTTGTTGACGGCGTTGTTGAATCTGATTCCGTTTCGAGTGGGAGGCGGGATTCAAACGGACGGGATGGCCTTGTGGAGGCAGTTGTCGGGGCAGCGTGATCGTCGGGAGGAGGCGGTGTTGTTGGCGGTGCATGCGTTGATGGGCGGGATAAGGCCGCGTGATTGGCCGGCGTCGGTGGTGGCGCAGATGCTTGGAGGCGAAGACGCGTGGGAGGGAGTTGTTGACCGCGGCGGGTCGGTTCCGAGCCAGAGCGGGTCGGTTCCGAGCCAGGGCGGGTCGGTTCAAGGCTCAGGCGGAGCGGTTCAGGATCGCGGAGAGCGGGTTCATTCGGACATGTTGTTGTACATGCATGCGATGGACGTGGGGGAATTGGATTTGGCGCGGGTGAGATTGAAGCGTGTGCTGGAGCGGTACGATCGTCTTCCTGAGGTGAGTCGTGGCGGATTCGCGCCGGAGGTGGCATGGTTTGTGGCGAGGGTGGATGGGGATGTGGTTCGGGCGAGGCAGTGGATGGTTGAGGCGAAGGGTGCGATGCTGGAGAAGCATGATGTGAAGCTTGCCGAGGGTGGGATCGCATGCCTTGAGGGACGCTGGGAGGACGCCCGACGGCTTGCGGATGAGGCGGAGCTTGCGATGAGGCATCCGGTGATGGTTGCGAACGAGGATGTACGTGACCGGGTGAACGAATTGCGTCGCTGGGTGGAGACGGCGTCGGGAGCCCGGGCGGGCGAGGGGAACGGGTCGAAATGATCGGGCGATAGGGGCGAGCGGTCCTTTGGGGGGAGCAGGGGTGGGGTGCGGTGCGACAGTCTGTCGCCTTTTGGGTTTTTGAAAAGAGATATCCTTGTCCGATGACATGATCGTGCTAGTATTTGACCCTTGGAATTGGCGTCGGATGCCGGGCGGGAGTGATCGTCAGGTGCGAATCGTGCGGATCGGGAGAGCGTGTGATTCGTGGGTTGCTCGAAGGGCTTTGTGTGGCTCGATGAGCTTTTTTGAATTGAAGGAGAGAAAATGCGTATCGGACAATGTGTGGTGGCGGGCGTGGTGGTGGGCGGACTGACGGCGATGGCGTCGGCGACGCCGGCGTTCCTGCAGCCGGACGAGGCGGGCAGCAAGGATAGTTGGGTGTATCCGGGTTTCGGCCCGACGGAGCAGAACCCGAGCTTCGCGGCTTATCTGGCGGCGGGGATCGCGACGGGACAGGCTGGGCTGATCAATGCCCGCACGTTTGTTCAGTATGATCTCACCGGGCTTTCGATTGCTGCCAACGAGCAGGCGATCGTCGGATTCACGACCACGACGAGCCCATTCGGATCCGCCGACCCGACGACCGCGCGTCCGCTGCCGATCGGTCTGCACCGCGTGACGCAAGCCTGGGACGAAGCCACGGTGAGCGCTACCGCGCAGCCCGCGTTCCTTGTGAACCCCTCCGCGACAGCGGTCCTGACCGGCGTGGGGCAGACGGTCACTTTTGATATCACCGCGCTGGCTCAGTCGTGGATCAGCAATCCTTCGAGCAACTTCGGTTTCGTGCTCGTCGCACCGCAACAAGTGGGCGGGCCTGCGTTCACGACGACGGTGCTGGGCTTCTTTGCGTCGTCGCGGGTCAGTTCGGCGTCGGATCGGCCGTTCTTTGAGATTTCGGTGATTCCCGAGCCTGCTGCGCTGTCGCTGTTGGCGGTCTGTGCGGGGCTGGGACTTTCGCGTCGTCGTCGCTAAGATAGATTGCGTCGCGTCGGTTTTTGGTAATCAGGGCAGGATTTTTTAGGCGGTTGGTCTGGTCATGCGTCGCGGATTCACACTCGTCGAGCTTTTGGTTGTCATCGGCATCATCAGCGTGCTGATTGCGATTCTTTTGCCGGCGTTGTCGCGCGTGCGTGACCAGGCCAACCGTATCGTCTGCGCGTCGAACCTGCGCACGACGGGACTGGCGATCGCCAACTACGTGGCAGACAACAAGCAGCGGCTGCCTTACGTTGTCGAGCCCATCTGGCGGAGCTATTCCACCACCGCGCAGATGGATTGGAATGTCACGCCCGATGACGAAGCGCGGAGTTTCTTTAACGTGATGAAGCCGTATCTGAAGGACGTACGGCTTTTGCGTTGTCCGGCCCAGCTTCGCGGGTATCCGTTCAACGAGCCGCTAGTCACCTACCGCATTGCATCCGCCAACAACTCCGACGGCTTGGAGCGAACGGTGGAGCAGCTCGACGGCTCACTGAGTCCGACGGGCAGCGCATCGGTGCTTTTCAATCTCAAGCTGATGAACGGTCGCAAGCACGAGATGCGTTACGTCGAACCGCGTACGCTTCCGTGGCGCGTGCGCAAAGGCGTCGGGCCTTATTCGCTTTTGCGCGACTTCTTCCAGGTCGACCCGACGCGATTCCAGCCCAATGGCCTGTTTCGCACGTTCGGCCCGCATCGCGATTGGTTCAACGCGTTGCGACTGGACTTCAGCGTCACGCTCGAACGCGACCCGATCTACAACGACATCAGCGCCTACCCGCCGTGAGCTGGGTGCGGGTTCACCTTGGAATTGTGTACACGTCCGGCTTCTGTGTTGAATTGCTTTTTGCGAGTCTTCCGGGACTGGATTCATTCGATTCTCCGGCTATGATTCGTGAGTGGATTCGCGAATGATGCGGGCCTCGGGCCGGCGTCGTTTTCGGAACACAGGTATCTCGGTTTTTCGTACCGGGCCACCCGCAGGGGCTGGCCCGTTTCGTTTTAGGCCTGGTCACTTGTCCGCGTGTTGTGGTGCGGTCGGGTGATCGAAGACATGCACACGCGTCGACGGATCGTCGCGTTGAGATCGGATTCTCACGCAAGAGAGTCGGACAATTGAATAGGGAATGCTTGAAAGGAAAGTGAGTCCCCATGAACGCAGAACTCATCCGCATCGTTGACGGGATCGCCCGTGATAAGAGCATTGATCGCGATCTCATTTATGCTGACATCGAGCAGGCGATCGCGTCGGGTTTGCGCAAGCATTTTAATGTTGAAGAGGTGAGCGAGTTTGCGGTGAGTCTCGACCGCACGACGGGTCAGATATCGGCCACGCGTTTGGGAGAGCCGATTCCGCTGAACGTGATGGGCCGCATCGGTGCTCAGACGGTGAAGCAGGTGATGATTCAGTTGATTCGTCAGGACGAGCGAGGCGCGATTTACGATGAGTTTAAGGATCGCGTGGGCACGATTGTCACGGGCACGGTGACGCGTAAGGAGGGCTCGACGCTGATCATCAACCTCGGCCGTGGCGAGGGCATTATGCCGCGTGCCGAGCAGATCCCCGGCGAGGCCCATGAGGCCGGCGAGCGTATTCAGGCGTTGATCACTGAAGTCCGCGACACACCGAGCAGTGTCAAGATCATTTTGAGTCGGACGCATCCGGAGTTGATCCGTCGTCTGTTTGAGCGTGAGGTTCCCGAGGTTGGGGAGCGTACGATCGAGATCAAGGCGCTGGCGCGTGAGCCGGGTCATCGCACGAAGATTGCTGTTGCATCGATCGATTCCAAGGTTGATGCGGTGGGCGCGTGCGTGGGTGTGCGCGGCAGTCGTATCAAGAACATTGTAGAGGAGCTTGGTGGGGAGAAGATTGATATTGTTCGTTGGAACGAGTCGAGTCAGATTCTGATCCAGAACGCGCTGAAGCCCGCCGAGGTCGCCGAGGTGAGTTTGTGTTTCGAGTTGGGCCGCGCGATGGTGGTGGTGAAGGACGATCAGCTTTCGTTGGCGATCGGCAAGCGAGGTCAGAACGTTCGTTTGGCTGCGCGATTGACGGGCTGGGACGTTGACATTCTCACTCCGCCGGAGTTTCAGGCGAACATTGAGCGATTGGATCGCACGTTGAAAGAGGTGGAGGGCGTGGGTCAGGAGATGGTGGACAAGATCGTGGCGATGGGCCTGATCGACGTGCGTGACATTGAGGAAGTGGGCGAGACGCCGCTGCAGGAGGACGTGGGGATGTCGCCTGAACTCGCCGAGGCGGTGGTCGATCGCTGCATCGAGGAGGCGAAGATCGTGGCGAAGGAGCAGGAGGCGAAGAAGGCCGCCGAGGCCAAGGCCAAAGCCGCCGGTCTTTTCGTTGGCCGCGGCGCCTCGGCTTCCGCGTCCGCCTCAGCCTCAGCCTCAGCCTCAGCCTCAGCCTCAGCTTCGGGACCGGTAGCCGCATCATCCGATGCGCCCGCATCATCCGATACGCCTGCATCTCCGGATGCGCCGGCAACATCGGAAGCGTCCGCGTCCGATTTGCTGAGCGAGGTCAACAGTGTCAAGGATGCCCCGGCCCCCGAGTCCGCGCCGAAATGAACATGATTGGGCGCGGGCGATGTTCTGGTGAGCGGTTGGGACGGTTGATCGGTTTGCGCGAAAAATCAGTGCGAGCGACGTGACGCAAGGCGTGTGGGAGGCTCGTCAACTTTGGAACGTGGTCTAGGTCGAGGTAGACCGAGATGGCGATGCCGGTCGGATGGGTGATGCCGTGCGCGAGGCGCGCGAGGTGGATGTTGGGCGTGGGGATTGTGTGTGTGTGGTGGTGGTGATGGTGGGGTTGTTTGGTGGGGTGAGGCTGTTGCGCAGGCTCGCTTTGGAGGTTGGAGTGGGGGCGGGTTCGGTGTTGATTTGGTCGAGGAGCCGCAGGAGTGCGCGTGGGTCGCGTGAGAGTTCGATGCGGAAGATGTGGGCTTGTTGGGCGAGTTGGAGTGCGGTGCGTGTGGGTTTTGAGCTTTGTGAGAGTTCGGGCATGGGCCAGGCGTGTCGGACGGCGGCTTGAGCGCTTGCGCCTGTGAGAGGTTTGAGGCTGGCCATGGCGCGTCGTCCTGGTTCGACGAGTAGGACGATGGAGCAGTCTGCGTAGTGGAGCATTTGATGTGGCGGGCAGAGGTCGTACCAATGACCGACGCAGGGTTGATGTTCGAAGTCGACGGCGAGTCGCATGCGGAGGTGTGGGACTGGGGAGCGTTCGACTTTGCCGGGGATGTGGAGGAGGAGTGACCGTCCGGCTTCTTCGCGGATGGCGGTCCATCGTGATGAGACGACGCCGTGTCCAGCGTGAGCCAGGAGAGAGAGTTCGGGTTCGAGGTTGAAGGGCGCGAGTAGGAGTACGCCGCGTCCGCGATGCGCGACGGATGGCGCGGGGATCATGACGAGTCCGCGGGGTGCGAGTACGCAAGCCAGTGGCCAGAGGATGGCGCGATCGAGGCACCGCATGGGTTCGGCTTCAGCGGCTGGTAGGACCCAGCTTCGCCAGGTTCGTTTGAGGAGGTTGATTTCGCAGAGTCCCCAGTTGTCGTCGATGAGCCAGTTTCGTTCTGCTTCGCGCCAGAGTTCTGCGCCGTCGCCGAATCTTGCGACGCAGTCTGCGTTGGTGGAGACGTGTCGTGCGACGACATCAGGGTCGTAGGGTTCGACGAGACCTTCGATGGGGTGGAATCCTTCTGGCACGGCATCGACGGCGAGTTGGCCGAGGAGGTCGTGGATGACTTGCCTGAGTCCGGGCAGGCGCGCGGCGATTTCGACGGTGTGGCCGTGCAGGTTGAGGCGCATGACCTGTCGGTTGGGGCTGAACGTGGATGCACAGACCATCAGCGGGAGTATCGGCCGATGCGGGCGATTTTCTCCAGTTTCACTCGGGCGTGGGATGTGAGGATAAGATGTGGTTGGAGCAGGAGGGTCAGGATTGTCGGAAGTGATCCGCGAGTCGAGCGAAGTCGAGTTTGTCCCATACGCCGTCGCGGATGTAGATGCGGTATCGGAGTTGGAGTGATTGGTTGGCGGGTAGGAGCAGGGGCTCGTGGAAGAGGAATGCTGCGTTCATGAAGTTGTATCCGTTGACGCCTCTGCAATACCAGGGTGTGGGTGAACGGAGGTTGGAGGGGTGTTCGATGAAACCGACGGAGACAGATCTGGAGGGTCCGCCGTCGACTTTGGCGTGGAGCAGGAGCCAGTCGTGGTGTTCTGAGGTGACGGATTCTGGGTTTGGTTCTTTGGGAGCGGAGGCATCGGGTCGCTGGTAGGCCATGCCGTGGAGTTCGCGGCTCATGCGGAGTGTGAGTCCGCCGTATCCGCCCCAAGTTGTGAAGGGAGTGCGGTCGAGTTCGAGGTCGGTGAGGGCGGTGAGATGGGTGTGGAAGTCGAAGCGGAGCGTGCCTGGGAGATCGGAGTGGAGTTCCTGGGTTCGGGTTTCGCGGATGACTTGTCCGAGGCGATCGCTGGACCAGAGTTGTTGGTGGGTGATGCGAGTTGCGTGTGGGCTGAGGATTTCGACGGTCGGATGTGCGACAGAGCGTTGCACGCCGAAGGGTGGATGCTCTTCCCAGAAGTTGTCTTTGTTGATGAACTTGATGGTGAACCAGAGTCCGCGGTGCCAGACGTGATCGGAGGGTTCGAAGCCGCTGAGAACGGTGCCGGCGGCGGTGGTGATGGGATGCCATGCTGGCTTGGGCATGGTGGGGTTAAAGCGATAGGAGGCGGATCCGCAGCCTGGTGCGTGGATGTCGATGGAGTCGTTGTAGGCTTGGGTGATGCGTTGCATGGGTCGTGAGTCTAAGCCGCTAACCTTGTGTGAGAAAGAGGGACGCAGCCGTGCGACGATTTGCCGTGTCTCGGCGTGTGGGTGAGCGGTTGAAAATGGACTAAGCTGGTGGTGCCAAGCACTTCTCTGGGGGAAGACGATCGGCTGATGGAACGAAATCGAAGGAGGTCGGCTGTGGATTTCATGCGTGTGCTCAAGTTCGGGATCGATCAGAAGGCCAGCGACATTCACTTTCAGGTGGGATTGCCGCCTTATGTGCGATTGGGCGGGCATCTGCACGCGACGGATCAGGGCGTGCTGACGGAGGAGCAGCTGCATGGGTTTATTGAGTCGATCGTGCCGAATCGGTTTAAGGAGAATGTTGAGGAGCGGATGGTTGCGGGTCTGGATTTTAGTTATGCGGGTGGAGGTTCGCGATTTCGGTGTTCGGCGTATCGGCAACTGGGCGGGGCGGGGCTGGCGATGCGGATCATCCAGAATCGCATACGAACAGCGGCGGAGCTGAATCTTCCGGGGGTGATCGGAGAGATCACGATGTCGGGGCGTGGTCTGACGCTGGTGACGGGAACGACCGGCTCGGGCAAGTCGACGACGCTTGCGGCGATGATCGATCAGATCAACCATCATCATTCTGCGAAGATCATCACGATCGAGGATCCCGTGGAGTATTTGTACACGCCGCATAAGGCGTTGATTGCGCAGTTGGAGGTTGGGACGGACACGCCGAGTTTTGAGCAGGCGCTTAGGCAGAGTTTGCGTCAGGATCCGGATGTGGTGCTGGTGGGTGAATTGCGAGACATGGAGACGCTGCGGATTGCCTTGCGAGCGGCGGACACGGGGCATCAGGTTTTTTCGACGGTGCACTCGGCGAGTGCGCCGCAGACGATCGAGCGGATCATCGCGATGTTTCCGCCGAGCGAGCACAAGCTTTTGTTGACGCAGCTGGCGGGCAATTTGGAGGCGATCATCAGCCAGCGACTGGTGATATGCCATGACGGATCACGACGGCCGGCGGTGGAGGTCTTGCGAGGCGGGCCAGTGGTGAGCAAATACATTTTGGAGGGTCGAGCGCTCGAGCTGGGTGATTACATCAAAGGTGCTGGCGGAGGGATGCAGACGTTCGATCAGGATTTGCTCGCACTTCATAAGAGCGGGCATATCACGGTGCCGGAGGCGCTACGGAATGCGAGCAATCGCGAGGCGTTGGGGATGGCGCTCCGCGGGATTGGGAAGAATTGAATCGTTTCTGCTCGACAATCGGGAAGAATTGCGGATGGTTTGAGGGATGAAGTTCGGCCGAATCAAGCGTGAGCATTCGCGGGTGGGTGGGCTTGATGCATTGCTGGAGCGGATGTTGGAGGAGGTTGCGGGTGTTTCGCGGATCGTGCCGGGTCGGATCAAGGTTCGTCGCGGGAAGACACCGCCGGGGTTTAAGGTTCAGTATGCAACGCCTACGGGATTGAAGTGTTTGTATACGGGTACGGGGACGGTGCAGGAGGTGTTTGTGGTGACGGATCAGCCGGAGGCGCTTCGTGCGTGGGCGGGTCAGTTCGAGAAGCAGTGACGGGGCGAGTGCTCGGTCGGGGGATGGGGTCGTGATGCGGGGGAATCAGAGGGGTTGGCGGGGAGCGTCGCTCGGGATTGAACGAATCGAGTAGGGCGTGGCGACAAGATATTACATGCAATTTCGGGTTGGCTTAGCGCGAAGTGATTGGGGTGCTCATTGAATCTTCGCGCGGGGCGACGAGGTTGCATGTAACTCGGTGGGCACGTTTCGAGGGTTCGAGATGGCCTGGTTTCGAGCTGAACCGGTCGGCGTGAAAGGCTGGCCTTTGAAGGAGAGAATGCGATGAATCGTGCGATGACTTTGGTGGGTGTGGTGGCGATGGGCATGCTGTGTGCGAGCGGTTTGGCATCGGCGGGTATTGTGGTGACAGGGGTGAGCTTTGGCGGGAGCTATACGCAGAATTTTGACGGACTTCCGCAGAGTGGGAGCGAGACTGTGACCGGACGTGGGCCGCACAATTTCAGTGCGTTGACGACGGTGACTGCGAGCGGGATGGAAGGATGGCAGTTTGCAAATCCGGCGGGCTCGTCGGCGAACACGGAGTTTCGTGCGCAGAACGGCAGTCTTTCCGGGTCGGCGGGTCGTGGTGTGGTGAGCTTTGGCACGGACGGAGCTTCGGATCGTGCGTTGGGTGCACTTCCGACGAGCAACCAGATCAACGCCTTTGGCGTGGTGCTGATCAACAACGCCGGCGGAGTGGTGGATACGTTGAACGTGGCGTTCGTCGGCGAGCAGTGGCGTCGTGGCGACATCAGCACGCCGAGCGTGCTGGGGTTGACGTATGGATTCGGTGGATCGATTGATGATGCTGCGACTGCGGTGGAGTCGCTGAAATTTCTGTCACCGAATCAGGCGGGCGCGACCAACAGCGCGGTGGATGGAAACGCAGTCGAGAATCAGAGCGCGATCGCGGGCGTGTTGACGGGATTGAATTGGCAGCCGGGCAGTGGGCTTGCGTTGAAGTGGACGATGAGCGAGCAGTCGGGTCAGGACGACGGTCTGGCGATCGACAGCCTTTCGATCTCAGGCCGAGCGATTCCTGAACCGGCGACGCTGGGCGTGCTTGCGTGCCTCGGGCTTGTCGCGCTTCGTCGTCGCTGATGCGCCGTCACTCATTTGATCCTGCTCGAAATCGAATCGTTTGATTTGTGCAAGGCCCTCGCCCGACCGGCGGGGGCTTTGTGTTTTGAATGGATGAAGAATTTGGAGGTGCGATGTCGCACCCAAAAGTCGAAATGTTGTTGCATCACGCCTAGACTGGCGACCTGAGGATGATTGCGATCCAGAGCTGGGTCGCGTGTTTGGCACCGAAAAAGATCTCTGCAAGGAGCAAGTATGCCGCTGGCCGTTGGATCTGTCGCCCCTGATTTCGAACTTTTGACCCAGGATCACACGAAGAAGGTCAAGCTGTCTGACCTTCGAGGTAAGCGGGTTGTGCTGTTGTTTTATCCGATGGATTTCAGTCCGGTGTGCACGAACGAACACTGCACGTTCGGCCCGGGGCTGAGTGAGTTTGCCGGGGCGGACACGGTGGTGTTCGGCGTGTCGGTCGACAGCCCGTTCACGCATGCGGCGTTCAAGAAGCAATACAACATTCCCTACGACCTGCTCGCCGACGTCAATCGCAAGGTGGTAAAGGCCTACGACCTGTTTTTAGGCGAAGAGCCGTTCAACTGCGGCAAGCGCGGGACGGTGGTGATCGACAAGAACGGCAAGATCGCACACTGGCACGAACAGCCCGTGTTGGAAGAGCGAAAGCTCGCAGATCTTCGCAAAGCGGTCGGGGCGTGATCCGACCGACCGACCTCATGGCGCCGATCGCCAAGGTCGAATCGATTCGTGTGTTCGAAATTTTTCCGCGCCGGCTTGAGAGCTGGCGCGGTTTTCTTAGGTTGAAGGGATCATGAGCAAGCTCCGAGTCGGCATCCTGGGTTGCGGGCAGATCAGCAGCATTTATCTGAAGAATCTCACCGGTATCTTCAGCGATCGCATCGAGGTGGTTGGGATTGCGGATGTGATCCGCGAGAGCGCAGAGAAGCGTGCCGCCGAGTATGGCGGGCTCAGGGTGATCTCGCCGGATGAAATGATCGAAGGTCGTGTGTGTGATTCGATCGTGAATCTCACGCCCGCGCCGGCGCACGATGTGACGAACCTGCGGATCGTGGAGGCGGGTCTGCATCTTTACAGCGAGAAGCCGCTGGCACTGTCGATGGATGTGGTGAAGCGTATCGATGAGGTCGCGCGATCGCGTGGGATCCGGGTGGCGGTTGCGCCGGACACGCTGCTGGGTGCGGGCGTGCGAACGTGTGCGGAGGTGGTGCGAAGTGGTCGGATCGGCGCGCCGGTGGGATCGCTCGGATTCATTTCTGTCAAGCGATTCGACGAGCGTTACATGAATGTCTTTCGAGGTCCATGGCTGGATCTCGCGCCGTATCATGTGGGTGCGATCATCAGTTATCTGGGTCCGATCGGAGCGGTGTCTGCGATTTCGCGACCTGCGCGAGCGGATGGCGAGGGTGCGAGCCTGCCGGAGAGTGCGCGGACGATGGAGAATCCGGCGTTGACGGGTGTGGTGTTGGAGCATCGCGGCGGGGCGATATCGACATTGCTGGCGAGTTCGGAGACGTGGGCGTATGTGCCGACGCTGGTGGTGCATGGATCGCTGGGCACATTGACGGCGACAGATCCGAATATGTTTGGTGGAGTGCCGAGAGTGCGGTCGGGCAAAGAATCGGAGGAGGCAGTGGAGTTGCTGCCGGACTTTCGCGAGAACAGTCGTGGGGTAGGCGTGTGGGATCTTGCGGGTGCGATTCATGAGTCGCGGCCTGCGGTCTTGACGAACGAGGCGGCCCTGCATGCGACGGAGGTGCTGCTGGCGGGGATCGAGTCGGGCAAAGCGGGTCGCCGTGTATCGATCGAATCGCCGGGCTGATGGTTGATGGATCGAAGGGCCGTTTGTCGGAGAGAGATTTGACGAGAGCGGCGGCCGGTTGGGTGTTCAATTCAGGGCGTTTATTGAAGGACAAGGTCGGCCGGGCCTGTTGGACAGAGGCAGGGGACTTGTTACAATGCCCCATCCACCGAGGAGAGGTGGCCGAGTGGCTGAAGGCGATGGTTTGCTAAACCGTTATACGGGGTCAAGTCCGTATCGGGGGTTCGAATCCCCCCCTCTCCGTTGAAGCGACCAAGTTCGGATCGATCGATGTTTCGTGTGATGTTTTTTGCGAGGGTGAGCGGAGATTTGCCGCAACCTCGGCAGAGGACATAGATCGGTTCCCTTGGGGATTGGTGTAACGGTAGCACAGCAGACTCTGGATCTGTTTGTCTAGGTTCGAATCCTAGATCCCCAGTTAAAACGCGAGCGACAACAAGAGATCAGAAATCGAGAGAGCAAGAGGATCTAACAAACGGCCAGCCGATGAGGCTGGTTTTTTTGTTGAAGACGCGTCGTCATGGACGTGGTCTCTGGTTGACGTCGTTTCGTTTGTAGAAGGCGGATTTTATTCTGCGCGAATGTTTGTGGATGCGGTTGGCAGGGATGATGGGGGGATGGTGTTGGAGCAGGGCGTTTAGATTTGCCAGCACCAATCGTCCATGCCGGCGGCTGCGTTGCGGGGATGGGTTGGGGTGGTTGCGGGGGCTTGTGCGTTGATCCATTGGATGGCGTGCAGTTCGTCGTTGAAGAATCGGACGGCGTCACCTGCTTTTCGATCGAAGCGGAACTCGCTGAGCTGTTTGCAGAGGGTTGGGTTTACGCCAGCGATGAGGAACTGTACGCCGGACGCTTTGAGCGTTTTGCCTGTTTCGAGGAGTGCTTCGATGCCCGAGAGGTCGGTGCGATTGATGCGTTCTGCGTCGAGTAGGAGGAACCTCGCGCGCGGTCGATCGCTTAGCAGCTCGGCGACGCCATCTTCGAAGGAGGCGGCGCTGAGAAAGAAGAGCGAGCCTTCATATCGCATGACGGCCACATCATCGCGCACTTGCCGCGCTTCGGGTGCAGGGTTGTTGTTGTTGTTGTTGTTGTTGTTGCTGAAGTGTGCGTTGATGGTTGTGTTGGATGGAGGTGTTTCCTGATCGTCGGTGGGTTGGTCGATGTGGACGAGTGTTCCGTCGCGATGCAGGGCGAGTCGTCTGACGGTGGGCCTCATGGTGCGGAGGAGGTAGAGCACCGCGCTAAGGATGACGCCGGTGAGTACGCCGATTTCGATGCGAGGAGCGGTGAGGAGTGTGATGATGAACGTCGCGATACCGACCGCGCCGTCGGCGGAGTGAACGCGGAATGCGTCGATCATGGGGCTGAATCGGAACAGTCCGATGACGGCGAGGATGATGATGGCAGCGAGGACGGCATCGGGGAGATGGTAGAGCAGCGGGGTGAATGCGAAGAGAGTAATCAGCACGAGAACTGCGGAGACGATCGAAGCGAGCGGGGTGCGAGCGCCTGAGGCGAGATTGACGGCGCTGCGGCTGAACGAGCCCGAGACGGGATATCCACCGACGAAACCGGAGGCGATGTTGGCAATACCCTGGCCGAGGAGTTCTTGGTTGGTGTCGAGTCGTTGTCGTGTGCGGATGGCCATTGCCTTGCCGGTGGCGAATGCTTCCATGGCGCCGAGGAAGGTGATCGCGCACGCGGGGATGAGCAGCGCGAGGAGTGTTGTGGAGTTGATGGTGGAGGTTGCGACTTCGGGCAGTCCGAATTCGGGCAATCCGGGGGGTATTGATCCGACGACTTTTCCACCGCGTTGTTGGAATCCGATGGCGTATGCGACAGCGATGGAGGCTGCGACGACGATGAGCACGCCGGGCATTCGAGGCGCGGCGCGTTTTAGCGCGAGCATGAGGATGAGTGATGTTGCGCCGAAGGCGAAGGTGAGCGGGTGAGTGTGTGTGGGGATGCCAGAGAGTGTTTCGAAGACGGACCTGAGGAAGAATTCGGATTGACCGCGAGGTATGCCGAAGATTTTGTCGATTTGCGAGAGTGCGATCATGATGGCGGCCGCATTGGTGAAGCCGACCATGACCGGGTGGGAGATGAAGTTGACCAGCACACCGAGTCGAAAGATCGACATGGTGATGCGGATGATTCCGGTCATGATCGCGAGGATCGCAGCGAGCGTGATGGCAAGTTTGACGTCTCCGCCGGCGTGGGCGGCGAGGACGGATCCGACCATGATCGAGGTGATAGCGACCGGGCCGGTGGCGAGTTGGCGGGATGATCCGAAGAGCGCGGCAAGGATGACGGGAAGGGTAGCGGCGTAGAGTCCGACTTGTGGCGGAAGGTTTGCGAGTTGGGCGTACGCCATCGCCTGTGGAACGAGCACGAGCGCGACGGTGACGCCTGCCAGAACATCCGCCCGCCAGACCGCGCGAGACTTCAGTTCATGCATCCAACCGAGAAACGAGATCCATCCAAGATAGCGCGAAACGATCGGTCGACGTTCGATGCTCACGATTGCGAAGCTAGTGCCCATGTTGCCCCACTTCAAGGTTGGTCGGAACTGATCCAGCCTGCAATGACGATTCATCGTCGGTTCAACGAAGGTATCGAGAAGGTCTTGCGCTCTTGACAATCGTCGGCGAAAATCTAACAATCCCCGATTCGCAGCACCCGTAGCTCAATTGGATAGAGCATCGGTCTACGGAACCGAAGGTTACACGTTCGAGCCGTGTCGGGTGCGTTAGGACGGACGTCGGTGTGTTCCGCTTGGTCTGCCTTAAATCCCTTACAAGATGTTGTTTAAGTTGATTCGGCGGCTGTCGATTTGGCGTGTCGAGGCGTGGTTTGCCTGCGGCTTGATGATGTCGGGCCTGTGGTGATCAATGGATGGGTTAGGATTCGGTGTTGAATTGATGAATTGGGGTTTGCGTCGCCGGGCGTAATCTCGTAGTTTGAAATCACGATTCGAGAAGCGTCGCAATCGGAAATCAGGAGGTTGCGTGCGAGGTGCCGCGTGCGTGCGATAGTTGTGATTCCCGCCAGGCTTAGTTCGACCCGGTTCCCCGAGAAAGTTCTCGCGGACGCGACCGGTCGCCCCCTCGTCCAACATGTTGTCGATCGAGCACGACTGGCACGGCGTGCCGAGCGGATCATCGTGGCCGCCGACGATATTCGCGTGGCGCGTGCGCTTGAGCGATATGATACCGAGGTGGTGCTGACGCGCGTGGATCATCCGAGCGGCACGGATCGTATCGCCGAGGTTGCGCGGAAGGTCGAGGCGGATGTTTATGTGAACGTGCAGGGGGATGAGCCCGAGGTTGAACCGCAAGCCATCGACGGTTTGATCGAGCGACTGGAGCATCACCCCGACGAATCGATGTCGACAGCGGCCGCGCCTTTTCCGATGGGCGCGGATCCGCACGATCCGAACCTCGTCAAAGTTGTCTTGAATACGCACGGCTGCGCGATTTACTTCTCTCGCAGCCGCATCCCTGCCAATCGCGACAACCCGAGCCACGCCTCGGGTTGTTTGCTTCATCGGGGTCTGTATGCATTTCGTCATCACTTCCTCCTCGATTTTGCATCGCGCCCGCCGACGCCTTTGGAGCAACTTGAGAAACTCGAACAGCTCCGTGCGATCGAACACGGCGATCGCATTGGCGTGATCATGACGTCACACTCCGCGCCCGGCATTGATACGCCCGAGCAATATCAGGCATTCGTCGAGCGATACCGTGCCGGACGCGGTTCGAGCAGCGCTTCTGGCATCGATTCAAGCATCGATTCAAGCAGCGATTCAAGCAGCGATTCAAATTGCCACGTTGTCCACGCGCGGTCTGAAACCCTGTCTCGCGCGATCCATGCCCATTCGTCAGCGTCGAAGTCCAATCCGCGTCCCGCCAGCCTCACGGTGAACCCATGACACCCGACTCTCTCTTTGAAAAGATCTCTCGCACGACCGACGAGACCGAGTTCTACACGCCGATGCCTGCGGGGTATCGCAAGGGACGCACGCGCTACGTCGTCGTCTGTGGCACGGTTATCAGCGGACTGGGCAAGGGCATCTTCAGCTCCAGCCTCGCGAAGCTGCTCAAAGACAAGGGTCTGAAGGTCGCGCCCATCAAGATGGAAGGCTACCTCAACATCGATTCCGGCACGCTGAATCCGTATCGCCACGGCGAGGTGTTTGTGTTGGATGACGGGATGGAGACCGACATGGACCTCGGCACGTACGAGCGCATGCTGGATCAGGACGTCGGGGCTGCCAACTTCACGACCAACGGGCAGATTCTCAGCAGTGTTTTGAAGAAGGAACGCGAAGGAGGATATCTGGGTCGTGACGTGCAGGTGATTCCGCACGTGGTGGGCGAGGTGAAACTCAAGTTGCGCGAGCTGGCGGTCAAGAGCGAGGCCGACGTCGTCTTCATCGAGATCGGGGGAACCGTTGGCGACTATGAGAACATGTTTTACCTCGAAGCCTGCCGTCAGCTTGCGTTTGAGGAGGGTGAGAACAGTGTTTGTTTCGTGGCGCTGACGTACGTTGTGGAGCCGCAGATTCTTGGCGAGCAGAAGTCGAAGGCCGCGCAGCTCGGCATCAAGCGGCTGATGGAAGTCGGGATTCAGCCGCACATCATCGCCTGCCGGGCGGGTCATCCTGTGAATGACAAGGTTCGTCAAAAGATCGCGATGTACACCAACGTGCCGATGAAGCGCGTGCTTTCGATGCACGATCTGGATTCGATCTATCTTGTGCCCGATGCGCTTCGTGATGCGGGCATCGATCGCGAAGTGTTGACGGTGCTTGATCTGCACGATCGCGTTGACCAGCCTAACGAAGATCGTGAGCGTGAGAAGTGGCGGGGCTTTGTCGGGCGGATCGGCAAGTGCAACAAGGATGTGACGATCGCGGTGACCGGGAAATACACGAGTCTGCGTGATGCGTACGCATCGATCATCAAGGCTTGCGAGCATGCGGGAGTGTTGATGGGCGTGAACGTGAATTTGCGCTGGCTCGACACGCCGAACGTGGATGCGAACAACGTCGCGCAGCGACTTCGAGACGTGCATGGCGTGATCGTTCCGGGCGGGTTTGGCGTGCGTGGGACGGAGGGCAAGATCGACTGCATTCGCCATTGTCGAACGCAGGGCGTGCCGTTTCTGGGCATTTGTCTTGGCTTTCAGATGGCGGTGATCGAGTTCGCGCGGAACGTGGTGGGTTTGAAGCAGGCGAACAGCACGGAGTTTGATCCGAAGTGCGTCGAGCCGGTGATCGACATCCTGCCGGAGCAGAAGATGATCGAAGGCCTCGGCGGAAACATGCGGCTCGGCGGGAAGGATGTGGAGATTCGACCCGGCACACTGGCGGCGAAGCTCTTTGGCGAGGCGACGCTTACAAGGCTGCGTTTCCGACATCGATATGAAGTCGATCCGAAGTACGTGTCGCGTCTTGAGGAACATGGTTTGATCTTCTCCGGTAAACATCCGACGCAGCC
This sequence comes from Planctomycetaceae bacterium, assembly GCA_027487775.1. Taxonomy (GTDB): domain Bacteria; phylum Planctomycetota; class Phycisphaerae; order Tepidisphaerales; family Tepidisphaeraceae; genus JAIYCY01. Next base: position 38,954 of record JAIYCY010000023.1, read on the forward strand.
GATCATGCAGGTGTTGGAGCTTGATACTGGCACGCATCCTTTCTTCGTCGGTACGCAGGCGCACCCGGAAATGACGAGTCGACCGCTGAAGGGTCAACCCTTCTTCCTGGGCCTTGTGAAGGCAGCCGTCGACTACGCTGCCAAGCGCCTGCCGACCACGTCATCGTCGGGAAGTGCATCGGTCCGCCCGAACGCGACTGCCCGTTGAGATTGCGGGCTCGGGAACACTCGTTCCCTCAATTCAACAGGCGCGCTGCGCGGTTGCGTCCGCAGGTGCGCAGCGCTTTTGCGAGTTTTTTTTGATTTTTTCGCGATCTCTTATCGCTACGTTGGGTTTTCCTCGGAAAAGCGATCAGAACAACGTGATTCGCGCGACGATTCCGACACGCTCGCGTGCGCGTTTGTGCCGGCTCGCGAACGCCGTTTTCTTGCTTGCGCGCCGATTCTGATCGTCGTGATTCAAGCGTCGTGGGCGCGGGGGGAAGAGCGGGTCACTCTTGGATCAGCCGTCCGTCGCGGAGGACGAGGACACGGTCGGCTTCTTTGGCGAGTGCTCGGTCGTGTGTGACCATGACGACGGTGAGCGATTCGCGTCGATGCAGGTCTTCGATGACGTCCATGATCTGGCGTCCGGTTTGGGAATCGAGATTGCCGGTCGGTTCGTCGGCAAGCAGGAGTCGCGGGCGGTTCATGAGAGCTCGCGCGATGGCGACGCGTTGGCGTTCGCCGCCGGAGAGTTCGGCGGGCCGATGTCGGATTCGATCGCGGAGGCCGACCTTTTCGAGAAGTTCTTCAGCGCGTGATCGGGTTTGGGTTCGACGTTTGAGGTGTCCTGCGAGCCAACCGTCGACGTGTGTGCTGAGGGTGGTGTTTTCGAGGACGTTCAGTTCGGGCAGCAGGTGATAGAACTGGAAGACGAATCCGATTTCGCGATTGCGAATGCGTCCGCGGACGCGGTGTCCGACGCGACCGATGTCGCGACCATCAAAGACGAGCGAGCCGGAGTCTGGCGTATCGAGTCCTCCCATGAGGTGGAGGAGTGTGCTCTTTCCCGACCCGCTGCGCCCTTCGATGGCGAGAAATTCGCCGGCGTTGACTGAAAGATTCACGCCTCGCAGCACCGGGAGTTCGACGCGTCCCATGCGATATCGTTTGGAAAGATTGACGACGTCATAGAGCGGCGAGTCTGTCGATGCTCGGGAGGGCAGGGGTGAGTCTTTTACAGTCATCAACGACCGGTTCTCGCAAAAATGCTGATGCGTGCCAAGCCGCGTGACAGAAATTCCAGATCAGCGACTCAGGCAGTCCGAAAGCTCAAGTGATGTCGATGCGTGAATTAGTCCCGCTCTCACCGTTCAGCTTCGCGCAATGTTCACTCAACATTGCGTGAACCTGAACCCGAAGATTGCACGACCTTGACAAGCTGAGATGACTCTCCCGGCGGATCGGCGCATGCCGATTTTGTGTTTCGCACCCACAGTCACCCTTCAATTCAGGGAGAGAAATGTACAAGAAGTCGTCCGCATTGTTGTCAACAGCGTTGATCGCTCTATCCGCGTCCGCTGTGACAGCTCAGTTCCGCATCAATCCATACCTGCAGCAGCCGTCGACAGACGGGATGCTGATCAACTGGTTCACGACGAGCAACACCCCCGGCGCGATCGAAATCACGGGTCCGGGTTTGTCTTCGCCTCTCTCGTTTAGCACGACTCCGTCGCGAGAGATCGCGTTGGATTACACGTCGGGTGAAGATGTGCAGACGATAGGCGGACTCTCGCAGGGTTCATGGTTGGTGGGCGGTTCGGGCGCGCGTGGCAACAATTACAAGCATTCGGTTGACGTTCGTTCGCTTCAGCCTGGACAGACCTACACGTACACGGTCACGCAGGGCACGGAGACATTTTCGCGTCAATTCCGCACTGCGCCGAGCAAGACCAACTGGCAATCCGTGCGGTTTGTCGCGATGAGCGACAGCGAAATCGAGCCGCTCGCACGCGTGCAGCGGACCCAGTGGGCCCCCGGTGCTGGCGCTGCCAGTCGACCTGCTGTAGGCAGCGCCTTTGCGAACAAGTTCGGGACCACAACGCTGAACGGCGCGACCGTGCTGCGTTACCCCCTGACCGAGAGCGAAGGCTTTCGACGGAACCTTCAGACGGTCGATTCGCGAAACCCGGACTTTGTGGTCATGCCCGGCGACATCGTTCAGGGCGGCGGATATCAGCCGGGCTGGGACGAGTTCTTCCGGCATCAGGCAGGTGAGTTCGGAGACAACCTCACCAAGCGTCCGCTGATCGCTGCGATGGGCAACTGGGAGGTCTTCGCCACCGGCGTCAACGGCGGGTACAGCACCAACACCGAGGCCAACCCACTCAACAACGGCCCGCGTTTTGGTCGTGCCAAGTACAAGAGCTACATCGATGCGCCATCCAATGGCTCGGTCAACGCGCAGGACAATTACCACCGAGTGGATTACGGTCCGGTCACGATCATCACGCTCGATTCCACCAACGGCGGCCAGCCTGGTGGATTGAACGAAGATCGCCGCGCCAACTACCCCGCCGGCACGAGACTGACTGGACGGCAATACACCGGCCCCGGGACCGACACGCAGGAGAATTTCTCCGTCGACGATTACAACGCAACCCGCGTCGATGCCGGTTACGAGCGATACGACTTCGATGATCTGAGCGACTTCAATCCCGGCAGCACGCAGTGGAACTGGGCCCGGCAGCAACTTGCCGATGCGCGAGCCAACGGGCAGATCGTCTTCGTGCAGTTCCATCACGCGCCCTTTTCGGATGGTGAGCACGGCCTGCCCATGAACCATGTCGCAAGCAGCGGTCAGGGCGGAACGCCGATGCGGCAGTATCACAGCATGTTCGAAGAGTTCGGCGTGGCAGCTGTGCTGAGTGGGCACAGCGAGATGTTCGAGCGGAGCTTTGTGGATGAGAACCGAGACGGCCTGGGCGTGCACTATTACGACGTCGGCGTGAGCGCAGACGGGCTGCGTGGCGAGCGTCGTCTCAACGAAGCGCCCGGTGCGGACTTCTACAACCGTGAGTTGCTGAACTACAACCCATTCAGCAAGTGGTCCGCCGATCAAAGTGAAGCCGAACAGTGGCAGATGGTGGACGGCGTTCTGCAACTCGTGGACGGCGGAAAGCATTACGGTCATCTCGAAGTCAACGTCGAGAAGCTTTCGTCGGTGCTGACCGAAGGCACGCCCGCCGAGGCGGTAGCCAGGATCACGCTCACGCCGGTTTACGTCTTCCCGCTCTTGGATGCCAATTACGATCTGATCGGCACAGAGCGTCGCGAGTACGGCGATGAAGTGACGTTGTTTCTCAACGCTGCCGGTCAGGTGATCCCCGAGCCGGGCACGCTTGGCCTGCTCGCGAGTGCGTCGCTGATCGCACTTCGTCGTCGCAAGTGAATGCGTTCATGGACTGAACTTCGGGTCGGTGCTTCCGAGAAGGAAGCATCGACTCTTCGATCGGCTTATCAGGCCCGTCGCGTCCGCCTCTCAAACTCGAAAGGGAGAATCTTCATGCGTTCGAACGCCCGCTCACTGCTGCTGCTGACTGCCGTCATCGCGGCTCTACCCGTGGTCGCACACGCCAACGAACTCGTCGTCGGCTCGGGTGATCTGACCAACAACTCGGTCGTGCTTTTCGCGCGAACCGACACGCCCGGCAACGTCAGCTTCGAGTACTCAGCCACGCCCGACTTCTCGTCGATCCTCGGCGGCGGCGCGGTGACGGTCGGCACCGACCTCGTGCCCGCCAAGCTCGACGTCACCGGGCTCGCGCCGAATCAGCAGTATTACTTTCGCGCGACCGACGCCGGCGCGCTGACCCGCGTGGGCGCTTTCAGCACACCGGCCCCCACGAGCGTGAAGCAGCCCGTCCGCATTGCCACCACCACCGACTGGCAGCAGTCTGCCCCGTTCCCCACCGTGCGCAATCTGCCCGGCCGCAACCCCGACGTCATCCTCAAGCTCGGCGACACCATCTACGCCGACACCGAAACCCGCGCCCTGCCTGGCGTCGTGCAGGCCCGCACACTTGATCAGTTCCGCACCAAGCACCGCGAGATCATCAGCCAGTCGGCCGTCAGCGCCACGCCCAACAACTTCATGGGCCAGGTCTACGCGTCGGCCCCGATCTTCAACACGATCGACGACCACGAAATCGTCGACAACTTCGCGGGCGGCGCAGCGCCAGGCGTGTCGCCCGATGCGCCCCTCGTCAACCCCGGCGAGGCCCCGCTCTTCACCGACGCAGTTCCGTTCGTGAACCAAACCCGGGCCTACCGCGATGCGATGCGGGCCTACAGCGAGTATCACCCCACGCGATCGCAGGTCTGGTCGGGCACAGGCGACGCCCGCGTCGACGGCGTGACCAAGCTCTATCGCCACCAGGATCTCGGCGGCAGCGCGAGCGTGACGATGCTCGACAGCCGCAGCTTCCGCGATGTGCAGCTCCCGCCGGTGAGCAACCCCACCGATCCGATCGCGGTTGGCGGTTTCCTCGCCAGCACCTTCACGCCCGGCCGCACGCTGCTCGGTCGTCCGCAGCTTGATGCCGTCAAGGCCGACCTGCTCGCCGACCAGGCTTCGGGCGTGACGTGGAAGATCGTCGTCATCCCTGAGCCGATCCAGAACTTCGGCGTGGTCAATGCCGAAGACCGCTTCGAAGGCTACGCCACCGAGCGCACCGAGCTTTTGAAGTTCATCGATGACAACGGAATCGACAACGTCGTCTTCGTAGCCGGCGACTTCCACGGCACCATCGTCAACAACCTCAGCTACCAGGTCCCCACCGCACAGGGCTTGCAGAGCATCCCGACCAACGCGTTCGAGATCGTGACCGGCCCGGTCGGCTTCTTCAACGGACGCTTCGGCCCCGCGGTCGCGAACATCGCAGCGGCCGCAAATCTGATCACGCCTGAGCAGCTCGCCTTCTACAACTCTCTGCCCGAGGCGGGCAAGGACGCGTTCGTGCGAAACCTCGTCGACGCGCAGGTCACCCCGCTGGGCTACTCCCCCGTTGGTCTGGAAGACTCGGGCCTGAACGCCACGCTCCTGCAGGGCAGCTACTTCGCCGCCCACGGCTTTAGTTGGACCGAGTTCGACATCGACGAGCTCGAGAACCTGACGGTCACCACATGGAGCATTGACGCGTTCGACGACGCCTTCGCACTGGCCAACCCCGAAGCCGTGCTCGCGCTCGAGCCGCGCATCGTGAGCCAGTTCGTCGTCGCGCCGATTCCGGAGCCCGCAACGCTTGGCCTGCTCGCGAGTGCGTCGCTGATCGCACTTCGTCGTCGCAAGTGAGGTGTCGTTCGTCCCATCGCCGGCGGTCGATTTGATCGGTCGGTCGTCGGTTTGTCGTCACACAGTCTTCACATGGACGCAGGTTCTTTTTTAAGGAGAGAAGATGTCTCGTAGCATTCGTTATGCCGCCTTTTCTGTTGCCGTTCTTGCAGGGACGACCAGTGCACTGGCCAATCCCAAAGCCAAGAACGTCATCCTCATGATCTCCGACGGCGCGGGCGACACGACATGGAAGGCTGCCAACCAGTGGCAGTTTGGGAACAACAGCACGCAACAGCCTTGGCAGTCGAACCCCGCGTACAAGAGCCATTGGATGAGCACCTTCCCGGGCGACACGCTTCCGCTTCCGCCGGGTCAGACCGATGTGCGTCTTGGGTTTCCCGCAGGGACCCTCCCACGTCGTCTTCCACAGTTGTGGAACGAGTTGCCCATCCCACAGAACGGCTCTTACGACATCTCTGCAGCCAATGATGACACGCCGGAAACCGTTCGTGTCTGGGCGAATGCCAACGGCTCACTTTTGGGTGATCGAGGTCCGCGGCAGGCGCTGACGCCCGTTGCCAGCAACCCGGCTGCGGTTCGACAGCTTGCGGGATTGCTCGCGGCTCAAGGATCGGTGCGACCGCACTTCGATCAAGGCTTCGCCGCCTACGACTACCTGATCTGGAACAGCACCACGGACAGTGCCGCTGCGGGCACTGCGCTTGCTTCAGGACGTAAGACTTACAACAGCGCCATCAATTTCATCGATAATGGCACTTCGCTCGAAGCCGTGCCGTTCATCACCCAGCAGGTCAAGGCTCTGGGCAAGAAGGCGGGTGTCGTCACCACCAAACCCTTCACCGACGCCACGCCAGCGGCATTCGGCACACAGGACGACTTCCGTGACGATGAAGCCGCCATCAGCGATTCGATGATCCGCAACGGCAATCTCGATGTGATCATCACCCCGGGCCATCCGGAGTTTGGTGGAAGCTCACAAACGCTCAGCGCCGCGAACCTCGCCGCCCTGCGCGGTGGCCTCGACAACTGGACCTTTGTCGACAACAACGCAAATCTCCGAGCCATCGGGAACGGCTCGCAACCCGCCCCCGAGCGACTCTTCGGCATGGTCCCCGTTGGTGGATCGCTGAACAGCCGCAACACCACTGGTCGTAGGAATGCATACGACCCGCGATTCTACGATCCGGCCAACCCCAATGGCGCAGTGCCATTCGTCAACCCCGACCTCGACGAGCTCTCGATGGCCGCCATCAACACGCTCAAGCAGGACCCCGAAGGCTTCTTCGTGATGATCGAAGGCGCTTCTGTGGACTCGGCTGCCCACGCCAACAACCTGCCGCAGCTCATTGAAGAGCAACTGCAATTCAATCGTGCCGTCGATCGGGTGATCAATTGGATCGAGACCGAGAGTTCATGGGACGACACACTCCTGATCGTGACCACCGATCACGCCAACGGGATGTTCCTCGGACCGGACTCTCGAACAGTCTATTTCCAAGACCCTGTCCCCGGCGGGGCGGGAGAGCTTCCTCAGGGCATCTTCTGGACCACCAACCACACCAATGAACTCGTGCCCCTCTGGTCTCGTGGTCCGGGCAGCGAACTCTTTTCGCAGCTGTTTGACGGCGTGGACCCGCGTCGTGGTCAATTCGTCGACAACACAGACGTCTATACCGTGATGAGCAGCGTCGTTCCCGAGCCGGCAACGATGGGTCTGCTTGCGGGTGCGGCGGTCGTGGCGCTGCGTCGCCGCAAATGAGTGAACAGGGTTCCCTTCGCGGGCGGTCGACTTGATCGGTCGACCGTCGGCTTTTTGTGTGACTGGAAGGCTTCGCCTGCGGATTGTTACTGCTGCAGGGGAGCGTGGTTATTCAAAGCGTAGGGCGCGGACGGGGCGAAGCATGGCGGCGCGGAGTGCGGGGACGCCCGCGCCGACGACCGCGGCGGCGATGGCGACGGCGAAGATGATGCCCGCCGCCGAGACATCGACGCGATTGGGCACCTCGTCGAATGCGTAGACATCAGGGTTCCACGGGTCAAAACCGGTGTTGGCGGCCACCCATTTGTGGATCGGGTTGATGTAATGCGTGAAGGTCCAGCCGAGCGCGATGCCGAGAAGTCCGCCGACACATCCGATGACCGCGCCGTAGCAGAGGAAGATGTAGGCGACGGTCCATGGCGATGCGCCGACGCTTTTGAGGATGCCGATGTCGCGCGTCTTTTCGATGACGATCATGTAGAAGATGCAGAAGATCAGTGCGACGGCGACGAGGCTGATGAAGCTGAAGAGGAACATGACGAGCGAGATTTCGTTTTCGATCGCGCCGATCCAGAGGCGTTGCTGTTCCTGCCATGTTTGGACGCGAATGGCGCCGAAGCCGGCGTTGGGGATTTGTCCTGTGGTGTCAAAGACGACTTCTTCGATGCTGCTTTTGAGTGCGATGGGATCGATGCCAGACGAGACGCTGATGTGGATTTCGCTGGTGCGTGCGGGTTCGGTTTTGGATTCGCCGGTTTTGCGGTCTTTGTAGGTGTAGCTGTTCATCTGCAGGTCGCGCTGCAGGACGTCGAAGGGGACGTAGACGTTGTTGTCGTGGACTGGGAGTTGGGTGCGTGAGCCGTGGACGATCCAGTATTGGGTGAGTGCGGGGTTGAGGGTGGTGGCGCTGCTGAGATCGTCGGCGGCGGGCACGACGGTGAGGCGTGCGAAGCGGAGTTCGAGTTGTGGTGGCCAGTCGACTTGTCCGTCGCGTTTTTTGCGAGCGCCGACGACGAGTCCGCCGACGATCATGCCCGGTCGCTCGCGTACGCGTGCGTCGTCTGGGAGGATGAATTCATAGGGTGCGTGAGGGTAGAGATCGAAGCTGAGGCGGTTGAGTTTCCATGGTTCTGGGTAATCGACTTCGGAGTTGTAGACGAGCGTGGGCCCGAACTGCCAGACGCGATCGATGTCGGCGATGGGGATGCCGAGGACCTGGACGTAGGATTCGATTTTGTTATCGATGTTGATGAGTGCGGCGGTTCGGATGACGGGGACGGCGGCGTCGACGCCGGGCGTTTCGCGGAGGCGTTTGATGATCGCGTCATAGTTGCTGATACCACTTTGTCTTGGCGTGGAGATGATGAGGTCGCCTGAGAGGAGTTTGAAGCTGTTGCGATATTGCGCGAGCCATCCGCCCATGACGCTGAAGACGACGAGTACGAGCGCGACGCAGAGCGCGACGGCGAGTAGGCTGACCCAGGCGAGTCGGAGCTTGAAGAGGTATTTGTGGACGAGCGTACGAATCGCGGGCGGGCCGATGAGGTAATGGAGAATGGCCACCCCGACGCCCGCGAGGATGGCGAAGGCGAGGAGGGCGACGAGGCTGACGAGGATGACTTGAGTGGTGCTCACGCGGTTTGGCCGCCTTTGAAGGCGATCATGCCGCGAAGGCTTTGTTCGATGTATTGCCCGAGTGTGATACCGAGTCGTCCGGCTTCGATGGAAGCGCGTTTGAGCAGTTTGGGATCGATATCGACGACGCGAAGACCACCTCGTCGAGAGGTCTCGAAGGCGATTCGTTCGGATTGGGTCAGCGCGCGACCGATCGAAGCAGAGCGCGTGGGCTTGTCGAATTCGCGCGTCGCCTCCCGCAATTCGGCGGCGGACATTTGCCAGAACGGCTTCGTCATCTCCCCTGGCTTCTTTGTCGATCGGGTTGTTGTGGTTCGCTTGGTCATATGGCTGGATGAGTGTATCAGGTTATCGACGTAGCCTTCGTCGGCGTTCGGCTTGGGTCAGGTCGCGTGCGTGGATCACCATGATCCAAATCTCATTCGATCTAACGTCCAGTTCATCGAGCGACATCGGCTTTGATCGCTACGAATCTGCAGGCTTTCGCACAAAGGTTACCTGCAGCCAGCGACCGCGCGAAGTCTGCCCGTGTACGAGAAACTTTCCATGGCCGATGTCGCGGGGATAGCCTCGACCACTGGTGCGAATGACCTCTTCTGCTTCTGAAGGGGTGACTGCATGGGTGTTGATGTGTTCGATGTTCGCTTCATTCCAGAAGAATCGCATGATCATCCCTGCGGCCGCATGAGTGGGAAGAGGATGACGTCGCGGATGCTGGGTGCGCCGGTGAGCATCATGACGAGGCGGTCGATGCCGAGACCGATTCCGCCGGCGGGGGGCATGCCGTACTTGAGGGCGGTCAGGAAGTCTTCGTCGACCTGCTGCTGTTCTTCGCGATCGCCGACCTGGTGGTGGAAGTGTTCCGCCTGGACGTCGGGGTCGTTGAGTTCGGTGTAGCCGGGCGAGATTTCCTGGCCGTTGATGGCGAGTTCGTAGACGTCTGCGAAGTAGTCGTCGTCGCGGCAGCGCCGGGCGAGTGGGATGATCACGCCGGGCACGCGTGTGACGAAGCAGGGATCGATGAGCGTCGGCTCGACGAGCTTTTCGTAGAGCTCGGTGAGCTGCTCTGCGGGGTTGGCGTGGTATTTGATGTCCTTGCCGCGGTGGTTAGCGCGGATGGCTTCGAGCTTGTCGGTTGGGATGGGATTTTTGTCGAACGTCCAGCCGGTCTTTTCTTCGACGAGTTCGGACATGGTCGCGCGGCGCCAGGGGCGTTTGCTCAAGTCGATACGGCGAGTTGGCTCGCCGGCTTCACTGGTGTCTGGGAGTTTGTGGTTGATGATCAGGGTGCCCAGGACGTTTTGAGCGACGGTGCAGATCATGTCTTCGACCATGTCGGCCATCGTTTCCCACGAGCCGTAGGCTTCGTAGGCTTCGAGCATGGTGAATTCGGGATTGTGTCTCGGGCTGATGCCTTCGTTGCGGAAATTGCGGTTGATTTCGAAGACTTTGTTCATTCCGCCGACGAGGAGTCGCTTGAGATAGAGTTCAGGTGCGATGCGTAGGAAGAGTGGGATGTCGAGTGCGTTGTGGTGGGTTTTGAACGGTCGGGCGGCCGCGCCTCCGTGGATGGGCTGGAGCATGGGCGTTTCGACTTCGAGATAGCCGCGAGCGCGGAGGAAGCTGCGGATTTCGTCGATGATGCGGATGCGTGTTTGGGCGAGTTGCATGACGTCTGGGTTGGCCCAGAGATCGACGTAGCGTTGGCGGTAGCGAGCTTCGACGTCGCTGAGACCGTCCCATTTTCCGGGCGGGGTGAGCAGGCATTTGGCGCTGATTTGGAGCGACGATGCCCAGACGGTGGTTTCGCCGGTTTTGGTGACGCCGAGGGGGCCTTGGACGACGATCTGATCGCCGAGGTCGAGGAGTCGATCGATTTCCCAGTCGAGTTCGGGGACGCGTTTTTTGTCGATGGCGACTTGGATGCGGCCGGTTTGATCCTGAATGAACATGAAGACGAGTTTTCCGAAGTCTTTTCGGAAGGTGATGCGACCTGCGACCTTGACGACAGCGCCTCCGTCGTGGCCGTCGGTTTCGGGCTTGTGCTTGGCGCGGGCGTCTGCGATCGGCATGAGATCGGCGGTGCGCTGGCCGAACGGATCGACGTGGATGAGTCGGAGTTTTTCGAGTTTTGCCCGGCGGTCGGCTTCGAGTTGGTTGGGTTGGTCAGACATGTTGGATGGTTTGGGGCTGATGTGTTGTGGAAGGGCGTATCATATCGAGCGAAACGTTGTGATGAGGTCAGATTTTCCAGTCTAAAAAGGGGACGAGCCGATGATAGGGACGTGACAGGGAAAGAAAAGCCTCGCCCGGAGGGCCGTTGCATCCGGACGCCCGGTGGTGTTGCGCGGTCATCGTATGATGCGCGATGTTGGGGGATGCTGCGATTTGACGGTATGTGGAATCCCGTTGTGATTGGGGCTCGTCTTCTGTTGCTGTGGGTGCTCATGGGTGGGACGGCCGTGGGTGTGAAGGCATCGGTTGAAGCGGAGGAAGTGAGCGCGCGCGAGATCGAGTTGAGTGCGGGTACGGGTGATTCTGCTGGCGTGAGGCAGGGCCCTGGGGGCGTGAGGCAGGGCACTGGGTCGGAATCGGGATCGGGCGGAGGCTCGGGGCAGGTGGGCGGGGCGAGCAGTCCGACGTTGGTGTCGTATGACAATCGTCATTATCGATTGTTGACGGATGTGGATCCTGAGCTAGCGCGGGATTTGTCGTTGCGTTTGGACGCGATGTTTGAGGAGTATTCGAGGCGATTGAGTGCGTTCGGGATCGCGAGTGTGGATCGGCTGGACGTGTATGTGTTTGCGGGGCGGAACGCTTATTCGGCGTTCATTCAGGATCGCTTGCCGAATACGGGCGGGGTGTTCATTCCGTCGAAGAACATTTTGGCGGCTTATCTGGAGGGTCAGGGGCGAGACGCGCTGCGGCGTACGCTGCAGCATGAGGCGTTTCATCAATTCGCGCATTGGGCGATCAGCCCGAACATGCCGGTCTGGGTGAACGAGGGGATGGCGCAGGTGTTTGAGGAGGGAATCTGGACGGGTCGGCGGTTCATTCTTGAGCAGGTTCCGCCGCGACGGATCAGGCAGCTTCGGGCGGATCTTGAGGGTGATCGTCTGACGGCGTTCAAGGATTTCGTTTCGATGGATCATCGCACGTGGGCGCGGACGATGCGTGACCGCGACCGTGGGGCGACGCTTTATAATCAGGCTTGGTCGATGGTGCATTTTCTGGTGTATGCGACGAACGCGGACGGACAGCCGCTTTATCGTCAGCGGTTCTTCAACATGCTGAACGACATTCATCGCGGGACATCGGCACAGACTGCATTTACGCGAAACTTCGGCACGAATTTCGAGGGCTTTGAACAGCGGTTTCGTGAATACGCTGCTCGGCTGACGACGACGCTGGAATCGCGTTACACCGAGAATCTCGAAGTGTTGAGCGACCTGTTGATCGAGATATCCGGCGAGGAGTCGAGGCGATTCGACGATGTCGCGCGGTTCCGGCAGCATTTGGTGCGTGGCGGTTATCGATTGACGTACACCAAGGGCAGTTTGCGTTGGCAGAGCGATCCGGACATTTCGACCTATTTTCGAGATGCCGACGGGCGTGAGCTTTCGAGCGGGCAGTTGCAGTTTGTACCCAATCCGCGATCCCCGTTGCCGGATTTGGTGTTGCGTCCGGGCGGATCGATAGAGTATCGCGCGCGATTTTATGTGAGCGGTGAGGGGACGATCGAGCGTGAGATTTTGGTGAGGCAGCTTTAGACCGAGTCTGGACCTGCTGATGGATGTTCGTGTTGGGGGCAGAGCGAAAACGATTTGCGATGTTTGCGGATGTCGATGCAGCGCATCCTGGCGTGCTGGGCGGCGATGAAGCCGTTGTCGGCGTCTTCGAAGACGAGGCAGTGTTCGGGCGCAACGCCGATGCGGAGGGCGGCTTCGAGGAAGATGTCGGGGGAGGGCTTTCCCCATTGGACATCGTCAGCGGTGACGACGGCGTCGAAGACGTTGTCGAGTCCGATGAGTTTGAGTGTGCGTTCGACGACGTATCGCTCCCCGCCGCTGGCGACGGCCATGGGGATGCGACCCTTTGCGTAGTTGACGACGTCGATGACCTCGGCGATGGGTTCGACGGTGTGGGTGAGATCGAAATAGAGTTTTTCCTTTTCGATGGTGCCTTCATCGACGGGGACGTTGGTGTTGTGGCGCTCGTTGAGGATTTCGATCATGCGTCGGGTCGGCACGCCACCGAGCGCGTAGAACTCATCACTGCTGATCGATCCGCCGTAGCGTGCCATCATCGCCTGCCACGCCCGCAGGTGCAGCGGCATGGTGTCGGCGAGGGTTCCGTCGCAATCAAAGATCAGTCCGTGTACGTCGTTGGGTAATGGAAGCATGGTGGGCTGTTCGTGTTGTCGGATGGTTGCGGCGTACTATATCCGAAGTCGGGCGCGGACCGCACGCCTCTTGCGTGTTGGCGATCGACGATCGCTCGATTCCCCGCGCTTCCCAGGTCGCAGCTCCCCAAACCGCCGGGGGGAGTTCATGCCGATGGACGATCGACGTGGCGAGGGGACGCGCTGTCTTGACGAGCGGGTGCGTTGATTAGATGGGTGAGTGATGGAGGGTGTGCGGAGTTTGTGTGACGGGGATGCGAGATGGTGTGTGTTGAGGTGTGCCGCGTCGGCGGAGGGTGAGGAGGATGGGCGCGGCGGCGATGAGCAGGAGTGTTGCGGGTTCGGGGACGATGGCGAGTGCTCGGATGAAGTCTGAGTGGAAGGCGTGGGTGAGATGGTTGTGGGTGAGGAGTGTGTGGGGTGAGGGGAGTGATTGGCCGTAGTTTCGGGCGAGTGCGAGGAGGTCGGTGAAGCCGATGTTGCCGTCGTAGTCGGCGTCGCCTTGGATCCAGTTGCCGGGTTGGTTGTAGTTGCGAGCGAGTGCGAGGAGGTCGGTGAAGTTGACGATTCCGTCGAGGTTGGTGTCGCCGAGCCGGGTGGCGCGGACGAGGACGGCGGAGCTGTCGACGTTGAGGTTGAGCCATGTTCCGCCGTTCGGGCCGAGGAGTTGGAAGCTTTCGGCATATCCGACGCCGAAGGCGGGGTTTGATTGTGCGATGCTGCTGAGGATTCCGGCGCCGTTCCATGAGCCGTTGTTGTAGGCGGCGAGGATCATGTCGCGGACGGGCGTGGTGGGGATGGCGAGGAGCGGGTTGTAATCGACGACGAGTCCGGCGGTGCCGACATCGAGAGAGGCGTTGTCGGTGAGGGTGAGTTGTGTGATGCGGCTGGGCAGGGGCGAGGGGGCGACGGGGGCGTGTGCGACGCGTACGAGCGCGTTGTCGATGGCGATTCGTCCTGCGTCGAGGCGAGAGATTTCAACAGACCCGGAGCCGCGGACGTTGAGCGTGTGGAGAGGTTGTGATTGGCTGAGGGCGCGGATGCGGATGTTGGCGGCGGGTTCGACTTCGATGGCGAAGGCTTGTCCGGCGCTGACGGCGGTATTGATGTGATGGTCGCCCTGGAGGACGCGGATGCGAGAGTTGATGCTTGCGGGGAGTGCGGATGAAGAGGATGCGGGCGCGAGCGTGTAGGCGTGTGGGCTGCTGAAATCGATTCGATCGACGGAGAGAGGCGCGTCGAGCGTGATGGCCCGAGGCGCGGAGATGACTGGGCCGAAGACGAGGACGGGGAAGTTGGATGTTGGAGAAGTTCCGGGGAGTCCGCCGGAGAAATGGGCGGGGGATGAGATGTTTCCGCTGGCGTCGGATTTCCAACCTGTGGCGATGGTGGATGCGTTAGCGCGGACATTTCCGTTGACGACGATGGTGACGGGGATGAGGGTTCCGTTGTTGTCGACGTTGAAGGTTTGGGTGGTTGAGAGAGGGAATTGGAGTCGGAGGTTGGAGCCGTTTTGAGAGACGGAGCCCGCGAAGTCGCCCGGCGCGGCGGGCTGATCGGCGAGATTGAGGTTGCCTGGGGTGATGCCGGCTCCGAGGAGCCCGACGCCGGTGTAGAGAATGGTTCCAGATCCGCTGATGAGGTTGTTGGTTTGGTTGAAGCTTCCGTCGAGTGCGACGGGTGCGGGCGGGCCTGCGACGCCGGAGCCGGTGGGCCCGGGGATGCCGAAGACGAGGCCATTGGCATCGATCCTGACCCCGCCGAGGAGGAAGACGACGAGATCAAAACGGAGATTGCGTGAGAGTGCGAGGGAGGTGTTGGTGATGTTGAGTTGCTCGAAGCTGTATGCGGGGAGGAGGAGTTCTGTATTGACAAAGCCAGTGAGAGAGCTGGAATCAGAATCGGAGAGCGTGGTTCCGTTGACGGTTGCGCTGATGTTGATGTTGACGCTCGACTGAGCGGGATCGACGG
Source organism: Planctomycetaceae bacterium (assembly GCA_027487775.1). Lineage (GTDB taxonomy): Bacteria > Planctomycetota > Phycisphaerae > Tepidisphaerales > Tepidisphaeraceae > JAIYCY01. The sequence continues at coordinate 54,059 of JAIYCY010000023.1, forward strand.
TGAAGTTGAAGAGGTCGGCGTGTGCGGAGGATGTGAGGATCGACATCGCGAGGGAAGCGGATGCGACGAGGCGGGATGAGCGAGCGATGGTCATGATGAATGCTCCGAAGGCCGGTGTTTGGATCGGGCGGATGAAGTTTGCGTTGGGACGTTTGTGAACGGACGGCGAGACGTAGCAGGCGTGATGTTCGTCGGAGTGGATGGGTGGCGTCAAGATTTTTCTTTGGGTGGATGTGTTGGGTTTGCGTCGCGAGGCGGGAGGCCTTAGAGATTCCGGGATGAACATTCTAGTGGCAGGCGGGGCGGGATATATCGGTTCTCATACGGTGCGTGCGTTGCAACAGGCGGGGCACACGCCGGTGATTTATGACAACGGTTCTCGAGGTCATCCGTTGGTGGCGAAGCTGCTGAGCGCGCCGATGGTGTTGGGCGAGCTGGATGACAAGGTGCTGCTGACGCGAACGCTGCGTGACCAGAAGATCGAGGCGGTCATGCACTTTGCGGCTTACGCGTATGTGGGCGAGAGCGTCGAATCTCCACTGATGTATTATCACAACAATGTTTCGACGACGGTGACGGTGCTGGAGGCGATGCGTGATGCTGGGGTGAAGAAGTTTGTGTTCAGCAGCACATGCGCGACGTACGGCGACCCTGAGCGCGTGCCGATCACGGAAGACCTGGCCAAGCGACCGGTAAGCCCGTACGGCCGCAGCAAATGGATGGTCGAACAGATCCTCGACGATCATTGTCATGCGGATCGTGAATTTTCATATGCGGCGCTTCGATACTTTAATGCCAGCGGGTGCAGCCACGATGGTCTGTTGGGCGAGGATCATGATCCTGAGAGCCACCTGATTCCGAATGTGCTGCTTGCGATCATGGGCAAGAAGCCCGAGCTGACGGTCTTTGGTACGGACTATCCGACGCCTGACGGTACGAACGTTCGGGACTATATCCATGTGGAGGATCTGGCCGACGCGCACATTCGCGCGGCGGAGCGACTGGGGACGGAGGCCGGGCAGCACAGGCAGATTCTTGCGAATCTTGGAACGGGCAACGGGTTCAGCGTGAAGCAGATCATCGCGGCCGCGGAGAAGGTGACCGGTCGGAAGGTTCCTGTGAGATACGGTCCGCGTCGATCGGGTGATGCGATTGCGTTGTGGGCGAACCCCGCGCACGCGAAGAATGTTTTGGGCTGGGAAGCCAGGTACAAGGACCCCGAAAGCATCATTCGCACTGCATGGAATTGGTTTGAGAAGACTGGCGGGAAGTACAGCGGGTAAGATGCGTAGGTTCGGATCGCAGTGTGTTTATGATGTTGGCGGTGAACATTCTCGAATTGCTCGGCGTTTGTGCGCTGATAGGTCTGGGCGTGATCGCGTTCGGATTTGTATGGCTGTTGATGCAGGTGTGGCGTGTGAAGCGAGCGATGAGTGATGCGGCGAGGCAGTTCGAGCTCGCGGTGCGGCAGGCCCAACGTCAGGCGGAGGCCGCTCATCGGCAGTCGTACGCTGATCCATCGGATGACTCATCGGATCGGCGATCCGATCGACATGAGTTGCCCGATGCGAACGCGTCCGATGAATCGAACGCGTCGTATGAATCGAATGCGTCGTATGAATCGAATGCGGAAGTTCGACCGCAGGATGCTTCGCGTGGTTCCCACGATGCCTCGCGTGGTTCGCGTTTGCATCGGTCTGATCTGCCGATGATTGAAGGCGAGGTCATTGATCGTCGTGATGCCGATGTTGATGGCATGGGGGATGACAAAGGTGATACGGACGGGCGTCGCTGATGTGCGTTGATCATGTGCGACGATGATGTGCGTGTTCTGAGTCACAAATAGACCCAACACGGCAGAGACAGACCATTCCCGGCGGCTTGTTGGGGTGTTGGTCGCTCATACAATTTGACCACGCGCAGACTTCTGGAGGATCGCACATGGCCAAAGTTCGCAAAGCCGTCATCACTGCCGCGGGTCGTGGGACGCGGCAGTATCCTGCATCCACCGCCGTGCAGAAGGAGATGTTTCCGCTCGTCGATCGGGACGGCCTGACGAAGCCAGTCGTCCAAATCATCGGCGAGGAGGCCATCGACTCCGGCATCGAAGAAATCTGCATCATCACCGCGCCGGGCGAAGAAAAGATTTATCGCGAATACTTTCGACGGCTCGATGACAATCTCGTCCGCAGCTTTCGAGGGAAGGATTGGGCGATCCTCGAAAGCGAAAAACTGCAAGCCTTCGGCGAGCGTTTGCACTTTGCCGAGCAGCACAATCCCGAAGGCTTCGGCCATGCCGTGCATCAGGCCAAATCCTTTGTCGGCGACGAGCCGTTCCTGCTCATGCTGGGAGATCACATTTACATCAGTGACATTAAGGATCGCTGCGCTCGGCAACTGATTAGAATTTATGAGCAGTACATGCTCGATGTCGTGGTCGGCGTGCAGCCGACGCTCGAGCGACTGCTTCATCTTTTTGGCGTGATCAAGGGTGAACCGATCGATGCGGTCAAGGGGATTTACAAGAGCATGCTCGTTCATGAAAAGCCCGGCGTCGATTTCGCGCGAGACCATTTGGTGACGCCGATGTTGCCGGCGGGTAATTATCTGGCGCTGTTTGGCATGTACGTCTTTTCTCCCGGCATATTTGATTCGATCGACTATCACATCCAGAACAACATTCGCGACAAGGGAGAAATTCAGCTCACCAACGCGATGGAGCACATGCGAAAGGGCTCGCCGGACAAGTTCTGGGCCGTCACCATCCAGGGCCAGCGGTATGACACCGGCATTCCGTACGGGCTGATGGAAACGCAGTTGGCCCTTGCGCTCAATGGCGTGCATCGGACCGAGATTTGCGAGGCCATCGCCAGGATCCTTGCGATGCAGGTGAAGAACTGAAGTCGTCGGCGTCATGCATGGAATCGCACCACGCCCGGTCTGCGGCAACTGGTGGTGTCGCAGGCTTGAAACGCGATGGACATTTCGATGGATTGTTCGGGCAGATCTTCGCGGAAGATGGCGACGATTTCGATCGAGCCTTCATACCCGCGCACCGTCGGGCCGTAGGGCAGTTCGAGTGCTCGCGCGGGGGGATACTCGATCGCATCCAGCAGCGCGGCCCATCGAGGGGCGACGCGAAGGCGAGTTGGCGTGAGTCCGAGAGATGAATCGGTGTGCGTGTCATACACGTGAAGGCCCGCCCCGATGTGAACGCTTACTTCAACGCGTCTGCGATTGACACGCGTTGCCCGCACGACCATTTCCGGAAAGTCGCTGGATTCGATGTCCTGTCGTGGGGATGAGATCGTCGTGAGTTCGCCTCGTTGGATGCAGCGCAACATGGCCGACATGGATGCGCTCATGGATTCTGCCATTCGATCGAGATGGGGTGAGAGCGATCGCGCGATCAGATCTGCTTCATCATGTCGATCCAATAGACACAGCGCATGTGCCATGCGGGCCGCCCCGGCGGGGAGCGGGCTGTCCGTAACGATCGGCTGTCGCACCAGCACATCGGATCGGCCTGTGGGCGTGAAGTACAACACCGCGCCATTCGGATCGTTCTGGCGTTCGAGATAACGCTCCAGCGCGGCAGATGCGATGCGATCCGCGACGTCGCGCCAGCGTCGATCGTTGGTCGCGTGAAAGAGTGCTGTCAGGCCTGCCACCAGGAACGCTTCGTCGTCTAGGCTCGCCTCCGATCGCGTCACGCCTTCGCGAGAGCTTTGCATGATGTGGCTTGAAGCATCGACGTGGTGCGACAACAGATAATCCGCCGCTCGCATGGCGGCTTCGATGTAGCGTGGTTCGTGCAGCAGCACGGAACACTTCGCCAGGGCCTCGATCATCAGTCCGTTCCACGCGGTCAGGATTTTCGTGTCCAGGAGCGGTTGTTCGCGTGTTGCCCGGTGCTTGAGGAGCTTTTCTCTGGCTTGCACGATCTCCGGTGCGTCTTCCTCGTCTGCCCCGAGTGGCAGATGGAGAATGTTGTGCCGCGCGACACCGTCATCATGATGCGGGTCGGCAAAGTTGGGTCCGCGATCCAGCCCATACACGCGTGCGAAACGCTCGGCATCGTGGGCGAGGATTGATTGCACTTCGTCGAGCGTCCACAGATAGCTTTTGCCTTCGCGTGCATCGACTTCCGCATCGAGGGCCGTATAAAACGCGCCGTTTGGCGAGGTCATTTCGCGCAAGACAAAGTCGCATATGCCGCGTGCCACGCGTTCGAAACGAGGTTCATCGAAGAGGTGCGCGGCATCCGCATAGACCGGTGCGAGCAGGGCCTGATCGTAAAGCATGATCTCAAAGTGCGGCACCAGCCAACGCGCATCAGTGCTGTAACGATGAAAGCCTCCGCCGAGATGATCGCGAATGCCGCCGTTGGCCATTGCGGTGAGCGTGTGTTTGAGCATTTGGGCGACGGGTGCAGGAGCGTTCGGGCGTGCGTCGAGGATCAATTGCAGCAGTGTCTGCCGTGGAAACTTCGGCGCATGTCCGAATCCGCCGTGCTTGGGCTCATAGTCTTCGCACGATCGTTCGATCCACTTCATCACCATGTCGCGGTCTGGGATCGGTCGTGGTTGGGGCGGTCGTGCGAGTTGTCGCAAAGCGTGGGTGACTTGTTCGGCTTGTTGTTCGATGTCCTGCCGTCGCTCGCTCCATGCGTCTGCGATCGCGTCACAGAGCCGTGGAAATCCGGGGCGGCCGTGTGCATCGGTGGGCGGGAAGTATGTCCCGGCGTAGAACGGCTTGAGGTCAGGCGTGAGCCAAACACTCATCGGCCAGCCACCTTGCTGGGTGAGGATTTGCGTGGCGGTCATGTACAGATGATCGAGGTCGGGCCTCTGTTCGCGATCGACTTTGATGTTGACGAAATGCCGGTTCATCTGTGCGGCGATCGCATCGTTCTCGAAGCATTCGCGTTCCATGACATGACACCAGTAGCACGTGGAATACCCGACCGACAGAAAGATCGGCACGTCACGGGTGCGTGCGAGCTCGATCGCGGTGGCGTCCCACGGGTGCCAATCGACCGGGTTCCATGCGTGTTGGAGCAGGTACGGGCTTTTTTCTTCGCCGAGTCGATTCGGAGATTTCCGCTTGTGTGATGTTCTGTTGGATCCCATGCATGCAGCATAGCGCGAGGTGGGTTAAACTTCATGCATGGTCGAACAACTTCATGGGCTGAGGGTTACCGTGTTGCGTGGCGGGCCGAGTTCCGAGCGGGAGATTTCTCTCGTCAGCGGCCGGGCGGTGGCTGCGGGCTTGCGTGAGTCGGGTCACGATGTATTTGAATCCGACATCTCGCCCGACGATCTTTCGGCACTGGATCGGCCCTGTGATGTGGTCTTTCCGGTGTTGCACGGCGCGTTTGGCGAGGATGGTCAGGTGCAGTCGATTCTGGAATCGCGGAGCATTCCATTCGTCGGTTCGGGAAGTCATGCGTCTGCGCTTGCGATCGACAAGCTCGCGACCAAGCGGAAGTGGATCGAGGCCGGCATTCCGACGCCGACGTTTCATGTAGCGACACGAGCCGATCCCACGCCCGGCCCGATCGTCGGGCCATGCGTCGTCAAGAGCCTTCGATCTGGCAGCAGCATCGGCGTGCACGTCATAGCATCGGGTGATGCCAATGAGATTGCGAGGCGAATCGATGAGTTGGTCTCTGTCGAGGGTGTCGCGCTGATCGAGGAGTTTGTTCGCGGGGTCGAGATTACGGTGGGCGTTCTTCACGATCGCACGCTGCCCGCGATCCGGATCGTTTACGACGACGGCTTTTTCGACTTCACAAGCAAGTATGGCACGAACGGGGCGACGCACAGTTTCGACACGACGCTGCCCGATCCGCTGATCCACACGATTGGCCAGACGGTGCTGGGAGCGCATCGGTTGATCGGTTGTCGAGATCTTTCACGGACAGATGTGATGATCGATGCGTCGGGGAGGTTTTATTTGCTGGAGATCAATACGTTGCCCGGCTTCACGCCGCGGAGCCTGCTGCCTGAGGCGGCGGGCCGAGCGGGCATCCCGTTCGCGATGCTGGTCGACCAACTCGTTCGCGTCGCCGCCGAGCGCGGGCCGCGCGTGGAGCGGCAACAATGACGACAACGCGTACGCGCAGGCACGACGCCGCCAGTTGAGGAGGGAGTCTGTTTGCATCCCGAAGACCACCGTGGACACGAAGATCAGAATGGCGACTAGGTTGTGTAGTCGGCGTTGATTCGGATGTATTCGCGCGTGAGGTCGCAGGTATAGAGGATGGCTTGGCCGGAGCCGATGCCGCAGTTGAGATGGACATCGACTTCGCGTGTGTTGAGGGATTGGCTGACGAGGGCGGGGTTGAAGGGGAGTGGGGTTCCGTGTTTGAAGAGTGTATGTCCTTGGATGTTGAGCGTGGCGCGGTCGGGATTGAAGGTGGCGTGGGTGAGACCTGCGGCACTGACGATGCGGCCCCAATTGGGGTCATTTCCGTGCATGGCGCATTTAACGAGGTTGCTGTTGGCGATGGCGCGTGCGATGAGCGCGGCGTCGTGGTCTGATTTGGCCTTCTGGACGCGGATGATGACGACTTTGGTGGCACCTTCGCCGTCGGAGACGACGAGCTTGGCGAGCTCGGTGCAGAGATCAGCGAGCGCGGAGGCGAACTTTCGCTCGGCGGGGGTGGAACTGAGCTTTGTGGTGCTGGCCCCGCTGGCGAGGATGGCGACGGTGTCGTTGGTGCTGGTGTGATCGTCGACGAGGCAGGCATTGAAGCTGGATTGGATGCTGGAAGAGAGGAGCCGTCGGAGTTGTACGGGTGGTATGTCGGCGTCGGTGGTGAGATAGGCGAGCATGGTGGCGTGAAGTTTCTTCGACGCGTTTGGCTGTGCGGTGCGTGAGGATGGCAGGGCAAGTCGAGGGCCGATCATGCCCGCGCCTTTGACGACGCCAGCGATGGTGATGTTGCTGCGACCGATGCGGAGGGTGCGGGCGGCGGTCTTGGGGAATGCGTCGGTGGTCATGATCGCGTCGCGGAACGCGTGCGCATGAGATTCGGAGTCGCCGAGGTTTGCGAAGGCGTCGTGGATGCCGTCGCGAACCTTGGTCATGGGAAGCGGATGTCCGATGACACCGGTGCTTGAGGGGAGGATGTGCGTGGGATCCGCGTGGAGGAGCTTGGCGGTGATGTCGCACATATTGCGAGCGTCGCGTAGGCCTTGCTTGCCCGTGCAGGCGTTTGCGTTTCCGCTGTTGACGACGATCGCGTGGAGTTTTCCGGACCGGATGTGATCGCGTCCGATTTCGACAGGCGCGGCGCAGACCTGGTTGGTCGTGAAGACGGCGGCTGCGGGGACGGGTCGATCCGCAACGAGGAGTGCGACGTCGGGCTTTCCGCTGGCCTTGATCCCGGCGCGAACGCCAGCGGCGCGAAAGCCCTTGGGGCTGAGCAGGTGGAGTGACATGCGCTAGAGGATAGCGAATCGCGTTCAGGATCAAATGGCGGAGCGACGGTTCTGACGAGTGGCGGAGTCGTCGACGAGAGAACTGGCGCGTGAGTGTGCGTGTGGGGTGAAGGCGGTGAGTGCGGGGGCTGGCAGTGATTGGCCGTAGTTGCGTGCGAGTGCGACGAGGTCGGCGAAATCGACTTTTCCCGTGACGTCATGGGTGAAGTTTCCGCCGGCCCAGATTTTGGAGACTGTGTTGTAGTACCGGGCGAGCGCGAGGAGGTCGCTGAATCCGACAGATCGATCGAGACTGGCATCGCCATCGAGGAGCGGTTGTCCATGTTGATGGTGCCGGTCATTTCATAGACACCCGAACCGGGCACGAGGCTTCCGACGAGGCGATGTGGCTTGATCTGGATTTGAAGAATTGCCCGATTAACCCAATTGGCACGATCGAAACATCGATCGAAACATCGACCGAAGCATTGATCGAAACATCGACCGAAGCATCGATCGACCGGCGTTCGATCACGGGTCGATTTCCGGGGGCATGCTTTTGCCTGGCCGATTGCAAGCGACATCTTTGTCGCAACACGGGTCGTTTTTTGACGGATCTGCGGGACCGCACCAGCGCGCTGATGGAGTGACAATACTCGGGCCGCTGCGTGCGACAGATTTATGGCCGTGGTCGGTCGGGATAATCCTGAGCGTCCTGCCATGCGACGTTGTCAATGACCTGATTTCCGCGTTCGCCGGCGATCTGAAAGGAGGTTCTGCCGAACGAGGTCGAGACGACATTGCCTTGCACGGTGTTGTTGGTTGAGAGGATCCGAAGTGCGAAGTGACGATCTGTATGGGTCGGTGCACGTGTGTCGTAGATCGTGTTTCCGACGACACGGTTTCGGTTCGCGACCGATGGCGTGGGCTCGGCGGTCGCGTCAACGAGGTAGATCGCCTCACTGCCGGCATCGATGATCACGTTGCCCTGGATCACGTTGTCGGAAGACTGTACGAACACTGACTGGTAGCGTGAGTTTCGGATGATGTTGCCGCGCAGCGTGTTGTGGGTGGATGATGAGAGCACAAACAGTCCGCGTCCGTGGTTCTCGATCAGGTTGTTTTCGACGAGGTTGTTGCGAGCGCCGTTGGGCAGACGAATGCCGGCGTAGCCCGAGTCGATCTGAACGGCTGAGGTGATGTGGTTGAACGCCACGTAACAGTCGGTGTGTCCGCTGAGATTGATGCTGCCGTTTGAGATCGAGTTAAAGCGGTTGTGTGTGATGGTGATGTTCTTGCATCCGGCGCTTGCGTAGGCGGCCTTTCCGATGTTTTCGTTGAATAGATTGTTTGAGAAGGTGATGTCGGAAGAATCCTCAAGCCGCACGATGCCGCCAACGAATTCGACCTGATGAAATCCGATGTTGCGGCATCGCTGCAGCATCACGGTTCTGCTCCGGTTGTTGAGTGTGAGGTTTGCGATCACGGCTCCCTTGCCGTCGAGCCTTTTGTTCCAGAGGAGATAGTGTGACTCATCTCGCCGCTCGATGATGGTGTTTCCGATTCCATCGCCGATGAGATTCACGCCCGGGCGCAGTCGCAAGTGCCCGGCGACGAGATAGGTGCCTCGCGGAATGTAGAGCGTGTCGTGATCCGGGTCATTGTCGATGGACACGATCGCATCGTTGAGAATGGAGGTCTGATCATCTGTGGTGTTGGGAGTGAGTCCGAAGTCCGCGGCGCTGAGCGCGCGGGACCGGGCGTATTCCGCACCGCCGACGCGCCATGCATCCGCATCGGGTGCCCCTTGCGTGATGTCGGCATGAGACAGCAAAAGCGAAACAGCAGCGACGACTGCGCATAGTTGGCGGAGGTGCATGGTCTAATCGTCCCCGGATCGAAGGCGGTGTGCAATCAATTCTTTGCGTGAGCTTTGAAGTGAAACCCGCGAGGACTTTTGGGGATTGCGTGCGTCATGGCGGCAAACCCACGAGAACCTGCGGGGCATGCGTGAGGGGTTTTGCGATGCCCCAACATGGCGCAGGCCATCCCTTTGTCGGGCAGCCGATGGCTAAGAGGCTCAGCGCATGGGCTGAGGCGGAGGTATCGGACGCGGCTGGGGGTTCGAGGGGTTGGCGGGTGGTGGGATTGGGGTTAGATGATGGGTTCGTTGCGGCTGGGGTTGAGCGGTTCGGCGCGATGTAGTTTGGGTGAGGAGGCATCGCGGATGAAGGAGACGGTGGCGCGAGTGGCCGAGAAAAACGACGTGGTGGCGGGTGGGCTGCCGAGAGCGCGTGCGAAGTCGGCGGGGAGGGATTGGCCGTAGGCCCTTGCGAGGATCACGAGGTCGCTGAATCCGACGAGGCCGTCGGATGAGTAGTCGAAGTTTCCTTGGGAGTAGGTTCGTCCGGATTGGTTGAAGTTGCGGGAGAGCGCGAGCAGGTCATTGAAATCGACGCGTCGATCGCGATTGGCATCGCCGCGGAGGATGTGGAAGTTTTGGGGGTCCAGTCGGGTGAAGAGCCGGTAGTTCGCGTCGGGCAGGTTGATCAGGTCGAGGACGGCCTGGGTGCCGGTGGCGTTCCATCTCAGTTCGAAGGGGGCTTCGGGAACGAACTTAAACGTCGCGAGATCGGTCAGCGAGTAGTCGAAGCGGGAGAAGTCCGCGGTCGCGTCGCCGTTGAAGTTGAAGACGATTGCCTGGCGGGTTTCGAACTCGAAGGTTGCGCTGGTGAGTGCTGCGAAGGTGCGTTGGACTTCGACGGCGCCGATATCGACCGGCTCGCTGCGAAACTGGCCGCGCTGGTCGAAGAAGTTGAGGCTCACTCCGTTGTTGATCGCGGGGCTGCCGGATAGCGGGAGGATGGTGAGCGTGGGCCCGCCGTTGTCGGCGAGCGGGCCGATGCGTGCGTCGGCGGCGGAGAGGTTGAGGAGGTTGTTGGATGACATCGCGGTGAGCGGGCCGGCGACGTCGAAGCCGGTGTTGCCTGCGGCAAGGACGTTGCGGAGCGTGGCGGTGGCGCCGGTGATGGCGATGCCGCCGTTGCGGTTGTAGGCGATGGTGACGAATTGCAGGTCGGCTGTGCCGCCCGAGAGTGCGAGCGCGTTTCGGCCGTTGTCGGCGAAGGTGCTGTTGACCACGCTCAGGTTGCCGGTGCTGAGCAGCGCGCCGCCTTCGTTGCCGGCGGCAGATCCAACCGTGTTGGCGTTGAAGGTGGAGGCGTTGATGGAGGCGCTGCCGAAAAGCCGCAATGCGCCGCCGCTCGCGCTCGCCGAGTTGTTGGTGAAGGTCGAGTTCACGATGGAAACCGCGCCTGCGGCCCGGATGGCCCCGCCATCGCCGGAGGAGTTGCCGGTGAAGGTGGCGTTGCTGATCGAGACCGAACCGTCGGCGTAGATCGCGCCGCCGACGCTCGTGCTGGTGTTGCTCGTGAAGGTGGCGTTGACGATGTTGGCGGTGGCGCTTGCGACGAGGTAGATCGCGCCACCGGCATCGGCGCGGTGGTTGGAGAATCGGACATTGGTGAGTTTGAGCGGGCCGCCGGCGAGGATCGCGCCGCCGAGGCCGAAGAGGGTGCCCGCGACGTCGCCGCCGGTGAGGTCGATGTTCTTGAGATTGAAAGTGCCGCCCGCGTGGGCGAAGAGGCGGCGTTTGGTGCCCGTGGCGTTGGCGAGCGTGAGCTGACGGTCCTGCCCGTCAATGGTGAGGTTGCCGGCGACGGTCAACGCGGTGGCGTCGGCCGGGCCGGTGTAACCGTTGGCGAGGGTGATCGTCTGCCCGGCGAGGCTGGGCGCGAAGGTGATCGTGCGTGTGAACGGGTCGGCCTGTGCGTAACGAACCGCTTCGCGCAGGCTTGTCCCGGTGCCGGTTGCGGGGTTGATCGTGCCATTGTCTTCGTCGGCGGCGGTGGTGACGACGAGGGGGATGAGTTCGAATGCGCCGACGTCGGGCGTGGCATCGCGCGGGGCGCCGCGCTGGTCGGTTGTGATGCCGGGGACGACCGCTGCCGTGTTGAGCGCCGGCGAGCCGGGGAGCAACTCCATCGTCCGCACCGTCCCACCGTTGTCGCTGATCGGGGCGAGCTTCGGGTCGGCGTTGATGATGCCCGGCCCGGTCACTCCACTTTGGACGATGTTCACGCCCAGCCCCGTGATGTTCCCGGATGTGCTCCCGACGATGCTGTTCTGCAGCGTCACTGCCCCTTCCGCAAACAAATCTGAGCCTATGTCTGTTGCGTTCCCGTAGATCGAGGAGTGAACGATGGTGGCCGTCGAACCACCTCCGACGACAACACCAGTAAAACCACTTGTGGTTACCGTTGAGTTACGGAGCGTCAGTGTGTTGGGAGTCGAACCCGAACTTGACAAGCCGAAGACGGTAATGGTTTGTTGATTGTTTAGTTCGAACGTACTGCCGTCGATTAGCAGCGTCGCGTTGAAGGCGAAGGCCATGATGACGGCACTGCCGATCGGACTGATGATGGCGGGCGATGACGCGCTGTTGGACGTGAACGTTGAACCGCTGATGACGACATCACTGGCGACGTTGATCACGCCTCCGCCGAACCCGGCGTTGTTTCGGTCGAATGTCGAGCCGACAATCGTCGCGGTGGAATTGGCGGCAAGGATGCCACCGCCGCTATAGAGGCTGACGTTGTCCGGGAACGCGGTGCCCGTGACGTTTAGCGTCGAGCCTCCGATGGCTGCAATGCCCGCGCCGCCGTTGACGGCGCTTCCACCGCCGATGATGCGTTCGGTGCGGTTGGCGCTGAAGGTCGAGTCGGCGACGGTGACGACCGATCCGACGGCCCAGATGCCGCCCCCGCCGTTGGCCAGCTGGGCGCCGGTGCCTGCCGATCCGTCGACGCGGTTGGTGCTGAAGGTGCTGCGGGTGGCCGTGACCGGCGCGCTGAGGGTGAAGATGCCGGCGCCGACCTGGCCGGCGGTGTTGCCTGAGATGACCGAGTCGATGAGCGTCACGGGCCCGCTGCTGGCGATCGCGCCGCCTTTGACGCCGCGGCTGTTGGTGATCGCCGAGTTGAGCAGCGTGAGCGAGCCGGAGTTGATGATCGCGCCGCCGTCGGCGGTCGTGCTGGCGTTGCCGTTGGTCAGCGTGAGGTTCTCGAGTCGGAGGGTAGCGGTCGGACCGGTCTGAATGATTCGAGTGAGGTTTTCGCCCGAGACTGAGAACACCCGATCAGTGCCCGGCATCTCGGCGCGGATCTTCACGTCGACTCCGGGCACAATCGCCGGCAGTTCGGAGCCGAGGCGGATCGTGTTCGGATCGGGCTGACCTGTTGTGGGTGTGGAGTAGAGGTTCGCGGGGATCACGATCAGTTCGGCGACGGGCGTGCGGGCGTTCACCGACGCGATCGCCTGTCGAAGGCTGAGCGGGCTGCTCGAAAGATTGTCGGCAAGTGTGCCGACGAAGATTGGCGGCGATTGCACGATGAAGCTTGGCACGCCCAGCACGTTGACGGTCGCGAAGCGCTGGGTTGTGGCGAGGTTGTCACTGACCGAGAAGCTTGACGCGCCGTTCTGCGCGGCACCGAGCGTGACCCAAGGCTGATCGACAATCGGTGCGAGTCCGCCGACGAGCGGTTGGGTCGCGGGCAAGACCGGCACGAGGCTGCCCGATTGCGCAGCGGCCGTGACGTCTGTGTTTCGGGTCGAGACGAAAGCGCGTGGCACCACCTTGAGCGCGTTGTTGAGTGTGTCACCGACGTAGACGTTGCCTTCCAGATCGACTGCGACCGCCTGCGCACGATTCAGGCCGTTCGACACGAGCGTGGTGAGCTGATTGTTAACGGAGTTCCACCTTCGGATGGTGTTGCTGTTGGAGTCGGCGATGTAGACGTTGCCGGACCGATCGAGCGCGACCTTGGTCGGAGCGTTGAGTCCTGTGACAACGGTGGTGAGTTGGTTGGTCGATGGGTTCCATCGCTTGACGGCGTTGTTGCCGGTGTCTGCGATGTAGACGATGCCGTTGAAATCGACGGCAACGCCACGCGGCGCGTTGAGCCCGGTGACGGCTGTGGTCAGTCCGCTGCCGCTGTACCTTCGAATGACGTTGGCGCCGGTTTCGGCGATGTAGACATTTTCAAAGGGGTCGATGGCCACGCCCTCTGGACTTGACAGTCCTGAGCTGATGAGGGTTGTTGTCGTGCCGGTCGCAGGATTGAAACGAACGAGTCTGCCGGAGAATGCGTCGACGAAGTATCCAAGCGTGCCGGAGGGATCGACCACGACATCGAACGCGCCCGCGCCCGACACCACCGTCGAACGCTGCGCGGTGACTGGGTTGTAGCGGACGATCGATCCCTGGCTGGCCCCGTAGACCATGCCCGCGTCATCGACTGAAAGACCCAGGGTCGAGCCGAAGCCAGTGGTGAGCAGCGTCGACACCGTGTTGGCTGGGGTGTAGGTGAGTCCGGCCTGCGTGATCGTGAGCGTCTGCCCGCCGATGGTCAGTTGGCCTGTCCGTGTCCCTTGCGTCTCGTTGCTGAGGAATGAGAAAGTCGCGAGGCCGTTTCCGCTGCCTGTGGCGGTTGTGGTCAGCCATGAGACGTTGGAGGTTGCCGTCCAAGGCGTGGTGGACGACACCAGCACCGAGTTGCTACCGGCGAACCGACCTTCGGCGATCGATGTATCACCCAGTTGGGTGGTGAGCAGTTGACGTCTTTCCAACGCTTCTGCAACGACCCGAACCACACGACCCAAGACCTTATCGCGATGCGAACGACGAGCCTGACGCATACATCTCCCGTAAACCCTGAACCGGGGCCAGCTTCGTAACAACACACCGCCGACCCCAGAGCGGGATGGTGCAAGTGCCGGAGATGCTTGTCAACACAAATCGGTTGCAGACGAAGTTGGAATCAGCAAAGCGCTGCGGGCGATGAGGTTTGGGTGAAATCGGAGGTTTTCCGAACGTGTTTTCACGCCGTGTTCCGAGTCTATTCCCGGTCGCGCGGCCGCTTGAGTGTGGCGGCAGTTCATACCAGTTCTGCGAGCCGATCGGGGTCTGCCGGCCGGATTGTCGTGATGACCTGCGTTGCGAATGTCGAATATCGCGTGACGGTGAGGCTGGATGATTTGGCGGTTGGGATGGGGTTGGTGGCGCGGTTGAATGCGCGTGCAAAGTCGGCGGGGAGGTTGCCGTTGTAGTTTCGAGCGAGGATGAGGAGGTCGGAGAAGCCGACGAGGCCGCCGGGTGAGACGGCAACGCCGCGTGGGCTGCCTAAGGTTTGGTTGGAGCTGAATGAGCCGGAGGCGACCGTGACGGTTGAACCCTGCAATGAACCGGCGCTGTTGTATCGTCGGAACTTGATTGCGGTGGTTCCGCCTGTGACACTTTCGGCCCAGCCGACGACGATGTGGCCGTCGGATCGGACGGCCACATCGACGCTTCCGATGGTGGTGTTGACATCGCCGTCGAGGACGGTGATGGCGCTGCCGATGGTAAGGCCGTCGGCGTCGTAACGACGCAGGACGATCCGATCGTCGTGGCTTGTTGAGCTGCTGCTGTTTTGGAACTTATACGCGACCGCGAAGTCTCCATTGTCGGCGGCATCGACGGCAAAATCGACGCCGAGAGAGCTGTTGGGGATGTTGCCCGCGACGGTGAAGAAGGTGCCGTTGGCATTTCCGGCGGGCGTGAAGAGTTGCATGTTGATGGCCGTGCCGGTGCCGGTGTTGTTGGCTTGCCAGATGGTGCCAAACCCTCCGTCGGCGCGAATGAAGATGTCGGGTTCGGCAAAGGAGCTGAGCATCTGGATGCTGTTGGCATCGATGGCCGTGCGGATGATGCTGTGTGCCAACAGGTGGCGACTCTCGAGTGGTTCGACGCGTTGACGATGGACGGTCTCAATGGACATAGGATTCTCTGGGATCAAGATGACAGCTACTCATCAAGTGCCTTTCGACCGAGACTGTGGCCAATGCGGCTTGTGGTGGAAGGCTTTTTGCATGGAGAAACGGAGATTGTGTGTGATTTGATACGTATTGCGGGAAATTGGGGTGAGAGAGCCGGCAGTGAAGGCTGAGCTTGGCGGCTCTCGGCATGCGTACGGCCGGCGGGGTTGATCAGGTGCTGGCGTTAATGATGTGTTGGTGTGAGGGCTTGGAGCTTGATCTGCCAGGATGCGGCGGCGGAGTCGTGGCCCTTGTTTGGTTCGAGTTCGTTGCGTCTAGTCAGCAAGTGAACCATGGCTTGAACGCATTCTCTAAGTCGCCCGGGATGAATGCCGGGTACGGCAGAGAGTACGTCATACGCTGCTTGCAGTTCGACCTCGGCTTCGTCGAGTCTGGAGAGATTTAGAAGGATGAGGCCGAGTCGCAGGCGTACGCCGCCCGCGTGTCGGTGATTCGGGCCGCTGAGTCGGATGATCATCTCGAGCGCTTCGCGTGCCATCGGCTCGGCGGTCTCGGGGTCGCCTGTCTTCATACGCAAGAAAGCGAGTTCTGCTTGCGCGGCAGCGTGCAGGGGATGCCCCTTCGGGCTCAGACGATTCAGCATCTGCATGGATGCTTCAAAGCGTGACTGAGCCTCGTGAATACTGCCTTCGTCGAGTGCGACCCATGCGAGTGCGTAGATCGCCTCGGCGAGCGCGGGATGATCGCCCGAGGCGCGAGTTGCCATGATGTTGACCGCTTGCTCTGCGGACGTCCGCGCGATGGCAAGATCGCCGCTCATGCGCGCGTAGTTGGCGAGGTTGATTAGAAGTTTTGCTGCGGGTTCCCCGTCCTGCGGGGTGAGGCGCCGCTGCATTGCCAGTGCGTTTTGAGCAGTTTCCCGGGCCTCGGTGAATCTGGCATTGAAGAACAGCGCTGTTGACAGGTTGATCATCGTGTTGACCAACAAAGGCGAGTCACCTCGCATGCTGTTTCGAAACGCCGACAACGCGTCAATGAACATTGGCTCGGCCCGCGCGTAGTCGCCCTTGGCGAGCAACACCGTAGCCACCTGAACCAGAGAATCCGCGACGTCGCGGTGGTTGTCATGGCCAAACAGTCGGCGGCGCATCTCAAGCGATTCACTGCCCAATTCTTCGGCCTGATCGAGGTTGTTGCGCAGCTGCTGAATGCTTGCAAGTCGTGCGAGGCATCCTGCGAGCACGGGATGCTCGCCGTACAAGCCGCGGTAGATGTCGATCGCAGCGTGCAGGTGTTGCTCGGCCTGATCGAGTTGACGCCGACTCCACATCAGTGCGCCGAGGTTGGCTTCGAGCAACCCGATGTTCGGATCGTCATGTGGCACCATCCGTTTCCACATGTCCAGCGATTCGCGATAGAGCCGTTCCGCGCCCTCCAGATCGTTGGCATCCTTTCGAAGAAGGCCGAGGCTGTTCAGCGACATGGCCGCGATCGGATGGTCGCCTGGCGAGAGACGACGAGCCATCGCCAGGGCCTCTTCAAAGAACGCCTGTGCGGAGGATGGCTGTTGTTGATCTCGTCGGAGATAGCCCAGATGCAGGATCGTATCGGCAAGCGTGAGATGATCCTGCGGAAACGTCGCCCGCGCAAGATCAAGCGCAGGTTCGAGCATGCTCGCAGACTCTGGCAGCAATAGCAGCTCTCGATAGACGCTGCCGATCTGAACGCGTAGTCGGATCTCGCCTTCGGGTGATTGATTGAGCTCGCCGTTTGCGATGCGTCTGGCGGAGGCATCCATCATTTCGCGAAGCATGGTGGCGTCACGACCGCGTGCGATAGCTGGCGAGACCCCGCTGAGCGTTGTGCTGAGGAAGTTGGCCATGACGATGGCTTTGTCTCGTTCCGACTCGGCCCGGTTGCGTTCAAAGCGGGCTTCACGCGCCTGCCACGCAAAGCCCGCCGCGCCTGCCGCCAACGCCATGAACACCGCGCCTGTGCCCACCACGCCGCTGCGATTGCGCCGCGCGAACTTTCGAAACTGATAAACTCTGCTGACGGGAGCTGCCGTCACAGCATCTCCGACCAGATAGCGCTCGACATCCATCGCCAGTGCGCTGGCGCTCTGGTAGCGACGTTGGCGGTCCTTTTCCAATGCCTTCATCACGATCCAGTCGAGTTCGCCTCGGATGAGCGTGCCGAGCCGGGTCGGCTCGATGTCACGTGTCGCCGCGACGCTGGCGATGTGTTGGTTCGCTTTTGCCAGGCGCATGCTTGGCTTGGGCGGATCAACCTCGCGGATGATGCGTTGAATCTCAGCGTGCTCTGAATTGCGCAGCGTCCGCGATTCAAACGGCGTTGTTCCGGTCAGCAATGCGTACAGCAGTACGCCCAGGCTGTAGACATCGGCGCGTGTGTCGATGTCCGGTGAGCCCTGCGCCTGCTCCGGGCTCATGTATTCAAGCGTGCCAATCAACTGATGCTGCTCGGTCACCAGCGTTTGATCGATCAATGTCTGTTGGGTCGCTTTGGCGATGCCAAAGTCAATGATCTTGGCCTGCGGTTGCCCATCGGCTTTGGAGACCAGAATGTTGCTGGGTTTTAGGTCGCGGTGGATCAGCCCCTTTTGATGAGCGTGTTGAACTGCGTTGCACACTTGGACGAACAACTCGAGCCGTTGGGCGATGGTGAGTCGGTGTGAATCGCAAAAGTGGGTGATCGATTCGCCGGCGCAAAGCTCCATCACGAAGAACGGCCGACCTGCCTGGGTTGTGCCGGCATCAAAGACGCGTGCGATATTGGGATGATCCATCAGCGCCAGCGCTTGCCGCTCTTGTTCGAAGCGTGCGACGACCTGCCTTGTGTCCATCCCCAGCTTGATGATCTTGATCGCGACCTTTCGTCGGACGGGTCGATCCTGCTCGGCTGCATACACCACACCAAATCCGCCCTCGCCGATCTGCTGGATGAGTTTGTAGGGTCCGACGGTTGATCCTGGTTGATCGATCGCATGTCCAAAGGACTGGATCGTGTTCTCGAGCGAAGGGTCGGCTAGAAACCGATCATCGTGCGCGCCGGCGAGCATTTGTTCGACCTGGGACTGCAGTTCCAGATCACCGCCGCATTCGCGTTCGATCAGCGTTTGTCTTTGCTCAGGTGGGGCGTCGAAAGCAAGGTTGAAGATGTGTTCAAGCAGTTCGCTTCTTGAATTCATGACGACTCACACATGAGAAGAAGACTCACGCCTCGGAGAGGGGCTAAACCCTTTCTGATTCGATGGCGACCTTGAGCCATCCCCGTGCAAAGGCCCATGTCCGTTTGACCGTCGGTTCGGAGAGGCCG
Source organism: Planctomycetaceae bacterium (assembly GCA_027487775.1). Taxonomy (GTDB): domain Bacteria; phylum Planctomycetota; class Phycisphaerae; order Tepidisphaerales; family Tepidisphaeraceae; genus JAIYCY01. Next base: position 72,700 of record JAIYCY010000023.1, read on the forward strand.
AGGGCCTTTGCGGTTTCTTGGACGCTCAGTCCTGCAAAGTATCGAAGGCGTACGACCCTCGCCGCCCGGGGGTTCTCCTTCTCCAAGTGCGAAATCGCCTGATCGAGGATCAAAAATCCCGCCGACTCACGTTCAGAGTTGGCATCGGGTAGTGAGCTGAGTTCGATGGCGGCGCGTCGGGCGTCGGGCCCGCCGCGTTTGGCGGCAGCCTTGGCGCGGGCGTGTTCGAGCAGGATCAGCCGCATCGCATCGGCGGCCGCGACGAAGTAGTGAGCGCGGTTTTGCCATGGAATCTCGCGCGGGCCGGCCAGTTTCAGATACGCCTCGTGCACCAGGGCGGTCGCTTGTAGCGTGTGGTCGGGCCGTTCTCCGGAAAGGTGCTTCTGCGCGACGGCGCGTAACTGGCTATAGACCAGGGGCAAAAGCGCCGTTGCGGACGGCCCCTCGCCGGACGGGCCTGCCTGCTTGAGCAGCTCTGTAAAGTCGTTGTCCTGCGTCAACTTGTGATCCTCGCAGCCCAAATATACCACGAGATTTTCACGCGGGAATCGAATCATAAATGCGATCCCAATTGTGGATTATTAAAAAAAGCTACCGATCGTGATCCCTGGGGGCCCGTTTTGGCACTTTGAGGTGTGGACGCGGTCGCGCAAGAACTAGCAGGTGCCGAAATCTTTCAGGAGCCAAGGTCAATGTCTTTCATCCAAGCCAATCGTCGCCAATCCGCCTCGAAGACGCTCGCAAGCCGGCGTAAGAGCCGCGCCGACACGGTCCACCGCGCCGCAGTCGAGACGCTGGAGTCGCGTCGGCTGTTGGCGGCGGAGTTCCAGCCGACGGTGGATATCGATGCGCAGCCGTTCTCGGCCAGCCAGGGAGGGTTTCGAAGCGTCGAGATCGCTGACTTCAACAGCGACGGCCGCAATGACGTCGTTGCGCTGCTCTCGCCCAGGCCGGGGTCGAGCACCGCGGGGATGATCGTCTACGTCGGGCGGAACGTCAGCGACGGAAACTTCGCATGGACGACCTACTCTCTGGGCAACGTCCCGGCGGCGGGGACTGATATAGGCGGGCTGGCCGTTGCGGACCTGACGGGTGACGGCGTGCTCGACCTTGCGGTCGGCCGCTTCACGAACACGAATGTCTACATTCTGCCCGGCGCTGGCAACGGCACGTTCAACGCACCGATCACGATCGGCTTGAACGCCGGCGAGGGACCGCGAAACATCGTCACCGGCGACTTCAACGCCGACGGGCGACAGGACATGGCGGTTTCGTTTCTCGGCTCTCCGAGGGTCGCGCTCTTCAGCGGCACGGGCGGCGGGGCGTTTACGCGGCAGGACACGGTTATGTCGGCCAACGTCAACTCGCTCGCTGCCGGCGACCTCGATGCGGACGGAGCGACGGATCTCGGCATCGGCAAGGCGAACGGCTATATATCGCTGCGCAATCTGGACGGCACACCCCAAGCATTCGACGTCGCCACGACCAACGCAAGCCTGGTCCGGATTGGCAAGCTGCAGCCCACCGATCCCTCGCCGCGTCTGGTGGCGCAGATCGTCACCCCCAGCAACCCGGGCCAGAGGACGCTCATCGCGCAGTCAGTGAACGGCCTGGACAACCAATCCATCATTTCACTTTTTGTCCCCATCGACGACTTCAAGATCGCCGACCTCGATCAGGATGGCTTCGGCGACATCGCAATAGCTGCCAACAGCCAGGGATACTTGCTGGATGGGTCCCAGATCGGCAACAACCCCGGGCTGCCGATTGTCCTTGCAGTGGGAAGCTCCACGAGCGTCGCCATCGGCGACCTCAACGCGGACACGCTTCCCGATTATCTGATCGGCACGGCAATCACCTCGATCGCCTACCGCCTGCAGCAGTCGGCGGAGAGCCTCGTCGTCACCACCGCCGTCGACGAAAACAACGGCAACGCACGCCCCAGCGCCGGCACCGGCACGAGCCTGCGCGAGGCGTTCGAATACGCCAAGCGGCTCGGCGGCAATCAGACCATCACCTTCGCGTCCTCGCTGGGCAACGCCAACGCCGTCCTCGACATCACCGGCGACACGATGACGCTCAGCGGGCTGCCTAACTCGACGAACATCACCGTTCGCAACGACAGCGGGCGCATCACGCTCCGGGGCAATGGCACGAGATCCCTCTTCAACGTCCAGTTCCTGGGCGTCTTGAACCTCGAGAACCTGAACATCACCAACTTCCGCGCCAGCGACCCTTCGACGAACGGCGGCGCGGTCTATGTCGCGTCGCTGGGGACGCTCAACGTTGTCGGCAGCTCGTTCTACAACAACACCTCGCCCGGGGCGGGCGGCGCGGTCTTTGCCGCCAGCGGCGCGGTCACGCTGTTCAGCAACTCCACCTTCAATGGCAATGGTGGCCTGGGCGCGATCGCGCTGGACACCACCAGCAGCGGCTCGACGTTGCTTCAGAACAACACGATCGTCGGCAACGCCGGCGGAGGCGTTCGCGCCGTCGCGGGCACGGTGAGGCTGTTCAACAATATCGTCTCGGGCAACGGCACGGCGGACCTGGTCGGCACGGGCAGTTTCATCGGCGATCGCAACATCGTACAAACCGGATCGTCCGGCGGGTTGACCAACACGATCAACGCCGACCCGATGCTGAGCGCGCTTGCCAGCAACGGCGGGCGAACGCTGACGATGCTGCCGACACCCCTGAGCCCCGCGGTCAACGCTGGCGCGACGCTTGCGGGCGTGTCGGTCGATCAGCGCGGCATCACACGACCTCAGATCGGCACGCCCGACCTTGGTTCGGTCGAACTCTCGCCCGGCGATCTGCCCGGCGTCACCACGCCCGACGGGGCACGCTGGTTCCTCTTCGGTTCACTCAACGGCAATCAACGCATCTTCCGCGCCGCACCCGGACAAAGCGCGGTCGAGGTCGGCGGGCTCGGCGTTTCGCTCGGCCTGCAGGCGGACGGCAACGTCGTCGTGCGCGACGCTGGCGGATTTGTCTACACGCGAGTCGGCTCCGCGAACGGCGTCGGGAGCGATTGGCTCTTCCGCACGACTGTCGTCGCGGGCGACGGCGCGACGTGGTTCCTCGGCTCTGCTGGCAGCGGCGGCAACTTCGACATCTACCGCTGGTCGTCGACCGGCGCGCCGCAGTTCGCCGGCGGCAATGGCGTGCGGCTCGTTGCCGTCAACGGCTACGCCATCACGCAGAATGCTGCGGGTGCCGTTTTCCTTCGCACAGGCTCGAACGTCGGCTTCGGCTCGGAGTGGATCGTCCAATCTTCTGCCATCGCCGGCGATAGCGCCACGTGGTTCGTGGGCGTGACGACCGTCGGCGTCAACGGGCCGATCTACCGATGGGCCACAGACGGCGGTTTCTTGAACAGCGGCGGCGTGGCAGCGACGCTCTCGCGCGAGTCGGGCGGGACCGTTCTCGCAAGGCAGACGGGCGGCTCGATCTTCAGCAGGCTCGGCTCGGCAAACGGGCTCGGAACGCTCTGGACCGAACGCGCACGAACGACGACCGCCGACGGCGCTGCGTGGTTCCTCGGCACCGAGAGCGCGACGGCCGATCAACGCATCTACCGCTGGGCGAGCAACAGCCCCAACGCCAACGACGTCGGCGGACTGGGTGTAACCATCACGCTGATCAACGACGGCTCGGTCATCACCCGCGACGGCAACGGCAGCGTCTTCATCCGACCCGGATCGGCGAGTGGTGTTGGCGGCGACTGGGTCGTCCGTCCCTCCGTCATCACCGTTGATGGCGCGACGTGGTTCCTCAGCACCGAAGCCGTGGGCGCGGATCGCGCGATCTATCGTTGGCTTGCATCCAGCCTGCCGACCAACACCACCGGCGCCGGCCAGAGCCTGGTCATCAGCCCCACCGGTGATGTCCGCGCAACCAACGGGATGGGTCAGGTCTTCCAAGCCATCGGATCGTCCTCGGGCTTCTCATCCGAGTGGCGACTGCTCACCGAGTCGCTGGTGGTGACGACGACCGCCGACGAGAACGACTTCACCAGCAGCAGCAACCTCGGCGCCGGCACCAGCCTGCGCGAGGCGATCGCCTATGCCGAAGCCAATCCCGGCCCGGACACGATCACCTTCGCAGCCGGACTGAACGGCCAGACGCTCGCGTCTGCCTTCGGCTGGAACGGCACCGCCGACGACAGCACGTTCCGCGTCTCGGGCGCGCTGACGCTGGACGGCGGTAATCAGATCACGCTCACCACCGCAGCCGGCAATGCCCGACGCCTCTTTGCAAGCACGGGCGGTACGTTCACGCTGCGGAACCTGACCATCAGCGACGTCGACTCGCGCGGAGTTGCCGACGGTGCGGCGCTGTGGACGAGCGCCACCGTCTTCATCGACAATGTTCGCTTCCAGAACAACAAGGCAACCAACGGCGGCGCGATCGCGAACTTCGGAAACGTGACCGTAAGTGGCGCGACGTTCCAGAACAACCTTGCCACCGACACCGGCGGCGCGATCGAAAGCTGGGGGGCGCTATCGATCAGCGATTCGCTCCTCTTCCTGAACTCGGCGTCCAACGGTGGCGCGATCAACTCGGCCGGCGTGCTCACCATCAACCGCACGACTTTCAGTACGAACAACGCAGGGTTTAACGGCGGCGCGCTTCGTCTGTTCGGCACCGCCGACATCTCTTCCAGCACGCTGAGCAACAATACCGCCATCAACGGCGGCGGCGGATTGATCAGCCACGGCAACACCACGATCACGAACGCGACCATCGCCTACAACACGTCGCTCGACGGCGGGGGCGCTCAGTTCTTCGAGGGCACCGCCGCGATCCGTCACGCGACGATCGCCTACAACTTCGTCACGCGGGCTGGCGGTGGCCTGGCGGTGAACTTCGCGGACGTGACGCTGTCGAACACGCTCGTCGCGGGCAACGCGGCGGTCGATCAGAACGACTACTGGGGCGCTGCTCCGAACGCCGCGTCGGCGGGCAACCTGATCAACGCGTCGGCCGCGGCTGCACGCCTCGGCGCCAGCGCCGACAACGGCGGTGCGACCACGACGATCGAACTGCTGCCCGGTTCGCCCGCCATCAACGCTGGCATCGCGATCGCAGGCATCACCACCGATCAGCGCGGCACATCACGCACGCAAGGCAGCGCACCCGACATCGGTGCCTACGAACGCGTCGCCACCTCCGCCTCGCTGACCTCGTCCACCTTCGAGTTCGACACACGTCAGGCGCTGGTCTTCAACTTCAGCAACGACGCCAGCGTCGTCTTCGATCGCTCGAGTTACATCCTGACCAACCTGACGACAGGTCAGCCTGTTCCTTCGTCCGCTGGGACGCTCTCGTGGAACAGCACCGGCACGCAGGCCGTGCTGGAGCTCACCGGACTCGCCGATGCGGTTTATCAACTTCAGGCCGGATCGACGACGCTCAACTTCCACATCCTCGCGGGTGACGCCGATCGTGATCGCGATGTCGATTTCGATGATCTGATCACGCTCGCGCGGAACTACAACCAGACCGGTCGAACCTACGCGCAGGGCAACTTCGACTACTCGGCCGATGGTCTTGTCGGCTTCTCCGACCTGAGCATTCTCGCCCGCAACTATCGCGGCAATCTTCCCGCCGACTTTGCCCGTGCAAACGGCATCAACTCCGCTGGCCCCAACCGAACGCCCAACCGAACGCCCAGCCTAAACCCCAGCCCAACCTCCAGCCCAACCGGTGCAATCGCATCGCGATCCACCATCACCACAACACGATCAAGCATCGGCGCAGCCAGGGCGAGCATCGGCGCAGCCCAAGCGAGCATCGGCGCAGCACGATCAAGTGCAGGCATCACGAGCGTGAGATCGGCCACGTCGCTCTTGCCATCGAATCGAAACATCAACGGCGACATCTTCTCACAGTCGGCGATTCCGATGACAGCCCGCAGTTCGGCGGCGATGTCTCCACGATCCGGCGCGCTGCTTCTCGGCGAGGTTGATGAGCAGCGGTAAGTTGTGGGTGGGCATCTGTTGAAAGATCCGACCCTTCGGCGAGAACCTCCGACGCATCAACGCGAACCTAAGAGACATCTGCGCAAACCTTAGAGACATCTGCGAGAACCCTAGAGACACCTGCGAGAACCGATGCGGTGTCACATCAAGGCCCGCGGGCTTGCGTGTGCGTTGATGTGAAGCGCGTGAGGAATTTTGGGGCTTGCGTGCGTGTTGTCGGTAAACGCATAAGAACCTGCGGGGCTTGGCGATGCTTTGGACAGACATGCCCATGCGTCGCGCGGGCATCTGCGCGGAGTGGCGAGGCATGCGTGAGGGGTTTTGCGATGCCCCAACATGGCGCAGGCCATCCCCTGTGTCGGGCAGCCGATGGCTGAGAGGCTCGGCGCATGGGCCGGGCGGGTGAGCGCGTGAGCTGAGGGGCTCGGCGCGAGTGCGGAGGTGCGGAGCGCGTGGGCCGGGAGGGGCGGCGCGTGGCCGGGCGATCGGGCGCGGCGGCTGAAGGTGCGAGCGCAGGTGCTGGGCGGTCCGGCGCGTGAGCTGAGCGGCTCAGCGCATGGGCTGAGGCGGAGGTATCGGACGCGGTTGGGTGTTCGAGGGGTTGGCGGGTGGTTGGATTGGGGTTAGATGATGGGTTCTTGGCGGCTGGGGTTGAGCGGTTCGGCGCGATGAAGGTTGGGCGAGGAGGCATCGCGGATGAAGGAGACGGTGGCGCGAGTGGCCGAGAAAAACGACGTGGTGGCGGGTGGGCCGGCGAGAGCGCGTGCGAAGTCGGCGGGGAGGTTGCCGTTGTAGTTTCGAGCGAGGATGAGGAGGTCGGAGAAGTTGACGCGTCCGTCGGGTGAGTAATCGAAGTTGCCCTGGGAGTAGGTTCGTCCGGATTGGTTGTAGTTGCGTGCGAGCGCGAGCAGGTCATTGAAATCGACGCGTCGATCGCGGTTGGCATCGCCGGCGAGTGCGTGGAAGGTGAGATCGATGTTGGATGAAGCGAGGAGTCCGATGTCGTCGCGGATGTGATCGGAGGGGATGAAGATGCGGTAGTCGCCGTTGGGGAGTCCCGCGGGGTCGGGGTTGTTAAAGGTGATGAGGGCGGAGCGTGTTTCGGGGTTGTAGTTCAGGTTGAATTGTGATGGATCGAGGTTGGTGTTGGATGGAGTGTGTGTGATGACGAGAGAGGAGGCGAGGAAGGTGGGATCGATGGGTTCGGAGAAGGAGAGGGTGACGGATTGACGGGTTTGGAACTCGACGTTGGAGCCGACGAGTGCGGGTGGTGTGTTGTCGACGGCGTGGAGGTCGAGGTAGGCGAGTCGCGGGAGCCAGCCGCCGGGGCCGGTGGTGAGGGTGAGCTTTCCGTCGGTGATGCGGACGCGTGCGGTGAATGCGTCGCGTCCGTTGTCGGTGGTGGAGGCGTCGGAGTCGAAGACTTGATAGCCTTCGATGGAGAGGTTGTTGACGAGGGTTTTTCCGGGTGTGGTGTTGCCGACGGCGAGTGAATCGCCGGCGACGAGGTGGACGTCGTAGAGTCCGTTGGGGAGGGTGAGTTCCCATGCGGCGCTTGGGGGCATCATGATGCCGGAGCGCATGCGTGCTTCGTGGAAGGGGGCAGAGCTGGTGGAGCGGATGAAGGTGTTGGCGGAGTTGTTGAGGGGGAGGCCTGTGTTGCGGTTGATCCAGCCGCTGTTGCCGTCGAATGGGAGGCCTGTGTCTGCGAGGTAGTCGGATTGGACCTGATCGATGTTGGTGGTGAAGTCGACGCGTGCGTGGATCGGTCCGTCGGGCGTGGCGCGATGATTCCAGACGGCGGAGTCGGTGAGTGTGTTGACGCCGTTGGATGCGCTGATGTGGATGGTGTTGGCACCGATGGAGAGATTGATGTTGGAGGGTAGCGTGTAGGTGTTGATGATGGTGCGGGCGCCGACGGTCTTGGGGATCATGGGAAGGGCGGGGCCTTCGTTGAGTCGGAAGGTGGGCGTGCCGACGTTGGAGTAGACGGTGACTTCGGCGGAGGGGTTGTTGCGATGCGTCCAGCCTTTGTCTGCGAGGTGGAGGATGGGTCGGTTGGCGTAGCTGCGAGTGGGATCGTTCCAGGCGGCGGCGTAGAAGTAGAAGGCGTCTTTCTTTTGTCGGTCGCGTGTGATGAGGCCTTTGTCGTTGATGAAGTCAGCATCGCCTTCGAGTCGTCCGGTGAGCATGTCGAACATTTGCCAGATGTAGACGCTGTGGATGTAGTTTTCGGCGGAGACGTCAGTCCAGATGATTTCGTGGAGTTTTGCGAGCGTGTTTTGAGGGTGGAAGCGTTGGTTGTTGGGATCGGGCGCGGAGAAGATGACGGGATCTGCGAACTGGTAGAGGCTAGCTCCTCCGCCGAACTCGGTGAGTCCCATGGGGAGCGTGGGTAGTTTATCGCGGATGATGCGGAGTCGTGAGACGAGTGCTTCGGGGCTTCCGCCGTACCAGCCGTTGTAAAGGTGATGTCCGATGATGTCGGTGGCCTGTTCGAGCGGGCCCATGTTTTCGCCGAAGGTGTCGCCGGAGGTGGGTCGAGTGGGATCGAGAGCGTTGGCGTATGCATCGAGCTGTTGGATGCCGGGGAAACTGGATGCTGGGATTTCGTTGTAGAGGCTCCAGGTCCAGACGCCGGGTGAGTTGTAGTTTTGCCAGATCATTTCGGCGAGTTGGTTTTTCGCGCCGTTGATGAAAGCTGGGTCGTTGCTGCCGTAGCTGTTGATGGAGAGTTCGGTGTAGACGAGGAGTCCGACTTGGTCGGCGTAGTCGTAAGTGGCTTCGTTGTGTTGGTAGTGGGCGGTGCGGAAGGACGTGGCGCCGAGTTCGAGAACGAGATCGAGGTCTGAGCGGAGTTGGGCATCAGAAGCGGCCCAGCCGACGCTGGGGGTATGGTCTTGGTGGACATTCGCGCCGACGACGCGGTAGGGCTGATCGTTGAGGATGAATGCCGCGCGTTGGGTTGGATCGGGATGTGCGGGGTTGGGTTGGGCGTTGATTTTGAAGCTGCGGATGCCGACGCGATCGCGGGCAAGATCGAGCAGGGCATTGGTGGAGGCGTCGCGCACTTCGACGCTGAGGTCGTAGAGATAGGGATCGATCAGGCCGTTCCAGAGGCGTGGATTGGCGACGGACCCGGTTTGGGTGAGTTCGAGGGAGGCGAGGGGATTGAGCGTGAGAGGATTGGCGGCTTCGAATCGAGTGATCCCGGCAGAATCAATGAGGCGTGAGGTGACGAGGAGGTTTCGAGGGGAATTGGAGTCGTTGTCGAGATGCGTGCGGATGCGGACGTCGGCGTTCGAGGAACTGATGTTGGAGGCGTCGAAGAAGGCGAAGTCTGCGGCGATGGGGACGTTGGTGTCGGGGGCGGGTCGGAGTCGCGCGACGTGGATGGGATCGAGGGCGATGAGTTTGACGTCGCGATAGATGCCGCCCTGCTTGATGTAGTCTCCGCCGAAGTGAGGCGGGGTGTTGGCAGGGGGATAGGGCGTGACCCCGACCGCGAGCAGGTGTGTGCCGGGGGTGAGTTGTGCGGTGACGTCGTAGGCGAAACGTGCGTAGGCTCCGAAGTGCGGATCGACGGCGGGTGTTGAGGGGTTGTGATCGATGGCTGTGCCATTGATGTAGATTTGCGTGACGGAGGTGACGCCTTCGAACTCGAGGTAGAATCGCTTGCCCGCGAGGCTGGGATCGATCTGGATGGAGCGTCGATACCAGCCGTCTCGTGGGAGGAATGCTCCTGTGTTTCCCCATGTATGAGGGACATTGACCTGCGACCAGTTGGTGTCGTTGGTGGAGGGCAGGTGGGGGTTTTGCCAGAGTTGCTGGTCGTATCTGAATCGCCAGCCGGCGTTGAGATCGATTTCGACGCGAGGCGACGCGGGGAAGGTGTAGGGATCCCCGACCGCAAGAAGCGTGCGGGGCTCGAGTTGATCGAGCATCGGGGCGTTTGTGGGCAAAGGGGCGCGAGGGGAGTAGAGGTGCCTCGAGACGGCGCGGGCGTCGGATGCTGTGCGGGTACGACTCGGATGAGCATTTGTATTGTTGACCACGGGCGCATTTCCTTTTTCGGTAATGTCGGGATTCATGTGAAGTGTGGATTAAGTCTATTTTCTGGGGTTTTTCGAATGAAGATGGATTGGAAAGCTTGCAGGCGAAACGGGTCGAGTGCCGATCACTTCTTTGGGGGCTGACACGACCGCGAGCAGGATCGGAGCGCTGGCAGGATCAGACCGAGATCGGGCACTGAGATCAGGCGATGCCTGCGAAGCGTTGGTGTTGGGTCTAGATTTGCAGATCTTCGACTGAGCTAAAGTCCAGGACTTCGCCGGCGAGTCGTTCGTAGGTGAGGATGGTGTCAGTGCCGGTGTTGCCGAAGATGCGATCGAGGTCACCGCCGCCGTCGATGGTGTCATTGCCGCTGTCGCCGCGGACGGTGTCGCGACCGCGTCCGCCGAAGATCTGGTCTCCGTTGGAGCCACCGCGGATGGAGTCGTTTCCACCGGAGCCGAAGAGTGTATCGCGTCCGACTCCGCCGAAGATGGTGTCGGGTCCTGCGGAGCCGTCGATCCAATCGTTGCCTTCGCCTGCGTCGATGAAGTCTGCGGAGTCGGGGTTTTGTCCGTCGAGCGGCCCGATGATGTCGTTGCCTGTTCCGCCGAGGATGGTGTCATTGCCGGTCATGCCGCGGACTTCGTCGTTGCCGTCGCCGGCGTCGATTGAATCAGCGCCGAGTGGGTCTTCTTCGCCTGAGACGAAGAAGTTGTCGTCGCCGGCGTTGCCGAAGAGCGTATTGTCGCCGGACGCTACAGAACCGAAGATTCCGCCGGGGTCGGAGGTCGTGAAAGTATCGTTGCCGTCGTTGCCGATGCCGCGAATGCCGAATGCCGCCTGAGCCACGATGATGTCGTCGCCGGATCCGCCGTCGATCGTGACGGGGATGTCGGCCTGGGTGCGGACGAGGAGGGTATCGTTGCCGGCGACGCCGTTGACGACGATGCGGTGGACTTGGGAAGTGAGAAAGGAAAAGTCCCCGGATTGGGTTGAGACGAGGATCTGCGCGTCAGATTCTTGTACGACGAGGCGATTATCCCCGCGGCTGCCGCTGACGGTCAGGGTTCCGCCGCTCAGCGTCGCGCTGAGGAGTCGGCGTTCTTCGAGGCGTTCAGTAAAGGGCATTTCTCTGCATCTCCGTGTGCGTCTGTTCGTTCCGTCTTCCTAAATCATAGACGACACGGGCGAGAGTTTCATCTCAGATGATTTTCGGCGAACGATGATGAATCTTTGCGGGTTGAGAACGGGCGAGCCGAGGGTCTTTGGTTGAAGCTAACCGAGAGTGGTGCCAGCATGACGATCGGTCGATTGATCATCGCGCGGTGGAGAAATTTCAATTGGAAGCGATCGATCAGGGAACTGAAGCTGGTGCGTGTCGTGCGGTTCCGGCATCGAAGTACGTTCCGACGAGCCACACGGGTTGCGGTCGATGGGGGGCGGCGTCACTGAGGAGCAGGCGTACAGCGTCTGCGACTTGTTCTGGCGTGACGATGTATCCGCTGACGGGTTTGGTGCCGGGAACTGGTACACCGAGGCCTGCGAGAGAGACGTCTTCGGGGATGGATAGGCCTGAAGCTTCGAGTGCGCGTCGGGTGTCTTCGGCGCAGTTGAACCCGCATGCGATGATCGCGCTCACGCCTGCACGCGCGGCGGCGGGTGCGTCGGCGGGAAGCGTGTGATCGACACGAATGCTGGAATCGAGACGGTGTGCGACCTGTCGGACCGATGCGACGATTTCGTGATCGGACAGATCGCAGGCGACGGCGAGATGGGTATGCCCGTCACGAATGAATTGCTGGACGAGCCTTCCCGCGCAGACGACGCGATCGATCAGGACGGAGTGTGCAGAGTAGAGCCTTGGCGGCGTGTCGATGAGAACGACCTTTGGGCTGCGGAGCAGGAGGTCGCGCAGTGCGGATTCGGTGAGGACGCCATGTGCATCGATGACGGCATCGAATCCGGTGAGGAAGCTGGGTCGTAGGTTTTTGGAATCGGAAGAGATTTCGAGTTCGATACCGTCAGCCTGGAGCGATTTGAGGACGGGATCATTGGCTTTTGCGGGGTCGGTGAGGATGAGCCAGCGGACTGTTTTGGCGGGTTCGTCTTCGCTGCCCCATCCACGGACGAAGGTTCCGCGTCCGATGGTGCGTTCGAGGATGCCTTCTGCGGCGAGGTCGGTGAGGGCCTTGCTGAGGGTTTTGGCATTGACGCGGAATTGGCGAGCGAGCACGCGCTCGCCGGGCAGCTTGCCGCTGAGCACGCCGGTTTCGATGGCTTCGCGAAGACGTTCACGAAGTCGCTGAAACTTGTAGCTGAGTCGCGGGGCTCGCGCGGTGGAGTCCCCTAACCGTTCCCTAGGCATTTCGTCCAAGGTATCCTCCAGATGTCGAAGTTTGCCGTTGAATGAATTCAACGCCTTCTCGTTGCCATGCTCGTGCATGTGATTCCACTCACGTCGGCGGGCCCCCGAGGATATACAACGGCCAATCGAGGGTGCCGCCCCATCACGTGTTTTACAATCGGGAACTGACAAAAGAAAGCGGGAAAGTGTTCCGCTCCAAAATTCATCTTGCCCATCTGTAATGTATATAAGCATCCTACCGACTGCAATGGTCTTTTGGTCGAAACTGAACCGACGGATTGTCACTCGAGACGATGTTCACGAACGAATCATCCAGATCGCTCGCAAGGATATCGTGTACGCTGCTCAATCGGTTCAAACAGATTGATGATCCGCTCAGCCCCAGAGAAAAGGAAAAATCTCAAACCGAGTCGTTACAGTGTTTAACAATCATACATGGAATAGATTCGCAATGTCCACCGACCGACCGATATTCCATTTTGATGCAGGGGACTTGCAGTTGACCGCGTCTGGTCTGTGGCTCGATGGACACCGATCACGTGCGTTGTCGTTTGTCAGTCATGCCCACACGGATCATCTGGCGCGACATGAGCGGTCGATCGCCACGCCGATGACTGCGCGTTTGGCGGTGTTGCGGAAGTACGCGGACAGATTTACGCGTCTCAACTTTGATCAAGACCACCCGATCGAGGGGTCGACTCGGATTCGCCTGCTTCCAGCGGGGCACATCCTTGGATCGGCGATGCTCCACGCGACGACACCCGATGGTACTCTCCTCTATACCGGCGACTTCAAGCTCAGGCCCGGGCTGTCCGCCGAGCGGGCACGACCATGCCGGGCGGACGTGCTCATCACCGAGACCACGTTCGGTCTGCCTGCCTACAGGTTTCCTCCGCGTGATAGCGTCATCGGCGAGCTCCTCGAGCTTGTTCGCCTTGCCCTTGCATCAAATCGCCAGCCTGTTGTCCTTGGATACAGCCTGGGCAAGGCACAGGAGCTCATTGCCATCCTGCATCAAGCCGGCATCCGCGTGACCGAGCATCCGCACGTCAAAGTCTTTAGCGACGCCTATGTCGAAGCAGGCGTCGCGCTGGGTGAGCGGCGTCTTTACGATCCATCCGATTTTGTCGGCCCGTTGAAGAAGCCCTTTGACGAACGCGGCGTGCTCGTTGCACCGCCACAGTTCGCGAGGTCCAAACATCTCGCCGAGTTCGATTCTCCGGTCACGATTCTGGCCAGCGGTTGGGCGATGATGCCGGGATCACGATTCCGCTACGGCGTGGATCACGTGTTGCCGCTCTCCGATCACGCCGACTTTGACGAGATTGTCGAACTGTGCGAAGTCGTCAAGCCGAAAGTCGTCTTCTGCACGCACGGTCCGCGCGAGGCGGTCGATCACCTCCGAAAAATCGGTATCCCCGCAAAACCTGCTGAGCCGGATCGGCAGATGTCTCTTTTTGACTGACGGCTTATCGGTGCGACGAGCCGGTCGGATTTCGCTTTTGTGCAATCGAATTGGACACTTTGCTTCGACGTGCCGTTGAAGTCGAGGTGCATTTCAGTCGATCCCTACCCCATGAGCGCTGGGGCTCCATCCAGTTCGACTACGTCCGAGAAATCGGAAGTCGCTCCCGAGAAATCGGGAGTCGCTCCCGAGAAATCGGGAGTCGCGGAGGTGCGCAGCTGGCCGATGAGCTTGAGACCGCCCGGCATTTGGCTTCGGTCGCGTATACTGTTTGCGTTGATTGCGTTGTTCGCGTTCATGTCAAGCCTTGTGGGGGCGACATGGCTCATCCGGGCAGCGAATCAGGATGTGGTGGTCGCGTCGAGTTTGCTGCTGTTGGTGGCTGTCATCGGGATTTTGTTCGGGGCGGGATTTGCCGCGCGTGAGTTTTGGTATTGGCGTGTGCAGGTGAATCGGTTGGCGCGTTCGGTGGGCAATATCCGTGCGGGTTTGATTCCGATGAACGAGTTGGATGCGATCGGCGGAGGTGCGCGGGTGCTCGTCGAGCCGATTCGGGCGGTTCTGTTTGATCTGCGAGAGCAGAAGCGGATTCATGCCGAGCTTGAAGAGGAGATGCGACATCGGGTGTACAGCCGAACCGATGCGTTGGAGCGTCGGCTTGCGGTGATGCAGCAGCAGGCCTCGCGGGATTCGCTTTCGGGCCTCGGGAATCGACGGAGCTTTGACGCGCTATTGCCCATGATGTTTGAGCAGGCGGTCGGATCGGGCACTGATTTGTGTGTGCTGATGATCGACGTGGACAATTTCAAGCCGCTGAATGATACGCTCGGCCATGGAGCTGGGGACGACATGTTGCGGAACATCGGACAGGTGATTAAGAGCAGCATGCGGGATACGGATGCGGCGTTTCGTGTGGGCGGGGATGAGTTCATGGTGCTTTTGTCGGGTGCCGACGAGGAGGCAGGCCGCCGGCTTGCCGATAGGATCAGCAAGCTGGTGGACGGCTTGGCTGCGCCGTTGAAGTTAAAGCATCGGGTGGGATTGTCGATCGGAGTGGCGTCGTTGAGAGAAGGGCTGAAGGGCGGCGAGCGTCCGACGCACAGCTTGCTTGTTGCGGCCGCGGATGCACGCCTTTATGAGGTCAAGAAGTCGCGGCCGGGCCGGAGCCATCGCGGGGCTGCATGACGTGTGTGAGGGTGGGTGCGAGGATTGGTGAGGCGAAAGGTTGATGGATGGGCGATCGGATCGGCTTTCGCTAGACTCTTGCCGCATGTCTTTACACGCTCAGCTTGGAGTTCTTGGTGTGGTTGCCTACCTGCTGGGGGCGATTCCGTTTGGATTGCTGGTTGGTCGGATGCGCGGGATCGATATTCGTGAGCACGGATCGAAGAACATCGGTGCGACGAATGCGGGTCGTGTGTTGGGGAAGAAGTTTTTCTGGATCGTGTTTTTGCTGGATGTGCTGAAGGGGGCGATTCCGGTGGCGATCGCGTCGTGGTTGATCGCGCGGGCGGGCGGATCGGAAGCTGAATTGACGATGTCGACCTATGGGCTTTGGATCGGCGTGGGATTGGCGGCCTTCATCGGGCACGTGTTTCCGGTCTATCTCGGGTTTCGAGGTGGCAAGGGCGTTGCGACGGGACTGGGTGTTGTGCTGGGATTGTGGCCTTACTTTACGGTTTGCGGCCTGCTGGCTGCGGGGGTGTTTGTGGTCGTGTTCCTGTTCACGCGTTTCGTGTCGCTCGGCTCGGTGATCGCCGCGGGTGCGTTTCCGATCGCGTTTGTCGGCATGGGACAGTACCGCGGTTGGGATGTGTTTGGGACGATGTTGCCGCTGACGATCGTATCGAGTGCGATCGCGATGCTGATCGTTCTTCGTCATCGCGCGAACATCAAGCGACTCTTAAGCGGAACCGAATTGCGGATTGAATCGAAAAGGTGACCGGGCAATTACTCGCCGGGCGATCGTGTGGCAGTTGAATGGATGTTTGCGACGCGCATGTATGCCGGGCTCGTGTTGCGAGCTTTATTCTTGATGGCGTGATTGCTGTTCCGGACTTCATCCGATGAATCTTCGGACGATGACGGTGTCGTTTTGTCCGCCGAAGCCGAAGCTGTTGTTCATGGCGACATCGACTTTGTGTTTTCGGCTTTGGTTTGCGACGTAGTCGAGATCGCAATCCGGGTCTGGCGTGTCGCGATTCATGGTGGGAGGAACGATGCCATCGCGGATCGCCTGGACGCAGGCGATGACGCTGACTGCTCCTGCGGCGGCGATGAGGTGGCCCATCATGCTTTTGATGGAGCTGATGGGGATGGTGGGTGCGGCGTTGCCGAAGACTTGTTTGATGGCGCTGGTTTCGTTGCCGTCATTTTCGCGTGTGCCAGTGCCGTGCGCGGAGATGTAGTGGACATCGACGGGTTTGAGTCTTGCATCAGCGAGTGCTTGTTGCATGGCGACGACAGCGCCGGTTCCGTCGGGGTGCTGGTCGGTGATTCGGAAGGCATCAGCGGTCGAACCGTAGCCGACGACTTCAGCGAGTGGGTGTGCGCCGCGAGCTTGAGCGTGTTTGAGTGTTTCGAGAACGACAACGCCGGAGCCTTCACCAAGGACGAATCCGCCGCGGTGCAGATCGAAGGGTCGGCTGGCCTTGTGTGGGTCTTGGTTGGCGGTGGAGAGAGCGGTGAGTCGGTTGAAACCTGTGACACCGAAGGGATGGATCATGGAATGCGCGCCGCCGCTGAGCATGACATCCGCGTCGCCTCGTCGGAGGATTTCGGTGGCTTCGCCGATGGCTTGGGCGCTGGCGGCGCATGCGGTGAGGCAGTTGAAGCTCGGGCCTCGTGCGCCTGTGAGTCTGGCGAGATGTGGTAGAGCGGCGTTGGGTTCCTGCTCGTACTCGCGAACGACATCCATGAGCGCGGAAGCGACGGTTGCCCATTTGCTGGCGTCGATGGCGTTTGCGTCGGCTTTCCATGAGGCGAGTGCTGCACCGGTGTAGGCGTTGAAATCGAGTGAGCCTTCGCCGGAGGCGAAATAGATGCCGACGCGATCGAGATCGAGACGAGCGTCGGTGAGGCCCGCGTGCTTCCATGCTTGCTGGGCGGCCGCGAGGGCGAACTGTGTGCTGCGACCTGCACCGCTGTGTCGATCAAAGAGTTCGACGTGATCTGAGAGGACGAAATCGCGTACTTGTGCGCTGATGTGGGTGGGGAAGGTGCCTGCGTCAAAGAGCGTTGTCCGACCGATGCCGCTTTCGCCTGCGAGCAGGCGTTTCCAGACGCCTTCGATTTCGTGCCCCATCGGGGTGATCCATCCCATGCCTGTGATGACGACTCGATTCATGATGTTGGTTGCTCCGAAGGATTCGGTCTTGATGTTGGTTCGTTGGGATTCTTGTGATCGTTAAAAATGGACCGCGCGTCCGGGTTCAGAATCGCTTGAAGATGAGTGATGCGTTTTGTCCGCCTTGGGAGTAGCAGGTGCTGATGGCGTAGTCGATTTTTTCGGGTCGGGCCTCGGCGGAAACGTTGACCCGGCGGCTGCTGCCGAGGACGCGTGTGTTGACGGCGGGGGGGATATGTTGATGCGAGACGGCAAGGACGGTGCTTGCGACATCGACGCCCGCGCCTGCGTTGCAGGATCCCATTTGTGCCTTGATGGGCGCGAGTGCTGGGTTGTCGAGCGCGTCACCGAAGACGCCTGCGATGCCGTTGAGTTCAGCCTGATCGAAGTGGGGAATGCCGAGTCCGTGTGGGATGAGAAGGTCGACGTCGCTGGGTTGGATGTTGGCATCGAGCATCGACTTGGCAAGTGCTCGGCCGTAGCAATAGCCGGTGGGATCGGGCTCAGTATTGCTGTAGGTGTCTTGGCTTGCGCTGAATCCGACGAGTTCGGCGTGGATTTTTGCGCCGCGTGCTTTGGCGTGGTCGAGTTCTTCGAGGACGAGCAGGCCACCGCCCTCGCCGAGTACGGTGCCAGCGGCCTCGATGTCGAAGGGGCGCAGGGCTTCGGTGGGTCGATCGTTGAAGGTGGTATTGAGTTTGTTGAGCAACTGGGCGCGGATGAGGCCCATCGGATTGAGTCGGCTTTCGGCCCCGCCGCAGATGGCCATATCGGCCTTACCGCGTTGGATGGTTCGGAAGGCTTCGCCTATGGCGAGGTGGCTGGAGGCGTCCTGGCATGTGATGGTGTTGGAGGGTCCCATCAGTCCGTGGATGATGGTGACGTGGCATGCGAGCATGTTGGGGAGATATTTGAGGAGCCAGAGGGGCGTGAGCTGAGTCATGCCGTCGGTGCCCCATCGTGCAAGATCTAGGCGGAGTGGCTCATCCTCGCGCCGAGAAACGGACATGGCGGCGGTGAGTTCGTCGAGATCGGCGCTGATGAGGCCTGCGCCGATGTTGCAGCCGAATCGGATGGGATCGAAGGCTGGTTTTTCGATGTGGGCGCGGGTTTGGATGCCGGCGTCGTTGATGGCATCGTGTGCTGCGATGACAGCGAGTTCGATGTCGCGGGCCATGAGCTTGGTGGCCTTGCGATAGCTCTTGGGTACGAAGTCGCCGATTCGATAATCTGGCACTTCACCGGAGAGATGGCACCCGAACGCTCCGGCTGCGACGCGTTTCATGGGCGCGATGGCGACCCTGCCTGAGAGCAGCGTCTCCCAATGCGTCTTTTGTCCGACGCCCAAAGGCGAAACGATCCCGACACCTGTCACGACAACTCGTTTGCTCATACCCCTGTGATGGTAGAGAGAAGCTCGCGTCTGTCTATGCGCGGTGATCAGAAGGTTAAACACGTAACAGTAAGTCTCTCAGGACCGTGCGTGCGTCGAAGTGTTCTTCGGCGATTTTTCGTGCGGCGCGGGCGTGGTGGTTGGGGTCCTTGAGGATGAGCCTGAGCGCTTCGGCGGCCTCGATGGGGTTGGAGAAAGCGAAGAGACCCTCACCGGTGGGGAGCCAGTGTTCGAAGCCCGATCGCTGGGTGACGACGGGTCGACCGCTGGCAAGGAACGCGGCGCTGCGATCGGAGAACCATCCGCTGGGCTCGGCGGCGTAGAGCGTCTTTACAACGGTGAATTCGCCGAGCGAGTTTTGGATGTAGGTGCGATACGCTTCGACGCTCGCGCTGGGCGTGGTGGGATCACCGATGGACCAGCCGTGATGTTGATAGCGTGCGGCGTCGTCGTTGGGCATGGAGGCCATGCAGAGTTCGAGCGGTGCGCCGGTGTTTGAAGGGAGATCGATGAGTGTTTCGTATTCACGACTCTTGCTGCTGGGGATTTGGCGACCCATGAATTCGATGATTCTGTCGGCGGAGTGATCCCATTTGCCGAGTGTGGTGAATCGACCTTGAGGGGAGAGTGGTGTGACGGGCCAGTGTTCGAGGGCGATGGGCTGTTGTGAGGGGATCCAGTCGAGATCGGCGGTGGGAAGTCGGCTGCGTGGGGTTCCGATGAGTCGGCCGAACGTTGCGCGATGCGTGAAGGATCGGTAGTAGTCGAGAAAGGCTGTGTCTTGCGTGAGGCGAACTTGAGTGTAGACCGGATCGGTGTCGATGACGAGGGTTCGGCGTGGCAGGTCGTACCACGCGGTTGGCGTGATCCCGCTGACGGCGATGAACAGGTCGGCGTGGCGAAGCGTGGCCTGCATGTCGTCGATGGAAAGACCGAAGGAAAGATTTCCGAAGCGGTAATGCCAGGGGATGTTGAGATCGAGCGCTTGGAAGGATCGCAGAAGGTGGTGGATGCCATAGGTGGGGTCGCCTGCGTTGCCGGTGCTGGGATCGAAGGGCGGAAGGAACGCGCCGTCCTCGAGGAAGGTTACCTGATGTCCGAGCGAGCGGAGACCGAGCAGGTAATTGAGATGATGCCAGCTCATGCCGGCGAGCGGGTAACCGACGATGTATCCGCCGACGACGATGTTCATGGGGATGGGGGTGAGAGCGTGTTCGAGCGTGAGAGGAGACGTGTCTCGCCCGAGCGCGATGATTCGGGGAACGATCGCGTTCGTAAGGGTGGGCGGCTGATCGGGTGTGGTGACGGGCTCACGCCGCGTGATGATAACGCGTGAGTCGATGTGATGTGAGGGAGGCTTGACATTGAGATGGAATCGACATGTTGGGAAAGTCATCGGCGTATCTTGGATGAATTGGCAATCGGGAGTCGGCGCGGTATCTATTTTCGATGGCCCACGCCGAAGTGATTCCGATTTTGGATTTTGGAAGTCAGTACGCGCAGCTCATTTGTCGCCGAGTGCGTGAGCAGGGGGTTTATTCGGAGCTGATGCGACCGGACACGCCGGCCTCGAAGCTGCGGGCGATGAACGTGCGGGGTGTGATATTGAGCGGTGGGCCTGCGAGCGTGTATGACGCGGGCGCGCCGATGTGTGATCCGGCGATTTTTGAGTTGGACGTGCCGGTGCTGGGGATCTGTTACGGGATGCAGCTAGCATCGAAGGTGATGGGAGGGGAAGTGAGGCCCGCGGCGCATCGGGAGTACGGGCGTGCGCAGCTTCACATTCATGCCGATGACCCGCTCGTGCATGGTTTGCCGCAGGATACGACGGTGTGGATGAGTCACGGCGATCAGGTGGTGGCGCTGCCGGATGACTTCGTTCCGCTGGCGACGACGCCGACGTGTCCGTACGCCGCCGTCCGGCATCGCACGCGTTCTTTTTTCGGCGTGCAGTTTCATCCGGAGGTGACTCACACGCCGCGTGGGAGCCAGTTGTTTAAGAACTTCGTCTACGACATTTGCAAGTGTCGGGGCGAATGGACGATGAAGGGTTTTGTGGATGAGCAGGTGGAGAAGATTCAAAAGCAGGTGGGCAGCGGACGTGTGATTTGCGGGCTTTCCGGCGGGGTCGATTCGGCGGTGGCGGCGGCGCTGATTCAGAAGGCGATCGGCAAGCAGCTTACCTGTGTTTTTGTGGACAACGGATTGCTCAGAAAGCATGAACGCGATCTTGTCGAGTCGACGTTTCGCGATCATTTTCATATTGATCTTCGTGTCGTCGATGCAAGCGCTGCGTTCCTCGGTGATCTGGTCGGCGTGACTGATCCGCAGGAAAAGCGAAAGCGTATCGGGCATCGGTTCATCGATGTGTTTAAGCAGACGGTGCGGGAGCAACTGGAAACCGGCGGGTCATCGGGCGATGCGTCGAGTGATCGGGTGCGATTTTTGGCGCAGGGGACGCTCTACCCGGATGTGATCGAGAGCGGACATGGTCATGCTGGGACGGCGGCGAACATCAAGTTGCACCACAACGTGGGTGGATTGCCTGCCGAGCTTGGATTTGAATTGGTCGAGCCATTGCGGGAGTTGTTTAAGGATGAGGTGAGGAAGGTGGGCGAGGTGTTGGGATTGCCGGAGGAGATTGTGTGGCGACATCCGTTCCCTGGGCCGGGGCTTGCGGTGCGAGTGATGGGTGAGGTGACGCCCGAGCGGTTGCGTGTGTTGCGTGATGCGGATGAGATCGTGCTGGAGGAATTGATTGCGAATGATTTGTATCGGAAGACGAGTCAGGTGTTTGCGGTTCTTTTGCCGGTGGGGACGGTGGGCGTGATGGGGGATGGGCGGAGTTATGACAGCGTGATCGCAGTGCGTGCGGTGGAGAGTCAGGATTTCATGACGGCGGACTGGAGTCGGTTGCCCTACGAGGTTTTGGCGCGGATGAGCAGTCGGATCGTGAACGAAGTGCGCGGTGTGAGCCGAGTGGTCTACGACATCAGCAGCAAACCGCCCGCGACGATCGAATGGGAGTGATGCCGGCTCGAGCGAGATGGCGGCTTTGCGTTGGTCTGTAACTTGTCGTCGAATGAAGACGTGGCGATTTGGGGTCGGCGCGCGACCGTTGATGGAGCCCGACTGACTGCACCAAGTTTAAGTCGGTTTGGTTCAGTGTGATTCAAAGTGAAGTGCACAGTGTGATTCACCGCGTGAAGAATGATTCAGCCCATGAGCGTGGCGGGGTCGGGGTCGCCGTCGATTTGTAGGACGAATTTGACCGGGCCGATCTGGATGGTGTCGCCTGCTTCGAGGTCGAGGCTGCTGACGACGCGTTGGCCGTTGACGAAGGTTCCGTTGCTGGAGCCGAGGTCTTCGATCTGAATCATGGGTGCATCGACAACGATTTTGCAATGTTTTCGGCTGACATCGGACAGCGGTATGCGCAGGTCGCAATCATCGCGTCGACCGATGACGGTTGAATCTCGAGAGAGGGGAAAGAGCCTCGGCTCGGACCCGTTGCGAATCATGATGAGTGCGATCTCCATGGCAACAACTCGGACAAATCGGTCCGTCCTCCGAGGCTCCGACTCTACGATCGGGCGTGGAAGTGCACAAACCGATTTTCGTTCGGTTGAGCTTGGGAAAGATTATCAGGACGCAACCAGCCGAGTCGGTGACGCTGGGTCATGCGTGGATGAGGGCGCGTGGGGGCGCTTTGGTGGATCTGAGGGTGGGTTACTGAGCGGAGGCTTGGATGCGGAGGATGAGTCCGGTCGGTTCGAGCGCGAGATTTCCGCCGCCCATGGAGTGGAAATCTGGATTGAGTGCGTAGATGACCTGCTTGCCGTTGCGTCGGCACCGGACGACATCATGCATCCGGAGAAGGCCCAGGTGATGGCTGACCGTGGGCTGGGGAAGTTTGAGGGTATCGCAGAGGCTGGTGACGTTGCGTTCGCCCGCGGAAAGAAGCATGAGGATGCTGAGGCGAGTTTGGTCTGAGAGGAGGCGCATCAGTGCAGTGATTTGCCCGAGATTGCCGGGTGGCGAAGTGGGGGTGGCGCTGGTGACCACATCGGATGGGGCGGCGGGGGTTTCGGTTCGGTTTCGATCCATGGTCAACCTCAGTTGGGGTTTTGGCCCGGAACACTGACGGCCTGAGCGAGCGTAGCGCCTTGATTGGTCAAGGTCAAAGCGAGGTGGGTTATAAAACCGAGCGAATCATCATAACTCGAATCGATTGGACGATCGGTTGACGGGCGAACGATCAAACGGGGTTCGGCCTTTTGAGCGAGATGGGTCTATACTGCTGATGTGTTTAGTGGAATCGTCGAATCTTCGGTGGATGTGTTGGAGGCCCGGGCGAGTCAGGCGGGGCTGCGTCTGGTGCTGCGATTGGGTTGGCCGGACCTGAAACTCGGGGAGTCGGTGGCGGTCAACGGTGCTTGTCTGACGGTGGCGGAGTTTTTGGACGGCAACGGTGAGACAGCAGGATTGAGTTCTGTGTCGCGTGGTCGTCGGGTGGGCTTTGACATTATTCCCGAGACGCTGGGCAAGACGAATCTGGGTCGGATTCGCGTGGGGGATCGGGTGCACGTGGAGCGTGCGATGGTGGCGGGCGCGAGGCTGGACGGGCACGTCGTGCAGGGGCATGTCGATGCGACGGCGGAGTTGGTCAGGCAGGTGCGTGATCCGAGAGATTGGCGGTTGGTGGGTCGCGTGCCGATGTTTCTGGCGAAGTATTTGTTGCCCAAGGGATCGATTTGTCTGGACGGAGTGAGTTTGACGCTAGCGCGAGTGAGCGGGCCTTGGTTTGAGGTTGCGTTGATTCCGACGACGCTCGCGATCACGCGGCTGGGCCATCGCGAAGAGGGTTGGCCGTTGAATGTCGAATGCGACGTGATGGTGAAGGCGGTGGTGGAGACGGTTGAGCGAGCGCTTGCGCATCGAGAGGCGCAGCCGAAGTCTGGATCGAGCGAAGAAGAGTCGGGTGTGACGGAACAGGATGAGCCTCCTGCGTGGGCGCGGGAAGGGGCATTGTGATGGAGCATCGACCGACGATCGCGATCACGATGGGCGATCCGGCGGGGATCGGCCCGGAGGTGATTGTCAAGGCACTGGGTGATCCGCAGCTTCGCCGTCGGGCGCGGTATGTGATTTACGGGATGAACGAGTTGTTGGCTTACGCCGCGGACGTCGCGGAGTTTGATCCATTTTGGTGGCGTGATTCGCCGCGTGGGCCTCGGTCGTATCCGCACGACGTTGTGGTGATTGATTACGACGATTACAGCATTCTTGGCAGTTCGATTCGCGAACCATCAAAGGTGGGCGGTGAGGCGAGCATGCGGTTTTGCGTTGATGCGATTGAAGCGGCGAGGCGGGGCGTGGTGGATGCGGTGGTGACAGCGCCGATTGCCAAAGAGAGTTGGCATCTTGCGGGCTACAACTACCCTGGGCATACGGAATTGTTTGCCGAGCGTACGCAGGCGCGTGAGTGGTGCATGATGTTTGCGGGCGGGCCGATTCGGGTGGCCCTGGCGACGGTGCATGTGGGATTGAATGCGATATGGAATCAGCTGAACATCGGTGCGATCTACAGGCCGATCATGCTTTTGAACTCGGCGTTGCGGGATTGGTTTGACATTGCGAATCCGCGGATCGCGGTATGCGGACTCAATCCCCACGCCGGGGAGAACGGCGCGTTCGGCGACGAGGAAGAGCGGCTGATCAAGCCCGCGATGCTGATGGCGCGGGATCAGGGCGTGGATTGCCGCGGGCCTTATCCAGCGGACACGGTTTTTTTGAAAGCGCGTGACGGTGCGTTCGATGCGGTGGTGGCGATGTATCACGATCAGGGGCTGATCCCGGTGAAGCTGCTGGGATTTGATTCGAGTGTGAATCTGACGCTGGGCCTGCCGATCATTCGCACGAGTCCGGATCATGGGACCGCGTTTGATATCGTTGGACGCAACCGGGCGAATCCCGGCTCGATGCGGGCGGCAATCTCGATGGCGATCGATCTGGCGAATCGCAGGCGTGGTCGTGAAGCAGATGCCGGTGCTGCTGACGACACGATACGCGGCGGGCCGGCATCCGATGTAATCGCGCCGAAATCGAATGGCGAGGATTCTTTGGATGTTGGGGAGCCGGGCGGGCCTAGCCCCGCGCCCGACGCGCCGCGATGAAGGATTTGATGCAGAGCGCGAGGAAGACGCTCATCACGCCAGAGAGTGCGACCTGTCCCCACCAGGCGAGTGGCCTTACTTTGTCGGCGGGGATCGAGGCGGGGTCTGCGGCGTATTGGATGATCTTGGGCAGTCCCATGCCGAGTCCGCTGAGCACGAGCAATAGCGCAAGGGCGGCGAGCAGGTGCATGACGTGTTTGCGGGCCTTGGTCGCCGCGCCTGCGATAGCGCCCATGACGATCCAGAGGATTCCGACAAACGCCGGGATCATGGCCGTGACCGGGTTCTTGCCGTTGAGGTGTGCGCCATAGGCGAGACCGAGTCCGAGCAGAACACAGACCGCACCGACAGCGAGGGTGACTTTGGGCATGGATGTCATAGTGCCGAGAGTGTAGGCGCGGGAAGCATGAGGCGTGAAGCGGTCGAGCAAGGTTACGAGATTGAAGTTGTTGGTCTGACGGGCAAAGGCGCTCGGGATAAGCCGGGCCGGTGAGAGTGTGGCGGCGCGAAAGTCGCGTGGTCTTGGCGGCGGTGAAGGTATCGCACGTCCGCAAACGATCAGGCGAAATATGGGGCGGAGTGGAGAGAGTTACGGGGGTGTGGATCAGTCGGGACAGTCGTCATGATCCCGCCGATGGACGGGTAGAAATTTCGATGAGTGGCTGATTTTGGTGTTGATCGGTCTGTGCGCGGGAGTGATGATGACGGGGCTACGTTCACCATTTAACCGGAGGGTCTGAACATCATGTGGATCGAAACCTGCGAAGCTCGTCGTCTTTTGTCTGTGACTGTTCGCAATGACACGCTGCGAATCTATCTCGATAACAATCCAAACACGGTCGAGTTCAGGGAGCTGAACCGCTCGACGCTGCGTGTGACAGTAGACGGAACGTCGTACGATTTTCCGTACAGCTCGATTCAGCGTGCAGACATTCAGACATCCAGCGGCGGGGACACGATCATCCTCGGGCCGCGTGTGAAGTTCCCGACCTTTATTGATGGCGGTCGCGGAGACGACAGCATCACGGGCGGCGACGGGAATGATTCGATTCTCGGAGGCGGTGGCTCGGATTATGTTGCTGGTCGCGCGGGCAATGACACGATCATCGGCGGGGCGCAGGGCGATGACATGCTGGGCGGCGACGGTGATGATCTGCTGATTCCGCTTTCACTTCCCGGATCGGATGACGAGGTTTCCGGCGGGCGCGGGACCGATACCGTCAGCTACGCGAATGAAACCAAGGGCCTGACGATTCTTGTTGGCAACTCCAACCCCGCAGATAATAAAACCGACATTGTTCAAGGCGATGTCGAAGTTGTCATCGGCGGGACGAATGCGGATTTCCTCAAAAACGAATCCGGGCGCCCGATGACGCTGATCGGCGGGGCGGGTAACGACACGTTGACTGCCGGCAACGCAGGCGATCGGCTTGAAGCCGGCGCGGGCATCGATGTGCTCGTGGGCGGTTCGGGCAATGATGTGTTTGCGCTCAATGGACGCGACAGCCTCATTGACAACATCACCGGCGACGGTGGATCGGATATTCTGGTCGATCCGGAGAACGAGGAAAACTTCGATGTCGTCAACATTTGAGGATTGATGTTGAGTCTCATCGCTTGATCGGATGTTGGGCATCTGGTTTGAAGCGAACGTGAAAAGTGAAACGGGCGGAGAATCCGAGCAGGGATTTTCCGCCCGTGTTCATTGGTGCGACTCGAAGGGGGAATGGCCTGCGTGGGCGTGCAGGGCTGATTTTCAGTTGCGGATGAAAATCATCTTGACGGCGACGAGTTCTGGGACGTAGGCTCGCGTGTTGGTTAGAGCTGCAGTTGAATGAAATACATCTCTCGGAGCCCACATGTCGAATGCTCGTCGCTCGCTACAGCGGGCCGTTGCGTCGTTCAGGATTGATCAATTAGAGCCCAGGCGATTGCTGTGCGGTTTGTCGCACGACGCCCTTGCCAAGGCGCCCGCCTTTGACTGGGCGATCGAGGCGGCCGAGTCGGCACGTTTGCGCGAGCTGAGTCGATCGAGCGAATCGAATCGATCGGGTGATGCAGGCAGATTGAATGAGTCGGGCGGCGCGGAGGCGGTGAGCATCGTCTGGAGCAATCGCGGGCAGGCCTCGGACGGATTTGCTGCGGCGTTTGGGACGCTGGCTGAACGAGCGCGTGGAGTGGTCGATGCGGTCTTTCTGCAGTGGTCGCGGATCATCACGAGTTTTAATCGTAGCGACGGGACGAGCACGCTGCAGGTGAGTGTGAACATGACGCCCGCGGCCGGGTTTTCGGCGGCTGCGGGTCCGTCGACGACTGCGCCGTCGGATGGCAAACCGCGCACCGGCTCGATCACGCTCAATCGTGGCAACAACACGCCAAACGCCGACGACGACAACGGCTGGTTCCTCGACGCCACGCCGATGGACAACGCCGAGTTCCTCGGAAACATGGCACATGCGTTCAATGCCCGCGCGACCAACACGGCGCAAGGCTCGGATTTCTTCAGCGTGGTGAATCTTGAACTGGCCCACGTGTTGGGCTTTATCTCCGATCGCTCCAACACCGGCGGAAGCTATCAGGGTTACCTGCTGGAGAACTTTGTGACCAACACCGGCATCGCGGATAACGTGGGAGGCGGGGGTAACGGTCGTCTCTACACGTTTAACGGCCCGAACATTCAGCACTTGATGACAAGTTTCAACAGCGGTGACAACAATCTTGTGAGCTGGGGCAACGTCATTCACACCGCCGAAGCCGGGTCTGCCGTCATCTCGGGCAACACATGGAACGCCGTGGACGACGAAGGTGATGCGTGGTTCAACGGCGCGGAGCGCGTGCTGCCGAGCTTTGTGACCGCACAGATTCTCGCGGATGCGTATGGATATTCGATCGTCCATCCCGCGACGTTTGCGACGACGCACGTGGTGCTGAATCAGTCGACAGGCCTTCTCACCGTGCGTGGTGGACAAAGCGCTACCAGCAGCGACGTGATTGTGATCGATGCCGATGTGAACGACTTTATCATCACCGTCGATGTCGGGGATGACGTGGCCGGCTCGGGGGCGTTGCGAGGTGCGGGCAATCTGCCTGCGTATGTAACGCGTGTTCCGATCGCGTCGGTGGGAAGCATCACGGTGCAGGGTCGCGGAGGCACCGACTTCATCCGCATCGAGCGCAATGCCGGTCGATTCGTGAACGTCGACGCCGGCGATGGCAACGACTTCATTGATTTCGGCTTCGGGATTCGCAATCTCTCGACGATCACTGTGAACGTGTCGGTCGCGGGCGGTGCGGGCAACGACGCGGTGTTTGTCTACGACAACAACAATCCGAGCGCCTCGACGTATTCGATCACGTCGGCGCGATTCGATCGGCCCGGCTGGGGCGGATTCAGCTACGCGGGCGATATCGAGGGCCTCACGCTCTTCGCCGGCGCGGGGACGGACACGGTCAACGTCACGAGCACGTTTAACAATCAGCCGATCTTCATCAACAACGCGGGCGGTGCCGACACGGTCAACATTGGCAACACGGGCAACGGATTGCAGTCGATCATCGCAGGCGTTCAGGTGCAGAACGATCCGAGCTTCAC
The DNA here is from genome assembly GCA_027487775.1 of Planctomycetaceae bacterium. Lineage (GTDB taxonomy): Bacteria > Planctomycetota > Phycisphaerae > Tepidisphaerales > Tepidisphaeraceae > JAIYCY01. The sequence goes on from JAIYCY010000023.1 coordinate 101,077, forward strand.
GACGCTCAATATCACCAACACCGCCGACGCGAGCAATCGCGTTTGGGACATCGACATCAACGGCGGATTCGGATTCCTTCGCGGGATGTCGCCTGGTGTGATCTCGTGGGATAACGCTGACATCAACGACATCAACCTTTTGACCGGTTCGGGCATCGACACGGGCGTGGTTGCGAGGCTGACCGAGACGCTCAGGATTGACAATCGTTCCGGCAGCAATCGTGATTCAATCACATTCGGGGCGAGTTACGCGCAGGGGATGTCCGGACTCTTTGCCGGGCGTGCGGGCGGAATCACGGTGGACAACACCACGAGCTACACCGACTTCTTCTTCAACGACACCGGTAGTGCGGTCGGACGAGCGATCAACCTGACGGAAGCCGGTAACCGGAACACGCTCACTGGTATGTCGCCCGTTGCGATCGATTTTGATGGCTTCGACACGCGATCGATCAACCTCATCACAGGTGGCGGCGCGGATGTGGTCAACGTCTCACGTTTGCGGACCGGCGGCATCGTTGATGCTTCGGTCTCGGTCAGTTCGAGCGGCGATCGTGACACGGTCAACCTCGGAAATCCGACCGACGGCCTGCAGGGGATCGCTACGCCCAACACCGTCACGGTCACCAATCCTCCGAGCTTTACGACGCTCAATCTCAACAACAGCAATGATGCGGTGAGTCGTAACATGGTCATCGGTTACGACGCGGTGACGAATCTGCAATCTCTGACAGGTGCAAGTGGCTCGGGCGCGCGATTCCTCTGGCGGCCGAATGATATTGATTTTCTTGGTGGCGTGAGTTTCTTTGACGGATCAGCGGCGTCGAATATCACGATTCTGGACAACCGGAGGCGATTCAATCTTCAGGCGCGGGGACCGGATTCCATCCGATTTGGTGATGCGACCACGAGGCCGCAGTTGCAGGAAGATGTCTTTCTCACCAATCCGCCGAGCTTCAGCTCAATCATGGTCGACGCGTCTGCGGATGTCGCCGCCCATACGTTCCGGTTCGGCAACACACTGATCGGGACCGACCCTTATGGAACGATCGGCGGTGTCGATGCCGGGGGCTTCGGGACGATTTATTACAAGCTGGCCGACACATCGAGCGTGACCGTGAGCGGGAGTTCGGGTGCCGACCGATTCGATGTCATTTCGTCGCAGGCTCGCCCGATCATGCTGAGGGGCTTGGCGGGCAGCGATGTCTTCCAGTTGGGCAGTTCGGCGGTCGGTCAGCGGAACACCAACGGCATCACCGGGCCGCTGACGATCGATGCGGGTGCGGGCGATTTCGACACGATCATCGCAGCCGATCAGGACAACGCCGCCGGCACGGTCACGACCGTAAACCCCGGCAACATCCGCCTGACCAACAATCTGCAAGTCAACATCACCGAGTTCGAGTTGGTCGGCGTCCATCCATCGGATCTTGGTGGAACGATCGATGTGATCAACACGAGTCCGATGTTCAGCGTCGACGCATATAGCGGCCCGGGGACCGACAACATCAACGTCTATGAGACGGCTCCGGGTGCTGCGGTTAACGTCCATGCCACGACTGACGGATCAAGCGGGTATGACCTTCTCGATGTTGATGTGAACAACACGGCACTGAGCGCGTGGGCGAGGGTTATCGACGGGTTCTACGGATCGATTTCCGCCCGCAATCAGGGGCTTGTGAGTCTGAATAACAGCTTCGCGATTCGAACGCAGGGCATCAGCTTCGCGGGCAGTGGTCGGCTGGATGTCGGCAACGCAGCGATCATTTACGAGTACGGAGGAGTCTCGCCGATTTCTGAAGTGGCAACGCTCATCGCAGGCGGATACATCGTCAATCCCGCTGCGCCAGAGAATCGGGCGATCGGGTATGTTGAGGCGACCGACATCCTCACGCTTCCGGACACCTGGCGCGGCGGAGATGTCGTCGGACCGGCGGTGCTGATTGCTTCGACGCTCAAGGGCGACAGTGATCTGAATGGCAACGTCAACTTCCTCGACCTGCTGAGCCTTGCGAGGAACTATGGCTCGACGACGGGGATGACCTGGTTCACCGCCGACTTCGATGCTGATGGCGACGTTGATTTCAATGATCTGCTGGTGCTGGTGCGAAACTACGGTCAGTCGATGGCATGGGCATCGATCTCGCCACCGACGACCCTGTTCTCGCCGGCGACGATCGTGCGAACTCCGGCGGCGAGCGTTGCGCTGACGACGTTGAAGGCGGGAGATGAAGAATCGCCCGTCCGATCGTCGCGTAAGACCACAATCATTTGAAGCGTTTTGGCACGGTGAGGACAGGCGTGGGGATGGACTGCTGCGCTTGTCGGTTCGTCGGGCTTGCAGGTTCGATGTATGCTCGGATGCATGCAGAGGGAACCGACAACGCGCGATGATGGTCGACCGCTGCCGAGGCTGCGCGAGGTTTATGCGGATGACTTTTTGATCGGTTGCACGCTTGGTGGCAATCCGCTGACGGATTACTCGTCGGACGAACAGGCGCTGGCTTCGACGCACTTCAGCGCACTGACGCATGAGAATCCGATGAAGCCTGGTCGGATCCAGCCGAGGCAGGGAGAGTTTGCGTTTGATAAGCCGGATGCGGCGGTGGATTTCGCGCAGATGCACGGGATGGCGATGATCGGACACACGCTCGTCTGGCATCAACAGGCTGCGGAATGGATGTTCGACTCGCGCGATCGAGCGAGGGCGCTTGGGCATCTGCGTACGCACATCGAGACGGTTGTCGATCGTTATCGATCGCGCATATTGGGTTGGGATGTTGTGAATGAGGCCATCAGTGACAAGCCTGACGAGTTTCTTCGCGACAGTCGTTGGCTTGAGATTGTCGGCGAAGATTTTGTGACGCAGGCGTTTCGGATGGCGCATGAGGTCGATGAGAAGACAGAGCTTTACTACAACGATTACAACAACGAATTGCCGTTGAAGCGTGAGAAGACGCTTCGTTTGATCGATGCGATCCGACAGAGCGGCACGCGAGTGGACGCGGTCGGGATTCAGGGACATTGGGAACTGCGAGGCGTTCCATTCGAACACATCGAGCAATCGATCGAGATTTATGCGGCCAACGGGCTTAAGGTGATGATCACGGAGCTGGACTTGGACGTGATTCCGCGTGATTTTTCGGGCGCTGATCTCGACGGTCCGGCGAATGCGGGGGGCACTGCGGAGCATGCTGCAACGAAGCACCCTGCCGACAGGCGCGACTGTCCGCCGGAGATTTTGCTGCAACAGGCGGAGGCTTACAGGCGATTGTTTGAGATGTTTAGATCCCATCGCAAGAACATCAGTCGGGTGACGTTCTGGGGTCTGCACGACGGACGGAGTTGGCTCAACAGTTGGCCGACGCGGAGGACGAATCATCCGCTGCTCTTTGATCGTGAGTTGAATCCGAAGCCTGCGTTCGATGCGATCGCATATCGAGTGTGACGACTAAGACGCTATCCCAAAACGTAATGACCCCACGGCGACTCTGATTGAGGTTCGATGGTAGGAGCGATCACGAGAGCCGGGTCAGTGGACCCTTCGAGTGATCGCGACACCCCAGCGGACCTCAATCAGAGTCGGCAGTGGAGGCGAAGCCTCCACGTCGCTGGGCCGGAAAGAGGCCGTCTGCGTTGTTGTCGCTCCTCGCTGTCCGTCCCGGGACGGCTTCGTCGCGACGCCTAGCATACGACCTCTTTCCGGCCCACCGTGGGGTCATTACGTTTTGGGATAGCGTCTAAAGACCGCTCGGTGTGTCGGAGATGACGACGACCTTTTCGATCAGCACGTGGTTGCGTCCGCGATACTCGGTCAGCATTCCGCTGACGCGGAATCGCAAGTCCCGTCCTGCGGACTCGAGTTGATCTTCCATGAGCATGAGTTTGATGTTGGGCAGAACCCGAAGCGGGGGATCTTGAAGAGATTGCCCGTCAGCGTCGAGTGCAAATTCCCAGCCTCTGCCGTCGGCGCTCTTGATGAGCCGCCCGAGTCGATCGATGACGAAGCTGCCCTCGCGTTTGAGTTGAAGGACGGGTGCATCAGGCGCGACAGACCCGCTGGCGTCGACGCCTGGTCCGCTCTGCGGGCGAAGTGGGGAGGGCGAGTCACCTGAACCGAGCAGGCGATCAAATTCGGGCGAGGCAGGTGGCGACGATGCCGGGGGTTCATTCGCATTTTGCTGCGCGGGGCTTGAAGGGCTTGGGTTCGACGGATTTGCCCCAGACGGATTTGCCCCAGACGGATTTGCCCCAGACTGATTTGCCGACGTCCATCCGACGATCCCGAGTGCCATCACCGCGCACGCGGCTGCCGAGATTCTGAATCGCGAGCGGGTCGCGTGGGGTGAGAAGCGATGGGACGTGGTACGTGAGGACGTCAGGTTCATGTTCGACTCCATTCGGTTCGTAGTCTGCCCATAAAATACCATGTGGCGCGGCGATGCGTATAGTCCTCTCATCATGAGAGCAAGAAACATTCTCGTCGCGACGCTGGTCGGATCCGGGCTTTCGTCGGGGCTGTTGCGATGCGGCACGGCCCTGGCCCTGGACAACGCTGCGGCTGACTCGAGCGTGGTGATCGACGCGATCGCGGTCCCGGATCAGCTCAAGCTTGACGGTGTACCTGCGATTCCGCAGTCGATTGCGGACGAGGTTGCGCGGTACACCGAGTTTCGCGGAGCGTCGGTATTGAGTTGGCATCCGACGGAACGATCGATGCTCATGCGTACCCGGTTTGGTAACACGTCGCAGGCTCACGTGCTCGCGGGTCCGGGCATGGCGCGTCAGCAGATCACATTTTTGCCGGACGGGATCAACTGGGCGGGTTATCCGAGGCGACGGAGCGACTTTATGTTGGTCGGTGCGGACGTTGGCGGGAGCGAGTTTGGTCAGATATATCGGTTGGATTTCCAGACGCGCGATCTGACGTTATTGACGGACGGCAAGAGCCGCAACGGCGGGGCAGTGTGGTCTTGGGGTGGGGATGTGTTCATGTACACGTCCACGCGTCGCAACGGTCGTGACAATGATTTTTATGTGATGAATCCTCTTGATCCAGCGAGTGACCGCTTGCTGCTCGAGCGTGACGGAGGCGGATGGGGGATTCTCGGATTTAGTCGGGACGATAAGCAGGTGCTGTTTGGTCGCTACATTTCGGTCGAGTCAGGCGAGCTTTGGCTGATGAATGCGGACGGGACGAACGTTCGCAAGATCGCGCCCGCCGAAGGTCGCAAGGTGAGCTATGACGGCGGGGTTGTGCTGGGCGACGGCGCGACGGTGTTGACGAGTTCGGACGGCGGGGGCGAGTTCACGCGGCTCGTGCTTCTGGACGTTGCGACGGGCGTGGAGACGCCGCTCACGCCGGAGATACCGTGGGATGTTGAAGGATATTCGGTTTCGACGGATCAGAAGCTGGTCGCGTATGCGATCAATGAGGCGGGGAGAAGTGTTTTGCGTCTGATGGACCTTGAGAGACGGTTGGAGATTCCGCTGCCCGGCCTTCCGTCGGGGCAGATCGGTGGATTCAGTTTCAGGCCGAACGGGCGGGAGTTGTCGTTCGTATTGAACTCAGCGAGATCGCCGGGGGAGATCTGGAGCGTGCATGTTGAGACGGGCGAGGTGACGCGTTGGACGACGGCGGAGGGCGCGATGTCAACGCGTGACTTCGTCGAGCCGAAGCTGATCGAGTGGAAGAGCTTTGACGGCCTGTCGATAAGCGGCTGGCTCTACGCGCCCGATCCCGGGCGGCATCCGGGGAAGCGCCCGGTCTATATCAGTATTCACGGCGGCCCGGAAGGTCAGGCGCGGCCGGGGTTCATGGGTCGGATGAACTATCTGATCAACGAGTTGGGGATCGCGGTCATCTTTCCGAACGTGCGCGGCTCGACTGGATTCGGTCGAACTTTTGTGTCACTGGACAATGGCATGAAGCGTGAGGACAGCGTGCGTGACATCGGTGCGCTGCTCGATTGGATCAAGACGCAGGACAACCTCGACGCCGACCGCATCTGCGTGACCGGTGGAAGCTATGGCGGCTACATGACGCTGGCGAGCGCGGTGCATTATTCGGATCGGATTCGATGTGCGATTTCGTCGGTTGGGATCAGCCATTTCGTGACGTTTTTGGAGAGTACGCAAGCTTATCGCCGGGACCTGAGGCGCGTGGAGTACGGCGACGAGCGGGATCCGGAGATGCGGAAGTTTCTGCATGAGATCAGCCCGTTGACGCGGGTCGACTCGATGAATGTCCCGATGATGATCGTGCAGGGCGCGAACGATCCACGTGTTCCCGTCGGCGAGAGTGAGCAGATTGTTCAGTCGCTCAAAGGTCGTGGGATCGAGGTGTGGTATCTGCTCGGATTGGACGAAGGGCACGGATTTGCCAAGAAGGACAAAAGTGATTTTCAGTTTTTCGCGACGATCGAATTTCTGAGGCGACATTTGTTGAATTGATCCGTTCGACTCGGGAGATGTTTTGACGCAGACGATGCAATCAAGATCGGCGGGGCTGCAGTGTGTGCGGTGTGGTTATGACCTGCGCGGACATGCGTCGGCTGTCGGGCAGACAGATGCCGCCGAGCGGAGGTGTCCGGAGTGCGGCGAGCGGGTGGCGATCAGTGAGACTTATGCAGATCCGCGTCGCTGGCCGGGCGCGTGGATGATGAAGCAGCGGATGGGTACGACGCTGTTGCTGGTGAGTTATGCGGTGTCTGGTTTGACGATGATGGGTGAGATGCGTCTGGGTGTGAACGTATTGGGATATGGATTGCCGGCGGTGCGTGGGCTGCAGATGCTGACGTTGCTGATGCTGGGTTTGGGGTCGTGGTTGGTGACGAGTCGTCCGTCGCTTGATCCTCGTGGCCGTTCGGTGGTTTGGGTGCGTTGGCTTTGCGTGGTCTTTGTGTTTGTGGGTTTATTGAATGTGCTGGGCGTGCCGAGCGAGCGATTGGGGGCGGTGTGGTCGCGTGATGCGACGAGCCGCGAGGGGTTCTCACTTTTGGGGCCGGGTTTGTGGGCGATCGTGCAGTCGATGTTTCTTGTGTCGATGGTTCTGGGTTGGATGGGGCTGTTGTGCGTGCAGGCAGGTGTCGCGCGTCGCCTAGGCGATCGCGTGGCATATCGCGCTTCGTGGGCCGCGCTGGGCCTGTGGGGCATGGCGCTGGCGACGGCGTCGTCGTATTATTTGTGGTACGCGCTGACGGGCGGAGTATTGTTTGTTCGATCGAGCCCGATGTTTCTTGCGGTGGTGGGGGCGGGTTCGGTGGCACTGTTGGTGAGTATTCTGGCGCAGATGAGGGCAGTCTGGTGCGTTCGGTCTGGAGATGAAGGACTTGCGTGATCGATGTCCGTGGATGGGTGTGCTGGATTGAAGTCAATGCCTCGGGCGTCAGGCGATCGGGCGGGATTTGGAGGCGGCTTTGATCAACCGTTCGACGATCTTTGCGTCGAGGTCTGACCATTGTTTGAATCGGACGCAGCTCTTGCCGATCGATGCTTTGGGAAGTTTGTCGCGATATTGCTCGGCGAGGTAGCCGTCGTCGTTGCATGCGAGGATGTAGAGCGAGATGTATTGCTTGTTGCTTGCGAGTGCGATGCGTGGGCAATGGACAACTCGACCGCTCGCGTAGGTGAGGGTTTCCATGCCGTAGCCGAGCATTCCGGAGTAGATGCAAGGCGAAAGCTTGGGCACGGTTCGACGAATCAATGTATCGATCGCGGTCAGATCACTTTTGCGCGGCTCATTGAGTGCATCGAGATAGGCTTCGGGCGTTTCGACCTTCAGTTGACCTTTCATGGAAGGGCTCCCGTGGCTGACGCTTTCGGGGCGTCGTGGTGGCGGGATTGAGATAGTTTCTAAGATTTGAGTCCGACGACGCGTCTCCAGATTTCGATTTGAGCGAGGTGATAATACTCGTGGGTGGCGAGGAGAAACGTTGCGATGTGGCCGATCGTTGGGGCGAATCCGCGGAGCATTTCGGGCGAGGCCTGGTCGAAGAATGCGGAAGGCTTGCTGCGGATGGACCGATCGATGGTTTGGTGTTGTTCGTCGAGCATCTGGATGAGCGATGGGAGTGGCGGATAGACGCTGCGATCAGAGACGGGCATGGAGCCTGGTCCGGCGATGCGATCGAATTCTGCGCTGCCGACGATGGATTCGCCGAGTAGTTGAAGGAGGAGATTGTTAGCACTGACGAGGTGTGTGAGCGTCCATGCAGGATGGTTGACGACGCCGGACTTTTGCTCTGCTGCGCGTGGGTCGGGCACAGCGGCGACCGAGTTCTTGATGTAACCGAGACTGGCGTGGAATTGTTGAATGAGGAGGTCGAGGTTCATCTTGAGCAGTTTATTGAAGAGTGGACGTTGAACAAACAACAGACTTTTCCTTGGGTTTGTTCGGTTGGTGAGTCTATAGTCGGGTGATGGCGGAGCGAGGATCGATGTCGCGGGGCAAGAAGAGCAGCGATCGGCGGTTTGCCGAAAGTCTGCATGCAGCTGCGTTGGTGGTCGATGCCGGTGGGGAGATTGTTGCGGCCAACGACAGGCTTCGTGAGTTGATCGGGGGATTTCCAGAGCCTGTCGGTCGTCGATTGATTGATCTGGTGGCGATCGACGTCGATCTTTCGGACGCTTCAGCGCACGAGTCTGAGACGAGTCTGAACACGCCGACGGGCGGGGTTCCTGTGATTGCGTCGGTGGGTCGATCGATGAACGGCAGGCGTGCGATCACGTTGACCGACCTCACGCGAATCAAGCAGGATCAGGAGGTGCGTGAGGCGCAGCATCGCGAGGCTGTTGAGGAGGCGTCTCAGCTTCGTGACATCAACCGAATGCTGGAGGATCGCGTCGCATCACGGACCGCCGACCTGCAGCGTGCGATTCGCGACGCGTTGTACATGTTGGCGGTTGCGTCTGAGGCGAAGGATTACGACACAGGTGAACACGTTCGTCGAATCGAGCGGATCACGCGTAAGTTGTGTCTTGAGCTTGGATCAACCGAAGGCGAGGCCGACGACATCGCGCGGGCGGCGATGTTGCATGATGTGGGCAAGCTGCATGTTCCGGACGCGATTCTCGGCAAGCCCGGCCCGCTTGATCGGGACGAGCGTCGACGCATGCAGGATCACACGCTGGCGGGCGAGCGGATTTTGGCTGAGGGTCGTTACTTCGTTTTGGCGAGGCGGATCGCGCGGTGGCATCACGAGAACTTTGACGGCAGCGGATACCCGGATGGTCTGCTCGCCGAGGCGATTCCGATCGAAGCGCGGATCGTGCATGTAGCGGACGTGTACGACGCACTGGTTCATCCGCGGATCTACAAGGACGCGTGGACCTCGGCAGCGGCGGTTGAGCATATTCTTGAGGGCAAGGGGACGCGGTTCGATCCCCAGATCGCCGATGCGCTGCTTGCCTTGCACGAGCGAAACGAATTGGACTAAAGATGGTGGCGACGGGATCCGATCGGTTCGCAAGACGGGAGTGGTGGTCGACGGGGTCGACGGGGTTGATGGATGTTGATGGTTGACGCGCACGGTCGTCGTTGACCGCGCGGATCAGGGATCGCCGCGATGTTCTAACCTCGGCGAGTCTGGCGCGCATCGGAGACGACGGGTGAGGATTAGATCATGATCCGGACGCCGTGCGGATGGGTGAAGAGCGAGATGGGGCGTCTGTGGTTCTTCGAGTGGGTGCGATGGTTGCCTGTGTTGCGCGTGCGATGCGCTGGCTGGCTTGTTCACGGACGGCGGCGATGTTGAGGTATCTGCCCGGGCATGCGGTGGGTTTGGTATCGCGATGTCCAATGACGTTGCCCGGTGGGATGCCGTATTGGAACTGTAGGAATGCGATGAGTTCTGCGAGCGCCTGCATTTGCTTGGGGGTGGGCGGCCCGTTGTCAAAGTTTCCTACGAGGCAGATGCCGATGCCGAAATTGTTGTAGCGATCGTCGGCGGTCTTTGCGTGAGCGCCGTGCTTTTGTTTGCTCCAGCGTGGGCCGATCTCGACGCGGCCATCGGGTCCGCCTTTGCCGTTGTCGATGACGAAGTGATAGCCGAGTTCGTCCCAGCCTTGAGCGCGATGATCGCGATCGAACTTCTGCGCCGACCCGAAGTCGGTGGCGCTGTGATGAACGACGATCCATTTCCAAGCGCGTGGGCGTACGGCCGGAACCCATCCCGGTTGACTTGGCAGAAGTCCGACTGCAGGCGCGGTTGTGATCGGTGCGGCGGCGGGAGGTGTGACGGACGGTAGGCTGGGTTTGATTTCAGACGGATGCCGACCCATCGACGTTCCGGAAGGGCTCTGCGACCACGCCCCGTTATTCCCGCCATGATCCCGGGGAGCACTCAGCATCGCACCGGAACTTCCACCCACGCGTGACTTGGGACCGGTGTCGTCCACGTGCACGCAACCGACACCGAGCATCGCCGCCATGAGCATCAAGATGCCCAGATGGCTCGTCCGCGTGACGAGAACGCTTTGTATGATTCTTCGTACGGTCATTCCCTTGACCTCCAGCATGATTGCAGTATCCAGTCTGATTCGACTCTTGGTTTTGTCGATTCTTCAGCACGAGCCGTCACCAAAGACTAGCCGACCGCCACGACTCCGACAAACATTTGGTGCGCCCATCTTCGTCAGCGATGGAACACCCAATCGCTGGGTCAGCGTTCCGACTATCGGCCCGGTCGGGCGGAAATCTGGATGAATCGAATTCGTCCCATATCACATTCCCGGCTGTTGCGTGTTTCCTGTGGGATGTCGTTTGGATGGTTTCATCCGTTTTCGCCTTGCACGAACCATCGGGCATTGTCGCAGACTCGAAAGACGAGCAGGCGTCGATGGTCTTCGAGTTCGATGTCGAAATAGTCGCGTGTCTTGTCGTGGCCTCGCCACCATTCGCCGGCGATGCGATGAGGTCCACGACAGGCGACGACCCGCTGCACCTGACCGCCGATCCCCACCTGCACGGGCCTGCCGTCGCGATCATGACTCGGGCTGACGATCACGCGAATCTCGCGTGGATCGAACATCGTCATAAACCATTCAGCAAGTCCCGCCGACTCGATGCGATCATGCTTCGCGCGAAGGTTTTGGGCTTGTTGATGAATCGCCTTCGTGGATGATCGTGTGATGTTCGGCATCTTTGCATTCGTTTCGATGATCGCATCGGCATCGACGACATCGACCTCACGCCAGCTCCGCTCGGGCAGATGACTCTCATGCGGCACGATCGCGCGAATCGCTTCGCTCCCCAGCCGAGCGCGTAATCCCTCGGCCAGTCGATGCACGGCCAGCGGGTCGTGTCGATATCCCTCGTTCGCACCGGGCAGATCGGGTTGATCCTGGCGGTGTGGCGTGGTCTCGGGCACGAGGAGATCGATCCCAACAAAGCCTTCGATGCCGACGCTCGCCCGGCGCTTGATGGGCAGCATCTCGCGATCGATGGCCAATCGCAGCAGTCGCAGGATTGCGTGCGGATCGCGTGTGGGAATCGAGAAGGGGAGATCGAGCGTGATCTCTGCCTGTCGGTATCGACGCAGCGTGACGACGACCCGCCTCGCGGCATGTCCGCGACGGGTGAGCAGGGCACACGCGCGATCGACGAGTTGTTCAAAGAGCGGGTGCAGTGGTTCGATACCATCGACGGCCGAGTCCCATCGCTCGCGAAGTGAAATCGGTTTGAGCACTTCGATCGTCGGAAGCGGTTCATGGATGCGACCTTCGATCTGATCGAGTCGCAGAAGGATGATCGATCCGAATCGATCGGGCAGTGCGGCTCGCGGGACGCGCTGCAGCTCGGCGAGCGATCGCAGGCCCAGATGCCGCAGCGTCGCGACGACTTCGTCAGGAAGGCCGAGTCCGTGCAGCGGAATGCGATGCGGATCGACGTCCATAAGCACTGGTGCGATGGCGTTTGGAGTCGATGTCGATGAACGCGAGGATCGATGTGGCAGGGCGGGCGCGTGCGACATCGCCCAGGCGGCTGCGGGCGTGTGTGCGACGGCGAGTTGGGCGCTGATGCCCCATCGGTCCAGCGCGGCGGCGATGTGGTGAGCTGTCGATTCGATCGGCCCGAAGAGTCGTTCCGTGCCGGCGAGGTCGAGATAAATCGCATCGTGCATGTCGGACGCATGCATCGCATGCGAAGCGCGGAGTGGCTTGGATGAATCGCCCGAACGCGCGGCATTCGATCGACTGGAAGCCCTCGATCGACCTGTATGAGACTGGCCGACCGCGCGGACGCGAATTTGTTGGCGTGGGTGTGCGCGAACACCTTCGAAGCGGAGTTGCTCTCCTTGTGCATACGTGCGATGGCGGACGTCGGGTTGATCGCGAGGCGAATCGTGCGTTGAGCGGGCGGGCGTATGAGCGTTGATCGAAGTTGGCGTCGGCCCGAGCGAGACGATGGGCGTGTAGCGGAGAAGCCAGCGTGCGACGGCGAGGAGCGATCGCCGATCATCTTCGGGATGATGTTCGAGTGCTCGAAGCGTCGGGCAGATCGCGCGGGCCTGCGGAAGAAACGTGCCGACGCGAATGCCGGCCGCGCGGGCGCGGGCGTCGATCGCGACAATGCGCTGACGATGGGCAGTCGAATGTAAGAGCACCAAGGGCGAATCATTGGGGTCAGCCTGTCCGCGTAAGCCGACGTTGCGGGGATGGATCGCCCGCGAATCGAGCGACCGGCCTGTCGATTTCCTTGCGATGCGATCGATCGGCCAGTTGATCAGTCGAATGCAGAGGATGTGCCTGAAAGATGGCGGCATGGGTGTTTGCTATAGTTGTTATTTGGTATTTTGTATCTATGTATAAACTATGTATTTTGTTTGGTTTTTTCTCGTGATTAAGTCGGTTGTTCATATCAATTCGGTGATGTTCGAAGATGAAGTGAGGCTGGCGGGCGTGTGGGTGTCCGTGGAGGAGCTGCAGATGCCAGCGGCGGATCGTGTCGGTGCCGGCGGCGGGTCGTGCGAACCAGCGTGAGGCGGCCGCGTGCGGGGAGCGGCCGGGCTGGTGCGTGCGAAGCGTGATCGCACACGCCGAGCCCGCCTCGGCGGCGAGTTGCAGCTTCCGGGCCGCCGTCGCATCGAGCTTCGGCACCGGCCCGACCACCGCCGCCACCGCGCCGCTCCGCAGGCACTCGATCATCGCCCACAACAAATCACGATCCGAGCGCGGCCTGAGCACCCACACGCGATCCATCCCCAAACCCATCCGCTCGAGCGCCCGCGGATTGATCTCCCGACCCGGGTCGATCCACACCACCCGCCTCCCACACGCACCACCGCCGCCATCACCACCACCACCATCACCACCACCACCATCACCGCCGCCATCGCCATCACGTTCGCCTGCCCCCAGCTCCACGTGCTCCATCCTCATCTCCGCTCGGTCGATCTCGATTCGATTTTCACCCACTCGCGCACGCGTTTCGCCCGCCCGCGCACGCATTTGACTCGCCCGCGCACACGTATCGTTCGTCTCCGTGGTGCTCAAAACATCTGAAAAATCGGGCAAATCCCCGGCGTTAGCCGAATCTTCACCCTCCGACACATCCACATCGCGTCTGGCATCGCGCTCGGCGTGTTGTTCGTCATCCCGGACCGCGCCCAGCGCCAGACAGGCCGCCAGTTCCCACGGTCGACTCCCGGTCCGGTCGGCGGGGTGGAGCACCTCATGCACTCCCGCCCGGGCCAGGCCTCCGCTGGATGGCCCAGTACCTGCCAGTTCCCGGTCGATCGCCTCCACACCAAGCGAAAATCGCCCGGCAAGCCCGCCCCCGCGGACGTGTCCGTCCACCTCCAATCCCGTCTCAACCAGCCGGACCCACTTCATTTTGTTAGGGTATAGTTTGGATTCGAGAACGTCAAGATTTTTTTTGTGGATTTGGTTCAATGTCGGCTCGGGGCTTGATCTTGTGGGTGGTGGTGGTATGTTTCTGGGCCACGCGGGTGTAGCTCAGTGGTAGAGCGTCACGTTGCCAACGTGAATGTCGAGGGTTCGACCCCCTTCGCCCGCTTACGATAAACCCCGGCTATGCCGGGGTTTATCTCATTTCCGGGATGTAGTGCGGCGGACGATTTATCGTCCTAAGTAGTGCAGAATCGTCCCGTTAAGTAGTGCAGATTTTTGACCCGTTACCCTCGCCGTCTCGGCCTATCACCCAGCGGTCGATTCACTCGCCGAAATCCGCACAGCGATTCCAGCATCGCCCGCAGTTCTGACGGGTCGTACGATTTCCTAATACCAATCCGAACCAAGCGGATTCCGACCGCCTCCAGCAACTCGTTCACAAACTCGTCCCGTCGCCGTCGACTCTCTTTCTCGTGACTCCTGTCATCCAGTTCGATGACCGCGACGATCGCCGATGAGTGCTGCTTCACCAAAACAAAATCGACGTGCTTTTGCGAAATCCGCCGCAGCGAAATCCGGTTCTCGAATCGGCAGCTCACGATGTCGGCCAGCCGAACTTTGCACATCAGCGTCAATCCTTCCGGCATAACCTCCACAAGCGATGTCGCGAGCCTTAGCTCGGCAATCGAGAGCAGATAGCGCCGACGCGAATACACCGCCTGGTAGTCAATCGGCCAGTTCGAACCGTCTCGCGTCATTCACCGACGCTGCCACAGTTCCGGTGACTTGAAAAGTGCGGGTCGCCCATACACCGCCCGTGCGAACGACCTTGAATCGGCATTGCCAGAGAACAGAAAAAGCTTCGCCTTAGGTGAAAGCGTCCAGGCCTTCGGCGTCTGCTCGGATTCAAGCAGATGAATTTTGACGTAGAGCAAACCGACGACCAGACAAAGCTCCACCAGTTCCGACCGAGCCGCAGCCGAGCGTGCCATCGAAGGCGGGGCCACTCAAGTTAGCGGGTTACGGGTGCTCGATAGGCGATGTCGAATTTTGACATTTTTCGACATGGTGAGATAAACTATTCACATGGCTTCATTAAACATTTCCATGCCGGACGAACTGCGTGAATTCGTGGAGAAGCGGACCAAAGAGAGCCACTTCGCCACGCCGACGGAGTACATCCGTGCCTTGGTGCGTGAGGACCAGAAGCGTGCCGAGCAGGACAAGCTCGAACGACTTCTCCTGGACGGCCTGGACAGCGGCAAGCCCATCTCGGTGAAGGACCTCGACGGCTATTTCAAACAGAAAAAGGACGCCCTGCTGGCCCGCACGAAGTCAAAGGCGACCCGGAAATGACCTTCGGCCTGCGAATCCTTCCCGTCGCCGATGCCGACGTTGATGACCTGGCGGCCTACATCGCTGAAGACAGCATCGAACAGGCATTGCGGTTTTTCGATGCCGTGCAAGCCACCCTTGGATTGATTCTGGAGGCACCCAAGCGATGGCCGCTCTATGGGTTCACAAACACAAGACTGCGTGACCTGCGAAAACGGTCTGTGCTGGACTTCCCCAATCACTTGGTGTTTTACCGAGTCGATGTCGACATGGTGGAGGTCGTCCGCGTCTTGCACGGCGCGCGTGACCTGCCTGCGGTTTTTGCCGACATGCCAGGAGACTGACCGGGCGGCCGATACTTTGAGCTAAAGCACGGCATGGCGGGCGATAAAATAAGCATCGAAACTGCCGGCCAAAACGGCCCGGGTCGGTGACTTGCCCAACAGAGTCGGCCCCCACCAGCAGGGAACGACCACAAGTTGCCCCCCTTCTTGCCGCACTGAAGAAAAGTCTGCGTTCGTGCGGCGGCGAGGTGTCCAGCCGACGCTGGGGCAAGAAGATGAGAAGGGGTTTGATTCAGCCCACGGGGCGGCCTTTACGCTTTGCAGTGAGCCAAAAAAAATGCCGACCGGATGAAGTGGAGGGGGGGGCCACTTCGGGGATTCCGGTCGACATCAAAGAGGATATCGCAATCGTCGCCGATGTCACACAAATTTCCGATGACCGCGACAGCCTGGCCGGATTTGAGTAGCCCTGGCACCAGTGGCATTCTGGCTGGGTCGGGCCGTAAGGCCTGTTGTTGTCACATCCAGCACAATCTGGGTCGGCGTCAACGAGACTTGAACACCTGCACGTGGAGTACCGTGCCTACCAAGCATGGGAAAGCCGATGGACGCGAGGGGTTTCCCTTCGCATACCGCCATCACGCAGGTGTCACACGTAGAGCTGGATGCCAGTCATCCTGGCCCGTCCAGTTCGAGAGAGGCTCGTCGGCCTAAACCTTGGTCACCAACCAAGCCAATTCCGACGTTCTATCTCATTGGTTTAGTTTCCCCACATCGCGGGCCAATCCGCCGCGTTGAAACGGGGCGACCGAGAAAGACTCGCCATCGTTGGCGAGCCGTAAACATCGAAGCGGGTGGGGTTGCAGTGATGCAGCCGAATCCCGCCCACGGGGCGAGGTCCGCTATTGCGGATCGCGATGACGTGGGGTGACCGGGGAGCCGGCGTGCAGTGATGCACGTCGCCGGGTCGAAAGTGAGGGCTTGGCCTTCACGAGAATCGACCCGGTGTTCCGCCGACAAAAGCGGACAGTGAAAAGCTCAACCGGTAACCGCCCGAGAGAAGCCGCGTGCTTCAAGGGCGTTCACCACAGTATGGCAAGGGACGGAGCCGAATCGGGATTGGAGTGACATGAGCGACGTGTGTCTCCGCGTGTGTTAACAGCGGACGACCCACAAGGGGTAAGGCTAGCTTCTCTTTTCGTAGCCTGAAACCGATAGTGCCACCGGGCATTTTCGTGAACTCCGAAAACGGCGAGAGCCGCGAGTACGAACGCTCGTCTCCGGCCCCCTCGGGGGCATGTACCGACGTCTGTTGCCAAGTGTCAAAACGACACACTCAGCGATGTTTACTAATCGGGTAAAGCGTAGAGCTTCCGGACTGGTAATCCGGTGCGTGACATTTCGGTCACGTGTTTCAAACGCTCGACGCTGACAAGAGTGTCGCAAGAGCCAAAGGCTCAGGGGTCACAGACCCCGGTAGAACGGTCGAGAGACCGCCGAACAATGGCAAGGCAGTCATTGACGGTCTGCGAAGTAACGGGTGGTGCCGACTTCGATGCAGGAACGAAAGCGACGACGTGTTTCTTCAAGTCTCGTGATTGATGCGCTGCAAGGCGAGAGCGGGGTATACGACCCCGTCTCTTGGCTGGCAGCATTCCGAGGGGAAGACCTTCAGCGGTCAAAGCGGAAGAGTCCGAGAGGACGATTGCGCTTTGATGGCGGAAATTGACGACACACCCGCGAGGTGTGTCCAGGGTTTTCCTCGTGGGTAGCAGCGGTTGTGCGCGCTACCTGTATGAAGTCAACGCTGCGGTGCAGTCGGAAAAGGGCAATGCGCAGGCCAATCTGGGCTTGCCATTGCTCGCTGCACCGCAGCGTGGGCGTGAAGCGGGCGCTTCACGCGTGCGGGTCTGCAAGCTCAGGCGCGAGCCTGAACGGAGGTTTCCATTCGAAGGTTCTGACGAACGGCTTTTCGGGAGATTTGTGCCGCCAACGCGAAAACAAACTCCCACCCTTCGACGAGTCGTCGAGGCGGAGTGGCATGAAGTCGTGGGAGTGATGGTGATGGGCGTTGATGTCGGAGTGGGTGTCGAGAGAATGGTGGGAACAGCGAGCGACTTCAACCGGTTTACGGGCGAACAAGCGGGCCGGCATCGAAGCCCGGCGGTCGCGAGCGTCGAGGCGTTCGTGCAATACCTCGCGAGCAACCTGATTCGTCACGGCTACTGGTATCACTTCGTCGGCCACGTCCCGCCGCACAAAGACCCAGCCGCGGTCGACAGAAAGCTCGCCGAGCGATACCAAGCCAACCTCGACAAGTTCACGCGATCTCGACGGAAGAAAAAAGGCTTAGCCAACGTCGCCTATGTCCGACACGAGCGGACGTTTGTGCTGCTAACGACCGAAGGCGACCACGCCATCTTCGACGAGCACCCGATGCTCGACCTGCGTCGGCGACCCATTCGACTCTTTGGCTACAGCATCGGAGCGGGACGTGGCCACGACGGCAAATTTCACGCCAGCGTCCGCATCGGCGACGAGGCTTTCGCCAAGTTGGAAAGCTACTTCCTTGACATCGCCACCCATCGCTCGGCCCAGACCCTGGCCGATGAACTCAGAAAAATCCGCTTCGTCCCCTACGCCCGTGTCCGGCGGCAATTCCTGAAACTCCTCCGCCTGGTCAACGAACGGCGAGAGATGGCAGGATACGAACCCGTCCCGCTTTCGGCGTTGACGCTTCGCCGCAGCATCGTAACGGTCTTCGAGCAGTGCCGAAAGCGGACAGACTTGGGTTCCGAAGCACAGCGAGGTCTGGGCTGAACGGGATTGCTCCGCATCAAATGGTGGCATCGGGCAGCAGTTATCGCCCTTGTTAAGGACTGGTCTGGCGGCCGGTTTTCCATCGGGCCGTTGTCAGATGGCCGTCGATGGCTTAGCATGGCACTCAAGTCGACATGAAACTTTGTCGATGTCTCCGGGTGTATTAGATGATGCCTGCAAAGTAATCCGTCCACTTATGATGCCGCGAGCCACATCCATCCTTCTGACCACCGTGCTGATACTCAGCCAGCTTTTTGCTGTAGTCGGGGTGGCTTATGGTTCGGCATGGTGCCATCACCCAGACGGTGAAGTAGTTGTAGAAACGGCCACAGAGAGAGCGGAATGCCATGCCGCTCAAACGGAGCCATCGGGCACAGACTCTTCAAAATCCTGCGTCGATGTCCCTGTAGATGACGGGGTGTCATCCCAGCCGTCCCGCTCCGATTTATCCCGCGAATTATCAGCGCTTCAGGCCTCTTTGTTAGTCTCGACGCTGCCCACCTTTGGTATTGATTACCACCTCATTGCATCAAAGTCGGTCATTCGACCGCTTTCTGATGAAGATAATCCGTCGCGCGAGGTCGTTCTCGACTCGCTCTCGACGGTGATCATCCTGACCTGAACAACTTGGCTCCTCAGGCGTCGATGGACGTTCTGATCTGTGCGGTCTTGGCACGTTTGCGTGCTTTGGCCCAGGGCTTTCGTTGTTTGGTTCATGGAGATATTTCGATGAAAACTTGGATTGCAGGGGCGACAACGATTGCCCTGGCGGCACTGACGGGCTGTTCAACCATGCCGGTCATTGATTCGCCCAAAGAGGCCGCGGAGATCACCGCCGTTGGCGACCCGTTCGTCTTTAAGGTGGAAGGTGAGCCGCTGGACGTCGAGGCAAAGCCTGATGGCGTCCTGACCGCGAGCGAAGCCGTCAAGCGGTGCCTTGCTCACAGTGCCTCGATTCAGCAGGCACTAGCCCGCGTCAGGATTGCCCAGGCGGAAGCCGGTCAGACCCGGCTATTGCCGAACCCCGTTCTTTCGCTATCGCTGCGATTCCCCGAGGCGGGCAAGACGATCATCGATGCGGGGCTGACGGCTGAACTGCTTTCGCTCTTCCAGCGTCCTGGGCGGATCGACGCGGCAGACAATCGACTGCGGGCAGCCGCATCCGAACTGCTGGTCGTTGTGCTCGATGAGCTTTCGACCGTCGAAGAGCAGTATGCAACCGTTCAGTCGTTGGACGCGGAGCAGGTGGTGCTCAATTCGCGTCGGGCATTGGTGGAACAACTCGCCGAGCTTGCACGCTCACGCCTGAGGGCGGGTGAAGGCTCGCAGCTCGACGTGCTAACAGCCGAGAGCGAACTGGCGTCGCTTGATGCAGAGCTACGCGAGAAAAGTGCGGCCGGACGCGTTGCCCGAATCGGACTCGCAAGGCTCATCGGCACCCCCAGTTCGCATTTCACTTGGGTCTTGTCGCCCTGGGAGTCGCCGATCGTCGCCACCCGTACGGAATCGGAATGGGTAAGCACCGCATTGCAACGTCGTCCGGAGATTCAGGCCGTGACGTGGGAACTGACCGCCCTGGGCGATGAAGTGCGGCTCACCAAGCTGTCTGCACTGGATGGCAGCGATGTCGGAGTCGCGGCAGAACGTGATGGTGGCTGGTCGGTCGGCCCCGCTGTCAACATCGGCCTCCCAGTCTTCGATTTTGGCCAAGGCAAGAAAGAGATCGCGGATGCCCGCCGAATCGAGATGCGTCACAAATTGACGGAGGTTCGTCGTCGCGTCGTCGAACAGACCCGCACGGCCTTGGAAGAATTGCGTTCCACGCAGGACACACTTGCCGAAGTCCGAAAGACGCTTCTGCCCTTACAGGAAAAGCGGCTCTCTCAAGCTCGGTCGACCTATCGAGCCGGCATCGCAGACATCACCGCAGTGCGGCTTGCCGAGCAGGACTTGCAGGGTACCCGAGCGAAATTGATTGAGCTTGAACTTCGAGTGTCCCTCGCTCGGGTCAAACTAGAACGTGCAGTCGGGGGACGGGGTGTCGCCACAGCCCCACAAGCCGCAAGCAGCACCCAACCCACAACCCAAGGAAACAAACAATGAATACACGAAAACTCTTACTTGTCGCGGTAATCGCTTCGCTGTTCCTTCGAGTCGCCTACGCGGAGGACGGTCACGACCATGCCGAGAAGCCGGCTGCGGGGGCACAGGCGGTTGATGACCACGCCGCCGATGCTCACGACGAGCATGATGATCACGGTCATGGTGCAACTGGCGGCGAGCACGTCGATGAAGTGAAGCTCACACCAGCCGCCATCCGCGACAACGGCATTCGCGTTGCCACGGCGACGACACAGCCCCTGGTCACCAGTCTCGTCGCACCCGCCCGCGTTTCCTTCAACCTAGACGCGATGGCTCACGTCGGGTCGGTTGTAAAGGGACGCGTGGTCGAACTGAAGGCTCGTGTTGGTGATTCGGTGAAGCGAGGCGACGAGCTTCTCGTCGTCGAGAGTCCTGAACTGGGTCAAGCTCAGAGCGAATACCTGCGACGTCGGCAAGCGGTCGTCGTCGCCGAACTCAACGTCGAGCCGACCAAGCAAGCCTACGAGCGAGCGAAGGGACTTTTCGAAGAATCTCAGGGCATCTCTCTGGGTGAAGTGCAGAAGCGGGAAGCGGAGTACCGAGCGGCAACCGCCAACGTGCTGACTGCCAAAGCCGAGATGTCGGCGGCGGAGAACACGCTGCACCTGTTGGGCATCACTCAAGCCGATGTCGCGAAGCTCGCAGAAACGAGCGAGATCAACCCGCGTTTCTCGATTCGTGCCCCGATTTCTGGCCAGGTGGTCGAACGCGAAGTGACGCTTGGCGAACTTGTTTCGCCCGAGAAGGAGAAGCTTCTCGTGCTTGCCGACGTGTCCAATTACTGGGTGTTGGCAGACGTTCCCGAAGCACGGCTGAGTGAAGTGGGGGTAGGGTCTCGGGCCAGGATTGAAGTGACGGCACTTCGCAACGACTCGTTCGAGGGCACGGTCTCGCTCGTCTCGTCAACGGTCGACGCACAAACCCGTTCGGCACGTCTGCGAATCGAAGTATCCAATGGGCATACCTCGCTCAAGCCGGGGATGTTCGCCCGGGCAACCGTGTGGACGAATGCCGTGGACGGTGCCGAACCTGTACTAGCCATTCCCGATGAGTCCGTACAGACCGTGGAGGGAGCATCGAGCGTATTCGTGCCGGTGCCGGGCGAAGAGAACACGTTCAAACGCGTGGTGGTGAAGGTGGGCAAATCGGTCGGCGGCATGTTGCCCGTCTATGAGGGCCTTAAGCCGGGTGATGAGTTGGTCGTCTCTGGCTCGTTCATCCTGAAAGCAGAACTTGGAAAGAGCGAGGCAAGCCATGAACACTAAGACACTAAACGGATTCTTTCTGATAAGCGTGCTGTTTCTCGCGTCATCCGGCTGCATCGCGGGACGGAAAGACCTCGCTCGAAGCGGCGAGGTCAAAGTAGTGACCGACAATTCCAGTCACACGGAAGTACTCACACCGTCGGTCTACGAAGAGGAAGGGATGCTGATTGTGAGCGGACAGGTAAGACGCTCGCCGATGACCACTGGCGAGATAAGGGGTCACGTTCATATCGAGGAGTTGTCCGCCGATGGAAGCGTCGTTCGTGACTCGACGAAGTCGCTGGGGATGACGTCGCGAAGGGGGAAAACGCGAGTCGCGTCGTACACGGCACGTCTTCCTTGGACGCTCTCACCCGGCTCGACCATTCGCGTGTCCCTTTCCGGCGATAAGCATTCAGCGGAGTAAACAACATGCTAGAAAAAATCCTTCAGTTCTCTATCACCAACCGCTGGTTGATCGTGCTACTCGCTCTGGGTGCCGCCCTCATCGGCGGATTCTCGCTGCAGCGGCTTCCGATCGACGCGGTTCCAGACATCACGAACAACCAAGTTCAAATCAACACTGAGTTTGCGGCACTCTCGCCCTTTGAAATCGAGAAGCAGGTCACGTACCCGGTCGAAACTGCACTCGCGGGCATTCCCGGTTTGCAGTACACGCGGTCGATTTCTCGAAACGGATTCTCGCAGGTGACGGCTGTCTTCAATGACGATGTTGACATCTATTTCGCCCGCCAACAGGTCGCAGAGCGACTGGGCTCGGCCAAGGAGAATCTACCTCCCGGTGCAGAGCCGATCATGGGAGCGATCTCAACCGGCCTTGGCGAAGTGTTCATGTACACGGTCGAGTACAAGCATCCTCACGGCAGGGGTGCGACAGCCGTTGACGGAAAACCGGGCTGGCAAACAGATGGCTCCTATCTGACGCCCGAAGGCGATCAGCTCAAGACCGACGTGGAGTTGTCGAGCTACCTGCGAACGGTGCAAGACTGGATCATCGCCCCGCAGCTCAAGGGTGTGAAGGATGTTGCCGGTGTCGATTCCATCGGCGGGTACGTCAAGCAATATCACGTCCAGCCCGATCCGATGAAACTGGTGAGCTACGGCCTCAGCTTTAGTCACGTCATTGAAGCCCTCGAACGCAACAACGTCAGCACAGGCGCAGGGTATGTCGAGCACAAAGGCGAGTCGTACACCGTTCGTGCTGCGGGTCGGATCGAGAATGAAAGTCAGATCGCGAACATCGTTCTCGGAACGCGAAATGGCACGCCGATTTACATCCGCGATGTCGCCACGGTCGGCGTGGGTCGGGAACTTCGCACCGGCTCGGCGAGCGAGAACGGGGAAGAGGTCGTTGTTGGCACGTCGCTGATGCTTATCGGAGCAAACAGCCGGACGGTCGCCGCGGACGTCGAAGCCAAGATCACTGAAATCGCACGAAGCCTTCCTGAAGGTATCATTGCCAAGCCCGTGCTGAACCGCACGAAGTTGGTGGACGCAACGATTCACACGGTCAGTAAGAATCTCGCCGAAGGTGCCATCCTGGTCGTGGTGGTGCTCTTCCTGCTCTTGGGCAACATTCGGGCTGCGATCATCTGTGCTCTGGCGATTCCCATGTCCATGCTCATGACGAGCTTCGTCATGGTGCAAGGCAAGATTAGCGGCAATCTGATGAGCCTGGGTGCTATCGACTTTGGCATCATTATCGATGGAGCAGTCATCATCGTCGAGAACTGCCTTCGCGTGCTCGGCCATCGACAACACGAACTCAATCGCCGCTTGACCCTCGTTGAGCGACTCGCCGCGGTCGCCGAAGCCACGAAGCAAATGGTGAGGCCTTCGGTATACGGCCAGGCGATCATCGTCACGGTCTACCTGCCGATTCTGTTCCTGACAGGAACAGAGGGAAAGATGTTCCAGCCGATGGCGTTGACGGTCATCATCGCACTGGTGGCCGCGTTCATCCTGTCTCTGACGCTGGTGCCCGCTCTGGTTGCGTTGCTCGTTACGGGCAAGGTGAACGAGAAAGACAACTTCGCAATTCGCGGGGTGAAGAGAGCGTACTCGCCGATTCTGAACTGGTCGATTGTTGGCCGCTGGATCGTGGTTCCCGTGGCGGTTGTCGGATTTCTCGGTTCGGTATGGTTATTCACGCGACTCGGCAGCGAGTTCGTTCCGACGCTGGATGAAAAAGACATCGCCATGCACGCGATGCGGATTCCGAGTACCGGCATCACGCAGTCACAGAAGATGCAGACCGATGTGGAACGTGCGGTCGCGACCATTCCGGAAGTCGCATTCGTCTATTCGAAGACGGGCACAGCCGAGATGGCGTCTGACCCGATGCCGCCGAACGTGTCCGACACGTTCATCATCTTCAAGCCCAAGGAAGAGTGGCGTAGCGAATCCGAAATCGAACGCTTGATTGAGGAGAAAGAGAAAGAAGCCGGTGCCGCCGCCCACGAATCCCACGGCGACGAAGGTGGCGGACACGAAGAACATGCCGAAGCGGACATCTCTACGCACAAAGGCAAATTGCAAAAGCTGATTCAGCTCACGGTTGCCGGTGTACCGGGCAACAACTACGAGTTCACGCAGCCGATTCAAATGCGTTTTAACGAACTCATCTCGGGTGTTCGGAGTGATGTGGCCGTCAAGGTGTACGGCGAACGATTCGAAGACATGGTGCCGACGGCGAATGCGATTGCCAAGGTGTTGACTGAAACGACTGGCTCGGCCGATGTGAAAGTCGAGCAGACCGAAGGTTTGCCGATCATGGACATCAGCATCGATCGCGATGCGATCGCACGTTATGGGCTGAACATGGCGGATGTACAGGAAGTCATCGCCATCGCAATTGGTGGTCGCGAAGCGGGCGAAGTGTTTCAGGGCGACAGGCGTTTCGACCTCGTCGTGCGATTGCCAGACGAAGTGCGTCGAGACATTGATGGCCTTGAAAATCTCCCGATTCCACTTCCGACGATCGAGGAATCAGGTATGGCTGTCGCGTCGATGGGTGATGTGGCAGGTGCACCAAGCGAGACGGGGTTCGTTCCGCTGGGTTCGATTGCGACCATCAACATCGCTGAAGGTCCGAATCAGATCAGCCGCGAGAATGGAAAGCGACGTGTTGTCGTCCAAGCCAATGTGCGTGGTCGTGACATCGGTTCGTTCGTTGCGGAAGCACAGAAGCGAATCAACGAACAGGTCAAACTTCCTGCTGGCAACTGGCTGGAATGGGGCGGACAGTTTGAGAATCTCGTCGCCGCAAAGCAGCGGCTGATGGTGGTCGTGCCGCTCTGTTTCTTCCTGATATTCCTCCTTCTTTTCAGCACGTTCAAGTCGGTCAAGTATGCCGTCATGGTCTTCACCGGCGTTCCACTGGCGTTGACGGGTGGCATCCTGGCACTTTGGCTTCGCGGAATGCCGTTCTCGATCACGGCTGCAGTTGGCTTCATCGCGTTGTCGGGCGTGGCTGTACTGAACGGCCTGGTCATGGTGTCGTTCATCAATGAATTGCGTCAGAAAGGAATGTCTCTAAACGACGCAATCTTGGAAGGTTCGCTCACGCGACTTCGGCCTGTGCTCATGACCGCTCTGGTGGCCGCCCTGGGCTTCGTGCCGATGGCTTTGGCGACCGGCACGGGTGCAGAGGTGCAAAAGCCGCTCGCGACGGTCGTCATCGGCGGCATTGTCAGCTCGACGTTGCTGACGTTGCTGGTGCTTCCCGCGTTGTATCGAATGTGGCATCCGCGAGATGGCGAATCGAAAGAGAAGCCGGTCGCCGAAGCAAGCGGGCAAGCTCAAAGTGCATGAGTGAAGATAAAGTCGCGATCCCACGAGAGAGAAAAAAATGAGCAACAGCGTGCGTTCTACCTTCTATGTCGATCAACTCGACTGCTCGGCGGAAGAGCAGTTGATCGGCAAACGACTGTCGTCGATGCCTGAGGTCAAGGGCACCGAGTTCGACATCGTGAATCGTCGAGTGATGGTCACTCACGATGAAGGTCAGACCGATGCGGTGGCGTCGGCCATTCGCTCGCTGGGCATGACCGTGCGAGACACCCCAAAGCCCCAGGCGAACGCCAGTTGTGAGGGTGTCGCTTGCGAGACGGGTCACGAAGTTCGATCCGCTTCACGCGAGAAGTGGTTGTTGGGTGCATCGGGCATCATGGCGTTTGGCTCTGAAGTCGCGTCCTGGGTGATCGGCAGTGAACGCTCGTGGCTCACGATGTCGATGGCGTTTGCCGCCATCCTGCTCGGTGGACTGCCGACGCTTCGCAAGGGTTGGGTTGCCCTTCGCACGTTGACGCTCAACATCAACTTGCTGATGACCATCGCGGTCATCGGTGCATTCGCGATCGGTGAGTATCCCGAAGCGGCAATGGTCGTCTTTCTCTTTGCCGTTGCGGAGTTGATCGAGCGTTACTCGCTTGACCGTGCCCGGAATGCCGTCAGAGCATTGATGGAGATGGCTCCTGAAACCGCGACGGTCAAACAGGACGATGGGAATTGGTCATCGACGGATGTATCGAAAGTAGCGACCGGTTCGGTCATCCGAGTAAGCCCCGGTGAGCGAATCGCACTGGATGGCGTCGTGGTTGTCGGTAGCTCGGCGGTGGATCAGTCCCCCATCACCGGCGAGAGCATCCCCGTTGAAAAGAAGGTCGATGACAAGCTCTTTGCTGGCACGATCAATGGCGACGGCGTTCTGGAGGCTCGCACCACCGGCGGCAAAGACCATACGACGATCGCCCGCATCATCCGCACCGTGCAGGATGCACAAGGGCAGCGTGCTCCGACGCAACGATTTGTCGATGCATTCGCACGCGTGTACACGCCGGTCGTCGTCGTTGTCGCGGTGTTGATTGCAGTGTTGCCCTGGCTGCTCTTCTCGCAGCCGTTCACTCCGTGGCTCTACAAGTCGCTGGTGTTGCTGGTCATCGCCTGTCCGTGTGCGTTGGTCATTTCGACGCCGGTGACGGTGGTCAGCGGACTGGCGGCCGCTGCAAAACGCGGCATTCTCATCAAGGGCGGCGTCTACCTGGAGGACGGACGAAAGCTCCGTGTGGTGGCACTGGACAAGACAGGGACGATTACGCGAGGCCGACCATCGGTAACCGATGTCGTTCCCCTGAACGGACAAACCGACGAGCGTGTGCGACAACTCGCGGCCAGCATTGATGCGGGGTCGGATCACCCGGTAGCCCGAGCCGTTACTGCGGCGTTCACCGGCTCCTTGCTCCCGACATCCAGCCAGAGGTCCATCACCGGACGTGGTGTCGAAGCGACGATCGACGGTCAGATGTACATCGTCGGAAATCATCGCCTCGCCGAAGAGCGAAACGTCTGCTCGCCCGCCGTAGAACGGGAACTCGAAGCGTTGGAGCGGTCGGGAAAGACAGCGATCGTTGTCGCCGACTCGACTCAGACGCTCGGTGTGATGGGTGTCGCAGATACAGCGAGGGAGACCAGCGTCGAGGCGATTGCCGACCTGCACCGTCTTGGCATTCGCACGCTGATGCTCAGCGGCGACAACACGCGAACCGCTACGGCGATCGCGACCTCCGTCGGCATCGACGAAGCCAGAGGCGAACTTCTGCCAGAAGACAAGCTCAAGGCGATGGACGATCTCCTCCAGCAATACAAGTACGTCGGAATGGTGGGCGACGGCGTGAATGACGCCCCCGCTCTGGCAAAAGCGTCTATCGGATTTGCGATGGGTGCTGCGGGTACCGATACGGCGATCGAGACAGCAGACGTGGCACTCATGCACGACGACCTTCGCTCGTTGCCCGAGTTCATCACGCTCAGTCGTAAGACGTCGAACATTCTCGCCCAGAACATTTCATTCGCCGTGGGATTGAAGCTTGTTTTCTTCATCCTTGCACTGTTCAACATCGCATCACTATGGATGGCGGTCGTCGCCGACCTGGGTGCGAGTCTGGTCGTGGTTTTGAACGGCTTGCGGTTGCTGCGTAGCGACCGGCCGGTCATGACCCCTGTTTCAAAAGGAGATTCTCATGCGTAAGTCATTCATTGGCTTTGCGACGTTCGCCGCTTGTAATCGACATATGGCTGGGAAGTAGTCCGGCGCGGACTTCGGAGGCACCGGCCCTGGGTAACTTACTCTCGGTCTCGCACTACTCGATCCGTTGGCACGCTGGGCCACCCACGCAAGAGGACGATTCGGCTTTCGACCGGTGGGCGGCAGCGATTTTTCCAGATGAATTTGGAAAGAAATCTTGCGCAACACTGGACAGCTTCGCCGGAAAAGAGAAAGACAAATTGAGCGAATGCGGTAGTCGTTAGTATAACGAAGCATTCGAAGATTTCGCGATTGCCAAATGCCTAGCGTCGTCCTATGCTCTCAATGCAAACCATAGGTCGTATGCATCGCTTCATCGACAAATCCTTTCGCTTGCTAATGATTCCAGTTTTTATGCTGGCTCATCTCGCTTGCGTTTGCTCTGAAAACGCGGCGCCCGTCTCGCCAGAAATGCCAGCCGCGGAGCACGCATCCGCCCACGATTGCTGTGGTAAGGACGCTTCGCCAGAAAGCTCGAATTCAAAGGGCCACAAGCACGACGACAATTGTCCACATTGTGGTAACACATCGACGGTTCAAGCATCAGTCGAACATGACTCAAGCCTGACCGCCTCGGCGAAGCTTAGGCTTGCGGCCCCAATTTTGTCTACGGCGTTGGCGTTCGACTTTTTGTCGCCCAGCGTTTCACAATCTCCGTTTTCCTACCGCTCCGCCCATCCTCCCGAGCCGCCCAATGTCCTGCGGCTCAAATGCATGCTCCAAATCTAGACGCTGACGCATCGCTCCGGCTGACTCGTTCTGCCGTGGTGTTTTTGCGCGCGCTGTCGGTCGAGGTCTAAACGCGACCGACATCACGCCCGTTTTCTTTCACGCAATTATTTCAGGAGATTCCATGAGCCGAACGATTTTGGCCGCCACTGCGGCATTGTTCTTGGGTGGTTGCACGACGTTGGCACCCATGCCAACCGGTGCAACCAATCCGTCCGATCCGCAGCATCCTGCGACCGTTGAAAGCAGTCTGGAACTGCCCGTTCTCACGCCCCTCACAGCCGGGCTAAGCGGGGAGTCGAGCCATCAAAAAGACCCTTTCAAAGGGACCACAACACCACCTGCTATGTCTGGTAGCGACCACTCCGAACATGCTGCCTCTCAGGCCACAGCACCGGCTGATGGTGCGGCTGTCATCTACACCTGCTCGATGCACCCCGAAGTCCTCTCAGACAAACCCGGCAAATGCCCGAAGTGCGGCATGACCCTCGTTAGAAAGGGAACCAAATGATGCGGATTCAAAAGCTCTTTATTCACGGCATACTCACTTCAACGGCACTGCTCACCGGATGTGCGGGCATCCAGCAGAGTCCGGGCTTCACCGATGTTCAAGCACTCGCCGTAACCCACGGCGTAACGCGAATTCACTGGAACCAAGGCACCAGCGAAGACGTTGCCGTTGCGACGGCCGTTCGCCAGATGCTCGCGGACGAAGTAACGGTTGATGAAGCGGTGCAGATTGCACTACTCAACAACCGCAATCTTCAATCGACCTTCGAGACGCTCCGCATCGCCCAGGCAGACCTCGTGCAAGCGGGACTGCTCAAGAATCCCGTGTTCGACGGTTCGATTCGTTTCGTGGGCTCCGGCGGAAGCGACGTCATTGACGCGGGTATCGCGTTCGACTTCCTCGACGTTTTCTTTATTCCGATGCGAAAACGAATCGCCGAGCAACAGTTTGAAACTCAGAAACTTCAGGTCACCGGCAGTGTCCTCGACCTTGCTGGCCAGGTCAGAGCGACTTTCTACAAACTCCAAGCCGCCGAACAACTCTTGGAGATGCGTCGAACCTCACTGGCGTCCTTTGAAGCATCATACGACTTTGCGAAACGTGTTCGTACGGCGGGCAATAACACGCTGCTTCGTGTCGCACGGGAACAAACCGTTTACGAGGAAGCCAAACTCGGCTTGAACGCCGCCGAGGAAGAAGTCTTCTCGCTTCACGAACAGTTGAACGTGCTGATGGGACTTTTTGGCGAATCAGGCAAATGGAAAATCGCGACACGCCTTCCCGAAGTGCCCGAAGCAGCGTTTCCAGATACACGCCTTGAGTCGGTAGCCCTCGAACGAAGTCTTGACCTGAAAGTGGCGCGAGGCGGCATCGAACTTGCTGCCCGACGTCTCGGCATCACCAAGCCGCTGGGATTGCTCTCTGATCTTGAAGCTGGCGTCACGTCCGAGCATGACGGAGATTGGTCAGCCGGTCCGACTCTTTCGCTCCCGATTCCGATTTTCACGCAAGGCCAACCCGCAATCGCGAAAGCCGACGCGGAACTTCGGCAATCACTTAACTCCTACTACTCGACCGCCATCGAGATCCGCTCCGCCGTACGCGCGGCTCACACGCGAATGCAGGCTGCTCGAAATCGGGTGCAACATCTCAAAGCCGTTATTCTGCCGCTGCGTCAGCTCGTCGTTGACGAAACGCAAAAAGAATACAACGCCATGCTCGTTGGAGCCTTCGAGCTGCTTCAAGTCAGACGCGACCAAGTGGACGCGGGCAAGCAGTACATCGAAGCCCTGCGGGACTATTGGATAGCCCGTTCTCAGCTCGAACAAATCGCGAGCGGCCGCATGGTTCGCGGCGAACTCGCACCTGTAAGCACTATGTCCGAATCACCATCTAACAACACCGGAGGTCACTAATGTTTAACGCACCCATGTCCCGTCGAAGTGCTCTGCTCAGCGGTGCTGCCCTTGCCGGCAGTGCCCTGCTACTCAGCGGCAACCAAGCAAATGCCGCAACAGAAAACAAAAAACCCAACGATTGGGGGGGCACCGGAGCAGAAGGTGCCCGCGTCGAGCACGACGCGAATCCGCTGCCTCCGGGTGAACCGGGCAAGGATTACACGCCGACCATCACACCCAATGGGTCGACGCTACCGTACACCGTTGTCGATGGCGTGAAGGTAATGCACCTCATCGCAGAAGAAGTTGAACACGAGTTCGCTCCAGGACTCAAAGCGATTTGTTGGGGTTACAACGGTCAGGTACATGGTCCGACGATCGAAGCTGTTGAAGGCGATCGCGTTCGCATCTACGTCACTAACCGTCTCGCCGCACCGACGACGATTCACTGGCACGGCATCATTCTACCCAGTGGCATGGACGGCGTGGGCGGCGTTTCACAGCGAGCAATCGCTCCTGGAGAAACGTTCAAGTACGAGTTCACGCTCCGTCAGCACGGGACGTTGATGTATCACAGCCACCACGACGAAATGACTCAGATGGCGATGGGGATGATGGGAATGTTCGTCGTCCATCCGCGTGGCCTGCCGAAGGAAGACAGACCCGACCGCGACTTCGTGCTCCTCTCCAGTGAATGGAAGATTGTCCCCGGCACTTATCGCCCCGACCCGAACGAGATGACGGACTTCAATGTCCTTACGTTCAACGCCAAGTCGTTCCCCGGTACCGATTCGCTCGTCTGCAAACTCGGCGACAAGGTTCGCATCCGCTTGGGAAATCTCAGCATGATGAGTCACCACGCGATTCATCTGCATGGCTACTACTACCTCGTCACCGAAACCGACGGTGGCCAAATTCCCGAATCCGCTCAGTGGCCGGAAACCACGGTCATCATGCCGACCGGCAGCACGCGAACAATTCAGTTCGTCGCCGACAACCCCGGCGATTGGGTCATGCACTGCCACATGCTGCATCACGTGATGAATCAAATGGGTCACGGGATTCCAAATACCGTTGGCATCGCGAGCGAAGGACTCGATGAGCGGGTGCGACAACTGCTTCCCGGATACATGACCATGGGTCAGGCGGGCATGGGCGACATGGGTGACATGGGAATGGCCGTGCCCCAAAACAGTATCCCGATGGTGGGAGCACGCAGCCCGAAGGACTACATCACGATGGGCGGCATGTTCACGATTCTCAAAGTGCGTGAGCAACTGCCCAACGGCTACGAGAAAGACCCTGGCTGGTACATCGACCCGCCCGGCTCGCTCGCCGATCTCGCATCATCCGGCGACCTTCGACGCGACGGAATCGACCCGAATCGGAAAACGACCGATGCGGCACGAAAGGCCGTCCCTGGCACGCTTACTGGGCATCAACATGGACAGATGGCACCGCCTGCCGCCACGCAACCCGATGCTCCAAGCGGCACGGTGTACACCTGCTCGATGCACCCCGAAGTCATCTCGGACAAGCCCGGCAAATGTCCGAAGTGCGGCATGAAACTCATCGTGAAGAAGTGATGAAGAAAAATGGAGGCCTTTTATGAACCACACCTATGACCTCAGCGGCATGCACTGTCAGAGCTGCGTGAAGAAAATCACCGCCGCACTCCAACAGGTTCCGGGTGTTCGCTCGGCCATCGTGACGCTCTCGCCACAACAGGCACGTGTCGAAATGACGGAGCACATCTCGACCGACCGGCTGAGTGAAGCGGTTAAGGTGGCGGGCGATTACACGCTGCGTGACTCTGTCTCGCATGTGTCCACCCCGCCGCCGGGAACCGTGTCGGGCGTCGATGAAAGCACGCCGCCCGAGTCCCTATATCCGCTGTTTCTCATTGTCGGATACATCCTCGGCGTGGTGCTCATCGTCGCTTTTGCCACGCACGTTTGGTCAGCACATTCGCTGATGAATCATTTCATGGCCGGCTTCTTTCTCGTGTTTTCGTTCTTCAAACTGCTCGACTTGCGTGGATTCGCAGACGCCTATCGCTCCTACGACGTTGTCGCACGAAAACTTCCGGCGTGGGGGGTTGCGTACCCCTTCGTCGAGTTGGGGCTTGGCGTCCTGTACCTCGTGAATCTTGCCCCGTGGACGACCAACATCATCACGCTCGTCGTGATGCTCGTCAGCTCTATCGGCGTTCTCAAAACGCTGATCGACAAACGTTCAATCCGATGTGCGTGCCTCGGCACGGTGCTAAAACTCCCCATGACCAAAGTCACGCTTGTCGAGGACCTAGGAATGGCGGCAATGGCAGCAGCGATGCTCGTACTGCTCGCAACCGGATTGCACTGACTTGTTCCGGCGTGATGTTCACGCCGGGCGACTTAAACCAGTCCCTACCACATGGTGTGGCCGGGCATTACAAGGAGTCCGTTATGAATCGTTTCCTGATTGCAACCCTCATCGGCGGGGGTGTTTTCGCCGCCTCTTTTGCTGCTTTCGCTCACGATGGCGAGCACAAGGAGGTCGAAGGCAAGACGACAACCGTCATCGGCGAGTTGATCGACGCAGCCTGCTTCACCGCGAGCGATGGTGACGCCAAAGGTAAGGACCACGCAGAGTGTGCCACCAAGTGCATGGCGACCGGAATCCCGGCGGGGATTCTGCCTGAGGGCAAGACGGAAGATGACGCACTGGTGATGCTCACCAATCCGAAGCCGTTCGCTCCTTTCGCCGCTCAGACGATCAAGGTCGAAGGCGTTGTCCACGCTGATAAGCATCTCATTGATGTCAAGAAGGCCTACGTCAAGGATGGCGAGAACTGGAGGGAAATCGTGCTCGACGACGAACATCACAAGATGGGCGGCGATGAGAAGAAGGATGATGGCCACAAGGGACATAAGCACTGAGTACGTCACAAGACTAAGCCACCGCCGCTGAATACGCGGCGGTGGGTCTTTAGAGCAGGGTCAAGCCCATGAAGCAATCACTCGGCCGACTTCTCAAACGCACCCTCCTTAGCGCGACGCGACTCGTGGGATACCGCCAGTCTGAACAGAAAATCATCGGCCAGGCTCGCGAGTTTTGGCATGACACGGATGCTTCACAGTTTAGAGCCTATTCGCACTGGCCTGGAGAGCAAGGCGTTTCCGGCGCTGCTTGGCTTGAACTTGGGAGACAGCACATGCACCTGTTTGATGAATTCTCAAAAGTCACCTCCTTACAACGCCCGCTTAAACGCATCATCGAATGGGGATGTGGTGGCGGCTCGAACGCCATTCACTTCGCGAAAGAAACCCAGCAGTTTGTCGGCGTGGATGTCTCGCAAGCCACGCTCGATGAGTGCGGAAACAACTTGCAGCGAGCAGGCATCAATAACTTCTTCCCTGTTCTTATCGATGTCGCGTCCCCGGAAGCCGCCTTGAAATCGGTACCCATGCCGTGCGACTTGTTTCTATGTACCTACGTGATGGAACTGGTGCCGACACCAGAGTACGGCAAACGCATCGTCGATATTGCGTTCAAGCTCCTACGTCCGGGAGGCTTGGCGATGATTCAGATCAAATACTCAACCGCGTCGGCAGAAACGCGACCGAGGCGCTGGGGTTACAGGTACAACGCTGCGAACATGACCACTTACCCCATCGACGTGTTCTGGGAGTTGGCCCAGGTGGCAGGCTTTGAACCTCGATCTCTCACGCTGCGCCCCAAACAAGAACTCGTTGGTGACGAGCGATACGCGTACTACATGCTCAAGCGTCCAAATGTCTCAAACGGAGTCGAATGATGACTGGATTCTTTCAACTACCTCCGCTCCATCCGATTTTGGTTCACTTCCCCGTAGCCCTTCTTCCCGTCACGTTCGCGTGTGACCTACTCGGCCGCTTCACTGGACGCCGCTCGCTGACTCATGCAGGCTGGTGGGCTTTGGTGTTTGCGACGGCAGCCGCTCCCCTGACCGCCGCGAGCGGGTGGCTGTGGCTCGGTGATATGGACGGCATGACGCACCACACCGAGATGGTTATTCATCAATGGCTCGGCACCGCAGTGCCGCTATTTCTCTTGCTCCTCACCTTCTGGCGGTACAGGTTTCACCGCCGAGATAAAGAAGTCAGCCTGTCGTACCTAGCGGCCGCTGCGACTTTGGTTGCTGCCGTCACAGTGCAAGGACACATCGGCGGGATGATGACCTTCGGAAACGCGCCTTCAATGCTGACGACCCCAACGAGTCAGCCGACGACGCAACACACTCAAACTCAAACCAAAGACGACGGCTGGAGCGACTCCATCCGCGTCAAGGAGCATCGCAAATGAATCGACGACAATTCCTCGTTGTTTTAGGTACTTCCGCTGCGCTTCCGGCCCTCGCTTGGAGTGAGACGCCAGATGACACATATGAAGTCATCGACGTGGGAAGCCTTGATGACTTTGAAGAAGACAAAGTCTACGACCAGTTTCGAGACCAAGGCTTTTTCATTATCCGGCGAGCAGACGAGGTGTTCGCCCTCTCCGCAATCTGCACGCACAAAGGATGCAAAGTCAGAAGCCAAACCGACCAATCTTTCCTTTGCAAATGTCACCAAAGCCGTTTTGACAAGGATGGGCGGGTGTTAAACGGTCCTGCACAAATCGACCTCCCGCGGCTTCCTGTCAAACTCTCCGAGTCTAGGTATGTGCTTGTTCGCGTAAAAAAGTTGTCGCAGTAAGTGTTTGGTGCAGCGGGTGCCCGGGCAGATGATCCCGCTCGCGAGAAACATTGAACGAATCGGCGTCGAGTCAGTGACGCCGAACCAGCCACGCGTCTGGAAACTCCGTGGCCAGCAAGTCGACTCTCGGTTCATCCGCTCCCCAGATAACAAGTGCCGATGGAAACGGGGCAGCTTGCTGCGTTTGCCCGAAAGACAAGCGGCCCTTCAAGAATACAATGTCGGCATGCCCCGCAACGTGTTCGTGCCAGTACCGCGTGTCGGTTCGAGCCGGCACCAGCGCGACGACGCTCGATGCACGGCCTTCCTCCACTTCGGCCTTCGCCTTCTTTATCCAGTCTGGCAAGGCCCGCGAGTAGGGCGGGTTCACGAACACTTGACCGAACCATGGAAGTGCCAGGCCGTCGTCCTCTTCGGTGTAATGGAAACGTGCCCTGACGGGCGTGTCGGTTCGGGAAGGTGAGCACGGGTCCAAGTCAAAGCGGTCAAACACATCATACAACTTTTGCAAAAGCCCGGGCGGGGTTGTCCATGTCTGCGAAGTCGAGCTGTTGCCCGCATGCGAATAAAAATCCTTTCGACTCTCGGCATGGGCGAGGTAGGCACCAGCCCCCAACACCAACAGCATCCGGTCGAGTGTGACGAGTCGACCGGCGTTGTGTCGTTCGACCTGCACAATTGCTGGCTGAGAGACGCCGATGGTCTTGGCAATGTCTCGTTGCGAGATATTCTTTCGAGCACGGAGCCGATAGACGCGCTCGCCCAGCGTCTTACCCGGCGGCAACTGACGCCCGGCGACTTGAAGCCCGAGCACCTTCAAGAGCGCGTTGAACGTGTCGAGGTTTCCCTTACCCGACTCGATGAGCCGAATGGTTGGGAGAG
The DNA here is from genome assembly GCA_027487775.1 of Planctomycetaceae bacterium. Lineage (GTDB taxonomy): Bacteria > Planctomycetota > Phycisphaerae > Tepidisphaerales > Tepidisphaeraceae > JAIYCY01. The sequence continues at coordinate 137,096 of JAIYCY010000023.1, forward strand.
AGACCTTGGCACGTTGGGCGACCCACACCTGTGTCCGCTTCTGCTCTCGACGGGCGAGTCGGAGCAATCTCCCCAGATGATTTTGGAAAGAAATCTTGCGCAAGACGGGACAGTATCGCCCGAAAAGAGAAAGACAAGTTGAGCGAATGCGGTGTTTGTTATATCAACCGGCCCTAACGCGAGGAACGCAAGGTCTACTGCGGCCGCGTCAGGGCTAGCGAGGAGCTGAGCGGTCCGCCAGAAGGTCGCCGAAGGCGACAGGAACTCTGCCGACAGAACACAGGGGGGCAGCACCGCAGCGGAGGGCCCCTGGCGTGGCCGGGGTTCTAGACTGGGTTCTTACTTGGAGGTTGGTCCTTCTGGCGTGGGTTCGCAGGCCACCATGAAGGACGTTTTCTGTGAGCGAGCTAGATTGCGATTCGTTCGATCTCGTCGAGTGTGATCTCGTCACTCGTCCGGTCATAGAGCTTCGTCGTGCGGGGTGATTCGTGGGCGGCGATTTGCTGGGCTTTCTCAATCGTGCCGCCGTTTTCGAGGTAGGCGGTGATGCCGGTGGCACGAAACGTGTGGCAACAGGTGCCGACGGGAAGACCGCAGAGCCTCGCTCTGCGTTTCACCATCCGAAGGACGTCGTTGGCGTCCACGCGAAGCTCAGACAAACACGAGCGACGACGCGACAGCGTTCGAAACATCGGCGTATTGAGTTGTTCGGCGATTCCAGCGGCCTGCAAGTAGGCATCGAGGTAGTCCTCGGCCTGATGATGCGCCGGTACTTGGTGGAATCTCCCGCCTTTCTCCTTCAGTCGAATCCACCATCGTTTACCGTTTTGCCAGTAGTCGCCGACGTCCAACCGGACGACGGCTTGGACGCGGGCGAAGGTGTAGACCATGACGGCAATCAGGGCGCGGTCTCGCAGCCCGGCAATCGTCGATGTGTCGATGCTGTCGAGCAGCGTACGCGCTTGCTCGCGATTCAACACCGGCGTCTTGCCGACGCGAACAACGTGCTTTGGGCCACGAACGCTCCACGACGGGTTCACGGCGAGATGACCGCCGGACACCATCCAGTCCATGCACATGCGGATGGCAGCAAGGTGAAGCTTCACGGTCGGTGGTGAGAGTCGTCGCATGAGGCCTTCGACGTAGACGGCGACGTGAAGCGACTCGATGTCGCTCAGCTTGCTGACCTGCTCTTCTGCCCAATCGAGAAAACCAGCGACCGCGTGAGCGTAGTTTCGGCGGGTATTGGGATTGCGGATGGTGGCGGCAAAAAATTCGACAAACCGTCGACGTGCGGCGGGGCCCGCCCGCGTGACAAGCTCCGGGACCCAAAACGTCCCGGCGGCGAAACTCGCTGCGGGCGTGACTGTCGCTTCCAAAGGCAGCGTTGTTCTTTCGTGCGTCGCGGTCTTGTCCCTCATTAAACCACGCTAACACTCTCCACTGCCGAGCGGCAAGATGGCGTCGTACAACGTCCTTTGTACGACGCCAACAATCGGCCTTGCAAGAATCCAGAACGTTGGTTGAAAACAGGCACTTGGATTCCAGACAATGCGTTGTGGCGAGGCGAAGATTTCGTTGGGAGAAAATCGGACAGCGGTTAACGTTCACGACCACTGGAGAATCCTGATGAGCGAAAATGGTCGTCAATCCAAAACAGGCGGGCTGGTCATCGGCGGGTTGTTCGTTGCCGTGGTGTTGGGCGCGGTCTGGTACTTGACCGGCGGACCAGAACCAACACTTCCCCTAGCGACCACGCAACCGGTGGACCTGACACCGGCGACCCAGCCAGCAGCAGACCCGAACGCTCCGCCGACGCTTGCCAGCGACGTGTTCCCTGAGCAAGGCAACCGCCTTGTGTTGCCCGAAACGCAGCGACGCGCCTTCATTCAAGAGCGTTTAGACCAGCTCGGACGCGAACAAGGACATCTTCGCCCGCTTTTGGAAATCAGCGACCTGTCGGTCGATGCCGCCGACGCAATTTCGCCGCTTATTCGCTATGCCCAGACGACTCGCAACGAAGCCTGGCCGGTGTTCGTCGCGCTGGGTCGCATCGGCGTGGCAACGCCGGAACTCAAAGAGTTCTTGTTGAAGAATCTGGACTCGACTAATGAGCGGCTGGTGTTGGTTGCACTCATGCAAATGGGCACCAAAGGACAGTTCGCAACGCAGGTGCTTTCCGAGCGATTCAAGAAGCTCAAGGAGATTCGAGGCCATCTCGCGATAGAAAAAATGCGCAATGGCGGACAGACTCCACGCGGCGAGACAACCCTGGCAGGCATGGGCGACCCGATCCGGGCAGGCATGCTCCCGAATCTGATCTTCGAGTATTCAGTCACGCTCCTGTCGGTCGCGCCCGACTCTCCGCTGTCTGAAGACGCACTGGCAGAAATCCTGCAAGAGGGTGACCCACAGAGTTCACACATGGAGGGTTCAAGTCCGTATGCGCAGTTCAAGCAAAGCCAGTACAAGCCGACCGACAATGAGCAGTTCTGGCGTGGCGAGAATATTGCTCGCGTACTGGTTGCCAGTTTTCAGTCCTCGCGTCTGCGGCCCCGATTCATTTCGCTGATGGTCGCCGGAACGCAGGCCGATTTATCGTTCGAGGATCGATTGGGCGACACCGGTGCCCGACGGGAACGCGAGGCGCGCGAAAAGAAGCTAGCCGAGCAGCGGCGACAATGGGAAGAAGAGGAGCGCAAACGAGTCGCGGCCGGCGAGCTTCCTTCCGTGATGCCGCACGAGTTCAGCGATCTCGCAGATATCACGGACTCGATGGGCATAAACAGTAACCGACACGAGCTTCAACTCGCTGAAATGAAATCCCGTGCGATGAGGCACTACGCAGTCATCAGTTTGTTTGAAGCTGGCCTCCACACTCAGACGCTGAATGAATCGGAGATGAAGCAGCTCCAGATTGTGCATACCACGCCGACGATCGGCGGCGAGTCGATGAAAGAGGTGGCCCTAGACCGCTCGATTGATCCCTGGTTCCTGAAGATCAGTTTCTCGGAGCCGGAGCCCAGCCTCGCCCTGACGGTCATGGCGATTGACCCGACACCGGATGGTGCGTACTTGCCCTTTCTTCGTGAAATGGTGAAAACGAGCAAGAGCGTCCGCGGCCGGGCGATGGCGGCGTTTGCCATTGGTCGTCTTGGTGAAAAAGGGGCGGATGCGGCTGTCGACCTGAACGAATCGTCTAGAACAGACCTCTCGCCGGAGGTACGACAGACTTGTGCGTGGGCCGTCGAGCGACTGGGCGGGAAGGCCGTTCTGGAGAAGTCCGAGGCGCTGAAACAGCAGGTCCAAGTCAATGCCGAAGGATTTCAGAAGCAATGGGACGAACTTTGGGGACCGAAGACGCCTCCCGGTCAACGCGACCCGTCGCTGCTCTTGCGACAAGGGATGTCACGCCGACTCCTGCGTGCCCCGATGGAGTTTGAGGGCCTGGCGTTCGCCCAGTTTGCGCAGAACTCGGAGCTACTCCAACTGCGTGAGCAGGATTTGCGATTTCGTGAACGCGTTGCGTTTCGGCAGTTTTCGCCGGAGGTATTGGGGACGTTGACGCGCACGAACACCGTCACCGGCGAAACGGAGACGGTTGAAGTCAAGGGCAAGGAATTCGATGACGGCACCATCAGCTTCGGCACCGAATTGAAGGGGCAGCAGGCCGAGCTGGTCTGGTACGTCCATCTTGACGGACGCGGCGTGCTGATCGGCGGTTGCAACCTGAGCGTCGAGAACGGAACGATTTCTGTTCCGATGTACAGCGTCGCCTACCGCTGCACGAAACCCGCCGAGATTCGACCGCTTCCTTGGCACATCAAGCCACCAGCAAAACAGAAAGCGGCAATCAACTGGTTCAACATGGACCAGTCGACCTGGACGGGTACGACGACCACGCCGGACGGGAAATCGGCCAGCCTGCTCTTTCAGGTTCATCCGTCCGGGCTTCGTGGCCAGGAACTGGCGCGAGACTTTTACGGCGTGATGATGATGACCCATGCCGACCAAGCCAAGCCCTTGGTCTACAACGTCTCGGGCCTGTGCCTCGACGACGACATGATTCGGATCAATTTGAGCGAACTTGCCGACGAGAAGCGAAAGCCCGTCTCCACCTTCATCGGTAGCCATCTCGGAGAAGGCCGAATACAAGGCGTCTTCAACAATCAGCCTGAAACTGAGGCGACCATTAGCTGGGCCTATGACCCCAAAGGCGAAGTCGTCGCGCCGCTGGGCGAGTACTTCAAAAAGCTCAAGGAAGAAAAGAACGAAGCCGAGCGCGTCGCCAACCGCCCGGTGATTCCAGATTGGCTCAAGAAAGGTGCTCGATTCATCGGTCCAGCCGACAAGACCAGCGTGGACGGCGGATACGTTGACTTGACTGTCACTGAGGTGACTGTCGACGGCAACCTGACACTGGACATGCGGGTTCGGCTTCCCGGAAGGTTGACCATTGAGCAAGTGCAGACCAGCGGCACTCTGTTGAAGGGCAATCCGACGGTGAAGTTCAAGCGAGTGGGCGGAGCAGCTCCGGGCATACCCAGTATCGCTGCGGTCATGAAAGTCGGGCCTGCGTCGCCTGAATCTTTCACGCTCGACGACCGGGTCAACCGATTCGACAGCGTGCTTTCGGCTGCTGCGGGCGATGCCAAACCTAGTCCCCTTCCGACGTGGCAAGTTCTTAGCGGCCAGTACAGATTCACCTCCGTCTCGCGTAACGGAAAACGAAAACCTGGAACAAGCGAACTCAACATTTTAATTGACTGTTTTGAGGCCGACGGTGAGACATTCAAAGGCGTCTTTTGGGAGCACGTCAACGGCACGCGACGCGCCGTCGTTGGCACCCTGAACGACAAAGAGTTGGTGATTCGATGCGGACCTCGCCCAAATGGCCAATCCGAATACGATATCGTTTTCACCGGACGATTGAACGCCGACGGGTCTTCTGCCTCGGGCACCTATCAAATGAATCCAGAAAACGACAGGCACATTCCAGAGAGCTGGACGCTCAACCTGACGCCCGCAGAGGTCCCGAAAGCCCCGGCGGATAATCAACGGCGCCCATAGCATTCAGTCGGGCAGTCGGCCTTTCCTCTTCTGGGCCGCTGGATTGGGGCCAGATAGGTTTAAAGGGGCGGCTGTGTTGTCGTCGGCTTGCTCGGGCTGAGGCGAAATCCCCAGCCTGTCGAAATCAGTCTGCTCCCACTCGGCCAAGTCTTCGGTGGATGGGTGTGTCGGATCGAAACCGACGGCGTCGATCGGCCTGGTCAGCAGGCCGCCTTTGAACGGGTTGAACCCGTAACGTTTCCAAGCGCCGGGAAAGGTATAAAAGCCCGGAATGCCGCTGTCGGCTGACGCGAGCGGCAGACCCAGGAATTCGCTCGGCATCACTTCGTAGCGGCGTTGAAACGTATCCTGTTGATTGCTCGAATAGCTCCCGCCCTGCATGCTGTACTGCATACCCGATCCGGCGGTTCGCACGAATTCTTCAATCTCGCCGATCGCGCCAGCCGCCCACTTCGCGGTCTTGTCGCTTTCCATCGCCAGCAGTGCCTTGTGCCGCGCGTTCTCCAGCATCGCGTTGACGATGTGCTCGGACTGATAAGCCTGATAGAGGCCGTCGACGCTCTGAAACCCGACGACCGCACAGGCCCCTTTGCTGCGACCAAAGCTGAACAGCTTCAAAAGCTCAGGCAATTTCCCGAGTTGGTCGAGTTCGTCGAGAAAGACCCAGGTGCGTCGCATGTCGATTTCGCCGGGGGCTGAATCGGCAAAAGCCGTCAGCAAGTCAATCATCCGGTGAAAGAGCACATGGTTGATGGGGTTGATCACGTGCGACTTCGCAGGGTGGGCACCCAAAATCAGAATCGACTCTTCGCGGCTCCATGCCGACAAAGAGGTGTAGGGGCCAGCGGCTTTGTGCCAGAGCGAGGCGATGGGCCGCAGCGGAGACAGTTTTGTCGACAGCGTGGAGAGCACATCGCGAATGGCTTCAGAGTTCGAGTTGAGATGGTGCAGGCTGTCGTTGTTCTGGGGCGAGAGTTTGAGAACTTGAATGATGTACCGCGGCGAACTGGCGTTGATGACGTCGCGCAAGTCCCACTGCACGCCGCGGTCGCGGTGCAACTTTAGGAACGAGCGGAGAATCCCCGCAAGAAAGTCTCGGCCCATGTTCTCGAAAAATGGCTGCGACAAGTTCGTGCTTGGCGGAACGAAAATCGACGCCACCTGGTGGGCGGTGCTGGCCGAGTCCACGTCCTCCCACATCGCCCAGCGGCTGGAGCGGCGGTCAAACGGATTCATCAGGTGAACCGACGCCTCGGGAGCGATGGCTTTGATGACGGGAAAAATGTTCTGCTTGGCGTCATAGACGACGGCACGGCGTTGCAATCCCATGCCGACGGTCGCGAGTGACTGTTGCATCAGCAGCTGCATCAACGTGCTCTTGCCGCCGCCGGTCGAGCCGGCGATTGCAAAGTGCATCTTCTCTTGACCATGGTCCAGCAGTTCGCCGCCAAAGGAGATTCGGTCTTGGTCTGCCGTGGGCCGGGCGCGGCGGGCCGTCTTGACTCGAAGGACGGCGCTGATGGCGTCTCGTCCTTGAAAGATCCGGCGAAGATTTCCGAATGGCCACATGGTGTTGCTTAATCCAGTTCTCGTCGTCCGCGTCGTACGGTAACGGCCATGGGCGAGTTGCCGATGGGAATGCCAACTTGTTCGCTGAGCCACCCGGTCAGGCTCAACCCGGCAAACACCGCAGCGACCGACGCCAACCAAGTCACCAATCCCGGAATCGTCATCCCGTATTGCCATGCGGTGTACATCACGTTGCGCACCAGCATCATGCCGGACATGGTCGTGGAAATCATGTCCAGAAAACCACTCAAGCGCGGCACCACGTACCAGCCGACGATTTGAACAGTGATCCAGCAGGTTACGAACGCGACCACCAGACTAAGTAATTGCCCGAATATGCTGGTCGCGACGTACGGAGCCGACGGCTTAAATCCCTGGTCCCCGGCACCAAGTTGGCCGGAGCTAAACATGAGCCACAACACCAAGAGAGCGCCCAAGACCGTCACTGACATGGTGTTGTTGCGTTGCGGTCCAGCAAGGTTGACCTCGATGACGATCCACGCCATCCCCGCAATGGTTGCCAAAGGCAGGAGGAAACGGCCGACGACCGCCCAGAAAATCTTGACCGGCGGCGCGGGCTCCTTCACTCCGACACGGGAACGACGCCGATAGGACAAAGCCGCCAGGATGACGGCGGTGAGCGTCAAGGTGGTGAGGCTTGCGGCCACACCCGCCCAGACATTCTTGATACTGAAGCTGACAAACAGCAGGACACTCAGCACGAGAGCGACTGCGAAGCCGAGCAGATATCGGGCAAACGCATTGTCATCGAACGGGCGAGTGACGAATCGGAAGTAGCCCGCCACGAACCAGATCAACGCAAGGCCGCCGGTGCAGATGATCAGCGGGGTTCGATTGACGAACACCCAGAACGGATACGAGGGATATCCCGGCGGCGGCGCCATAAACCGAACGAGCAAGTATGCCCACAGAACCAGCATCGGAAATCCCAGTCCCAGTAGCGTGAGATAGCGGGTCGCCACTGAGGTTGAGTCGTCGTCGAGATTGGAACGAGTTTGTCGCATGGTCTGGAATGTCGGCTACGGGGTCTGTCCGCGTCGAATGCTTTGCTTCGGCTTTTCTTGCGGAGCGTTTTCTTGAGTCTGAATCGGCTCGGGCTTGGCCTTTTCTAGTCGCATGGCCATGATCTTGCGATTCGTTGCCGACATCCGGGCGGCCAGTTCGTCCAAGTCCTCACCGGCCACTTCGCGGGTGGCATAGAGTCGCGACGACTTTCGGGCACGAGACAGTTGAACGAGCGACACTTCGCGATTGTTCATGGTCCGGTCGAGATAGATGAAGGACTTGGCGACGGTCGCGCCTTGTGCCTTGTGAGTCGAAACAGCGTAGCCGAGACGAATCTTGTCGTAGTCTTTCTTGGCGAGCGTGACGCGGCGGCTCACGGTGATGCCCGCCCACGTTTTCTTCTTGTTGTCGTCGAGGCGGAGGGTGATGGTGTCCAATCCAATCCGCTCGACGGTGGCAAACTCGCCGTTTCGGATGCCGAGCTGCTTCGAGTTCTTGGTAATCAGGACGCGGTCGTTGGTTCGCACCCAGGCCCCGGGAATCCGCTGCTTGAGCTTGCCAAGCTCACCGTTCCATCGTCGCCGCTGTTGTGCCAGCCGATTGAGTTTGTCGACGTCACGATTTCGCGAGGCGATGATGAGCGTCTGGCTCAAGTCCGGCGTTCGGTCGCGTCGCCAGTGTCCGATGAGTTGCCGCATGAGCCGCTCTTCGCTCTCGCGAATGTGCACTCGACCGCGACAGGCGTAGGCAGACAATGCCGAAGCGACATCCCCCTCGGCCACCTGCTCGACCGCCTTTCGCATCCAAGCCTGCTCTTGCCGATGGATTGACTTGAGTTCGGCGCCCTCGACGCGTTGATGGACTGCGGAAAAGACGCCGCCGGCATTGATGCTTTGGAGCTGCCGGTCATCTCCGACCAGCACCAGCTTTGCTCCTGCATCTCGCACGTCCCGAACCACGCGTGATAGGAGACGGGTATCGGCCATCGCCGCTTCGTCGACCACGACCACCGTCTTCGCGTTCAGGTACGCCCGCTCTCGGGTCCACGTTTCCTGACCGCGAGCGGCACGAGTGAGTTGCTCGGCAACATGGAGTGCATGGTTCACTGGCTTGGCGTTGTCGCGTTTGACCAAGTAGCCATCGATGGTATCGCTGCGGATGTCGGCTCCCTTCTCTAGCTCCCGGGCCGCCTTGGAAGAAAAGGCCAAGCCACGAACTTCGTACCCCGCTTTGGTCCAGCACTCCTGAGCTGCTTTCAGCGTGGTGGTCTTCCCTGTACCGGGAAGTCCGCGAAGTGTTACGACGGAACCGGACTGGCTCACCAGTTTGGTGACGGCTCGCCGGTGTTCGTCATCGAGTTTGTCGAAAGCGCCGCCGACCAGACGAGAGGAGTCCAAAGCATGGCTGTGGTCCTGACGCAACGCTTCGACGCGTTCCATCAACTTGTGTTCCAGTTTCAACTGAGAACGCGTCGTGTAGCTGTTGCCGACCAGTTGAACCATTGGTCGCTCGGCCAGCACGTCACGAACGGTCGAGCGGATCTCAACCGAACTCCATCCGCGATACTGGCCCTCGACGGCAAGCCGCCGAACCAATTGTTGCCGCTCGAAATGTCCGGTGGTCTTGACCAATTCCGCAACCTGGGTTCGCGCGAAGCGATGGATGGAGGGCTGGAGCACGTCCAGTCGAATCGTGCGTCCGGTCAGGGATTGGACTTGCCCGGCCCCGAACCCCAGCTTCTCGCCGTCGGCCCGCCAATGGGCAAACAGCTCGTCTCTAGAAGCGTGACCTTTGACATGGCGGGTCGCCAGAGCCACTTGCTCGGCGGTCTTGGCGTCGACCGCGCCCAGTTTCCGCATCGCGGCCACAATCTCGGCGCGGCGGGTGGAGAAAAACTCGCGCACATTTTTCGGCACCTCAGCGAACTCGACGGTCTGATTCTCCAGCCGCTCTGGCGTCAGAACCAAGACCTCCTGGAGTCGGTGAACCAGTTCGGCCCGGTACAGTGCCCCGGCGGTCATCTTGTGCCGGTACACTTCCGGGGTGTGAACGGTCCCGGTCGTACCGTCCTCGCGAACGCAAGCATTAAGCAGCAAGGCGTGCGAGTGAAGCTGCGGGTCCTGGTTGCGGCTCGTGCCGTGTTCGTAGACGGCAAAGACGAGCGAGGCCGAATCGACGCCCTCTCCCCGCGAGCCTCGCCGCGACTGTCCCGCTTCGGCCTCCAAATAGTTCAGGGCCGTCTCGACTGACTTGGCGTGGGCGAGTTCGATTTCCCTCCGCAGTTCGGCTGGGGCCTGACTCCAAATCACGGACACAGACTTCGGAGCCGAGAAGGTACAGTCCCAGCCCGGGCGGCGTTGCACACCGGCGGGGATGGCCTTCAGATTCACCAGCGCGGTCTTGCCGTCCGGCGACATCCCGTCCCAGAGATTTTTGAGCGTGCCGCCTTCTACCTTGTCGAAGAGGCCCAGCAGCCTCGCCCCATGACCGAACCAGTACCCGGGCTTTTCGCCGCCTTCGAGGTAGTAGTCCTCGCGGGCCAGCTCCTGGTAGTAGTTGTAGGCATCGCCCGACATTTTCCCGATGCTTAGGATGAGGTGCCCCCTTCCCTTCCTGTGGACGGTGACTCACCCGGAGCAATCTTTTTGCGAATCCAGGAGGCGACTTTGGCTTCATCGAAATCCGTCGTGTTCAACAGCACGGCTTCGAGGGCCATCGCGATGGCGGAGCGAAGTTGTTTCTGGTCCGTTTCCATCCGGCCCAGCCGCTCCAAAATTTCCAACGGAAGTTCGCTCTGGAGTGACTGCACCAAAACCGTTCGAGCGTACTCGTTGGGACTCTGGCCACATCGCTCGGCGACCTCCTTGAGAAGGTCATGGAGCGTGGCGTTCAGGCGGAACGCGACTGTCGTTGAGGAGGATTCTTTCGATTGAGCTTCAGCCAATGGCGTCTCGGAATTGCGGCGGGGCCATGATAACTCAACTTTCCCCAAACCGGACTTTTTTCTTCGTGCGCAACACTGTTAACATCAGCATTTGAAGGCGGTAACGACAATCCACACGGCGGTCTGTTTACACCTTTAGGTGCATCGGGTGTGAGAGCATTTTTCCTGTTGATTGGTCGGGCGATGGAAAGCGTCAAACCGACATCGACGGGACGACGGAAATGGTCGGCGTCGAGCGGGTCAAAAGCCGAGCGGGCGGTCGTGTTCGAGAATCGCAAAAGAAGCGGGTCGGGTCAGTCACTGGCAAGGGTCCGTCGAGGACGAGGCGAAGCAAAGAACGAGTCCGAGGGACTCGTTCGAGAAAAAACGGGGCAGTCGTTTCAGTCGGGCGACCGAGACGACGCGTCAGCGTCGTCCGGGAGCAAGTGGGCGAGGATGTCGGTCGCCACGCCCCGGATGAATTGCAGACTTTCGAGGAGCATCGCCTTGTCACCGCGATAGAGGTGGATGTAATCGGTTGACGATGCTTTGGCGTCAAGGCCGACCGTCTCACAGACGGCAAACGCCACCGCTTCGGCTTCGAGTTCGCGGCTTCGTTTGGTGGTCTGTTGACGGCGTTCACCGCGATGAAGCAATTCGTGGGCCGCCTCATGAACAAGGGTTCGAAATTCCTCGGCGGGCGACAGCCCCGCCGCAATGCCGATTCGGCCTCCTTCGGACAGACCTTGGCTCCCGCCAGGGAGCCGGTCGGCGAAGTAGAGTTTGATGCCCCGTCCACTGACAAACTCTTTCAAGCGGGCGGCGTGAGCCGCCGGGTCTCCGGCGACGACCGCGAACTCCGGGAGCGGGTCGCCGGTGGTCTGGCCCACGTCGAAGACGTGGACGACCTTGGTGTTGACGATGCGACGGACCGGACGCTCCTGCGTCCGTCCGTTGTCGTCGGTCTCCTGGACCGACCCGACAACGCGGGTAACGGGGGCCAGAATCATGATGCCTTTCTCGCCCCTGTTGACCAGACGGTTGAACTTCTTCCAGGCATGGAACCCGGCGACGAAAGTCGCCTGGGGCCGTTGCCATGCGATGAGGAGTTGGTTGTTCAAGGAATAGCGGTGGAACTTGCTCATCGTCTTGAGCCAGGCTTGCAGGCCGTCGCTTCGACCCTGCTCCAGCGAAGCAGCCAACTGCTCCAAGGCTTGGTCGACGGTTTCGTGAAGTCGTTCCAGCTTCTCCTGCCGCTGTGTAGCCGGTGCCTGACTTTCAGACGCTGCGGAAGGAGAAGTTGCCGGTCCGTCCGTTGCCTGACCCGGAGGGTCGGCAACGACGGGCGGCGAGTCGGCGGAACGCCGCTCGCCCGGGTCCGTAGTTTGAGAAGGGTCGGCCCGACGTGGCGGAACGCGAAGCGTTTCGTCCACGGGGCGGGCACTGCTCTGGCCACGGGCCGACTCGGAAAGTCGCCCGGCGGCCTTCTCTTCAGGGGCCGGGACCCGGGCGGGCGTGGCCGCCGCGTGAGCGGCTTGGCCGACGCCGCTTGCGGCACGCGGCGGCGGTTCGCTGCGACGAAGCTGTGAAACCACCCAACGCTCGAGTCGGGTCGCGGCGGCGTCGCCAAAATCTTCGGCATAGAGGGCGAGCTGCTGGTGATAGGCACACCACATTCGGTCCAGTTCGGCGAAGCTTTCGGGCCGACCGCCGGAGGCGGTCGCAGAAAGCGAGCCGGTCTTCGGCAGCCCCGATGACGAGCCGGACGAAGTCTGGGTCGTCGAGGCTGATGCCGACCCCGTCAAGGGCGAAGCCCGACGGGTGGCGGCGTCGAGTCGCTCGCGAAGTTCAAGCAGTCGCTCGGCACAACTCACTGTGATGCAGCGGACATCTTCGTCGGTCGGCACGACCGGCGTGTGCTCATCCTCCATGCCGAAGACGCCTCGCACTACAGCCGACTCCAGCGGCAGTGAAATCGGCGGCGAATCCGACGACAAATCCGACGCCGATGTCGCGTCAGTGACGAGTCGGAGGTGCGAAGCGAACTGGTTGGCGGCCCCCTGGCCGAAACCGTTCGCGTAGCTTTCAATCAGGGAGTCCCAACGCCGCTGAAATCTTTCGGTTTCCGTCCCGAAGAACTCAGCGAGCCGCTCACGGGCCGCAATGCCTCTTGGCGAGCGGCCCGTTCCCGGGTCGATGCCCTGGGTCTTGGCGTCGTCGATGGCTTTGAGTTGCCGGAGAATGAAACTCAGCTCGCCACCGAGTTCCTGATGCACGGCGGCGGTAGCCGCCGCATCGGGAACATCGTTCCCGAACACGCCGCACGCCACCGCCTCTTGGCGTGGCGGCGGGAACGTGTTCACGAAGTCGAACGACGCCGGAACGACGTCGTTCGACAAGTCCCGGCCCGTCGCCGGAGGCGACGTCAGCGACGCGTCAGCGAGCGGGGCCGGTGGGCCGAGCGGCAGCGAGGACTGATTCCAATCGAAGAGCAACTGCTGATGCTGCTTGGCCATACCTGTTCCAAATGAAGGAGCCAGGTGGTGCCCCAAACAATCAGCCTAAGTTTTACCTTCGTGTCACTCGTTGTTTCCGGACGACTGCTGCTCACGTCGCTTCTCCTCTTCCCGGTGGATTACTGTGTCCACTTGGTCGAGCATTTTCGAAGCGTGAAGCAAGTCCTCTCGGTTAAGCGAATGCGTTTCTTTCCAGTCTTCGCCGTCCCGGTAGGAACGAACGACCTGGGTTGAAAACATCGACCCGTTCGTCGTCTGGTTTTCCCAGACCACGACCTTGAGTAAACCTCTGCGAACGACGTAGAACGGCTTGTTCGCTTGGCCGTTTGACCGCTGCTGTTGCGGCGGACGTTGTTTCGTGGCTGTTGCCATGTGCGACCTTCTTTCAGTTGCGGCTGATGTCGGAAGCACTCACCTGGTTAAACGGCGTTATGGAGGCCGTCCGTTTCGTGTTGCATAGCGAGATAAATCTCTACACCTGAAACACTCCGGCCCCTTCCCATCGCATCGCGGACGGGCCTTCCCGGCCGGCCGAGGCGGGGTCAAGCAGAAAATGTCGCACCGCGACCCGAAGGGCGGCGTACTCGCCGCATTTTGTGCTTGAGGCTGACTCGACCGGCCCAGAATCCGTCTTGCGGTGGGAAGGGGCGACCTTTCGTGAGATGTTCCGACTCAGAGCTTGCCGGCATCGTTGAACGAGTAGTGTTCGTCGTCGGTCACGATGAGATGGTCGAGCAGTTTGATGCCGAGAATGTCACCGGCCTCTGCGATTTGCTTGGTGACTTGAAGGTCGCTCTGGCTCGCCTCGAGATTTCCGCTGGGATGGTTGTGAATCAGGATGAGACTGACCGCCCCGCACAGCACCGCCGGTTGAAACACTTCACGCGGATGCAACACTGCTTGGTTCGCTGTGCCCGTCGAAACGATGGAGTAGGCGGCGACCTTGTTTGAGCCGTCGAGATAGAGAGCCACGACGTGCTCGCGGACATTGTCCGGGAGCACATCGCGGGCAAAACTCGCAGCGGGGACCGGCGAGTTCATCGGGCCCGCTCTGCGGCGTGGCCCCGAGTAGCGGGCGGTCACTTCGCGAACGAAGGTGATTGAATTGTTCTGGTGTATTGTCGTGTCGTTGGTCATTGTCTTCCCCAATGGTGTGAAGTGACCCGCCCGTGTGGGCGGGTCGAGTGATTACAGCGATTCCGAAACAGGCTTTGTGGCGACCGCTGTCTCGGCCTCCATCACCCAGCTCAGTGCCAACTCGCAGGCCTTGATGACGACGACCAGCTCCTGTGCGTTGAAGTCTCGCATGCTTCGAAACGCACCTTCTTTGGACTTGAAGATGCGTTCGAACGTGACGCTGTGGCGAGTTACTCCAGTGGGGCCAACCCGCCTCCACACGGCGGCTCGGACGGCTCCGAGTTTGACTGTGTGAACTGGCTTCGGTTTGGTTACGTTGTCTGTTGTCATTGTGCGTTTCTCCTTCATATGCTGGGCGTCATTGCCCGTTCACTCTGGTGCACGGGCAATGATGCCCAGCTAGGAGAAACCAAGGGCTGTAGCGTTCGATGAGACGAGCCGAGCGACTTGGCATCCGGCATGCCGCAGCCAAAGCCGCCTTGCGGCGACGCGGAGGCGTGACGGATGCAGCGAGGCCGGCTCAGCGAATGATTCAGCCCGGCGAACAATGACGACAGACAACGTAACCAAACCGCAACACGGTTGGCACTGTCTGACTGGGGCCAATCGTCAACGCCTTGTGAGGGCTAAGCCCATCGGACGACTCCCACGCCGCGGTTATCGACGCCTCTACGAGTCCACAGTTGGCCGTTGAACCCATGACACTTTTCGCAGCGGATTGGCGTGACTTCATTGCCGCCGTTGAACTGTGCAGCGTTTTGGAGGATGCGACGACTCGCAACCGGCAATTTCGATATCGGTCGAGTCGCTCGGCCCGCCCACACGGGCGGGTCACGCTTCATCGGGCCATCGATATGACCTGGAATCAATTTGCTCGATTGCTGGGGCTTTGCGATTCGACCTGCGATTCACTCACGCAATGACTGCTCGACAAAGGCAAAAAGCCATCTCCGATTCCAAGCATTAGAACAGCGGTTGAGCGGTTCGTTGCGTCCCGACCCTTCATCGAAAGAATGTGACGCTTGAACCAACTGAACGCGTAGTGCTCTCCCTCTGCGACCGAACCGGCGTGATGGTTCGGCCCTGGGCCGAAGCGGGATTCGAGTGCTGGTGTGTGGACTTGCAGCACACGCCGGGAGCTTGCCGACGACCGGGCAAACTGAACATCGTGAACATCGGTGCTGACGTTTGCTTCTGGCTGCCGCCGCGTGTGCAGTACGCTGCCGCCTTCGCGTTTCCTCCCTGCACGCACCTTGCAAGCTCGGGTGCGAGGTGGTTTCAGGACAAGGGCCTTCGCGGACTGATTGACGGCCTTGAACTCGTGGAACGCTGCCGGGCGATTCTCGAATGGCTGCAATGTCCGTGGATGCTGGAGAATCCGGTTGGCACGCTCTCGACATACTGGCGAAAGCCCGATTTCCTGTTTGACCCCTGGCAGTTCAGCGGCTATCTGCACACGCCGCGAAGCGAGTGGTACTCCAAGAAAACTTGTCTCTGGGTCGGCGGCGGTTTCAATCTGCCCTCGCCGAAATTCATCGAGCCGCGAAAGACGCCCACGAGCAAGATGCACCTGCTGGGCAAGTCGAGCTGCCGCGCCGACGAACGGTCGAAGACGCCGCTGGGATTTGCACGGGCCGTGTTCGACGCGAACGTGCCGCTGTTCAATCCCGACTAGACCGCTGCCCAGAGTCGGCCAAGCGACACGACGCTGTGTGTCGGCGGCAGTGTCGCTGCCGTCACAGAAATCGCGACAGCTCGCCGCGAATCGAAAGTCTGGAAGGTTGCTCCGGCTTTGTCAGTCGGCGTTGCTCCCACTCCAGCACGTCGGTCAGCCGGGCGTAGCGGATTCTGCCCCGTTGTTCATACGGCAACTCGCCGCTCTGCATTGCGTCGAGCACTGCTTCGCGTCGCATTCGCTGCATCTTTCGAATCTGGTCGACCGTCAACCACCTGGGCAGTGACGGCAAGACCGCTTGGGCCTGCGACTCGTCCGGCGGACGAATGCGAATGTTGGTGGGTGTGCGTTTGGTTTCGTGTTGAAGCATGTTCTTCTCCTTTGTTTGTTGATGAGCGTGTGACAGCCGCTGGCGGGACCGGATGTCAAGGAGGAACCGTCGGAGAAGAGGCTCCGCGAAGCGGAGTAGTTCCTTGACGTCCGGGACCGACTGCGGCACCCGTCGACTCATCAGCAAACAAAGGAGAAGAACTTCGACGGCGGGCAAGCTCACCTACCCAATCGGCTTGGCGGCCCGGATGCACGCATCGAACAGGCGAAGCAAACGATGCTCAAAATCGGCATAGGACACGGCGTCGTCGTTGGGCGGTCGGTGGTAAGGGCCAAACGCGTCTGCGTGGTCGAGGACGTGCGATTCAATCTGTGTCAGAACGCCGAGCATCGAGCGAAGCACGTTGCTTGGTTTGACCGTTGCGTCGAGCACGCCGCTGAGCCTGGCGACCATCGCTTCGAAGTCCCGCTTCTCCCGTTTACTCACCTTTAGTCGCAAGACGGCATTGAGTTTCTCAACACGCAATTCGACCGGCGGCGTCTCGCCCGGAAGGCGAATGTCGGCGGACCCGGCACGCCGGTGTCGTCGCGAGCGAATCACCGTTTTCTGAACCGCAACCGACTTGGAAATCGAGGCTGACTCAGTCTCTACTTCCTCTGGGTTGGGCCGAAGGACCGAAGACAGCAACCGACTGTCCAGCGGCGAGTACGGCGTCTCTGCGTGAAGGCGTTTAGCCATTGACCACCTCTTTCATCGGAAGCTCGGTGGGCTTGGTTCTCGACTCGACTTCCGCTGCCAGCCTGCGGTATTGGTCCGTCACTTTATGGAACGGCATGTACTCAAAGAGCGTCTGCCCGAGTTTCTGGGCTTCTGGAATCACCGTCGAGCGATTGATGATGGTGTGAAAGCGAATCGATTCCGGTGAATCAGGCGAGAGCCTGAAGGCATCGGCAACGTAATTGGTCAGCGTCCGTGCCAGGCGTGTACGTTCATCGACAGCGGCCAGCACGACGCCAAGCACGCGAAGATTCGGATTGCCCCGTCGCTGTACGGCTTGAATGTCGAGCAAAGCATCTTTGATGCCGTCAATCGCAAACGGGTCGGGCATGGCCGATAGCACGAACCAGTCGGCGACCTTGTAGCTGGCAACCGTCGGGGCCGTTGCGTTCGGTGCAGTGTCGAGCAAGATGAAATCGTACTTGCCCCGGAGCTGCTGGATGGGGTCAATCAGCACGTCCGAGCGAGCCATGAACTTGTCTTTCGCTGCCAGCGTCTCATCGATGGCTTCAAGTTTTCGCCGCGACGTGATGAGGTGAAGATTCTCTGGCAGGCTGACTCCTTCTTCGCTGCCGGTCAGAATCACGTTGGCCGGTTCTTCGTCACCGACCAGCACTTCAAACGTGCCCATGAACGCATCGAGCGGCACGCCGAAATGCTTGGTCGCACCGCTGTTCATGTCCAAGTCCCAGACGAGCGTTTTGTGTCCCCGCTCGGCGAGTGCCCTGGCGATGTGAACGGTGTTGGTCGTCTTGCCGACGCCGCCTTTCTGATTGCCGACGGCAATGACCTTCGTCTGCCGCTGTTCGCTACTCATAGATTCCCCGCTTACCCGTGTGTGGTTTAACGCATCAACGCTACGACGCCAGTTGGCGTGGTTGCGTTGTTACTACAATGACACTCGCGCGATTCGTGATTTCTCGCAAGCGGCAATGTTCTCTTGATTGTGTTTACCGAACCGACTCGCTGCCGGTCACAAAATTGTATCTTGCGCGTTCTCGCGCCGACGGTGATGTTCGAGTTGGGTTGGCTGAGGAAGGAGGCCCGCCGAGATTCGTCGGCGGACCTGTGAAGTAGAAACACGTGCAGTGCGTCAATCGAACGTCCTGCACAACACAGGGTGAGGGTAGAACGAATTCGTCCTGCCCGTCAATCCCAAACTCTCACTTCGCATCGACTTCCTCAAGCCATCGAACCACGTTCGACCAGCGAGCCGCTGCCCGCAACAAGGAGGAATCAATGACCACAACCAAACCCCACGCCAAGGGCCGCGATTGGTGGACAACCGCGACAAAACCCGATGGCGGCTTTGTCCTCATCCGCGAGGACGCCATTTATAGCCTCTGGGAGGCGCTGCAGTGCGATGAAATAGAGCTGCGTGACCTCCGGGTATGGCTGGCCTGTTTCGAGCTTCTGGAACGTCGCTGCGTGGCCGACGCCAAACGAACACCGCGCTTCACACTCGACGAACTTCACGCCCTGGTTGGCGGCGTCGGGGGGCAACACCTGCGGCGGTCCCTGGCACGTCTCTCGAAGCTGGACTTCATCCGTTGGTCAGAACACAAAATCGAACTGCTCGGGTCGCGCCGCTCGAGTCTTGTAAGTACGGGTCGACTCATTCCGTTTCCTCGTCGGTTGCTAAGGAGCATGGTCGCAAAGTCGCATCCGAGCGTTGTAGCCACAACGCTTGGACATGCGATTCGATGTCTGTATTTTCGAGGCGGCAAAGTCGTCTCGGGCGGCTACTGCAAATCGAGCTGGGTGAGTGAGACATTCGGGATTTCGCTCCGTGCGGTCAAAGAAGCACGAAGTGAACTGGTCTCGCGTGGCGTCCTGCTGCCCCACACCTGTGACCAGACCCGTCTCAACCGATTCGGACTTCCAACTGTCGTCAATCTCTTCTGGAAACCCACAACCCAATCCGCACCCCCAACCCGGAAATCCACAACCCAACCTGCACCCCCAAGTAAACACTCTGAAACTTCCTACCGGAAGTATGAACACCAGAAACCGGTGATTCCTCCGACCCCAAATGGTGTCTTGTTCAGGACGAGGAGAAGAACGCTGCCGACCGACTTCCACGTCGTTCCCGACGACTTGAAGTCACCACATCGACTTGTGAGTTTGTTCTACGCCGCCGAGAGCCGGGGATGGGTCAAGCGCTGTGAAGCCGACAAGCTCGACTTCTTTGCCGCTGCCGCCCACGCCCGCAGAGTAGGGACTCGAAACATGCCGGGGCTGTTCGCCCATCTCGTTCGTCATCGACGGTTTCAGTTCATCAGCCAAGAGGACGAGGACGACGCTCGACGAGTGATTCGCTGCCTTCGCCATCCGCTTGCAGCGAGCGGCCTGCCCGGAAATGCCGGTGTTTTGCAGCACCACGGCAGAAATCTCGCCTCGATAGACGTTGTGCGAACACGAAGCAATCGTTAACTTTGGCAGCCAAAAGGCGGGCCGTACATGTCAACACTGCTGAACGGATTCGATATCGAGCTGCCCAAAGAGGGTCTCATTGCATACGCAATGGAGATGCCAGACCCAGAGCGGCTTCGAGAACTGCGCGACGCTGAGCGAGACGAGTGGTTCTTTCATTGGCGCGACGGTACTGCGTACTGCGTCCCCGAGAAGCCGACGCCGCAACGGCAGCACGGCAAGGCCGTAACGCTTACGCTAACAAATCACCACCACCTCGGACTACTGGCGGCTCGCATCAACCATGTGTTGCCAGCACTCTTCCCAAAGTATGAGGCTCTACGACAACGCCCATTCACTTTCCTTGGCCGGAAACACGAGATTGTTGAAAGCATCACCGCTAACTGGGGCAAACTCAGTCCTCTGATTCGCCTGTTCAAGATTCGACCACGTTTTGAACTCGACGCTCGGCTCTATGAACTTCAGGACGGTGATGTGCGATTGGGCCTGTTCGTTTCCGTTTCAACCAAGTGGGAGATTCTCGCAAGTGTGAGCGACCTTGCCGCGGCTGGTATTCCGGTCTCGGGTCTTTTCGTCGTCCGACGGAATCCTGCGGTCGAAGAAAGGCGACTTGTCGGAGAAGTCAGTGCGATTGACGGCAATCAGGTACGACTCCGTAATTCATTCGACGGCATTGACTCTATCGAGAATGACAAGGTGTGGGTCGAGGGAAACAAATCTTCTTTCAAGCGATGCTTGACTCGGATTCTTGGAGCAAGATTTGTCGACTTTGAACGTGAACGAGAACGACATGAGTCTCGCTTCATGAGCGGACCCGGGTTAGAGACCATCTGCAAGACGATGGAAGACGAGGTCTTCAAGAAGAACAACAAAGTCGATTTGTGGAGCAGCCAAAGCTGCCGTGTGCTGTATCGCATTCGTGCAGACAACGTCAACGATTACAAAACCGTTGTCGATGTCAGCCAAGGCGACTACTGCTTCGACCCCGCTAAACGGAAGCGGTCTGCTTACGCTTGGCAGGGATTGCAGCAATATGGCCCCTACAGTCGCGATACTTTCCATGCGAAGTCTCCGCGAATACTGGTCGTTGTACCGGATAAGACTACAGGCACTGTAGCGCAGTTCATCGCAGCCTTTAGGCATGGGGTCAGCTCTGTTTCAAATTCGCAGTTTGCAGGGGGATTCGGCAAAGTATTTCATCTTCATAATCCTGAGTTTGTCACTGTTCCGGTATCCCTCGTTGGAACCCAGGGCGATTCAGTTTGCAAAGCGTATCGCAAAACGATTGAAGACGCGCTGCGTCAGTCTACCGACTATCAAGCCGCGATGGTGGCAATTCTTGATGAGCACTCGCAACTCGAAGGTCGACTCAATCCATACCTTCACGCCAAGAGCATGTTGTTGACTGCGGGAATACCAGTCCAAGAGTTCCGGATTGCGACGGCTTCTGCAAGCCCGTTCAACCTTCAATACATTTTGCAAAGCATGTCTGTGAGTTTGTATGCAAAGATGGGTGGTGTGCCGTGGACAATCGACCAAGGACTAGCCGTCGATGATGAAGTGGTCATCGGAATGGGCACAGGCGAAGTCAGCGGTAGTCGATTCGAGCAGCGGCAACGTTTCGTTGGCATCACAACTGTCTTTCGCGGTGATGGAAACTATCTGCTCGGGCACTTGTCACGGGACTGCACGTACGAGGAGTATCCCGCCGTTCTTGAAGAAAGCACTGCCCAGGTGCTGAAAGAATTGCGTGAACGAAACGGATGGCAAAACGGGAACACGGTCCGCGTAGTATTTCACGCCCATAAGCCTCTAAAGAGGATTGAAATTGCTCGAATAGTCAAGAGAAGCGTTGACGCAGCAGGACAAGGGCTGAATGTTCAGTTCGCTTTCCTCAATCTGGCCAAGGACCATTGCTTTCGCGTGACAGACCCGCAGGCTGCTGGACGCACGGCACGCAATTCGAACGAGTCAATTGCGAAAATGGTGCCGCCAAGGGGCCGAATTGTGCAGCTCGGTCGATTCACCCGGTTGCTCTGCACCAAAGGCCCAACGCTGGTCAAGAGGTCTGTCACTCCGTTGCCGGCCCCCGTGCTAATTCACCTTCATCAAGATTCTACTTATCGCGACCTCCAGTACCTTTCTGAGCAGGTCCTCAAATTCACCAACCTTTCTTGGCGAGGAACGATGCCATCGGAAGACCCGGTTACGGTCTACTATTCGTCGCTAATCGGCTCGCTTCTAGGGAAGCTCCGTGACATTGACGGATGGTCGGTGAATGCACTCAACATTCGGCTCCGTCACAGTATGTGGTTCCTATGAACAAAAGCAGCCTTACCAACGTATTGAGCCAGACCGTGAGCAGTTGCGAGCGACTTGTTGGTGAGAATTGGGACTGGCCATCGCCTGATTCTGCGTTTGCCTCTTTCGTCTACCACGTCGCTGGTGAGACAGGCCCCGCTCAGAGTCTGTCAACAATCGACTGGCCCACTGGAGAACCACTTCAACATGCCCCTTCACTTGCAGCCTTTGGCTTCTTGATGTTCGCTGGAGGAGGGGAAGGCCTACGCGACCAATGGCGGTCTAGTGTGGCTCGGCTTGTGTCGAGCAACTTGTTTACCGACCGACAGTCGTTCGCTCATCGCCCCGTCGAGTTGCTGGGTATGCTGTGCGGTGTCGCTGCGTTGGGCAATACCGACGCTTCGATTGCGATTTGGGCACGCCGGTTAGCTGAAAAGACCAGAAGCATTCACGGGACAACCCGCTGGGCCGGATGGCTTCAAGCAAGTGCGGAGTCCGTAGTTGGGCTCAACCGCCCTAGTGCCTCGCTCTCACCTCAGCCTACGCTCGATGAACTGGCAGCCGCTCAGTTGTTTCGCAAAATCGCCAAGGTCGAATCTGCCGAAACCGGGCTGGACGAAAAACTGTTAAATGCGGCGGTGCTTGAGACGATTTCTCAAGTTGACGTTGCTAGAGCTGCAACAATCCACTGGGCAATCCGTGATGTAACCAGCCGGGTGGTTCAATCTTCAATTGCTCGAACATGGCAAGTAAATCAACGACGTCAAGACGCAGAAGCATTGGTGGTCGAACTGTGCCGGCGGTTTCATATCTGTGCTGACCGATTGAACAGACGCCACGAGTCACGCCAGGCCTTTCCTATCAACGATGAGTACGACGTGCAAGACTTGATGCACGCGATGCTACTTTTGCACTTTGATGATGTGCGAGCAGAAGAATCAGCACCAAGCGTGGGCGGAAAGAATTCCCGCATGGATTTCTTGCTTAAAAAAGAGAAGATTGCTATTGAAACAAAAATGACTCGAAAGGGCCTAGACCAGAAGAAGGTCGGCGATGAACTCGCCATCGACATGATGCGATATCGGCCACATCCCGATTACCGAACACTGATTTGCTTTGTCTACGACCCGAAGGGATTCTGTGATAACCCGGTCGCCCTTGAGTCAGACATGAAGGTCGAAGAGGGTGAGTATCGGGCAATCGTCGTTGTATGCCCGCATCGCACTTAGGAACTCCTCGCCTGAGGGCATATCGAAGGCTCGTATAAAAGCGACTACGCCCTTCCGCTCAGTGGCGACCGGCGTCATACAAACGTCAGCGACTCGCAACCAATCCGGGTGAGCAAGCCATCGCTTCCTTTCGCCTCATCAGCCGTATTAACCAACGCAACGCGAGAATGAACATTGAGCGACTTAGAGGGTGCTTCGCGTCAACGGCAACTCTTCAGTCTTGGTACCATTTGCATCGACCGAAGGATGCACCGGCGAGTCCATCGAACTGGGCATTGTCTGACGACTCTTGAAACCTGCGATAGTCGTAGGATTGACAGACGCTTTAAGACCATCATCGGTTGCATCCAGGCTAGGCTGCTGGGCACGTCCATGCACCGCGAGTGGGTTCTTGCGGATGGCTTCGAGCTCGTCCTTCCAGCGTTCCCAGTCGTCAGCGGTCAGCTCGTTCCTGCCATGCTGTCTGAGCGATTTGGCGTCAGCAATGAGGATGGACAAAGTCGAAAGGAGACTGTGAGCTTCCTCGCCACCAAAGGTCTTTGCTTCGGCAGAAAGTCGCTCCAGTTTCAATTCAAGGTCCAGTGTTGGCGGGGGCGTAACTTGATGCTGGATGAAGAAATCTGAAATCAGCCGCTTGACCGCTTGCACGCCTGTCTGTTGCCGTTGAGCGCGCGTGCCGGCTTCAATCTTCTGTCGAAGCATCTTGCAAAGCTCGACGATGCGTGTTTTCAGTTGCGCGACATCCTCCGTTCGAACGGACATCTTCGCCTTCGTTGAAACGGGAGCGTCCTTGTTATGAAGCAAGTCAAATAGCGACTCCATCACGCCGAGCTTGTCATAGTCGATATCAGTGGTGCCTCGCAGTTTGTTGAAATAAGTCCTCGCTGCGGCTGCATTTCCACACTCAAATGCCGAAGGCTCAAGCAGCGACGAATCATCACTGGGAGAGGCAACCAGCTCTGGAAGCCAGCGCGAACAGTAGTGACGAATCGCTGCGATGAACAAGCTAACAGGAATGATGTCCTCGGTCGTAGCATCGCCGCTTCGGCCTTGAAGTACCTTGTCAACTGTAATCACACGCTCCGGGTCCATTAGCTTGGCTGTGTTTCGCTTTTGCCCCACAAGGCGCTCCTGTTCGGTTCGGCCTGCCGCGTCAAAGTCGAGAATTGCAATGGCGGTCGGAATGGCTTCGTCGGCCCAAGTCGACGACTCAATCAACTTGTACACTGCTGACGCATACTGCGCAGACACAATTACCACTTCGTTCAAGTTTATGAGTTCGGCAGCCGGAACTTCAGGGGCAAAATATCGAATGGCCTCCGCGAGAAAGTATTGGTCTGTTGGCCCTTCGGTGACGATATTTGTCGCTCCCATGAACAGTGTTTGAGACAGCTCAATTCCAAGCGCCGAACGAATGGGTTCAAATCGTCGCTCGCGCGCCTTGTCCACAAGTTGAGTTCCCTCTTCGCCGTCGCCCTTGCGAACAAGCCTTATGCGACGTGGGAAGTTTCTGTGAATGAGAAACGGTGAGTGAGTCGTATACACAAGCTGAAGTTGTCGAGTATGTTTTGATTGTGCAAGCGATTCGAACACTGCGAGCAGATTTCGTTGCCCTGCGATGGATAAGAATGAGTCCGGCTCATCCATCAAGACAACCGCCGCGTGGGAATCAGCCAACCGCTCGATGGCCTTTGCCTGGATGTAGTAGCTTAGGAAGTATCGAAGGCCTGAGCTGCGTTCTTTGAATGTGTAAGTCTTGTTGGTTTTGTCTGAGATTTCGAAGCTAATGACGTGTCGGTGGTAGCGAAGCTTAATTGAAAACTCTTGGTCTTGTTGCCAATAACGAGACAGGTTCAATGTTCGTTCAAGTTCCTGGCTCCATGTGTCAACGAGAGCCGCCGCATGACTTTTTGCCTCTTCACCCAATCTGAAAAGCTTTGTTAGAGCGGATTTTGGGATACGAAGGATGTCTCGGAATAGTTTTACTTCAAGTTCGAGCTGTTGCGCTCTCCTTCGCGAAGAGTCGTTGATAGCGGACTGCCACTCAGCAACTTTGTTTACGAAGGAAGTCGGAAACGTGCCAGAAGTACTAGCGGTGGGGATGGTCTCTTCGAGAAGCTCACGCCCAACCTCCTGAAGAACCTTGCTATCAAAATAGCGTTCCTCGTCATCGGCTTCCTCACCGTATCCTTTCAAAAGGTCGGCCAAATGCACTTCATCCGCAAACGGAAGCTGTGAGTTGATAAAGAACACTTGCGGCAGCGACTTACGAATCTTCGTCAGGTCGGCCTTGGAAACAAGCACAGGCTCTTCTGTGTGGTCGTGATACACTCGCGCAAATTCTTCGTCTCCCGCCTCTGCCGGCATTAGGAACAGCCTCGCGGTCAGATGTTCTTCGCCAGCGGGCGGCTCCGCTCCCGTAATGGTTTTGAAATCAGCACGCGATAATCCGGAAATCTCAAGCCCGAGTTGCGGCCAAAGTGCCGCCTCTTTGGTCAGCGGTAGCGCAAAATGGCACAGGTCGGTCTGCGAAAACTCTCGACCGGTTGGCTTCGCCGATGAGAACGGGTCAACCGGGATGCTATGCCCGTCAATGACATTGCTGATGGCAGAGAGAAGATGGGACTTTCCACTCTCGTTTGCGCCGACAATAGTCGTAACGTCTTTCTCCAAAGGAATCTCGACAAACGGCAGGTCCGCGTCGCTTCCGTTGAAGTGGTATGTGTTCCAAGGGCGTTGTCGTTTCACGCGGTCGCCGCCCACCGCACCCGAATAATCGATGTTGAACGACTTGTACCACCGAAGATATACCCTTGAGATATGCATTGCCGAATTATCTTCAAAAGTCGCGAATATGCGAGCTTCATTTAACGAATCGAGTCAATTGCCAAACTCGTGCGAACCCATTCCACAACTGGCTTTTGCTCAGGAGCAACAGGCTTCATGTAAACGTCGGCGATGCGAGAAGTAGCCGAGTGACCAAGCCATCTCTTCACTTCGCCGACTGAAATCCCGGAACGTGAGCCGTACTCCGTGGCACCCAGGTGCCGAAGGACGTAGAAACCCGCAATAGACTTGCTCGACTCGCCGATTTCTTTACGGAGCTTGTCCCACCACAAGAAGACTGAGTTGGTTCTGCCGTGAACGATGGGCCGACCCGTTCGAGTCACGAACATGAGTTCGCCCTTTGGGCGACGTTCCTTCGCGATGTACTTGCTTACCAAGCCCCAAACCAGTGGCGGCGTGTCGCCGAAGCGTTCGATTCCGGTCTTGCCGCGACGTAGGTCGTAGCTCGCCTCGTCGATTTGACCGACGCGTAACGCTGCCAAATCGCTGGGGCCAAAGCCCAGGCCGATGCCAAGCCAGATCATGGACTGCTCGCGTAGCTCGCTGGCTTTCAGGAGCTTTTGCAGTTGGTCGAGCGTAGGAAGTTTCATCTTCTCGGCAGGAACGCCGTGGATGACATCTCGGCTCGACCAGTTCCATTGCAGCACCTGATGGCCAAACTCAGGACGACCCGCCCGCTCAATGACTGCGTGAACCATCTGAAGCCGCTCGGTCACTTGCGATTGTGAGTACGAGGCGAGGGCGATTTTTCGGTTGTAGGCTTCCACGTCGGCAATCGACAAGTCAGCCAGCTTCATGTGCCCCATGCTGCCTTGCCCGTGCCGTTCGTTCATGAACTCCATGAAGTCCAAAAGCATTTTGCGGCGATTGAGACGGACACGCGGATGAATCGAGCCTCGCACTCTTGGCCCGCCCTCGGCCCGAGTACGCTCTTCGTCAAATCTTAGCAGGTCGCTGGCGACATGAAGCAGTGAGCCGGGGACACTCTTTCGAGTGACCATCTCGGCGGACTTGGTCGGTGCTTTGAGCTTTTGCAGTTCCGTCGCTTGAGCAGGTGCGGGTTTCTTGCCGGTGAGCTTGTCGGCAATCCACTGGTGATACATCGCCGTAGCCTTGTCCTCGGTGACATCACCGAAGCGGTGCTTCTTCGGCAGGCCGGTTTGCGGGTCGCGGTAGCTGACATGCCAGCCGATTCCGCGGAGCTTGGTGTAGGCCAATTTCGGGATTCGCTTGCGACGTTTTTGAGGTTGACTAAGCTTTGTCTTTGGCATGTGAGCCGCCGAATTGGAGCGTTCACGGGAGCGAAAAGTATAGGTCGAAATCGATGCTTAAGTAGTGCATGGCTTTCTCATTATGTAGTGCAAAACGCGGTTTTCAAGCCAATTTCCCAGCGACCGGAACAGGTTGCCAACGTGAATGTCGTGGGTTCGAGCCCCATCACCCGCTTGTCATGTACGCCGTTGACTACAGATGTCAGCGGCGTCTTTCTTTTGACAGAATCAACACTTACGTCGATTCGTCCTACCACCATCGCGGCGTTCGTCCGGTCCGTCGAATGGTCAGCGATTGCCACGGATTTACTACGATTGCCGCCAGCAGGTACAAGCGTTGGTACAAGCGTTCGCGCCCCTTCAACGTCGCGAATCGCGGCACCAGTCGTGCCGTTTGCGCGTTGCCGTTCGGCACTCGGTCCGGCATTCAACGGCAGCGACGGCAGGGCGTCGAGTGCCCCCGCCACGTCCAAGAGCTTCGGGTCGGTGTAGACGTTCGCGGTCAGGTCCGGCTTGGAGTGTCGCATCGCGGCTTGAGCGGTTCGCAACGTCACCCCGCCTTTGCTCAGGTGCGTGCCGAATGCAACGCGCAGGGCGTGCACGTCCACCACGCGCCCGCGCTCGTCGTGCTTCGCAATGCCCGCGGCGGCGATGTCTCGATCCAGAATCCGCACCAGCCCGGCCGGCACGTTGAACAGGCGTTCGCCGTGCGGAAGTCGAATCGGCAGCGGGTGCCCGATGCGAAGGCGGGCCGCGTCTTGAGCGGCTTGGAGTCGATCCGCCAGGAACGCCCGCAAGTCCGCGGCCAAGTCACCCCGAAGCGGAATCTCAGAGCCTTTGCGATTCTTCTCGTCGGCGGCGTTGAGGATCGCGTACGGTTGCGGTGCGTCTAGGTCGAGTTGCCCGATGGTCAGCGATGCGAGCTCGCCTTTGCGAAGGCCGGTCAGCACAAGCGTTTTGTAGATGAGTGCCCGCTCTCGGCCGATCGCTTCGAGTTCGGCGATGATGTCGGGCCGCTTGGCGAGTGCGATTCGTCCGCGGTCGGCCGCCTCGGCGATGTTGTCGAATGCCAGCGATGCCCGCGTCCAGTTCGCCCGTTTGCGGTCGGCGTCGGTCGGTGCCGTCTTGACGATGCCCCGCCCGTATTCGGCGAGCGGTCGAAGTGCCGCGACGGTCAAAAGGCGGCGCAGCTCGTCCGCGTCCAATGCCCGCCGAAGGTGCCGACGATCCGCCCGCACGTTCGCAAGCGGCACGTCGGCGAATGGATTGGCGATGAGCCTTTGCGTACGTCGGCACCAGTTGCCGAATCCGACAGCCGCTTCGCGGTATCCGTTGCGTGTCGCGGCCGCCACGTCGCGCCCCGCCATGAGCACCAGCCAGCGTTCGAGCGATGCGGTGTTCAGGTCGGACAATCGCCCGAACGGGCATTCACGCGCCAAGCGGTCGAGCCGTGCGCGCACCATCGCAACGCGACGGGGCGAGCACCCCTTCGCGTTGAGATGATCGGCGTAGGCGTCGAAGTGTCGGGCAATCGGCACGTTCGCATGATCCGCGGCGGCGTCTTGGGCGGCGGTCATCACCTTCGCTTTGACGAGTTCGGCCCGCGTCCTCAGGTCGGCGAGCACGCTCTCGGCGGCGTCTTTTGTTCGGCATCCGGTGCCGACTTGGCGAACGATGCCCGATCCGTCGCGATACTTCGCCGTGTGCGTCGTGCTCGTCAATGCGATACGCGCCGATCCGTCGCGGCCCGTCGTCACCTTTGCCGTACGCTTGCGGCCTCGTCGGTCGGTCCAGCGGGCGAAGTTTTGCCCTTGCCGCGTGAACAGTTCAGCCCCGGCGGGCATCGGCTTGGTGTAGCTTGCTCGGTAGATCGCCATGATTCACTTTCCCTTCCGGCGTTGCTGCTTCGATACGATTCCAAAATGAGCGGCGAGCTTGTCGGCCAGATCGAGCCGAAGCGAACTCTCGCCCCTTAGAAACTTGATAAGCGAAACGTGCGTCAGCCCGCTCGCCCGCGCCACGCCCCGGATCGAATCCGCCTCGGCGAGCGCTTCGCGTAAAAGCTCGGTCATCGTTTTGTCGTCTCTCATGGTATGAACTATTACCCGTCTTGATTGCGTTGTCAATCCGTTCGATTCGTATGGTGCGCACCCGCCATTAAGGCGGGGTGCGCCTTATGGTCCCTTATGGGATATCGGACACCCACGCCCTCGGCGGCGGGCGCAAAATGTCCTCAGGCAGTAGGACACCCACGCCCTCAAGCGCGGCGGTGGGTCGGGTCATCGGCATCGCCGCTTCCCTCGGGGGTTCGGTTCGGTTGCGAGCGGTGCGACGGCATAGATCGAAGCCCCTTTGCGAAAGCCGCCTTGCCAGACGATCCGCACCAGCCCGAGCGCGGTCAGGCGTTGCAAGGCCCGGCGGATCGTTCGCGAATCGGTGCCAGCCCGGCGGGCGATGTCCGATTGTGCGGTGCGACAAGTGCCGTCCGGCTTCGTGTCGCGAAAGAGAATCAACCAAGTCAAAAGCTCGGCCCGTGTGAGCGTGCCCGCGGTCAGGTCGATAAAGGCGTTGAGCACGCCGAAGCGGTCGGCGGTGTGTCGGCGATGCCGCTTCGCTTCGGGTGTGTGATGCCGGCGGGCCGGGCGGGCGTCGTCCAGCGGGGGAAGCCCGACGATGCCGGCGGGGATGATCGGTCCTTCACTCATCGTCACCCCCGCCCTCGTCGGCACCCGCGGCCGGCGTTGTGTTCCAGAGCTTTGCAAGCGCCGATCGCGTCTTTCGTTGCGATTCTTCGTCGTTGCGAGCCTTGCCCGCCTTCGGCGCGGGCGTGAAGGTTTGCCGCCGCTTGTCGAACGTCAAACGCAAGTCGCGGCATTCGCCGTGCCGACTTTTCAAGTGTCGAAGGTCCACAACGTCGTCGTCGTTTTCGTTGGGTGCCAGGATGAAAGCATCGTCGGCCCCGAACTCAAGCTCAGACGATTCCCGGAAGCTCGCCAGATTCAGCCCGTCGCCCGCGTATGAGCTTCGCCCTTTTGAATCCTTCGCCCGAGCGACGGCGGATATCACCATCACCGCAACGCCCGCGTCGGCGAACTGGCGAAGGTAGTTCATCGAAGCATCGACCGAGCCGCGTTTCGATTCATGCTCGCCCGGTGCGGCGATGCGTTGGATGTAGTCGAGTGCCAGCAAGTCGGCGGCGAACTCGTCGCAAGCGGCCGCGACGTTGCCAAGATCGAAGGGCGGCCTCAGGAAGCAAAGCCGATCCGCAATCGCGGCGAGCGTGTTCAGCCCTTGGTCGATTCGGTCGGCGTGCTCGGGCCGGATGGTTCGGTATCGAATGTCGGAAAGCGAAACGCCAGAGAGTCGGGCAAGTTGCCGATCGAGCAAAATCGCGGGCGGCATTTCGATATTGCACACAAGCGCCCGAAGCTCGGGCGTGATGCGCAGTGCGTCGATGATGCATTGCATGGTGAAGGCCGTTTTGCCCGCACCCGGCGCGCCGCCGATGAGCGTTACCAGCCCCGGCCCGACTTCGATCTTGCCGATTTCGCCGGTGCCGATTGGAAAGAGTTTCGGCGCTCGTCCGGTCAGCACATCGTCGCGCCAAGCGTCGAGCGCGTCGGTTGCGCGAATGAAGTTCGCTCGGGTCATGCCGCACCCCCGATCGCGTCTTTCAGCCCGCAATCAATTTGCCGTCGAACGTCACTCGGCGATAGCCCCGAGTCGAGAGCCGCTTCGGTGAGCAGGGCCGTTGCGAGTGCGGGCGAGCATCCGAACTCGCCAAGATTGCGAGCCGCGGAATACAAAAGCCGGTGCCGATCGCCCGCCGTCGCGCCGTCGCGAATGAAGGCGAGCGTTTGCCGGTTGAGCGTCGCGGCGATGTCGCCCGAAGCCACGGCATCGCGTCGGGCCGCGGTCGCTTCGGCTTCGCGTCGCACGGCATCGGCGGCTTCGTTCCAATCGGCCGCAATGTTCCAATCGCACCGCCCCGCGCCCGGCGTCGGCACGTCGAATGCTTCGGGGTGTTTTGCCCAACCCGCAATCGTTGCCGCGTCGCGATGCATCAGAGCGTCGAT
Source organism: Planctomycetaceae bacterium (assembly GCA_027487775.1). Lineage (GTDB taxonomy): Bacteria > Planctomycetota > Phycisphaerae > Tepidisphaerales > Tepidisphaeraceae > JAIYCY01. The sequence continues at coordinate 168,277 of JAIYCY010000023.1, forward strand.
CGGCACGCGCCGCTTGTGAAGGCCCGTCTTGGGGTGCCGGGAGTTGGGCGCACGAAACGCCCGCACCGAATCATAAACGCCCGTGTCGATCGTCACGCCCGCGGCCGTCGCGATGGTTTCGGCGAAGCGTCGGGCGATGCGGTGAAAGTCGATCGACGGCGGCGGCGTCCATAGGGTCGTCGGGATGCCAAGATGAAAGCCCTTCGACCCACTGAAGAATGCGAGCACGTCCTCGGCGTCGAGAGCGAAGCGTTCGAGAATGCAAGCGGCAAGCCGGGCCGTGTCGATTCGTGCGGCGTCAAGTTCAGCGTCGCGGTCAATGTCGAACCAGACGAAAGCCGCACCGCACGGGCCGCGGTATCCGCGTGTCGTGCCGGTTGCGGTCAGATGGGCGCGAAACTCATCGCCAAAGGTGAAAGCGCTTAAGTAGCTTTCCGATTCGGAGCGTGCCCGCTCATCGCAAGCGGCGTATCCGGCGAAGGCGGCCCGCCAATCGACGAGCCGCCTTTCGCTAGTCACCGCGCCGAGAATCCGAAAGCCGAGGCCGTCAGATTGAATCGGCATCGTCGCCCCCCTTCGGTGCGAAGTCAGCGTCCTCGGTCGAGTCGATGCCGAGCACGTCGAACGATCGCACGCGATTGAACTGCGCGCCGTCGTCCTCGGTTCGGAGTGCGAGCTTCACTTCGCAACGGATGCCCGCCGGCAGCGGCCGTTCGAGTTGCTCAAGCGTCGTCACGCCGAGCTTGGCAAGATCGCGCTTCGCCATCGGCAAGGCCGCGGGCGTGAGCCAGATGTCATGCCAGAATTGACGGCCCGCGTGCTCGCCTTCGAGCGCCTTGAAGGTGAGTTTGTAACTCGGCGTGCCGCTCTTCGATGTCGAAAGTTCACCGCTCAGGATTCGAGCGGTGTAAGTGCCCGCGGGGAGCGGTGCGAAGTCCGAAGCGGCCGTCGTGCTCGCCCATGCGGTGCGGAGTGATTCGGATTGTGAGTTGAGCAAAATGTCAGACAGTTTTCGGCGCAGTGCGCCGGTTGTGTTATGATCGTTCATAGTTCGAAGTCTCCATTGCCCGGCGTTCCAGCGCCGGGTGTTTTGTTGATGGTGGTTGACAGGTTCGATTGAAGGTCGGTTGCGGCGAGCCAAGCCTCAGCGCCGGGCCGATCGGCGAGCCGCCAGACGGTCAGCGGCCGGGCGTGAGCGACGGGCCGCTTGCTTCGCTTGTATCCCGCGGGAGCGATGAAGCCCTCGGCCGCCAGAGCACTCGGCACCGCGCCGAAGAGCTTGGGATCGAGTTCGTCGGGAATCGTCACCGCGGCCCGCACGTCGTCGGCGGTCGCTTCGCCTCGGTCGAGCAGCACCCGAAGCATCGCCCGCCGAGCTTGGCCGATGAAGTCGGCGCGTCGCTCGGAGAGCAGTTTCAGCGCGGCGAGCTTGAGAGCTTCGCCGGTTTGTTGTGGGTGCGAACTCATCGCGCACCCCCTTTGACGTGCCGGACGGGCGGGCATCCGTCAGCGATCCATTGCTCGATGTCGCGGCGTCGCCATCGCACCAGCCCGCCGAACCGAATCGGTGCGGGCATTTTGCCAGCGTCGGCGAGTCGTCGGGCGTGTCGAGTTGAAAAGCTCCCAAGTTGCGCAAGAGCCTTGACGTCCAGAAGCTCAGCCGGCAGACGTTCCGGCCCGATGATTCGCTCATCGGCGGCGTTTTCAAAGTTTGGCATAAGCCAATCTCCGGTTCAGTTCCGGGCGCGATGTCAGCGGCACTCTGCCGCGGTCAATTGTCGCCCCACACGAACCAGAAACCGGACGGGGCGGACGCGAAGAACGTCCGCCCCCGCGCATAAGAAAACCCCTCTGGCGGTAGCGCCAAAGGGGTTTCACTGTTCGAGCGTGTTTTCAGGTTCGTCCGGTTTTCGTCCGCCCATCGCCGCTACCGATCGCGGTCATGGATTACACTTCGGCCGGTTCGTCCGTGTCGCGGTGTGTTCTTTTGTTGCCCGGTCTGGCGTCGCCCGATCCTCAGGTAGCGTTGCCAGGTTGCGAACGAATGCGCGAAGGTCTGTCCGTTCGACTTCTCATGATCTACAAGACAGTCATAGGCTTCGCGGTCCGTCGGCTTGGCAATTCCAAGCATTTCGGTCGCGGCGTCGTATTGCTGCAATGCCTCTTGACCTCGGCCCGATAGGTTCACCTTGGTATCTTGTGTCGCGTCGGGCGATTGGGCGGCCGCGTCGGTTTCATCCGCGGGCCGGTCATCGCCGAGCACTTCGGTGGTCAGATGCCGGATGCGTTTCGTCGCGTCCGGGCGTTTTGCCCCGTCGGCGATTTCGCTCAGAGCTTCGCCTAGCTCTTCGATTGCCCCGTTGCGGCGTGCCGTCTCGGGCGCGGTGATAGTGCGTCGCGTGAATGTTGTTTCGCCCGGCTTGCCCGGCGTCACGATGAATCGCTCGTCAAAGTCGATACGGCGCACGAGCCGAGCCAATTCTCCGGCTTCGTTCGCCAGTCGCCTCAGATCGCGGCCGGCGTCGATCGCTTCGCATAGTCCGGCGATTCGAGAGCGGATCACGGCCGGGTCAGCCTCGGCAGGTCCGGCGGCGGATAGCTCCGCGGTGAGATAGTCCGCCACAGTCCGCATAGCCGCGGATGTCGCACCTACAGGCCTCATATCGGCGGGTCGATTCATCGCTTCGCAGATTTCATGTAAGGCGCTATCAAAGTTCGAATGCGTCATCAATCCGCCCCGAATGCCAGGATGTTGAAACGCCCCCGCTTCGATTGCTTGAATCAATAGGTTGAAGGCGAAGTCTGCGTCTTGCTGACAGCCCGGCAGACTTCCGGCTTGCAGATTCACGCCGGCCATATCCTTTACGAATCTCGTGAATGGATCGACGGCAGAACCGCGGGCATCAATCGAATCGCCGAGCCGTTTGAACTCGGCGATGATGCGTTCCACTTGGATATCATTCTTGCGGCAGCGGGCATAGGCGGCGTCGATAAGGGATCGAGCCGCGTCGGTTGATTGAGACGGCGTTGTTCGTACAACGACAGAAAGCCGACTTCCCGTCGTGGCGTTCAGTGATTCGTTGAAAGCAAGCGTCGCCTTGAGTGTGTTGTAACGATGCATCGCGGCGTCGTCTTGGGCCTTGCGATTTTGATAAAGCTCCGCGTTCGCTTGCCGTTGCATCGCCTCGGCACTCCCCGCCCGTATAAGCGGCGCTCGGCCGTCCGTCGCAAGAAAGTGCGCGGCTTGGAAACTCACCTTAGGTCGGTTTGTCGCCAGATACGCCTTGAGCGTTGCCAGTTCTTCGGCGTTCAAGCGAATTGGATTCGGTGCGGACGCAAGAATCCTATCAATGAGTTCGTTCATAGTTCCGATTCCCGGATCGGTCCCGATTGAGGAAAGCGCGGGGGCGGCGGATCGGGTATCCGCGGTCGGGAGCTACCCTAGCCCCCGCGCAGGTCGGCATAGTCATGATCGAAGTTGACGATACGATTTCAACCGTTGGAGCATCACATTCAATCAATGTTCTATGCATTTTGACCATGTTCGCGGTGTAGGGTTTGACGCATGGTCGGAAGGGACCCGCGGGAACTTAAGTTCGCGGTTCGATTCGTAGTCGATTCACGGCCCGAGCACCCGCACACTTGGCAATCACCCCGAAGGGACCCGCGGGCCGTTTTCAGAGCCGCGCAACGGCCCCCAGCGGCCCGCCCGTGCGTTGCTCGCCTCGGGGTGTGAATCCATGCCCTTGGGGCGTTCGATCGCGCCAGAAGCCCGCGCACGGGCCGCCGCGGCGAAGGGAAGGCAGCGGCATAGGTCGGCAGTTCCCGAAGGTAGTTCTTTGCGGCGTGCGGGCGGGAGAACCTTTGACGGGGGCGGGTCGCCAGATGGAGCGCAAGCCGCTTGAGAAACTCGTTAGTTTTCGCGTCGAGTGTCACGCTCGGTCTATCGCTTCGACTGTCAGAGATTCATACCCCATACCCTCGGCGGTCATCGCTTGGCCTTTGCTCGATCGGCGAGCAGGTGCCGCACGGCCTCGGCCCGCTCGGCATCGCTCAGCGGGAGCGCCATCACGGCCGCCACGGCAGCGGCGAAGCCATCACCCGAAGGCGTCGCGTGAGCCGCTTCGGCCGTTTCGGTACAAGCGTTGGTACAAGCGTTCGGCGGCGATGTTGTAACTTCATTGTCAGCGTCACTTAGAATCGAATGCCCGCACGTTGCCAACGTGAATGTCGTGGGTTCGAGCCCCATCACCCGCTTTTTAACAACGCACTTGTCGCAAGATGCACAGGTTGCATCGACATGCCTTCTACGATTCGGTGTACGCCGTTGACTACAGATGTCAGCGGCGTCTTTGTTTTGGGGCGTCTTTCTTTTGACAGAATCAACACTTGCGTCGATTCGTCCGGCCACCATTACGGCATTCGCTCAGGCCGCTTTTTCCCGGATATCGTGCTAAATGGTCGGTGACGATATTTTTTGTTGTATCCGCGGTGCTTCGAGGTTATAGTGCTCGTGCATTTCTGAGTATAGAACGGGTTCCGCTTCATCAGACTTAAGTCGAGAGAACGCCCGCGAATGACCCCAGCCTGAGTCCGCCGATCGGTGTGTGTGACATGTCGTATGTCACCGCCGCACGATCGATCGCGACTCCGGCTGACTCACTCGCGGGCGTTCTTGTTTTTACGCATCGGTTTACACATCGGTTTACACATCGCCGTTCGGGGGGGAAACCACCGCGGCACATCGCCCCTCGGGGACAAAGGGAAGGAACATGCAGAAGCAGAATCAACACCGTCCGATCCGATCCACCCGGAAGCATCTGGCGGCCTTGTGGGTAGCCGTGCTGGGGGTGGGCTTCATCGTTGCCCCCGCGTCTGCCGTCAGCCTGACCGCGCTAGGCGACCTGCCGGGCGGCAGCGTCTTCAGCGTGGCCAACGGCGTCAGCGGTGACGGCGCGGTGACCGTCGGCTACGGCTTCTCCGCCTCGGGCCAAGAGGCCTTCCGCCACACCGTCGGTGGCGGGTTGGTCGGCCTGGGCGACTTGCCCGGCGGCAGTTTCCAGAGCTTTGCCAACGGCATCAGCGGCGACGGCGCGGTGACCGTCGGCTACGGCACCTCCGCCTCGGGCCGGGAAGCCTTTCGGCACACCGTCGGCGGCGGGATGGTCGGCCTGGGCGACCTGCCCGGCGGCACCTTCGATAGCTTCGCCGCCGACGTCAACGCCGACGGCACGGTGATCGTCGGCTACGCCAACTCCGCCTCGGGCATCGAAGCCTTCCGCCACACCGTCGGCGGCGGGATGGTCGGCCTGGGCGACTTGCCCGGCGGCATCTACCTGAGCTCCGCCAACGACGTAAGCGGCGACGGCGCGGTGACCGTCGGTCAAGGCACTTCTGCTTCAGGACGAGAAGCCTTCCGCCACACTGTCGGCGGCGGGATGGTCGGCCTGGGCGACCTGTCCGGAGGCGGTTTCGAGAGCATCGCCTGGGCCATCAGCGCCAACGGTGCGGTGATCGTCGGCGCCGGCTTCTCCGCGTCGGGCATCGAAGCCTTCCGTCACACCGCCGGCGGCGGGATGGTCGGCCTGGGCGATCTGCCCGGAGGCGGTTTCGAGAGCCAAGCTCGCGCCGTCAGCGGCGACGGCGCGGTGACTGTCGGCTTCGGCACCTCCGCCTTGGGCCGAGAGGCCATCCTTCACACCACCGCCGGCGGGATGCAGTCCCTGTGGGACGTGCTGTTGGCCGCTGGCGTCGACCCGGCTGCCAGCGGGTGGACGAGTCTCTTCGACGCCCACGGTGTGAGCCTCGACGGGAGCACGATCGTCGGCTGGGGCGTCCGCGACGGTAACGGAGAGGCCTTCGTCGCAGTCATCCCCGAGCCGGCGAGCCTAAGTCTTCTCGCCGGAGCCGGCCTGCTCGTGCTGCGTCGGCGGCGAGCGATCTGAAGTCACTGGCCCCAACCATCGCGTCATCGTCCGAAATTGAAGCCGTTCGCCCGTCTTGTGCGAGACGGGTGTGAATCAAAGAGAAAGTCGAGAGAACGCCCGCGAATGACCCCAGCCTGAGCTTGCCGATCGACCCGCGACGCTTCTGCGTCAAACCCCGATCGATCGCGACTCCGGCTGACTCACTCGCGGGCGTTCTTGTTCTTAGTTCAACGATCCGCCTCGAAGTCCTCAAATCAAGGAGAACCCATGAAGTCTCGAAACCTCATCATCGCGCTTGCCATTGCTTCCACGACCTCAACCGCCCTGGCGGATTGGAATGTTTCGGTGCCAGCCACCGGTTCGACGGTGAACATGCCCGGCTCGCCGAACTTCGTCGCCAACAACACTGGCGCGACGGTGTCTACAGCAACGATCCTGGGGCTGCTGAACGGTGGCAGCAACGTGTCGGTCAGCACCGGCACGACCGGCGTCGAGGCGGGAAACCTGACGCTGAGCACCGGCGTCATGATGGTGCCTGCATCAGCCGTCGGCGGGCAGACGCTCAGCTTTGACGTCGGCGGCGACTTCATCGGCGCGCTGTCCGGCATCAATCTGAGCCGGCTCTTGGCGTCAGTGAACGGGGGATCACGGAATCTGATCGCCGACGTGGGCGGAGCGTTCGATCTGGACTTTGGGATCAGCGGCGAGAGCAGCGGGAGTGCCGCCGTCACCAACACCGCGAGTGACGTCGACATCACTGCGGCAAGCATCTCTTTGGGAACCCCCGGCGGGGAGAACAATCTGCGTGCCTTCAGCAGCGTCGGCGGGCGCGGGGGCGACTTCACCGCTCTGGCGACGGCGGGTGATTTCGATTCCGTCCACATCTGGACGCGCGCCACCGGGAACCTCACCCGCGCGGGCAACGTGCAGATCTCGGCACCCGCGGGCGAAATCCTCATGGCTGTCAGTGCCATCGACGCCCGCAGCACCAACAGCAGCGGCCCCAGCGGTGCCGGTGGGGCGGTCACGCTCAGTGCCCGAGACGGTGTTTCCGTGCAGGAGATCAATTCCAGCGCCAGCGGACTCGGCTCCTCAGGGAATGGAGGCGACGTGTCGTTGACCTCCACCATGGGCGCTGTCACCGTCGGCGGGACTGGGATCGCGAGCTTTTCTTTACGCAGCGCGGCCGGCGACGTGACCATCTTAGCGCGGGGCGACGTCTCCATCGCCGCACTGCAGGCCACCGCCACGGGGGCGTCATCAGGCGGCTCGATCGACATCACTTCGGTGAGCGGAAGTGTCAACATCCCTGGAACCACCTTCACCAACACCGGCACGTCCGGCAACGGCGGGCTCGTGACGATTAACGCGGCCGACAACATCTTTATGCATTCGATCACCACCTCGGGCAACGACGCCGGCGACGTGGACCTTTCCGCCGGGGACTCGATCACGATGACCGGCAACATCGTCGGCTTCAACAGCACCGGCAGTTCGACGGTCAGCCTCGCCGCCAACAACTTGGTTCAGGCCAGGTCGATTCTGGTCAACAACGCGGGATCGAGCATCACCATCACCGGCGACGAGATCGACCTCACCGGCGGGATCAACTCGGTCAACGCCGCGCAGATCACGCTGCGAACACACACCCTCGGCCGACCCATCGAGATGGGTGGGCTGGCCAACAACCCTGCCGCGCTGAGCATCATCAACACCGACATCACCGCGCTCAGCCTGGGCACGCCCGGCACGACGGCCAACATAGGCCAGCTCACCGCTCCCGCCGACATCAAGCACGTCCGCATGTGGACGGGAAGCCACCCGGCCACCTCCACGATCAACTACCTCCAGCCCGTCGATCAAAACGGCATGACTGTCGTCACCAGCGCCGGCACGAACAACTTCCGCCGCGGCATCAAGGGCAACGGCCTACTCCGTGGCGGCCCCGGCAACATCAACAACATTGACCAGCAGATCGACCCCGGCTACGCCCTCGCACCCGGCAACCTGATCTTCCAGACCACCGACACCAACCTCCTTCCCACCTCCACCCTCAACATCGAGATCGGGGGAACCGCGCCGAGCCTGTTCGATTCGCTCTCCATCAACGACGGAAGGCTGTCGCTGTCGGGCGCGCTCAACGTGAGCATGCTCGGTTCGTTCACACCGAGCTTCCCCGACCAGTTCAAGATCGTCGACATTTTCGGCGGGGCGAGCCGGACGGGATTCTTCACGGGCTTTGGCGAAGGCGCGACCGTCGGCACCTTCGGGGGCACGCCGCTGCTGATCACGTATCTCGGTGGGGATGGGAACGACATCGTCCTCTACACCCCGCAAGGCCAGCCGGACCCACTGGGCACGCTCAAAATCACCAAGTGGAACGACCTGAACCGCGACGGCATCTTCGACTCCGGCGAGCCGTTCATCCCGGGCTGGGAATTCATCGTCAGCAGCACGCTGGGCAGCTTCAACACCTTCACCGGCCCCGACGGCACGGTCACGCTGACCGGCCTCCCGGTCATGCAGTACACCGTGACCGAAGTGATGCAATCCGGCTGGGCCGCCAGCACCGGGCTTTCGCGCACCTTCACGCTCACCGAGGCCGAGCTCACCAGCGTCCGCTTCGGCAACTACATCATCCCCGAGCCGACGACGCTGGGCCTTCTCGCCGGGGCGGGCCTGCTCGTGTTGCGTCGGCGTCGCTCCGTGTGATGGCTGCATGCATGCTGCCCGCTCTGATGCCGTCGGATTGATCGACTGGGTGATTGAGATGGTTTCTTGGCGGTCACTTGCCGATCGTTTTGAATAGGAATCCGTAGACGTCGGCTTGTTCGTCGAGTGCTTTGGCGAGTGGTTTTCCTGCGCCGTGGCCGGTGCCGATGTCGTAGCGTAGGAGGACGAGGTTTTGTGGGCTGGATCGGGTTTGGAGTTCTGCGGTGAATTTGAGTGAGTGTGCGGGGACGACACGATCGTCGCCGTCGCCGGTGGTGATGAGGAAGGGCGGGTAGGTGGCGTTGGGTTTGACGTTGTGGAGTGGGCTGTAGCTGAGGAGATTTCGGAACATTTCCGGGCTGTCGTCGGGGTTGCCGTACTCGACGGTCCAGAAACGTCCTGTGCCGAACTGGTGGAAGCGGAGCATATCGAGCACGCCGACCTGGCAGATGACGGCGTTGAAGAGGTCGGGTCGCTGGAGCGCGACGGCTGCGACGAGGAGTCCGCCGTTGCTGCCGCCTTCGATGCCGAGGTGCTTGGGTGAGGTGATTTTTTCGTGGATGAGCAATTCGCCTGCGGCGATGAAGTCGTCGAAGGTGTTTTGTTTGCGAAGGAGTTTGCCAGCGTCGTGCCACTCGGTGCCGTACTCGTCACCGCCGCGAATGACGGCGACGGCGTAGACTCCGCCGCGTTCGAGCCATGCGATGCCGTTGGGGTCGAAGAAGGGGCTCATGCCGACTCCGAATCCGCCGTAGCCGTAGAGCAGCGTTGGGTTTGATCCGTCGAGCGTGATGTTTTTTTTGTGGGTGACGAAGACGGGCACGCGCGTGCCGTCTTTGCTGTTGGCGAAGAGTTGTCGAGTTTCGTAGGCGTCGGGATCGAATTTGACTTGGGGTCGGAAGAAGGGCTCAGCGGTACCGGCTTTGAGATCGTGACGGAAGACGGTGGTGGGGTAGGTGAAGCTGGTGAAGGTGAGGAACATTTCGCTGTCTTGTCGTCGGCCTGAGACGAATGCGGTGCCGATGGTGGGCAGTTTGATTTCGCGTACGAGTGAGCCGTCGCGGTTGAAGAGTTGGAGTCGTGTGCGAGCATCGGTGGTGAAGTTGGCGACGAACTGGTCGTTGACCATCGTGACGCCGGCGAGCACGTCACGGCCTGCGGGTTCGGGGATGATGGTTTTCCAGTGTTGGGGTGCGGGGTTTCGAGCGTCGACCTCGACGAGGCGTCGCCGCGGGGCTTGGTGATCGGTGACGGCCCAGATCGTCATGCCGTCGGTTTCGACGATCGCGAATTGGGTTTGTCCGATGTCGAGGAGTCGATTGAATTCGCCGGTGCTGCCCGGTTCTCGCCAGACGATGCCGGGGCGTGGGTCTGTGCCGAGGACTTCGTAGATGAGCAGGAGTTTTCCGTCGCGTGATACGCCTGGTGCGAGCATCAGTTCGGGTGCATCGGGTCTTTGATAGATCAGCGGCGCCTTGGCGGGATCGGCGCTGAGCCGGTGGTAGTAGACGGCGTTGTGGGTTCGGCTTTCTGGGTCTGGATAGCGATTGAAGTAAAATCCGTCGTTGGTGGGCACCCATGCGATGCTGCTGAATCGCATGTTTTCGAGGACATCGGGCAGATCTTCGCCGGTGGCGACGTTGCGGATGCGGATGGTTTGCTGGTCGCTTCCGCCGACGCTTTGGCCCCATGCGACGAGTGAGCCGTCATCGGTGAAATCGGTTCCTGAGAGTGCGACGGTGCCGTCTGCGCTGAAGGTGTTGGGGTCGAAGAGGACACGTTCAGGCCCGCCGAGCGATTCGGTGACGAAGGTGAGGCTGTGTTGTTGCAGGCCTGAGTTGCGTCGGAAGACGTAGTAGCGATCGGTGCGGCTGGGTGCGCTGGCTCGAGGGTAGTTGATGAGTTCTTCGAGTCGTGCGCGGATTTCATCGCGATAGGGGCTTGCGAGGAGCGCGCTGCTTTTGGCGTTTTGTGCTTCGATGAAGGCGCGGGTGTCGGGGGCGGCGTTGTCTTCGAGCCACCGGAAGGGGTCGCGGACTTCGACGCCGTGATAGACATCGACGACCGCGTCTTCGCGAAACACGGGTGGGGTGGTTGTTGTCTGGGCCATGGCGAACGCGGAGAGCAGCGAAAGAAGCATGGGCCCGGATTTTAGCTTTCGCGCGGCGACTGGCTAGTGTCGTGAGACACGTTGCGTGTGGATTGTCACGTCAAGACATGACGGGGTCGAGGGGGGTCAGGGGATTTCGGCGGTGTCAACGCGGGCGTCGAGGTCGGACGACGGGTAGGGCTCGGTCCACTTGGCCTCGACCGTTGGCTGTGCGAAGTTTTCGCGTTTGAGATTGACGTCCGAACGATCAACATGGATTTCAGCGCGATCGAGTTCGATGTCGCTATGGTGATCGATGTAGCGGCCGTAGACGGAACTGGGCGGGGCGAGATAGTCGCCGTTTTGTTCATGAACCCGGCCCGTGCGGACGAGGTGCATCGAGTAGACGACCAGAAACGCCATCAAACAAATGAGACAAACTGCGCGCATAGAACAACAACCTCCGGAGGCCGGACATTTCGCCTCCATCAGTTGTTATCGATCGGATTGGGGTGCGACTTCAGTCGCCGTGGGGTCATTACGTTTTGGGATGGCGTCTTAGTTCGCCTTGGCTTCGGTGGCGTTGGCTTCGGTGGCGTTGGCTTCGGTGATCGTGCCGGGTGATGGGCGTAGCGGCGGGGTGTAGCCTTCGCTTCCGCCTCGTTTGCGCCAGTCATGCCAGAGCATCACCATCATCACGAAGCCGAGCACGAGGAAGAACAAGAGCCACTTAAAGACCCATTCGGGCCCCAGCTTTTCGAACACCACGCCCGCCAGAATCCCCGCGAGCATCACGCCGAGTCGGAAGATCATGGCTCCGGCGCTGGCGAATTGGCCGTACTTTTCCTTGGGCAAAAGCCTCGGTCCGATGGCGGCGGTCCCACCGAGATAGAGCCCGACGGACCCGAAGACGAGGAAGATGGCGATCCTGAACGTCGCTTCGTCGTGGACGAAGAACGCCCCATAAACCGCCGCCGAGGTCATGAGCACATAACCTGCCAGCCCTGCGATGACGGGATGCACAAACCGCATCAGCGGCACGAGCATCAGGTAGATCGCGATCCACATGATGTCCTTCCACCCCATGACCCCGCCATATTTCGACAGACCTTCCGGCGTGTCGGAAAAGATCTTTTTTCCATAGAAGATCAGATTCACAATGAAGGGCTGATACGCCATCTGAAAGACGGCCATCGCGAGGAAGAACTTCCAGTAGAAGCTCATGGTGAAGCAGTCGCGACCATAGCCGACGATCTGAGCCCAGAAGCGTTTGAGGAACGATCCGCTCGCCCCTTCGACCGGCGGCGGGGGATCGTACTTCGGCTCCTTCACACGCCAGACCAGCACAAGAAACGCGATCAGATAAAGCACGGCAGAGAGCATGTAGATCTGCTCGGGATGCTCCTTGGCCTTTTGGATGAGGAACCAGTTAAAGACCAGCGATCCGCCGGCGTAGAAGACACGGAAGAGCGCGCCAAAGGTTCCGAGATACTCGGCGGGGATCACGTCGGGCCAGAGGTAGTAGTAGACCGACTGCGGGAACATGTCGAGCAGTTTGAAGATAATGAAGAGCGCGACGGTGAGCCCGATCGCGACGGCGGGGACACCGCCGAGCGACTCGATCAGGCCCGGAGCGATGGAGTTAAAGAATCGTGCGATGTTGGTAGTGAATCCGAGCAGGACGAGCGAGAGCGCCAGCAGCGGAGCGGTGTAGAGCAGGAAGGGGCGCCTGCGTCCAAGGGAAGTGCGTGTGCGGTCGCTCCATGTGCTGATGATGGGGACGAGGATGAAGTAGAGTCCGTTGACAATGGTGAGTGTGACGAAGTTGTAGAGTGTTTTGGAAGCGCCGAGTGATTCGAACTGCAGCGGGACGAGCGTGGGTACGACGCCCATGTCCATAAGATGCAGACAGAAATCGCCGAGGAGGAGCCAGATGAAGACCTGGATGAGCTGGAATCGGGTGTACTCGAGCGAGCCGACGCGAAAGCGTTTGGGTGCGGCGGGTGTGGAGGTGTCGAGAGGCGGGTTGGAGGACATCGGTTGATCCGCGGGGAAATGGGGGGAGGGCGGAGGCGTGAGAATAGATGCGGCGGGTTCTGATTAGAGAGACGGCCCCAGCGTGTGCTGAGGCCGTCAGGTCGACTTGAGTTGAAGGAGGAATCAGGGCGTGTTGATGGTGCGGTCGTAAGGCGACCAGAGCGCACGCAGACGAGAGAGTCCGGTGGCAGGGTCGGCGAGTTCATCGTGTGCGAGGAGTTCGACGTGCCCGTCGAGGAAGGCGATGTTAACGCGACCTCGTGGTGGAACGGTCACGCCCGCAGGCAATCCCGCGCGATCTCGATCCCGGTATCGAGTATGTCGCGTGTAATCGAGTTCGGTGTTTGCAACACCAACGGGTGAACCGCCGGTTGTGACGGGAGTAAGCGAGTAGCCGGGGATACCGAGGAAGCGTTGCCCGGGCTTATCGCCCTGAAAGCCGATGGACGAGCTTGCGAAGAGGCCGAATGAGCCACCGTTGACGTTGACATGACGTTCGGCGAGCAGAATCAAAGTGGCCGGTTGTTTGGTGTCGGTATCGAAGATAACGCCTCGGAAGGGTGGGTTTGGCGAGTAGTTCCCGTTACGTGACTTCACGGCTCCGGGCGTTTTGTTGTAGACGAATTGATCTGCAGCACTGCTGCCCCAGATGTTCATGGCGTAGGTTCTGCTGCTGCCGTCTGGTGCAGTTGGACAAATCATCACGGGTGGGAACACGTTACCAGTACCGGTCTGATTGCCGGTGCGGAGGTATCGACCGAGCCGGTCGTTGTGGAACCACTCTTGTGCGGCGGGATTCGTGGCCCCCCAACCTCCCGACGATCCGTCATTGATGTTCGGCGGGAGTCTGCCCTTGTTTTCGGCCGCGTAGTTAATGAGTGCTACGGCAAGCTGCTTGAGGTTGCTCGCGCACTTAACAACGTTGCCCTGGTCGCGCACGCGGTTGAGTGCTGGGAGCAGGATGCTGACGAGGAGTGCGATGATGCCGATGACGACGAGCAGTTCGACGAGCGTGAATGCACGCCGGGTTGAGATGGAACTCCGATGCATGGCCGACCTCCGTGGTAGTCGAGATCAAGGGACGCGCGAGCTGGAACTTTGATGCTTATATAATCTATACGGGATGTCCAGTGTGTGTCAAGGTGGAATGTGGTCGTGGATGTTGGTTTGGGTGGGGCTTGAGGGGGTGTGTTGGTGGGTCTTTCATCCTGCTGGACAGGCCGTATAGTGCGGAAGTGCATTTGTAACCGCGATTCGATCGGAGGCTGACCGATGGCGATGTTCCAGTATGTGGCGATGAATTCCTCCGGGCAGGAGGTCAAGGACACGATCGAGGCGAACACAGCCGAGGAGGCGGTTCAGAAGATTCGAGCGAAGGGTCAGTACCCGACGAAGGTGAAACAGCAGGCGGAGAAGAAGGCGAAGGCGGGCAAAAAAGGCGCCGCGGCGGCGGGTGGGGAAGAGGCCGGGCCGATCACGCCGAAGAAGAAGATGCCGTTTGCGATCGGCGGGGTGAGTCAGAAGCAGTTGGTGAACTTTACGCGTCAGTTGTCGACATTGCAGGACGCGGGTTTGCCGATTTTGAGGTCGCTGCAGATTCTGGAACAACAGCAGAAGCCGGGCCTGATGAAGGCGATCGTCGGTGGGGTCGCGGACGAAGTCGAAGGCGGGGGAAGTCTGTCAGAAGCGATGGCCAAGTTCCCGAAGGCTTTTGACAAGTTGTATGTCAACATGATCAACGCGGGCGAGGCGGGCGGTGTTTTGGACATCATCCTGAACCGTCTGGCCGACTTCATGGAGAAGGCTGCCAAGCTGAAGAAGAAGGTCATCGGCGCGATGATTTACCCGGGCGTGGTCATTTCGATCGCGGTGGCGATCGTGTCGATGATCATGATTTTCGTGATTCCGAAGTTCAAGCAGATCTTCGATGACTTTAATTTGAAGTTGCCGAAGGTGACGCAGATTCTGCTGGACTTTGCGACATGGTTCGGGCCGGGCTTTGGCTGGCTTTACATGTTGCTCTCGCCGATCGTCTTTACCTTGTTGATCAAGCTGATTCGCATGAGCGACAGCGGGAAGTATTTTGTGGACGCGGTGAAGATTCGGATTCCTGTGATGGGAACGATCATCAGCAAGGGATCGATCGCGCGATTCACGCGAACGCTGGGCACGCTGATCAGTGCGGGTGTTCCGATTCTGGATGCGATCAACATCACGAAGGAGACGAGCGGCAACGAGGTTTACGCACGAGCGCTGGGCAAGGTGCACGACGCGATTCGCGAGGGCGAAAGCATGGCCGAGCCGCTGAAGGCGACGAAGGTCGTGGACAGCATCGTGGTGAACATGATCGACGTCGGCGAAGAGACGGGTGATCTCGACAAGATGCTGATGAAGGTCGCCGACAACTATGACAGCGACGTCGATGTGGCGGTGAGTTCGCTGATCAGCATTCTTGAGCCGATCATGGTGGTGGTGCTGGGCGTGATCGTCGGCTTTATCGTGATTGCGTTGTTCATGCCGATGATCGCATTGATCCAGGGCGTGAGCGGCGGCAAGTGACGGGTGCATGTGACGGGTGCATGTGATTGGCGTGAGCGTTGAGGGTTGGATCATCGAAGCTCACCGAGGCCGGACGGAAACGGATGAACAGGCTGGCGGGGCGAACGGGAGGACGAAGTGAAATCGGGACCGATGACAACCAAGATCGCGGGCCGGTGTTCGGGCAAGACCGCGAGCCGGTGTTTGGGTTTTACGCTGGTGGAGCTCCTGATCGTGATCGCGATCATCGGCGTGCTGGTGGGGATTTTGATTCCTGTGGTCAGCAGCGTGCGTAACAACGCCAAGGACGCCGACACGCGCAACACGATCCAGCAGCTCTCGAGCGCGATCGAGCGATATTTTCAGGATTTTCGGGCGTATCCGGGGCCGCTCAGCAATACGCAGGTGGAGTCGGGTACGGGGAGTCTGACGGTGACGGTGAGCCCGGGCGTTGCGTCGGGGACGTTCGTCAGTCCGGGTTCGATTTCGCTTGCGAATGTTACGATGGCGGAGAACCTGACGCTGGGCCTGCTGGGCGGGCTGCGTGTTGATTCGGGTAACGTGGTGTACGATCCGTCGGTGGTGGGGCAGGGGCCGGCGAATCTGAATCCGCTGCGTCCGGGTCGATCGACGCCTTACTTTGCTGAGGGGAATCTGAGTTGGCGGACGGCACTTCCGCGTTGGGGCGAATCGTTTGCGGGAAAGACCGGTCAGTACGCGGATTTGGTGGGTCAGGCCACCGATACGGTCATTCCGGAGTTTTTGGATCGTGGCGCGACGCCGATGCCGATTCTGTATCTTCGACCGCGGACGGGGAGTTCGACGGCAACCGTCGCGACTTCATCTGCGAGTGACAATCCGGTCATCGTCACCGATGGCAACGTCAACTCGAGGGCGGCGTATTCTACGGGACAATACGAGGCGTATCTCAACAACGACACAGGCGAAGACACTCAGGGCTGGCGTCCGGGCAGCAGCGATCCCAAGCACGGGCTAAGGCCGAGTCAATGGGCCAACACGACCAGTGGGCCGACCGGTACGGTCACCCACTGGAATCCGTTCGCCTATTTCAGCAATCCGAACGCCAGCGCGAACGAGGCGCGGAACAAGGACGGATTTATTCTGATCTCGGCGGGCCGGGATCGTCGGTACGGGACGAACGACGACATCACCAACTTCGGCCGGCTGGGCCGGTAGTTGAGCCGCGGGCGTTGAACGGAAGTGCTCGCTCCGATCCTGCGTTGTGTTGAACGACTCAAGCCCGCTTCGCTCGCGATCGCCTAAGTGGAGAACCCCGGCATGCCTCACGCGTTTGAGAAAACTCTCTTGTCGATGCTCCCCGCCCATCGCCGGGCGCGCGGATTCACGTTGATCGAAATGCTGGTCGTCATCGGCATCATCGTGGTGCTCGCGGGCATTTTGATTCCCGTCTCGATCCGCGCCTTCAACAAGGCCGATCGCGCTGCGATCCGACTGCACATGCTCGGCATCGAGACGGCTCTGGAGGCGTACAAGGCAGACTTCGGTTCGTTCCCGACGACGTCATTGGATGCGACCACATCCCCGTTTAGCGCGAGTAGCCCCAACACGTGGGGCGTCGATATCAACGCCACCGGCCTGCGCGGTGCACGCACGCTGGCCAAAGCACTCGTCGGGGCGGGCGAGCAAGGTAGCTTCGCGAGCGCGAATGTCGTTGCCACGCCCGTGCATGTGATCGGTCAGGACGGCAACAACGGCTTCGGCTTCCGCACCGTCGGCAGGGGAGGCGTGGTGAATGCCAGTTCCAAAGTGCACGGCCCGTACCTCGACATGAGCACCTACCGCATCGCCATCGCGACCGCGACCAATGTCGATCCCGACTGGAACAACAGCACCTACGACGCCGCCCGCGACCAGATCGTCATCCTCGACCGCGTGCGCAGGCCGGTGCTTTATTATCCGCAGATCAATGCGAGCGCGCAGGTGAACGCCATCGTCGGAACGATCAATACGAGTACAGAACGACAGGGCCTTGTCTCGGGCAACGACGCCAACACGACTGCCATGTATCGTGGGAGTGACAACAGTTCCTTCCTTTCAGAGGCCACGCTTCGCGTCGCCTTGGGCGATGTCAACGCCAACGGTCGACTCGACGCCGGCGAGAGTCAGAGTTTCCGCGGGCCTTACATTCTCTGGAGCGGCGGGCCCGATCTGAATTTCGCAACCCAGGCCAACGTCCTGACCTCCGACGACGTCAGCAACGCGATCGCCAAATGACCCCACCCGCAACGTGAACCTTCGCAAACCATGACCCTTCCCCCCATGACCTTTCCCTCATGACCCAACCCCATTCGCCGATCGCCGATGACCTGCGTATGCGCTCGATGCCGAGCGTGTCGTCGGTGTCGCGCGGCAGCGGTCTTGCGGGAGCGGTGGTGCTGGTGGTCTTTTCTGGTATCGCGTTGCTGGGCCTCGTCGCACTCGACACCGCCGGCCGTGATCGGTACGCCGAGCAATTCACCCGCGAGCGACTTGCCGACCTGCACCTCGCCGTCGTCGATCGCAACACAACTGTCACGCCTCTGCCCAAGTCTCTGCGCGAAGAACAACTGCTCACCCACGCAGAGCAGACGCTCGCGTCCCTCACCGGCCTTCAGATCCCCGCCGGCCGACTGCAAGACGCCTGGGGCTCGCCGCTCCTCATCGTCCCCGGCGACGACGCCCGGCTCGGTCTCAGCCCCGACCGGTCCGCCTACGTCGTCAGCGCCGGCCCCGACCGGCAATTCCTCAGCCAACGCCCCGATAATCTCTACAGCTACGACCTGCAAACCCTCGCCATCGAATCCCAACGGCCACAGGCTGTTAGAACGCCAGGCGTTGGACAGAACGAATAGTTAGCTGGAAGGGACGGCGGGGTGAGCAGGGTGATGAACGATGAACGATGAACGATGAACAAACCCGAAGGTGCTGAACACTGACCACTAAAACTGACCACCAATCACTAACCACTGACCACTAACCACCGACCACTGACCACTAACAACTTCCCCCATGTTTCTTCGCCCCATCCATTCTCAGGTCCACCGACGTTGCTCGGCCCGCGGGTTTTCGGTCGTTGAGATTCTCGTGGTGATTGCGGTCATTGCGATCCTGCTGACGATCACGGTGATCGGCTTTAACGCGCTCTCGACCGGCCAGAAGAAGTCCGCCACGCGTGTGCTGCTCGAGCAGATGGTCAGCATCCAGGCCGAAGCCCTCTCCACCAAAGCCGCCAGCGAGCGGTTTTTTCAGTTGGATCAGTGGCGGTTGTGTGAGTTTCCGACACAGGACGTGATGGATTACTTCACGCCCGCGGCGCGTTTCGGCGGCACGTTGCAGGATCGTGAGGCTTTTCGACAGACCCAGGAAGTGATCAAGTTTTTCGTTCAGGCCCCCAACGCCAAGAAGCTTTACGACGGTTTGCCCCCCGATCAGATTCGTGCGCCTGATGCCGGGTCGCTTTACGATTTCAGTGTGATCAACGCCGGCAATCCAAAGTTACCTCTTGATCCGTGGGGCAACCCGATCCTCTACGTCCCCGACGGATTCGTCGACAATGCACCGACTGACGGCTTTTGGCCGAGCCATCGTTCCTCGCCGCCAGCCAACCCGCGTCCCAATTCTTCCGACCTTGCTGCCTCTACACGGGGCGGGCTCGCGCGGGCGTTTTCTGAGACCGCCAAGACCTTTTTCGGCCCCGCGGGCGAGGTGCCGACCGGTTTCACCCAGGCGGTCGATCCGCGTCTTTCCGGCACCGAGCGCAACCTCGTCGCCGTCCGTTCGCCTGATCGTCGGCCGTTCTGGTTCAGTGCCGGCCCCGACGGCAAATACGAAACCCACGATGACAACATCTACTCGTTCGAGAACTAATCCATCGAGAACTCATCCATGACGCCCAAACGCGTGAAACATCCTGCTCTGCATCCCGCCCGGGCGATTCGTCCTGGCGTTTCGGGCTTTACGCTGCCCGAGCTTCTCATTGTCATCGCCATCATCGTTGTCGTGGCGGGCCTGGCAGTTCCGCTCTTCCGCATTCTCACCGGTGCTCGCTCGGTCGAGGCCGCCATCAACACCGCCAGCGCCGCGCTCGGCGTTGCCCGCACCAGTGCCATCAACGACGGTTCGCCCCACGGCGTGCTTTTCTACGTCGACCCCGCCACCCGCAACACCCGCGCCGTCATCTTCAAGATCGGCATCGACCCCACCGACGAAACCGACCCGCTCGAAAAATACAAAGCCTGGGTGCCGGGGATCTCCTACCGCGAAGGCCTGCTCGGTCCGCCGCTCGTGCAGTCGGACCGCGTCATCCGCATGACGCGCGACACCGTCGTCCCCACGCCGCGCCCGCTCACCGACTGGGATGTCCAGGGCTGGTACGTCGCCGGCAAGCCCAGCGTCAAACTCTGGGAATCCATCCAGAACCACAACAGCTCAGTCGGCAACAACCCCGTCGACTCCGCCAGCGGCAACACTGCGGGCAGCTTCAATAATTCCAACTGGGCCCTTTACACACCCACCCGCATCACGCCCATCGATTCCTCCGCCCAGGGCGGGGACGAGTTTCGCTTTCCGACCGGCACGGGCGTCCAGCTGATCGTCGATCCATCCGTCACCGGCAATGAGCGTTATCAGCGCGTCGGCGCGGTCCTCTTCGACGCGCAGGGCCGCATGAGCTTCCAGCCGATCACCCTCGAGGGCGATTCGCCCATCGGACAGCGCATGGGCCTCGGGGCGGGCGTTCTCTCGCTGAATCCCGGGTTCGGGCTCGTCGCCTACGACCAAAGCACATTCGCCGCCGTGAATGCCAACACCGAAGGCGACGCCTTCTTCACCCAGCCCCTCTTGACCGGCCCCGGCTCGTACACCCTCAACGAGAGCAACGAAGAAAACTGGCTCGATGAAAACACCGTTCCGCTGCTCATCAATCGTTTCAGCGGCACGCTCGGACGAACGGAATAGTTCAACCCCCGAATCAAGACCCGCCCTCAGGAACGTTTTGAAACAGACCCTCGGAGTTCAGAATGGATTTGCGACCGCCGACCAACCCCATGCCCATCGACGCCCATCGCACGTCCACCTCCGTGCCCGTGAGCCGCCGTGCGTTCATGCCTTCTTCCGCCACCCCATCTCGTGGATTCACGTTCATCGAAGTCCTCTTTGCGATCATCATTCTGGGCATCGGTCTGATCATGATCGCGGCGATGCTTCCGGTGGCGATCAAGAACAACGAAGACACGCTACGCGAGACGGCAGGGCGTGCGATCGCGGAAGCAGGGTTCAATTACATTCGCGCGGTGGGCACACAGGCCAATCTGCCGACGACAGGCGCAACCGTCCAGACCCTCACCGGCACGCAACCGCCGCTCTTTGATAACAATAGCCCTCTGGGCGGGATCCGCGGCAACTTGATCTCCTCCGCCGACCGTCGCTTCGCCTTCATCCCGTTTTATCAACGCACCGGCGCCGGCCCGCTTGTCAACGTCTGGGTCCTCGCCGTTCAGCTTCGCAATCGCGACAACGTGCCCAACGGCATCTACCCCGCCAACACCTTCGCCACCAACACCAATGGGCCTTTCGCCATTCCCGTGACCTTCACCAACAACCGCCCGCCCGTCCCCGATCTCATCACCTTCCAAAGCGGCAGCGACTTCACGCTCGCAGCCCCCGGCGCGTTCATCATCGCACGCGACACCGGTCTCGATCCCACCAGCCCTGCAAGCCTCGCCCCACGTTACGGCAGGGTCTTTCGGCTGGGCGTGCGTGACGACACACAGCCCAACACCTACCGCCTCGACCCCGCCTGGGATATCCCGGAACTCGCGGGCACCGACACCGTGTTCAACACCGGCGACGACGACCTCGACACCAGCCTGAGCGGCACGCAGACCGTCTTCATCATCGGCGCAGGCCGACTCGATCCCACGAGCGGCACCACCGACTTCGCCGGCCCCGCGCAGGATGTCGTCATCGTCGGCGGAGCGATCACTCTCCCATGATTTGCAAGCGGATAACCCTCGTCATGACCAGAAGCACCAACAAAATCATCCCGGTTCGCCGGCCATCTCAACGCGGGCCCGTCGCGATCTCGCGCGGGTATCCCGTCGCGATCTCGCGCGGGTATCCCGTCGCGATGCGTGGTTTTACACTGACGGAAATCCTGATCGCGCTGGCGTTGATCGTCATATTGCTGATCGGCGTGAGCCAGGTGTTTACGCTCACCAGCAGCACGATCAGCCAGGGCCAGGCCTTCTCGACCGCCCTCCGCACCCAGCGGGCGGTCGGTCAGATGCTCTCCAACGACATCCTCGGCTTCGCCTCGACGACCGGGGACCGGCAGGACCTCGCAAACGACGACCTCGTCACCCCCAGCGGCATGCGCCCGCTCGCGCCAATCGATCCTGACGAACGTGCACCTTATTTGGTCATCAGTAACGCCCGCATCGCAGCCTATCTGGATAAGAACGACGAAGCATCCGATTCAACCCCGCCCACTGCGACGACCTTCGCTCCGCGTTCCCTCGACATCCGCACGCAGGATGGTGTGACCGTTCCGATTTACATCTACGGCAATCGCAACTTCCGCATCGATCAGATCAGCTTTTTCGGTCGCGGTGCATTCACCAAGCAGACGGGCAACATCAACGGCTTTGGCAATGGCAGTCTGTTCAGCAACGACGCCTTGCTCTGGTTCGGACACCTCCGCACGTTCAACGGTCGCAGTGTTGCAGACGTCGACAACATCTCTGATGCCTACGGCCAGCCCGGCGCCCTTGAGACAAGCGGCGGTCAACCCAACTCGAACAACAGGTACGCAGGTCAGTTTTCGCTCGGTCGGGCGCAGTTGCTGCTTGTCGAGCCGAACACCGCGTCGGGGCGTTTCCCGATCCCGGTCGTTTATGACGACAACTTCACGCCGCAGCATTTCGTCTTTGCACGCTGGGCGATGGACGGCGGAGGCAGCTCCACAGCGCTTTCTCCGTTCAACACGAGTTCATTCGTCGCCGCCTACGACACGAGGAACACGACCACGCTCGGCGATGACGTGCACCGCTATGTCTTGACCCGTCGCAATCTGTCCACAGATGGCAACACAGAGCAGTTGTCGGATGGAACCAACAGTGCACCCAATGCGCAGCTTTTTCCGACCAGTGGTGGCACGCCGCCAGACAATCTGACCATCAATCACGCTCGCACCGACGCGCTCGGTGTGAGTCGGGCGCAGGCGCTTGCGAGATTCGTTACGGTGGCGCCCGGACTGGCGACTTGGTGGCAAAACCTGATGGGCGGATCGCACAACTTCCGGTTCACGGTCAATCCGTTTCCGTCGCGTCCGTTTAACCCGAAGAAGATGGGTCAGCGTTCGCAGCTATTGGCCGAGGCTTGCACGCAGTTCATCGTCGAGTTTGCCGGCGACTTCATGACGCAGAATGCGAGCGGTACCGTCACAGGAACCGCACCGGACGGCGTGATCGATTTCCTCGTCGTAGGCGGACAGCGACAGGTGCGATGGTTCGGCCTGCCGCGCGACGTCAATGGCGATGGCACGATCAACGCACCCAGCGGAGATGTCGTGCCGGTGCGTGACGTGCGAGGGGCGCAAGCCTTCTTTGAAAAGATCGTTCCCGCACAAGTCGGCAATTATGCATCCGTCATCGCAGAGCCTGGCACCAACGTGGATGCCTCGGGCTACATCTGCGCGTGGAGCCCGCTCAACATGGACCCGACGAATGCGACCAATTGGAACGGCGTGCCCTCGATGCTGCGGATTATTGTTGAGCTTCGTGATCCGGAGGGGAAGCTGACGCAGCCGGTGACGCAGGAGTATGTGTACAGGATTCCGCAGTGAGGCCGTGGGCATTGTATTTGATCCGAGTCTTGTCTTGTACCGCATGGACACATGTGAAGATTGAAAAGTCATGACCAGTTTTCAGAATGCATCGCGTTGGAGCAGGACCCGCACTCGGCCGAGTGAGCGGGGTGTGATCCTGATCTTTGTCGTCGTGTTGCTGGTGTTGCTGGCGATCATGGGGACGGCGTACCTGGCGGCGAGTCGAGCGGACCGGCTGGCGGTGACGGGTCGCGGGGCGGGCGGGGTGTCGAGTTCGGATTTGTTGCCCGATCGTACGAATCTGGAGGGTACGTTTGAGTTTGTGCAGCAGAACGTGATGTATCGACTGGTGGCGGACCTGTACGACACGAGCAGTGCGACGCCTGCGTTGGCTGCGGATTTTCCTTCGGATCGGTTTCGGCGTTTGGGGAGCGGTTCGAATTACACGGGTTTGGACGCAACCGGCATCAGCGACCCGCATTTGGCGTCGACGCTGCCGCAGTGGAGCGGATCGGCGCCGCGATGGCAGAACATCAGCAGGCCGTTGCCGAACATCACGGGGAGCGCGCCGTTTACGTCGTCCACGCCCGGTTTTGCGGATCCACGGGCCTTCCTTGTGGGGACGTTCCAGTACAACGGGACGGTCTCTCCCGAGGTATGGGCACAGGCGATTCTGGTGCCTGACCCGGCGTTCGGGACGTACAGCCCGGCGACCGCGCGGTCGCGCGTCTATCCGGCCTTCCGGCTCGGCGGAAACGTACGCATCGCCGCCGACACCGACGGCGACGGCGCCGCGGACGCGGGTCTGAGTCCATACAAGCTCAACGGCGGGGCGGACGGCACCTACGCCAGCTACGAAGACCCGCGCAATCCCGGCGTGGTCTATTTCTATGGCTATCGCGTCGTCGACAACTCCTCGCTCGTCAACGTCAACACCGCATTCGCGGTGACTGGCGATTTTGACCCGGCCAGTGTTTCGCAGGCGAATCTCATCAACGGCAACCCGAATCTGCCCAATCTGGGCTTTAGCCGATCGAATGTTGGTCTGGTCGAGTTGCTGCGGTATCTCGGTTCATTGACGCAGGCGGACGTGACGCTTCCGAATGCGTATGTGCAGGACGTGCGGCAGCTGCTGAATCTGAAACTGACCAATCGTGTGGGCAGTTCGGATCCGATCGTGCCGGGCAGTTATGCAGACGCGCGGCTGGACAATGGGAACCAGTATTCGCTGGACGGAAGCACTGACGTGACGCATCGTTCGCTGGGCGAGGCGTTCGAGCAGGGGATCAATCGTCGGCTCGGGAGCGGCGGGGTGAGCGCGACCGGGTTCCGTTTCGGTTCGTTCGGGTCGGACGACGCGCGAGGTTTGCGTTATCGTCCTGGCTTGTTGAATCCGCAGCTCGGTCAGACGCAGATGGAGCAGACGCTGGTCAACAGCACGTACTGGCAGGCGATCAACTATGCGAGGAAGCGTGGGGATCAGTTCGGGACGATCCCGGCGGTGATCGGATGGACGCTGCCGGGGACCAACAGCAGTCCGACGGTTCCGATGGGCGCGTGGTGGGAGTGGATTTACAACTTCGGGAATGCGAATGCAGGCGGATCGGGGATCGATTCGAGCAGCAGCGCGACCGACTTTGCGGGCGCGAATGGCTATACGTTTAACAACCAGGCGTTCCGTCGTTCGATCCGACCGCTGTTGACGGCGGTCAGTGGTGAGACCGCGACGGCACCACTGCGTGGAACGGTGACGGGCAGCGTGACGAATCCGACGGGATTCGGCGTGCCTGTCGGTATGGAGCCGCTGAGCGCGAGCCCCGAGAGCTTCACGCGAGCCAGCGCCGCGACGAGCCGGTTCCCGGTGTTGTGGCGTGCGTATTGGTCGCTGATGGTCGATCCGACCATCACGCCATTGGCCGTGCCCAATCTGTTGAACTCGCGGACGCACAGCGGATCGACGATTCCGCCGATGTTTCATTCGGCATCGCGTACCGGTGCGACGGGTAATGCATTTTTCAATGGTACGTTGATTTCGCAAGCGAACAGCGCGCGGATGGCGCTCATTCGCTCGGCGGTTGCGGCGGCGAACACGATCGATCTGCGTGACGCGGATGATGATTTGACGGTGGCGTCGATCAACCTGAGTCAGACGGGCGCGGGTCCGTGGGCGTATGTGGCGGGCACGGAGCGGCAGCCGTTCATCACGGGCGTAGCGGTGCGTACGAGCACGGCGGCTGCGAATCGATATGTGGCGATCGAGTTGTACAATCCTTACAACATCACGATCGATCTGTCGCGATTCGGTCTTGCGGTGAGTGGCGCGCGGACTGGTTCGGGTGATGTGACCAACGGATCGGTGATCGCGTTAGCACCTGCGGGGACGCTCGCGCCCGGCGCGTTTGTGACGATCGTGTCGAACAATACAACGCCCGGCGGCGTTGCCATCACCGGGCCTACGCGTCTGGAAGCGAACCTCGTGAATACCATTGGGAACGAGGTCTTCCTTGTGCGGAAGCAGGGCGCGAATCAGACGGTCACCAGCGGCGACAACCTGACCAACGCAGTGCCGGCGAACCGTCTTTATTCGGTCGATCTGGCGGACCTGCGCGTGTTGACGAATACGGGTGTGGATACGGTTTACAACCATACGCGACCGGCAGGCACGGCGTCGGAGTGGAAGTTTGTGTACGCGGGCAATTGGACCACGGCCGCTGGCATCCAGACCGGCGGAGTGAACCTCGGTGTTGCCCGCACCGCCGGCGGAAGCACGATCCCGAGTGCCCCGCCGATCCAGTTGCAGAACTTCACGCCCGACATTCCCGCCGATCAGTTTCCGTATGGTTCGCCCTTCGCGCGGGATGGCGATGTGCTGGCGGTTCCGTTCATCGGCAGCTACCAGATTCGCAACAACAACAACGCAACGGGCACGAACACCGTCCACGAGATCAACCCTGTGACCGCCGACGCGGTGCGCAGCGATCCGGGAGCAGTCGCGACGACGCACGTGGGTCGGTTCATTCCGCAGTCGTTGGATTACCGCTGGACGAGTGATTTGTTTGCCTACGTCAGCGCGCGTCAGGCGCCCGCGGAGGCGTTGTTGCCGGATGTGCCGATGGAGTACGTCGACGTGCAGGCACCGGCGACCGTGGGTAATCGTCGCACGACCGGATTCACCATCGACGGATCTGCCGTCACGCTCCCGTTGGGTTCGGTGAATCTTCTGGACCAGAACGCTGGCAACACGCTTGTGCAGGGGAAGATCAACGTCAACACGGCTCCCGAACTGATCCGCAGACTGCTGCCGTTGGCCGTTGATACAAGCGGATTCGTGCAGCCCGGCCCGAACGCGACGGCGGCGACTGGATTGAACCCGGGCAACTATTCATCGCTTCTTGAGATCAACAATCTGTCTGCCGGAAGCGGATCGAGCTTCAACGCGGGCGACATCTCGACGGCAGCGAGCGGCGTGATCCCCGCGGGCACGGATTACGAAGTTGCGTTCCAGAACCACATCCGCATCAGCAATCTGGCGACGACGCGGTCGGACAGCTACACGGTTTACATCACCGTGCAAGCGTGGCGGACACTCGGCAACGGCACGAATCCGACCACCAATCCGGTGAGGCTGCTCGCGGAGCGTCGGGCGGCGTATCTGGTCGATCGTGGGGTGATCACGCCGGTGCGCGGCTCGGTGGATCAGCTGATCCAAAACGGCGTGACCGTGATCGAGCAGGAATGAGCGCGTGACAGATCAGCCGTCCAGCCTGGCGTGTGACGGTTGAACGTGTGACGGTTGAGCGTGTGACGGTTGAGCGTGTGACGGTGGATGGCGTCACAGTGGATCGTTTCAGGGCGGATCGACGGGTTGGCCGTGTCGATCGACTTGGAGGATGTCTGCGGTTTCGATGCAGACGGCGGAGAGTCGTCCGCCCGGCCCGAGCGCGGCGGCGGTGTCGAGGAGTGTGATCATGGGTCCGCGGATGGGGAAGTTGTCGTCGTTCCGCATCGCGTGTGGGTAGTTGGTGACGGGGGTATGTCCGACGAACATGGGACGTGACCAGGGTTTTGCAGCGAGGATTTGTTGTGGGCGGTAGCGTTCCCAGACGACGCGATGTCGGGTTTCTGCGTCGTCGAGACGTCGATCGAGCGTGGCGGGGTCGTTGGGTTCTTCGGGCGGCCAGAATGCGTGCATGACGAGCGCGTCGGGTTCGTCGATGCGCATGGGTAGATTGCGGATGAACTGTTTGTGATCGTAGGGGATGGCCGACCGGATGAGTTCGAGCAGGTCGGTCGAGGGGTGATAGCGGTGCCAGTCGAGATCGTCGGACGCGATGCCATAGCTGAGGACGGTGTCGGCGAGGCCGTGCTTGAGGAACCAGTTGCATGCAGCGAGGGGTTCGTAGGCATCTTCTTCGCCTCCTTCCCAGAGTCCGGAGAGGATGAGGTCGAGGACGTCGTCGTGATTTCCGCGTGCGAATCGTGCGTTGTTGAGCGTGAGCAGGAGATCGATGACGCGTCGTGCGTCGGGTCCACGATTGACGTAGTCGCCGACGAAGTAGAATCGCGGCGACGGGTCGCGCGAGTGAATGAGATCCAGCGCCGCCTGTAGCGGATCGATCATGCCGTGAATATCGCCGAGCACCCAACGCATCCGGAAGACACCTCCGTACAACCGATCGCCTAAGATTTGTCATCTTAAGCGAGGTGGACGATGACTGCACCCATGGACAACACCGTGACCAAGGCGATGACCATCGAGACGATTCGTGAGAGGCTCATCGCGTTACCGGATTGGCACGTGATGGATGACGCGCGGGGTGTGCGGATCAGGCGTGAGTTTCGGTTCAAGGATTTTGGCGCGACGATGGCATTTGTGAATGCGGCGGCCTGGGTGGCGCATCGGATGGATCATCACCCGGATATGTCGGTGCATTACAGTCGATGTGTGGTGGAGTACACGACGCACGACGTCGGCGGGGTGAGTGAGTTGGATCTCGATGCCGCGCGACGCGTGGATGCGCTGTTGAGTTGATGGGGTCTGCCGTCTGGACGTCGGACTCAGGCGTTATTGCGTGTGTCGGGCAGGCGTTTATCGTCGGCGACGACATCTTCGACAGCCTTCTTCACGCGAGCGTCGGCGAGGATGTGGCTCATGAGGATTCGGCGATAGCTGGCGGCGCGTAGGGCTTCGGTGGTGGCCTCGTCGCGTTCGTTTTTGAGCTTTTGGTTTTTTTGCAAGAGCTGTTCTTCGAGCGCTTCGTTCTCGAGAAGCAGGGCGTACATCGCATCGGCGCGGCGATGATGCGCGCCAAAGAGTCCGCCGAAGCCGGCGGCCTTTTTGCGATATTCCTCGGCGCGTTTGGTGAGTTCTTCGATGCGGATTTCGTGGGCGGAGTTTTTGGTTTTGAGCTGTTCGATTTCTGATTCGTAGAGTTGACGGAATCCCTTCTGGGCCATGAAGAGTTCACGTTCGCGTGAGGCGACGGTGGCGCCGATGTTGGATCGCCCGATGGCGCGACCGATGACCATGCCGATGCCGAGCAGGACCAGGCCTGCGATGGAGAGGAGGATGTAGAACATCCAGGCGACGACTTCGGAATCGAACTGCGGCATATGGAGGATGGTAACCCATGTCCGGCGACTGGAGAGGCGTGATCAAAAAAGTCCGCCCGCACCTTGGAGATGCGGGCGGTGAGATGATGCGACTGTATGGGTTGTGCGGAGTAGCGCGAATTGTGAAGGCGTTTAGTGGCTCGGGAGATGGTGATCGGACTTCTTGGCGGGCAGGATGGCGCTGAGGAGGACGGCCCCTCCGAGGAGGGAGAAGACGATGAGCATGGAGATGGTGGTGTCGATCTTGATGGATTTTTGAGCTTCAAGGCCGATGACATCGAGGTAGGGCGGGACGGATAGGAGAAGGAGTTTGATGGCGACGAAGAAGAGGATGAAGATGAGCGCGGGTTTGAGGTAGCGGAATTTGGCGATGAGTGCGGCGAGGCAGAAATAGAGGGCGCGCAGGCCGAGAATGGCGAAGATGTTGCTGGTAAAGACGATGAAGGGGTCGGGGGTGATGGCGAAGATGGCGGGGATGCTGTCGACCGCGAAGACGAGGTCGGTGATTTCGACCATGATGAGCGCGAGGAAGAGGGGCGTCATCGCGAGGACGAGCTTTGAGCCGTCGGTCGATGCGTTGACTGCCGAGCCGATGTCTTTGACCTTGCCGTCGGCGTCGCGGCCTGTTTCCTGGAGTTCGGATTGCGGGACGCGGACCCAGAATTTTTGTCCGTGGAAGACGTTGGTGACCGGGTAGACTTTGCGAACCAGTCGGACGATGACGTTCTTACTCGGATCACTTTCTTCTTTCAGGATGAGCATCTTGGCCACGGTGGCGAGGAGGATGATGCCGAAGAGGATCAGGATCCACTGGTACTGCATAATGAGTGCACCGCCGACGAGGATCATGATGCCGCGCATGACGAGTGCACCGAGGATGCCCCAGAAGAGGACGCGGTGCTGGTATTTTCGGGGGATGGCAAAGAAGCCGAAGATGAGCGCGATGACGAAGATGTTGTCCATCGCGAGTGACTTTTCGAGGACGTAGCCGGTGAGGTATTGCTCTGCGGCTGCGGCACCTTCGACGGTTCCGCGGATGATGAGTGGGGCGGATGAGTCGGTGGTGCTGGCGGGGTTGTACATCGGCGTGTTAAGGCCGAGACCGAGCCAGTGTTTTTCGTAGCCGAAGTAAACAACGATCGCGAAGAGCAGGCCCATGGTCACCCAGACGACGCTCCACGAGGCGGCCTCTTTGATGCTGATCTCCTTGGCCTCTCGATGAAAGACGCCGAGGTCGAGGGCGAGAAAGCCGACGACGATCGCGAGGAAGATCGCGTAGGCGATGTAGATTTGATTGGAGCCGGTGGCTTCGACGACCGTTGAGGCGGTGGGCGCGATGGAGGCGAGGATCGAGTGGAATGTCATGGCCGGAGGGTCCGATTCGTTTTGCTGGAGAATGAGGGTGTAAGAGACGACAGAAGTGACAACAGATTTTGAAAGTATGGTTCTATCAGAACATCGGTTGGAGCAAAGTCTTCACGCGATTTGAACAGTGTAGAAATCTCGGCGTGATTTGGAATCGCCTGTGATTCGACCGTGGATGTTAGGAGGGCAAATCCCATGCGGTTCGGAGATTCAATGAAAAACGGGGATCGGGAAGGAACACGTTGAATGGGAAGAAGCGGGCCGCTGAAGGAGACTGAAGACGATGAAGAAGATCATGGAAGGGAAGATGATTCAGAGAGTGAGACGCAGGCTGTCTCATAGACGAAAGTTGTGAAGAGAAGATAAGCCGTCGTGAGGAAGAGAGCCGTCACCAAGAAGAAAGCCGACAGTCGGCTTGACCATCGGCTTGAACTTTGGAGGCGAGACGAGAAGGGACAGACCGCAGGTGGAAAGTTCACCACTGAGCGTGCTGGCCGATCGTGTTGGCCGATTTTCTGAAGACAAGGCGCTGGACGGGGCGGCTTATTCGGATTTGGCCTTATTCGGCTTTGGCCCTATTCGGCTTTGGCCTTATTCGGCTTTGGCTTTGAGTGCTTTGGAGGCGAACTGGGTGCGGCGCTCGCCGCGTTTACGGCGGAGGCCTGAGGACCGACGTACGGTGCCTTTGGGGGCTTCGGTTTTGTCGACGAATTCGAGCTTGACGAGCGAGCCGGCATCGCCGATGCGCCATGTGGCGAGCTTGACGATGCGGGTGTAGCCGCCGTTGCGATCGGCATGGGTCGGGCCGACGACGTCGAAGAGTTTCTCGAGGACGGTGCGTGGGCCTTTGCCTTCTTCGATGAAGTCTTGGTTTTCATCGACGAGTCGGCGGTCGTTGAGCATGGAGAAAGCCTTGTTACGGGCGTTCTTGCGGACGAGTTGGCCGGCGGTGTCTTTGGGGCTGTTGGCGGCACGTCGAGCGAGAGTGACGAGCTTTTCAACGAAGCCTTGGACTTCCTTGGCCTTGGGGAGGGTGGTTTTGATCGAACCATGTTCGATCAGGCTTTGGGCCATGTTGCGACGCAGGGCGATACGGTGCTCGGTGTCGCGGCTGAGCTGACGGCCTCGGAGACGGTGACGCATGACAACCTCGGTACTTTCGGTCTAGAACGCTTTTCTTTAGTCGACAATCTCGAAAACTACAACAAAAAACTGATCGGTCGTTGCCCGTTCCATCAGGCGTCGGGTTGATTATTCGCCTGAAGGTGCTCGGCTCATGCTGGCGATTTCGTCGTCAGTCATGTTCAGGTGGAGGCCGAGATCTTGCAGGCGACGCTTGACTTCGCGGAGGCTGGTTTTGCCGAATGAGCGAACTTTGAGCAGGTCTGCATCGCTGCGTAGGACGAGATCTCGGACGGTTTGTATTCTGGCGGACTCGAGGCAGTTATTGGCTCGGACGGAGAGGTCGAGTTCCTGAACGGTCATGTTCAGTTTGGATTCGATTTCCGGATCGAGGTTGCCGCGTGACGATTCGCGGAGCACGCCGAGGGCGTCGTCGGTGACGAGATCGGAGCCCATTTCGAAGTATTGAACGAAGGGGTTGAGGTGTTTTCGGAGGATTTTGGCGGCTTCGACCATGGCCATTTCTGGGCTGATCGTGCCGTTGGTCCAGACTTCGAGGATCAGGCGGTCATAGTCGGTTTTTTGACCGACGCGGGCGTCTTCGGTGGCATAGCGTACGCGGGTGACGGGTGAGAAGACGCTATCGACATGGATAATGCCGAGTTGCTGCTCGTCGGATCGCGGGGTGTTTTCGGAGGCTGTTTTATAGCCGCGTCCCTTGCTGACGGTGAAGGTGACTTCGAAATTGACGTCTTCGGTCAGGGTGGCGATGACCTGATCGGGGTTGACGAGTGTGATCGAGGGGTGGGTCTCGATCTGACCAGCCGTGACGACGCCGGCCTTATTGACGCGGACGGTCATGGTGCGTGGTTCGTCGTCATCGAGTTTAACGACGAGGGTTTTGACGTTGAGGATGATGTCGGTGACATCTTCCATGACACCAGGCAGGCTGGTGAATTCGTGGGTTGCGCCCTTGATTTGGACATTGGTGACGGCTGCGCCTTCGAGGGAGCTGAGGAGGATTCGTCGCAGGCTGTTCCCGACGGTGGTGCCGAATCCGCGTTCGAAGGGTTCTGCGACGAACTTGCCGTAAGTTTCGCCGGACGCGCGATCATCACGGATGACACGCGAGGGGAGTTCCAATCCACGCCACTTGATTCGCATATTGATCTCCAGGCTTGCGATCGCTTCGAATTGTCCGGAGTTCCCGCCCCGTACGGTGGGGCCATCTGTACCCGGACCTCGTCGAGCGAGGCACATTTGTTTGCAGGGGTTTTTCTAAATGAGTGAGGTAGTGAAGACCTGTGTGGCAGCGATCCGACCGAGGATCACCGCGGACCGAAGCCCGAAGACATCAGACGCGACGCTTCTTCGGGGGACGGCAGCCGTTGTGAGGGAGAGGGCTGACGTCTTCGATGGTTGCGACTTTGATGCCGGCGTGTTGGAGGTTGAGGATCGCCTGTTCTCGACCAGCGCCGGGTCCTTTGACACGAACATCGACTTCGAGCATCCCGCACTTCTTGGCTTCGACGGCGGCCTTTTCCGCTGCACGACCGGCGGCGAATGGGGTCGACTTGCGGGCGCCCTTGAAGCCCATGGTTCCAGCACTCGCCCAGGAGAGCGTTGCGCCCTCCATGTCGGTGATGGTGACGATGGTGTTGTTAAACGTGCTGACGATGTGAGCGATTCCGCGGGTCACGCCCTTGCGGATCTTCTTCTTGACAGTCTTTGCGCTCTTGGCTGCTTCGGTGGCCATCTGAGTGTTATCCTTGGTTCCTGCCGACCCGTGATACCAGGTCGTAACCTGTAAAAGTTAAAACGACTTCTGTTGCTGACGATTTTGTTGGATGCCGTTCGAAGATCACCATGCGAGACGATGCATGACGATCGATTCCGAACCGTTGCACGCGTTCGACGATGTCCGTCGATGCGCAAGGCGGAGAACACGCAGCAATTACTTGCCGAGTTCCTTGACGCCCTTCTTGCCTGCGACGGTTTTGCGTGGACCCTTGCGGGTTCGTGCGTTGGACTGAGTGCGCTGGCCACGGACTGGCAGGCTGCGACGGTGCCGCATGCCGCGGTAGCTGCTGATATCGCGAAGGCGGGCGACATCTTGCTGGATCTTTCGACGCAGTGCACCCTCAACGAGGATGTCGCGGTCGATGATCGCAACAATGGCTGCGACTTCGTCTTCGGTGAGTTGCTTGGCGCGCTTTTCCGGGTCGATGCCAGCCTCTCGTAGGATGGCGAGCGCGTTGGTCGGCCCGACGCCATAGAGATAGCGCAGGGAGATCTTGACCTTTTTGTTGTCCGGGATGTCGATACCTGCAATACGTGGCATGGGGCCCTCAGCCTTGCTTTTGTTTGTGCTTGGGATTGATGCAGATCACTCGGATCGTGCCTTCACGGCGCACGATCTTGCAGTTCTCGCAAATCCGCTTGACGCTTGATCGAACCTTCATCTGACACCTTGTTCCTCACCCTCATTGACCGAGGGTCTTGCTCCCTCAACGAGAGGGTGTATGTCCCCGATCTGGGGGAATCGAGCCTTATAACACGCCCGCCTTGAGGTTGCAAACCCCGTATTCCCCGAAATCAGCCGGAAATCGGGCTAGGCATTCGCCATCGACTTCTTCCCCGTCGGACAGTCCTCGCGAAGCTGGCAATTTGGGCAATCGGGCGACCTGGCTTTGCATACCGCCCGCCCGTGATGGATCAGCAGGTGGCTGAACATCGTCCACTCCTCCTGCGGAACGATGGGGATCAGATCTTCCTCGATTTTGACCGCGTCGCTCGGATGTTTGGTCAGTCCGAGTCGATTCGACAATCGCGTGACGTGCGTATCCACCGTCACGCCCGCGTTGATGCCGAAGGCATTGCCCAGCACGACATTGGCAGTCTTTCGTCCGACGCCGGCGAGTTTGACGAGTTGGTCCATCGTCTGTGGGACATGGCCCTGATGTTCGTCGATCAGCGCGCGGGCCATGGCTTGGATCGACTTGGCTTTGTTGCGGTAAAACCCGGTCGATCGAATGTCTTCTTCGAGGGTTTCGGGTTTGGCATCGGCGTAATGCCGGGGCGTCGGGTACTTTTTGAAGAGCGACTTCGTGACGATGTTGACGCGTTCGTCGGTGCATTGGGCGGACAGAATGGTGGCGACGATCAATTCCAGCGGCGAGCTGAAATCGAGGGAACATTTCGCATGAGGATAGAGTTTTTTGAGCGTGGGCAGGACGCGCGCAACGCGTTCGCGTCGCGTGATCATCGTCTTGGAGATCTTGACGGATTTTGCCATGCGACGGGCGAAATGTCTTAGCCTTCGGCCCCGCCGAGTTCGCGATGGCGGAAGAGGATCAGTCCGACGCCCAGCGCTGCGGCGATGTAGAAGCCTGCGTAAAGTCCAGCGGCGGCGGTGCCCTGCCAGAGCTGGGCGACGGTCACGCCGGGGACTTCTGCAAAGGCTGTCCCGGGGATTTGTACGGTGGAATAGACGTTCAAATCGCGTTGATCAAATGCTGCGAGGTAGGGCAGGACCGTGGTCGCCACCGATCCGATCGCGCGCATCACGAGCGATCCGCCCTCGACGGCGGTATCGAGAAATCGCGCGAGGTTGCCCGCCAGATAGATCAGCAGCACCGCCGGCAGATTCACGATGAAGCTGAACCGCGTCGAGATCGCCACGCTGATCGCCGCCAGCACGCTGACCTGCAGCCAGGTCAGCAAAAGTCCCGGGAAGATGCCTGCGATGTGCATCTGTCGGTGTTCGACGAGTTGCCTGATTTCGTGTTCAAAGATCGATTCGGTCCGCATCAGATAATCGGTGGGGATGCGTTGATGCACCGCCACCACCAGGACCGCGCCCATCGCCAGGATCGCGAGCAGTGCGCTGGCGCTCAGGCCGGCAAACTTGCCAGCGAGCACCTGCAGGCGACTGACCGGCTTGCTCATCAGCGTCAGCATCGTGCGGTCTTCGATCTCTTCATAAATCGACCGACTCGTGGCCAGCAGTGTGACGAGAAGCACCAGCAGCAGGATGACATCGAGAGCGACGGATTTGTACATCCGCGTGTCCTCGCCGAGCGTGAAGAACGGCAGGGCGGCAAAAATGCCGAGGATCGCCGCCCCAACGACGATCGACAGCCAGAAGATCGGCTGAACCACGGCTTCCACGAAGGTGTGTCGAGCGATGACAAAGAGTCGATACATGTCAGATCCGTGCGGTAAAAACGACTGAATTCCAAAGACAAACACTTCCAACACCGCCCGCCCACAAGAGGCACATGACCCGGGCGTTTGATTCAGACGCTGGATTCGGGCGCTTGATTCGCGCGTCTGGTCCGGCTGTCTGCGAGCGACATAAGAGTGTACGCCCGCCATCGCCCCGCGGAAAGTTCCCGGCGACCACGCGTCCGTTTTCCGTCCGCCGTCTCTACGCCGTCCGCCGTCTCTACGCCGGCCGCCGTCTCTACGCCGTCTGTCGCGAGTCCGTTCGGTCATGCCATCCTCCACCCCAACCCGCGCGCTGCGCACATGCGTCCGCAGTCGCGCAGCGCAAAATCGGATTCCTGATCAGATTCATCAAATTTCCAGCCCAAACCCCCGCCCAACCCCCGCCAACGCCTCGAAATCAAATCCTTCCCGACCCGTTCAGGCGAGTTCGAATCGTGCAAAGGTGCATGTGGCCACACGCTCGCGCACACATTCATCGCGCGCCAACGCCAACATGGGCCCACTCGCGCACAAAGTACCTTTGCCATGAACAACGATCGCTCATGAATGCAAATGCAGGTCACAACCTCCGGTTAGGCGCCGATTGGCATAACTTGCCAATTCCCGCCAGTCACAGCTATCATCAAGGCATGGCCACCAGGCAAGTCACGCGCAATATTGCGCTCACCCCGCATTTGGATGAGTTCGTCAAGCAGAAGGTCGAATCCGGGCGATACCAGTCCGCCAGTGAAGTCGTCCGCGAAGGGCTCCGGCTGATGGAACAGGCGGAGCGGGAGCGGCAGTCAGCACTCATGGACGTTCGGCGAGAGATTCGCGAGGGCTATCTGCAGGTGAAGGCGGGTCAGACCGTCGACGCGGGGGAAGTTCTCCGAGAGATAAGCGTTATGAGCAGAGAGGGTCGTAGAAGCGCCAAGCTCCGTTCAAGGGCCAACTCAAAACCCAGTTCGAAGCCTCAAATAAAATCCAACATGAAACCGGGACGATGAGAAGGCACTATCGACTCTCCCGGGCGGCACGCATCGACCTGATGCAAATCTGGAACCATCTCGCCGAGACGGCGTCGTTCGATGTCGCCGACAAGGTCATAGCGGATCTGGACGCCGGCATGGAGGAACTCGCTCGGGTCCCGTCTCTCGGCCATGTCCGTCCCGATCTCACGGATGATCCGGTCAAGTTTTATCTCGTGCATCGTTACTTCATCGTCTTCGTACCCAAGATGAAGCCCGGGGGCCCGCCACTGGGCATTGTCCGCGTGCTCCACAGCGCTCGTAACGTGAAGGCGATACTTGACGATTGATTCCACGCCGCACTCCCCTCGTGCGTAAGGTCTTCAATTCAGTGTTGTCTAAGATCATCCTTGCGTTGAGATTCTGCCCATTCTGGCAATCTGTCATCGGCGCGAGGACACTTCGAGAACCGGGTTTTAGACATGCGGCGAGAGGAGCGTGGTGAGGGTGTCGAGGTGGCCGCGCGGGTGCAGGGCGATGTAGTTGCCCCATGCGTCGGGGTGATGAAGTTCGCAGGGATACCGGGCGATGCAATGCCATGTATGCCCGCTGCCGTAGCGGACGAGGGGCGCCCATTGCGAGCAGAAGACGGCATAGCCCTCTTCGAGCAGGAGTTTGCCGATGGCGTGGTGGCCGAAGTGCTGCGGGCGGGTTTTGATCTCGTCGAACTCGCACATGATCACTTCCGGTGCGACGTCGAAGTTGTGACCCTTCAACACCTGCAGGTCAAAACCTTCCGTGTCGATCTTGAGATAGTCGATGTGCGTGATGCGGTGTTGTTGGATTTCGATGGCGAGCGTGGTGACGGGCACGGATTCGGCGGGCGTGTGCGAAGCCCGAAAGGGGACGAGCGATGCGATGCCGGTCGACTCGGGCGAGGTGTAAAACTGTGCGGCCGACTGCACAACGTCCGCGACGGCGTGTTGCGAGAGGCTCAGCAGCGGATTGGGCAGGAGCGCGTTGAGCTTGGGATGCTTGGTGGAGTCCGGTTCATACGCAAAGACCCGCCAGGACTGTCGAAGGTAAGGTTTAAAGGATGATCCGGTGTGGGCCCCGACATCGATCATCAGACCGGTCCGCGGATGACGAGCGAAGTAATCGGCGATAACGTGTGCTTCGTCATATTGAAGGGAAAGCGCCATGGCCGAGATGTTACCGGGAGAATCGGGTGAGAACGAGGCGGGCTTTGCGCGGTACATCAAGCGATTCTGCGTCGGCGGGCGTGAGATGAAGTTTTTCTTCGCCACGCCCGAGGCGCGCGATTGGTACGACCCGGTGAAGCCCTACACGCAAATGGAGTATGCGTGGGTCGAAGAGCATCTCGATCTGCGCGGGCAGGTCGTGCTGGACGTGGGGACGCATCACGGGCATTACGCGACGCTGCTGGGGAAGATGGGTCCGCGGCGGCTGGTGTGTGTGGATGCGGTGGAGCAGAACCTGGAGATCGCGCGATTGAATCTCGCGCTCAATGAGATCGATGCGGATCTGGTGCACGCCGCCATCACGACGCGCAACGGGCCGGTGCAGTTCACAGGCGACACCAACGGCCGGGTGGTGGAGCGGGGCGTGGTGGAGGTCAGCGGGATGCGTTTACCGACGCTCGCGCCGGATGCGACGGTCGTAAAGCTCGACATTGAGGGCGAGGAGTTTCGCGTGCTGCCGGACCAGTTGGATGAGATGAAGGGCGTGCATACGTGGATCATCGAGATCCATCCGTGGAAGACGCGCGATCCGCAGGCGCTCATGCCGCTCCTGACCGCCCGCTTCGACGTGCTATGGGTCAACCGAACGGCGATGCGCGTCGAGAAATATCCGATCGATGCCGACTGGTCGGTGCACACGACCGTGATCTGCCGGCGATGACGTGCGGACATGCATCTGCCGACAGCATTCATCGCACCAAACTGCAAACGCTCGCAGCGATTCCATTTTTGCACCACCAATCCCACCACGGCCACAGTGATCGTGATACGTCGATGGCCAAGTTCGTCTGTAGTGACATGACTGTGATCCTGTTTCGAAACCCGCACACCGAACGGGATTGGGCTATTCCAGTTGTTCGCAGTGTCTCCACAAATCACTTACATCTATCCACTAGATTGGGTTGAATTGTTGTCTTGACAATTGAACAAACAAACGAACTGTAGATTTCTCTATCGTAGTCGACATGTTCGCCGGGGATAGTTACCGCGCATTCAACAGTCCACAAAATGTCGCAGGGCAGGATTTGAGACGCTTCAGCATTTGCCTCTAACCAAGGGGATGTGCCGCAGTCCCAACGATCGACGGGTATGAGTTGCCCTCGCTCGATCAAGCGGCAGCGAATCAATGCAGTAATGACTGCTGGTCCACTCCTCTGCCTTTCGTAATAAAGGCAACGAGGCTCATGATCAAAAATCACTTCACCGGAAGGTTGCACTTGGAAAGTCGCGCCGTTAATGACATGCGGCACAAATTTTGTGCTATTTTCAAATCGATGTCCGACAAATTCTTGTCGAAGAAAGTTTAACGACAGACGCTCAATCCGTATCGGAAGAAGTGATTCATCATCGAGATTGTTATTATCGATATTGTGGCGAAGTTTACGGGCCTCGTCGCAGAGCTCGCGAATCAGCTGCTGTGTTTGAGATCTTTCGTGTGTCCAACGAAACTCGCCATGAGACTTCGGATACTTCGCGATTTCATCTTTCAGGTAAATCTTGAGTTCGTTCTGCTCTCCGAACGCCCTTTTATCCTGTGAGGCGAGGATAACAGACCCGTTGAATTTCTGCCATGCGTAACGCGCAGATAACCAGACCTTCGTGTCACGATACCCTTGCTGGTTGTCATTCTTGCCGAAGCACGGAGGTAGGCCGCCGCGAGTCCGCGAGTCGAGTTCCTCATCCGTGTAGACCTTTCGGATGATCTGTACATCAAGTTCGTCGAACTGACGCGCGCGTTCATCTGTACGGTAGTAAAGAGATTTCGATGGTGCTTCAATGCATTCATCTACGTTTTCTGATGGTGGCGGTTTCTCTTGTATTTGCTGATCGTGTTCGAAAATCACAATTTCGGGAACGACCACCTGCAGTAAGCCTTCCTTGACAT
Organism: Planctomycetaceae bacterium; assembly: GCA_027487775.1. Taxonomy (GTDB): domain Bacteria; phylum Planctomycetota; class Phycisphaerae; order Tepidisphaerales; family Tepidisphaeraceae; genus JAIYCY01. The sequence goes on from JAIYCY010000023.1 coordinate 207,850, forward strand.
ATGGTCGAATAAAATCTTGGAAGGACCGACATGAAAAATCGTACACAAGAAAGCCGGTGTCTAGCACGATCGTTACCATATTGGATGTCATAATGATATGACAAGTCAAATGCAATGAAATTGAATGCATTCACTCTGTCGGGATCTTGATTGGCGAGTCGCTTAGCACCTGTCCCCACTCTTTCGCGCGGCTGTAGGCGATGATGTATTGAATGCAGATAAAGTGCTTGTCTGCTATGGGCATCCAAGTCGCGTAGGGTGCATGCAATGCACCTTTGACGGCGCGATCATTTGACGGGGTGATGGGGTGGGGTGGGAATGATGGTGCGTTTCACGCACCCTACGAGCTTCCGGTGAGGATACCCGCCAGCGACAGGGCGTCCATAGACCCACGTCATCAGCCACCCCAAGCCGGCCACCGCACCGGCCCTCGCGTCGCGCCGACAGACGAACGGCAACTCCCCGACGTGCACCCGCAAGGGCAGTCGTGAATCTCTACCCATCGCTCCGGGGAAACGGAAAACATGTCCGGGAAGACTTAATACCTGTCCGGAGAATCTTATTACCTGTCCGGAGAGACTTAATACCTGTCGTAAGGAACTTATTACCTGTCTGGAGAGACTTAATACCTGTCGTAAGGGACTTAATACCTGTCCGGAAAAGTCCGGGAATATTTGGGCCGCCGGCGATCGCGGGAATCGCTGTTTTTATGGGGGCGGGGGAAGAACGGGGTTTGGGGGATAGGGGGTAGGGTGTGGGGAGGGACGGGGGATGGGGGGTGGGGTTTGGGGAATATGTGCGCGGTGGCTCGTCCTATACCCCATCGTCTTCTTCCCATACCCCATCCCCAACACCCGATACCCCGTCTGCATCGTCCCATACCCGATCCCCGACACGTCATGCCCTTTCCGCGTCTTCGCAGACCCCATCCCCCAAACCCCACCCCCCCCCGTCCCCATCGTCCCATCCCCCATCCCCGACACCCCATGCGCCTAGCTCCCAGCAGCGCGTGGGGGGCGATGGGTGTGGGTGGGGTTGGTTTCAATCGGGAAAACGGGGATGTAGAGTGGGGGGTGATGTCTCCTCATGAATATCGACGGGTGTTGTTGCAGGTGTTGTTTGCGTTTGACGCGCAGAAGGACGGCGCGGGGGTTGGGCCGGACCTTGCGCGGGGTGTGGCGGAGGGTGCTTGGGCGGAATCGAAGCGGGGTGAGTCGCGTGAGGCGGTATTGAGTCGGGTGGTGAGGCAGTCGCTCGAGGCTTGGGGGCAGCGGGAGCATTCGGACGCGTGGGCGATGCGATTGGCGCCGCAGTGGCCGACGCATCGTCAGCCGGCGGTGGATCGGGCGATTTTGCGGTTGGGAGTATGGGAGATGACGCACGAATCGACGCCGGCGGCGGTGGTGATTGATGAGTGCGTTGACTTGGCGAAGGAGTTCAGCACGACGGAGAGTCCGTCGTTTGTGAATGGTGTGCTGGATGCGATTCGGAAGGAGATCGAGTTGATGAAGTCGGGATTGCCGGCGACGTGAGGTCGGGGGGCTGGGTGGATGTGATGGGGCGTGGGTGTGTGGTGTGGTGTGGGTGGGTTCGGGTGAGGGTGTTGTGTGGGTGGGCGTGGTGCTGATGTCGAGATTGGATCGGACGAGGGAAGATGACGAGTCTTGAGGGAGCACAGTGCGTGATACCGGCGATCCTGGCGCGGCGGCGCAGGATTCAGGTGGTGCTGCTGAAGCGTGACCTGCCGGAGTCGCGGGCGCAGGATGTCCTGGAGGCGGCGGAGTCGTGTGGGGTTCCGGTGCGTCGGGTGGAGGGGAGCGAATTGGACGCGGTGGCGCACGGCAAGAGTCATGGGGGCGTGGTGGCGATTTGTTCTACGCTTCCGCATACGACGGAGGATGAGCTGGAGGAGATGCTGGATCGTGTGCGTGATCCGTTGTTGTTGCTGCTCGAGGGTGTGGATGATGATCGGAATCTGGGGTTTACGTTGCGGACGGCGGAGTCGATGGGGGTGCTCGCGGTGCTGGTGAAGAAGCACGTGTGGGATTTTGATGAGACGGAGGTGGCACGGAGCAGCAGCGGAGCGTATGAGCGATTGCCGCTGGTGCGATTTGAGTCGGTGGATGTGCTGATGAGGCTGAAGCGTCGGGGGATTTTGGTGTATGGGTGTTTGGCGGGGGTGAGGCGGAGCGTGTTTGAGGAGGATTTGAGTTGTGGCGTGTTGTTGGCGGTGGGTGGAGAGAAGCGTGGATTGAGTGGAGCGGTGCGTGATGTGTGTGATGGTTTTGTGACGATTCCGACGGTGGGCGGGGCGAGCAGCTTGAGTTTGAGTCATGCGGGAGCGATTTTGCTGGGCGAGGCGATGCGTCAGCGGCACGCGAAGCAGATGCGACTGAGGCGGGGCTTGGAGAATGGGCCGGGAGATGCGGGTGTGGAAATCGCCTGACGCGGGGCGTGCGAGGCGTTATTATCGGCTGGCGTTGGTAGAAGCGTCAGGATTTGGCTTATCGAGCGAGGTCTGTTTTGCTACGATGGGACATCCGTCGTTCGGAGTGCCTGGATTGGCGGATGTTGAGTTGGTCGATTGTGATGATGCGTTAACGTCTGGGCGAAAATTGGTATGGCTCATAGCGGACATCAACCCTCTCTCGTTCCGATCGGGCAGCTTGCGGGCAAGCCTGCGATTCCGCTATCGCGTGCGGTGATGGTTGCGGGGAATTCGCCTGCGGTGCGTATTCAGCTTCGTTCTGAGAGCGTGAGTCACAACCACACGCTGCTCGTGCGTACGAGTCGTGGGACGTATTTCCGTGATCTGGTGAGTCGGACGCACACGATTCTGAACGGGCGTGTTGCGACCGAGTCGATGTTGCGATCGGGCGACACGCTGACGATCGGCTCGTTCGTGTTTCATTTCGTTGATCCGACCCCGCCCGAGCGAGCGGGCGAGCCTGACGAGGCGATTGGCGTGTCGCTGGAGGTGACCGGTAGCGATATTCCGCTTCCGATCGAATCCAAGACGATCCTGATCGGGCGGCGCAAGGGGTGTGATGTACGGCTGACGGAGGACTCGGTATCGACCGCGCACGCGGTGATTTTCGACATCGACAGCAAGCTGTACGTGCGTGATCTGGCGAGCCGAACGGGGACGTTTGTCAACGGCGAGAAGGTCCATCAGATTGGTTTGCAACTCGGGGATGAGATTCGCATCGGTGAGACGTCGATCCGTCTGGTGCCCGCGCGCCCGACGATGATCGAAACGCCCGAGCCGATGAAGCCTGTTGAAGCGACGACGATATCCAAATCCGCGAAGCCGATCGAAGCATTGAAGCCGATCGAGGATGCGAAGCCGATCGAAGCATTGAAGCCGATCGAGGGTGCGAAGGCGATCGAGGGTGGAAAGCTGGTCGGATTGAAAGACGCTGAGCGGCCGGAGTCTGAGAAGGGGATGGCGATAGATCGGCGGGTGGTGATCGGCACGCTGCCGTTGGTTGCGTTGGCGGACGATGCGGATGTTGGGTTGGTGAAGCCTGCGGGGCCGTTGGACGCGGAGTCGTTGTCGCGCGCCGAGCCGTTGGCTGTGGCAGCGCCGGAAGAGATCGTAAGGGCGGAAGAGATCGTAAGGGCGGAAGAGACCGTAAGGGCGGAAGAGATCGCGACGCCGGATGCGATCGCTGGGGCGGATGATCTTGCGGTGCCGTTGGTCGAGACTGTTGCGTTCGGTTCGACGAAGATTGACGAACCGATGAAGGCGCCCTCGGCGATTGATGCGCCCTCGGCGATTGATGCGCCCTCGGCGATTGATGCGCCCTCGGCGAGTAACGAGCCGTTGGCGATTGACGAGCCATTGGCGGACGACGAGCCATTGGCGGACGACGAGCCATTGGCGGACGAGGTGGTGATCCCGCTTGCCCGCCGAAGTTACGACACGCTGGACAGCGAGGAAGATCGGTCGAGCGAGCCGGGTGAGGCTGACGTTTCTCTGGTGAGTATCGCACCAGTCGACGATGTGCTGGTTGATCATGTCCAGGCCGAAGAAGTGCTCGTTGACGAAGTGCTGGTTGGCGGGGCACCGGTCGAAGTCGCGCCGGTTGAAGAGGCACCGGTCGAAGAGGCGCTTGTTGATGACGTTTCGGTGGGTGAAGCGTCGGTTGCGATAGCGCAACCGGCGGACCACACCGCATCGGCAGAGTCGGTGATGTCGTTGCCCGAGAGCGCGGTGGCGGACGAGCTGAAGCCGATCGATGCGGTCACTTCTGACGTCGGGCAGGCATCCGAGTCTTTATCGACGAAGGATGTTGCTCCGGCTGTGGAGCGTCAGCCGACTTCGGAGCTTGCGCCGACTTCGGAGCTTGCGCCGACTTCGGGGCTTGCACCGACTTCGGGGCTTGCACCGACTTCGGGGCTTGCGCCGATGGCGGATTTGTTGCGGAGTTTGGACGCGGCGATCAATCGGCCGATGCCGGAGGATTTGCGTGAGTTGTTGGATCGCGCGCCGATGCGAGTCGATCCGCTGCCCGAGACGCTGGCGGTGGACGATCCGTTGGCGGGTGTTCCGCAGCCCATCAGCGAGATTGCCCGCCGCGCGCGAGCGATCGCCGAGATTCTTGCCGCCAACGAGCCCGCCGAGGAAGAGGCCGAGGCCGAGGCCCGGAAGTTACTCGCCGACGCCGATCCGATTTTTGATGTCGCGGAGGATTCCGATCGCGCGGCCTTAACGGTCACCACTCAAGACGATGAAGTCGTGGATGCCGGGGAGATCGTTGATTCCGAAGAGGTCGATCGGGCGGATCCAGCGGACGATGTTGTCGGGTCCCATGATGTGATCGCTAAGGCTGACGCACAGGTCATCGATGACGCAGATGAGCGCATGGTCCCGGCGGATCATCTTGCGGGAACGAGCACGCCGATCGACCAAGCGGCGCGCGATCCGATTGATGCCTCGCAAGCGATCGATCAGGCTGCGTCTGCCGAACCGACATTCGTCGCAGAGACGCTCGCGAAGAGTCAACTCGTCGAGCCGCCGACGCTTGATCAACGGCATCAGATCGTCGAACTGCTCCGTGGTTCCGACTTGTCTGCACCTTCGGGCGTTGAAGGCTTTGAAGACGACGCGCTGGGCCTGGAACCGAGCGTCGCACTGGGCAGCGAGCCGATCGATGTTTCGAGCGATCGACCGACGGATGTGTCGAGTCCGGCGGCGATTGACGAGCCGATTGCTTCTGTGTTTGCTCCGTCTGATGTCGCGGTTCCGGCTGCTCGGGTCGAGCGTCCGGTTACTGCGAGTGATGGTCCGATTGAATTCGCGCCGGTGCCTGTTGATGAGCTGCGTTTCGACGTTCCGCCACTCGAACTCCCACCGCTCGACGTTCCGCCGCTTGATCTGGCGACGCCCGAGTTTACGGTCGCCGCGCTCTCCGCCGACACCTCGATCGACATCGCGCCCCCCGCGGTAACACAAGAACCGGGATCGGCCAAGCGTGAACCGGAGTTGACCACGCAAGAGCCGGAAGTCTCCACGCGAGAGCCGGAAGTCGCCTCGCGTGAACCGGAGTTGACCACGCAAGAGCCGGTCGCTCCCGCGCCTGTCGGACGTTTGCCCGCCGATGAAATAGTAGACGAAGCGGTCTCCGTTGATGAAGTGCCCGCCGTCGAATGGCCTCTCGTCGAGTCGCTTGTCGTTGAATCGCCAGCAGTGGCTGCGCCGATCGAATCTGTGCGGATCGAATCCGAAACGGCCCACCCGGCACTGATCGACGCGACGTCCCATGAGGCGTTGAGCATCGAAGAGACCGTCATCGAAGAAACACGCGTCGAAGTAGCCCCGATCGATGAGTTGATCACAGGCGAGTCGATTGCCGATGAGTCGATTGCAAGAGAGTCGAACGAAGCCGAGTCGAATGAAGATGATTCGAATGAAGCCGAGTTGAATGAATCTGGTGCGAGTGGGGCGGAATTTGATGCTTCGGTTTCGCACGATGCCGTGACTGAGGCGTCTGCGTTCGTATCCGAAGCACCGACGGTCGTATCCGAAGCACCAGCGGTCATTTCCGAAGGGTTGGCGGTTGTCGATGCGGAGACGTTGGAGGGGGTCGAAGATCCTTCCGCCTTCGAGGCGGTCGATGTCGTGTCGATCACCGACGATTCGGCCGGATCGGAAATCGCATCGCTGACGGAGATCACATCGGTCGATGACACGGCATGGATGACCGAAGCGACATTGATCGACGATGCATCATTGATCGCCGATGCGTCATCGTTCACCGATGCGTCATCGTTCACCGATGAAGGCGAGCCGATCGATACCGGTGCGGGCTTGCCAGCTTCGATGGCAACCGAGGATTCGGGCGATTCCTTGTCGGGAGCAGCGGGCGTGGCGTCGGACGAATCGGCAGGGCGTGAGCCGACGATCGTGCCGATGGATCAGCCGAAGGGGTTGGTGGATCATCCCGCCCCGATCGAGCCGTTGAGTGCGCCGCGTCGCGCGGAGGATGAGTGGAAGCTCGCCGACTGGGACGATATTCCGGCGGGTTCTCTGACCGATTCCGTGCTTCCGCCGGCGGTCGGTGGTGTAGCGTTCATGAACCTTGGCGGGATCGGTTGGGTTGGCGACGAGGCGACAGACGAGTACGAAGCCGTCCCCGGCAGTGCTCAGTCGATCACTCCGCCCGCACCGGGTCGGCCGATTGTTGCGCCAGGCACCTCCGCACCGCGCAGCAGTCCGGGTGCAGATTCGCATCGAGGCGATGTTCCGCTCGAGAATCGTTCGAACAATCCTTTTGCGGATCGTCCGCTTCCCATGCGGCCCGGCTCTCGGCGACGTCGTCGCCCGGTGGGTCCTACGCCGTTTGCCAGCGAGGCAGCGCCGCTGCCAGAGCCGACGTCCTCCGAACCCGCATCGCCTGAGCCGGCGGTGGACGAGCCCGTCGTCGCGCAGTCGACGTCTGCCGATATCGCGTCGATTGAGACAGAATCCGTTGCGGAGGGGCTGACTGAGTCGCAGGCCATCGCAGCGTTGAGCGAGCCGTCTGCGTTTTTCGATACGCCTGCTGACGCGTCCTCGGATCTTGACTCGACATCGATTGCATCTGGCGACGTTGATCGAGTGGCCGTTGAAGAGGTTGGTTCGGCTGGAAATGTGTCATCGGTCGAAGACGCGAAGAGGGATCGTGGCGATGCCGCGCCGACTGCAGTTGACGCGTCGACCGCGGCTGACGCGCCGACTGCAGTTGACGCGCCAGCAGCGCCAGTCGTGTCGGAGGCACCTACAGCACCGGTGACGCCGGCCGCGCCGTTGGCGGGTCTGGCGTCGGTCACACCTCCACCGTTCAAGCCGCTTCGTCGGCCGAAGCGTCGTCGCACACCTCCTCTGGCGGGCCTGCTCGGCACGCCGGTCGACGCTTCGGTGTCAGATGCGGCTGACACCGGTCCCGCGCCTTCGAGCAGTGCTTCATCAGAGAGGTCGCAGGAGATCGACCATGCAGGTGCTGCGTCGGGCGATTCGTCGGTGATCGATGAAGCACGCGGCGAGGCGCCTCGTCGGACTGATGCGTTGGTTGATGAGGCTTCGGTTGACCGTGATGGACCCGATGCGTCGGATCAGCCCGGCGCGCCGGTCGCTCCGCCGCGTCGGATCAAGCCTGGGTCCGCGGACGTCTTTAGTCACTCGCCGGTCGCGGGTCTTGACGAGATGCTGGCTCGCATGGGTCGTTCCGCGTCCGCCCGCACGGGCTCGGTCGCAGGCGCGCCAGCTGACCAGCACGACGTCCCCGCCGATCTGGATGCCGCGCGTATCGAAGATGCTGTTGAGAACGCTTCGCGTTCCGTCCGGCGTCGTCCTGGCCGTCCGACCAATGGTCAAGTCGATCGTCAGATCGATCCTCCAATCGATCGCCCGGCCGAAGACGCAAAAGACGCTGATCCGATTGCTGATGCCTCGTCAGAGCGTCTCGGCGTAGGAGCCGATCGGTCAGGCACAGTCGAGCCATTCGCCAGCGTGACGGACGCCGAAGGGCTGACCGAAGTCGATCCTGCGATCGATCCGGAGCGTGGTGGAGTCTCAGATGCTGAAGCGTATCTGGACGGGGAAGCAAGTGCCATTGAGAGATCGATCGAGGATGACAACCAGACAGCAGGCGACGAGCCCGGCCGTGCGGGTCGATTGATTCCGCCGATCGGATTCCCCGCTGCTTCGTCGTCTGCTGACCACCTGCCGCTGATCGCTTCGACGCATCTGAGCGAAGTTTCGCCGTCCGATTTTTTGCCGCTCACCGAACCGACGCAGGCCGACGCCACAGCGCAAGGCGAAGCAGCGGCGCGATCCTACACGCCTGCACCGGCCGCCACAGCGTCGCACGCGACCGTCTCGACCGAGCCAGTCGATTCGACCGAGCCAGTCGATTCGCCCAAGCCGGTCGGTTCGACCCAGCCGATCGCAGCGCCCGGCAAGTCGTTGCCAGCCGATGTGAGCCTTACGCCGCGTCGTCGTCGATCGTTGAGGCGGATTCCGTTTGTGGTGGTGGGGATGTTGATTCTGATGGGCGCAGCCGTGACGGGTGTTCAAAAGCTTCTCCCGGTGCCCGCGATCGTGCGTGCGGAGCTTGCGTACAGCCGATACAACGCGGTTCCTTCGGAGGTGAGGCGCAGCTTTGACAACGATCAGCGCACGCGGCTGCGTGCCAGTCGCGAGCCGGCGGCTGCGCTGCTTCCTGAGGGCGTGGATCGCGGGTTTCTGGCATCTGCGGGCACACTTGATCTGCTGATCAACAATCTGAATGTCGTCAAGGGCAAGGCGGACACGCTGGAGCTTGAGCTGCAGACGGATCTGCGTCGGCTTGACGACGATCGTGTGCGAGTTGAATCGCTGATGAAGGCGCTTGGCGAGATGAATCAGGATCTGGTGCGTCAGCGGATTCAGGTGACGGATCGCCTTGCGGTGATTGAGCATCAGCTGACGTCGAACGTGCGTCGTCGTGATGATTTGACCGAGCGTGAGTCGCAATTGTTGTCAGTGTTTGAAACCAGGCCCAGCGCGATCGAAATGAAGAGCGCTGAGACGCAGCGTGTCGAGGCGCAGAGCCGACTGGATCTTCTGAGGCAGGCTTCGGGCGATCTGGCGGGTGAGATCGCGCGGGTCGAGGGCCTGATCCGGTCCGCGGAGGCTGAAGAACCGAAGCCGACCGGTCCGGACACGGTGTTGGTGGAGCTGAATGCCCAACGGGATCGCGAGCAGCGTGCGCTCGCGGACCTCGACGCGCCAGGCGGGGTGACCGCCAGCGCCCGCACGCGGCTCGAGTCGGCACTCGATGCCTTTGCGGAAGAGGTGAAGTCCGCCCGCAGTAATTTGGATGATGCGCCGATGGTGCTGGGGTATGTGGAGTCAGCGCAGAAGCTGCAAAAGAGCCTTGCTGAGCGTACGGATACGATGGTGCGTCGTCAGGAGCAGATGGTGACGCGACTGGCGGAGTTTCGTCGTCAATTGGCTGATCTGACGGACGATCAGCAGCAGAGTCGCGAGGCGTCTGATACGCAGTTGACCGAGTTGCAGGAACAGCTCGGGATCCAGCAGCGTCGGCTGAACGTGGCGGTGCAGGCGGGGGCGGTGGAGGAGATCGAAACGATTCAGGCGGGCGTTCGTATGCTTGAGAACGCGGTGGCCGCGCGACGTGAACGTTTGGCGGATCCGCGTGTGGTGGCGCTGAGGCAGAAGTTGGAAGAGATGATCGCGACGACGGAGCGTGAGTTTGCGACCGATCGTATCGATAATGATCGTGTGCTCGCGGAGATGAGCGAGTCATTTCTGCGTCAACAGCCCGCCGTCGAGCAGCTTCCCGAAGACCAGCAGAAGCTCACGGAGTCCCTGGCCAATCGGCTTGCCGCCGTCACGCTCGCGCGTGAGGCGTACAACCGGAGTCTGGAAGAGGCAACGTCGGATCGCGAGGGTCAGCGTAGGCAGATCCAGGGGCGGCTCGAGCAACTTGCCCGCGCGATCGAACGTCGCACGGCGGAGCTGGATGCGATTGCGGCGGATCGTGCGAGCGCCGAGGCGCGGCTCGCATCGCTCCGGGGTGAACTGATCGATTTGGGCACGCGTCGTGCGTCGGTGGACAAGCAGGCCGTCGAAGCTCGTGCGGTGCTGCTGGCCTCAGAACAAAAGTTGGCGGACTTCGTGCGACGGCGTGACACTGCCGACGCCGCAGCGTCCGAGATCGACAACCTGCGTCCGCAGCGTGTGGCGGCGGTCACTGCGATCACGCAGCTTGAGAACGAACGCATCCAGCTTCGTGGACAACTCGACACGCTGATCTCGCCCGCCCAGCAACAGCCCTACACCGTTTCTGCGACGCACGCCCCGGACCGCCGCAACACCGCAAGCGCGCTGGCGGCCGGTCTGATCGGAATCATCGGCGTGGGCGTTCTGTTTCTGATGATCGGAAAGACGCCCGAAGAAACGTATTCCACTCCCGCCCGCGCGCGTCTGGGCACGCCCGTTCGCGCTTAATCAAGGCACGCGAACTCCCACGATCGCAAACATATGCCAACGACTGAGCCTCGCGTGGGCGAATCAACGGCACACAAGCGGAGCGTCTGTGTCTCTTCGAGTCACTCGATCGCAGTTGCTCCAGGTTGGATACATGTCGTGGGTGCGGCGCGGCATCACGGTGAGACACGTGCGAGATGTGATCCGGGGTGTTGTGGGATCAGACGCGTGGTGTGCAGGCGTCGCTGCACGGATTTTTTCGGAACGTGAGTCGATGCCGGTTGCGAGCGAACCAGCGATACATGGCGTCGGTGATGGGTCGGGCGATCGGCCAGCGCGTCCAGCCGAGCATCCATCCCCGGCCGATTGCGGCATAGACACGGCGAAACACTTCCATGCCTTCGAGCACGGTTCCGTCTGCGAGGACGCCGTGGATGCGGGCGTGAACCGCGTCGTGGCTTAGTCCGAACTCGGCCGGGTCGAAGTCGGGCGCCGCGATGTCACGCATGCCGACTCGTCCGTGTCGATCGGCGCGGCGTATCATGCCCGCCTCGCGTTTGCAGAGAGGACAGGCTCCGTCGAACAGCATGGTGATGAGGGGTCCGCTCGACTTCGTCGTCTGCTCGCTTGACTTCGTCGTCTGCTCGCTGGACTTCGCGGATGGCTCTTGCGTTTCGATGGCTGGGGCGCTGGGCATATGTAGATGATACGATCATCGGGTGTGTCGAGAGGGTCGAATCGGTTGAAAGATGCGATGTGTTGGGAGTATGGGACTAGGAATCGAAGATTTGAGGGTCGATCCGGCTGAATTTGGGCTTGACAGTCGATCGGCAGGTCTGATGCTCGACGTTCCTTGCCTGCTGGCGTGTGGTCGGCGGTCGAGTGAGTGAAACTGAGGTGTGTGATGTCGGTGAATGTTGCGGTGGTCGGCGTGACGGGAGCGGTGGGTGAGTGTTTTCTTGAGGTGTTAAGCGAGCGGAAGTTTCCGATCGGTGGGCTGAAGTTGTTGGCCAGCGCGCGGAGCGCGGGCAAGCGGGTGAAGTTTGCGGGGGTCGAGCATGTGGTGGAGGAGTTGACGGCGTCGAGTTTTGCGGGGGTTGATATTGCGTTGTTGAGTGCCGGTGGATCGGTGAGTCGTGAGTTCGGTCCGATCGCGGTGAGTGCGGGTGCGGTCGTGGTGGACAATTCGAGTGCATTTCGGATGGCCGACGGTGTTCCGCTGGTGGTTCCGGAGGTGAATGCCGGTGCGGTGAAGCATCACCGGGGGATTATCGCGAATCCGAACTGCTCGACGATCATCATGAATGTGCCTGTGTGGCCGCTGCATTGTGTGAATCCGGTTCGGCGGATCATTGTCAGCACGTATCAGGCGGTGAGTGGTGCGGGCGCGTGGGGTCTTGAGGAGTTGGAGAGGCAGATCAAGCAGCACGCGACGGGTCAGCCGATCGAGCGTGTGAAGTTTCCGCATCCGATCGTGAACAATCTCTTCAGTCACAACAGCGCGATTGCGGAGAACGGATACAACGAGGAAGAGAACAAGATGCGTCTGGAGACGCGGAAGATATTCGGCGTACCGGAGATGGCGATCACGGCGACGTGTGTTCGTGTGCCGGTTCCGCGGGCGCATTGCGAGAGCATCAATTTGGAGTTTGAGCGTGCGATGACGGTCAGTGAGGTTCGGCAGATTCTTTCGGGTGCGCCGGGCGTGAAGATCGTGGATGATGTGGCGAACAGTCACTTTCCGATGCCGATCGAGGCGTCGCATCAGGATGAGATTTTGGTGGGTCGGATTCGGCAGGACATGAGCCGTACGGACGGCCGGGGGATTGAGCTGTTTGTCAGCGGTGATCAGATCCGCAAGGGCGCTGCGACGAATGCGGTGCAGATCGCGGAATTGCTGGTGGGCTGAGCGACTTTTTAGCAAGATCGTTGGGTGTCCGCCCTGCTTTGAAGTGGGGCGGTTCTTCTTATTTGTTTGGAAATTGGGAAGATTTGTTGGGATTCTCAAGAATTTTGTCTTGACGGGGCTGCTCCTTATCGCGCAAGATATGCGTGTCACGTCCCGAGGCGCAGGTGCGTCTCATGAGAAACTCAAAAGGAGAGATCGGAAGATGCGAAACCCTGCCCCCACCGCCGTTCGCGCGGTATTTGCGTGCGCTGTTGCCTCGGTCGTCCTGACCTCGAGCGCTTCGGCCGCTCCCTCGATCAGCTACATCAACTCGACCTTCAATGTACCGCACTATGCCAATAACATGGCTGCGGGTTCGGATTGGTCCATCATCGCCAGCACCAACGGTGCGTCTGCACTTGATACAGCCCACCAGTTCGGTTTCGACTACAACGCCGGCGGAGCGTGGTCGGTCTTTAATGGAGCGAACTCGATCCCCGCAGGGCGTATCCCCGCGGCCCCGAATGGTTCGGATTCGCGTGGCCTGATCATGCGTGCCCAAGACGTCGACGATGCCGGAACCGACGCGGCGCAGGGGATTGCCGCCCGGCTCAACGCCGCCGTCTCTCCGACGACGCCGTTCGCGGTTCGCTTCGATATGTGGATCAACTTTGTGGCCGGTGCCGGCTCAAGCGAATTCGCCTTCTACGGCCTCGGTGCGAATTCGACCCAGACGACAATCGGCTCGCTCACGACTGGCGCTACGGGAACGGGTTTTCCCATCCCGGGGAATGCTGGCTCGACCGCGACCGCAGGCGTTGGCCCGATGACCTCGGGTCGCACGTTCACGCTCACAGGTGACGGCGGATTCGCTCGTGACATCCGCGTTTACAACGGCACTGCGGAAGACATCTTCGATACCAACTTCGTTGCAAAGTACGGAACCGATGCGAGCGGAAACATGACGACCGTCCCGATGGATTCCGGACATCCTTACTACGCAGCGAATAGTGTGTTCCCGGCAGGCTCTGCCCCGACTGTAGCGAGCATTCCAGGTAACCGCTGGGTGGATGTCGTCCTCTATTACGACGGCACCGCGCTGACCTACTATCTCAACGGTGTTCCGGTCTATTCTCTGCCGAGCACGAGCCTTTCGATCGGTCAGGCGTTCCTCGGCTATATGGATATCAACAGCAGCGTTTCGCCTGCATCTGTCCAGAGCTTTGTCGTTTATGACAACTTCCGAGTTCTCGTTCCCGAGCCGGCCACGCTGGGTCTGCTGGCGGCCGGCTCTGTGATCGCACTGCGTCGTCGTGCCAAGTGAGGCTGCGGCGACTCGGTTGTGATCGGTGACGATCATCGATTCGCACAAATGATGCCACAAAGGATGCCACAAAGGATGGTCGATCGACTTCGGTCGATCAGTCCGATTCGATTTTCTCCTCGCCCGGCGATGCTTGAGCCATCGCCGGGCGTTTTCGTCTTGTCGGGCGATTTCAAGTTGGTGTGCGATGTGGAGTGATGGCGGCTACATCATGGAGGCGGTCTTGGTGATTGCTTCGATCATGCCTGCGGCCATGGCGGGGATGTCGAAGTTTTGGTGGGCCGCCGCGCCGGCTTGCTGGCTGAGTCTGTCTTGCAGTGCCTGATCGCTGAGCAGTTGGTCGATCGCCTGTCCGAGTGCGATCGGATCGTTGTGGTGGAAGCGGAGTCCTGTTTCTCCGTGCACGATTGCCTCGGCCTCGGGGCCATGGGCGCGTCGATCGTCGCCGGCGATGACGGGCAATCCGTAGGCCATTGCGTGGATCGCGCTCAGGCCCATGTAGCTCGGAAAGACCATGGCATCGCAGGCGAGCATCCATGGAGCGATGGAGGGTTCGTCGTAGATCGCACCCGGCCAGGCGATATGGTTTTGAATTTGCAGGCGTTCGATTTGTGTTTCGAGCCCGGGTCGAGCTGAGCCGTCGCCGACGATGGCGAGTTTGAGAGTGGGGAACTTTTTGGCGAGTGTGGGCATGGCGTCAAGGATGAGATCGACGCGTCTGGGTGGATCGACGCGTGAGATAAAGAGCAGGATCGGCCCTGAGCCGAGATTCAGGCGTTCGCGGAGCGTTCTTCGGAGTGAAGCGCGGTCGGCGTGATGTTGTAGGAGTTGATCGCATTGGGCGCGAATGGGCGCGAGGTCGAGGGCGTTGGGGGCAACGAAGACGTTTTTGCCGAGTGCGAAACGTGCGCCGGAGCGTTCGACAAACCGATCGGCGGCGGGTCGGGAATAGAAGACGAGCGCGTCTGCGAGTCTTGCGATGGCGTCTCGTGGGCGGCTCTTGAGCGTGCCGTCGGTGCGTCCGGTGCCATGTCCCCAGAGGATCGTCTTGACGCCGTTACGTCGTGCGCGAAGAAGGGCGGGGACGAGCGAGAGGTAGTGGACGTTCCATTCGAAGACGGCGACGTCGGAGACATCGCGTCGTGCGGCGGCGAGTTGAGCGGGGAACCAGAGGAGTTTTTCGGAGAGTCGACGGACGGGTTTGAGTTGACCTTGGAAGCCGTCGGGTTCGGCGTTTCGACGTGAGGATTGAGCGAAGAAGACGGTGGGGAGGATCGCGGGCGTGCCTGAGGCTTGTGCGAGTGATTTGAAGAACGGGACGCGATAGTGCGCGAGGCTCGGCTGAACGAACGTGACTCTGATGTGCGGAGTTCCGCTCATGTGAGCAACGCTACCCGATTCGGGGGGTGCATTCACGCGTGGGGTGAGAGTTCAGACGTCGTCGCTGGAAGGCTGCTCCCGGCGTGCCTGATTTTGGGCGGCGGTGACGGCTTGTTCGTCGCGAAGTCGTTTGATGTGGCTTGGTGATTCGTCGGCGGGGCGTCGAGGGGTGGTGGCTTGATCGTTTGCGTGTGGTTCGTCGGGGTCGAGTTGTGTGAGAGCGACGTCGCGGTAGTAGCCAGGCATGGCCATGAGTTGTTTGTGTGTACCGCGTTGAGTGATTCGTCCGGCTTCGATGACGATGACCATATCGGCGCGTTGTACGGTGCTGATGCGGTGCGCGATGACGAAGGTGGTGCGTCCGAGCATGACGAATCGCATGCCTCGCCGGATGAGGTCTTCGGTTTCCGGATCGACGCTTGCGGTGGCGTCGTCGAGGATGAGTACGCGTGGATTGGTGACGATGGCGCGAGCGATGGCGAGACGTTGTCGTTGTCCGCCGGACAGATTGGTACCACGTTCGCCGAGCATTTCGTCGTAGCCTTTGGGGAGTTTTTCGATGAACTCGTGGGCTTGTGCGAATCGGGCGGCGGCTTCGATCTGGCCGTGTGTGACGTCGGGTCTTCCGTAGGCGATGTTTTGGGAGACGGTTGCGCTGAAGAGGTATGTTTCCTGAAAGACGAAGCTGACTTGTGTGCGGAGGCTGTCGAGTGTGGTTGTGCGGAGGTCGGCGTCATCGATGCTGATGGAGCCGCTGGTGGGATCGTAAAATCGAGCGACGAGGCTGACGAGTGTGGACTTTCCCGCTCCGGTGGGCCCGACGATGGCGACCACGCTGCCTGCGGGGACGGTGAGATCGATGTCGCGGAGGACGTGTTTGTCGGGGTTGTAGCCGAAGTTGATTCGATCGAAGACGACTTTTCCTCCTCCGGGCGGGAGTGGTGTAGCGTTGGGTGCTTCGGGGACGGTGGGTGGAGCTGCGAGGATTTCGTAGAGACGTCGCGCGCTGACGATGGCGTCCTGATATTGCTCGGCGATGCCGGCGACGCCTTGAAGTCTGCCGAGTATGGCGCCCATGGCACCTGAGAGAACGATCAGGTCACCGACGCCGAGTTTGATTCCGCTGGTCTTGATGATGAGGATAGCGCCGAGCAGGTACATCAGGAGATGGCTTGTTGCGCCGATTCCGCGGATGACGGGTCCGAAGTTGGCGTGCATGCGAATGCGACGCAGCACGCGAGTCATGAACTCGTCAGAGTTTTCGTTGTAGCGTGTGATTTCGGTTTTTTCGGTGGCGAATGCTTTGACGACATGAACGCCTGCGATGTTTTCGGTGATGAGGCTGACGTTGCGATCGCCGGCTTCCATAGCGGCCTTTGCGACGGGCTGTGCGCGTCGGCTGAACCAGAGGATGTAACCCGTCCAGAAAGGCATCGGCACGATGGCGAGCAGTGCGAGCCAGGGGCTTTTGGTGAGGATGAGGGTCATGTAGGCGATCACGGAGAGGACGATCTCGATGCTCTGCAGCAGCGAGTTCTGGATGAACATGCGAACGTTTTGGAGATCGGAGAGGGCGCGGTTGATGAGTTGTCCGGTGGGGACGGTGTCGTGGAAGGCGAATCCGACGCGCTGGAGTTTGTCGTAGACCGCCTGCCTGATGTGGAAGACCATGTTCATGCTCCAGCGTGCGCGGGCCATCTCGAGCATGTAACGGCTGACGAGCATTCCGAGTGCGAGCAGGAGGAGCGTGCCGATGGCGCGAACGACTTCGCCCGCCAGGGCGTCCGAGCCTTTGAACCAGTCAGGCAGGCCGCCTTCAAAGCGATAGTCGGCGGGCAGATTCTGGACGGCGTTGAACGCGCGTCCCGCCTGATCGACGGTGCGAGCTTCGACGATGACGACTGCGATGACCCACACGAGGGTGATGATCGCGTAGAACTTGACGGGTTTGATGAATTGGAACATCCAGCGCAGGAGCGCGCCGTTGCCGACTTCATTCGACTCGGGGATCACGCTGCGGCGACTGTCTCCCTCCGCGGCGTCTTGACCGGAACCACTCTTCTCGCGTCGATGCATACTACTCCGACGGGAGACGCTACCCGAGCGGTTTGCAGCGTCAAATCGCTGCGGCGACTTTTTCATTCTGGGGATGCCGTCAAGGGCTCGTGATCGCGCTCGACGCGGATTCTTCCGGTCGGATCGAGCCGGATGAGATAGTGTAGTGTCACGCCGTCGAGAACGACCCGAAACCGGGCCTTTCGCCGATCTGAAGAAGCGACAGCCTGGAAGACTTCGGCGGAACGGGAGAAATTTGCGAGCGGGGTGATGGATCGTCCGGGGACGTTTAGAAGGGGAGTACAGGCGAGTGTCAGGCTCGACGGGGCTACCGCGGTCGGATCCGATGGAGTTGGGTGACTCGCAGGCGAGAGGACCGACAGATCGACGACGACCGGATGGGATTGCCCTGCGTCGCAATCGAGCGTGCCGATGAAGAGCGTGGCATCGAGTGCTGGGCTAAAGCCGAGGGCCCGTGGGGCGAAGTCCATCCAAGCAGGATTCAATCCCGGGCCGGTGATGGTGGCGTCGTGGATCTTGATGACAAGGCGATCGGCGTCGGCGGGTTGTGAGAGAAGGCGATTCCGTGCGATTGTGATCGAAGCTGTGTTGTACTGTCGTGTGAGCGTGGGCTTGAGCAGATGCACAACGAATGCGAAGAGGCTGGCCGAGATGATGAGTGCGAAGACCCAGAATCGCATCGCAAGTCGATGGCGTGTAGAGGGCTGGCCTTGATGGGCGTAGGTGAGCGGTGTGGATGGATCGTTGTGCATCGGCGCGTCCCTGCGCGAAAGGTCGTTGATCGCTCTACACTATGAGGATATGCGACTGATTGGCATCATAGAAGACGAGGCGCGGGCGAAGCAGTTTGGCGATTATCTGCTGACGCAGGGGATGGCAAGCACGGTTGAGAAGTCGATGGGTGCGGAACGGTATCAGGTTTGGGTGGAGCACGACGATCATGTGGAGGTCGCGGTTGCGATGCTCGATCGGTTTCGTCTCGCGCCAGACGCGGCGGAGTTTGCAAGTCCGCACGGCGAAGCGGCGCGGATCCGTGCCGAGCGTCGCAAGAACCAGGCGAAGCGAGCGTCGAGGATTGTGGATGTTCGAACACATCAGGCCGGGCTGAATCGTCGTGGTGCGCCGCTGACGACGATGCTGGTGTTGCTGTGTGTGCTGGTGGGGCTTTCGACGGGACTTGGTTATGGAGAGCAGCCGTTTCAGCTTCGCGTGATCGATGCGTTGCTGTTTCAACCGCCTGAGGCGGCGCAGGTTGATGTGGCGAAGGACCCAAGCGATATGGTGGCGGACCGTGAGGGATGGGGCGTGATGTTTTCCAGTGTGGGGGGTGGGGAGATCTGGCGGTTGGTGACGCCGATGCTGATTCACTTCGGAATCGTGCATTTGCTGTTCAACATGTATTGGCTGGTGCAATTGGGGGGGCGGATCGAGCGTGTACGGGGGACGGGCTACTTGGTGGCGTTGGTTTTAGTATCGGCGGTGGTGAGCAATGTGGGGCAGGCGGTCTGGACGGTTGCGGGTCCGTGGAGTGGGCCGGGTTACTCGATGTTTGGGGGCATGAGCGGGGTGGTTTACGCGTTGTTTGGATATGTGTGGGTGATGGGGAAGCGTCGTCCGATCGAGGGTTTGGGTCTGGATGTGGCGACGATCTGGGCGATGATGACGTGGTTGGTGCTGGCGGGGCTGTTCCTTGATTTCGTTGCGAACGCTGCCCATGTGATGGGTTTGGTGGCGGGCGTTGTGTGGGCGCGATGCCGGACATGACAAGAAGATGAAGGGTCATGGATGGGGAGTTGCTGCCTTGAGTTTTCCATAAGCAGCGACGGGAAAAGGGTTTGAGGGATCTAGTCGCACATTATGCAAAAAATAACAGCACTTCAATTTGTGCATGAGAATGAAATATCTTGTCGTGAGTTGGTGTGGCGTGCGGTGTGCGGGTCTTGCGCTGCAGTTGAATCTTTGGGGGCAGAAGGCGGTTTGTTAAAATGGGGAATCTCGCCTCTGGTGAGCGATCTGCTCAAAAAAGCTGAAATCTGAGGGTCTGCCTCACCGCATACATATATATGATGCCAGAAATGGGGTGCTATATCAATGGTATTTTCGTTGTTTTGTGGCAAGATATATGAGGCTTATTGGGGTGGGGGCGCCGATGTGGATTGCGGGTCCGCGCATTGGGGTAAATCGAGGGAAATGTCGGAGAATAATGCGAAAAACGGTATGATTGTGGAGGTGTACGATCTTGCTGAGTGGGCTTCGGGGGTGTTGCCGGGATCGTGCATGAATTTGGTTTTCGATAAGCCTCAACAAAAGCGTTGACCGTTGCCAGTGATGCGAGATATTCTATACGTTGTCAGGTCGGGCAGCGGGCTCGGCCGGGCGGATTCGGATTGAATTCGCTGTCTGAAGGGTTCCATGGCCTTAGGGGCTGTGGGCACTTTCGGGCTGGCGGGCACGTCCCTTTTGGGGGAGTCGGGTTTGTTGGTCCTGGTGAGCGGGTGATGGGCCTGCGAGCGGGGACGGTAGATCTGGCTGGTCGTTGCTTTCGGTCTGGATTCGTCAATTTGCTGGTTGACTGAGTTGTCCTCTGATGGGCGATCGCTTGGTTGACCGGTTTCGTGGCTTGCTCACCTTTGAGGTGGGTGGGCGAATTTGAAAGGAGAGCTGAGAAATGCGTCGTCAACAAGTTCTGACAGCAGTCGCTTTGGCGGCTGGTCTGGGTATGGGTGCACAGGCTGCGAATGCGGCCTTTAAGATGGAACTCAATGCCAGTTCGACGGGTCCGTCGCTCGACGTGGCGATCACTGACAATGGCTCGGGCGATGCGAATGCCGCGTCGCAAGTCATTCAGTATTCGGGTGCGATCGGCACCTTTGATATCACGATCAGCATCGGCGTGAGCAATTCGCCCGGTTCGATCACCTCGCCGGCGACTTTGCAGGTGACCTCGATCGTCATCGACAACAACGGCGACGCCACGGGCAATCTGGCGATTCGTCTGACTGATACGGGCTTCACTGTTCCTGCGGGCGGGTTGTTGGCTTCGAGCGTCGGCGGGACGTTTTTTGGCAACAACGCGGGCAGCTCGGTGACCTTCACGAGCTACGTGGATGATGCAGACACCGAGTTCGGCACGCCGGTCGGCACCACGCCGCAGACGTTCAACTTTTCCTCAACGCCTCTTTCTGCGTTCAACAGCACGACAAGCACGGCCGCGGTTGTGAGCGGCTCTTACTCCCTGACCAACACGCTGTTGATCAGCGTTGCACCGTTCGGTCAGGTCAACCTGTCGGGCACGACCGGCGTCGTCCCCGAGCCGGCGACCCTCGGACTCTTGGCCGGTCTCGGCCTTGTCGCCCTGCGTCGTCGCTGAATCTGCGATCGGATCGACGGCAGAAGCAAGCTGGCACGTCCTTGGTCGATCAATCGGCTGGACGTTTCGTTTGCTCAGTTCGATCGATGCTGTGTGTTTTGGCTGAAAGCCGAAATCAAAACTAGATCAGCGCGGATGACGCGTTTGGTCGGTCTGACTGAAGGAGAGAAAAAGAATATGCGAACCCGAACTCTGCTTACCTCCGCTGCCACGCTCGCGCTCGTCGCGATGCCGGCATCGGCGGCTTTGACGCTCGAACTCACGCCCCTCGCGGGCAGCCCGCTGACCGTAGTGGATGGCAGCGGACTTGACGGCGAAACCAATCCGGGCGTGGTGTCCTACTCCGGTGCACTGGGCGCGATCGATATTTCGGTCACGGTCGGTGTTTCCAACTCGCCCGGTGGTACGTCTGCAGATCTGACGATCACCTCATTGCTGATCGAGAACACAAGCTCGTTAGATGCTGGTGTGACGATTCGCCTGAGCGACACCGGATTCAACAGCCCCGCCGGCACGACGCTCGGCAGCACTGCAGGCGGAACGTTCAGTGGTCTGAATGCGACCTCATCGGTGAACTTCACCAGCTACGCAGATGCGTCGAATGCACTGTTCGGCCTGGGCACGGCGACTGCGCCGCTGGCCTACAGCTTTACGACCCCGCCGAGCCAGTCGTTCAGCGGTTCGGTCGACACCGGCTTTGCGGGCTCGCTTTACTCGCTGACAAGTGTGACGGTCGTTGGTCTTTCTGCCAACGGACAGGTGAACTTCTCGGGTCTGACCAGCGTGGTTCCCGAGCCGGCCACCCTCGGCGCGGTTGCGGCCCTCTCGGTTGCCGGCCTGCGTCGTCGTCGCTGATTCTGCTCCTGATTAGGATCTATTCGATCCGCCCGCATGCAACTGTCTGGTTTGATCCGTTCGTCGGATCGTTTGCCGTGCGGTTTGAGATCGAGCCTTGTGACGATGATTCGAGTCGATCAGGCTTTTCGATCGGTTCGAATCCAAAAAGCCATCAGTTCTCGCGAACGGACCGGTCCCATTCCCGGTCCGTTCGTGCTTTTGTAGATCAGCTTCATGATGAAATCATGGATGAGGTGATCGTTCGTTGAGATCGGATTTCGGATCCGTTTCGCGTGTGTTCGGGCGATTGGCCTGGCGATTATTTGTGTGTTGGAGCGGGCCCTGAGTCGGCTGAGGGATCGGCGTCTGGCGCAAGTGGAGGGGCGTTAAAGAGTGTTGGCAGCCAGAGTCGAGCATGAGCGAGGATGCGTCCGTGCTCGGCGCCGTCGTCGCCTTGAGTGCCGATGAGTTGGAATCCGGATCGTTCGGCCCTGCGATAGGTGATGAGTTGGTCGGCGAGGGTTTCTTGGTGTGGTTCTGCGGACAATGCGAGTGCGTTGAGGATTGCATCTGCGGTCTCGCTGGTGGAGGCATAGCTGCCGGGCATGAGTCGGTTGTGGATGACGATCATGCGTTTTTGTCCGGTGGTTGCTTGTCGTGCGAAGCGGATGAATCCTTGCATCTGTTCGGGTAGTGGCCGTCGATCTGAATCGCTGACGTATCCTGCGTAGATGCTATCGAGGAAGAGCAGGCCGTCGATTTGGTCATGCCAGCGGTCGTGTTTGAGCAGTTCGCGGACGGCGGCGTATCCGGCGGAGAAGCTTGCGATGGTGAGTCGTCCGACGGTGGCGTTGTCGGGGATGTCGCTTCGTTGTCGAGCGACGTTGAGCAGTTCGTCGAGCATGCGTGTGAGCAATTCCGGATCGGAGAACGGCTTTGCGTAGGCTTGCGAGAATCCGCCTTCGGTGACGGTGATGACGAGCGTGCCGGGATCGACCGCCCAGACGCCCGCGGGGACGGCTGTCGCGCTGCCTTTGAGGTGGACATGGACGTCGAGAGTTCCGTCGCGGTTGACGCGCGGGGTCACGGGAATGGCGGCGTGGTGCGTGTCGGCGGATGAGAGGATGAACTGCTGTGGCGACGCTCGATCGGTCTCGGCAGGGGCACGAGATGCAGCGATCGAACCAGAGGCGACGGAGTTGTTTGACGCTTGCGCGCGAGCGACGGCTTGGGCGGTGATGAGATGGGCGACGACGAAGTGGGAAGCGACGAGCGCGATCGCCCGGCGTGTTTTGCGAGGGGTCATCCGCGCATGATCCCTCGGGTGCGAGAGAAAGTCACCCCGATTTACGTGGCCAGGCGTGTTGCGATGTGAGGCGAGCAACGAGGGTCCATGCGATGAGCGATGCTGGCGGTGGTTGGATCGGGCCTCCGGATGGCGGAGGCTCTTGCGTTGAAAGGGATTCGTTCATGAGCCAGAAGATCCGGCGGGGGCGAGTGGAGCGGATGAGAGATGAGAAACACCTCTCGAACGCGATCGGGCTGGCGGGATTCGAACCCACGACCTTTTGACCCCCAGTCAAACGCGCTAACCAAGCTGCGCTACAGCCCGTATGTCTCGGCAAAGCCTTTCGACCCGCCGAACGGTGGATCGTACCCGATCGGCGTGGGAATACAACAGCGGCAAGTGTTTGCGATTGCGGTGGGCTTTTTGGGGGTGGAGGAGACGTGCGTAAGGCGGATCGTTGGCTGTTGCGAGCCGGGTCATTCTTCGAGAGATCGTTCGAAGACGATGAGATTGTCTGCGTTGCTGGAATCCCATCGCGTGCCGACGATGTCATATCCCATTTCGATGGCGAAGTGGATGAATTCGCGTTGGGTGTTGAGGCATTCGCAGCGGATGAATTCGTAATCGTGATCGAGGGCCCAGGCGCGTTGCGCGTCGTGGAGTTGGCGAGCGACCCCGATGCGTCGTGCCTCAGGGAGGACTCCGCCGAGCCAGTGGTAGAACATGCCGGGTTTGAGTTCGAACCCGATCCAGAATCCGACGGGCTGTTCGTCGAGTCGAGCCAGGAGTGTGAGGCAGTTGTGACGCCCGAGGAATCGGCGTCGGAAGAAATCGACCTCTCGCTTGGGGCGGAAGATGCGATTGTGGACGTCGATGGCCTGCGGAAGCAGAGCGGCGTCGGCGATGATGACGTCGGCTTGTGCCAAGGTTGGGAGAGTGTAGTCGAGCCAAGGGTGATGTTCACGCGATGCGTAGGTCGTTTTGATGAAATCGACATGATTCGATGTCGCTTCGGGGAATGGGGTTGGCAAGCGGGTGTTAGGTTCGTGTAACCTTATAGGGCGTGCTTAACGTAAGGGAACCGATATCTTCGATAAGTTCGGGGGACATCGTGGCCAGAGCGGAACGAGATGGGATGGACAGGCCGGTTGTGAGTCGTCCGGCGAAATCGCCGGTGACGGTGGACATTCAACGTCAGGCGATCGTTGATTTTTGCCGATCGATCGCAAGGAATCTGAACGCGCCGGGGCCGGCTGGTCGCGTCGGTGGGGAGCGGAAGGGTGTGGATGCGATCAAGTTGCAGCCGAGCGTGATCGAGTCGGCGGGGGCGTCTGGGGTGATGAAGGCATCGAGGGTGGCGAAATCGGAGCGAGTGCCGGCATCGTGTGATGGTTCGTCGATGAATGACTCGTCGATGAATGACTCATCGATGAATGACTCATCGATGAATGGTGTGTCGGATGGCGTGGGGGTGTTGGAGTCGGCTGGGAGTTTGGGGGTGAAGTGGGTGGATCCGTCGGGCAAGCCTTTGGGTCCGCGTGTATCGCAGATCATGGATCGTTTGTTGGCGGGCGATGGTGAGAAGCAAGTGGCGGCCGCGTTGGGGATTTCTCAGCACACGGTGCATGACCATGTGAAGCGGCTTTACAAGCGTTTTGGGGTTTGCTCGCGGAGCGAGCTTCTTGCGCGGTTCGTTCGGACCGATCGATCGGGGACCGAATCGCGGTGAGTCCGAGAGGCGGCGTGTGGGCGAGATGATGGCATGGTATCGGGGTATTTATGCTCGGGAATTTGCTTTCCCGGTTCGCGGGTGGCGGTTAGCATGTTGGATCAGCTGCGAGAGGACCCCTTTGATGAAATTTCGTCGTGCACTACCCGTGGGATGCGTTGGCTTGCTGATGGCACCGGCGGTGTTGGCTTGTGTGGACCATCGACCTGTGGTGGTGTGTCAGCCGTTGGATTGTTCGGATGCGTGGTTGCATGCGCGTGGGATCGATCGGACGAACATACAGACCTACCTTGAGGCGCAGCGTGAGGCGTCGCGGTTGGCGGATGAGACGGCGACGTCGGTAGCCTTGGGCGCTCGTCCTGCTCGTGATCGCAGTTCGATTGCCAATCAAACGATATCCAAGCAGATGAAGCTGATGGCGCGTATGCCGCTGTCGACAATCGGCGGGGGTGCGGGCTCGTCGCTGAGTGGTTGGGTCGATCCGCAGACGGGTCGCGAGTATGCGATCATGGGACGAAGCAACGGGACGGCGATTGTGGATATCACCAATCCACGAAGTCCGGTGTACGTCGCCAACGTTCCGAGGCAGTCGGGCACAGCGATCACGAGTTGGCGAGAGCCGAAGGTTTATCAGAATTATGCTTACATCGGCGTGGATGGGACGACGGCGGGGATGCAGGTGGTCAATCTCGCGCGGGTTCGGAATTACAACGGCACGACGCTGAATCTGACCGCCGACAGCGTGTATACCGGGGTGACGCGTATTCATACGCTGGCGATCAATGAGCAGTCTGGCTATCTCTACGCTGCGGGGACGAATCTGGCGTCGGGTGGGCTTCACGTCATCGACGTCCGCAATCCTGCCAACCCAGTCGCGGCGGGCAATTTTTCCGGCGACGGCTACACGCACGAAGCGCAGGTGGTCATGTATCGCGGGCCTGATGCACAACATCAGGGCAAGGAGATCGCGATCGCGTTCAACGGGAAGTTCAACAACAGCGACACGGTCAGCTTTGTCGATGTCTCGAACAAGTCCAATATTCGCCGTGTCGGTGCGGGTTCGTATCCGCAGGTCGGTTACATCCATCAGGGCTGGCTGACCGAAGATCAGCGATACCTGTTCGTCAACGACGAATTAGATGAAAACGACGGCCTGACGGGCGGACGCACGCGGACGCATTTGTTTGATGTCTCGGATCTGGACAACCCGGTCTACCGCGGCAGGTTTGATCATGCCACGTCCAGCATCGATCACAACCTCTATGTTCGGGGCAATCTCGTGTTCATGTCCAACTACACGACAGGCCTTCGTGTGTTCGAGATGAACAATCTGCAGAGCAACAATCCGAGCGACTGGATGACCGAGATCGCTTACTACGACACGTTCGCAGCCAGCAACGCCGCGACGTTTAACGGGGCTTGGAACAACTATCCGTACTTCCCAAGCGGAAACATAGTCATTAGCGATATCGACGGCGGTCTTTTTATTGTTCGACTGGACGGCAAGTACGATAGCGCGATGTTCCCAAGCACACCGACCTTCCCGACGGGCCCGGGAAGCGCGTTCGCCCGCGTGCCAGAACCTGCATCGCTTTCAGCACTCGGCATCCTCGCGGCCCTGGTGCTGCGACGTCGTGTGTAGACCGCACAACGCATTCTGTATGTCACGACATCCCATACGTGACGACATCCCATACGTGACGACATCCCATAGGTCATCGCATCATGGCGTTGCGGAGGTCGCGTTTGGCTTCTTTCTCTTTGATGCTCGCGCGTTTGTCGTGTGATTTCTTGCCGCGAGCGACGCCCAGTTCGACTTTGGCTCGGCCGTCCTTGAAATAGATGGCGAGCGGGATCAGGGTCATTCCGCCGCGTGAGATTTCTTCTTCAAGTCGTTTGATCTCTCGGCGATGGGCGAGCAGGACACGAATCCGTTTGGGTTCGTGATTGAAAGCGAGCGACGCCTGTTTGTACGGATCGATGTACGCGCCGTGCATGTGCAGCTTGCCGTGATCGATGGTTGCGAACGAATCGGTGAGTTGACCGTTGCCCAGGCGCAGGCTTTTGACCTCCGAACCGACCAATGCGATACCGCACTCGAGCTTGGACTCGATGAAGTAATCGTGAAACGCCCGACGATTTTCGATTCGCGGCGCGGGGTTGAACTTGGTCTTAGCCATCTGAACATCATCTTAGCACAGTGTCGCCGGGCTGGGTATTGCGTTTATGATGAGTTCGATGTCGGAAGGTCGACCCGAGCATTGGGTGGTGGTGACTGGCGCGTCGAGCGGGCTGGGCCGGGCGTGCGTGCGTCGGCTGTTCGATTCGGGTTTTAGGGTGATCGCCACGGTTCGAAGCGTTGCGGACCTTGATTCGTTGCGTCGCGAGCATCGATCGGTCGAGGGCGTCCTGATGGATGTCGCCGACGAGGCTTCAATCGCCGATGCATGTCGGGGCATCGAGTTGATCGTCGGTCGGGCCGGACTGCTGTATGGTTTGGTGAACAACGCCGGCATGGCTGTGCCCGGTCCGATTGAGGTGATTTCGAGTGACGATTTGCGTGAGCAGTTTGAGGTGAACGTGATTGGGCAGATGTCGGTGACTCGGGTGCTCCTGCCGCTGCTGCGTTTGTGCGCCGTGCGTCACGGGTCAGCCAGGATCGTCAACATCGGCTCGATCGCCGGTCGTATTGGACAACCGATGCTCGGTGCTTACGCGGCGAGCAAGGCTGCGCTGGCGTCGCTGAGTGAATCGCTGCGGCATGAGCTTGAGTCGATGCAGATTCAGGTGAGTCTGGTCGAGCCCGGGGCCGCCCGATCGAGCATTTGGGAGAAGGCGCGACATCGGATCGACGCCATGATCTGCGATTCCGAATCCCGTTCGATGTACGGCCCGTTGATGGATCGCGTGTCGGATCTCGCGAGGCGTGCGGAGGCGAGGGCGATCGACGCCGACGAGGTCGCGCGTGTGATCGAGCGATGTCTGACGGATCGCCGCGCGAGGCTGCGCGTGCTTGTCGGGCATGATGCGAAGTCGGCGGCGCTGCTGAAGCGATGGCTCCCGGATCGTTGGTTTCATTCTGCGGTTCGTCGCATGATTGCGCGAGGCGGGCGTTGATCGATGAAGACGGATGGCATCGACATGCTCGCCTTCAGCAGCCCGCACTATGTGGCCGATCTTCCGCGTGGGCACGTCTTTCCGATGCGGAAGTTTAGTTGGTCGGCGACGTGGATCGATCGCTGCGGGCTTGGGTGTGTGGTCGAGCCGGGGCGGGTGTCGCGTGAGGCGCTACATCGCGTTCACACGCCTGACTATGTTCGATCGATCGAGACGGGAGAATACAATCCGCTCACCGCGTTGCGGCTGGGCCTGCCCTGGCATCCGACAATCCACCGACGTGCGATGCACGCGACGATGGGTACGATTGCGGCCGCACACGCTGCGCTTCGTGACGGCATCGCCTGCAACCTCGCCGGCGGAACACATCATGCTTTTCCTGATCGTGGCGAGGGTTTCTGCGTTTTCAATGATGTCGCGGTAGCGATTCGTGAGCTTCAGTCGATCGAGCCTTGGCTGCAGGTGATGGTGATCGATCTCGACGCGCATCAGGGCAACGGGACGCACGCGATTTTTCGAGGCGATGCCAACGTGATGACTTACAGCGCGCACGTCGGCAGGAATTATCCGAGCCGGAAGGAGCCTGGCACACTCGATATCGAGTTGTCGCGTATGGCATCGACGGATGAATTCTTCTCGCGTGTCGAGCCGACGATGATCGAGTCGATTGAGTTGTTCGAGCCAGATCTGGTGTTTTACATCGCTGGCGCGGACGTGCATGAGGACGATCGCTTTGGGCAGATGAAACTGAGCAGCCGTGCGATGCGTGAGCGCGATCGGATGGTGATGCGTTACGTGCGTGGCTGGGGGATTCCGTGTGCGGTCGTTTACGGCGGGGGGTACAACCGGCAACAGGGCATGACCGCCTGGTTGCACACGCAGGCGGTCTGGTGTGCCGCCGAGCGGTGGTGCATCGAGCGAGGTTTGACGGTGCCAGATCTGCCCGATCTCACCATGCTCGTTCAGATGACTTCAGACGACGACCCTGCGGATGACGTGGAGACTGCTCAACCGCAAGCTTTGCCCGCGACCGCGTAATGCGGAGGTCAATGGTGCCTTGCGCGGATCTGCATTGAGCAATGTCATTACAGATGTCGCGGGCAATCTGATGTCGGTGCGGGCGTATTCGAGAACTGGAATGAGTCAGGACTCGGATTCGACGAGTAGGTTGATGCCGACGCGGCTGATGGCCTTATCGATGATCCATGGTGTGACGCGGAGTCCTTGGGCGAGGTCGGCGTGGCGGCGGTAGATGGCGATGGTTTTGACGAGGGCGATGACGTCTTCGACTTCGGCAGGGTTGGAGACGATGTCGGCGAGTCGGTCGATGAGATCGTCGAGGGTGATGCCGTCGAGTGTGAAGCCTTTGGCTTCGGCGCTTTGCCAGTAGTATTCGATGACGGCGCGTATGACTTGCTGGGCTTCGGCGTTGAGGAGCTTGGGGTGCGCGAGGCTGGTGGGCGTGCCGGGGAGGACGAGCTTGATGCCGAAGGTTTGGTCGATGGGTGAATCGGGTTTGAAGCTGGTCGCGGTGGCGAAGACGAGGACATTCTCCGAGCTGCTGGTGACTTCGATGAGTGCGTCGAGTTCGCTGACGAGTTCCTGATCGTCTGATTCGTAGACTTGGTCGACGCGGGGGAGCAGGAGCATGACTTTGCGTCGGCGGTAGCTTTTGACCCAGTCTTTGGCGGCAGCGAGTGCGTCGGCGTTGCGTGGGTTCCAGACGGTGATGAGTCGGTCGATTTGTGCGAGTTTGGCCCATTGTTGGGCGAACATTTTTTTTCCGGAGAGGCTGGGTCCGATGAGCAGGACTTCGTTACCGACGGCGAGGTCGCGGTAGAGTTCGGGTCGGGCTGTGCGGTCGATCAGGTCGGCGATGTCAGCCAGGAGCGGTTCGAATCCGGCGACGTTGGGTCGTAGGGTGCGGACGGATTGATCGTCGAGAGAGAGAGCGATGCGTTGTTTTCGTTTTCGTCGATCGATCCAGAACTCGATGAGTGCGGGGAGTGCAGCGACGGCACCGATGACGGTGAAGATGACGATGAGTTGTTCGCCGAGGAAAGAGATGGGTGTTTCGGCCAGCATGGAAGGCTCCGTTGATTGGAGTGTAGCCGAAGTGGCGTGTTTGGTTGTTAAGGGTTTGCGTGGAGTGCGAGGGTGATGAGCGTGGGGCTGTTACATGGCGGTGCGTTTATGACGGATAACGCGGACGATTTCAGCGACGGCGGTTTCGAGGTCGTCGTTGATGACCATGTGGTCGAAGGCGCGACTGCCTTTGGCCATGGCGATTTCGCGTCTTGCGTTGCGGTATCGTCGTTGCATGGCGTCGGCGGAGTCGCGTTTGCGGTCGGTGAGTCGTTGGAGGAGGGTTTGTTCGTCAGGAGGGAGGATGAAGATGAGAAGGGCGTCGGGATAGTGGAAGCGGACTTGCATGGCGCCCTGGAAGTCGATCTCGAGCAGGACATCTTCGCCGGCGGAGAGTTGATCGAGAGCGGGGCGTTTGGGTGTTGCGTAATAGTCGGCGTAGACACTGGCGTATTCGAGGAACTCGTCACGATCGAGTCGTCGGTAGAATTCTTCGAGGTCGACGTGTTCGTAGGTTTTGCCGATGTCATCGCCGGGCTGTTTGGGTCGCGTCGTGACGCTGACGGTGTAGCGGACCTTCATGCGGTCGGCGAGCATGCGAGAGATGGTGCTTTTACCGACACCGCTGGGCCCGACGAGGACGATGAGGAGCCCTGGGCCGGGCTTGGCGGACGCGGGTGAGGTGCCGAGCGGGGCGATTGAGCTTGGACTGGCATTGGAGTTGGAGTCGTTGGACGCGACCATCGTGAAAGCTCCGTCGGATGGGGAATTGTAGGGCGGAACGCGAAGAGTGCGACGAATGATGGATTGGGATAGATGCTAGGGTCTACCGGACTGATGTTGCTGTTGTTGGTGTTGCTGCAGCTGTTTCTGTTGTTTGGCGAGTACGGCGGGGAGGATGACGAGTCCCATCATGATGTCCATGGCGCCGACGAGGACGAAGAGTCCGCCGACGAGGGTGCGACTTTCACCGAGATTGGGAAAGACTGCGCCTGAGAGGATGAGTCCTCCAACGAACATGAATACAGCGCCGATGAGGATGACAATGGTTTTGACAACCGGCGGGATGGATTTGGTGGATGTTGTCGGCTTGGGCAAGTGGAGTCTCCTTGGGATGGACCAGACCGATGAATACTGCTCAAGCCGGGTTTCAAGTCGTGAAGAGCCGCAGGCGAGCTACTGAGAGGGACGGCTGTTTATTCGACGTTCTGGACTTGTTCTTTGAGGCGGTCGATCGCGCCTTTGATCTCGACGATTTGTCCTGCGATGTCGGCATCGTTGGCTTTGCTGCCGATGGTGTTGGCTTCGCGGAGCATTTCCTGGGCGATGAAATCGAGCTTGCGTCCGGCGTGTTCGGAGCGCAGGCATGCGTCGCGGAATTGTGTGCAGTGATGGCGTAGGCGTTGGATTTCCTCGGCGATATCGCTGCGTTCTGCGAAGACGGCGACTTCTTTGAGCAGGTCGGCTTCACCGACTTTGAGTTCGGCTTTGCCGATGAGTTCGTTGACACGCGCGGCGAGTCGGCGGTGATATTCGCTGACGACGTTTGGAGCGCGGTTTTCGATGAACTTGAGGACGCGTTCGATGAGAGCGACGTGTTTGTCGAGTTCTGTGAAGAGGGCTCGTCCTTCGCGAGTGCGCATGACGATGAGTTTGTCGATGGCCCTTTCGACGAGCGAACGAAGGATGGGGCCATGCCGTTCGAGTTCGACGGGGTCGTCAGTGGCTTCCTGACAGACGCCGGGGAGGGCAAGGAGCGCGCCGAGGTCTGCGGGGCGGTCATCGGTGATCAGCCCGGCCTGCTTGAGCTGCCGGACATAGCTGTCGAGGGCGGCGAGGTTGAGGGGTTGGGCGGCGTCGGCGGACTCGCAGCGCATTTTGATGACGGCGGTGATGGATCCGCGGACGAGTCGGTTGCGGAGGCTGACTTCGATTTCAGGTTCGAGTCCTCCGACGAGATCGGGGAGCTTGATGACGGCTTTGAAGTAGCGGTTGTTGAGGGATCGAATCTCGACGCTGTAGTGAGTGCCGTCCTGTTGGAGGCTGGCGTCGCCGAAGCCGGTCATGCTGACGATCATGCGTAGAGCCTTGGGTCTGGGATTTCGATCGACGGACGGTTTGATTCAGAGGCGAGTGTGTCGCGGATTTGCGATTTATGGATTGGCGGGTGCCGGTGCGGGAGCGGGTGCAGGAGTTGGTGCGGGTGCTGAATCTTGTGAGGGAGCCGAAGGTGGTGCAGCGGGCGTTGTGGATGTTGCGGGAGTTGACGGAGAGGTGTTTGTCGAGGTGGATGGATCTTGGGCGGGCGGGGTGTTGGTGGGCGATGTGTTGGTGGGCGATGTGTTGGTGGGCGCGGGGACTGCGGGCTGATCGGATTGACCGGGTTCGGGGAGAGTGGGTGCGGGTTGGCCGGGTGCCGGGAGCCCCGGTTCGGGAAGGGCGGGGGCGGGCAGAGTGGAGTTGGCGGGTTGATCGGCGCGTCCGAGGGTGCGGTCTTCGTGGACGGATTCTGCGAGCCAGACGAGGCTGATGCAGAGAAGGACAAAGACGCCAAAGGCTCCTGCGGTCATCCAAGTCATGACGTCGCCTGTTTTGCTTCCGAAGGCGGTATTTCCGCCCATACCGCCGAATGCTGCGACGAGTCCGCCTCCGCGTCCGCGTTGGATGAGGATCAGTCCGCACAGAAGGAGGCAGAGGAGGATGAAGAGAACCGTGAGAATGTAGAACAGGATTTCCATGGTCGCGTCGATTCAGACGAAGCAGTTCATGCTCGAACCATTTTCGAGCGAACCGTGCATGCTACCCGACCGATCGCCCGGTCGCAAAATCGCGGCGGGGCATGGTTCTTGTGGCCTGGATCGTGTCTTTGAGATGGTTTCCACCACCCGGCGGTATTGCAACAAATCGAATCTGATCGATGTGGTCGCGTGGAGTTGTTGAGGGGACGAATTGATGCAATTTGGATGCTTTCGACGATCTGGATACGCTGCTGAGTATGCCGAGCGGATGCGTGCGATGGATGTTGATCGTCGGACTGATTGCGAATCTGTTCGCGACACGCGCGATGGGACAGACGAGCGTGGTCGAATCCACGAATGCCGGGCCGGAATCGAGACAGCGTGTCGATCCGACGCGTTTGATCGATGAGCGACTGACCGCCGAGGTGCGCAAGGTGCTCGATGATCCGCAACTTCGCGGGTCGAGTGTGGGCGTTTGTGTGATGCGTCTGGGGGTGACGTGGGATGATCGCAAGATGATCGTCGACATCGACGCCGACCGTCCGCTCATACCGGCCAGCAACATGAAGCTGTTATCGACGACTCTGGCGATGGAGCGGCTGGGGCCTTCGTTTCGGTTTCGGACGCTGTTGATGGAGCGAGGTCGACAGATGGCGCTGGTGGGTGATGGCGATCCGACGCTGGGGGATAGCGAGCGATTGCGGGCCGTCGGTTGGGGACCATCGACGCTGTTTGGAAAATGGGCGGCGTCGCTGCCTGCGGAACTTGCGTCGATCGAATCGCTTTTGGTGGACGACAGTGTTTTCGAGCCGGCATCGGTGCATTCCGGTTGGCCCGTCGACCAACACGAGCGGCCGTACTGCGCGCCCGTCGGTGGATTGAATCTGAACACGAACTGTCTGGACGTTTATGTCGCCCCGCGCGGCGGAGCGGTGGAGGTGCGTGCCGAGCCGGTGAGCGATGTGATCGAATTGGTCAACGCGCTCTCGATCGGTAATCAGCAATCGGTATGGATGGAGAGGCGAGCGGGCACGAATCGCGTGACGGTGCGCGGAACCGTGAACGCAAGCAACCGAATTGGCTATCGCGTGACGATCGACGATCCGACGCGATTCACCGCCGGTGCACTGGCGCATTCACTCCGGGCCGCGGGGCGACAAGTCGCCGAGTTGAAGATCGATCGGACGGTTCGATCGCAGCTTGTGTCGGCGGATCTTGGTGGATGGAACCCGCTGGCCGTTTTTGAGACGGAGCTTCGGGCGGTTTTGATCGGAGCGAACAAGGATTCGAACAATCTGTTTGCCGAGGCACTGCTCAAGCGATCGGTGGTGACGCCTGAGGATGCCGGAAGCTGGTCGCGTGGGTCTGCGGCACTGGCATCGATGACGACGGAGCTGGATTTGGATCCGTCGGTCATGAGTTTCGACGACGGCAGCGGGCTGTCGCGTGGGAATCGCGTCACGCCGCACCTGCTCGCAACGGTGCTGGCCAAGATGCACCATCACGAACGCTCCGATGTCGCCGAGATGTATCGGAACTCGCTGGCGATTGCGGGTGTGGATGGAACGCTTGATCGCCGCTTTCCTGAAGCGCTGCGTGGCAGAGTCTTTGCCAAGACGGGCTACATTCGTGGCGTGAGTGCCTTGAGCGGTTATGTCGTCAGTCGCGCGGGCAGTGTGCATGTCTTTAGTGTGGTGTTGAACGACCTGCGCGAGGACCGCATCCGCGTGGCCAAGATCGCTCAGGAGAAAATCGTCGAGGCGATCGACCGATTGAATCCATAGAGAAAGCATCGACGGGTTGTGCGATGAAGAAGAACAATTTCAGGAGGATCGCGTGATGAGAGTCTTTCGGTGCATGGCGTTGTTGTGCGTGACGCTGGTCGCGATGCTGGCGATCGGGTGCGGCGGATCGAATCCTGCCGGGGCGGTCAACAAATTGGCGCCCAAGGGGACCGGCTTTCAAAAGCTAGAGCTCAAGCTGCCCAGCGGCGAGACACGCAACTACAGCCTCTTCGTGCCTTTCAACTACGACGGCAAAGCGCCCGTGCCCGCCATCGTCTTTCTGCACGGACAGTTCGAAGGCGGAAGCGACGGCGTGAAGAACACCACGGTCGGACTCGGCCCCGCCATCAAGCGCGATCCCGGAAAGTGGCCCGTCGCCGTCATCTTCCCGCAGTCGCCCGACGGTTCATGGACCGGGCCACGTCAACATGCCATCGCGATCGCGGCGCTCGATGATGCGTCACGTCGGATTCGCATCGACGCCGATCGCGTCACGCTCGCCGGACTCTCCACCGGAGGCGAAGGCTGCTACACGCTCGCGGCCCGTCATCCCGACCGATTCGCCGCCCTCGTCCCTAAGTGTGGAGGATCGGAAACGCAGACCGTCCAGGCCATCAAACATCTGCCCATTTGGGTGTTCCACAACCAGGGCGATCCCTTCCGACTCCACGCCAGCAGCCGCAAGATGGTCGATCGCATCAACCAGGCCGGCGGAAATGCCAGACTCACCAGCTACGGCGCGCTCGGGCACAACTGCTGGGACCGCGCCTACAACGAAAAAGACCTGCTCCCATGGATCCTCGCGCAAAAGAGGCAATGACATTGGAAGCGCGACCTCGATCTCGGTACAACGATCTACAACGAATCTCGTCATCGACCCAAGTCTCTTCAACCGCCAGCACGCTTTTGAGTTTCATTCTGGAGGAATCGACCATGGCACGTCTCGTCACACTCTTCACCGGACAATGGGCCGATCTCAAATTTGATGCGCTGTGCGGCAAGGCGGTGGAGTTCGGGTACGACGGTCTCGAACTCGCCTGCTGGGGCGATCATTTTGAGGTCGATAAAGCGCTCAAGGATAAAAACTACTGCAAGAAGAAGTGGGAAGTCCTCGCCGACCACGGGCTGACCAGCGTCTCCATCAGCGCGCACCTCGTCGGACAGGCCGTCTGTGATCGGATCGACGAGCGACACA
This sequence comes from Planctomycetaceae bacterium, assembly GCA_027487775.1. Classification (GTDB taxonomy): domain Bacteria; phylum Planctomycetota; class Phycisphaerae; order Tepidisphaerales; family Tepidisphaeraceae; genus JAIYCY01. The sequence continues at coordinate 243,138 of JAIYCY010000023.1, forward strand.
AGTCGATCCTGCCCAAAGAAGTCTGGGGCGACGGCGATCCCGAAGGCGTTCGCAAACGCGCCCAAAAGCGCATGATCGAAACCGTCCGCGCCGCCCGACTTTTCCGAAACGCGGCCCCGTCCAAGATCGCCTTCCCCATGGTCGTCAACGGCTTTACCGGCTCGTCCATCTGGCATTCCATCTACGCATTTCCGCCGACCGATCAAAAATACTGGCAAAAGGGTTTTGACGATTTCGCCAAACGCTTCGCCCCCATCCTCGACGAATGCCAGAAGCAGGATGTGAACTTCGCCCTCGAAGTGCATCCGACCGAGATCGCCTTCGACATCGCCAGCGCCGAGCGCGCGATCGCCGCCGTCAAAGGTCACAAGCGCTTCGGCTTCAACTACGACCCGAGCCATCTCGGCTATCAAGGCGTCGATTACGTGAAATTCATCCGCACCTTCGCAAACCGCATCTACCACTGCCACGTCAAAGACGTCTGGTGGGGCCACGGCGACGGCACGGTCGGCGTCTTCGGCGGACATGTCAGTTTTGCCGACCCGCGCCGCAACTGGGATTTCCGCTCGCCCGGTCGAGGTGACATCAACTTCGAAGAGATCATCGTCGCGCTCAACGACATCGGCTACGCGGGCCCGCTCAGCGTCGAATGGGAAGACAGCCGCATGGACCGCGAACACGGCGCCGCCGAGGCGTGCGACTTCGTCCGCAGCCTCGACTTCAAACCGTCGTCCATCGCCTTCGATGCCCAATTCGATCGCTAGCCGCCGGGCCGGCAAGAAATTCCTGCGCACGGAAGTCGCCCGGCGATTGGCACCAGATCGCTGAGTTCGCATCGCAGAGATTGCATCGCAGAGATTGCAGCGCTGAGATTGCGTCGTTCAGGGTTTGATCGGGGTTTGATCGGAGTTTGATCAAAGGTTGCCGGCTCTGATGCTGCCGCAACGCTCGCAACCAGCGGGTGGATGCTTGGGATTCAATGGGCGATACAGGATTCGAACCTGTGACCCCACGCGTGTGATGCGTGTGCTCTAGCCAACTGAGCTAATCGCCCGCAACGGCCCGCAAACGAGCAGGCCGTCTCCTGACAGCACCGGATAATATCCCGCCGCCGCGTGACTGCAAGTGCCCGCCGCGCGCAGCCACCTGCAATACGCCGGCGAGTTCCGGACGCACAGTTTGGGTGCGTATGACCTGCGAGCGCGAGACTACGACGCGGGCACAGGAAGATTCCGCAGCCAAGACCCCACCATCTTCGGCCCCGGCGACACGACGGACGCCAACCTATTCCTCTACGGCTCGGCGAACCCGGTGTACTACACGGATCCGACGGGGTTGGCCGTGTACGTGGCCACGATCAAGGCGATGGCAATCAAATTGACATTGGGTTCGACAGCAAGTTCCGTGGCCTTCAATGCATTTTCTAGCGCGATGATGATCGCTAGTGGTGCGTCATGGCAGGCCGGACTTCGGGCATTTGCAACAGATATGGCCTTGGATGGTGTCACTGGTGGAATTGGTAGCAAGTTAAAGTGGATCGCGAGGGCGGTCCCGGAGACACTGAAGCTTCGGCGCGCCGGGGAAGCGATCAAGCGTGCGAAGAATTCCGTGTGGAACATCCGCGACGCTGGACAACGGGGCCGAGCGATCGAAAAGAAGATTCTTAACGACGCTGGAGTCCAAGAGCGTGTGCTGCATCCGGATTTTCCGGTGCTGGACCATCTCGACCCTGTGACCGGAACCGGCCTCTCGATCAAGAGCTATGACTTGTTTTCTGGTTATAGTAAGAGCGGTGCGATACGCGACGCTCTGAGGTCCGACGTACGTAGACTGTCTCAAGCGGTATATCCCAAGTCTTATGCCTATTCCACGGTTGGCAAGGGTGAGGTACGGCGTCGGACACTTGTTGCGGCATTCGAAGATGGAGCAATGACCAGCGCTCAGTTGGATGATATTGCAAAGTTCGCAGACGAATTGAGGCGTGATTTTCCGGGAGTTCACCTTGTTGTACAGTTCATCAAATGAGTCAGATAGACCAGCACGATTGAAGTCAATTGCATCAACATTGCTTTGGTGGAAGCGAACGGAGATCGTCGTATTTCGTGAGGCAATCATGATCGGCGGGTGTACGAATCTCGTGCAGGTTCATGGTCGTTACGCATGGGATGATCCCTCTGCACTCGCTCGCGCAGTTTATAGCGCAATGGATCTTCACTTCGGTCAGGTTGCTGCCGATGAGGTAAAGCGGATGACCAGAGAGGCAGTGAAGACACTCGGGCACGAAGATTGGGTCAAGGCTCAGCGAGGCTGGATTGGCGGCACTCTCGTGCAAGTCGCAGGCGGCAGCAACTGGCGATTGGACATCATCGGACCGATGACTCGCAATCAACATAAGCGATTGCCGAATCCTTCAGTTTATCTGAGGCAACCGACCTTTGAGGAGCGTGGCATTGCAATGATTCGTGCGATGAAACGATGGGTATAGAGACCCCGGTACGATCACGTTCCAAACATTTACGTTTGATGGGGATGGCTCGATGGAATCAACCTCCGGCAAGCTCAATCCAAGCTTCATCACCGATCCGACCTCAACTCCGAGCGATGCTGGGGATGAAGTGTTTGCGTATGACGCGGAGGGGCGAAGGTTTGAGACGCGGGATGCTGACGAGACGCGTCGATCTGTCATCGATCATCGCAACCCGACGGGGTATTCGCAGAAGCTGGATGAACTCAAGCGTGATGCGGACGCGGTGGGAACCCCGGCCGAGGGGTGGGAGATCGAGCTTGGCTACACGCTGGGCCTGGATGTGATCGCCCAGACGCGCGTCGAGGGGAGCCATCTGCCGGAGTTGTTCCTGTACGACACGCACGGCAGCGTTCGCGGGCTGTTGGATTTGCAGGGCAAGACGCGTGAGACGTACGACTATGATGCGTTCGGCGTGGCGGGGCAGTTTTACACGCTGATGGTCAACCCGACGCAGGCGTCCGACCGCTCGCCGATGCCGCTTACGCAGGCGGACGCGAAGAGCCACCTGCAATACGCCGGTGAGTTCCGCACGCACAGCCTCGGTGCGTATGACCTGCGCGCCCGCGACTACGACGCGGGCACGGGCCGATTCCGCAGCCAAGACCCCACGATCTTCGGCCCCGGCGACACGACCGACGCCAACCTCTTCCTCTACGGCTCGGCGAATCCGGTGTACTACACGGATCCGACTGGGTGGTTTGTAAATAATGCGGAACTATTGACTGTCTCAAAGATTCAGTTTGCGGCTCTGGCCATCATCGGGCTTAGCGTGCTTGGAATCATGGCGATGGGCGGTGCCATCATCAACGCAGGGATGAGAGATGCTGGCTCGGATCAACAGACATTTGCATCGCCCAAGCATGTAGCTAAGGCAATGGGTGTTCCGACAGTGTCGCTGCAGGAAGAAAGTATCAAGACAGTTCACAAGGGAAATGACGATGACATGTACTTTGTGCATGGCACTTCGACAGATAGATGGCGCGGCGGAGTTATCAACTACTTTTCAGCTACGCGTAAATTGGATTTTGGAGTTGGCTTTTATCAGTTCTTGGCTGATTCCGATGGTCTATCGGCAGCAGCCAACTTCGCCCGCCGAAATGTTAGGGGTGATGGGCATCCGTTCTTAATCATCACGTCAATTAGCCGTCGGCGATTTAATCAGATCGAGAAGAAGCAAGTGTCAGCATCATCAGCGAGCGACCTGGCAATAGTGAATCAGTATCGGAGTTCTGGCATCGGTCCGTGGGACGGCATTCCCATTGTATATGGAGCAACCTACAAGCGCGACGGTCTCGGCGGTTGGATACCGCATGTTCAAGGTACGCTTCCTGATCAGTACCGTTTCAATTGGTTGACTGGTGGCGATCTGAAGCCATTCGCCATCATTCCGTTATAGCAATCGACAACCGCATTCGTAGAAGCAATTGACATTTAAGGATCGGTCGATGGGTCGAATACGTGACTTTCTGCTGCCTTCAGATATGGAACAATATGTAGTCATCGCGCGCGAATTGTTCGGATGGAGTCGTGAGCAAGTTGTCGAATGGCTTGATTGTGAGAATGAGCAGTTGTACGCCATTGAGTTCGTAGGAACTCAGGAGTTGGAATTGGAGTTTACAGTCATGCTGTTGAACTCCAGGCTTGTGTCGTTCCGAGCGAATTGGCGGCAAGTGTCTGGATACACAATGGTTGACTGCGAGGACATGCTGTCTTTACTGATTGGAATGGGTCTTCGTAGAGAGTTGACATGGGGCGAGGTTCGAGCAGAAATTGCGAAGCTTGAGGAGGCAATGAGATTCTTTATCATCCCGCTCATTCGAGACTGCTGAATGCGGATTCTTGTAACGGTGTTCGCCTAGGATTCGTTTTTAACGAACTGTGATGGACTCGCTCAGCAGGCCCGATCCAAACTTCATCACCGATCCGACGTCGCTGCCAGGCGATGCGGGGGATGAAGTGTTTGCTTACGACGCCGAGGGTCGCAGATTCGAGACGCGGGATGCGGAGGGAACTCGGCGGGCGGTCATCGATCATCGCAACCCGACCGGCTATTCGCAGAAGCTGGACGAGCTGAAGCGTGATGCGGATGCGGTGGGAACCCCGGCCGAGGGGTGGGAGATCGATCGTTCGTACACGCTGGGCCTGGATGTGATCGCGCAGGCACGCGTCGAGGGGAGCCATCTGCCGGAGTTGTTCCTTTATGACACGCACGGCAGCGTTCGCGGGCTGTTGGATTTGCAAGGCAAGACGCGCGAGACGTACGACTATGACGCGTTCGGCGTGGCGGGGCAGTTTTACACGCTGATGGTCAACCCGACGCAGGCGTCCGACCGCTCGCCGATGCCGCTCACGCAGGCGGACGCGAAGAGCCATCTGCAATACGC